>CAWCDN010000013.1:0-218166 GCA_963794355.1 uncultured Actinomycetota bacterium
GTCCGCGGTCGCGAGTAGCTCGTCGTGGTCCTCGGCCGCCCAGTTCACGTCCGGTGACCGCAGGCTGGTCACGGCGGCCTTGGCCGACGCCAGCGGGGTCCGGAGGTCGTGGCTGACCGCGGCGAGCAGCGCCGTCCGCATCCGGTCCGCGGCCGCGATCGGCTTGGCCGCCTGTGCCTCGGCGGTCAGCCGCTGCTGGTCGAGCGCGACCGCCGCGTAGGAGGCGAACGCGCCGAGCACGCGCCGGTCCGCAGCGGGCAGCGGCAGGCCGCGCAGGACGAGCGACAGCGAGTCGGTCACCGGCATCTCGACGTCGGCTTCCCCCGGCTGGGTCACCGCGGGCTCACCACGGCTGGCCACCACGTGCCAGCCGCCCGGCGTGCTCCTCAGCCGGCCCGCGGACGCGTCGCCCGGCTGCTGGCCGTCGGGTGACGTGCACTCGAGCAGCGTGACCGAGTCCATGCCGAACGCCTCGCGGATCCGGTCAAGCAGCGCGCTGAGCCCCTGCTGGCCGCGCAGGACGCTGCCCGCCGTGGTGGTCAGCAGCTCGGACTCCGCGTTCGCCCGGGCCGCCTGCCTGGAGCGCCGGGCCGCGATGTCGACCACCGTGCTGACCAGCACCGCCACCACCACGAACACGCCGAGGGCGAGCGCGTTGTTGGCCAGGTAGATGTTCCAGGTGTGGATGGGCGGGGTGAAGTAGTAGTTCAGCAGCAGCGAGTCGGCGATGGCGGCGAGCACGGCCGGGGCGAACCCGCCGACCAGCGCGACCAGGATCACCCCGACCAGGTAGATCAGTACGTCGCTGGTGAGGTTGAGGTCGCCGCGCATGGTGGCCAGCGCCACCGTCAGGACCAGTGCCAGCACCGCGGCCAGCACGTACCCGGATATCTGCCGGCGCAGCGTGATTGCGCCCCGCGGCCGCGGCAGGCCCCGGCCCCGGCCCATCTGCGCGTGGGTGACGATGTGCACGTCGATGTCGCCGGAGCCGCGGATGGTCCGGACGCTGATACCCGGTCCGGTGAGCGTGGCGGTCAGCCACGACCAGGCGGGTGGCGCCCAGCACCAGCTGCGTGGCGTTCTCCGCCCGGGCGAAGGTCAGCAGGGCCTCGGAGATGTCGTCGCCGACGACCTGGTGGTAGGTGCCGCCCACCGACTCGACCAGCTGCCGCTGGGCGGCCAGCGCGGCCGGATCTGCGCCGGTCAGGCCGTCGGACTTGGTGACGTGCACGGCCAGCAGGTCGCCGCCCGCGGACCGGGCGGCGATCCGGGCGGCCCGCCTGATCAGCGTCTTGCCCTCGGGGCCGCCGGTCAGCGCGACCACCACCCGCTCCCTGGCCTCCCACGCGCCCTGGATCTTGTGCTCGACCCGGTACCGCTGCAGGCCCTCGTCCACCTTGTCGGCCAGCCAGAGCAGTGCGAGCTCGCGTAGCGCGGCGCAACTGGGCCCAGCGGCTCGACATCCGCGACCGGTTCCTCCAGGAGGCGCGGATCCTGCGCCGGGCCGACTCCGACTACGTCGTCCGGGTGTACGACATCGGCGAGGTCGAGGGGACGCCGTACTTCGTGATGTCGTACGCCGACCGGGGCACGGTCGCGAACCTGCTCGAGCGCGAGCGCCGGCTGCCGCTCGACCGCACCGCTCGACCTGGTCACGCAGGCCGGGGCGGGACTGACGGTGCTGCACGCAGCAGGGCTCGATCCATCGCGACATCAAGCCGGCGAACCTGCTGCTGCGCAGCGACGGCGACGGGATGCGGGTGATGGTGGCCGACCTCGGGGTCGCCAAGGCGATGCTGCACGCCAGCGGGCTGACCCACGTGGTCGGGACGCCGGCGTACATGGCGCCGGAGCAGGCACGGGCGGCGGTGTCGACGAACGGGCCGACGTCTACGCGCTGGCGGCGGTCACCTACCAGCTGCTGACCGGGCGGGTCGCCCACAGCGGCACGATCGCCGACCTGGCGCAGCTCGAGCCGCCCCCGCCGCCGAGCGCTCGCCGACGTGCCCCCGAGGTCGACGACGTCGTGCTGCGCGGGCTGGCCCCGAACCGCGAGGACCGCTGGCCCGACCGTCCGGGCCTTCGTCAACGCGCTGCAGGCGCTCGCGCCCGAGCGCGGACCGGACGCTGCTGGTCAGCCCGGCCGACTCCGGCCGCCGACGTCGGGACCACCGGCGCGCCGACGCGGACGTCCGGCGTCGCGGGTGCTGTTCGCGCTGGTCTGCCTCGCCGTGTTCCTCGTCTGCTTCGGCGGCGCGCTGGTGGTCACCCAGCAGCTGCACTGACCACGCCGGTCGATTCCCGGCGCGCCCGGTCGGCGGCACTATCCTGCGAAGTGGGTCACCCCACCCCTCGTGGCCCGCCCCTACGCCACCCACCCGCGTGGCGCGACCGAAAGAGGCACCCGCATGTCTGCGGACCCCTCCGTACCCGCGCAGCCCCGTCGACCGTCGCCGACGGCGTCGACGTCTTCGAGCTCGGCGCCGAGCACGAGCAGGTCGTCTTCTGCAACGACCCCGCGACCGGCCTCAGGGCGATCATCGCGATCCACTCGACCGCCCTCGGCCCCGGCCTCGGCGGCACCCGCTTCTACCCCTACGCCTCGACCGCGGACGCGGTCCGCGACGTCCTCAACCTCTCGCGCGGCATGTCCTACAAGGCGGCGCTGGCCGGCCTCGACCTCGGCGGCGGCAAGGCCGTGATCATCGGCGACCCGATGAAGGACAAGACCGAGGCGCTGCTGCGGGCCTACGGCCGGTTCGTGCAGTCGCTCAACGGCCGCTACTACACCGCCTGCGACGTCGGCACCTACTCCGCCGACATGGACGTCGTCGCGCGCGAGTGCCGCTTCGTCACCGGCCGCACCGTCGCCCACGGCGGCGCCGGCGACTCGTCGGTGCTCACGGCGTACGGCGTGTTCCAGGGCATGCGCGCCAGCGCCGAGGCCGTCTGGGGCACGCCGACCCTGTCCGGCCGCACGGTCGGCGTCGCGGGCGTCGGCAAGGTCGGCCACCACCTGGTCAAGCACCTGCGTCGACGACGGGGCGCAGGTCGTCGTGACCGACGTCGACCAGCCGGCGGTCGACGCGATGGTGCACGGAGTACGGCGCGACCGCGGTCGCCGACGCCGACGCGCTGGTGCGCGCCGAGATCGACGTCTACGCGCCGTGCGCGATGGGCGGTGCGCTGACCGACGAGGTGGTCGACGTGCTGACCGCGCAAGATCGTCTGCGGCGCCGCCAACAACCAGCTCGCCCACCCCGGCATCGAGAAGGCGCTGGCCGACCGCGGCATCCTCTACGCGCCCGACTACTGCGTGAACTCCGGCGGCCTGATCCAGGTCGCCGACGAGCTCGAGGGGTTCAGCTTCGAGCGCGCCGAGCAGCGTGCCGGCGGAGATCTACGAGACCACCCAGGCGGTCTTCGAGCTGGCCGCGACCGACGCGGTCACCCCGGCCGAGGCCGCCGACCGGCTCGCCGAGCGCCGGATGCGCGACGTCGGCCGCCTCCGCGGGCTGTACCTGCCCACGCCGCTGAGTTGGCGCCCGCGGGTGCGTTGAGGTGGCCCTCCGGGCGCGTCAACTCAGCCGCAAGGGCCAAGTGACCGGCCCGGAGGGCCAACTCGACGGAGGAGTCAGTCGCGAGACGGCTCGGCGTAGTCCGACCACTCGTCGGCGGGGTCGTCCACCGACTCGTCGGTGGCGTCGCTGTCGGTCTCGCCGTGCAGCTCGCGCGCCAGTGCCCCGAAGTCCGCCTCATGAGTGCGGTACTTCAGGTCGCGGGCGACCTTCGTCTGCTTGGCTTTAGCTCGGCCGCGCCCCATAGGGTCGACCCCCTCGCACTCTGGGCCGGGGCCAGGGGAAAGTCACCGTGGCACCGGTCTGATCGGTCATGTCGTCGTGGGGGCAACGCTACCCAATGGGTGGCTGTTCCCGCACACCCCATCCCGATTGAGCCAAATTCGCCCGAACGGTCCGCGACGGCCGAAACGGGGTCGGAGGCCCTCAGCGCTCCAGCCGGGGTGCTGGCCGGTCAGCGGGACCTCGCCGCCGCGCTCGGCGTCGAGCGCCGACCTCGCCCGCCGCCCAGGCGTGCGATGCCGAACCGGTCGAGGGTCGCGACGGCCCGGTCGACGTCGTCGGCGGGCAGCAGGGCGACCATGCCGACGCCGCAGTTGAGGGTCGCCTCGAGGTCGTCCTGCGACACCTCGCCGACCCGGCGTACGAGGTCGAAGATCGGCGCCGGCGTCCAGGTGGCGCGGTCGAGGGTCACCGAGAGCTCCTCGGGCAGGACCCGGGCGAGGTTGGCCGCGAGGCCGCCGCCGGTGACGTGGGCCATCGCGTGCACGCCGGTCTCGGCGGCCAGCGCGAGGCACGCCTTGGCGTAGATCCGGGTCGGCTCGAGCAGCTCCTCGCCGAGCGTGCGGCCGAGCTCGGGGACGTCGCGGTCGAGCGCCCAGCCGGCCTGCTCGAGCAGGACGTGGCGGACCAGGGAGTAGCCGTTGGAGTGCAGGCCGCTCGACGCCATCGCCAGCGACGACGTCGCCGGGGCGGACCCGGCCGGGGCCGAGCAGCTCGGCGGCCTCGACGACGCCGGTGGCCGCGCCGGCGACGTCGTACGCGTCGGGCTCCATCAGGCCGGGGTGCTCGGCGGTCTCGCCGCCGACCAGCGCGCAGCCGGCCTCGACGCAGGCCTCGGCGATGCCCTTGACGATGGCCGCGATCCGCTCGGGCACGACCCGGCCGCAGGCGATGTAGTCGGTCATGAACAGCGGCTCGGCGCCGCAGACGACGAGGTCGTCGACGACCATGCCGACCAGGTCGAAGCCGATGGTGTCGTGGACGTCCATCGCCTGGGCGATCGCGACCTTGGTGCCGGCGCCGTCGGTCGACGTCGCCAGGATCGGCTGGCGGTAGCGCGTCAGCGCCGAGGCGTCGAACAGGCCGGCGAAGCCGCCGAGCGAGCCGATCACCTCGGGGCCGGCGGTCTTCTCGACCCAGGCCTTCATCAGGTCGACGGCCTTGTCGGCGGCCTCGATGTCGACGCCGGCGGCGGCGTACGCGTGGGCCCCGAGGGCGGGGTCGGCTCGGTCACGGGCGGGCTCCCTCGGTCAGGGGTTGTTGAGGACGGGCAAGCGCGCGCGGCGTGCGGCGAGGTGAGGGTCACCTCGAGCAGGTGCTTGCCGAGCAGGCTCTCGTCGGGCAGCGCGACGGGGTACTCGCCGGTGAAGCAGGCCAGGCAGAGGTCGCCGGCGCCTGGCCGGTGGCCTCGATCATCCCGTCGAGCGAGATGTAGCCGAGGCTGTCGGCGCCGATGCTGGCGGCGATCTCGTCGACGTCGAGGCCGTTGGCGATCAGCTCGGCGCGGGTGGCGAAGTCGATGCCGTAGAAGCACGGCCACTTCACCGGCGGGCTGCTGATCCGGACGTGGACCTCGAGCGGCGCCGGCCTCGCGCAGCATCCGGACCTGGGCGCGCTGGGTGTTGCCGCGGACGATCGAGTCGTCGACGACCACGATCCGCTTGCCGCGGATCATGTGCTCGAGCGCGTTGAGCTTGAGCCGGATGCCGAGCTGGCGCAGGGTCTGGCTGGGCTGGATGAACGTGCGGCCGACGTAGGCGTTCTTGACGAAGCCCTGGCCGAACGGGATGCCGCTCTCCTCGGCGTACCCCGCGGCGGCGGGCGTGCCGGACTCCGGGCACCGGGATCACCAGGTCGGCCTCGACCGGGAACTCGCGGGCCAGCTGGCGGCCCATCTCGACCCGGGCCTGGTGCACGCTGCGGCCGGCGATGGTGGCGTCGGGGCGGGCGAGGTAGACGTACTCGAACACGCAGCCCTTGGGCTCGGGCTCGGCGAAGCGGTGGGAGCGCAGGCCGTTCTCGTCGATCACGAGCATCTCGCCGGGCTCGACCTCGCGGACGACGCTGGCGCCGACGTGGCCAGCGCGGCGTCCTCGCTGGCGACGACCCAGCCGCGGTCGAGCCGGCCGAGGACCAGCGGCCGGATGCCCTGCGGGTCGCGGGCGGCGTACAGCGTCGTGCTCGTTCATCCAGACGAAGCGAGAAGGCGCCGCGCAGCAGCGGCAGCACCTCGAGGGCGCGCTGCTCGAGCGAGGTGTCGGGGTGGTGGGCGAGCAGCGCGGTGACCAGGGCGGTGTCGTTGGTGGAGGCTGTCTCGACGGCCGCGGTGTGAGCTCGAGCTCGCCGGGCAGGCCGGGCAGCGTCGGCGACCATCTGCGCGGAGCTCGTGGGTGTTGATCAGGTTGCCGTTGTGGCCCAGCGCGATCGAGCCGTCGTCGGTCGGGCGGAACGTCGGCTGGGCGTTCTGCCAGGTGCTCGCGCCGGTCGTGGAGTAGCGCGAGTGGCCGATCGCGAGGTGGCCCTTGAGCGACTCGAGCGTGGAGTCGTCGAAGACCTGCGAGACCAGGCCCATGTCCTTGTAGACCAGGATCTGGCGGCCGTTGCTGACCGCGATGCCGGCCGACTCCTGGCCGCGGTGCTGCAGCGCGTAGAGCCCGAAGTAGGCGAGCTTGGAGACCTCTTCGCCGGGGGCCCAGACCCCGAAGACGCCGCAGGCGTCCTGGGGACCCTGGTCGAGCGGGTCGAGCGCCGCGGTGAGCCGACCGTCGCCGCCCCGGCGGCTGGTGGGTGGGGTCACGTGGCGAGTCTAGGTGAGCGGGTACGCACGGGCATCGGCATCGCCGCACCCGTCGACGGCCTCGTCGCGGTGTCCGATTCCCGCCGGAACACGGTGCCCCGGTCGATGGCTCAGCTGGAGGCATGACCACGACGACCCAGACCCACCAGACCCTGACCGTGCACGCGATCGACCCGGCCCGGCTGGACGCCGTACGCGCGGCCGGCGAGGACGAGTTCGGCAACCCGTTCACGCCGTACGCCGCGAGCGGCGAGGGCGAGCCGCTGCGCTGCTGCCTGCGGTTCGCGCGGCCCGGCGAGCGGATCGCCCTGATCTCGTGGGCGCCGTTCACCGAGCTGTCGCCGTGGCGCGAGGTCGGGCCGGTGTACGTGCACGCCGAGCGCTGCGACGGGCCCGGCGGAGCCGGCTGCCCGCGGGCTGCGCCGCGGCCCGCTGCTGCTGCGCACCTACCGCGCCGACGGGTCGATGGACTACGACGCACAACACCCTGGTCGGCGACGAGGACCGTCGAGCCGGTGCTCGAGGACCTGCTCGCGCGAGCCGGAGGTGGCGACCGTGCACGTGCGGACCGTGCTGCCGCAGTGCTTCCTGTACGCCGTGACCCGCTGAGGCGTCAGCGCGCTCGCCGAGCTTCTGCGAGCAGCAGCGCCTCGGCGTGGACGACGCGCTCGAACTCGGCGAGGTGGAGGCCCTCGTTGGCGCCGTGGGCGCGGGTGTCGGGGTCCTCGACGCCGGTGACCAGCACGCTGGCCTCGGGGAACGCGTCGAGGAACTCCGCGATGAACGGGATCGAGCCGCCGACGCCCATGTCGATCGGCTCGGTGCCGTCCCAGGCCTCGGTGAACGCGGCGCGGGCCGCGTCGTACGCCGGGCCGGTGGCGTCGATCTGGGTCGGCTCGCCGGTGTCGACCGGCGTGATGGTGAGCTCGGCGCCCCAGGGGACGTGCTGCTCGAGGTGGCGCGTCGAGCGCGGCGCGGGCGTTGGCGACGGTGTCGCCGGGGGCGATCCGCAGGCTGAGCCGGGCCTTCGCGGCGGGGACGAGGGTGTTGCTGGAGCCGGCGACCTTGGGCGCGTCGAGGCCGATGACCGACAGCGCGGGCTTGGTCCAGAGCCGCTCGACGGTCGAGCCGCTGCCGATCCAGTCGATGCTCGCGACGGCGCCGGACTCGGCCCGCAGCCGCTCCTCGGGGTAGTCGACGTCGGCCGCGGGGCCGGCGTACAGGCCCTCGACGGCGACGTTGCCCGCGTCGTCGTGCAGGCTGGCGATGACGCGGGCTCAGGGTCATCAGGGCGTCGGGGACCAGGCCGCCCCACATGCCGGAGTGGACGGCGTGGGTGAGGGTGCGGACCTCGACGTCGACGCGGACCAGGCCGCGCAGGCTGGTGGTGAGGGCGGGGACGCCGATGTCCCAGTTGCCGCTGTCGGCGATCACGATGACGTCGGCGCGGAGCTCGTCGAGGTGCTGCTTCAGCAGCGCCGGGCAGGCTGTCGGAGCCGACCTCCTCCTCGCCCTCGACGAACATCACGACGTTGACCGGCAGGTCGTCGCCGTGGACGCGGAGGGCGCCGAGGTGGGCGGCGATGCCGGCCTTGTCGTCGGCGGCGCCGCGGGCGTAGAGGCGGCCGTCGCGCTCGGTCGGCTCGAACGGCGGGGAGTCCCAGTCGGCGTGGTCGTTCTCGGGCTGGACGTCGTGGTGGGCGTAGAGCAGCACCGTCGGCGCGCCCTCGCGGGCCGCCTGCTTGTGCGCGATCACCGCCGGGCGGCCGCCGTCGGCGCTGGTGATCTGGACGTCGAAGCCCTCGGCGGCGAACAGGTCGCGCACGGCCTCGGCGCTGCGCTGCACCTCGCCGGCCCGCTCCGGGTCGGCGCTGACCGACTCGATCCGGACCAGGGCCTCGAGGTCACGTCGTACGCCGGGAAGGACGTCGCGCACCCGCGCGCGGAGGTCGTCATCGCTCATGCCGCCGCGAACCTACCCAGGCCGGGGATAGTCCCCGACGGTTCGGCTGCGATCCGGCGGTTTCCGACCGACCGAATCGTCAGGGACTATCCCGACGACGCCCAGAATTGTCTGACAATCATTTGGCGACCGGGGTGGTGGTGCGAGACGATGGGGGACGTCCGCGTGCCCGCGATCCCGTCGGCGCCGAAAGCAGCGCTCATGAACCACTCCACGCCCGCCACCGCCCACCACATCGAGCTCACCGAGACCTACGCCGCGCACAACTACCACCCGCTGCCACGTGGTGCTCGCCTCCGGCGAGGGCGCCTGGGTCACCGACGTCGACGGCAAGCGCTACCTCGACTGCCTCGCCGGCTACTCCGCGCTCAACTTCGGCCACGGCCACCCGCGCCTCGTCGAGGTCGCGCGCGAGCAGCTCGGCCGCCTGACGCTGACCAGCCGCGCGTTCTACAACGACCAGCTCGGCCCGTTCTCCGAGGCGCTCGCCGACCTCACCGGCAAGGAGATGATCCTGCCGATGAACTCCGGCGCCGAGGCCGTCGAGACCGCGATCAAGGTCAGCCGCAAGTGGGGCTACCAGGTCAAGGGCGTGCCGGAGAACCAGGCGACGATCGTCGCGATGGAGGGCAACTTCCACGGGCGCACCACCACGATCGTGTCGTTCTCGACCGACCCCGACGCGACGCACGACTACGCGCCGTACACCCCGGGCTTCCGGCTCGTGCCGTACGGCGACATCGAGGCGCTGCGGGCGGCGATCGACGACACCACGGTGGCCGTGCTGCTCGAGCCGGTGCAGGGCGAGGCCGGCGTGGTCATCCCGCCGCGAGGGCTACCTGCCAGGACGTCCGCGCGCTGTGCCGCGACGCAGCAGCGTGCTGATGGTCGCCGACGAGATCCAGTCGGGCCTGGCCCGCACCGGCCGCACGTTCGCGTGCGACCACGAGGACGTCGTCCCCGACATGTACATCCTCGGCAAGGCGCTCGGCGGCGGGCTCTACCCCGTCTCCGCCGTCGCCGCCGACCGCGACGTGCTCGGCGTGATCACGCCCGGCACCCACGGCTCGACGTTCGGCGGCAACCCGCTCGCCGCCGCGATCGGCCGCGAGGTGGTGGCGATGCTGCGAGACCGGTGAGTTCCAGGAGCGCGCCGCGAAGCTCGGCGAGCAGCTGTACGTCGGGCTGTCCGACCTGGTCGGGCAGCGGCATCGACGCCGTCCGCGCCCGCGGCCTGTGGGCCGGCATCGACATCGCGCCGGACAAGATGACCGGCCGCGAGTTCACCGAGGCCCTGCTGGCCAAGGGGATCCTGGCCAAGGAGGCCCACGGCCAGACCGTGCGCCTCGCCCCGCCGATCGTCGCCACCGAGTCCGACATCGACCTGCTGGTCAACGCCTTCCGCGAGGTCATCACCGCCTGATGCTGAGTCGTGGCCGACGTCCGAGGCGACTCGTCGAGCTCTGCGCCACTCGCGCTCGGCTCAGCGGACGAGGTTGCGGAGGGGGCGGCCGTCGCGGAGGCGCTCGAGCTGGTCGCGGACCAGGGCGGCGATCCGGGGCAGCATCGCCGTCGTACCGCCGGCGATGTGGGGGGTGACGAGCACGCCGGGGGCGGTCCAGAGCGGATGGTCCTCGGGCAGCGGCTCGGGATCGGTGACGTCGAGGGCGAACCGCAGCCGGCCGGCCTCGGCGAGCACCGCGTCGGTGTCGAGCAGGGGCCCGCGGCCGACGTTGACGACCAGCGCGCCGTCGGACAGCCGGGCCAGGAACGCCGCGTCGACGACGTGCCGGGTCGCGTCGCTGAGCGGCAGCACGACGACCACGACGTGCTGCGCCGCCCAGTCCACGTCGTCGGCGGTGACGACCCGACCCACGAGGTCGTCGTCGCGAGCCGCCGACGCGACGCCGGTGACCACCGCCTTGCAGGCCACCATCCGCTCGGCGACCGCGCGGCCGATCGAGCCGTAGCCGAGGATCGCGACCCGGCTGTCGGCCAGGCTGCGGCGCCGGGTGTCCTGGTGCCAGGTGCCGCTGCTCGCGCACCGCGACGTCGATCCCGCGCAGCGACGCGATGGTGAGCCCCAGGGCCAGCTCGGCGGTCGCGTCGTCGTGCACGCCGCGGGCGCTGGCGAGCTGCGACGCCCGCGGGCACCAGCTCGAGGCACGCCGTCGTACCCCGCCGTCTGCAGCTGTACGACGCGCAGCCGCGGCAGGGCGTCGAGCATCGCGAGCGGCCGCGCGGCCGCGGGCGTAGTCGGGCACGACGAGGTCGGCGTCGTCGCGCGGCGGCGGGCCGTCGCCCCGCCAGACGACCAGCTCGACCCCGTCGACCGGGCCGACCGCGTCGAGCCAGCGCCTGGGTGGGGAGCAGCGGCGACGATCACGCGATCCTCCAGGGGAAGCAGGGGCGACAGGTCGGCGCGCTCGCCGCTGGCCCGCACCCGGCCCGCGGCCTCGGCGTCGCGCCCACGCCAGCGAACCGGTCGCCAGCGCGATCCAGGTGTCGGCGTCGAGCTCGACGACGGCCGGCGGGGTGCCGCGCGTGTGCCGGACGCCCGGCGACCGCCTGCACCGCGGCGTACGGCGGCACCCGCACCTCGACCGACGCGCCCGGGCGCGCGCTCGGACGAGCACGGCGAGGAAGTGCTTCACCAGCAGCCGGGTCTGCTCCCGATCACGCGGCGACGCCGCCAGGGCGGCGCTCACCTCCGCGGCGGCGGCGGGCCGGAGACGGGCAGGCACGCACCCATCTCACCACGCGCCGGTCACTCGTCGGCGGCGGGACCGAGGTCGGGGTAGAGCTGCAGGATCTCCATGAACATGTAGGTCTTGCGCTCCGGGTCGCGTCCTCGGGTGCGCGCGTTCCACCGCGCGGCCGACCTCGGCCAGCTCGGTCACGAACTCCTTCGCCTCGTCCTCGGTGAGCCGCAGCGCCCCCTGGCTCAGGTGGCCGAACGAGTCCTCGTCGCGGGCGCTGGCGTAGATCGCGTCGACCACCGCATGGCTGAACCGCCGGGAGTTCTCGCTCCACACGTCGACGGCGGCCGGGCCGCCCGGCTCCTTGTCCATCGCGGAGAGGTCGAGCTGGATGCCCGACTCGCTGACGACCTTCCAGACCCGGTCGCGCCGGTCGCGCGCCTCCTCGGGGGCCTCGACGACCAGGCCGTACTTGGCGAGCTGGCGCAGGTGGAAGCTGGCCTGGTTGGCCGGGATGTCGAGGTCGGCGGCGAGGTCGGCGGCGCGCGACGGGCCGGCGGCGTTCAGCTCGTGGAGGATCCGCACGCGGACCGGGTGCGCGATGGCGCGCAGCACCCGCGGGTCGTGGGTCTTGTAGGTCTCGGGGTTCGGCCACGGACCGCACCCTAGCAAATTCCGCACGGACTCTTGCGCAATAGTAATTGCGCAACATATGGTGCGGAACATGACCAGCTACCGGGAGCTCAGCCGCAACCGCGACTTCACCATCCTCTGGACCGGCGAGACCATCAGCGAGCTCGGCTCGGCGATGTCGCTCTTCGTGTTCCCCCTGATCGGCTACCACCTGACCGGGTCGACGCTCGTCGCGGCCCTGCTCGAGGCCGCGGGACTGCTCGGCATCTGCGCGATGCTGCTGCCGGGCGGGATCCTCGCCGACCGCTACGACCGTCGCGCACTGATGCTGATGGCCAGCGCGAGCGGCTGCCTGCTCTACGGCAGCCTGGCTGTGGCCGGATGGCTCGGAGCCCTCACGGTGCCCCACCTCGCCGTGGTCGCGCTGCTGACCGGCGTCGCCCAGGGCGTCTTCCAGCCTGCTCAGATCGCCGCGATCCGCGGGGTCGTCCGCGACGAGGACCTGTCCACGGCGTACAGCCAGAACCAGGCGCGTCAGCACATCGGCTCCCTGCTCGGGGGTCCGCTCGGCGGCCTGCTCTACAGCGTGCGCACGTGGGCGCCGTTCCTGTTCGACGCGCTGTCGTACGCCGTGTCGTGCTTCACCCTGAGCCGGCTGCGCACCGACCTCCACCCCAAGCCCCGCGAGGGGGCCGCGGTCTCGCCGATCGAGCAGGTGAAGGAGGGGTTCCGCTTCGTCTGGCACCAGCCCTTCTTCCGCACCCTGCTGGTGTGGTCGGGGATCAGCAACCTGCTGGTCAACGCGTGCTTCTTCGTCGTCACCATGCGGCTGATCCGCGAGGGCTTCCCTGCCGCCCAGATCGGGCTGGTCTCGACCGCGGCCGGGATCGGCGGCATCCTCGGCGCGCTCGCGGCGCCGTCGATCATCGACCGCAGTCGCACCGGCGTCCTCACCGTGGCCGTCGCCTGGATGTGCGTGCTGCCGCTGCTCCCGCTGGTGTGGTGGTCCACGCCGTTGGCCGCCTGCACGTCGGTCTTCTTCCTGCTGCTGCTCAACCCGGCCGGCAACGCCGGCATCGGCGCCTACCGCGCCGCGATGACGCCCGACGACCTCCAGGGCCGGGTCGGCTCGGCGATGACCTTCGTCTCGATGGGCGTGATGCCCTTCGCGCCCATGCTCGGGAGGCTGGATGCTCACCCACCTCGGCGGCAGCGAGGCGATCGCCCTGCTCGTCCTCGGTACGGCGTGCGGGGCGCTGATCCCGACCCTCAGCCACACCATCCGCTCGGTCCCCCGGCCCAGCTGAGTGGCACGCCGAGCTCGACTCCTCGACCCCTTCCCTCTCTGCTGAGGTGGTGGGCTGAGTCGGGGTAGTCCGTGACGATTTGCAGGTCATTTCACCCTTTTCGCCTGCAGATCGTCACGGACTATCCCCATCCGCCCACAGCTCCCCAGGACTGGTGGGGGGTGGTACGGCGGGTCAGTCCCAGCGACCCGAGCGACCTTGTTTGGTCTGGGAACGTCGCTTCTTGGCGTCGAGACGGCGCTGCTTGGCGGCCCGGCTGGGCTTGGTGGGTCGGCGCTTGCGGGGCGGAGGGGCGGCCGCCTCGGTGAGGAGCGTCGCCATCCGCTCGCGGGCGGCCCGCCGGTTGGCGAGCTGGGTGCGGTGCTCGGAGGCCGCGACGGTCACCACGCCGTCCACGAGCCGGCCCTCGAGGCGGGCGAGCATCCGGGCCCGCACGGTCGCGGGCAGAGCCGGCGAGCGGCCCACGTCGTACGACAGCTCGACGCGCGAGTCGGCGGTGTTCACGCCCTGACCCCCGGGGCCCGACGAGCGGGAGAAGCGCTCGGTCAGCTCGCGCTCGGGTACGACGACGGCGCGGCCGATGCGCAGGCCGTCAGAGTCCATCGAGGATCTCCAGGGTCCGGGTCCACACCGGCGACGCGTCGTCGATGACGACGTAGTGGTCGCCCTCGACCTCGGTGAGCCACGCGTCCGCGCCCGCGGCCCGGGCAGCGGCGACGTAGTCGCGGGACTGACTCACCGGAACAACGTCGTCGCCGCGGCCGTGGACGCAGTGGACGGGTACGGCGAGCGGGATCTGCCGCTGCGGGTCGAGCGGTGCGTCGTCGGGGCCGGGCGCGCGGCCGAGCAGCCCCACCACCGCACCGCTGCCGAGGCCGGCTTCGTGAGCGGCCACCAGGTCGAGCACCCCGGCCTGGGAGACCACCCCGGTCAGCTCCACGGCGGCGCGCCAGCGGGGGAAGCGGCCACGCGCGGACGCCCACGTGGCGAGGTGGCCGCCCGCGGAGTGGCCGACGGCGAGGACGCGGTCGAGCGGCAGGTCGAGGCCGCTGGAGGGCGTCGATCGCGGCGGCGACGTCGTCGAACGTGGCCGGCTCACCGCCGCCGTTGCCGACCCTGCGGTACTCGATGTTCCAGGCCGCCCAGCCGTGCGCGGCCAGGCTGGCCGCCAAGGGTCGGCCGAGCGACACGTCGTACGCCGCCT
The DNA here is from genome assembly GCA_963794355.1 of uncultured Actinomycetota bacterium. Taxonomy (GTDB): domain Bacteria; phylum Actinomycetota; class Actinomycetes; order Propionibacteriales; family Nocardioidaceae; genus Nocardioides. Next base: position 14,464 of record CAWCDN010000013.1, read on the forward strand.
TCCAGAAGCCGCCGTGGATGACCACGACCACGCCCTTCGGTGTCTCGGCCGGGAAGGTGAGCTCGCCGAACTGGGACGGGTCGTCGCCGTACCTGATCGTCCGGGGCTCGGTGCTCACGCCGGGAGTCTCCCAGGAAGTGGGGGCGGGTGGGTGGTCCGCGGGTGTCTCTGCTTCACCATGTGAACGTGGTGAAGCAGGCCTTCTCGCGTCGAATTCGCAGTGAGAAGCGGCGCTCCACCATGTGAACATGGTGGAGCCGGGACAGGTGGGGTCAGCCGAACGCGGCCGGGAGGGTGGTGCGCCAGGCGGCGGAGAGCTCGTCGAGCGGGATCTCGAAACGATCGGTGACCACGAGCGAGGAGCCGCCGGTGCGGCCGACCTCACCGGCAGGTACGCCGAGGCTCGCGGCCATGGTCAGGAACGCGTCGAGCCGGTCGGGTGAGACCGTCACGATCGCGCGCGCGGCGGACTCGGAGAACAGCCCGACGAACGGGTCGCCGAGCAGCGAGACCGTCGCCCCGACACCGGCGCGCAGGCACGACTCCACGAGCGCCTGGGCGAGACCGCCCTCGGACATGTCGTGGGCCGAGGTGAGGTAGCCGGCGCGCGCGCCCTCGACGAGCAGCCGACCGAGGTTGGCCTCGTCGCGCAGGTCCACCTGCGGCGGCCGACCCCCGAGATGACCGTGGACGACGTGGGCCCACTCCGAGCCCGAGAGCTCCTCGCGCGTCTGGCCGAGGTGCACGATGACCTCGCCTTCCGCGACGAAGCCGGTGGACGTGCGGCGTCGTACGTCGTCGACGACGCCCAGCACGGCGACCACCGGCGTCGGCAGGATCGCGGTGGTGCCGGTCTGGTTGTAGAGCGAGACGTTGCCCCCGGTGACCGGGATGCCGAGGGCGACGCAAGCGTCCTTGAGCCCCCGGCAGGCCTCGGCGAACTGCCACATCACATCGGGGTCCTCGGGCGAGCCGAAGTTGAGGCAGTCGGAGATGGCCAGCGGGGTGCCGCCCGCGCACGAGACGTTGCGGTAGGCCTCGGCCAGGGCGAGCTGTGCGCCGACGTAGGGGTCGAGCTTGCAGAACCGCCCGTTGCCGTCGGTCGCCACCGCTACCCCGAGGTGGGTGTCCTCGTCGACCCGCACCATGCCGGCGTCCGACGGCTGAGCGAGCACGGTGTTGCCCTGCACGTAGCGGTCGTACTGGTCGGTGATCCACGACTTGTCGCAGAGGTTCGGCGAGGAGGCCAGCCGGAGCACGGTCTCGCGCAGCTCGTCGTCCGACGCGGGTCGCGGCAGCGACTCGGCGCCGTCGCCCTGGAGGGAGTCCTGCCAGCCGGGTCGCGCGAAGGGACGCTCGTACGTCGGTCCGTCGTGCGCCACGGACCGCGGAGGTACGTCGACCACGGTCTCACCGTGCCACCAGATCTCGAGCCGGTCGCCGTCGGTGACCTCGCCGATCGCCACCGCCTCGACGTCCCACTTGGCGCAGATCGCGAGGAACTGCTCGACGTCGCCGGGCTCGACGACCGCCATCATCCGCTCCTGCGACTCGCTCATCAGGATCTCCTCCGGCGCGAGCGAGGAGTCGCGCAACGGCACGAGGTCGAGCGAGACGCGCATGCCTCCGTCGCCGGCGCTGGCCAGCTCGGAGGTGGCGCACGACAGCCCTGCACCGCCGAGGTCCTGGATACCCGCGACCACGCCCGCCGCGAACAGCTCGAGGGTGCACTCGATGAGGAGCTTCTCCATGAACGGGTCGCCGACCTGGACGCTCGGTCGCTTGGTCGGCCCGGAGTCGGTGAACGTCTCCGAGGCCAGCACGCTGACCCCGCCGATGCCGTCGCCACCGGTGCGCGCGCCGTAGAGGATCACCTGGTTGCCCGCGCCCGACGCTTTCGCGAGGTGGAGGTCCTCGTGGCGGAGGACGCCGACGCACAGCGCGTTGACGAGCGGGTTGCCGGCGTACGTCGGGTCGAAGACCGCCTCGCCGCCGATGTTGGGCAGACCCAAGCAGTTGCCGTAGCCCCCGACCCCGGCCACGATCCCGGGGAGCACGCGGTGGGTGTCGTCGGCGTCGAGCGGGCCGAACCGCAGCGGGTCCATCACCGCGACGGGCCGAGCGCCCATCGCCAGGATGTCGCGCACGATGCCGCCGACGCCGGTCGCGGCGCCCTGGTACGGCTCGACGTACGACGGGTGGTTGTGCGACTCGATCTTGAAGGTGACGGCGTAGCCCTGGCCGATGTCGAGCACGCCGGCGTTCTCGCCGATGCCCGCCAGCATCTTGCCGACCGGCGTCTCCTGCACGATCTCGCCGAACTGCTTGAGGTGGACCTTCGAGGACTTGTAGGAGCAGTGCTCGCTCCACATCACCGAGTACATCGCCAGCTCCGACGAGGTCGGCCGACGGCCGAGGATCTCGCGGATCCGCAGGTACTCGTCCTCCTTCAGCCCGAGCTCTGCCCACGGCTGCTGGTGCTCGGGGTCCGAGGCGGCGACGGCGACGGTGTCGAGACGCACGCCGGTCGGCCCTTCTGCTGCTGGGGCAACGCGGGTCTCGGACACGGCAGCAATCTACCGGTCGATCAGCAGCCTCCTGACCTCGGCGACACGCTCCACGACCGCGGAACGATCCATGCCCGGGCAGATCAGGTTGAGGTCGCGCGCACCGGCGTCGACGTACGGCGCGAGGAAGGCCGCCACCTCCTCCGCCGTCCCGTACGGCGACCACCGCTCGAAGCTCTCGAACGGCACGCCGTACATCGCACTCATCCCGGCGGCGAGCTGAGCGCGCCCCTCTGCCCGGTCGGCGCCCAGACCGCACCAGACGTTGAGCCCGTGGCGCCACTGGACGCCGTTGCGGCCGGCGTCGCCGGCGAGGTCACAGACCTGCGCGACCACCTCGGCGTACCTCCGCGCCGACACCCAGATGCCGAGCCAGCCGTCGCCGAACCGGGCGGTCCGGACCACCGCGGCCTCCGACCGGCCGCCGACCACGAGCGGCACCGGCGGCGACGGGGTCGGCCGGATCGACGCCTCGTCGAGATCGAAGAACCGACCGTGGTGGGTGACCGGACCGCCCGCGAGGAGTGCACGCAGCACCGTCAGGCACTCGTCCATGCGGCCGCCCCGTGTGCGCGGGTCGACGCCGCAGACCTCCACCTCGTGCCGGTCCTCTCCCCCGACCCCGACCCCGAGGACGAGGCGCCCGGGCGCGGACCCCGCCAGCGTCGACAACTGGCGGGCGACGAGCAGCGGATGTCGGAGCACCAGCAGGTAGAGGCCGACGTAGACCGACAGCGGCCCCGAGGCCAGCAGCCCCGCCGCGTCGATGAGGCCGTCGCGACCCGATCCGTCACGGAAGCTGACATGGTCGGCCGTCGCGACGTGGTCGAGCCCTGCGTCCGCGAACGCCGTGAGGTCACCACTTCTGCCGCCGACCCCCTCGGCCGGCTGCCACATCAGCCCGACCCGCGGCGGCGTCATCGCGAGCGTCACGCCGTGGCCACCCCTGCGATCTGGGTGTTGAACGGCAGGAACGGAGACCGCAGGCGGTAGCCGTCGATGTCGACCTGGTCGAAGCCGGCGGCCCGGATCGCGCCGGCGAGGTCGCGCTCACACGAGCAGCCCTCGAAGCACCACGCCCACGGTCGGCGCACCCAGCGCTGGAGCCGTCGCAGCGCGCTGCCTTCGCGAGCGGCGACGTGCTCGACGAACACGAAGCGTCCCCCGGGCCGCAGCACCCGTCGTACCTCTGCCAGCACCTGGTCGGGGTCGGACACGGTGCACAGCACCAGGCTGCTCAGGACCACGTCGGCACTCGCGTCGGGCAGGTCGGTCCGCTCGGCCGTCGTCTTGCGCAGGTCGAGGTGCACGCCGCGCCGGCGAGCCGCCTCGCGCAGCCGTCGGTGCATGGCCGGGTTGGGCTCGACCGCGAGCAACGTCGAGCCGGGCGCGAGATAGCGCAGGTTGGCACCGACCCCCGCCCCGATCTCGACGACGGTGTCGGGCAGATCTGCGTAGACGCGGCGCTTGTGCCGCCGTAGGAGCGAGTCGAACATCCCGCCGGCGAGCCAGAAGAACGTGGCGTTCAGCGGCCCTCGGACAGGGTTGGCGCGGAAGGCGAGGTCGGTCATGCCCGCAGCCTGGCCGGGCCGCCTTTCAGGTCGCTGTCGCGCTGTCGCCCGCTGCGCCGGCGCGAAGCGGCTCGCGGCACCAGGCCGCGATCGACGACGCGATGGCGGCCGCGTCGCGGGCGGGCGGCAGGTGGTAGGCGCCGTCGAGCACCTGCAACCGAGCGCCCGGGATGCCCTCGGCCACCTGACGGCCGCCGGCGAGCGGTACGGCGGGGTCGTCGGCGTAGTGGAGGACCAGCGTCGGCTGCGTGACCGAGGCGAGCTGGTCGGTGACGTCGGCGTCGTACATCTGCTGGAGGAAGCCCGCGGCCACGTCGGCGTCGGCCGCCTGGAGCTGGAAGCGGGCGAACACCTTCTCGTCGTAGCGGTCGGGCATGACGAGGTTGGCCAGCACCCGTGACCCCGCGCCCCAGCTGGAGCGCACGAGGCTCAGCATCGCCTCGCGGACCCCGGGGTTGTCGAAGACCCCCGGGCCGTCGGCGTACCCGCCGAGCAGCACGAGCCGCTCGATCCGCGCGTCGCGCGCGGCCGCGGCGATCGCGATCGGGCTCGCGGCGCTGGAGGCGAAGACCACGACCCCCGGCTCAGCCAGCGCATCGAGCACGGCCAGCAGCTCGGTCACGCTGCTCTCGAGGTCGAACGACGCGACCCGGCCCGGCGAGAGGCCGGTGCCGTAGCGGTCGTAGGTGACCACCCGCACCTCCGCGGCCAGCCGCGCCAGCACGCGGCCGCGCGGGTCGATGCCGCTGGCGACCGCGTCGAGCCGCGACACCCAGCCGGGCACGAACACCAGGGTCGGGCCGGTGCCGGCCTCGCCGAGCGTCACGGTCTCGCCAGGGGCACGGGCGAGCTGGCGGCACACCAGCCGCAACGACGACCCGGCCACGGTGACGTCACCGTCGGGTCCGAGGTCGCCGGTCAGCACCCGTTGCTCGAGCGCCTCGATCGAGGGGGACGGGTCGAGCCCGGCCTCGGCGAGCTCGGCCCGGAGGTCGGCCACGCGGCCGAGCGCCTCGGCGGCCCGACCCGACCGGGCCAGGGCGGTGACGAGCTCCGCCACGGCCGATTCGCGCAGGGGGTCGGCCAGGACGAGCGACTCCAGATCGGCGACGGCGTCGTCGTGGCGACCGAGCCCCGCCAGCGCGCGGGCTCGTCGTTCACGGGCCGACAGGCGGAGCGCTGTGAGTCGCGCCGCGGTCTCGCGCGCGCCGGGCAGGTCGTCGTACGGCGTGAGGGCCGGTCCGCGCCAGAGCTGTTCCGCCGCACCCAGCAGCTCGACCGCCTGCTCGGGGGCGGCTTCGGCCGCCTGGTCGACCAGGGCCTCGAACCGGGTCGCGTCGACCTGGTCGACCGGCAGGGCGAGCCGGTAGCCGCCCGTGCTGGTGCCGACCAGGTCGGACCCGAAGCGCGCGCGCACCCGCGAGACGAGGATCTGGATCGCGTTGACCGGGTCTCGGGGCGGGTCGGCCGGCCAGAGGGCGTCCGCCAGCCGGTCCACCGGCACGGTGGCGCCGCCCTCGGCGGCGAGCAGGGCGAGCAGGGTGGCCTGGCGCCCCCGCGGGCTGTGCGGCGATCCGTCGACCACGACCTGGAGCGGACCGAGGACCCCGAGGCGGCAGGTCAACGCTCGGCTGGTCACAACTCATCCTGGCCGAGGGGTGGGGCCGGGACAACGGGGCCGGCTCTCTGTCGCGATCCCCGGCTCACCGGGTATCCCGTCACTGACCGGCTGCTGCAAACCCCGAGAAGCGTCGGGAGTGACCTGTCAGTGGGGCGGGTGGGGCGTGTGGGGGCGGGGGATCAGACCAGCATGCCGTCGGCGATGACCTCGAGCAGCGGGCGTACGGCGGCCCGGTCGAGGTCGGCGTTGTCGGCCACGGTCGCCACGCCGCCCACCAGTCGCGCCATCTGCACGGCCTCGACGTGCTCGCGCAGGGCGTGCTCCTCCTCGAGGCGCTCCACGATCCGGTTGGTGGCGGCGGTGAGGGTCTGGCACTTGGTGACGATCGGCGACTTCGCGTCGCCCATCGCCTGGGTGATCTTGGCGGGCCCGCCCTTGTGAAGGCTGATCAGCTCGACGTAGGACTCGAACCACGCCACGAGCAGCTCGCGCGGCGAGCCCTCGTGGGTGAGCACCTTGTCGGCCGCGTCGTTCACCCGATCGACCCAGCTCTGCATGATCGCGTCGAGGAGCACCTCACGGCTGGGGAAGTGACGGTAGAGCGTGCCGGCTCCCACACCGGCCCGCTTGGCCACCTCGTCGAGCGAGGCGTCGTACCCCTGCTCGCGGAAGACCTCGCGTGCGACCTCGATCAGTCGCTCCCGGTTGCGCTGCGCATCGGCGCGCATGTTCACCTCACTTGCCAAACGGAGAGTGTCTCCGTATTGTGTTCCCCAAGCGGAGAACTTCTCCGTTACAGAGTACCTCGGCCCGGGGCTACGGGCCAGAACAGGATCGATCTCGTGTCTTCCTCCGAGAACACCACCCGCTCCACCCGCTCTTCGCACGACTCCTCGCACCACCAGGACCACGACCTCCCGACCGAGCTCCCGCCGAACGCCGGACGGGTCGCGACCGGGATCGCGATCGTGCTGGTGGCCCAGCTGATGCTGGTGCTGGACGCCACCGTGGTGAACGTCGCCCTCCCCCGCATCGACACCGACCTCGGCTTCGGGCCGGCTTCGCTCTCGTGGGTGCTCAACGCCTACACGCTCGCCTTCGGCGGCCTGCTGCTGCTCGGCGGACGGCTCGGCGACGTGCGCGGCCGGCTCCGGATGTTCGAGATCGGGCTCGGCATGTTCACCCTCTTCTCCCTGCTGGGCGGACTCGCGCAGACCCCGACCCAGCTCGTCCTGGCCCGTGCGCTGCAAGGTGCCGGTGCCGCGATGGCCGCGCCCAGCGTGCTGGCCCTGCTCACCACGAGCGCACCCGACGAGGCGGCCCGCAACCGCGCGCTGGCGCTCTTCGGTGCCGTCTCCTCGGCCGGCGCGTCCATCGGCCTGCTGCTCGGCGGCGTTGTCACCGACCTCGGCTCGTGGCGCTGGACGCTGTTCATCAACGTCCCGATCGGCATCGCCGTCCTGGCTCTGGCCCGTCGCTTCGTCACCGAGACCCCGCGTCGGCCGGGCCGCTTCGACGTCGTCGGCGCGCTCACCGCGACCCTCGGCGCGGTCGCGATCGTCTGGTCGCTGATCGGCACGCCGGAGCACGGCTGGCTCTCGGTGCGCACCATCACCGGCTTCGCCGTCGGCGTGCTGCTCCTGCTCGTCCTCGCGCGCACCGAGGTGCGCCACCCGCACCCGCTCGTGCAGCCGCACCTCGTCCGCAACCGTCGCCGGGTCGGCGCGCTCCTCGCGATGGCTCTGGTGATCGGGGCGAACTTCTCGATGTTCTTCCTGGTCGTCCAGTACGACGAGCGGGTGCTCGGGTTCGGGCCGTTCGCCACCGGTGCGGCGTTCCTGCCCTTCAGCCTCGGGGTCTTCGGGATGTCGCGGATCACGCCCCGCCTGTTCTCGTTGCTGGGGGCCCGGACCATGGTGATGATCGGCTCGTCGTCGATGGTGATCGGCTACCTCTGGCTCAGCCAGATCGGGACGTCGTCGAGCTACTTCGGCTCGGTCTTCGGGCCGGTGCTGATCGCGGGCCTGGCGACCGGCTTCATCTTCATGCCGATCACCGCCACCGTGCTCGGCGGCGTCGAGCCCGAGCACGCCGGCTCCGCGTCCGGCCTGCTGCAGACCACGCAGCAGCTCGGTGGGGCCGTGGGCGTCGCGGCGATCGTGTCGGTGTACGCCACCGGCGCGGTGCCCGGTCAGTTCGTGCCCGGAGTGCAGCCGGCGTTCCTCACCTCGGCGGCGTTCTCCCTGGCGGCGTTCCTGGTGGCCGCGTCGATGCTGCGCAACCGGCCCGTTCCGGAGCCGGTCGCCCTCGAGGTGGAACCGGAGCTGGCCGAGGCCGCCTGAGCCTGACGGCACGGCGTTCGCGAGAACTACAGGCATGTAGTTCTCGCGAATCGCTGTGACGGGTGTGACTGTTGTGTTTATGGTGTCGCGTCCCCGTGGACCTCGGCGTACGCCGGGCCCCCCGCCACGGGGACGCAGACCACCCACCCGGGAGACCCGATGCTGCTCCGTCCGCTGCTCGCGGCCACCGCCCTCACCCTGCTCGGAGGCAGCCTGGTCGCGACGGTCGGTCCCGCCGGCTCGGCCGACTCGAGGACAGCCAACGTCGCAACGCCGGGCGCCTTCCACGGCTACGGCTTCGACCAGTGCCTGGCGCCGAACCAGACCGCCATGGACGCCTGGCTGCGGCAGTCGCCGTACCTCGCGGTGGGCATCTACATCTCCGGCGCCTCACGGGCCTGCAAGGTCCAGCCCAACCTGACACCCACCTGGATCACCACGCAGCTGCGCAACGGATGGCGGCTGCTCCCGATCACGCTCGGCCCCCAGGCCTCCTGCAACCCGCGCTTCCCGCGCTACGGGCGCGATGCCCGGATCAACAGCGACCCGGGAGCGCACGGCCACTACACCAAGGCCCGCGCCCAGGGCCTGGCCGAGGCCGACCGGACGGTGACCGCGGCCAAGGCGCTGGGCCTCTCGCCCGGCAGCACCATGTGGTACGACCTCGAAGGCTTCGACTCCACCGTCAAGCGCTGCCGCGAGTCGGCGCTGGCGTTCCTGAGTGCCTGGACCCGCGAGCTCCACGTGCAGCACTACGTCTCGGGGGTCTACTCGAGCGCGGGCTCGGGCATCAAGGTGCTCGACCAGGCGCGGATGCAGACCCCGACCGCCTATCACCTGCCCGACCAGATCTGGATCGCCCGCTGGGACGGACAGGCGAACACGTCCACGACCTACATCGGCGAGACCGGCTGGCGGCCCGGCGGGCGGATGAAGCAGTACCTCGGCGGCCACAACGAGACCTGGGGCGGCATCACCATCAACATCGACCGCAACTACCTCTCGCTCGGCACGCCCACGGCGCCGGCCGAGACGCACTGCCGCGGCATCAAGGTCGACCTCCCCGACTACCCGCGCGTCACCGCGACGTCCGACCCGGCCCTGGCCAAGGCGATGCAGTGCCTGCTCACCGAGCAGAAGGCGTACGCCGGGCGGCTGACCGGCACCCTCGACGCTGCCACGCTGGCGGCGATGAGCGCCTGGCAGACGGCCCACGGCCTGCACGCGCGCACCTACTGGAGCCGGCGGGCCTGGATGTCTCTGCTCGCGACGGGTCGCCAGCCGACGTTGAAGGTCGGCTCGACCGGGCCGGCGGTCCGCGACCTGCAGCGCACCCTCAACGCCGCGGTCCCGGGGACGGACCTACCGGTCAATGGCATCTTCGGTCCACGCACCGACATCGCCCTGCGGGGCTGGCAGATCGCCGTGCACCGGACGTCGTACGGCGTCGCGAACGCCGACACCTGGGCCACGCTGGCCAGCGGGCTCCGCCCGTCCTGACGACCCCGTCGGTACGCCGCGGGTCAGCGGGCAGCGAGCGTCGCCAGCCCGGCGAAGAAGCCGAGCCCGTCGGTGCCGGCGCCGGTGAGCCCCTCGACCGCGTGCTCGGGGTGGGGCATCAGGCCGACGACGTTGCCCTGCTCGTTGGTGATGCCGGCGATGTCGTGCAGCGAGCCGTTGGGGTTGTCGTCGAGGTAGCGAGCAACCACCCGGCCCTCCCCCTCGAGCCGCTCCAGGGTCGGCTCGTCGGCGACGAAGCCGCCCTCTCCGTTCTTGAGCACGATCGTGACCTCGGCGTTCTCGGCGTACGACCAGGTCCAGGGCGTGCGGTTGTTCTCGATCCGGAGGCGCTGGTCGCGGCAGACGAACCTGCGGTGGTCGTTGCGGATCAGGGCGCCGGGCAGCAGGTGGGACTCACAGAGGATCTGGAAGCCGTTGCAGATGCCGAGCACCGGCATCCCGCGGGCGGCCCATGCCACGACCTCGGTCATCACCGGCGCGAAACGCGAGATCGCGCCGCAGCGCAGGTAGTCGCCGTAGGAGAAGCCGCCGGGCAGGACGACCGCGTCGACGCCGTGCAGGTCGGCGTCGCCGTGCCAGAGCGCGACCGCCTCGCCGCCGGCGATGCGGACCGCGCGCGCGGCATCGACGTCGTCGAGGGAACCCGGGAAGGTGACGACGCCGATCCTCACGACTCGTCCCCGACAGGGTCCGTGGTCTCGACGGGGTCGACCGGCGGGTTCGGCTCACCCGGCTGCGCTTCCTCATGGACGGTGAAGTCCTCGATCACCGGGTTGGCCAGCAGGGTCTCGGCCATCCGGCGGACCTCGGCCAGGCGGTCGTCGTCGGCATCGCCCTCGACCTCGACCTCGAACCTCTTGCCCTGACGCACGTCGACGACGCCGTCGAACCCGAGCCGCGGGAGCGCCCCGTGGACGGCCTTGCCCTGGGGGTCGAGGATCTCGCGCTTGGGCATCACGTCGACGACGTATCGGGCCACGGGTCGCGCCTTTCGCAACGGCGGTCGCGCTGGGGCGCGAGGGGACGCCGCCAGTCTAGGGACGGCGGCGTCCCGGATCGCGCACCACCACCACGCGGTCATGCGGCGGAGTTCGGCACACTGGTGCCATGGCAACCAACAACCCCCTCGGCGGTCGGGGCCCGGGACTCCAGGGCTCACGCCTCCTGCAGCTGGAGTTCCCGCAGTCGCTGGCCGTGTACGACGAGTACGCGGCCGCCCAGAAGGCGGTGGACTTCCTGTCCGACCAGGAGTTCCCGGTGCAGAACTGCATGATCGTCGGCACCGACCTCAAGCAGGTGGAGCGGATCACCGGCCGGCTGACGACGAACAAGGTGGCCCTCGGTGGCGCCCTCTCGGGGCTCTGGCTCGGCCTCTTCATCGGCATCCTCTTCACGATCTTCGACAGCAACAGCGGCTTCCTCACCGTCGTCACGACCGCCCTCTTCGGCGTCGTGTTCGGGATCGTGTGGGCGCTGGTGGGCTACGCCGCGACGCGTGGTCAGCGCGACTTCTCCTCGGTGCGCGTCGTCGTCGCGACGCGTTACGAGGTGCTGGTGGAGCACAAGCTGCTGGCGCAGGCGCAGGAGCTCCTCGCCCAGCTGCCCGGCGGCCGGCCGAACCCCTTCGCTTGAGCGCCCCGCCCGAGGTCCACGCCCTCGCCGCGTCGTACCTCGACGCCGGCGAGGGCGTGAGCGCCGACCGCAGGGAGACCTTCGCGCTGCGGCTCGACCGGTTCTGGGGCGACCTCCACGACGCGGTGGCCGGCGTTCATCCCGATCCCGACGTCTCCGGTCCGCTGCTCGAACGCCTGGTGGTGCTCGCTGCGCAGGCTTACGTCGCCCGACCCGACGACCTGCACCGGCTCGACCTCCAGCGGCTGCTCCAGCCCGACTGGCTCCAGCAGCCCCGGATGTTCGGCTACGCCTGTTACACCGAGCGGTTCGCCGGCTCGCTCGAGGGAGTCGCCGACCATCTCGACCACCTCGAGGACCTCGGGGTCACCTACCTCCACCTGATGCCGCTGCTGCAGCCACGCGAGGGCGACAACGACGGCGGGTACGCCGTGCAGGACTACCGCGCCGTGCGGTCCGACCTCGGCAACGTCGACGACCTGCGCCACCTCGCGACCACGTTGCGCGAGCACGGGATCAGCCTGGTGATGGACCTCGTGCTCAACCATGTCGCCCGCGAGCACGACTGGGCGGTGCGCGCCCGCGCCGGGGACGCGACGTACCGGGACTACTTCCACGTCTTCGGTGACCGCCACCTGCCCGACGCCTACGAGCGCACGCTCCCCGAGGTCTTCCCCGAGTTCGCCCCGGGCAGCTTCACCCACGAGCCCGAGCTGGACGCGTGGGTGTGGACCACCTTCAACCAGTGGCAGTGGGACCTGGACTGGTCGAACCCGTCGGTGCTGGCGGAGTTCGCCGAGACCATCTTGTGGCTCGCCAACCTCGGGGTCGAGGTGCTCCGGCTCGACGCGATCGCGTTCCTCTGGAAGCGGATGGGCACCTCGTGCCAGAACCAGCCGGAGGTGCACGCGATCACGCAGGCCCTGCACACCGTCACCCGGATCGCGGCCCCGGCGCTCGCGTTCAAGGCCGAGGCCATCGTCGGCCCACGCGACCTCGTGCAGTACCTCGGCTCGGGCATGCACGCCGGTCGGGTGAGCGACCTGGCGTACCACAACAGCCTGATGGTGCAGATCTGGTCGATGCTGGCCACGGGCAACGTCGTGCTCGCACGCGAGGCGCTCGCCGCGCTGCCGCCCGCGCCCGCCACCGGCACCTGGATCACCTACGTCCGCTGCCATGACGACATCGGCTGGGCGATCGACGACGGCGACGCCTGGGCGGTCGGCCTGACCGGCGAGGGGCATCGACGCTTCCTGTCCGACTGGTACGCCGGTGTCGCTCCCGGCTCGTGGGCCGACGGGCTGGTCTTCCAGGCCAACCCCGCGACGGGCGACCGGCGGGTGAGCGGGACGGCCGCGTCGCTGGCGGGACTGCGGGACGGCTCGTCGCCCTCGGAGGTGGACGCCGCGCTCGGCCGGATCTTCCTCGCGCACGCGATCGCGGCCGGCTGGGGCGGCGTGCCGGTGGTCTGGAGCGGCGACGAGCTCGGCCAGACCAACGACCCTGCGTGGGCCTCCGAGGCCGGACACGAGGGTGACAACCGGTGGTCGCACCGGCCGCGGCTCGACTGGTCGCTGGCGGAGCATCGTCACGACCTCGACAGCGTGGCGGGGCGGGTCTTCAGCGGGCTGGCCCATCTCGCGCGGGTGCGGGCCGCGCTTCCGCAGCTCCACGCCTCGGCCGCCTCGCACGTCGTACCGGACGGCGACGACGGCGTCCTCGCGACCGTCCGCCGCCACCCGAGCGGGGTCTTCGTCGGGCTCTACAACCTCACCCCGGGCGTGCGGACGTTCCGGCTCGACCAGCTCCACCACCTCGGCGTCACCCGTCCCTACGACGCCCTGTCCGGACACCGTCTGACCGTCGGCCTCGACGGCATCCTGCGGCTCCCGGCGTACGCCGCGTGGTGGGTGGTCGAAGCCCCGGCCTGAGGTGGGCCCGCTTGTAACGCTCCGTTATCTGCGCTGAGGCGCCCGCATGACGGCGCCGATGTGCGGATAACGGAGCGTTACAGCTGACCTCGATCAGCGCGCGGAGAGCACCTCGGAGGCGCGGAGGAGGTCCTTGCGGATCGTCTCGGGGGCGAAGCGGCCGCTCACGGCGGCGGCGAGGGCGAAGGGGCCGTGGCCGATCACCCGGCCCTCGGCGGTGAGCCGGGTGCCCTGCTGGGTCTTGAGGAACCGCAGGGTGAGGAGGCCGTCCACGCCGCGCCAGGTGCCGGTCTCGGCGATCACGCGGTACGGCGTGAGCTCGGTCAGCTGCATCTGCGGCTTGACCCCGACCTTGGTGACGTCGCGCCAGTGCTGCCCCGCGTGCGGCTCGCCGTCGTCGACGTCGACGACGCTGCGCAGCGACGACTGCCACAGCGGGCGGTTGCGCGGCTCCGCCAGGAACCGGAACAGGTCGGCGGGCGGGTGCGGGAGGTCGATGGTGACCGTGAACGTGCTCACGCGGTCACCAGGGCTCCCCGGTGAGGGTCTCGAACGCCTCGAGGTAGCGGGCCCGGGTGAGCTCGACGATCTCGTCGGGCAGCGGCGGCGGCGCCTCGCCGGAGGCGCGGTCCCAGCCGGCGGCCGGCGAGAGGAGCCAGTTGCGCACGATCTGCTTGTCGTACGACGGCTGGGCGCGGCCGGGGTGCCAGTCGTCGGCCGGCCAGAAGCGCGACGAGTCGGGGGTGAGCACCTCATCGGCCAGCACGATGGTGCCGTCGGCGCGGCGTCCGAACTCCAGCTTGGTGTCGGCCAGCAGGATCCCGCGGTCGCGGGCGATCTCCTCGGCCCGCGCATAGACGGTGAGGGTGAGCATCCGCAGCTCGGCGGCCACGTCGTCACCCACGGTCGTGACCACCGCGTCGTACGAGACGTTCTCGTCGTGATCGCCGACGTCGGCCTTGGCGGCCGGGGTGAAGAGAGGCTCGGGCAGCCGGCTGCCGTCCTCGAGCCCGTCGGGCAGCGTGATCCCGCAGACCTCGCCGGTGGCGCGGTAGTCGAGCAGGCCGGTGCCGGTCAGGTAGCCGCGCGCGACGCACTCCACGGGGAACATCTCGAGTCGCTCGCAGATCACCGCGCGGCCGCGCACCTCGGCGGGTACGTCGGTCGACAGCACGTGGTGGGGCACCAGGCCCGCGAGCCGGTCGAACCACCACAGAGACATCCGGGTGAGGATCTCGCCCTTGTCGGGGATGGGGGTGTCGAGGATGAAGTCGAACGCCGAGATCCGGTCGCTGGCCACCATCAGCAGGCGACCATCGGGCAGCTCGTAGAGGTCGCGGACCTTGCCGGAGTGGAGATGCGTGGCGCCGTCGATGGCGGGAGCAACGGCGGGAAGCGGCATGCGCAGAGGTTACCGACCGCCCCGGTCTCGACTTCGCTCGACCAGCGGATCGGGTCAGTACCTGATGTCGAAGGAGGTGGCGCCCGTCGGACGCGCCTCCCTCACCGCGACGTCGCGGACCACCGCGGAGCGGGGGCCGTGGCGGCACCAGGCGAGCATCGCCTCGACCGCCTGCTCGTCGCCCTCGAGATGGGCGGCGACCGACTCGTCGGGCTCGTTGCGCACCCATCCGTGCACGCCGAGCCGCTCGGCCTCCTGCACGGCGTACCAACGGAAGGCGACGCCCTGCACGCGCCCCGTGACCTTGACCGTCACCGCCGTGGACATGCGGCCAGCCTAAGGAGCGCGACGCCTCCGGACGACGATGATCGTGTGGCATGAGCGCCCTGTGGACCGACCTCACGCACCTCGACATCTCGGTGCTGGACAAGATCATCCGGACCGTCGTCGTCTATTGGGCGCTCATCGTGCTCCTGCGGCTGGCCGGCAAGCGCGACCTGGCGCAGCTCAACTCCTTCGACCTGATCGTGATGCTGCTGCTGTCGAACGTCGTGCAGAACGCGATCATCGGACCCGACAACTCCCTCCTCGGCGGCCTGATCGGCGCCGCCACGCTGATCGCTGCCAACGCCTTCCTGGTGCGGGTGGTGCGGCCGAACCGACACGTGACGGCGTTCCTGGAGGGCACGAACACCGTGCTCGCCCGGAACGGCCGTTGGCTCCCGGACCAGCTCCGCAAGGTCGGGGTACGCGAGAGCGAGATGGACGGCGCGCTGCGCCGGCAGAACGTCTACAAGATCGCCGACGCCGAGCAGGTGAAGCTCGAGCCCGGCGGCACGATCGTCGTCGACCTCCGCCCGGAGCTGGAGTCGGCGACCAAAGCCGACGTCGAGCGGCTCGAGCGGAAGCTCGACCGGCTGCTGGGGATCTAGAGGATCGAGCCCGGGGTGTACGACGCGGCGTCGGGGTGGCAGGCCACGACCTGCTCGACCCGGCGTACGACGGCGGCGGTCTGGGAGCGGGCCGCGCCGGTGAACTCGATCGGGTCGCGCACCAGAGCGTCGATCGCGGCACGATCGAGGCCGAGCCGCGGGTCGGCGGCGAGGCGGTCGAAGAGGTCGTTGTCGGTGCGGCCCTGCCGCATCTCCAGCGCCACCGCGACAGCGTGCTCCTTGATCGCCTCGTGGGCGGCCTCGCGACCGACGCCGGCGCGCACTGCGGCGATCAGCACCTTCGTGGTGGCCAGGAACGGCAGGTAGCGGTCGAGCTCGCGCTGGATGACCGCGGGGAAGGCGCCGAACTCGTCGAGCACGGTGAGGAAGGTCTGGAAGAGGCCATCGGTGGCGAAGAACGCGTCGGGCAGCGCGACCCGTCGTACGACGGAGCAGGAGACGTCGCCCTCGTTCCACTGGTCGCCGGCCAGCTCGCTCACCATCGAGAGGTAGCCGCGCACGACGACGGCCAGGCCGTTGACGCGCTCGCAGGACCGGGTGTTCATCTTGTGGGGCATCGCGCTCGAGCCGACCTGGCCCTCCGCGAAGCCCTCGGTCACGAGCTCGAGGCCGGCCATCAGCCGGAGGGTGGTCGCGAGGTTGGACGGCGCTGACACGAGCTGGACCAGGGCGGAGACGACGTCGAAGTCGAGCGAGCGCGGGTAGACCTGGCCGACGCTGTCGAGGACCCGCTCGAAGCCCAGGTGGCCCGCGACGCGCTGCTCGAGGTCGGCGAGCTTCGTCTCGTCGCCGTCGAGCAGGTCGAGCATGTCCTGGCTGGTGCCCATCGGGCCCTTGATCCCGCGGAGGGGGTAGCGGGCGAGGAGCTCGTCGGTCCGCTCGATGCCGACCATCAGCTCGTCGGCGACGGTCGCGAAGCGCTTGCCGAGCGTGGTCGCCTGGGCCGCGACGTTGTGGGAGCGGCCGGCCATCACGGTGCCCTCGTGCTCGGCGGCCAGTCGGGCGAGCCGGGCCAGCGCGGCGACTGCTCGGTCGCGCACCAGCTCCAGGGACTGGCGCACCTGGAGCTGCTCGACGTTCTCGGTCAGGTCGCGGCTGGTCATGCCCTTGTGGATGTGCTCGTGACCGGCGAGCGCCGCGAACTCCTCGATCCGGGCCTTCACGTCGTGACGGGTGACTCGCTCGCGGGCCGCGATCGAGTCGAGGTCGACGTCCTCGACGACCTTCTCGTAGGCCTCGACCACGCCGTCGGGCACGTCGACGCCGAGGTCACGCTGGGCCCGGAGCACCGCGATCCACAGCCGCCGCTCGAGCACGATCTTGTGCTCGGGCGACCAGATCGCGGCCAGGTCGGGCGCGGCGTACCGCGTGGCCAGGACGTTGGGGAGGGGCACGGCCCCATCGTATTGTTCGGTCGGGCGAGCGGGGTCAGCGGCGGTGGTGCTCGGCCAGCGCCGGCGCGAGGGTGGCGGCCGGCGCGCCGTGGAACTCGCCCTCGAGCACGACGTACCGCCCGTCGGCGGCCGCCCCGGCCGAGGCCTCCGCCCCGGCCCGCAGCCAGTCGGGGCTGCCCGTGCTGGCCAGGCACAGCATCGGCACCGTGATCGAGGCCAGCAGCTCGGTCGGCACCGGCGCCCGGCTGCTGCCGAGGCACAGAGCGTCGTAGAGGACGGTGCGCCCGAGCGGGACCATGCCGCTCCAGAACGGCATCGTCCTCATCTGGTCGACCTGCTCCTGGGGCTGGCCGACACCGGCGACCATGAAGTACTCGAGCATGGCCTCCGCCTCGTCGGCGTCGTAGAGGGCCTGCAGGTGCTCCACGTAGTCGGCCGGGGGCAACGGCTCGGCGAGGACGCGGTACGGCGTCTCGAACGTCGACAACGCCGTCACCGGCAGTCCGGCCGCGGTCGCGCGGTTGGCCAGGGCTCCGCCGGACGACTGCCCGTGGAGACCCGCCGTGCCGCCGTTCGCGGAGATCACCGCCGCGAGGTCGTCGATCTCGCGCTCCACGGCGTACGGCGTGGTGTCACTGCTCTCGCCCCGGCCGCGGCGGTCGTAGGTGACGGCGCGCAGACCTCGGCCGGACAGGGCGTCGAGCAGGTCGGCCCAGTCCTCCTTGCGCTGGGTCGCACCGCCGACGAGGACGACCGATGGGCCGTCGCCGGCGGACCGGAAGGCGATCGTCGTGCCGTCGGCCGACCGCGTGGTCTGCGTCTCGCTCATGGGTCCATCTCCTCACCGACCACCGACACCGGCGGTCCCCTGCCCTCACGTCGAACGACGTGCTGCTCTCTCGACGAGGTCGCCCGGAAGAGTCAGCGGCTCGTCCCACTCCGTCGGCGGCCTCCACGACTCCCAGTCCTCGTCGAGCGGCCACGCGTGGGGGTCGATGAGCTCGGCACGCGCCTGGTCGGCTATCGCGTGGATGACGGCGCCCTGGTCGGCGGTGCACCAGCCCACGGCGACTCCGGCGGCCAGCTCGTCGGCGTCCTTGAGCCAGGTCTCGCCGTTCTCGAGCCAGAGGTCGAGGGTCAGGTCGCGGGTGTGGACACGCGGGCTGCCGTCCACCGGGCGCTCGTGGACCAGCTCGAGGTTGAGGTAGTGACCCTCGAACCTCCCGTCGTCGTCGGTGAAGTACCAGATTGACCACGGCACACCGCTCGGGGCGATCCGGAGCAGTCCGGGGCCCCGCCAGGGCACGACCCTCATCTCGTAGTCGCGCGCCACCGCCAGCGCCGCGCGCTCCTCCAGCGACCGGTCGCGGATCCCGCGGCCGTCGCGGGGTGTCGCGGCGAGCCGCTGCGAACCGCTGGGCAGCCAGGCGACCAATCCCCGTGCGTCGTCGCGGACCACGCGGAGCAGATCGGCGCTGTGGCCGTAGTGCCACGTGACGACGGTGCCCGGCTCGAGGAACGGCGGGCCGCCCGCCGGCCTCACGGGATCGACGTACGCCGAGCGGCGGAGGGGTTCGAGCAGCGCGAGGTCGGGCACGAGGTCACCCGGCGGGTCGGTCAGCCGTCGCATGGTGCCGCCGCTGTCGGTGACGGCCTGGTCCTCCCGAGAGGGTTCGGTCATCGGCCCGCTGCGATGTCGCGGCGCCACTGGGCGCCGGGGAACGAGATCATGGCGACGCCCTCGTAGGCCTTGGCCCGGGCGTCGGCGACATCGGCACCGATGGCGGTGACTCCCAGCACCCGGCCGCCGGCCGTGACGAGGTGGCCGTCGGTGGATGCGGTGCCGGCGTGGAAGACCTCGACCGACGGGTCGCGGTCGAGGGTCTCGGTGCCGACGATGACGTCGCCCGTCGACGAGGTCTCGGGATAGCCGCGGCTGGCCATCACCACCGTGACCGCGGCGCCGGGCTTCCACGACGGTGGGGACACGTCGGCGAGGGTGCCGGCGGCCGCTCCGAGGAGGAGCGGCAGGAGCGGTGAGTCGAGGAGGGCGAGGATCGGCTGGGTCTCGGGGTCACCGAAGCGGGCGTTGAACTCCACGACCCGGAGGCCGCGCGAGGTCAGTGCGAGCCCGGCGTACAGGAGTCCCCGGAACGGCGTGCCGCGCGCGGCCATCTCGTCGATGGTGGGCTGGACGACGGTGCGCGTGATCTCGTCGACGAGGTCGGCCGGCGCCCACGGGAGCGGCGTGTAGGCACCCATGCCGCCGGTGTTGGGGCCTTGCTCGCCGTCGTGGATGCGCTTGAAGTCCTGGGCGGGCAGCAGGGGGTAGACCGTGCGGCCGTCGGTGATGGCGAAGAGGCTGACCTCGGGTCCGTCGAGGTACTCCTCCACGATCACCCGGCCGCAGGTGGCCGCGTGGTCGAGGGCCTGCTGGCGGTCGTCGGTGACGACCACCCCCTTGCCGGCGGCGAGCCCGTCGTCCTTCACGACGTACGGCGGGCCGAACTCGTCGAGGGCGGCGGCGACCTCGTCGCGCGTCGTACAGGTGTGGGCGGCGGCGGTCGGCACCCCGGCGGCCGTCATGACGTCCTTCGCGAACGCCTTGGAGCCCTCGAGCCGGGCGGCGTCACCGGACGGCCCGAAGACCGGGATGCCCCGACCGCGGACAGCGTCGGAGACCCCGCCCACGAGCGGCGCCTCCGGGCCGATCACGACCAGTCCGACCTCGAGCTCCTCCGCCAGGTCGGCCACACCGGGACCCGACATCGGGTCGACGTCGTGGAGCGTCGCGAGGGCGGCCATCCCCGGGTTTCCCGGCGCCGCGTGCACCGTGTCGACCCCCGGATCGCGGGCCAGGGCCCCCACCAACGCGTGCTCCCGTCCACCGGTACCGATCACGAGCACGTCCACGGCCGTCACCCTAGCCACCCCCGTTGAGGGGTCACACGTGGTGCGTCGAGACGTCGATGATGTCGTGTTCAGACGTCAGGTGCGGTGCGGGTGCTTCCGAGCATCTCTGACCTCTCGAGGTGTCACCTGTGACTCCTCGACGCGCCATGCTTGACTCCTCAACGGTGGAGGCGCACCCAGCGGACGGCGATGCCGAGGGTGAAGACGGCCAGGCCGGTGACGACTGCTGGCCAGGGCAGGGTCGCGACGAGGACGAGGCAGCCGGCGCAGCCGAGCAGCTGGAGCCAGCGCGGGAAGCGGCGGGCGCCGGGCCCCTGCGAGTACGCCGCGGCGTTGGCGACGAAGTAGTAGAGCAGCACCCCGAACGACGAGAAGCCGATCGCGCCGCGCAGGTCGGTGGTCAGCACCAGCACGACGACCACGGAGGCGACGCTGAGCTCGGCGCGATGGGGCACCCGGAAGCGCGGGTGTACGGCGTCGAGCCAGCCGGGCAGGTCGCGGCCACGCGCCATCGCCAGCCCGGTCCGCCCCAACCCCGCGATCAGCGCCAGCAGGGCACCCGCGGAGGCCAGCGCCGCGCCGACCCGCACCACCCCGACGGTCCACGGCTCGGCCACCACCCGCACGGCGTCGGCCACCGGGGCACTCGACGCGGCCGTGCCCGACGCCCCGAGCACGGACAGCACTGCGACCGCCACGACGGCGTAGACGACGACGGCACCGGCCAGGGCCATCACGATCGCCCGCGGGATCACCCGCTCCGGCTCACGCACCTCCTCGCCGAGCGTCGCGATCCGGGCGTAGCCGGCGAAGGCGAAGAACAGCAGCCCGGCCGACTGCAGCACGCCGTAGAGCCCGTGGTCCGGCGAGGTCCACCCGGAGAGTCCCGCCGACGTCCCGCCCGAGAAGCACGCCACGCAGGCGACCACGAGCGAGACCAGCACCAACGAGACCAGGACGCGCGTGACCAGGGCGGTGCGCGTCACGCCGGCACAGTTGACCAAGGCGAGCGCGACGACCACCAGGGCAGCCACGGCGCGCTGCCACCCCGACGGCACGACGTACGCCGCGAACGTCAGCGCCATCGCCGCGCAGCTCGCGGTCTTGCCGACCATGAAGCCCCAGCCGGCGAGGTAGCCCCACCAGTCGCCGAGCACCTCGCGCCCGTAGAGATAGGTGCCGCCGGCGTAGGGGTACGCCGCGGCGAGCTGCGCCGACGACGTCGCGTTGCAGTAGGCGACCACGGCCGCCACGGCGAGGCCCACGAGCAGACCGGTGCCGGCCGCGCGCGCGGCCGGACCGTACGCCGCGAACACTCCCGCGCCGATCATCGAGCCGAGGCCGATGAAGACGGCGTCACCGAGCCCGAGGCGGCGATCGAGCGTCTGGGAGCCCGTCGCGACGGCCATCGTGCTACGCCATCGCGGCGCCGATGCGGCGCCCTGCCTCGGCGATCTGCTCCTCCGTCGCCGCGGGGAGCACGTCCTCCCACGCCATCAGCAGAGGGCCGCTCATGTCGAGGCGCCCGAGGGGCCGCGGCACGAACCACACGTGGAAGTGCGCGCCGCCGTCACCCCAGCGGTAGACGTGGACCCGACCGACGTCACCCAGCCCCAGCACGGCGCGCTCGACCCGCCCGCAGACGCCGGCGAACGTCGTCGCCGCCTCCGCCGGCATGTCGGCGAAGGAGTCGAAGTGAGCCCGCGAGGCGAGCCATACCGAGCCGGGCAGCCCGGTCTGGCCCGGGTTGTGGAGGGTCCAGGTGTCGTCGGACCAGATCTGGTTCGTGTCGGAGCCCGCACGGCACGGGAAGCACGGCTCCCCGCCGGGCTCACCCCGGCGAGGAGGCTCGGGTACGACGAGTGCGGCCGGGTCGACCAGGGTCAGGGGCTCTGCGTAGGGAAGGGTCATGACCCCAGGGTGCGACCGCCCGTGCTCGCACTGCTTGACCGTCCTTGCCGGCTGGCGATCAAGCGGGGTTCACCCGCGGGTCCCCTGCCGGCGCCTCACCGACTCGGCATACGCCGTCGGCCGGTAGCGCAGGATCGGATCGTCCGACAGCTCCAGTCCGTCGATGATCCGCGTCGGGTCGTAGACGACGACCTCGTCGCCCTGCTCGGGGTCCTCGACCGGCGTCGTCACGCTGACACGTCCAGCCACGAAGTCGCGCGGGTGGTCCCACACCGACACCGCCGAGTGGGGGTCGTCCCCGACTCCCGCGACCTGCACGTGAAGATCGAACTCGACCGGGCCTCGCGCCAGCCGCGCGACGATCTCGGCACGCAGGCGGTCCGGGCCGGAGAACTGCTCATCCAGACGGTCGGCCACGCCGGCCACCGGATGCATCTCATAGCGCACCCAGGTGCGCCGGTCGTCGGCGTCGAGCCAGCCGTAGGCGTGGATCGGGAAGTAGGGGACCTCGGCGTAGCTGACCGGCTTCGGGAGCGCGTTCTTCCGCATCCCCTCCAGCAACGGCCCGATCGTGCGGGGATGCCGCGCCATGAACAGCGGGAGCTTCCACTGGTGCACGGCCGGCTCGGCCATCTGCACGAAGACTGCTGGGTCGTCGGTGGGGAACCGCGGCGAGGTCTGGCACAGCAGGTCGGTCTCACCCGCTGCGGGGCTGAACCTGACCGCCATCCCGCGGATGTCGGGCTTGCCGTCCGGCCAGGCCGTCGTACCGGCGCCGTTGGACCAGCGCACCAGGATCGGCACGTCCGAGCCGTCCAGGTGCTGGGCCCGGCACAGCGCGGTCGCCTCGCGAGTGGCCCGGAACGTCCCGGTGTAGAAGGCGCCCTTGGCATGGGCGGCGCGCACCCCCGGGGGTGGGTGGAACGAAGCGCTCAGCGTGTCGATGGCCTCGCCAGGATCCAGCATGGGCGGAGCCTAGCCCCGCGGCGGCTCAGGGCTGCGGCACCTCGAGGGTCTGCTCGCGGCCGGGACCCACCCCGACGCCCCAGATGCGGCAGCCCGACATCTCCTCCAGTGCCCGCACGTACGCCTGGGCGTTCGCCGGCAGGTCGTCGAACGACCGGCAGGCGGAGATGTCCTCCCACCAGCCGTCGAGGTACTCATAGACCGGCTTCGCGTGGTGGAACTCGGTCTGCGTCATCGGCATCTCGACCTGCCGCTCGCCGTCCACGTCGTAGGCGACGCAGACCGGCACCCGCTCCCAGCTCGAGAGCACGTCGAGCTTGGTCAGGAACAGGTCGGTCAGCCCGTTCACGCGGGTCGCGTAGCGCGCGATCACCGCGTCGTACCAGCCACAGCGGCGGTCGCGGCCGGTCGAGACGCCGACCTCGCCGCCGATCTTCCAGAGCTTCTCGCCGTCCTCGTCGAACAGCTCGGTCGGGAACGGCCCGGAGCCGACGCGAGTCGTGTAGGCCTTGATCACCCCGATCACGCGGTCGATGCGCGTCGGGCCGACACCAGCCCCGGTGCAGACGCCGCCGGCGACCGGGGAGGACGACGTCACGAAGGGGTACGTGCCGTGGTCGACGTCGAGCATCGTGGCCTGGGCGCCCTCGAACAGCACCGTGTCACCGCGGTCGAGCGCCCGGTTGAGCAGCAGCGACGTGTCGGCGACCATCGGCCGCAACCGCTCGACGTACGCCAGGAGCTCCTCGACGACGGCGTCGACCTCGACGGCGCGGCGGTTGTAGACCTTGGCGAGCAGCTGGTTCTTGACGTCGAGGCTCGCCTCGATCTTGTCGCGCAGGATCTTCTCGTCGAAGAGGTCGGCGATCCGGATCCCGACGCGGGCGACCTTGTCGGAGTACGCCGGCCCGATGCCGCGACCGGTCGTGCCGATGTTGTTCTTGCCGAGGAACCGCTCGGTCACCTTGTCGATGGTGGTGTGGTACGACGCGATCACGTGGGCGTTCGCGCTGACGACCATCCGCGACACGTCGACGCCGCGCTCGGCGAGCGCGTCGAGCTCGAGGAACAGCGCCTCGGGTGAGACCACGACGCCGTTGCCGATCACCGAGGTGGTGCCCGGCGTGAGGATCCCGCTGGGCAGCAGGTGGGTCGCGAACTTCTCGCCGTTCACCACGATCGTGTGCCCGGCGTTGTGGCCACCCGAGGTGCGGACCACGTAGTCGATCGACTCGGTGGTGGCCAGCAGGTCGGTGGCCTTCCCCTTGCCCTCGTCGCCCCACTGGGCGCCGAGGACCACGATCGCGGGCATCGGACCTCCGACTGTTCGAGACTGCAGGCGGGTGGAGAAAGGAAACGGCCCCGCTCGCGCCTGCGGCGCCGGGCAGGGCCTCGTGCGCACGCGACCCTACCCCACGGGGGACCCCGTCCGGCTCGGCCGTGGGCTATGGTCCGGGCCGTGGACCCGCTCCTCGTGATCACCAACGGCGACGCCGGCACGGCCGACGACGAGTCCATCAAGCCGGCGCTGGCGCTGCTTCGTGACCACTGCTCGGTGGAGGTGCAGTCCACCTCCAAGCCGGGCGAGCTCGACGGGGTGCTCCAACGGGCCGGTTCGCGTCGGATCATCGTCGCGGGCGGCGACGGCAGCCTGCACGCGGTCGTGGCCGCCCTGCACCGGCGCCACGACCTCAGCGAGGCCGTGGTCGGGCTTTTGCCGATGGGTACCGGCAACGACTTCGCGCGCACGCTCGAGATCCCGCTCGACCTCGAGGAGGCCGCCAAGGTCATCGTGGACGGCGAGGTGCGGCCGATGGACCTGATCGTCGACGAGCTCGGCGAGATCGTGGTCAACAACGTGCACGTCGGAGCCGGAGCCCAGGCCAGCCGCCGTGGAGCACGCTGGAAGGACCGGCTGGGCTCGGTCGGCGTCGGCAAGGCCAACCTCGGCAAGCTGGGCTACCCGATCGGCGCGGCCCTCGCGGCGTTCCACCCGCCGAGCGTGCACATGCACGTCGAGGTGGACGGCGAGGTCGTCACCGACCTCGACCGGCCCGTGCTCATGGTCGCGATCGGCAACGGTGCGAACGTCGGGGGCGGTACCGAGCTGACCCCCGAGGCGGACCCCGAGGACGGCAGGATCGACGTGATGATCTCGCACTCGACGGGCGCGGTGGCCAAGCTCGGCTACGTGCTGAGGCTGAGCCGCGGCGAGCACCACCAGCGCGACGACGTGCAGTACTTCCGCGCCTCGCAGGTCGCGGTCTCCGGCGACGAGTTCTACATCTCCGCCGACGGCGAGATCTCCGGCCCCGAGCGCCAGCGGAGCTGGCGGGTCGAGCCGGGTGCGTACTCGTTCATCCTGCCTGCCTGAGCAGCGGACCGCGAGGCACGAACGGCCCGCAGACTCCCGCTTGTAACGCTCCGTTATCCACGCATGTGCGCCTTCATCCGGGCGCCCGGGTGCAGATAACGGAGCGTTACAGGTGGCGTGGCGGCCTAGAGCCACCCGCGCCGCACGGCCTCGGCCCCGGCCTGGAAGCGCGTGTCGACGCCGAGCTCGATCATCAGGTCGGCGACGCGGCGTCGTACGGTGCGCAGGCTCAGCCCGAGGGTGCGGGCGATCTGCTCGTCCTTCGCACCCGAGGCGAGCTGACGCAGCAGGAACGTCCGCTCGTCGATGCGCACCTCCCCCTCGGCCGGCACCGGCGCCGCGCGCTCCCAGTACAGCTCGAAGAGCAGGGTCAGAGCCGCGACGAGCGCGCCCTGGCGCACCAGCAGGCGAGGCTCGTCGGCGTACCCCAACGGCTCCGGGAGTACGGCGTGGGTCGGGCTGATCACCATCAGGCGGGTCGGCATGGCGTCCAGGACGCGCACCTCCTCCCCTTGCTCCATCCGCGCGCGCAGCACCTCCGGCACCTGGTGGAGCACGGTCAGCGGGTAGATCGCGCGCGACCGCCGCCCCGACGCCACCGCCCGGCCGACCACCTGCGAGATCGCGGCCTCGCGGGCCATCGCCCAGGCGTCCGGCCGGAGGAACAGCAGGTCTCCCCGGCTCGACTCGATCAGCGCGGTGAGCAGGGCCAGCGGATTGCCACCCGTGCTGACCTCACCGTCGAGCCCGCCGAGCTCCTCGACCTCACCCGGCCCGGGTCGGGTGCCGGCGGCGCTGAGGAACTCGATGGAGCGGGCGAGGTGGTCGAGCCGGTCCCGGGTCCGCACCGCGGCGGCCGCCTCGCGCCCGATCGCGGCGGCCACCACCTGGCCCAGCGGCAGCACGTGGAGCCGGCCCCCGTCGAGGCTGGCGATGCCCTCGGAGATCAGGCCCCGCAGCGGCTCGGAGACCCTCTCGACCGGCATCCCCATGGCCGCGGCGGCGGCCTCGACGGAGGCACCCGAGAGCGGGAGCACCTGCTGGTAGCGGAGCTCGTCCTCCTCGGCGATCCCGAGGGCGGAGAGCACGGACTCCGAGCGGCGCCGAGGCATGGTTGGCATCTTAGTGCCAGCGGCAGTGACGACCCCGGTGGCACGGAGCGGTCACGGGAGACTGTCCAGCAGGACGCCCGCCCGCCGCGGGGGATGGGGTGGACGTTCTGCGGAAAGGGCGGCCGGGTCCTCACCCGGCGCCCTTTCCCCCGGATCGGACCGGCCCGCGACTCGGAGGCCGGCCATGGCTCCGGTAGCGTTCGGGCCCCACCGCTGACCGACCCAGGAGCCCGACCTCTCATGGCCTCGCAGGAACCCGTCGACTGGGTGACCCGCGCCGCGGACGACGCCCTGCGCCACCACGAGCGCACCGGTGCCGACGGTCCGGTGACGTGCTCCTCGGGCATCTCCCCGTCCGGCCCGGTCCACCTCGGGAACCTGCGGGAGTTCCTGATGCCGCACTTCGTGGCCGACGAGCTGCGCCGACGCGGCGTACCCGTCCGACACCTGCACGTGTGGGACGACTACGACCGCTTTCGCAAGGTGCCGCACGGCGTCGACCCGTCGTTCGCCGAGCACATCGGGCGCCCGCTGGTCGACGTACCGGACCCGTGGGGTTGCCACGACTCGTGGTCGACCCACTTCAAGGAGCCGGTGCTCGAGACGTTCGCCGCGCTGGGCGCCGAGGTGGACACCATCTCGCAGGCCGAGCGCTACCGGTCGGGCGTCTACCGCGACGAGGTGCTGCGCGCCGTACGACACCGTGCGGAGATCGACGCGGTGCTGGAGCAGTACCGCACCAAGAAGCCCGTCGAGGCGGAGCCCGGCGACGAGCACGCCGTCCAGGAGGCCGAGGCGATGGCCGACTCGGTGGCCAACGACGAGGAGACCGAGGACAGCGCCGGCGGGGTCGGGTACTTCCCCTTCAAGCCCTACTGCAGCGACTGCGGCCGCGACACGACCACCGTCACGTCGTACGACGACGAGACCACGGACCTCGCCTACACCTGCTCGGTGTGCGACTACCACGGCACCACCAACCTCGCGACACAGAACCCTGCAGTCGACGGCGGCAAGCTGGTCTGGAAGGCCGACTGGCCGATGCGCTGGGCCTTCGAGCACGTCGACTTCGAGCCGGCAGGCATGGACCACGCGACTCCCGGGTCGTCGTTCACCGTGGGCCACGAACTGGTCGAGTCGGTGTGGGACTACCCACGACCGGCGTGGTTCGGGTACGGCTTCGTCGGCTTCGCCGGCGTGCAGAAGATGTCGTCGTCGGCCGGTGGCGCCCCGACCGCGCAGGACGCCCTGCGCGTCCTGGAGCCCGGCATCCTGCGCTGGCTCTACGTACGCCGTCAGCCGCGCCAGACCTTCGACATCGACTTCGGGCAGGAGGTCGTGCGGCTGTACGACGAGTGGGACGCCCTCGCCCGCAAGGCCCAGACCAAGCGCGACACCCAGGTCCTCGCCTACGAGCGCGCGGCCGCCACCCAGACGTCGGGGCCGCTGCCGTCGCCGCGGGTCGTCGTGCCGTTCCGGATGCTGGCGTCGGTCTCCGACGTGACCGCCGGCTCGGCCGAGCAGATCAGCCGGATCGTCTCCCACCTCGGGCACGCCCACGACTCGGTCGACGACCTCGAGCCCCGGCTGTCGCGCGCCATGGCCTGGACCGCCGAGTTCGTGCCCGCCGGCGAACGCACCACGGTGCGCGAGACCCCCGACACCCCCGCGATCGAGGCCCTCTCGCCCCAGGAGCGGGAGTGGATCGCCCTGCTCCTCCAGGGTCTCCAGGGCGGCGACCTCGAGCTCGAGCAGGTGACCGCCCTCGTGTACGGCGTGCCGAAGCTCGCCCGCGGCATGCCGCTCGAGGACAAGCCGACCGACGAGGTGAAGGCCGACCAGAAGGAGTTCTTCCGGCTCCTCTACCACCTGCTGGTCGATGCCGAGCGCGGCCCGCGCCTCCCCACGCTGATCGTCGCCCTGGGGGCCGAGCGGGTGCGGACGCTGCTGGGCGCCTAGCCCAGCAGCGCGTCGTACGCCGTCGGGCTGGAGTCGCGCAGGAACTCCGAGCAGCGCTCCCACTCCGGCTCCTCGCCGATGGCGCGGGCGCTGAGGGCGAGGAGGGCCAGGCTGCGCAGGAACCCGCGGTTCGGCTCGTGCTCCCACGGCACCGGGCCGTGGCCCTTCCAGCCGTTGCGACGCAGCAGGTCGAGGCTGCGGTGGTAGCCGACGCGCGCGTAGGCGTAGACGGTGACGTCGTCCTCACCGTGGTCGCGAGCCTGCTCCGCGAAAGCCGCCCAGGCGGCCGGTGAGTCCGGGTGACGTCGTACGACGGCGGCGGGCACCTCGCCCGCGTCCAGCTCGGCGGTGGCGGGGTCCAGCGGCAGGTGGGTGGGGGGCGGACCGGCCATCAGGTCGACGTGGCTCATGCGGCCAGCCTGCCAGACGTGCGTCGGGTGCGAACCGGTGGAATCAATGTCGGCGACCGGGTGTTCACTCCTGTCATGGCCCAGTTGACCGCGACGCGACCGCCCGCCCCCGACGTGCGGCCCTGGCCGGCGCTCTTCGCGCTCTGCCTGGGGTTCTTCATGATCCTGGTGGACACCACGATCGTCACGGTCGCGACGCCCGCGATCATCTCCGACCTCCACGCCGATGTGAACAGCGTGGTCTGGGTGACCAGCGCCTACCTCCTGGCCTACGCCGTACCGGTGCTGATCACGGGCCGGCTCGGTGACCGCTACGGCCCGAAGAACCTCTATCTCGTCGGCCTGACCGTCTTCACGCTGGCCTCGCTGTGGTGCGGCCTCACCACCAGCATCGAGATGCTGATCGCCGCGCGGGTGCTGCAGGGCCTCGGTGCCGGCATCCTCACGCCGCAGACCATGTCGGTGATCACCCGGATCTTCCCCGCCGACAAGCGCGGCCAGGCGATGGCGCTGTGGGGCGCGACGGCCGGCGTGGCCACCCTCGTCGGCCCGATCCTCGGCGGCATCCTGGTCGACGCCTTCGGCTGGGAGTGGATCTTCTTCATCAACATCCCGGTCGGCGTGATCGGCTTCGTGCTCGCCGTCCGCTGGGTGCCGAAGCTCGAGATCCGGATGCACAAGTTCGACTGGCTCGGGGTCGCCCTGAGCGGCATCGGCATGTTCCTGCTGGTCTTCGGGATCCAGCAGGGCCACAAGTACCACTGGAACGCCTGGGTGATGGCCTCGATCATCGGCGGCCTCGTGATCTTCGCGGTCTTCGTCTACTGGCAGCACGTCAACACCCAGGAACCGCTGGTCCCGCTCAGCCTCTTCCACGACCGCAACTTCTCGATCTCCAACTTCGCGATCTCCACGATGTCGTTCACCGCGACGGCGATGGGCTTCCCGACGATGCTCTACGCGCAGCTGGTGCGGGGGTACTCCCCGCTGGAGTCCGCGCTGCTCTTCGTGCCGATGGCGCTGATGTCGATCATCCTGGCCCCGATCGTGGGCCGGTTCACCGACCGGGTGCACCCGCGCCTGCTGACCGGCGTCGGCTTCGCCATCACCACCCTGTCGATCTACCTGCTCTCGCTCACCCTGACCGCCGACGGACCGGTCTGGCCGATCCTGGCGACCTTCGCCCTGCTCGGCATCGGGATGGCGGGCATCTGGGCCCCGCTGGCCGCCACCGCCACCCGCAACCTGCCGATGACCATGGCCGGTGCCGGGTCGGGGGTCTACAACGCCACGCGCCAGGTCGGCGCGGTGCTCGGCTCGGCGGCGATCGCGGTGCTCCTCGACAGCCGGATCGCGGCCCACGGGCTGACGGGCGGCGCGGAGCCGGACGGCGCGCTCCAGCAGCTCCCCACGGTCGTGCGAGCGCCGTTCAGCGCGGCCATGGCCGACACGCTGCTGCTGCCGGTGGGCGTGCTGCTGCTGGGCTTCGTCGCGGTGCTGTTCTTCCAGCTGCCGCGTCACCTGGTGGCGCTGCGCCAGCAGGCACAGCCGGCCCAGGCGCAGGCACCCGCCCCCGCCGCCGTCCTCGACTGACTCTCCCGCACACCCGGCCCGGCACCTCTGCGCGCCGTCTGTCCCCCGTGTAACGCGGGGGTTGTCACCGCGTTACAACCGAAATGCCCGGGTCAGCTGATCGTGTGGCCCGTCGCGCTGAGGTTGCCGCACGCCTCGACCACGCGCTCGGACATGCCGGCCTCGGCCGCCTTGCCCCAGGCCCGGGGGTCGTACAGCTTCTTGTTGCCGACCTCGCCGTCGATCTTGAGCACCCCGTCGTAGTTCCGGAGCATGTGGTCGACGACGGGGCGGGTGTAGGCGTACTGGGTGTCGGTGTCGACGTTCATCTTCACCACGCCGTAGGACACGGCCGCCGCGATGTCCTCCTCCGAGGAGCCGGATCCGCCGTGGAAGACCAGGTCGAGCGGCAGCGAGCCCGGACCGAAGCCCGCGCCGCTGCCGAACTGGTCGATGATCGCGTCCTGGGCCTTCTTGAGGATCTCGGGACGCAGCTTGACGTTGCCCGGCTTGTAGACGCCGTGCACGTTGCCGAACGTGAGCGCGGTGAGGTACCGGCCCTTGTCGCCGAGCCCCAGCGCGGCGACCGTGTCGAGCGCGTCCTGCGGGCTCGTGTAGAGCTTCTCGTCGATGGCGCCCTCGACGCCGTCCTCCTCGCCGCCGACGACGCCGATCTCCACCTCGAGGATGATGTGGGCCGCGGCGCACTTGGCGAGCAGGTCCTGCGCGATCTCGAGGTTCTCCTCGAGCGCGATGGCCGAGCCGTCCCACATGTGCGACTGGAAGAGCGGTGCCTCACCGCGCGCGACGCGCTCGGCGCTGATGTCGATCAGCGGCCGGACGAACCCGTCGAGCTTGTCCTGGGGGCAGTGGTCGGTGTGGAGCGCGACGTGGATCGGGTAGCTCTTGGCAACCTCGGCGGCGTACGCCGCGAACGCCACGGACCCGGTCACCATGTTCTTCACGGCCGGGCCGGAGAGGTACTCGGCGCCTCCGGTGGAGATCTGGATGATCCCGTCGGACTCGGCATCGGCGAAGCCCTTGAGGGCGGCGTTCAGGGTCTGCGACGACGACACGTTGATCGCCGGGAACGCGAACCCCTTCTCCTTGGCGGTGTCGAGCATCTGGGCGTAGATCTCGGGTGTGGCGACGGGCATCGATGGCTCCTCATGGCCTGCGGGTTCCGGCGCGTTCCACAGTAGTGGCACCTGTGCCGCCACCTGATGGGCCGTTCGTCCCGTAGATATCCGCCCGAGGTTCCCCGCGGTCCGACCGGGGCCTCTAGCATGCGTCCGTCACCCAGGAGGACCCATGTCGAAGCCGGCACTCACCCGCACCCTGGCCGCCTTCGGTGCGGCCCTCACGCTGACCCTCACCGTCCCGGCGTACGCCGGCGGCGCGACGGCCCGGGTCGTGGCGGCGACCCCGACCGTCGGAGAGTGCCGCAGCCTGACCGCCGCCCAGGCGGGCGCGGCGAGCGACACCTCCGCCCCGATCGACTGCGCATCGGCCCACAACAGCCGGGTGATCGCCGTGCCACACCTCCCCAAGGGCGTCACCTACGCCGACCTCGACACCAACGCCAAGATCGTCCGGACGGCGACCAAGCTCTGCTACCCCGCCTTCCGAGCGGCCGTCGGCCGGAACGACCGCGTGCGCAGCCGTACGGCGTACGCGTACCTGTTCTTCGTGCCCACCGCAGACCAGCGCACGGGCGGCGCCCGCTGGCTGCGCTGTGACCTGGCCATCGAGCACGGCGCCACGCTCGGCGACCTGCCGACCGACCGCGTTCCGGCACTGCGGAGCAGCACCATCCCGGCGAACGCGAAGCGCTGTCTCGCCGGCAAGAGCCACCTCGTCACGACGTGCAAGGCGACCCACAGCTACCGCGCCACCGGGTCCTTCAACGTCGACGTGAAGACGTTCCCGGGTCGCAAGCGGATCATCCAGATCGGCCGCAACCGCTGCCCAGCCCTCGTCTCCACCGACCGCGACTTCCTGTTCTCGTGGAAGCCGCAGGTCCTCTACGACGTCGCGCACGACCACACGGTGGTCTGCTTCAGCCGCTCCGCGAGCTGACCCTGCCAGCCCTGTGAGGCACGGCCGGCCGGCGGATGGGTCGCGATCGCACCGTGCTCCGCCGCACGAGATCCACCAGGTGAGGCGCGAGTCGTGACAACGGATGGCGGCCGCGTTCCGTATCCCTGGTGAAGGCGAGACACAGGGAGACCCATGGACACCATCGACATCCGACGCGAGATCGACCGCAGCTTCGGCGACGGCCCGGAGACGGGTGCGTCCGACGCCATCGTGGACGACCTGCTGTCGCGGGGCCGTCGCGTCGTGCACCGCCGACGCGCCCTCATCGCCACCGGTGCCGCGGCCGTCGCGGTGGCGCTCGTGGTCAACACCACCGCGGCCGTCGGCGGCAGCTGGGGAGGGGCTGGCGGTCACACGCCGGTTGCCGACGCTCCGGGCCTGTCGGGCACGGGGGGCAGCACAGCCACCGCCGATCCCACCCGGACGCCTAGCCGGAAGGAGATCGCGCACGCACTGGGCCAGCACCTGGTCGAGTACGACTCCTCCGGCCATCTCGTCGTCGACCCGGCAGCCACCGTGATCCGCCAGATCGACAACCCCTTCGACGTGCCGGCCGGCGACCGATCCGTGGCCGTGGTGCTCGCCTACGAGGGCGCGACCTACTGGTTCGCTCTCGAGTGGGAGCACGACGGCAGTGGCAGCGACTCCGGCATCTGGGCGGGCGACCGGCGAGAGCTGACATTCGGGGCGTGGGTCGCCCGGAACAAGCCCACTCACCCGCTCCACCGCGACCAGAGCGGCCCCGGCGGGTGGCCGGGCATCCCCGACCTCCATGCGGTCCAGTTCGTCGGCGACACCGAGCAGCTCGCACCGGTGGACGGCACCACCATCCTCGAGCAACGCGCCCACGTGCAGGTCGGCGAGAGCTTCGCCGGCCCGAGCGACCAGACCGCTGCGGCCGACGTGAGGACCTCTGACGGCAACCTCTACTACGTGCTCGCACGCCGCTCCGACGGCAGCACCCCGCAGTACATCGCGGTCCCCCATGACGTCGGCGGGGCAACCCTTGACGACTTCATCACCCTGGCGCGCCAGCGTTACGCCACGGGCGGCGGTGGGCTGCTGTGAGGGACTCGCAGCGCGACGCTGCGTTCGCCGAGTTCGTCCGGGCCCGCCGTCCTCACCTGCGCCGGGTCGCTTATGCCGTGTGCGGCGACTGGCACCGTGCTGACGACCTGGTGCAGACCGCCCTCCTCAAGCTGTACGTCGCGTGGCCGCGGGTCCAGCGCGACGGCCGAGAGGAGACCTACGTGCGCACCATCATCGTGCGCGCGAACATCGACGAGTCCCGCCGTCCGTGGCGGCGCGAGCAGCCACGCGCAGACCACCACGACGACGCCGCCTCGCGTGAACCGTTGCCGCCAGAGGAACGATCGGCCCTCTTCCAGGCGCTCCAGGCGCTGCCGGTGATGCAACGCAAGACGGTGCTGCTGCGCCACTGGCTCGGGCTTTCGGTCGCCGAGACCGCCGCAGCGCTCGACATCTCTGAGGGCACGGTCAAGAGCCACACCTCACGAGGGCTCACGGCACTCGAGAACGTGCT
This sequence comes from uncultured Actinomycetota bacterium, assembly GCA_963794355.1. GTDB lineage: Bacteria > Actinomycetota > Actinomycetes > Propionibacteriales > Nocardioidaceae > Nocardioides. Next base: position 48,261 of record CAWCDN010000013.1, read on the forward strand.
CACGCACGACGGCTCGTGAGGGGTCAGCCCCGCCAGGCCGCCTCGTCGCCGAGGTCGGCGTGCGCGCGGATCCACGTGTGCATCGCGATGGCGGCGGCGGCCGAGGCGTTGATGGAGCGCGTCGAGCCGAACTGCGCGATCGAGAACGTGCCGTCGCAGACCTCCCGGGCACCGGTTGAGAGCCCCGGCCCCTCCTGCCCGAACAGGAAGCACACCCGGCGAGGCACCTCCATCGTCTCGAGGTGCGCCGAGCCGGGCAGGTTGTCGATGCCGAGCAGTGGCACCGGCCCCTCGGCGTGCTCGTGGAGGTACGACGCGAGGTCGGCCGCAGTGGCGTGGTGGCGGAGGTGCTGGTAGCGGTCGGTGACCATGGCGCCGCGACGGTTCCACCGCCGGTTGCCGACGATGTGCACCTCCGCGGCCAGGAACGCGTTGGCGGTGCGGACCACGGTGCCGATGTTGAAGTCGTGCTGCCAGTTCTCGATCGCGACGTGGAAGTCGTGCCGTCGCAGGTCGAGGTCCGCGACGATCGCCTCCAGCCGCCAGTAGCGGTAGCGGTCGACGACGTTGCGCCGGTCACCCTCGGCCAGCAGCTGCGCGTCGTACTGCTCGCCGACGGGCCACTCGTTCCCCGGCCACGGTCCGACGCCCACCTCGGCCGGGCCGTAGGGCATCGGGTCGTACGGCGCGCGCTCCTCCGCCATCAGCAGCCGGCCATCAACATGCGGACACACGCGCCGACCGCGGTCCGGGCGGCCGGAGCGAACGAGGGCGCTGGAGGTGCGTGCACGCGGATCAGGCTACGGACAGGTTGCCTGTATAGGCTCACCGCGTGACCGGCCTGCACGTGATGCTCTTGGGCATCCCCTGGATGGACCCCAACTGGCTGCTCGACAACTTCCACACCGAGTTCGTGTGGATCAGCCTGATCATCGTCTTCATCGAGTGCGGTCTGCTGTTCCCGTTCCTGCCGGGCGACACACTGCTGTTCGCCTTCGGGCTGTTCCTGGCCACGGACCAGCTCAACCTGACCAACGGTCCCAACGGGGTCGAGCTGATCATCGGGATCTCGGCCTTCGTGGTGGCGGCGTTCCTCGGCAACGTCGTCGGCTACGAGATCGGGCGCGCGATCGGCGCTCCGGTACGACGGCATGACGGCCGCATCGTCAAGAAGGTCTACATCGACCGGACCGTCGAGTTCTTCGAGAAGCACGGCAGCTCCGCGCTCGTGATCGGCCGCTTCGTGCCCTTCGTGCGCACCTACGTCACCTTGGTCGCCGGCGTCTCGGAGATGCCGCGGGTGAAGTTCTGGCTGTGGAGCTTCGTGGGCGCGGTGCTGTGGGTATCGATCCTGGTCTGCGCCGGGTTCTTCCTGGGCAGCGCTTTCCCCAGCCTCGGCTCGAAGCTGGACGTCGTGATCCTCGGGCTGCTGGCCATCTCGGTCATCCCGGTGGCCTACGAGTGGTGGAAGCATCGCCGCCAGGAGGCGACGAGCTAGTCAGCCGCGTACGGCGTCGAGGTCGGCCTTCGTCAGCACCGCCCGGATCTCGAGCCCGACGTCCGCGAGCGGGTTCTCCTCACCCGGCGACCGGTCGATCGCGCACACCACGGTCTCGACGACCGCCCCGGCCTCCCGCAGGGCACGGGTCGCGTCGCGGACCGCGCCGCCGGTGGTGATCACGTCCTCGATCAGCGTCACCCGACGTCCATCGACGGGCGGCCCCTCGGCGAGCTTGCACGTGCCGTAGGTCTTGGCCTGCTTGCGGACGAACAGCACCGGAGTGCGCGACTGGGCGCTGACCACGGTGGCGATCGGGATGCCGCCCATCTCGAGACCGCCGAGGAGATCGGTGTCGTCGGGCAGGAGCGGCACCATCGCGGAGGCGACCCGCGCGAGCAGGTCGGGGTCGGTCTCGAAGAGGTACTTGTCGAAGTACTCGCTCGCCACCTGGCCCGACCGGAGCGTGAACTCGCCGGTCAGACGGCACCGCGCATCGATGTCGCGCGCCAGGGCTCGATCAACATCTCGGTCCATGTGGCTACTCTCCCAGCATGCGGATCCTGATCATCGGTGGCACCCACTTCGTCGGCCACGGCATGGCCCAGGCGGCCCTCGACGCCGGGCACGACGTCACGCTGCTGCATCGCAACGCGACCGACGAGCTGCCGGAGGCCACACATCTGCTGGCCGATCGCAACGGCGACCTGTCGCTCCTGGCCGACCTGACGTGGGACGCCACCATCGACGTCTGCGCCTACCTGCCCGGCCAGGTGCGCCACCTGCACGAGGCGCTCGGCGACCGCGGCGGCCACCACGTCTTCATCTCGACCGTGTCGGTCTACCAGGAGCCAGCGACGGCCGGAGCCGACGAGGACTCCCCCCTCTTCGAGGCGGCGGCCGACGACGTCACCGAGGTCACCAACCAGACGTACGGACCGCTCAAGGTCTCCTGCGAGCTCGCGGCGCACCAGGCGTACGGCGACGCCGGGTTGGCGATCGTGCGACCGACGTACGTCGTCGGACCCCGCGACGCGACCGCGCGCTACCCCTACTGGGTGCTCCGCGCCGCCCGCGGCGGCTCGATCCTGGTGCCGGGGCCCGCCGAGGCACCGATGCAGTGCATCGACGCCCGCGACATGGGCGCCTGGACGGTGCGGCTCGCGGAGGGGCGGATCACCGGTGCCTACACGGCCGCCCGGCCCTCGACGTCGTTCGCGGAGCTGGTCGAGCAGACGGTCGCGGCGCTGGACGGCGACGCAGGCCTCGTCCACGTGGACGGCGACTGGCTGGTCGAGCAGGGTGTCGACGGCGCCCAGCTGCCGCTGTGGTCCGAGGGGAGCCCCGAGCTCGCGCTTGCCATGGGTACGTCGCGGGCCGAGGCCACCGGACTGACCCACCGGCCCTTCGCCGACGTCGTACGCGACACGCTGGCGTGGGCGAACGACCACCCCGACCAGGCCACCAACCCGGCGCTGGGGCTCACGCCCGAGCGCGAGCAGGAGCTGCTGGCCGCGTGGTCGGCGACCCAGGCGTGACCGTGCCGACCGCCCACCGGCTCGACGGCATCCCGCCGACGATCTTCACCACGATGTCAGCTCTCGCGATCCGCACCGGCGCGGTCAACCTCGGACAGGGCTTCCCGGACGCCGACGGTCCGGCGTCGGTGCTCGAGGCCGCTCGAGGGGCCATCGCGGGAGGTGCCAACCAGTACGCGCCGGGCGCCGGCGTCCCCGCCCTGCGGCAGGCGATCGCGCGCCACCAGCAGCGCCACTACGGCCTCGAGCTCGACCCGGACACCGAGGTCCTGGTCACCACCGGTTGCACCGAGGCGATCGCCGCCGCCCTGCTCGGGCTGGTCGACCCCGGAGACGAGGTCGTGGTGCTCGAGCCCTACTACGACTCCTACGTCGCGATGATCCAGATGGCAGGAGGGGTACGCCGTCCGGTCACCCTGCGTGCGCCCGGCTTCCGGCTCGACGTCGGCGAGCTGCGGGCCGCGGTGACTCCCCGCACGCGGTTCGTGCTCCTGAACTCCCCCCACAACCCGACGGGCACCGTGCTCTCCCGCGACGAGCTGCAAGCCGTCGCCGAGGTGGCCCTCGAGCACGACCTGGTCGTGATCACCGACGAGGTCTACGAGCACCTGACCTTCGACGACCACGAGCACGTGCCACTCGCCACGCTCCCCGGCATGTTCGAGCGCACGCTGACCCTGTCGAGCGCGGGCAAGAGCTACAGCGTCACCGGCTGGAAGGTCGGCTGGGCGACAGGCCCGGCACCGCTCGTCTCGGCGGCGCTGGCGGCCAAGCAGTGGCTGACGTTCACCTCGGGGTCACCGCTCCAGCCCGCGATCGCGCACGCGCTCGACCACGAGACCGACTGGCCGCGTGAGCTGGCGGCGAGCCTGCAGGAGCGGCGGGACCTGCTCTGCGACGGGCTGGAGAAGCTCGGCCTCGCGGTCGCCCGACCCGAGGGCACCTACTTCGCACTGACCGACATCTCGTCGCTCGGCTGGGCGGACGGCATGGAGTTCTGCCTCGCGCTGCCCGAGCGGGCCGGTGTGGTCGCGATCCCGGCCCAGCCGTTCCACGACAGCGACGCGGGCGATCAGCTCGTGCGGTGGGCCTTCTGCAAGGAGCCCCAGGTGATCGAGGAGGGCCTGCGCCGGCTGGCCGACGCCGACCTCAGCCGCTGATCAGCCGAACCACGCCTTGACCTCGGGACGCACGAGGCACCCGATCGTGGCCGCCGCCGCCGCGAGCGGCACCAGGACCACGAGCGAGCCCAAGGCTCCCAAGAGGCAGAAGACCGAGGCGCCGGCGGCCGACGCGATCAGGCCGTACAACGCCAGCCGCTTGCGCCGGAAGGCGAGCACGGCGAGCACCGCGGCCCCCACCGACCAGAGAGCCAGCACGGCGCAGGTCACGTAGCAGACGACCAGGATCAGGTGGTCGCTCACGCCGCGCGCGGCCAGGTCGGGGTTCTGGTCGTGCATCTTGTCGAGGATCACGCTGGAGTCCTGCACGAGCACGATGATCGAGGTCACGCAGACGAGGGCCGCCAGCGAGGTGAAGATCCAGGTGAGGACGCAGGCCCAGACCAGGGTGGGCGGCCGGGCACCGACCGTGGCGGGCGCACCGGGTGACGGCACGCCGTACCTCGAGGAGGGCGGCGCTGGCCACTCCGGGGGCGCGGCGGCAGGCCAGCCGGGCTGGGGCCGCGCCTGGTCCGCGGGTGGTCGCGGCTGCTCAGCGGCGGGCGGGCTTTGCTCGGGGGTGCGTCCGGGGTCGTACGGCGGCGGCCAGACCGGGCGGGTAGCCGGATGGGCCGCCCGGGCCGCGCCGTTGGCAGCCGGCACGCCCTTGCCGTCGAACCAGAGACGCGCCGGCCCGAGCCACAAGGTGCCGACCGCGGCGGCGACGCCGGAGGAGAGGTACCCGCCAGTAGCGAGGCCGGAGATGAAGAGGGGTACGGCGAGCACCGTCAGCGCGAGGCGGGCGCCGCGGCTGCGCTGGAGGGTCTGGTAGCCGAGGATCGCCATCGCCGTGGCGCAGCCGGCCGCGATCATCGAGCCGATCCGGATCACGGCCAGCAGGTCGCCGAGCTGGAGGCCGGAGTCCTTCACGCGCGGCTCGTTGAGGAACGTCTCGAGGGCCTTGCGCGTGTCGAGCGAGTGGAGGCCGGCGATCCGGTCCCACACCATCAGCACGACGAAGACGGAGCCGACCATGATCATCCAGGCGGCCGCCGTCACCTGCGGGGGCCGCGCCGGGGTCTTCGACGGCTCGCTCACGGACTCCATTGCACCACGCGCCCCACGCGCCGCGTGCATCAACGAGCCCCCTGGAGCCCCGACCTGTCGCGTGGGCCCGCCGTCTGGGCAGGATGGGGACATGACCTACCAGGCAGCCGAGGACCGGTACGACGACGCCGACTACCGCCACTGCGGGCACAGCGGGCTCCAGCTCCCTCCGCTGTCCTTGGGGCTGTGGCAGAACTTCGGCGACGACCGGCCCGAGGAGACCCAGCGGGCGATCCTGCGCCGTGCCTTCGACCGGGGCGTGACCCATTTCGACCTGGCCAACAACTACGGCCCGCCGTACGGCCGAGCGGAGGAGAACTTCGGGCGCTGGATGCGCGAGGACTTCGCGCCGTACCGCGACGAGCTGGTGATCTCGACCAAGGCCGGGTACGACATGTGGCCCGGACCTTACGGCCAGGGCGGCGGGTCGCGGAAGTACGTGCTCGCCTCGCTGGACCAGTCGCTCGGGCGGATGGGGCTGGACTACGTCGACGTCTTCTACAGCCACCGCTTCGACCCCGACACCCCGCTGGAGGAGACGATCGGGGCGCTCGACACGGCCGTGCGGTCGGGCCGGGCGCTCTACGCCGGCATCTCGTCGTACTCACCCTCGGCGACGCGCGAGGCGGCCACGATCGCCCGCTCGCTCGGCACCCCGCTGCTGATCCACCAGCCGTCGTACTCGATGTTGAACCGGTGGATCGAGGGCGCGCTGCTCGACGAGCTCGAGGAGCAGGGCATGGGCTGCATCGTCTTCAGCGCGCTCGCGCAGGGGCTGCTCACCGATCGCTACCTCGAAGGGGTGCCCGGCGACTCGCGTGCGGCGCGCGACGACTCCACGATCGCGGGGCTGGACGACGACGTGCTCCGCCGGGTGCGGGCGCTCAACGACATCGCGCAGCGGCGTGGCCAGAAGCTGGCTCAGCTCGCGCTCCAGTGGGCGTTGCGCGACCACCGGGTGACGTCGGCCGTGATCGGCGCCTCGAGCGTCGAGCAGCTCGACACCAACCTCGACGCCCTCGCCGGGCCGCCCCTCACCGACGACGAGCTGGCCGAGATCGACCGCCACGCCGTCGACTCCGGGGTCAATCTCTGGGCCGAGTGAGGACGCTCCGACGCGGCGTGCCGCGGCGGAGCGACCGGAACGAGCGCGCTGCGAGCTGGCTCGCGAGCCGACGCGGCGTGCCGCGGCGGAGCGACCGGAACGAGCGCGCTGCGAGCTGGCTCGCGAGCCGACACGGCGTGCCGCGGCGGAACCACTGGGGCAGCGTGGTCGTCGGTCACCGACGAGGGCGGGCCGCCTTCCCAGGGAAGCCGAACTCGGTGCGGACGCCCGGGCTGAAGGCCACGTGATCGGGTGGACGGGCGGCGAGGTCGGGCAGGCCCACCGACGCCATCAGCTCGTCGTCCAGCGACAGCACCTCCGCGTCGTGCACCGGCCAGGGCTCGTGACGGTTGGGCACGTAGAGCGTCCGGCCCCACCAGCGCACGTGCAGCCCCCAGCGGGCACTGACGAAGTGGTCGAGCTCGGTGCCCTCGCGGCGAGCGCCGGGGCGGACCAGCACCCGGCTCCCCACCGTTCTCCCCGAGCGACGAAGCCGCGCGTCGTACACGTGCAGGTCGCCACTGACGCGGTGGCGCATCCGGGCCCAGCGGTAGGGCAGCCCGAACGCCGCGCGCGCGCCGCCGACCACCGCGAGCCGGTCGGTGTCGAGGCTCAGGAACACGATGCCGCGACGACCGGTCTCGTCGACCGAGTAGAGCCGCACGTTGGTCTCCAGGAATGTGCCCAACCAGGGGACGCCGGGACCTCTGGAGAGCCCGGCGCCGACCATCCGGAACGGGATGAGCCCGACGTAGGTGACCCCGGCCAGGGTGTCCGGCCGGACGCCGGGCGGCATCCTGTGCACGACCGTCTCGGGATCGACGGCCCAGTGCAGGAACGTCAGGTCGCGCCAGCCCTGGCTCATCATCACCGGACCGGTCAGTTCCGGTGCGTACGGGGAGACCGGCTCGACCGCTGCGTGGCTCACGCTCCCACCCTGACAGCCCACGCTCGTCCGGCTCCACGTCGAGTCGGCGCAGACAGACCCGACGTCACGCCGGTCGGTGCAGACAGGCGCCCAGATCACGCCGAGCCGGCTCGTGACTACTCGGCTGTCACAGCGCCCAGGGTGGCGTGCCGATCTCGGTGCCGTCCTCGGCCGTGGCGCAGAACCCGGCACTGATCGCGACGATCACGTCGGCCGGCCCGTCACCGGCGTTGCTCACCCGGATCGGGGTGCCGGCCGGTACGACGGCAGCGTCGCCGGCCCTGATCGGCGCGTCGTCCGGGCTGAGCCGGACGGCACCGGCGACCACCATGAAGACCTCGTCCGTATCCAGGGTGTGGGCCTCCTGCGAGGCGAACCCCGGCTCGATCTCGAGCCGCCAGGTGCAGAGATCGGCCGATCCCCGGCTCGGCGAGGCGAGCCCGGTGAAGGCCAGGCCTGGAAGTTCGAAGCGCGGCGTGGTGCTGGCTTGGATCGTGGTCATATAGACAAGATAACTTGTCCAAGTACGATTGTCTATATGCTGGTCCCATGACAGAGCCTGATCTCGGCATCCTCCTGGCCCTGGCCTATCAGGAGTTCGTGCGTGAGATGCACAACGAGCTGGCCGGCCTCGGCTTCGACGACCTCGGCAGGTCGGACGGCTACGTGTTCCGGGCCCTCGACGCCGGGCCCCTGACCACGAGCGCGCTCGCCGTCCAGCTCGACATCACCAAGCAGGGGGCTGGCCAGCTCGTCGAGGACATGACTCTCCGGGGGTACCTGACCGGTCGAGCCGACCCGACGGATCGCCGGGCGCGGCTTCTCGAGCTCTCCGAGCGTGGGCGGGCGGCCCTCGCCGCGGCGCGGACCTTCCACCGCAGCTACGAGACGCGGTTGGCGCGACGGCACGGCCGCGCACAGGTCGACACGTTGCGCACGATGCTGACCGCCATGGCCCCGACGTACGGCAGGGGCGCCCTCGACCCACGGGTCCGGGCCATGCACGTGTGAGGACGACGAGTCGGCTCGAGCCGGCTCGGCGTGTTGTGGGTGCCTCTTTGTGCCGACTCGGCCTGTTTCGGTCAGACGGACTGAAGGGCGAGCTCGCCGTCGCGCACGTCGACGATGACCTTGCCGCCGTCGGTGACCTCGCCACCGATCAACATCCGGGCGAGCCGATCGCCGATGGCGCTCTGGATGAGGCGCCGCAGCGGCCGGGCGCCGTACGCCGGGTCGTAGCCGGTCTCCGCCAGCCACGCGCGGGCTGCATCGGTGACGTCGATGCTGATCCGGCGGACGGCGAGCCGGTGCTCGAGCAGCGACAGCTGGAGGTCGACGATGTGGGTGAGCTCCTCGCGCGTCAACGCCTCGAAGACCACGATCTCGTCCAACCGGTTGAGGAACTCGGGCTTGAAGCTGGCCCGGACCACCGACAGCACCGAGTCCTTCTTGGCCGCCGCGTCGAGCGACGGGTCGACCAGGAAGTTCGAGCCCAGGTTGGAGGTCAGGATCAGCAGTGTGTTGCGGAAGTCCACCGTGCGGCCCTGCCCGTCGGTGAGCCGACCGTCGTCGAGCACCTGCAGCAGGATGTCGAAGACCTCGGGGTGCGCCTTCTCGACCTCGTCGAGGAGCACGACGGAGTACGGACGACGACGCACGGCCTCGGTGAGCTGGCCGCCCTCGTCGTACCCGACGTATCCCGGAGGCGCGCCGACCAGGCGCGAGACCGAGTGCTTCTCGGAGTACTCGCTCATGTCGATCCGGACGATCGCCCGCTCGTCGTCGAACAGGAATTCCGCCAGCGACTTCGCGAGCTCGGTCTTGCCGGTACCCGTGGGCCCGAGGAAGAGGAACGAGCCGGTCGGCCGGTTGGGGTCGGAGATGCCCGCTCGCGAGCGGCGTACGGCGTCACTCACTGCGCGCACGGCGTCCTGCTGACCGATCAGTCGATGCCCGATCACCGACTCCATCTCGAGCAGCTTGGCGGTCTCGCCCTGGAGGAGCTTGCCGGTGGGGATCCCGGTCCAGGCCTCGACCACCTCGGCGACCTGCTCGGCGCCGACCTCCTCGCCGACCAGCGGCTCGGTGTCGTTCGCTTCGACGGTCTCGACCGCCGCCAGCTTCTTCTCCAGCTCGGGGATCGACTCGTAGCGGATCTTCGAGGCCGCCTCGAGATTGCCCTCGCGGAGGAGCTTGTCCGCCTCGATCCGCAGCTGGTCGAGGGCGCGTCGGATCTCGCCCTCGCCTTCCAGGGAGGCCTTCTCCCGTTCCCACCGGGCCTCGAGCCCGCGCAGCCGCTCCTCATGGTCGGCCAGGTCGGCCCGGAGCTTGGCCAGCCGCTCGACCGACGCGGCGTCGGTCTCCTTGGCGAGCGCGAACTCCTCCATCTTCAGCCGGTCGACGGTGCGCCGGAGCTGGTCGATCTCCTCCGGCGACGACTCGATCTCCATCCGCAACCGCGACGCGGACTCGTCGATCAGGTCGATCGCCTTGTCGGGGAGCTGGCGACCGGTGATGTAGCGGTCGCTCAGCGTCGCGGCGGCGACGAGCGCGGCGTCGGTGATCCGCACCCCGTGGTGCGCCTCGTACTTCTCCTGGATGCCGCGCAGGATCTGGATGGTGTCCTCGACGCTGGGCTCGCCGACGAAGACCTGCTGGAAGCGCCGTTCGAGAGCGGGGTCCTTCTCGATCCTCTCGCGATACTCGTCGAGCGTCGTCGCGCCGATCATCCGCAGCTCGCCGCGGGCCAGCATCGGCTTGAGCATGTTGCCGGCGTCCATGGCCGAGTCGCCGCCGGCGCCCGCGCCCACCACCGTGTGGAGCTCGTCGATGAACGTGATCACCCGGCCGCCGGAGTCCTTGATCTCCTCGAGCACGGCCTTGAGCCGCTCCTCGAACTCGCCGCGGTACTTCGCGCCCGCCACCATCGCCGCGAGATCGAGCGACAGCAGTCGCCGCCCCTTGAGCGAGTCGGGCACGTCGCCGGCCACGATCCGCTGGGCGAGTCCCTCGACGACGGCGGTCTTGCCGACGCCCGGGTCACCGATCAGCACGGGGTTGTTCTTGGTACGACGCGACAGCACCTGGATCACGCGACGGATCTCCGCGTCGCGACCGATCACCGGGTCGAGCTTGCCGTCCTCGGCGGCCTGGGTGAGGTCCACCGAGTACTTCTCGAGGCTCTCGTAGGTCGACTCGGCCTCCGGACTCGTCACGCGACGGTTGCCGCGCAGGGCGGTCAGGCCCTCGCGAAGCCCATCGGCCGTCAGCCCGGCGTCGGTGAGCAGCGTCCGGGCGGCCGACTCGACGGTGGCCAGGCTGATCAGCAGGTGCTCGGTGGCGACGTAGTCGTCCTTCATCGATGCCGCGAGGTCGAGGGCGCCCGCGAGCACGCGGGTCAGGGCGGGTGAGGCCGCCGGCTGCTGCACCGTCGCCCCGCTCGCCTTGGGCAGCGACTGCAGTGCGGCCTCGGCCTGGGCGGTCAGCGGCACGGCATCGGCGCCCGCCTTGCCGATCAGCTGGCGCGCCGTACCGTCGGCGTCGCGCAGCAGGGCGGCGAGCAGGTGGATCGGCTCGGTCTGGGTGTTGCCGGCGGTCGTCGCCGCGAGCTGGGCGGTCTCGATCGCCTCACGGCTGCGTGTGGTGAACTTCTCGGCCCCGAACTGGCTCATCTGTACGTCGGTCTCCTACGACTCGTGGGCGGCGCCACCCAGTGTGGCGTCCCATGGGTGCAACGAACCAGAAGTTGAGTCGATTCCCCTCAACTCTGGAAATGTTGGCGGATCGCCCATCCACGAGGTGCGGCCCGCGGCGACCTCCCCTAACGTGCTGCACATCCCCAGGCCTTCAGGAGGTAGCGATGTCCGAGACCGCACCTGCATCAGAGCCGGTCGCTGGCGCGACGACCGCACGGAAGCGCCGCGGAGGAGGGGGGCCGCGCATCGTCGGGCTGATCGCGATGATCGCGGGCGCGATCTTCGCCGTCGTCGGCGTCGTCGCCTACGTCGCGGTGCAGCAGACCCTCTCCGACCAGAAGATCACGGTCTCCGATGATGCCGACATGCTCGCCGGCAAGCCCGTCAACGGTCCGTTCACGGCGTACGCCCAGGCCATGGTCATCGGCAAGCACGCCAAGGACATCGGCAAGGGCAAGACCTACGCCGAGCTCCCGCAGGACGACCCCAACCGCGACACGGTGATGACCGCCTCGTTCCTCCAGGCGAGCCTCTTCACCTCGGTCGTGGCGTTCGGGGTCTCGGTGCTGGCGGTCGTGCTCGGCATCCTGCTGATGCTCGTCGGCTGGGCCCTGCGCCGCCTCGATCCACGCATGACCTGAGGGCCGGGCCCGGCTGGCACGATGGCAGGGTGAGCACTCCCCGAGCGCCGTCCCTGGTCGCTGACTGCGAGCAGTGCTTCGCGCTGTGCTGCGTGCTGCTCCCGTTCAGCGCGGTATCGGGCTTCGGCATCGACAAGCCCGGCGGTACGCCGTGCCCGAACCTCGCCGAGGACGACCGGTGCAGCATCCACGCCACTCTGCGACGAGACGGCTGGGCGGGGTGCGCGACGTTCGACTGCTTCGGCGCCGGCCAACAGGTCTCGCAGGTGACGTACGGCGGGGTCTCGTGGCGCGAGCACGACGACCTCGGTGAGATGGCCGCCGTGCTGTCGGTGATGCGGCTGCTCCACGAGATGCTTGCCCATCTCACCGAGGTCGGCCGCCGCAGCCCCGACCAGGCGACGTCCGAGCTCCGCGACGAGGTCGTCGGTCTGACCGGGGCAACCCCGACCGAGCTGCTCACCCTCGACGTCGACGAGCTCCACGACCGGGTGGCCGCCGCCCTCGCCGAGGCGGCCGACCGGCTGTGTTCCGGGGTCGACCTGCGGCGCCGTGACCTCGCCGGACACGACCTGCGCGACCGCGACCTGCTCGGGGCCGACCTCCGTGGCGCCGTCCTGATCCGGGCCGACCTCCGCGACCTCGACCTCGGCCCGGCCGACCTGCTCGGGGCCGACCTGCGCGACGCCGACCTCCGCGGCACCGACCTCGGCGAGGCGCTCTTCCTCAGCCGCTTCCAGGTCAACGCCGCGCTCGGCGACTCCCGGACCGTCCTGCCCCACGCCCTCCCCCGACCTGCGCACTGGGCCTGACCCCCGCCGTACCCGGCTGATGAGGGGCTGGGCCCCTCACCCCGAAAAACGCGGAACGGATCGCCGCCGAGAGCCTGGCGAAGGCGATCCGTTCCGCGTTTTCCGCCCCTGCAGGGCCGCGCCCGCCCAGGGCGGCGAGCCGACTCAGTGCCGGCTACGACGCCAGACGACGAGGGAGGCTGAGGGGTCGGGCTGGCGTACGACGGGGAGCTTGTTGGGGTCGGCCGGGCGGGTGGTCAGGGCCTGCCGCAGGGCGTCCCGGGTGGCGGCCAGCTCCGCTGCGAGCTCCTCGTTGCGCGAGCGCAGGGCCGCGACCTGGTTCTCGAGCTCGAGGATCCGGCGCACACCCTCGATGCCGACGCCCCCGGCCGTGAGCGACGCGATCTCGCGGAGGAGCTCGACGTCGCGGTGGCTGTAGCGACGCCCACCGCCACCGGTGCGCCCCGGCATGATCAGGCCCATCCGCTCGTAGGCGCGCAACGTCTGGGGGTGGAGTCCCGACAGCTCGGCCGCCACGCTGATCACATAGACAGCGGCGTCGGGAGGAAGTCCGGGCGTGGAGCTCACGAGTCGAAGAGGTTGGCGCGGAGGGTGGTGTCGGCACCGGCCGCGCGATACGCGGTGAGGGCCTCGCGGGCGGCATCGTTGAGGCGCGCGGGCACCTGCACCGAGACGGTGGCGAGCAGGTCGCCCTTGGTGCCGTCCTTCTTGAGGGCGCCGCGACCCCGCACCCGGAAGGTGCGGCCGTCGGGAGTGCCCGCCGGGAGCTTCAGCGTGACGGCCGACCCCTCGAGGGTCGGGATCTTGATCTCGGCGCCGAGCGCCAGCTCGTCGAACGACACGGGTACGTCGAGGGTCAGGTTGTCGCCCGAGCGGCCGAAGAGCCGGTGCGGGGTCACCCTGACGCTGACGAAGAGGTCGCCGGCAGCGCCGCCGTTCTCGCCGGCACCGCCCTTGCCGCGCAGCCGGATCCGCTGACCGTCCTTGACCCCGGCGGGGATCCGGGCCTGGATCGTGCGGGCCGAGGTGCCGCGGCCGGAGCCGTGGCAGGTAGGGCACGCCTCGTCGTACACGAGCTGGCGGCCGTGGCAGCGAGGGCAGGTCTCGTTGATCGAGAACGCGCCGCCCATCGAGCTGACCACGAAGCCGGCGCCCTCGCACTCCGGACAGATCTTGGGCGTCGTGCCGGGCTTGCCGCCGGTGCCGTGGCACTCCGGGCAGGCGGAGTCGGAGGTCAGGCGCAGGCTGATCGTGACGCCGTCCATGGCGTCGGTGAAGCTGATCGTGGCGTTGGTCTCGACGTCGGCACCGCGGACGGCGCGCGTGCGGGTCTGCTGCTGACGCCCGCCACGACCGCCGAAGAGGTCACCGAACAGATCGCCGAAGCCACCTCCGCCGCTGCGGTCGCGCAGCAGGTCGTTGATGTCGAAGCCGCCGCCAGCGCCCCCGCCGCCGAACCCGCCCCGCCGTAGAGGTCACGGACCTCGTCGTACTTCTTGCGCTTCTCCTCGTCGCCGACGACGTCGTAGGCCTCGGCGACCGCCTTGAACTTCTCGTGCTTGGCGGTGTCACCCGGGTTGGAGTCGGGGTGGTTGGCGCGGGCCAGCTTGCGGTAGGCCTTCTTGATCTCGGCCGGCGTGGCGCTCTTGGTGACGCCGAGCTCGGCGTAGAAGTCCTTGTTCGCCCAGTCGGTGCGGATGCCGTCGGTGCTCACTGTCCCTCCTCCTCTCCGGTGTCGTGGTCGGGATCAGCTGTGTGGTGGGTCGAGGCGGCTCAGGCGTCGGCGGGGTCGACGACGAGGACCTGGGCGGCGCGGACGACGCGGTCGCCGAAGCGGTAGCCCGCCTTGGCGACGACCTTGGCCGTGGTGACCTCCACCTCGGGATCCTCCCCGATGTGGCTCAGGGCCTCATGGAACTGCGGGTCGAAGGCGTCGCCCGGCTCGCCGAACTTCACCAGGCCCGCCTGCGCGACCACGCGCTCGAGCTGCTCGGCCACGGCCTGGAAGCCGGGATCGAGGTCACCGTGCTCCCGGGCCCGGTCGATGGTGTCGAGCACGTCGACGATCGGCGCCAGTGCGGCGTACGTCGCGTTCTCGCGCACGAGCTCACGGTCACGGTCGACCCGGCGCTTGTAGTTGAGGTACTCCGCCTGCAGACGCTGGAGGTCGGCGGTGCGCTCGGCGAGCGCCTGCCGTGCCTCGGCCACCGGGTCGACCCCGGCGCCCGCCTCGACGCCGCCGGTCGGCGCAGCATCGTCGGCGACGTCCTGCGGCTCGAGTGGAGCGCCTTCCTCCAGCCAGTTGTCGATGCCGGAGATGTCTGGCAGGTCGCCCTGCAGCACCTCGCCGGCGTCGGACGAGGCCGCCTCCGGGGGAGCCGTCGCCGGCTCCCCCTCGGGCTGCTTCTTGGTCACTTGGCTTCGCCCTCGCCGGCCGCGTCACCGCTCTCGTCGCCTGCCGCGTCACCGGGCTCGTCGACGATCTCGGCGTCGACGACGTCGTCGTCGGCCGCGCCCGTCGAGGTGTCGGACCCACCGGCCGCGGCCTGGTCGGCCTCGGCGGCTGCGTACATCGCGGCGCCCATCTTCTGGCTGGACTCACCGAGCTTGGTGACCCCGGCCTGGATCTCCTCGGCGCTGGCCTCGGCGTTCTCGAGGGTCGCCTTGAGCGAGTCGAGGTCGGCGCGGACCTCGGTCTTGACGTCGTCGGGGATCTTGTCGGCGTTGTCGGTCAGGAACTTCTCGGTGGTGTAGACCAACGAGTCGGCCTGGTTGCGGGTCTCGACGGCCTCGCGGCGCGCGGCGTCCTCCGCGGCGTACTGCTCGGCCTCCTTGACCATCCGGTCGATGTCGTTCTTCGACAGCGCGCTGCCGCCGGAGATCGTCATCGACTGCTCGCGGCCGGACGCCTGGTCCTTGGCGGAGACGTGGACGATGCCGTTGGCGTCGATGTCGAAGGTGACCTCGATCTTCGGGATGCCCCGAGGCGCCGGCGGCAGACCCGTGAGCTCGAAGTTGCCGAGCGGCTGGTTCTGCGCCCACATCTGGCGCTCGCCCTGCGCGACCTTGATCTCCACGCTCGGCTGGTTGTCGTCGGCCGTGGTGAAGATCTCCGACCGCTTGGTCGGGATCGTGGTGTTGCGCTCGATGAGCGAGGTCATCACGCCGCCCTTGGTCTCGATGCCGAGGCTGAGCGGGGTGACGTCGAGGAGCAGCACGTCCTTGACCTCGCCCTTGAGGACGCCGGCCTGGAGCGCCGCGCCCACCGCGACGACCTCGTCGGGGTTGACGCCCTTGTTGGGCTCCTTGCCGCCGAGCAGCTGCGTGACCAGCTCGGTGACCGCCGGCATCCGGGTGGAGCCGCCGACGAGCACGACGTGGTCGATCTTGCTCACGTCGACGCCGCCGTCCTTGAGCACCGACTGGAACGGCGCCTTGGTGCGGTCGAGCAGGTCGGAGGTCAGCTTCTGGAACTCCGCGCGGGTCAGCTTCTCCTCGAGGTGGAGCGGGCCCGACTCACCGTGGGTGATGTAGGGGAGGTGGACCGTGGTCTCGCTGGACGCCGAGAGCTCGATCTTCGCCTTCTCCGCGGCCTCCTGGAGGCGCTGCATGGCGATCTTGTCCTGTGCCAGGTCGACGCCGTTGTTGTCCTTGAACTTCTTGACCATCCACTCCACGACGCGGGAGTCCCAGTCGTCACCACCGAGGTGGTTGTCACCGCTGGTGGCCTTGACCTCGACCACGCCCTCGCCGATCTCGAGCAGGGACACGTCGAACGTGCCGCCACCGAGGTCGAAGACGAGGATCGTCTGGTCGTCGCCCTTGTCGAGCCCGTAGGCCAGCGCGGCCGCGGTCGGCTCGTTGACGATCCGGCTCACGGTCAGGCCCGCGATCTCGCCGGCCTCCTTGGTGGCCTGGCGCTGGGCGTCGGAGAAGTACGCCGGCACGGTGATCACCGCGTCGGTGACGGTCTCGCCGAGGTAGGCCTCGGCGTCGCGCTTGAGCTTCTGCAGCACGAATGCGCTGATCTGCTGAGGGGTGAAGTCCTTGTCGTCGATCTTCTGGGACCAGTCGGTGCCCATGTGACGCTTGACCGAGCGGATGGTCCGGTCGACGTTGGTGACGGCCTGCCGCTTGGCGACCTCACCGACGAGGACCTCACCGGACTTCGCGAACGCGACCACCGACGGGGTGGTGCGGGCGCCTTCTGCGTTGGGGATGACGGTGGGTTCGCCACCTTCGAGCACGGCGACGACGCTGTTCGTCGTACCGAGGTCGATGCCGACGGCACGAGCCATGTTGGGTTACCTCCGGGTCGTCCGGCCCTCGCGGGCCGGGTCTGTTCTCTGGATGTGCACCCATCCTGACGGTGGGTGGGCGTGCTGACAAAATTCTTGAGCCGGTTCGACTCAACTTCGTCACTGGGCACAACGAGGGTCGACCGGATTGTGTTCCCGGGCGGAGCAGATTGTCCGGCCGATCACCCGCGGAGGACCGCGAGCTCGGCGTCCCACTCGGCCACGAGGTCACCGCAGACGGTGGTGCCGCGGGCGGCGTCCCACGTGCGGACCTCGCGGTCGACCGTGGCGAAGGTACGGCGCTGGGCCGCGGCGTCGCCCGCCAGGATCAGCTCCAGCTCGGGCAGGAACGCCTCGGCCGACCACTCCGGGACGGAGAGCGGGTGCTCGCGCAGCTCCCAGGGGAGGTACTTGTTGTAGGGCCGGAGCCGACCGGCCAGGGTGAAGACGACGTCGAGCAGCCAGGGAAGCGACTCGGCCGCATCCAGCCGCGCCTCGAGCAGCCGTCCGTCGCGTGCATTCTTCAGCGACCGGTAGGCGAAGTTCACGTAGCCGTCGAGCCGGTCCTGGTCGACCAGGATCCACCGCTGCTCGTCGTCGCCGACCGTGGCCTGCCGGCGGACGGCCTCGGTGATCCGGCCGCCGGTCTCGTCGCGGAGCACCTGCGCATGCGCGAAAGACCATCGGAAGTACCACCCGCCGGTGCCGTAACGATCCACCTGCTCGAGGTCGATGACGGACCAGTTGATCTCGTCGATCCAGGGAGTCCGCAGCGTCGGGCGCTCCACGTCGTCGTCGCGCACGACGTACACGTCGACGTCGGAGCGCTCGGTCGCCATGTCGCCCCGGGCGGCCGACCCGCTGAGCACCAGCCCGACGATGGTCGGGTCGTCGCGCGCCAGCAGCTCGTCGAGGGCTGCCCGCGCGGCATGGCTGATCACGCTCCGCGACGCTAGCGTCGTGGCCTGTGGCCCGCCATCGAGTTCTGATCTCCGCCCACCGGTGCGGGTTCACCGAGCTGGGCGCCGTCGGTGGCCACGAGGACCCGCTCGCCGGGATCACCCACTCGGCCGAGGTCGGTGCCGACTACTGCGAGTTCGACGTACGCCGTACGACCGACGGCGTGTTCGTGGTGGCGCACGACCCCGACCTCGACGGTGACCCGATCCGCACTCTCGACTGGGCCGGGGCGCAGCGCCGGGCGCCCGAGCTGCTGCGGCTCGAGCAGCTGGTCGGCGCGCTGGCCGCGACGGGCATGGGCGCCCACGTCGACGTGAAGTTCGAGACCGCGGGCAGCGCGCGTCGCCAGGGCGAGTCGTGGGAGTCCGACCTGCTCGCCGTCCTGACCGACGCCCTTCCCGCCGACAAGATCGTGATGACGACCGGCCGGCGCGAGGCCACCCGGGCGATGCGGGCGTGGGCGGTGGACCGAAGGTCCGGGCTGCTCGTCGGGATGAGCATCGGCGCGAGCGTCCGCGGCCTGCCGTGGGCCGAGGCCGTCCGCCGGCTCTGGGGAGAGGTGTTCCCCCACCAGCGGTTCGCCGACTCCCATGCCGACGCGGTCGCCGCCCACTATGCGCTCGCGATGATCCGGCTCTCGCGCTGGACGAGGAAGATCGGCGTCCCGCTTCTGGTCTGGACCGTCGACAGCCCGCGGCTCCAGAAGCGGCTGCTGCACGACCGAAGGATCTGGATGATCACCACCAACTACCCCGCGCAGGCGTACCGGATTCGCGAAGGTCGCCCTCGCTAGCGTGGGCGCCATGCCCTCGGACGCCGACATCACCCGCTTCCACTCCGACGACGACGACCATCCCGACAGCGATGCCTGGGTCGACGGCTACACGCAGGTCCCCTACGAGATCCGGGTCGTCGAGTACGACGAGGGGTGGCCGGCCGCCTTCGCGACGGTGGAGGGCCGGATCAGGGGCGCGCTGGGCGATCGGGTGCTCGAGCTCCACCACGTCGGCTCCACCTCGGTGGTCGGTCTGCCCGCCAAGCCGGTGATCGACGTCGACCTGGTGGTCGCCGACCCTGCGGACGAGTCGTCGTACATCCCGGACCTGGTGGCGGCCGGCCTGGTCCACGTCATCCGCGAGCCGTGGTGGCACGAGCACCGTCTGCTCAGGTACGACGAGCCGGTGGCCTACGTGCACGTCTTCGGGCCCGACTGCCCCGAGGTGGTGCGCCACCTGATGTTCCAGGCGTGGCTCCGTGACCACCCCGACGACCTCGCGGCGTACGCCGAGGCGAAGCGGGCCGCGGCGGCCGAGATGAATGCGCGGCCGGGCGGCGGCACCGGCATGGACTACAACCGGCACAAGGAGCCGGTGGTGCGGGAGATCTACGAGCGGATGTTCCGGGCCCACGGGTTGCTGCCGTGACGGTCCGGGCCGCGACCGGATCGGACCTCGACGGCATCGCGGCGATCTACGACGAGCAGGTACGCACCGGGATCTCCACCTTCGACCTCGAGCCGCCACCCGCGTCGTACTGGGCGCACCGCCTGGCGAGCGACGAGCCGGGAGATCACCTCCTGGTGGCCGAGGAGGGCGGCGAGGTCGTCGGCTTCGCCTACGCGTCGTCGTACCGTCCGCGGCCCGGGTACCGGCTCACCCGTGAGACCTCGGTGTACGTCGCCGGGCGGGCCCGTGGCCGGCGTCTCGGCCGAGCCCTGTACGACGTGCTCCTGCCGCTCGTCGCGGGCGACGGCATGCACGTGGCGCTCGCGCTGGTCGCCCTGCCGAACCCGGCGAGCGTCGCGCTCCACGAGGCCTGCGGCTTCGAACACCTCGGCACCATGCGGGAGGTCGGTCGCAAGTTCGACCGGTGGCTCGACACCGCGTGGTACCAGCGGATCCTCTGACGCCCCTCGCACACAGCGGCGGGGGGAGCCCCGCTCCCCCCGCCGCTCTTCTACCAGCCGGTCCGAGGTCACGGCGCGTCGACGGTCTTCCCCCCGCTCGTGGTCGGGTGGAAGTGATCGCCGCCGAGCTGCTGGCCGCTGTAGTAGTGCTGGTACTGCCCGGCCCCTCGGTTCTCCTGGGCCCGGCGATCCGCCAGTGTGGCGTTCTGGTCCGCCGCACGCGGCTGGGTCGCCGCGGGTGGCGGGTCGGCCGTGCCCGAGCTGGACTCGTGCACGACCACACCGACGACGCCTGCTGCGGCGATGACTCCTCCGACTGCGAGGACCGCGAAGAGGGGCACGTGGTGTGACTGATGGGTGCTGATGGTCGTGGACATGATGGTGACCTTCCTTCCGGCCGGTAGCTCCGGCTCGTTCACCACCGACCCTCGCCGTAAGACCCGTCCCGCCACATCGGGCAAATCACCAGTCCTCGGCCTAGGGAGTACGCCGCATGGGAGCGCACATGCGGGAGCGGGGTGAGCCCCCGACTCCCCCCGCTCCCGCCCCCTGTTGCGGCCCCCCGGCGCGTCTACTCCCCGAGCTGGACCTTCCCGCCGCTGCTCGAGTACTCGAAGTGGCCGCTGCCGTGCTGCGGCGCGACCTGCTGCTGGACCGGGTCGTTCGGTGCGACCGAACCGCCCGAGTTGTCGGCGAGCGCGAACCCCACCACGGCGAGGGTGACGGCGATCACGGCTGCGGCGATGGCGGCCACCGGAGCCGGGCTGTGGGTGATGCTCGAGGTACTCATGGCTGGTCTCCTGGCGATGTGGCGGCCGGCTGGTCCGGCTCTTCCCCACCCACCACGCTCGGCGTAAGACCTGCCCACCACATCGGGCAGATGCCGCATCTTCGGGCTCGGTGTGGCACCGACCGTGCTCGGCCGTGCTCCGTCCCACGCGCCCCAGCTTCATCATGAGAAGTGGTCGAACCCACACTCCTCACGTCGAGTTCGCCGTGCGAAGCCACGCTTCACCACGTTCACATGGTGAAGCAGTGACCACCGGTACGACGCCCACCGAACCCGCCAGATCTGAGGCCCGATCTACGCCATCTGCCCGATCCGGGAGCGCCGTCTTAGCGGCAGATTCGTGGTCAGCAGGTTCGATCGCAGAGGAGCAGACCATGAACGCCTTCGTCGCCAGTCCCGACCTGGCCCGGACCATCGCCCGCCAGAGCATCGACGAGCGCGTCGCGCAGGCCGAAAGCCGCAGCCGGGCTCGCGCCGCCATCTCCTACGCCCGCGCCCGCCGCGAGACCGCTCGGCTGAGGGCCCGGCCGAGCCAGCGCTACCAGCTGCCCTGGTGGGCGTTCCGCTTCGTCACGCCCGCGCACTGACACGTCCACGACCCGTCCACGACGCGCCCTGACGCGCCCTGACGCGCGCCACGAGACCTCGGCGGGCGCGGCTGCTGGTGACTCCCTGCTCCTCGCCCCGTCCGCCCTCCCGCCTCGCGCCGGCACCTCACCACTCCGGGTGCCGGCGCGCGGCGCCTCCGAGCCACCTCAGACCGGCAGCACCGAGCCCCTGCGCGGATCTGAGGCCCGATCTACGTCATCTGCCCGATCCGCGGACGGCGTCTTAGCGGCAGATTCGAGGTCAGCAGCAACCACCAACCCGAGGAGCACACCATGAACACCTTCGTCGCCAGCCCTGACCTGGCCCAGTCCATCGCTCGCCAGCAGATCGGCGAGCGCGTCTCACAGGCCGAGAGCCGCGCCCTGGCCCGAGCGGCCAGGTTCGAGAGACGCACCGCACGACGCGAGTCGAGGCGGCTGAGCGCCCGTCCCACCCAGCAGTACCAGCTGCCCTGGTGGGCCTTCCGCTTCACCCGTACCGCTCACTGACAGCGCGCGGCGGCGAGCGCCGCAGTGCTCCTCCACGCGCTGTACGTCGTACCCGGTTCGCGCCGGCACCCCACCACCCGGGTGCCGGCGCGAATCTCGTTCAGAGGGCTCCGAGACCCGCGTAGCCGACTCCCCTCCCGCTCCTTGCCATCCTCTGGGAGGATCATGGGATGGTCGCGATGCCGGGCCAGCCCGAACCCACCCCCGCCTCAGCCTGGAACGAGCAGGCCGCCGCGCTGCTGCGCCATGCCCAGCGGGTGGCCGAGGAGCTGCAGACGCAGGCCGAGGAGGAGGCCCGCTCGCTGACCGAAGGGGCCCAGCGCCTGCACGTCGAGGCCGAGCGGCTGCATGCCGAGGCAGAGCACGCGCGCGACCTCGCCCAGAAGACCCTCGAGCACAGCTCCGCCGACGCGCAGCAGGTCGTCAGCGACGCCGGCGACCAGGCCCGCCTCCTGATGGAGGCCGCGCAGACCCACCACGACCAGATCGTCGCCGAGGCCGAGACGGCGGCCGCCGAGCGCGTCCGGGCTGCCGACGAGCACGAGATCACGGCCCGAGCCAGCGCCGAGAGCTTGCGGGCCGAGGCCCAGCAGCAGGCGGAGTCGTGGATCGCCACGGCCCAGGCCCGCGCGGACCAGCACGACTCCGAGACCCGTGACCTGGTGGCGAGCCGCGTCGCCGAGGCGGAGGCACGCAGCGAGATGCTGCTCGCGGCCGCCGAGTCGGAAGCCACCGCGCTGCGCGAGAAGGCCGAGCAGGAGGCCACCGCGGCGCGCGAGTCGGCCCTGGCGGACGCCGACGAGGCACGCCAGGCGGGTGAGCAGGTGCTCGCCGAGGCTCGCGCCCGGGCCGAGGAGGTCCTCGCCGCCGCCGAGGCAGAGGCCCGACGCGAGCTCGACGCGGCCGCCGAGCAGACCACCTGGACCCAGCAGACCGTGCAGTCCCTGCTGGCGACCGCCGACCTCGAGGCGGACCGGGTGCGCCAGGTCGGCCACCGCGAGGCCGGCGACCGCGTCCGTCGTGCACGCCTGGCCCTGGGCGACGTCACCGGACGAGTTCGCCAGCGCCTCGCCGGGGAGTCCACCGCGTCCGCCGAGGAGGCGGCCGCCGTCCACCAGGCCGCCGCCGAGGCACGAGCCCTCGCCGAGCACGACGCCCTGCGCCTGCGCGAGGCGGGCGAGGCCGACGCGGCGCGGATCCGTGCGGATGCCGAGGCCTTGGCAGCGGAGGCGGAGGAACGCGCCCGCCACCGCCTCGACGAGGCGGAGCACGGGGCCCGGACGCTCCGCGAGCAGGTGGCCCAGGAGATCCTCGAGAAGCAGCACGCCGCCGACGACGAGCTACGGCGTGCCCGCGCCGAGGGCGCGAGCCTGGTCGCCGCGGCGCGGACCGAGGCCGATGAGCTGCGCGCACAGGCACGCCGTACCCTCGACGACGCACGGGCCGAGATCGCTCTCCTGGCCCGTCGCCGTGACGGCATCACCGCGGAGCTGGGACAGCTCTCCGGCGTCATCCAGGCACTCGCGGTGCCTCACCCCCACCCCACCGCAGAGGATCCAGACCAGTGACCGACGACAACACCTTCAAGACCGTGATGCGTGGCTACGACCCGGCCGAGGTCGACCGCCGGATCGGCGAGCTGACCACCGCGGTCACCGAGCTCACCCACCAGCGCGACGGGCTGTCCGCCCGCGTCGAAGAGCTCCACCACGCGACCTCCGCGCCGTCGGAGCCCGCCAGCTACGAGCACCTCGGCTCGCGGGTGGGCCAGATCCTCGGGCTGGCCGAGAGCGAGGCCCTCGAGCTGCGGACCAGTGCCCAGGAGGAGTCCGACGCGCGCCTGGCGTCGGCCCAGCAGGACGCCACGCGCACCCGCGAGGAGGCCGACCGCTACGCCGCGCGCGTGCAGAGCGAGGCCGACGCACAGGCGGCCCGGATCGTGGAGGACGCGCGCAAGGCGGCCGACGAGCACCGCGACAGTGCCGAGCGTGACGCCTCGGTGCGGCTGCAGGAGGCCGAGGCCGTCTACGAGGAGCAGCGGGCCCGAGCCGCCAAGGCGGCCGCGGACTTCGAGACCACCCTGGCCGGACGACGTAACGCGGCCGAGGGCGAGTTCACGCAGAAGATGGGCGAGGCGCAGGCCCGGCTCGACGAGATGAGCGACCTCGCCGAGCGCACCCGGCTCGAGGCCGAGGCCGCCCATGCGCAGGCCACCAAGGAGGCCGGGCGGGTCGCCGAGGACGCTCGCGAGTCCGCGGCCCAGATCGTCGCCGAGGCCAAGGCGACGGCCGAGCGGATCCGCAGCGACTCCGACCGCGAGCTGGCCGCAGCCACGCAGCGCCGCGACAGCATCAACGCCCAGCTCGCCAACGTCCGCCAGATGCTCGCCACGCTCACCGGCACCGCGCCGTTCTCGCTCACCGGCCTGGCCGACGCGCCCGACGAAGCCTGGGTGGGCACCGAGGACGCCGGTGGTGACGACGTGACGTCCCCCGACGCCGACCACGGCACCGACGCCGACGCCGACGCCGGGAGCCATGACGAGGGCGCCGTGGCGCAGGAGGAGTCACTCGCCCACGGCCACAGCTGAGTCCCGCCTCGGCCCGCGGCTGTTCCCTTTCGCGGCCGGGAGGGGCAGGCTGGTGCCATGCCGTTGACGCCCACGACCGTCGTGCTGTTCGGTGCCACGGGCGACCTGTCGCGCCGCAAGCTGCTCCCGGGACTGCTCCGCCTGTTCCAGACCGGCCTGATGCGCGACATCGTCGTCGTCGGCACCTCGCTCGACGAGCACGACCGTGCGTCATTCCAGGACTTCGCCCACCAGGCGATCCTGGAGTTCCGCGGCGACGAAGATGACACCGACGGCTGGGCGGAGTTCGCCAAGCTCCTCTACTGGGCGCCGGGCGACGCCGGTCCGGAGGGGCTGAGCCGCACCATCGAGGAGGCGGAGGGCGAGCGTGCCGGCGAGTTCGACCGGCTGCACTACCTCTCGGTGCCGCCGAAGGCCGCGCTGTCGGTCGTCCACGAGCTCAAGGAGGCGGGCCTGGTCGAGCGCAGCCGGATCATCATGGAGAAGCCGTTCGGCACCGACCTCGCCAGCGCCCAGAAGCTCAACGCCGAGCTCCACGAGGTCTTCGACGAGGACCAGATCTTCCGGATCGACCACTTTCTCGGCAAGGAGGCGGCGCAGAACATCCTGGCGTTCCGGTTCGCCAACGGGCTGTTCGAGCCGATCTGGCACCGCAACCACATCGACCACGTGCAGATCGACGTCCCCGAGGAGCTCGGCCTCGAGCAGCGGGCGTCGTTCTACGAGGGCACCGGCGCCTATCGCGACATGGTGGTCACCCACCTGTTCCAGGTGCTTGCCTTCACCGCCATGGAGCCTCCGACGACCCTCGACCCGGCGGCGATCGGCGAGGAGAAGAACAAGGTCTTCCGCTCCATGCTCCCGATCGAGCCGCACGACGTCGTCCGCGGGCAGTACGTCGGGTACCGCGACATCGAGGGCGTCGCCCACGACTCCGACACCGAGACGTTCGTCGCGCTCAAGTGCTACATCGACAACTGGCGCTGGGCCGGCGTGCCCTTCTACCTCCGCACCGGCAAGCGCCTCGCCGAGGGTGCGCGGATCATCTCGATCGCCTTCCGCGAGCCGCCGCGCTCGATGTTCCCGCCGGGATCGGGGGTCGGCGACCACGGCCCCGACCACCTCACCTTCGATCTCGCCGACCAGGCCAAGATGTCGCTGTCGTTCTACGGCAAGCGGCCCGGTCCGGGCATGAAGCTCGACAAGCTGTCGATGCAGTTCGCCATGCACGACACCGGGTGGGCCGGCGCCGTCCTCGAGGCCTACGAGCGCCTCATCTACGACGCCGCCCGCGGCGACCGCACCCTCTTCACCACCGCGGAGGGCATCGAGCGCCTGTGGGAGGTCTCGCAGCCCCTGCTGGAGAACCCGCCCATCGTGCGGCCCTACGCCCAGGGGTCGTGGGGGCCGAACCAGATCCACCAGCTGATCGCGCCGTTCGCCTGGCGGCTGCCGTTCGAGCGGCAGTGGCGCAACCCGAACGAGGTCGGCGTCTAGGCCGCCACCGCTAGGACGTCTGGATCTTCTCCGAGAGGGAGGTCGCCTTCGCCCGGTCGTAGCTCCCGGTGATCACGACGTGGCCGTCGGCCATCGACGAGTCGATGATGGGCGCGCTGAGCACCTGGTCCTGGAGCACGATCGCGAGCTCGGTGCCGGCCATCGACTGGGCGGCCTGCGAGAGGGTGCCGGCGGCACCCTGGTCGAAGGCCACCTTGAGGTACCAGTCCTTCTGGCCGGCGATGTGCTTCGGCGTCGCGGTGGCGACGCCGCCGGTGACGATCGGGTCCTTCAGCAAGTAGACGGTCTTGTCCGTGCCGCAGACCATCAGCATGCCCTGGAGCTCCGCGGGCTTCGTCGAGCAGTCGTGGTGCTGCATCGCCGACAGCAGGTCCTTCGGCACCGTCGGGCCGAGCTGGCTGTCACCGAGCGACACACCCTTGGCGTAACGGGCGTAGACGGGTCGCAGCTCCAGCGAGCTCGACGGCGCCGGAGCGGTGCTGTCACCACTCGACGACGCGCCGTTGTTCGAGCTCGAGCCCGACCCACATCCCGCGGCGAGGAGGGCGGTCAGGGCGAGCACGGCGAAGAGGCGGGGCGCGGACACGGCCCCCATCTAACAGGGGCCGGGCAACAGTTCCAGGCGTAGGGCCGCTCCGGGCGGAATAAGTTGCGCAATCGTGTTGTCGGCCCTGTCATGACCGATTCCCCCGTCCCGACCGTGACCCTCCACGACGACCGCCAGATCCCCCAGCTGGGGTTCGGGGTGTTCAAGGTGCCGCCCGCCGAGACCCAGGCCACCGTCGAGCAGGCCTTCGAGGTCGGCTACCGCCACATCGACACCGCCCAGATGTACGGGAACGAGGAGGGGGTCGGCGCCGCGATCAAGGCGTCCGGCCTGCCTCGCGAGGAGCTCTGGATCACCACCAAGCTCAACAACGGCTTCCACCGCCCCGACGACGCCCGGCGCGAGTTCGCGGCGTCCCTCGACCGGCTCGGTCTCGACCAGGTCGACCTGTTCCTCATCCACTGGCCTCTGCCCACGCGCTACGACGGCGACTACACCTCCACGTGGCGCACCCTCACCGAGCTGCGCGACGACGGTCGCGCCCGCTCGATCGGGGTCTCCAACTTCGAGCCCACCCACCTCGACACGATCATCGACGCGACCGGCGTCGTACCGGTCGTCAACCAGATCGAGGTCCACCCGTTCTTCGGCAACGAGGCGGCGCGTGCCGCCGGTGCTCGCCACGGCGTCGTCACCGAGGCGTGGGCGCCGATCGCCCGCGGCGAGGTCAACGACGACCCGACGATCCGCGAGATCGCCGAGCGTGTCGAGCGGACACCCGCCCAGGTCGCTCTGCGCTGGCACGTGCAGCGAGGCGACATCGTGTTCCCGAAGTCGATGCACGCCGAGCGGATGAGGGAGAACTTCGCGCTCTTCGACTTCGAGCTCAGCGACGACGACGTCGCCGCCATCGCGGCGCTCGACCGTGGCGAGGAGGGGCGTTCGGGGCCGAACCCGAACACCATGGACTGGCTCGGTTGAGGCTGAGGCCGTTCCGCCGCGACGAAGTCGCCGGCGGAACGGCCGGAAGCCGCCGCGCAGCGAGCTTGCTCGCGCGCGGGCCCGTCGCCGGCGGAACGGCCGGAAGCCGCCGCCGGCCTCACTCCAGCGACTGGCCCCACCGACGCAGCAGCACCGCGAGCTGGGACCGCTCGCGCTCGGTGAGGCCGGAGACGAGGCGCTGCTCGTTGGCGACGTGGCGGGCCATCAGCCCGTCGACGAGCGCCAGCCCCGCGGGCGTGAGCCGGACCCGGCGCGAACGCCCGTCTGCGTCGCTGACCGTGCGCGTGACCAACCCACCGCGCTCGAGACGGTCGATCCGCTTGGTCACCGCCGACGACGTGACCATGGTGGACGCGCCGAGCTCGCTCGGCGTCAGCTCGTACGGCGTGCCGTGCCGGCGCAGGGTCACCAGTACGTCGAAGTCACCCTCGCCGAGCCCCTCCTCGGCGAAGACCTTGCGCAGCTCGACGTTCAGCACGTCGCCGAGCCGGTGGAGCCGTCCGATCAGGCCGATGGGTGAGGCATCGAGGTCGGGACGCTCCCGGGCCCACTGCTCGAGGATCCCGTCCACGTGATCGCGCTCCATCCCTTCACTATACCTTCCATGGAAGGTATAGTATTTTCCATGGAAACTACTTCGTGGCGTGCAGTCCTGCTCACCGCCTTCGCCCCGGCCGCCTGGGGCACGACGTACCTCGTCACCGAACGCCTGCTCCCGCCCGACCGCCCCCTGCTGTCGGCCACGCTCCGCGCGCTGCCGACCGGGCTCGTGCTGCTCGCGGTGACCCGGCGGCTGCCGCACGGCGACTGGTGGTGGCGCGCGGCGCTCCTCGGGCTGTGCAACATCGGACTGTTCTTCCCGCTGCTGTTCCTGGCGGCGTACCGGCTGCCCGGCGGGCTCGCGTCGACCCTCCAGGCGACCTCGCCGCTTGCGGTGATGGCGCTGGCGGCGGTGGTCATCGGCGAGCGCGCCGGCGCCGCGCGGATCGTGGCTGCGACCGTCGGCATGGTCGGCGTGGCCCTGCTGGTGCTGCGCTCACCCGGTCACCTCGACACGCTCGGCCTGGTGGGGGCGTTCGGCTCGGTGCTGGTCTCCGCCCTGGGTTTCGTGCTCATCAAGAAGTGGACGCCGCCGGTCGACCTGCTCACGCTCGTCTCGTGGCAGCTGGTCGTGGGCGGCCTCGCGCTGCTTCCCGTGGCCTGGCTGGTCGAGGGGCCACCGCCGCGGCTCGACGCCCCCGCCGTCGGCGGCTACCTGTGGCTGATGGTGGCCGGCACCGGTCTCGCCTACTGGTGCTGGTTCACCGGGCTGCGGGCGATGCCCGCCGGAGCCGTCTCGCTGATCGGCCTGGTCAACCCGGTGGTCGGCACCACGCTGGGCGTCGCGATCGCCGGTGAGGTGTTCGGGCCGCTCCAGGCTCTGGGTGTGCTGCTGGTGCTCGGCGGCGTGCTCGCCGGCCAGCCCGGCACCATCGCCTGGGTACGTCGGCGCTTCGCCGTGCGTCGTACCGCACCGGTCCGCGTCGCCGACCGGTGCGTCTAGCGGATCGTGACCTTGACCTGGTTGGACGTGCGCTGGCTGTCGGAGTCGATCATCCGGAACTTGTTGATGCCCGGCGTGCCGGTCTGGATGTAGGTCGCGAACGACCCGTTGGTCACCGACGCCGAGATCCCGTAGAAGTCCTGCCACGAGCCGTTGCTGAACTTCTGCACGTTGAGCACGGCGCCCTCGCCGCCCGGGTAGGTGCCGGTCAGGTCGATGCGGCCCATCGGGGAGACGGACTGCTCGCCGGCTTGCAGCG
Organism: uncultured Actinomycetota bacterium; assembly: GCA_963794355.1. GTDB lineage: Bacteria > Actinomycetota > Actinomycetes > Propionibacteriales > Nocardioidaceae > Nocardioides. Next base: position 77,255 of record CAWCDN010000013.1, read on the forward strand.
AGATCGTCTTCTTCGGCTTGTGGATGCTCGGGCTGGAGGTGGCGGAGGAGCCGGTCGAAGGGTCGGAGCCGAGCGTGATCGAGGGTCCGTCGGAGGGCTTGGTCTTCTCCGGCTTGGGGAGGTAGAGCGTCGCGCCGGCGTCACCGGCCACCGCGGCGTGACCGCCGCCGAGCCCGAGCATGTGGGCGCCCGCCATCACGGCCACACCCGTCACCAGGCCGACCGCCAGAGCCACCCCGACCAGAGCCAGGAGTCCGTAGACCACCGGGCGCTCCTCGTCCGTACTCACCTCGCCTGACACCTCCTCGTCGGGCCCATTGTTCCGGAACGGGCCAACCTGCGCCGACCCATCGCCGCGGGTGCAGTCTGGTCACCGTGGCGCTCAGGGGTGAAATCGGCGTGGGGGGCTTCACCATGGTCACATGGTGGAGCGTGGCTTCTCGTGGTGAGCTCGACGCGAGAACCGTTGCTCCACCACGTTCTCATGGTGAAGCAGCGGCAGGAGTGACCACCTAGGCCCCCGACTCGGCGGCCGGACCGGACGCGTGGAGCCGGGCCTCGCGCTCGGCCACGGCGTAGTGGTCGGTGCGCTCGTCGTAGGACCAGAAGCCTCGCAGCCAGGCAGCAGTGATCCCGACCCCGGCCACACAGCTCACACCGCCGCTGACGATCGCGCCCCGCACCGACCAGCGGTCGGCGACGAGGCCCGCCCGCACCTGACCGGCCAGCGGGCCGATCGAGTAGCTCAGCATCTCGATGCCGGCCAGTCGCCCGCGTAGGTTGTCGGGGATCGTCTGGTTCCAGATCGTCCCCCGGAACACGGCCGAGATCATGTCGGCAGCGCCGGCGAGGGTGAAGAAGAACAGGGCGATCCAGATGCTGTGGGCCGTGCCCGCAAGGGCGACGCAGGCGCCGTACGCCATGGCCGCGAGCACGATCGCTCGGCCGTGCCGGTGGATCCGCGAGGTCCAGCCCGAGGTCGCGGTCGCGAGCAGCGCGCCCACTGTCTCCGCGGAGTAGAGCAGCCCGAGCAGGTGGGGGTTGCCGAAGACGTTCTGCGCCAGTGCAGGGAACAGCACGACCGGCATCGCGAGCAGCATCGCGATCAGGTCGATCACGTAGGTGCCCAGCAGGTCCTTCCGGCTCACCGCGTAGCTGAGGCCCTTGCGGATGCCGCTCAGGCTCGGCGGCTCGGTGTCGCCCACGTGGGGGTAGCGGCGCATCGCGGCGTAGAGCATCGACGCGACGAACAGGCCCACGATGTCGACGAGGTAGCACCAGCCCGGCCCGAAGGCGGCCACGAGCACGCCGCCGATCGCCGGCCCGACCAACACGCCGCCCTGCATGCCGAAGCTGCTGAGCGCGTTGGCCGCGACCATCTCGTCGTGGCGGACCGTCCGCGGCAGCAGCGCCTCGCGCGACGGGCGCTGGAGCGCCGAGGCCGACGCCAGCAGCCCCGACACCAGGAAGATCTCCCACAGGCGCGGGTGGGGGGAGAACGCGTTGATCGCGAGCCAGGCGGTGAACGCCGCCTGGGCGATACCGGTCCAGATCAGCAGGAGCCGCCGGTCGACGTGGTCGGCGAGGGCGCCGCCGTAGAGGCCGAAGACGATGAGGGGGACGAGCTCCACCAGGCCGACAGCGCCGACTGCGAGGTTGGAGCCGGTGATCGTGTAGATCTGGAAGGGGATGGCGACGTAGGTCATCATCCCGCCGAGGTAGAAGATCGTCCCGGCGATCAGGAGCAGGCGGAAGTCACGATGCTCACGGAACGGACCGACGTCCATCCTGAGCGCGCGAAGACGAGACCCCCACCCCATCCGGTCAGTGTGACGCCCCTCGGGGTCCGGCGCCCGCGGAATAGCCAAGTCGTGACTCAGCCCACCCGGACGCGCGCCCCCCGACGCGGCACGCTCGTGATGTTGCGGACCTTGGGCTCGTCCGGCCCAGCGGACGTCACGTCGTACGTCGTGAGGATCGCGCGCAAGACGGCCACGCCCTCCATCAGCGAGAACCCCGCTCCGATGCAGCGGCGCACCCCGCCCCCGAACGGGATCCAGGTGTTCACCGGCGGGTTGTGCCCGACGAAGCGGGTCGGGTCGAACCGCTCGGGGTCGGGGTGGTTGTCCGCGCGGGCATGCGTGACCAGGATCGAGGGGCCCACGGTGGCTCCCGCCGGCAGGTCCCACCCGGCCAGCGAGACCGGCTCCATCAGCGTCCGCACCACCATCGGGATCACCGGGTGCAGCCGCATCGACTCCTTCATCACCGCCTCGAGGTAGTCGTCGTCGCCGGCGCGGACGGCCGCTCGGGCCCGCGCGAGCTGGTCGGCGTCGCTGCCGAGCTCGTGGAGCGCCCAGGCCAGCGCGGTGGCCGTCGTCTCGTGGCCGGCGAGCAGGAGCGTGACGAGCTGGTCGCGCAGCTCTTCGTCGGTCAGCCGGTCGTCGCGGCCACCGGCGAGGATCAGCCGCGACAGGACGTCGGACCGTTCGTCGAGATCGGAGGCGGTACGACGCTCGCGGATCTCGGCGTAGATCAGCTCGTCGAGGCGGTAGGCGTTCTCGACCGTCCGCTTCCACGGACCGAAGCGCTGGAGCCACGGGTAGCCCCAGCCGAGCAGCACGGCCGGGCTGACGTTGACGGTGCGGTTGACGCACGGCCGCAGCCGGGCCAGGCGGGTCTCGTCGGTGACCCCGAAGACCACCCGCAGGATCACCTCGAGGGTCAGGGCGTTCATCCGGTCGAGGCTGCGGAACTCCTCCCCTTGCCGCCAGCGCGCGACCTCCTCGCGCGCCACCTCCTCGACCAGGGCGCCGTACCCGCGCAGCGCGTGGCCGTTGAAGGCGGGCATCAGCAGGGCGCGGGCCCGCTTGTGCTCGGCGCCGTCCTGCAGCAGCAGCGAGTGCTCGCCCATGATCGGGCCGAGGATCGCGTTCCCCTTGCCGGCGTGGAAGACCTCGGGGTCACCGGCGAAGATCTCCTTGGCGTGCTCGGGACGCGTGAACAGCACCAGCGGGCGACCGCCCGGCACGACGCGCACGGTGAAGACGTCGCCGTACCGGCGCCACATGTGGGGGACGAAACGGTGCCGGAAGCGCATCAGCCCGACGCTCTGCGCCCAGACCGGCCAGCCGGGCCCGGGCGGCAGCCCGGTCTCGTCGATGCTCGGGGGGCGTCCACCGCCGAACGGACGCATCCGCTCGAAGCGGCGGGCGGTGAGGGCGGCGGTGTCGGGCTCCTCGAGTGCTGTCATGGCGGCTCCGTTCCTGCCGGCCATACTACGAGTACGTCGAGCCGGCGTCGCTCAGCCGAGCAGCCCTTCGCGCCGCGCGATCGCCGCGGCCTCGGTGCGGCCGGAGGCGTCGAGCTTGCCGAGGATGTTGGAGACGTGCACCGAGACGGTCTTGGTGCTGATGAAGAGCTGTCGGCCGATCTCGCCGTTGCTGCGCCCCTCCGCGACCAGGGCGAGGATCTCGGTCTCGCGCGGCGTCAGGCTCGTGCGTGGTCCGGGACCCGTCGCCCGCACCGGAGCGCCGCCAAGGCGTCCGAGCAGCGGACGGGCGCCGAGCGCGCGGGCGGTCACCGCCGCCGCCTCGGTCTGCACCTGGGCGGCGTCGGCGTCGCCGGTGGCGCTGAGCACCTCGGCGAGGTGGAGGCGCGCGACCGCGAGCTCGTACGGCGCGCCGAAGGCCTCGAACAGCTCGACGGTCTCGCGCCAAGCCGCCACCAGCTCGTCCTGCTCGGGCGGGTCGACGTCGGCGGCCCACCGCCAGCGCAGCAGCTCGGCGAACAGCCTGGCCTCCCAGGCCCGGCTCTCCGGGCCCCACGAGACCAGCGAGTCGCCACGGCGGTCGAGCACGCTCTGGCCGTCGGCCACGAGGCCGTCCACGACCGCCGCGTCGTCGGCCCGCTCCGCGGCGCTGCGATGGCTGGCAGCGGTCGCGAAGGCCGCGACCACGGTGGCCGCCAGACGGACCCGCGCCTGGAAGAGCGGGTGCCAGATGCCGGTCAATGTGTCGACGATGAGGCGGTACGTCGCGAGCGCCGCCTCGTGGTCGCCGGCATGCTCGTGGAGAGCCAGCTCGGCCGAGCCGCCCGTGATCGCGATCAGCCCCTCCTGCCGCCAGTACGGGTGGAGCCCGAGGGCGAGCGCCTCGGCGTCGGGCTCGCCGCGGGCCACCAGGATCTGGGCCCGCGTCGCACTGAGCAGCGCGGCGTAGATGGGCGGCACGACCTCGCCGCTGATGTCGAGCACGCGCAGCGACTCGTCCCAGCGGCCCTGGAGCCGCAGCGAGACGCCGTGGATCCAGCGCGCCTCGGCGGCGTACGGCACCCAGGGCGTGCCCTCGGCCCGGGCCCGCGCGGTGGCGCGTTCGAAGATCTGGTCGGCCTCGGCGAACTGGCCGCGGTCGAGGTGGTGGTTGCCGAGGAGGAGCAGGCCCCGGAGCTCGGCGATGGACGCGCCCGCCGCTGCGGCCTGGTCGATGGCGGCGGTCAGCGACTCGACGAGCGAGTCGGGTGAGTCGCCCTTGCGCTCCAGCCCCGCCAAGGTGGTGCGGATGTCGCTGGCCATCCTCGGCATGTCGAGGCGCTCCGCCAGGGCCAGGGCGGTCATCGCGACCTCGCGTCCCTCGACGACCTGGCCGGCGCGGCTCAGCGCCCGGGCGTGGACGCCGAGCACCTTCGCCCGTGCGTTGGAGGGCTTGTCGGGCACGAGCTCGACGGCCTGGCGCGTCAGCCGGATCGGGTCCTCGCTGGTCTCGGTCATCAGGAGCGCACTGGCGAGCACGCCGAGCAGCTGACCGCGAACCGCGTCGTCCACGTCGGCTGGTAGGTGGTCGAGCTGCTCGCGGGTGACCCCGAGGGCACGGGCCGGGTGGCCGGCGGTGACCAAGGCGTCGGAGACGAGGCCGACGAGCCGAGGCAGGTCGAGGTCGGTGTCGTCGGGCAGCCGGGTGTCGTGCCACAGGTCGAGCGCCTGGAGGTAGTGCTGGGCCGCCTCCTCGGCACCGCCGACGCCGCGGGCGTCGTCACCGGCGCGCAGGCTGGCGGTGAGGGCCGTGGCGTAGTCCTTCGCGAGGCGGGCGTGCCGCGCGAGCTCGGCGGCGGTGCCGTTGGCGCGGCCGTCCTGCAGGGCCCGGGCGTAGGCCGCGTGGAGCGCGGTGCGCTCGCCGGGCAAGAGGTCGTCGTACACCGCCTCGGCGAGGAGCGCGTGGCGGAACTCGTAGAAGTCGTCGCGGCTCGGCACCAGCACGTGCCCCTCGACCGCGTCGCGCACGGCACTGTCGAGCTCGGTGGGCGGCAGCTCGACCACGGCGCTGAGGGCGGCGTGGGAGACGCGGCGGCCCGCGACGGCAGCGGCGCGTACGACGGTCACCGCGGCGTCGTCGAGCCCCTCGAGGCGCACGAGGAGCACGTCGACGAGGTCTTCGGGGATGCCGTCGCTGCGCACCCACGATGCACCCACGAGCTCCTCGACGAAGAACGCGTTGCCCTCGGCGCGGCTCACGATGTCGCGCACCCGCTCCTCTGGCAGCGGGTCGGGGTGGAGCCGCTGCACCAGGAGGCGCACGTCGGCAGGGTCCAGGGGCTCGAGCTGGACCCGCTCCACTCCTGTCATCCGGGCCCACACGGCGACCTGGCGGCGTAGTGGGTGGCGGCGGTGGATGTCGTCGGAACGGTAGGAGCCGATGAGGGCGACGGGCGCCTCGAAGCCGCGGCCGAACAGGAAGCTGATCAGGTCTCGCGTCGACTGGTCGGCCCAGTGGAGGTCCTCGATGACCAGGAGCAGGGGCTGGTGGGAGCCGGCCGCCTCGATCAGCGCGTGCACGCCGTCGAGCAGCGCGGCCTGGTCAGCGGGGATCGACTCGGGGTCGGTGGCCTGGCTCAACATCCGCTGGCCGGGCAGCAGACGGAGCAGGGCGGGGTGACGGGCGGCGACGTCGTCGAAGAGGTCGGGGAGCTCGCGCGCGATCCGGCCGGTGATCTCGGAGAAGGGCAGGTAGGGGAGGGCGGAGTCGGCGAAGTCGAGGCAGTGGCCGGCGAGCACCTGCCAGCCACGGTCGACGGCCCGGTCGCGGAGCTCGGTGAGCAGGCGGGTCTTGCCGACTCCGGCGTCGCCCGCGAGCAGCACGGAGGCGCGCGGGTCGGTCGCGGGGGGCGCGGACGCAGAGATGCCGAGCGTGGAGCTCAGGTGCTCCAGCTCGGCATCTCGTCCGATCAGCTCCGACGCCATGCGGTCCATGATGTCGTGGACCACGGACGTCATCTCAACTGATCCAGTTCTGCTCGCGCGTGGCGGCCTTCTGGTCGGCCTCGAGGCGGCGGCGCCAGCGGCGGTTGCGCGCGGGCTTGAGTGCCCTGCGGGTGCGCTCGGCGTGGTAGCGGTACTCCGGCTCGAGGAGGAACAAGTCGTTCATCTCGGATCCCTTCATGGCTTCGTGTCTGGCTGACATCAAGAGACTCGCGCCCTGAGGTACGACCGGACATCGGCACCGCGCCCTATCCCTGCGCGGCGCCTACCTCAGATACCGACGTCGCAGAGCCGGCGCTACCTCAGAGGGACCGAAAACCGCAGGTCAGACGGGGTGAGGGGTCAGCCGGGCCGCCCGCCGGTCCAGGTGTCGACGACGAGGGGTACGCCCGGCCGGTAGGCGAGGTGGACGTGGCTGGGGGCGTCGAGGAGGAGGAGGTCGGCACGCCGTCCGGGCACGAGCACCCCGACGTCGGCGCGGTCGAGCGCGGCCGCCGCGGTCGCGGTGGCTGCGTGGACGGCCTCGGCGGGCGTCAGCCCCATCTCGCGCACGGCGAGCGCGATGCACAGCGGCATCGAGCTGGTGAAGCACGACCCAGGGTTGCAGTCGGTCGCCAACGCGACCCGGACGCCGGCGTCGAGCAGTCGGCGTGCGTCGGGATAGGGCTGGCGCGTGGAGAACTCGACGCCCGGCAGCAGGGTGGCGATGGTGCCGGAGTCGCGGAGGGCGGCGACGTCGTCGTCGGTGAGGTAGGTGCAGTGGTCCACCGCGGTGAGGCCCAGCTCGGCCGCCAGGAGCACGCCCGGGCCGGGGCCGAGCTGGTTGGCGTGCAGACGACCGCGCAGCCCGGCCGCGGCTCCGGCGGTCAGCACGGCGCGAGCCTGGTCGGCGTCGAACGCCCCCCGCTCACAGAACGCGTCCACCCAGCGCGCGTGCGGCGCGCACGCCTCGAGCATGGGTCCGGTGACCAGCGCGACGTACTCCTCGGGCGTCGTGCCCTCGGGTACGACGTGCGCGCCCAGGAAGGTGGTCTCCTCGGTGAACTGTCGGGCCACGGCCAGGCTGCGCGCCTCGTCGTGGACGGTCAGCCCGTACCCGCTCTTGATCTCGACCGTCGTGGTGCCCTGGCGGCGCATCTCCTGGAAGAGGCGGCCGACGTGGCTGGTCAGCTGTTCGTCGGTGGCGGCCCGGGTCGCGGCGACCGTCGTCCGGATGCCGCCGGCGGCGTAGGACCCGCCGGCCATCCGGGCGGCGAACTCCGCGGACCGGTCACCGGCGAAGACCAGGTGGGAGTGCGAGTCGACGAAGCCCGGGAGCACCACCCGCCCGCCCGCGTCGACCTGCTCGTCGGCCGGCGGCGCCGCGGAGGCCGGACCGACCCAGGCGACGGTCTTGCCCTCGATGACGAGTGCGGCGTCCTCGATGGTCCCGAGCAGGTCGGGGCCGGCCGGGTCGTTGGTGACCAGCTCGCCGATGTTCGTGATGACGGTGGCGGTCACGTCCAGATCCTTCCGATCGCCTCGTCGAGGGCGCGGCCCAGCTGCTCGCGATCGCCCTCCCGGAAGACGACGCGCCCGTCGGCCACCACGTGGGTGACGTCCTCGGCCACGGCCGCGAAGACCGCGGTGTGCTCGTCGGCGCCGGTGCCCGCCGTACGCACGTGGTCGGTGCCCACCGTCACCAGGTCGGCGCGGCAGCCGACAGCGATCCGGCCGGCGTCGTGCCAGCCTAGGCTGTCGTGCCGGATGCCGGCCTCGAGCAGCTCGGCTGCGTTCCAGTGGCCGCGCTGCTGCGTGGCGAGCCGCTCGTCGAGCTCGACCGCGCGCATCTCCTCGAACAGGTCGATCACTGCGTGGCTGTCGCTGCCGAGCGTGAGCCGGGCCCCGGCGTCGTGCAGGATCCGGCTCGGCCCGATGCCGTCGCCGAGGTCGCGTTCGGTGGTGGGACAGAAGTCGACGAACGACCGCGCCGCACCGATCAGTGCGATGTCGCCGTCGGTGAGGTGGGTGGCGTGCACGAGGGTGTTGTGCTCGGTGAGGTGGCCGGCCTCGGCGAAGACCTGGGTCGGGGTCAGGCCGTACGCCGCGAGGCACTGCTCGTTCTCGGCGACCTGCTCGGAGAGGTGGATGTGGAGCGGGGAGGTCGTGCGGGTCCGCATCTGGTCGAGCGGGACTGCTCGGACCGAGTGGTAGGCGCCCGCGACCAGGGTGCCGTCGTGGGCGTCGATGCCCGAGAGGCGATCGGCCCAGGCCTCGACCGTGCCGTCGCTGAACCGTCGCTGCACGCCCTCGACGGGCCGGCCGATGCCGGCGGTGAGGTAGCAGGTGTCGAGGAGGGTGATCCTGATCCCGGCCGTCCGTGCCGCCTCGAGCAGGGCATGACCCATCTCGTTCGGGTCGTCGTACGGCGTGCCGTCGGGCTGGTGATGGAGGTAGTGGAACTCCCCCACGCAGGTGATCCCGGCCGCGGCCATCTCGCGGAACACGACGGTCGCCAGGGCCCGATAGGTCTCCGGGTCGAGCCGCGCCGCCACGTCGTACATCTGCTCGCGCCAGGTCCAGAACGTGCCCCGCCCCCGCTGCGTCCGTCCCCGGAGGGCCCGGTGGAACGCGTGGCTGTGGCAGTTGGCCAGTCCCGGGATCGTCAGCCCGGGGAGGTGGGTGGGGGCGTCCGGATCCCCGGTGAGCCGGGGATCCCGTTGCTTCTCGGGGGTTGCACCGTCCGGGAAGTGAAGGGAACCCGTCGCCGGTGTGACGGCAGTGAAGCGTCCGTCCTCGATCTCCACCTGCACGTCGTCGTGGACGGCGCCGTCGACCCACGCCCGCTCGAGGAGGTACGACGCCGGGTCGCCGCTCGCCGGGTCGCTCATCGCGCGAGCCGCTCGAGGGTCTCGGCCAGCGCGTCGACACCGGCCAGGCAGTCCGCGATCTCGGCGTGCTCGGCGGGCGAGTGCGAGACGCCGGTGGGGTTGCGGACGAACAGCATCGCGCTCGGGATCCCCTGAGCCGACAGGACTCCCGCGTCGTGTCCGGCCTGGGTCGAGATGACCGGCCAGTCGCCGTCCTCGTGGTCGGCGGCGATCGAGTCCGCCAGCAGCACGTCGAAGTCGACGGCGCCGGAGACCGACTCCGGGGTCACGGTGACCCGCGTGCCATCGCGCTGCGACCGCTCGTCGGCCTGCCTCCAGATGGTGTCGACGAGCGCGGTGAGGGCCCGGTCGGAGTCGCAGCGGGCGTCCAGCCAGGCCGTCACGGCGGACGGCACCGAGTTCGTGGAGTTGGGCGTCGTCTCGACCCGGCCGAACGTCGCGCGCTGTCCGGCCAGCCGGGCCTGCTTGTTCGCGGCCAGGGCGGTCATCGCGTAGGTCACCATCGGGTCGAGCCGGTCCTCCATCCTCGTCGTACCGGCGTGGTTGGCCTCGCCGGTGAACTCGAAGCGGTAGCGGCCGTGCGGCCAGATCCGGCTCGCCACCCCGATCGCCCGAGCTCGGTCGACCAGGTCGCGGCCCTGTTCGACGTGCAGCTCCACGAAGCAGCGGATCGCGTCAGGTCCCAGCCAGGGCTGGGGATCGTCGTCGTCCAGACCCGCGTCGCCCATGGCGTCGGCGAGCCGGACGCCATGCCGGTCGCGCAGCTCCCTCGCCTGGGTCCAGGCCGTCGCGCCGGTCGCCAGTCGCGAGCCCAGGCAGGCCAGGCCGAAGCGCGACCCCTCCTCCTCGACGAAGACCGAGACCCCGATCGGCCGCCCCGGCGTGAACCCGCGGTCCCGCAGCCGGTCCACTGCCGCCAGGGCAGAGACGACCCCGAGCGGCCCGTCGTACGCGCCGCCGTCGAGCACGGAGTCGAGGTGCGACCCGGTCAGCACCCCCGCGCCGGTGCCGGCGTTCCACCACGCGACGGTGTTGCCGAAGCCGTCCACCTGGAGCCGGAGACCCCGGGCCTCGGCCTGCGCGACGAACCACGCCATCAGCTCGCGCTCGGCGCTCGCGAAGGGCTGCCGGAAGTAGCCGCCCGACGACGCACGGCCGACCGGCGCCAGATCGGCCCACATCTGCTCGAAGTGGTCAGGCACACTCGGCTCCATGGAGTTCCAGGACGTCGTCCGCCGCCGCCGCATGATCCGTGAGTACGCCGACACCCCGGTCGACCCGGCCTTCGTCGACCGCGCCCTGGCGAACGCCGTCCGCGCACCGAGCGCCGGCTTCAGCCAGGGCTGGGCGTTCCTCGTGCTGGACCGGAAGCAGGACATCGACCGGTTCTGGGAGGTGACCACCACTCCGGGCGAGCTCCCCGACAGCTGGCTCGCCGGCATGCAGACGGCGCCGGTCGTGATCATCCCCTGCTCGAGCAAGGCGGCCTACCTGAGCCGCTACGCCGAGGCCGACAAGGGCTGGACCGATGAGGACGAGGCGCGCTGGCCGGTGCCGTTCTGGCACATGGACGCCGCCATGGCCAGCCTGCTCATCCTGCTCACCGCCGTCGACGAGGGCCTCGGCTCGTGCTTCTTCGGCATCCCGCCCGAGCACGAGGCAGCGACCCGCGCGGCGTTCGGCATCCCCGACGACTTCGACCCGGTGGGAGCCATCACGCTGGGTCATCGCGCCGACGAGGAGCAGCCGTCGGGCTCGCCCACCGCCCGGACGCGCAGGCCTCAGGCCGACGTCGTGCACCGCGGCTCCTGGGGCTGATCCGACTGCTGGCACGGCCCCAGTCCATCGGTCCACGCTCTGCGGGTCAACGCGCCACCCGGCCCAGACCGTCTCGGATCCGAGAGCCGGTCCGCGCGACGACGCCCGCCTAGGCTCACCCCATGGACCTCAAGCGCCTGACCTTTGCCGTCGTCCCCGTCGTCGCCGCGGCTGCGCTGGGCGGGCTCGCGTCGCGCGACGCCCCCGACACCTACCGGCGTCTCCGCAAGCCCGACTGGGCTCCGCCGGCCTCGGCGTTCGGACCAGTCTGGAGCGGCCTGTATGCCGGCACCGCCTTGGCCGGCTGGCTGATGTATCCCCACGCCTCCCGTGGCACCCGAGCCCTCCACCTGACCCAGCTCACCTTGAACGCCGCGTGGCCGGCTGCGTTCTTCGGGGTCCGCGACAAACGCACCGCACTGGCGATCATCGCCGCCCTCGACACCACCCTCGCCACCGAGATCGCCCGGCTCCGCGACGAGGACCCCCGCGCGGCCGCCCTGCTCACGCCGTACCTCGCCTGGACCGGATTCGCCACTGCCCTCAACGCCGCGGTCAGCGAGCCCGCGCGGGCCTGATCCGACTACCTTGCAGCCATGACCGACCGCGCCGTGGCCAAGCTGCAGGCGCTCGTCCGCATCCCCAGCGTCTCCGACCGCGACTGGTCGCGCGTCGACACCGACGCCTTCGACCGGCTCCTCGCTGAGCTCCGCGCGCAGTTCCCGCTGCTCCACGAGCGGCTCGAGCTGACCCGGATCGCCAGCCACGGCCTGCTGTTCCGCTGGCCCGGTACGAGCCAGGAGCATCCGGTCGTCCTGATGGCGCACCTCGACGTCGTACCGGTCGACGAGTCCGCACCCTGGCAGCACCCGGCGTTCTCGGCCGAGATCGTCGACGGCGCGGTCTGGGGCCGCGGCACCCTCGACGACAAGGGCTGCGTCACCGCCATCTGCGAGGCGGTGGAGCGGCTCCTCGAGGACGACTACCAGCCCGCGCAGGACGTGTGGCTCTCCTTCGGCTGTGACGAGGAGGTGTCGGGCCCCACGGCGCCGGCTGCCGTCGCCGAGCTGGTACGACGTGGCGTGCGCCCCTGGCTCGTCCTCGACGAGGGCGGTGCCGTCGCCCACGAGGCCTTCCCCGGCGTCAAGCGGCCCGTCGCGGCGATCGGGGTGGCCGAGAAGGGCACGACCAGCGTCGAGCTCAGGATCGAGGGTCGCGGCGGCCATGCCTCGACCCCTACCCGCAACGGGCCAACCGCCCGCCTCGCCCGCGCGATCGTCAAGCTCGACCGCTCCCCGATGGCTGCGCGGCTTCCCGACACGACGGTCGACCTGATGCGCACGCTCGCCCCCCACGTCCCGCGCCCGCTCCGGCCCGTGCTCGGCCGATCCGACCGGATCCGCCCCCTGCTGGCCCGGGCGCTCACCATGGCCGGCGCCGAGGCCGCCGCCATGGCCCGTACGACGTTCGCGATCACGACGCTCGAAGGCAGCCCGGCGCTCAACGTGATCGCGTCCTCGGCCACCGCCGGGGTCAACATCCGGGTGATGCCGGGCGACACCGTCGCCGATGCGATCGCCCACCTCCGCAAGGTGATCGACGACGACGGCATCGAGATCACGGTCGTGGAGCGGGGCGAGGCGAGCCCGGTCTCGTCGCTGGGGCCGGCGTTCGACCTCGTCACGTCGCTCGTCGCCGAGCGCTTCCCCGACGCCGTGGTCACGCCGTACGTCCAGACCGGCGCCACCGACTCGCGCCACTTCACCCGGATCTGCGACCACGTCTACCGGTTCGCGCCGTTCGAGATGAACGCCGCGCAGCGTCGGGCCATCCACTCCTACGACGAGCACCTCGGCGTCGACGCGTTCCTCGCCGGGATCGAGTGGTACCGCCTCCTCCTCCAACGGCTGCCGACATGACGACGGAACAGGTCGCCACGGGCTCGACCGGCGGGCGCGTGCAGGGGTTGGCGAAGATCGTCGGCTTCCTGGTCTGCGTCGAGCTGGCCAGTGGCATCCTCCAGGGCTACTACACGCCGATCTACCAGGACATCGCCGGTCACCTCTCGATCGAGGACGCCAGCGTCAACTGGTTCGAGGCCGCCCAGCTCGTCGTCTCCGCCCTGGCCGTGCCCCTTCTCGCCCGGCTCGGCGACCTCGTCGGCGCGCGCAACGTGCTGCTCCTGTCGACGGCGATCACCGCCGTCGGCTCGTGGATATTGGCGTTCGCGCCCGGCTTCACGACCTTCCTGATCGGCTTCGCGATCCAGGGTGCCTACGTCGTGTGGCTGCCGATGGAGGTCGCCATCGTCTACCGACGGACCTCGAGTGGCGCCCTGATCACGCGCCGCGACCTGCTCACCCGACGCGCGGCCGGCGTCCTGGTCGGCGCCCTCGAGCTGGCGGTGATCGTCGGGGCCGTGACCTCGGGCGCGCTCGTCGGCGCCACGTCGTTCACCGTCGTCCTGATGATCCCGGCGATCGTCGTCACGGCGGCCCTGGTCGTGATCTGGTTCGGGATCGAGCGCGACCCTCCGGCCGTCGGCGGCCGCATCGACCTAGGTGGCCTGGCCCTGGTCAGCCTGTCCATCGGTTTGGTCATGGGCGGCCTGATCGCGATCCGTCTGCAGGGCGTCGGCCACCCCCTCGGCTGGGCGCTGATCGTCGTCGGGCTCGGGGTGCTCGTCCCCTTCGTGCGCCACGAGCTCCGCCACGACGAGCCGCTGGTCGACGTCCGGCTGCTCGCCACCCCGCTCCAGTGGCCGGTCCAGGTCACGGCCTTCCTCTTCGGGATGTCGGTCCTCGGCGCGCAGATCCCGCTGTCGACGTTCGCCCGCACCGATCCCGACGTCGCCGGCTACGGGCTGGGCGCGACCGCGGGCTTCGTGTCCACCCTGATCGGCGTCTACGTGATCTTCCTGGCGATCGGCGCCTTCACCCTGCCGCTGACGACCCGGTGGCTCGGCCCGCGCAACGCGCTGGTGCTCTCGGCGCTGCTCGTGGCCCTCGGCTACGGGCTGTGGGTGCCCTTCCACGACTCCACGAGCCAGGCCCTGGTCAACATGGCGATCGCAGGCATCGGGTCCGGCGCCCTCGTCGCAGCCCTGCCCGCCAGCGCCGCCGCCGGAGCACCGCCCGACCGCACCGCCTTCGCCACCGGCATGACCAACGCGACCAAGACCATCGGTGGCGCCATCGCCTCGGCGATCTTCGCGATCGCCCTGTCGAGCACCGGGTCCATCGACGACCCGGTCAGGGGCCACGCACCCCTCCACGGCTACCTCGTCGTGTGGTCCGTGTGCGCCACCGCAGCCCTCCTCGCCGCCGTCGGCCTCCTGCTGATGCCGCGGGCGACGGTCGCACCAGACCGGTAGCCGCCGTCGCGGTACTTGGCCGGCATGCGAAAATGGCGCCATGGGTGGCTCGGAATCCCCAGACCGCACGCCGGAGCGCGACGAGCGCACCGGTCGCGCCGCCGCGGCCCAGCGGATGCAGAACAAGGACCAGTGGGTCGACCTCCAGATCCAGGAGGCGATGAAGCGCGGCGACTTCGACAACCTGCCCGGTGCCGGCAAGCCGATCGAGGGACTGGGTGCCCAGCACGACCCCGACTGGTGGCTCAAGAAGCTCGTCGAGCGCGAGAAGATCAGCGTCCTCCCAGCGGCGCTCCAGCTCCGCAAGGACGACGCCGAGCTCGAGGCGAAGCTCGACCGCCACACCGCCGAGTCGGAGGTACGCCGCGAGCTCGAGGAGTTCAACGCCCGGGTGATGCGGGCGCGCTACACACCCGTCGACGGTCCGCCACTGATCACGATGCCCCGCGAGGTCGAGACCGAGGTCGACGCCTGGCGGGAGCGCCGCCTCGCTCGCCGCCGCGCGGCCGAGGCCGCACGTCGTACGACGGCCCCCGAGGCGCCCCGCGGGGAGCGGCCCAAGCGTCGTTGGTTCCGCCGCAGCCGCTGAGGCTGGGCCGGACCGCTCGGGGAAAACGCGGAGCAGATGACCGGATCTCGGGCGAGTCGGCGCCATCGTTCCGCGTTTTCCTGCGGACGGCCCCGGACCCCCCTAGGGCTTCTCCCAGACCGACACGTGCTGCTCGCTCTCGCCGGTGAACGGCGTGCGGTCCCAGTCGGCCCAGCGCTCGCGCAGCCGCAGGCCCGCCATCGTCGCCATCAGGTCGAGCTCGCCCGGCCACAGGTAGCGGTAGGGCGCGAAGGAGTGCCGGTAGGTGCCGTCTTCGCGCAGCCGCACGTGGTGCGACCACTCGATCTGCTCGGCGATGTCATAGACGTCGTAGGCGAGGTAGCCGGGCTCGTCGGCGAAGACGTGGCGCGTCGTGCCGGGTGGCAGCAGGCGCAGGATCGGGACGAACACCTCGATGACGAAGCAACCCCCGGGCCTCAGGTGGCGGGCGGCGTTGGCGAAGCACGCGACCTGTGCGTCCTGGGTGGTCAGGTTCGTGATCGTGTTGTAGACGAGGTAGACCAGCGAGAAGTCGCCGCCCACCCGCGTCGTGGCCATGTCGCCCTCGATCACCTCGATGGCGGCGGCGCCGGGCTTGGCTCGCAGCCGGTCGAGCATGTACGGCGAGAGCTCGATGCCCGACACCGGCACCCCGCGCTCGGCGAGCGGCAGGGCGACCCGGCCCGTGCCGATCGCGAGCTCGAGGGCCCGCCCGTCGCCGGCCAGGCCGGCGAGGAACTCGGTGGTCCGGGCGAGCAGCGCCGGGTCGAAGCGCTCGTCGGAAGCGTCGTCGTACGACGCGGCGATCTCGGCGTCGAAGTGGATGTCCGGCATGCCGCGACCCTCGCAGCAGCGTCATCGACGCGCCAGCGGATTACGGCTGGTACGGCGGGGCGACGCCCCAGCCCCACCGGGGCACTGGCGCGTGCTCGACCACCTCGACGTCGGGCTGGGAGTTGTGCTCGGCGATCCTGGTGCCCCACTCCAGGTAGCCGACCAGCGCTGCCCGGAACTCCGGGTCCCCCGGCAGGTCCGCGTCGTCGGCCGCGAGGCTCATCAGCGAAGCGAACCGGAAGCGCTGCTCCGAGGTGATCCCCAGTCCGCGGTGGTGGGCCAGCATGGACTCGTAACCACCCAGCTCGTCGGAGTACGTCGTCGGGCCACCGAAGACCTCGACCCACCACGCGGCCACGTGGGCGCGGTGCTCCTCCCCCACCCCTCCGGGGAAGAACCCGGCCAACAGGTCGTCACGCTCGACCCGGTCGTAGAACGCGTCGACCATCCGACGGAGGGCCGGCTCGCCACCCGCCCACTCGAACAACGACGGCACCGAGTCGACCATGCGGCCACCCTAGCCACGGACGCCCGCCCCGCCTGCTGCCTACGATGGCGAGCATGTACGCCGTGCAGCTGGCCTTCTCCGACGACCCCGCCCGCCTCGAGCACCGTCCCGCACACCGTGAACGACTCGCGGCTCTGGTCGGCGAGGGACGGCTGCTCGCGGCCGGCCCGTGGAGCGACGAGTCCGGCGCCCTGCTCGTCTTCCTCGTCGCCGACCGCGGCGAGCTCGACGCGATCATGGCCGCCGACGAGTACTACACGGCTCCCGGCGTCACCGTCGCGGGCGTGCACGAGTGGAACCCGGTCACTCGGCACCCCGCACTCGCCGACCTGTGACCCGGACTCCGAGAGTCCTCCGTACGTCCCGCGCATAACGGGCGGCAGAGTGGGTACTAGGAACGGCGACTCTCGGAGGTCGCCATGTCACAGGACTCATCAGCACCCGCTCGACGACCGTCAACCGCCCTCTGGTTGGTGATCTGCGTCATCCTGCTGCCGGCCGTGGTGCTGCCGTTGTGGGTGCCGCTGTACGACAAGACGGATCCGACGCTGTTCGGCTTCCCGTTCTTCTTCTGGTTCCAGTTCGCGCTGATCCTGCTGTCGGCGGTGCTGACGTCCATCGCCTTCGTGCTGTCCCAGCGCACGGTCCGCCGGCGGGAGGGGACGGTCCGATGAGCGCCGTCGCGGTCAGCGTCTTCGTCTTCCTCTTCCTGGTGGTGACGGTCCTCGGCTTCGCCGCGGCCCGGTGGCGCAAGGCGGACCTCAACAGCCTCGACGAGTGGGGCCTCGGTGGCCGCGGGTTCGGCACGTTCATCGCGTGGTTCCTGATCGGCGGCGACCTCTACACGGCGTACACCTTCATCGCGGTCCCCGCCACGCTCTACGCCGGCAGCTCGGTCGGCTTCTTCGCGGTCCCGTACACGATCGTGGTGTACCCGCTGATCTTCCTGTTCCTGCCGCGCCTGTGGTCGGTCTCCCACCGTCACGGCTACGTCACGCCGGCCGACTTCGTCGAGGGCCGCTACGGTTCCAAGACGCTGGCCCTGGCCGTGGCGCTGACCGGAATACTGGCCACCGCGCCGTACATCGCCCTCCAGCTGGTCGGCATCCAGTCGGTGCTGGAGGTCGCCGGATTCGGCGGCACCGGCAACTGGTTCGTGAAGGACCTGCCGCTGTTCATCGCCTTCGCCGTGCTCGCGGCGTACACCTACTCCTCGGGACTCCGTGCGCCCGCACTCATCGCGTTCGTCAAGGACGTCCTGATCTACGTCGTGATCATCGTCGCGGTGATCTACCTGCCCAGCCAGCTCGGTGGCTGGGGCCACATCTTCAGCGCGACCAACGACTCGTTCACCCAGTTCAACACCGACAACGCCGACGCGATCGCTGCCGGACAGGCATCACCGAAGGGCATGATCCCGCCGCCCACGCTGCAGTGGGCCTACGCCTCGCTGGCGCTGGGATCCGCGCTGGCGCTGTTCATGTACCCGCACTCGATCACCGGCGTGCTGTCCACCCGCAACCGCGGCGTGATCCGTCGCAACGCGGCCCTGCTGCCGGCGTACTCCTTCCTGCTAGGCCTGCTCGCGCTGCTCGGGTTCGTGTCTGTCGCCGCCGGCGTCAAGGTCGCCGGCGACCCGCCCAACCCGCAGCTGGCCGTGCCGCAGCTGTTCGAGAACGAGTTCCCGCCGTGGTTCGCCGGCGTCGGGTATGCCGCCATCGCGATCGGAGCGCTGGTGCCGGCGGCGATCATGTCGATCGCGGCCGCCAACCTCTTCACGCGCAACATCTACCGCGCGTACTTCCGACCCGACGCGACCCCACGCGAGGAGGCGCAGGTCAGCAAGATCGTGTCGCTGGTGGTGAAGGTCGGCGCCCTGGTCTTCGTGCTGGCGCTGTCGCGGTCGTTCGCGATCAACCTCCAGCTGCTGGGCGGGGTGTGGATCCTCCAGACGTTCCCGGCGATCGTGGTCGGTCTGTACACCCGCTGGTTCCACCGGTGGGCGGTCCTCATCGGCTGGGCGGCGGGCATGGCCTACGGCACCTGGACGGCGTACGGCGTCGCCTCACCGACGCAGGCCCACTTCGGCGGGCCGCTGGCCACCTTCCCCGGCACCGACACCAAGGTCTACATCGCCGCCACGGCGTTCGCCCTCAACCTGATCGTGACGATCGTGCTGACGCTGGTGTTCCGGGCGACGAAGGTCGACCCGGGTGTCGATCAGACGCGGTGGGACGACTACGCCGCCGATGTCGGCGACGAGGACGTGGCGGCCGAGATCGACCCCCACGCCCCCGCCCACGCCTAGCAGCGGGTCGCAGCCTCACCCGAGATCGGCGACCACGATGGCGTAGTTGTCGGGCGCGCCCGCACGCTCGACCGCGTCCGCCACCGCGTCCACGGACTCCTGCGGTGTGCCGGCGGCCAGGAGGTCGCGCAGCGCGTCCGGCTCGAGGACGGCGTGCACACCGTCCGTGGTGAGCACGACACGATCGCGACCGTGCACCGGCACGACGAACACGTCCGCCTCCGCCGGGAAGCCGCCGGCGAGAGCCCGGTTGAGGAGGTTGCGCCGTGGGTCGCTGCGCGCCTCCTCCTCGGTGAGGGCACCGTCGTCGATCAGGCTCTGCACCTCGGTGTGGTCGGTGGTCAGGCGGGTCAGGTCGCCGCCGCGCAGGAGCCAGGCCCGGGAGTCTCCGATGTGCGCGACCGCGAGCCGGTCGTCGAGCAACCAGGCAGCCGTCAGGGTCGTGGACACCGCCTGCCCGCCCTCGAGCGCCTCGACCTCGCCGTGGGCGCGCGCCACCGCCGCGTCGAGGGCCGCCACCGGCTCGTCGGCCGGGTCGGTGTCGAGGCCGCTGTCGAGGAAGCCGCCCAACGCGGCCGCCGCAGCGTTGCCTCCCGCACCGGTCCCGTCCGCGACCACCCAGAGATTCTCGGTCGTGGTGATCGCGTCGAGCTGCTCGGCGCGCCTTCCCTGCTCGAAGCGGCTCGCCACCTCGGCCGGTGTCGTCGGGCTCCCCATCATGTGTGTCTCCTTCGCTCGCATCTCGGCGACGAGGCCGTGGACACGGGTACGACGAGTCCGGGTGTCGGCCTCGACCTGGCGCCAGTACGACGCCACGGCCGCCGCCGCTGCATCCAACGGCAGGTCGGCTACCTGCCGGATCCGGGCCAGCGGCATGCCGACCCACCTCAGGCGCGCCACCAGACGGGCCCGCTCGAGCTGGGCGGGCGCGTAGTAGCGGTAGCCGGTCGCCGGGTCGACCTCGGCCGGCTCGATCAGCCCCATCTCGTCGTACAGGCGCAGCGCCTTGGCGGTCAGCCCGGCCTCCCGGGCGAACTCGCCGATGGTCATCTGCTCCATGTCTCACATCCTCGTCCACCAGCGACCACCGCCGGCCCGGCGAGCCTGTGCCTTCCCGCAGGGTGAAGGTCAACCGCCTGGCCCCGGGGTGGCCGGGGTCCGACCCCCGGAAAACGCGGAACGGATCGCACTCGCCCTCGGCGCGTCGCCGATCTGTTCCGCGTTTTCCCCCCAAGGCCCCATCCCGACCCACCACCCGACGCCCCCGAGTGGAGTGGGTCATATCGGGCGGCGGGCGTCGGCGGTAGGTTCCGCGCATGCGCTCCGCCAAGGACTTCTTCCGGCCGCTCGCGGTCGGCGCGCCCGAGCCGCTCCGGGAGATCCCGGCCCGACCGAGCCGCGCGATCCACTTCTTCGACCCGTCCAACGCCAAGATGGTGGCCAAGGTGCCCCAGATGGTCGGCCCTGGAAGCGGGGGGCCGGACGTGCTGCTCGGCAACCTCGAGGACGCGATCAAGGCCGACAACAAGGATGCGGCACGCCAGGGTCTCGTCGAGATCGCGCAGGGCACCGACTTCGGGTCGACCCAGCTCTGGACCCGCGTCAACGCCCTCGACAGCCCCTGGGCGCTCGACGACCTCACCACCCTGGTCGGCGAGATCGGCGACAAGCTCGACGTGATCATGGTCCCGAAGGTGCAGGGCGCCGAGGACATCGCGTACGTCGACCGGTTGCTCGCCCAGCTGGAGGCCCGGGCAGGGCTGCAGAAGCCGTTGCTCGTCCACGCGATCCTCGAGACCGCCCGTGGCGTGGCGAACGTCGAGGAGATCTGTGGCGCGAGCCCGCGGATGCAGGGCCTCAGCCTCGGACCGGCCGACCTGGCCGCCGACCGCCGGATGAAGACGACCCGCGTCGGCGGCGGTCATCCGGGCTACCTCGTGCGCCAGGACCCCGCGAAGACCTCCGACGGCGTCGACGTCGAGGGCGAGCGCGCGACGTACCAGCAGGACCTCTGGCACTACACGATCGCGCGGATGGTCGACGCGTGCGCCGCGCACGGGATCTTCCCCTTCTACGGGCCCTTCGGCGACATCGCCGACACGGTCGCCTGCGAGGACCAGTTCCGCAACGCCTACCTCCTCGGCTGCGTCGGCGCCTGGAGCCTGCACCCGACCCAGATCGCGATCGCGAACCGGGTCTTCTCCCCCAGCCTCGACGACATCGCCCACGCCAGACGCGTGGTAGCGGCGATGCGAGCCAACGGGGGCGACGGCACCGGGGCGGTCATGCTCGACGGGAAGATGGAGGACGACGCCTCCCTCAAGCAGTGCCTCGTGCTCGTCGAGCTCGCCGAGCAGCTGGCCGAGCGCGATCCCGCGCTGAAGGAGCTCTACGCGGGGATCGACGCATGAGCGAGGAGCTCCGCCCACGGCGCTCGGTGCTCTACATGCCGTCGTCCAACGAGCGCGCGCTGGAGAAGGCGAAGACGATCCCCTGCGACGCGCTGATCCTCGACCTCGAGGACGCCGTCGCGCCCGACGCCAAGGCGGCCGCCCGTGAGGCGGCCTGCGCGGCGGTCGCGAGTGGCGAGTACGGCGCCCGCGAGGTGACGATCCGGGTCAACGGCATCGGCACCGAGTGGCACGCCGCCGACATGGTCGCGGTCAGCGCCGTCGGCCCCGACGCCGTCGTCGTCCCCAAGGTCAGCACGGCCGACGAGGTCCGGGGTCTGGCCACCGTGCTCGAGTGGGGCGGCGCTCCGGGGCACACCCGGCTGTGGGCGATGATCGAGACCCCCGAGGCCATCCTCAACGTCCGCGAGATCGCGGCCGCGAGCGACCGGCTCAGCGTGCTCGTCATGGGCACCAACGACCTCGTCAAGGAGCTGTACGCCGAGCACGTCCCCGGCCGCGCGCCACTGCTGACCTCGTTGTCCCTCGCGGTGCTGGCCGCTCGGGCCGCCGGCACGGCGATCCTGGACGGCGTCTACAACGACGTGCAGGACGCCGACGGCTTCCTCGCCGAGTGCCGACAGGGTCGCGAGCTGGGGTTCGACGGCAAGACCCTCATCCACCCCGGTCAGGTCGAGGGTGCGAACGCCGCGTTCGCTCCGAGCGAGCAGGCCGTCGAGGACGCGCAGGGGATCCTGCAGGCGTGGGAGGACGGCGCCGGGTCGGGCGTGGTCACCTACCGCGGCCGGATGATCGAGAACCTCCACGTCGAGTCCGCACGTCGTACCCTCGCGATCCACGAGGCCATCACCCAGCGCGGAGGCTCCGAGACGGCTTAGCGAGTAGAGCAGCCGGAGCGGCTACTCGTCGTCGTTGCGCTTGCGCAGCTGCTCGTCGAGCCACCCCTTGGCGGAGCCGAGCCAGCCGGCGGCGTCGTGCATCATCCGGCCGAGCACGTCCTGGCTCGACTTGAACGCCTCGCCGTAGCTGCGCGCGGCGGCCTGCGCGGCCTCACTGACCGGGGCCGTGGCGTCGTCCTCACGCTGCGGGTAGGTGCCGGCCAGGACCGCCGTGTAGGCGCCGGAGTCGACCCAGCTGCGCAGCTCCGCGGCGCGGGAGACCGGGAACGGGTGCGAGCGCCGCTCGATGAGCAGCAGCTTGAGCACCGAGTCGCGGATGTCGGTCGCGCCGGCGTACTCCGCGCCCTGGGCGAAGAACGACGTCTGGTCGAGGTTGTCGACGTGGCCACCGGAGGCGAGCTTCATGTGGGTGCGGAACGCGGTGCCCGGGTCCTGGGTGGCGAGGAGGCCGGCGCGGTCGGCCGACAGCTCGGCCTTGCGGCTCCACTCCATGAGCGCCGCGATGATCATCCGGATGCTGAGGCCGCCCATCGGGATCGCGCTCAGCAGGCCGCTCACGCTGAGCAACCGGAGCAGCAGCGTCTGGTAGACCGCGTGCCCACTCATCGCGTGGCCGAGCTCGTGACCGATCACGAAGCGCAGCTCCTCCTCGTCGAGGAGGTCGATCAGCGCCGAGTTCACCACGATCACGGGCTTGTCCATGCCGATCGTCGTGGCGTTGAACAGCGGGGACGCCTGCACGTAGAGCTCGGGCAGCTCCGGAGCGTCCAGGGTGGCGCCGACCTCTGCCAGCAGCTTGTGGAGGGCGCCGAACTGCCGCTCGTCCACCCGGATCGCCGAACCCATCAGCTCCAGCCGCACGGCGCGCTCGTTGATCAGCCCCGACATCGTCTTGAGGACCTTGTCGAACCCCTTGAGCTTGCGCAGGGCGACCAGGGCGCCCTGGTCGGCGGGGTGCTCCCAGGCCCGGGAGGAGATGTCGGTCAGGGTCACGCGGCGCTTGGCCGGACGAGGGCTCACCAGCGCATTGTGCGCGACAGCGGCCCTCCGTGGGGAGATTCAGCGCATCCGCGGTGTGGCGGGGTCGGCGTTGTCGATGACGACGTCGGCTCGGTCGACCGGTCGGCAGCGGGCCAGGTAGATCTCCTGGGCGTCCAGGTAGCGCCGCTGGTCGGGGTGGTCCGCGTCGGTCGGCACGCCGTCGCGCTCGGCCATCCGGGCGATCCGCACGTCGTCGGGCGCATCGACGTACACGACCAGGTCCCAGGCGTCGCCGAGCTCCGGGCGTTGCGCGAACACCCCGTCCACGACGAGCACACCCTCCTCGGGTACGACGTCCGGTGGGTCCTGGACGAGGTGATCGGTCCTGAGGTCGTGCCAGCGGCGGCGGTACGACGTGCCGGCGCCGCGTCGCCACGGCTCGAGCAGCTCCCGGCGAATCGCGTCGTGGTCGAAGCCTCGTGACCACACGGTCTCTCCTGTCCTCCCCTCGGCGTGGCGGTGGGCCCTCGGATGGTGGAAGTCGTCGAGCGACGCCCGGACGACCACCCTCCCCGGCGGCGCGGCGGCGGCCAGCGCGTCGGCGAAGGTGGTCTTCCCGGCGCCGTCGGGCCCGTCGACCACGACCAGCGCCGGTCGCGTGAGCCTGGGCACCACGGCCCACACCGCGTCGACGACGGCCGCTGGCTCCACGCAGCGATCCTGTCAGGCGGCTGAGTCGGGACCCAGGCGGACGACCTCACCCCGGTCGGGCCGTCCACTGGGGTTGTGTGCGCCCCGGGTCAGCTGTGAGTCGGGGGCGGGTGCGCGGGGTGCGTCGGGTGCGCGGGGTGCGTCGGGTGCGCGGGGTGCGTCGGGTGCGGCGGATGGGTCGGGTCCGCACGGGGGGTCGGCTCCGCACCCTGGGTGGGATGCGTCGGGTGAGTGGGCCGACTGGGATGGGTCGGATGTGTGGGATGTGTCGGGTCGCTGGACTCACCGGACTCGCTCGCATCCGAAGACGGTCCGCCGGCCGGGTCGGGCGGGTCAGCCGGGTGGCTCTGGTCGCTCGGCTGGCTCGGCTGGCTCTGGTCGCTCTGCTGGCTCGGCTGGCTCGGCTGGCTCGGCTGGCTCGGGTGGGCCGGATGCGTCGGCGGCAGCGCGGTCACGCCCGCACAGAAGGTCGCCACCTGGTCGGCTCCGCCGGCCGCCCTCACCAGGGCGCCGAACGCAGGGCTGTGGATGGCATGGGCGCGGACGGTCTTGTTGCCCGAGTCGTAGGCGCGGCAGATACCGCGGAACACCGAGGCGGCGGGATCGGTGCTCGCGGCGCTCCCGTCGGACGGGGCCTCGGAGGTCGCCGACGTGCGCCCCCCTGCAGGTGTCTCGGGGGCCTGCCACGGCGCGTGTCCGGTCGCGGCGAAGGCGACGCCGGAGGACAGCAGCAGCACGGCGCCTGCGCTCACGACAGCGGCCTTGACACCGGTACGGGCGGAGGGGGTCGGCTTCATGTCATCACCCCTCGATGCGTGTGCACGATCGAGGTGAGCGCGGCGGAACAGCATCACGGCTTCGTCTTCGCGAGCCAGTTCGGGGGGCGTGGCCGGCGCGCGAGCGGAGTCGAGGAGCCTCTCGACCTGGGGGGACTGCGCACCGTCGAGCCGCTGCCGTCGACGTCTGCGGAACCTGTTCCAGACCGTGCTCATCTCACTCCTTCAGCGCCAGGCGGGAAGACAGCGTCACGCACGTCGACGAGCGAGGCGGGCCGGGACTCGAGTCGCCGTGCCAAGGTGGTCAGACCGCGGTGGGCAGCCGAGCGGACGGCACCGGGCCTCTTGCCCACGATGGCCGCTGCGGTCTTGGCGTCCAGCCCCATCACGGCGCGCAGCATCACGGCCTCTGCCTGGTCGTGCGGGAGGCTCCTGATGACCGCAAGGGCTGCCGCAGTCGTGAAGCTCTCCAGCACCGCCTCCTCCGCGTCCACAGGATCGGCGGGGTCGACGCCGGTCAGGTCCTGGTCCGCGCGGACGCGTCGCGAGCGCAGTCGGAGCAGGTCCAACGCCCGATGTCGTCCGATCGTGGTGATCCATCCGCGGAACCCGTCTGCGTCCCCGGTGAAGCCACCGAGGTCCCGGCAGGCCTGGCCCCAGGTCTCGGACGCCACGTCCTCGGCGTCGTTGGGCCCGACGAGCACCTCGAGGTAGCGCAGCAGCGGAGCATGCACGGCCCGGTAGACGACGCGAAACGCCTCGCCGTCCCCACGGCACATGAGGGCGACGGCCTCGTCGAGAGAGTCCGGGTCGGACATGACGCCAGTGTCGCAGCGCCGCGGGGTCCGCGCGTCCCCCTTCTGGTGGCTCGTCCGACGTGCGGAAAACGCGGAACAGATCAACGACCCGCCGAGGCGGCCGAGCCACCCGTTCCGCGTTTTCCCGAGCCAGCCGGGCCTCAGCGACCCTGCATCGGCACCCGGACGCCGCGCTCGTCGGCCACCTCGACCGCGCGGCCGTAGCCCGCGTCGACGTGGCGGATCACACCCATGCCGGGGTCGTTGGTCAGGACCCGCTCGATCTTCTCGGCGGCCAACGAGGTGCCGTCGGCGACGCAGACCTGGCCCGCGTGCAGGGATCGGCCCATGCCGACACCGCCGCCGTGGTGGAACGACACCCAGGTCGCACCCGACGCCGTGTTCACCAGGGCGTTCAGGATCGCCCAGTCGGCGATGGCGTCCGAGCCGTCGGCCATGGCCTCGGTCTCGCGGTACGGCGAGGCGACGGAGCCGCAGTCGAGGTGGTCACGCCCGATCACGACCGGCGCCTTCAGCTCGCCCGAGGCCACCATCTCGTTGAACTTCAGCCCGGCCAGGTGGCGCTCGCCGTAGCCCAGCCAGCAGATCCGCGCGGGGAGCCCCTGGAAGTGCACCCGCTCGCCCGCCATGGTGATCCACTTCCGCAGCCGCTCGTTCTCGGGGAACAGCTCGAGGATGGCTCTGTCGGTGGCCGCGATGTCGGCAGGGTCGCCCGACAGCGCCGCCCACCGGAACGGGCCCTTGCCCTCGCAGAACAGCGGCCGGATGTAGGCCGGGACGAAACCCGGGAACTCGAACGCCCGGTCGTAGCCGCCCTTGCGCGCCTCGTCGCGGATGGAGTTGCCGTAGTCGAACACCTCGGCGCCCGCGTCCTGGAACTCCACCATCGCCCGCACGTGCGCGGCCATCGAGGCCTGCGCATCCTTGGTGAACCCGGCCGGGTCGCGGTCGGCGGCGTCGCGCCAGTCGTCGAAGGGGACGCCGACCGGGAGGTAGGACAGCGGGTCGTGCGCCGACGTCTGGTCGGTGACGATGTCGATCGGTGCCTTCATCTCCAGGAGCTGGGGCAGCAGCTCGGCGGCGTTGCCGAGGACGCCGATCGACAGCGGTCGGCGGTCGTCGCGGGCCGCGACCGCACGTCGTACGGCGTCCTCGAGGGATTCGGCCTGCTCGTCGAGGTAGCGGTGCTCGATGCGTCGCGTGATCCGCGACTGGTCGACGTCGATGCAGATCGCGACACCGTCGTTCATGGTGACCGCGAGGGGCTGGGCCCCACCCATCCCGCCGAGGCCGGCGGTGAGCGTGATGGTGCCGGCGAGCGTGCCGCCGAACCGCTTGTCGGCCACCGCCGCGAACGTCTCGAAGGTGCCCTGCAGGATGCCCTGCGTGCCGATGTAGATCCAGGAGCCGGCCGTCATCTGGCCGTACATCATCAGTCCCAGCTCCTCGAGCTTGCGGAACTCCTCCCAGTTCGCCCAGTCGCCGACCAGGTTGGAGTTCGCGATCAGCACGCGCGGCGCCCACGTGTGGGTGCGCATCACCCCGACCGGCTTGCCCGACTGCACGAGCAACGTCTCGTCGTCCTCGAGGTCGCGCAGGCTCGCGAGGATCGCGTCGTACGCCGGCCAGCTGCGTGCGGCCTTGCCGGTGCCGCCGTACACGACGAGGTCCTCGGGCCGCTCGGCCACCTCGGGGTCGAGGTTGTTCATCAGCATCCGCAGCGGCGCCTCGGTCTGCCACGACTTCGCGGACAGGTCGGTGCCGTGCGGCGCGTGGATGGGGAGGCGCGGGTTGGTCGAGTCGTTCATGAGAGCTCTCCGATCAGTTCTTCGACGGCGGTCAGGACGGCGCCCGACGCGACCAGGCCGACGGCGGCCTCGATCTCGGGCGAGAGGAACCGGTCGGGGCCGGGGGCACCGACCCCGTGCTCGCGCAGGAGGTGCACGACGGCCCCGGTCGCGGGCGCGGGTGAGGTACCGGTCGTGGCTCCGGTCGTCGTACGCAGGTCGAGACCGCGGGCGGCCGTGAGCAGCTCGATGGCGATGACGCGGGTCAGCCCGTCCACGGACCGCCGCAGCTTGCGGGCCGCGGACCAGCCCATCGACACGTGGTCCTCCTGCATCGCGCTCGACGGGATCGAGTCCACGCTCGCCGGCACCGCGAGCCGCTTGAGCTCGGAGACGATCGCCGCCTGGGTGTACTGCGCGATCATCAGACCGCTGTCGACGCCCGGGTCGTCGGCGAGGAACGGCGGCAGGTCGTGGTTGCGCGCGCGATCGAGGAACCGGTCGCTGCGACGCTCCGAGATGGAGGCGACGTCGGCGGCCACGATGGCGAGGAAGTCGAGGACGTAGGCGACCGGTGCTCCGTGGAAGTTGCCGTTCGACTCGACCCGGCTCGGCCCGTCGGTCGAGACCAGGACGACGGGGTTGTCGACCGCGCTGGCCAGCTCGCGCCCCGCGATGGTGGCGGCGTGCTCCACGGTGTCCCGGGCAGCGCCGTGCACCTGAGGCGAGCAGCGCAGCGAGTAGGCGTCCTGGACGCGATGGAACCGGTCGTCGCGGTGGGCGGCCATCACGCCGGAGCCGGCGAGCACCCGTGTCAGGTTGGCGGCCGAGAAGGCCTGGCCGACCTGTGGGCGCAAGGCCTGGAGGTCGGCGGCGAAGACCCGGTCGGTGCCCATCTGGGCCTCGACACTCATGGCCGCCGCGATGTCGGCCGTCCGCAGCAACATCCGCAGGTCGGCAACCGCCAGGACGAGCATCCCGAGCATCCCGTCGGTGCCGTTGATCAGCGCGAGGCCCTCCTTGGCCCGCAGCTGCACCGGCGTCAGCCCTGCGGCCGCGAGGGCATCGACCGCCGGCATCAGGGCACCCGACGCGTCACGCACGTCGCCCTCCCCCATCAGGGCCAGTGCACAGTGGGCGAGCGGGGCCAGGTCGCCCGAGCAGCCGAGCGAGCCGTACTCGCGGACCACCGGCGTGATCCCCGCGGACAGCAGCGACGCGAGCAGCTGCGCTGTCTCGCGTCGTACGCCGGTGTGGCCGGTCGCGAGCGTCGAGAGGCGCAGCAGCATCAGGCCGCGCACCACCTCGCGCTCGACCTCGGGGCCGGAGCCGGCGGCATGTGACCGGACCAGGGACCGCTGGAGCTGCTCGCGCAGCTCGCCCGGGATGTGACGGGTCGCCAGCGCACCGAACCCGGTCGAGATGCCGTACGCCGGTGTGGGCGCGGCCGAGAGCTCCTCGACCACCTCCCGGGCCCGGTCGATCGCCGCCAGCGCGTCCTGGGTCAGCTCCACCGCGGCCCCGCCGCGGGTCACCGCAACCACGTCTTCCATCGACACGGGGCCGACGCCCACCTCCACGGTCTGCATGCGGCCATCCAACTCCCGCGCGCGCCCGTGGCACCACCACCCAGCCGGTGACTCCGTCTGGGATCCGAGACCCCGCGACAGGCAGAGGCTGCCGTGAAAGGTAAAGACTCGGGTGACTGACGTGACTCCCGTGACGCCCCCGTCGTTTGACCTCCACACCCTCGGGACTAGGGAGCCCCCCATGAAACAACGCATCGCGCTCATCGCCACCACCGCCGCAGCCTGCGCCGGACTCACTCTCACAGCCGCGCCGGGTCACGCCGGCGCCGCCTCCACCCACCACACCACCTTCGCCTTCGGCGGCTCCGGCTACGGGACACGGGTGACCGGCGGCAAGCTGCCGGTCAGCTCGGACACCACCGGCTACCAGGTCGTCGGCTGCACGGACCGGGCCGGCCTGCGTCGTACCAACGACGTCGCCGACGCCACGGTGCCCGGCCTCGGCACGGTGTCGGGGGTACGGACCCGGGTCTGGACGACGCAGCGACATGGAGTGACGACGTCGCACTCGACCCACCGGATCGCCGACCTCACGATCGCCTCCGGCGGCCTCGGCTCGCTGCGCCTCGAGGCCATCACCTCGCACTCGAGGGCCTTCCACGACGCCCGCGGCTTCCACACGGCGACCTCCACGGGCATCGGTGCGCATCAGGTTCATCCCGCCGATGGGCGCGGCCCAGTCGTTCCCCGCACCGACCCCGGACCACCCGATCGAGATCCCGGGCCTCGCCACCATCTCGGTGGGACAGCACCACGAGGCCCACGACGCGCGCAACGCCTCGGCGGACGCCTTCGCGATCCGGATCGAGGTGATCCCGACCGAGACGTCGGTCAAGGTCGCCCACACCCACGCCGAGCTGCACGCCGGCCTGACGTACGGCGCGTTCCACGGTCACTCGAACGCGACCCGGGTCGTGCACGCGCTCACGACCGTCGTCCACAGCGGACCCAACCCGCTGACCGTGATGCCCTGCCAGGGCACCTACGGAGCGGTGCACCGGAAGTCGATCGCCGGTCTCGACGTCGGTGGTCAGCTGGTCGTCCGCGGCCTGACCTCCGAGGAGAGCGCCCGGCAGACCACGCACGGCGCGCGCGGCTACGAGAGGGCAGCGGTCGCCCGGATCGACCTCGGTCACGGCCAGCTCGTCGTCGACGGCATCGTCGGTAGGGCCGCTGTGAAGCGGACCAGCCACGGCCTCGCCCGGAGCACTCGCGGCACGCGAGCTGGGGTCGATCACCACCAACGGCACGCCGGTGACCTTCCCGCGCACGGGCGTGCTCGAGATCCCCGGCATCGCCAAGCTCGAGCGTCGCGTGGCCACCCGGACCGCCACCGGGATCAAGGTGGTGGCGCTGCGGATCAC
Organism: uncultured Actinomycetota bacterium; assembly: GCA_963794355.1. Classification (GTDB taxonomy): domain Bacteria; phylum Actinomycetota; class Actinomycetes; order Propionibacteriales; family Nocardioidaceae; genus Nocardioides. Next base: position 107,144 of record CAWCDN010000013.1, read on the forward strand.
CCTGCTCGACGGCTCCGGCGCGGTCGTCGACCTCGGTGAGGCCCAGCTGCAGATCCGGCGCCTCTCGCACTGATCTGGCTCGGCCGGCGTCCCCACCCCTTCGGGGGGTGGGGCGTCGGTCGCTCCGGTCTACTGTCGAACGGTCCCGGGCTGTCCGGGCGCGCGAAGGGAGCAACCCCATGCCGACATGGCTGATCTGGGTCATCGTGATCGTCGTGGTGCTGGTCGTGATCGGCGCCATCGTGTCGATGATGAGCAAGCGCCGTACCGAGCAGCACCGAGCTCGCGCCGACGAGCTCCGTGCCGAGGCCTCGGCCAAGGCCGCCACCCTCACCGAGTCGCAGCGTGAGGCCGAGGAGGCCCGCGCCAAGGCAGAGCTCGCTCGCAGCGAGGCCGAGCGTGCCCAGGAGCAGGCCGCCCACGCCGAGCAGGGCCACCAGGTCGAGCAGGCCAGCTACGAGGACAAGCTGCGCGAGGCCGACCGGCTCGACCCCGAGGTGGACCACAAGTCCTCCGACTACGAGCCGAGCGTCTGGAACGACGAGAGCACGACGTCCGAGGCGACGACGACGTCGGAGTCGACGACCACCTCCGCGGCGGCACCGGCCACCGAGGGTACGACGCCTCCGCCCACGGGCGCCCACGCCGCCGAGCCCGACACCAACGCCACCTCGGCCACGGACACCTCGGCCGAGGGCACACGCACTCGCTCCACCGACTGATCCGACCCGGGATCGCCCCACGGGACGCGTGGGACGATCCCGGGCATGGGTCAGGTGCCGGCGGCGACGAGGGCGCTGCGCGTGCTGCGCTTCCTGGCCAGCCAGCCCGACCCTGTGCCCCTGGACCGCATCACGCGTGCCTGCGACCTGCCACGCTCGACGGCGTACCACCTGCTCGGCGCGATGATCGAGGAGGGCTTCGTCGTCCACCTGCCCGAGGAGCACCGCTACGGGCTGGGCGTGGCGGCCTTCGAGGTGGGCAGCGGGTACAGCCGCCAGGAGCCGTTGCAGCGGATCAGCCGGCGCCTGCTCGCCGACCTCGTCGACCGCACCGGCCACACCGCCCACCTCGCGGTGCTGCACGGCCGTGACGTGCTGTACGTCGTGGAGGAGCGCGCCCCCGGACGCCAGCCGCTGGTCACCGACGTGGGAGTCCGTCTGCCCGCCCACCTGACCGCGAGCGGGCGCGCGATCCTCTCGTCCCTGCCCGCTGCCCAGGTGCGGGCGCTGTACCCCGACCCGTCGGCGTTCGTGGACCGGCACGGCACCGGCCCCCGCACCCTCAGCGCCCTGAGGTCCGTGCTCTCCGAGACCCGTCGCCGCGGCTACGCGACCGAGCAGGGCGAGGTGACGCCGGGCCTCGCCAGCGTGGCCGCACCCGTGCTCGACCACAACGAGCATCCCGTCGCCGGCCTCGCGATCACCTTCGCCGATGGCGATCCGGCCGCCCTCGCCGATCAGGTACGACGTGCCGCCACGGCGTTGACCACACGCCTCGGCGGGCCGGTCTGAGAGGTGGGCCACGGACCCGACCACGCGAAGTTACCAGTGGGTAGGATCGCGGAGGCGACTGCCGATGACCGCGGCGTTCGTGCCCCGTAATGTCAGCGCCGACCCGTCCGTGACCCACCCGACCACTCGGAGTGACTGTGACCGCCGTACTGATCCTCGGGCTGCTCCTCAACGTGATCGCACTGCCGATCGCAGGGCGCCGGGTGTGGTTCCTCGAAAGGCTGATCACCAGCGGGCAGCCCGCTCCCGACCGCGTCGAGGGCGTCACGGGCCGGCTCGGCCTGGCCGTGAAGACCCAGGTCGTCGAGGTCCTCGGCCAGAAGAAACTGCTCAAGTGGAGCGTCCCCGGAGCCGCGCACTTCTTCGTGTTCTGGGCGTTCCTGATCCTGGCGACGGTCTACCTCGAGGCGTACGGCGCCCTGATCGGGCTGGCCTTCGGCGCCGACACCCTGGCCTGGTCGATCCCGCTGGTCGGCCACTGGCCGGTGCTCGGCTTCGCGCAGGACTTCATCGCGATGATGGCGTTCTTCGGAATCCTCACCTTCGTCGTGATCCGACTGCGGAACGCCCCCAAGGACCTCGGTCGCCGGTCGCGCTTCTTCGGCTCCCACCTGTCTGGCGCGTGGATCACGCTCTTCATGATCTTCAACGTCATCTGGACGATGTTCCTGTTCCGCGGCGCGTCGTCGGCCCTCGGCAACCTGTCCTACGACAGCGGTGCGTTCATCTCGATCGGCGTCGGCAACCTGCTCGGTGCAGATGGACTGGGCCTGTCGCACAGCGCTCTGGAGTTCCTCGAGGGGCTCGGGCTGCTGCTCCACATCGGGGTGATGCTGGCGTTCTTGATCTTCGTGCTGAACTCCAAGCACCTCCACATCTTCGTCGCGCCGCTCAACGTGCTCTTCGGTCGCCGCCCGGTCGCGCTCGGTGCGGTGAAGCCGCTGATCTCAGCCGGGAAGCCGGTCACGCTCGACGACATCGAGGACCTCGACGAGGACGCGCGACTCGGCGTGGGGTCGATCCAGGACTTCAGCTGGAAGGGCCTGCTCGACTTCACCACCTGCACCGAGTGCGGTCGCTGCCAGTCGCAGTGCCCCGCCTGGAACACCGAGAAGCCGCTGTCCCCGAAGCTGCTGATCATGGACCTGCGCGACCACGCGATGGCGTCGGCACCGGCGATCCTGGCCGGCGCCAAGGGTGGCGCCCCCGAGGGCGCGGTCAAGGAGCTCGAGCGGCCGCTGATCGGTGACGAGTCGATGTACGGCGTGATCGATCCCGACGTGCTGTGGTCGTGCACGTCGTGCGGCGCCTGCGTCAACCAGTGCCCCGTCGACATCGAGCACGTCGACCACATCATCGACATGCGCCGCTACCAGGTGCTGGTCGAGAACAACTTCCCCGCCGAGCTCAACCAGCTCTTCCGCGGCCTCGAGGGCCGTGGCAACCCCTGGAACATGTCGGCGTCCGCGCGCATGGACTGGGCCAAGGGCCTCGAGTTCGACGTGCCGGTCGTGGGCGAGGACCTCGAGTCGATGGACTCGGTCGACTGGCTCTTCTGGATCGGCTGCGCCGGTGCCTACGAGGATCGCGCCAAGAAGACCGTGCGCGCCGTCGCCGAGCTCCTCCATCTCGCCGACGTCTCGTTCGGGGTGCTCGGCAACGGTGAGACCTGCACCGGTGACCCCGCACGCCGGGCCGGCAACGAGTTCGTCTACCAGGGCCTCGCGGCGCAGAACGTCGAGACGCTGACCGAGCACCGCGTCAAGCAGGTCGTGACCACCTGCCCCCACTGCCTCAACACCCTCAAGAACGAGTACCGCGACCTCGGCCTCGAGCTCGACGTCGTCCACCACACCCAGCTGCTCAACCGGCTCGTCCGCGAGGGCCGCCTGACGCCCGTGACCGACGGTGCGGGGGCCGCCAAGCGCTCGATCACCTACCACGACCCCTGCTACCTCGGCCGACACAACCAGGTCTACGCTCCGCCGCGCGAGCTCCTGCAGGTGCTGCCCGGAGCGTCGTACGTCGAGATGGAGCGGTCGGCCGAACGCTCCTTCTGCTGCGGCGCCGGTGGCGCGCGGATGTGGATGGAGGAGAACCTCGGCGAACGGATCAACGTCAACCGGACCCAGGAGGCGGTGGCGACCGGCGCCGACCAGATCGCCGTGGGCTGCCCGTTCTGCCGCGTGATGCTCTCCGACGGCCTCAACTCCGAGCAGGCCGAGGGCCGCGCGCGCGAGGAGGTGGAGGTGCTCGACGTCGCGCAGATGTTGCTGGCGTCGGTGAAGGGCGAGCCCGCCACCAGAGCAGCCACCGGGACCGCCCCGTCGCCGACCGCGCCGACCGCAGCCGTCGAGACCAGCGAAGAGACGCGGGCCGAGCCGGAGCCCGGCGACGAGACCCAGACCGCTGACACCGTCACCGAGACCGCCGACGTGGGTCCGGCAGCCAAGGCGAGCGGCGGCTCGTCCCTCTTCGACCTCGGCTCCGACGACGAACCCGAGTCCCAGTCGCCCGATCCCGACGCCCCGTCCGTCGAGGCCACCGGCTCCCTGTTCGACCTCGGGGAGGCCGAGTCGTCGGCCGAGCTACCCAGCGCCACCCAGGGCCGTCCCGACGATTCCTCCCAGGTCTCGGACGGCGGATCGCTGTTCGACATCGCAGGCACCTCCCCCGAGTCGGAGGCGGTGACCGCCTCCCCCGACGGTCCTGGTCCAGGGTCGGACGCGCGTCCGACCTACGCGACCGTCGAGGAGAGCGACCTGGGAAGCGGCTCCCTCTTCGACCTCGGCTCCGACGACGAGCCCGCGCCGGAGACTCCGCCGGAGCCCGTCGAGACCACGCCCGCCGAGCCCGAGGCTTCGTCGGTCGAGCCCGTCGAGACCACACCCAGCGAGATCCCCGAGGGCGGATCGCTCTTCGACCTCGCCGCGCCCGAGAGCGACCCCGACCCCGAGCCGGACCCCGAGCCGGAAGAGAAGAAGGAGCCGAAGGCCGCGGCCGAGCCGGCCCCCGAGCCCCGGACGGGCGTCGACATCGATGAGAGCGGCTCACTCTTCGACCTCTGACCCCTTGCTGACCTGCGGTGATGCGTCATGACGCCGCAGTGACATCATTTGATGTCAAGAAATGCTTGACTTGACATCACGGTGATGTCAGGCTGATGCACATGGACATCACGCCGTACGTCGACAGCCTCCGCCAGGCTCTCGTCTCCGCCGCCGACTCGGCGGGCGACGAGACCCGCCAGGCCGCCGAGCGCCTCAGCTTCGCCCTCGACTCCAGCTCCCGGCTCGCGATCATGGAGGCGGTCTCACAGGCCGCCGCCGAGATCACCGCCGAGATGCCGAACGGCGGCGTCGACGTCCGGCTCAACGGCCGCGACCTCGACTTCCTGGTCCACGTCGCGGCCCCCACGCCGCCGGCACCCCCCGCGCCCCCGGCGCCCGAGGAGGTCGACGACGGCAACCTCGCCCGGATCACCCTGCGGATCCCCGAGTCGGTCAAGGCCAAGGCGGAGGAGCGGGCCAACGAGGCCGGCCAGTCGCTCAACACCTGGCTCGTCAACGTGGTCCGCGCGGCCAGCCGCGACGGGGCCATCAACATCGACGTCGACCTCTCCAGCATCCCGTTCTTCGGCAGCGGCGATCCGTTCGGCGGGTCCAAGGGCCGCGGCAACAAGCGCATGACCGGCTGGCTGTAGCGCCGGCGTACCACCCACCAGCACCCACCGGGGACGGCAACCAGGCCGCTCCTCCGGCCGAGCACACCCTCACCCAGGAGGAACCATGCAGCGCCAGTTCGACACCCACGAGCCCATCGGCCTCACCATCGAGATCGGCAAGGGCCGGGTCAAGATCCACGCCCTGTCCACCGGCGTCACCACCGCCGAGGTGGAGGGGCAGGACGCCGAGGAGGTCGAGGTGACCTTCGAGGGCAACGAGCTGCGGATCATCGGACCCAAGCGCGGCGGCGGGTTCTTCGGCAAGGACACCGACCTCGACGTCGAGGTGACCCTGCCGACCGACAGCCAGGTCGCGGTGAAGACCGGCAGCGCCGACATCACCGTCGACGGCCAGGTCGCGGAGACCCGGATCAAGACCGGCTCGGGCGACGTGAGCTGCGACAGCTTCTCCGGCGCGGCCTCGATCGAGACCGGCTCCGGTGACGTCGAGGTCGCCGAGGGACTCGCCGAGCTCCGGGTCAAGAGCGGCTCGGGCGACGTCTCGGTCGGCACCTGCGTCAAGGAGCTGAGCGTCTCGACCGGGTCCGGCGACGTCGAGGTCGGCACCGCCAACGCCCGCACCGTCGTCAAGACCGGCTCCGGTGACCTCAAGGTCGTCACCGCCAACCACGACGTCTCGCTGTCCACCGGCAGCGGCGACCTCACCGTCGGCTCGGCCCGGCGCGGCCGGGTCAGCGCCAAGGGCGCCAGCAGCGACGTCCGGATCGGCATCCCGGCCGGTACGCCGGTCTGGGCCGACATCAACACCGTGACCGGCAAGGTCCGTTCGAACCTCGAGAGCGTCGGCGCTCCCCAGGAGGGCCAGGACCACATCGAGCTCGAAGCCCGGACCGTCAGCGGCGACATCGTCCTGACCCAGGTCTGACCGCACCATCCACCACACCCACCAGGCGCATGACACAGACGGGAGTACGACCATGAACACCACCGTGATCGAGGCACAGGCCCACTACCTGATCGAGGACCGGATCCACCCGACCCACCACCGTCAGCAGCAGCCGAGCGGCGTGCGTCGTCGCTCCGCCCGGAAGGTCCGCAAGCTGAGCTGGCTGTGACCCTTTCCGGCAGCCAGCCCCACCAGGGAGCCGATCGCAGAGAGATCTGCGGTCGGCTTCCTGCTGTCAGACGTCGGTGATGCGCACGCCCGCGTGAGCCTTGTAGCGGCGGTTGACGCTGATCAGGTTCGCGGTCAGCGCCTCGACCTGGCCCGCGTTGCGCAACCGCCCGCCGTACACACCGCGCATGCCGGGTACGGCGTCGGCCAGCGCCGCCACGACGTCGGTCGCGTCGCGGTCGTCGCCGAGCACCAGGACGTCGGTGTCGACCGACGACACCTCGGGGTCCTCGAGCAGCGCGGCACTGACGTGGTGGAAGGCCGCGACCACCGTCGAGCCGGTGAGGATGGCCGCCGCCTGCTGCGCCGCCGAACCCTCCGCGACCTCGAGCGAGTAGGCACCCTGCTGGTCGAAGCCGAGCGGGTTCACGCAGTCGACCACGACCTTGCCCGCCAGCACGCCGGTCAGCGAGCGCAGCAGGTCGGCGTGGCCGTCGTACGGGACGGCGACCACAACCACGTCGGCGGCCGCGGCGGCGTCCTCGTTGGCCAGCCCGCGGACGTCGCCGCCCGTGGCGGCTGCGAGCTCGGCGGCGGTCTCACCCGCCCGCTCGGCGGAGCGGCTCCCGACCAGCACCGGGACTCCGGCATCGGCCCAGCGTCGTACCAGCCCTCGGCCCTGCGGGCCCGTGCCCCCGAGGACGGCGACCGTGACCCCGGCGAGTGTGCCTGCCATCAGATGGAGGTCCGGTGGAAGTTCTGGAACGAGCGGGACGGCGTGGGGCCGCGCTGCCCCTGGTAGCGAGAGCCGTACTTCTCCGACCCGTAGGGATGCTCCGACGGCGACGACAGCCGGAAGAAGCAGAACTGCCCGATCTTCATGCCGGGGTAGAGCTTGATCGGCAGCGTCGCGACGTTGGCGAGCTCGAGCGTGACGTGGCCGGAGAAGCCGGGGTCGACGAAGCCCGCCGTGGCGTGGGTGAGCAGGCCGAGGCGGCCGAGAGACGACTTGCCCTCGACGCGCGCGGCGACGTCGTCGGGGAGGGTGACGACCTCGTACGTCGAGCCGAGCACGAACTCCCCCGGGTGCAGGATGAACGGCTCCTCGCCGTCCGGCTCCACCATCCGCGTCAGGTCGGACTGGTCGGCCGCCGGGTCGATGTGGGGATAGCGATGGTTCTCGAAGACCCGGAAGTATCGGTCGAGCCGCACGTCGATCGACGAGGGCTGCATCATCGCGGGGTCCCACGGCTCCATCACGATCCGCCCGGCGTCGATCTCGGCCAGGACGTCGCGGTCGCTCAACAGCACGCCCGCAGGCTACCGGCCTGCTCCGATGGTTGAGGAGGACGCTCTGCAACCGTCTCGAAACCACCGACCCCGAGCCGCCCTCCGTGACCCCTCTGGCACCATGCCGAGCGTGAGTGCTCCCGTCTTCCACCGGTACGTCGCGCTGGGCGACTCCTTCACCGAGGGCGTCGGCGACCCCGACCCCGCTCGTCCCAACGGCCTCCGCGGCTGGGCGGACCGGGTCGCCGAGGTGCTGGCCACCCGGACCGACGACTTCGGCTACGCCAACCTCGCCATCCGCGGCCGCACCCTGCGCCCGATCCTCGACCAACAGCTCGAGCCGGCGCTCGCCCTGCGGCCCGACCTGGTCACGATCTACGCCGGCGGCAACGACCTGATCCGGCCGCGTTGCGACGTCGACGGGCTCGGCGAGGTGTACGACGAGGCGATCGGCAAGCTCGCCGCGAGCGGCGCCCGGGTCGGCATCTTCACCGCGTTCGACCCCGGGGGCGGCGGGCCCTTCGCCCGGCTGCGCGGGCGGTTCGCGGTCTACAACGAGCAGGTCCGCGAGATCGCCGAGCGCCACGGTGCCGTCGTCCTCGACTCGTGGCGGATGCGGCCCGAACGGCCCGAGCTGATGTGGTCGGAGGACCGGCTGCACCTCGGACCGCTCGGCCACCGTGCCATCGCGATCGAGGTGCTCGACACCCTGGGTGTCCCCCACGAGCTCGACCTCTCCGACCCGACCGGGTCCTTGGGCGACTCGCCGTTGCGTGCGGGACGCCGGGCCGACCTCGCATGGGCCGTCCGTCACGCCGCGCCCTGGATCAAGCGCCGCCTGACCGGGCGGTCCTCCGGCGACGGCGTACAGGCGAAACGACCCGCGCTCGAGCCGATCTGACGGCTCGCACCGCCTCGGGTACGATCCGTGACGCCGGTCCGCCGGCATGCGGATGTAGCTCAGTTGGTAGAGCGCGACCTTCCCAAGGTCGATGTCGCGAGTTCGAGTCTCGTCATCCGCTCCGAGTCTTTCCGCAGAGCGGAGCTGTGCGGAAAGACGAGCGAAACAGGTCACGGTTGAATGACCGGAAGCAGTCGCCGAGACGCCTCCGCTCGACGGAGCGAAGCGACGGCGTGCGACGAGGCCACATCCCCCGGCGAGGGCATCGGCACCTTCCGCAACTGCTTCATCATGAGAACGTGACGAACCATCGCTTCACGCGTCGAATTCAACGCGAGAAGCGGAACTTCACCACGTTCACATGGTGAAGCAGTAACACCTCACCTTGACGACCCTGTGACCATTGTGGACAGTGGTGTTGATGTGACTCCTGACGTTTCGAGGTCTTCCCCATGTCACGCGCCCGTTGGATCGTTCTTGCCGCACTCGTCCTCGTCCTCGCCCTGCTGCCCTTCATCCCCCGCGGAGGAGGCCACCGCGAGGGCGCGATCCGCAAGGCCGCGGGAACCGAGCAGCAGGCGCCGCTGACTGCTGGCTACGGGCGACTCACTCCGGCCGCGCGACGCGAGATCAGCCGGGTCGTCACCGCGGACACGGCCCGTCCGCTCTCGAGCCGTACGTCGACCCGCGCCCTGGTCGATGACCTGGTGCGCTGCGCGGTCTTCGAGGGCCAGCGCTACTGCCTCGGCACCGGCTGGACCGACCGTACCCAGACCGAGGTGCAGCGCAGCACGACGACGGTGGCCGCTCGGCAGGCTCGTCGGGCCACCGGCGCCCCCACCTCCGCGGAAGCACAGGGAGCCATCCCGGCCTCCAGCACCGGCGACCTCTCGCTGGTCGCCGCGCTCCGGCAGGCAGCCGTCATGAGCCCCCAGCAGCGCGCCGCCCGACAGACCGCCGAACTGGTCCAGGCCGCCAGGTCCGTCGCCAAGGTGTGGCTGCTGCGCCACCAGATCCAGGGCGTGCCCCTGCCTCCCCACTTCTTCGCCCGCCATCCCGAGGTACGACGTGGCCCCGGCGCGAGCACCACCGCCCGCGCGAGCACGACGTCCGCCGCCGGACCGGCGGACCCTCTGGCCCGCCAGCGGGTCAAGCACTGGCGCGACTATCCCGACCGGGCGACGGTCCTGAACCCGAAGGACGTGCGCGAGCAGCACCGCACGTACTTCTGCGGCCCGACCTCGATGCAGATGATCACCTGGGGCTGGTCGGGGAGGCTCCACAGCCAGCAGTTCTGGGCCCACCGGCTCGGCACCACCACGAGCGGCTCGTCCATCACCTCGATGGTGGACGTCGTGAACCGCTACACCGGCTGGGACAAGGCGGCGTACGCCGGCCCGTACATCACCCTCGACATCGCCGACTGGTCCTTCAAGAAGTGGATGGTGCTGATGGCACGCCACGTCGTGGACTACCAGGCGCCGGTGATCCTGCACCCGGTCCTGCTCACGCAGTTCTACCCCTATCTCGACCACAACGGCTCCGGTCACTTCCAGGTCGGCCGTGGCTACCAGAAGCGCGACGGCCACATGCCGCTGCTCGGCTACTTCGAGCCCTGGGACCAGCAGCGCTTCCACCCCGACGAGCCGTTCATCGACCGCGTGCAGTGGCGCAACGCGTTCAAGTCCTACCGAGCCAACCAGGCCCACTTCCAGCACAACCTCGGCGTCTGATGGCGGTACGCCGGGTGGTCGCGGCGGCGAGCACGGTCGCCGGCGCCGTCGCCCTGCTCACGGCGTGCGGGAACAACGTGTCGTCCGAGCCTCCCGGCTCCACGACCTCGTCGCCCTCGACCCACGTGTCCGGGCCCGTCGCCTCGCCGCCCCACACGATCGTGGGCTCCCCCGTCTCACCGGCGAGCGGCTCCACCGGCCCGGGCGGCACCAGCGACGACCCGGTCGCTGTCACTCCTACGACCGACCTGCTCGGCTGGCGGCCGGTGTCCGGTCCGACCAGCGACGTGGTGACCGTCGGCGGCGACTGGACGCTCACCGTCGACCGGAGCGGCCGTACGGCTCGCCTCGTGGGCCCGCATCCCCGCACGTTCCGTCCGGGCTCGGGAGCGCGCATCTCCGACGCCCTCCTCGATGGCACGCACGCACTGGTGGTGAGCGAGGACAAGCTCGCGCAGACGCCCGACGTCGCCACGCTCGTCGACCTCGGCTCCGGCCGCACCCGCAGGCTCGACCGCACGTCCTCCCCGCCGACCAGCGTCGGCGGCACCTGGGCACTCGGCCCCTCCACGCTGGCCCACGCCACCGCCGGCCCCCACCGCTCCTACTGCGTCACCTGGCTGCGCCTCGACACGCTCCGGTCCGACGCCGCCACCTGCGTGCCGCCGCGCAACGGGCTGAGCCGCGCCGCGATCACCGCCGACGGCTCGACGCTGATGCGCTTCGACGCCCACCACCCGTCGTGCCGCACCCTGCTCGTGCGGAGCGGGTCGAGCACCGCGACCCTCCCCGGCGTCGCCCCCTGCAAGGGCTGGGACTCCGCCGCGATGCCCGACGGCGCCATCTGGTCGGTCATCCCGAAGGAGCGCCGGATCGAGGCGGCCCACTTCTACGCCCACTCCGCCGTCGGCTGGTACGACCTCGGCCCCGGCGCGTCCGGCTCCCTCGTCGCCTGCGCCGGCGCGGCGTACTTCGCGCGCGATCCCGCGACCAACCACGACCCGGCCACGCTCCTGCGCTGGGACCCGCGCGCCTCGACGCTGAGCGTCGTGTTCGCGTCGAAGGGACTCGGTCAGGCGTTCCTGTCGTCGCCGCGCTGCGGAGGTGACCACCTCACGGTGACGGCGTTCTCGTCCGCAGGCGACCAACAGGTCACGGCAGTCGTCGGCGCACCGTAGGCTCGGACCATGCCGGCGGACTTCACCGGGTTCCCACCCCAGGCCCTCGACTTCTACGACGACCTCGAGGTCGACAACACCCGCTCGTTCTGGGACAAGCACAAGGGCACCTACGACTACTCCGTGCGCCGCCCGATGGTCGCGCTGTGTGCCGCGCTCGCGCCCGAGTTCGGCGAGGCCAAGATCTTCCGCCCGTTCCGCGACGTGCGCTTCGCCAAGGACAAGACGCCGTACAAGACCGCGCAGGGCGCGTTCGTCGGCGTCGGCCCGGCGACCGGGTGGTACGTCGAGATCTCGGCCCGCGGCATCCGCACGGGCGCCGGGTTCTACGACGCGAGCGGCCCCCGGATCGCCTCGATCCGCGCCGCGATCGACGACGACCGCACCGGTCGCGAGCTCCAGTCGATGCTGGAGAAGCTCGAGGGCGGGGGCTGGCGGATCGGCGGCCACACCCTCAAGACAGCGCCGCGCGGGTACGACGTGGACCACCCGCGCATCGAGCTGCTCCGGCACAAGTCGCTCACCATCGGCCACGACTACGGCTTCGAGCCGATCATCCACACCACCGAGCTGCTCGAGGCCGTGCGCGACGACTGGCGCACGCTGCGACCCTTCGTCGACTGGGTCACCGCCGTCGAGTGACGGTCAGTGCGGCTGCCAGGCGTCCTCGTCCTCGGTGAGGGCGGCCACCGGCGGTGGCAGGGCGCCGGCGGCGAGGTCGGCCACCGACACCTGCTCGAACACGTCCCGCAGCGAGTGGCGCGCAGCGATCCAGACGCGCTGCAGGGCGTCGGCGCGCTCGTTGTAGGAGACCGCCTCCGGCCGCAGGCCGTAGACCGAGACGAGCGGTCCGTCCACGGCCCGGATCACGTCGGCGACCGTCACGTCCGAGGCCGGCTTGGCCAGGCGCCAGCCGCCGGCCTGACCGCGCTGGGCCAGCACGATGCCGGCCTTGCGCAGGTCGGCCAGGATCGCCTGCAGGAAGTTGTGGGGGATGTCCTGGAGCTTGCCGAGCTCCTCGGCGCTGACCGGGCGGCCGTCCTGGTTCCCGTCGCCCCGCGCGGCCATCTCGATCAGGGCGCGGAGGGCGTAGTCGGCCTTGGCGGAGACTCGCATGCGAGCAGTCTCCCAGAACCACGCGGGGATCCGCGCAAGCGCGTGGTCTGCGTCACATCCGAGGCGGAGGATCCGGACTCCACACCTCGTGGTCTGTTGCCTGCGGCTAGCCTCCGGGGCAGAATGAAGTTACTGATGAGTAGCCAAACTCTCGACAGGGCTCCGGCGAACGGGGCCGACCCGCGAGACGACGCGAACAGGTAGGCAGATGGGCCACTACAAGAGCAACCTCCGCGACATCGAGTTCAACCTCTTCGAGGTCCTCGGCACCGACCAGGTGCTCGGCACCGGTCCCTTCGCCGACATCGACGTCGCCACGGCCAAGGAGATCCTCGCCGAGGTCGACCGCCTGGCCCGCGACGACCTCGCCGCGTCGTTCGAGGAGTCCGACCGCACCCCGCCGGTCTTCGACCCCGAGACCCACACCGCTCCGGTCCCCGAGGCGTTCAAGAAGAGCTACCGCGCCTGGATGGACGCCGAGTACTGGCGCCTGGCCACCCTCAGCGACCTCGGCGGCACGCCGGCCCCCTCGTCGTTCTCGTGGGCGGTCGGCGAGATGGTGCTCGGCGCCAACCCCGCCGTCTGGATGTACGGCGCGGGCCCGATGTTCGCTGGCGTGATCCACCGCAACGGCAACGAGCGGGACAAGAAGATCGCGCAGCACATCGTCGACCAGGGCTGGCTGACCACGATGGTGCTCACCGAGCCCGATGCCGGCTCCGACGTGGGCGCGGGCCGCACCAAGGCCACCCCGAACGACGACGGCACCTGGAACATCGAGGGCGTCAAGCGCTTCATCACCTCGGCCGAGGGCGACCTCTCCGACAACATCATCCACATGGTGCTGGCGCGCCCGCAGGGCGTCGAAGGCGCCGGCGGGCCCGGCACCAAGGGCCTGAGCCTCTTCATCGTCCCGAAGTTCCACTTCGACCCCGAGACCGGCGAGTCGACCGGTGAGCGCAACGGCGTCTACGTCACCGGCGTCGAGCACAAGATGGGGATCAAGGTCTCCAACACCTGCGAGCTCACCTTCGGCGACGCAGGAGTCGGTGGTGGCGAGCCGGCGAAGGGCTGGCTGCTCGGCGAGGTGCACAACGGCATCGCGCAGATGTTCCAGGTGATCGAGAACGCCCGGATGATGGTCGGCACCAAGGCCATCGCCACCCTCTCGACCGGCTACCTCAACGCCCTCGACTTCGCCAAGGAGCGCGTGCAGGGCGCCGACCTCACCGAGGCCGCCGACAAGACCGCGCCGCGGGTGACGATCACCCACCACCCCGACGTACGTCGTTCGCTCATGACGCAGAAGTCGTTCGCCGAGGCGATGCGCTCGCTGGTCCTCTACACGGCCTCGTGGCAGGACCGGGTGATGCTGGCCGAGCACAACGGCGAGAAGGACGAGCTGGCGATGGCGGTCAACGACCTGCTGCTGCCGATCGTCAAGGGCTACGGCTCGGAGCGGTCGTGGGTACTGCTGGGCACCGAGTCGCTCCAGACGTTCGGTGGGTCCGGCTTCCTCCAGGACTACCCGGTCGAGCAGTACGTCCGCGACGCCAAGATCGACACCCTCTACGAGGGCACCACCGCGATCCAGGGCCAGGACTTCTTCTTCCGCAAGATCGTCAAGGACCAGGGCAAGGCGCTGGGTCACCTGGCCACGGAGATCCAGACGTTCCTCGAGATCGAGGGTGGCAACGGTCGGCTCAAGGTGGAGCGCGAGCTCCTGGCGACCGCGCTGCAGGACGCCCAGGCGATCGTCGGCGTCATGATCAACGACCTGATGAGCGCGGACGCCTCCGCCGAGGGCGGCGACATCCGCAACATCTACAAGGTCGGGCTCAACACGAGCCGGCTGCTGATGGCGCTCGGCGACGTCGTGTGCGCGTGGCTGCTGCTGCGTGGAGCGGACGTCGCGCTCGGCAAGCTGTCCGGCGACCTGCCCGCGAAGGAGAAGGCGTTCTACGAGGGCAAGGTGGCGGCCGCGCAGTTCTTCGCGCAGACCAACCTCCCTCGGATCACCGCCGAGCGGGCGATCGCCGAGCACACCGACCTCGCTCTGATGGATCTCGACGAGGCCTCGTTCTGAGGCTCTCGCCACCGACCAGGTGAGCAGGCGGAGGCCACCGACGCCCTAGCGTGAGGGCGTGCTCGACGCCCTGGTCGCCGGCCTGCTCACCGGTCTGTCGCTCATCGTGGCGATCGGCGCGCAGAACGCGTTCGTGCTGCGCCAGGGCCTGCTGCGTCAGTTCGTCGGACCGGTGGTGGCGATCTGCGCGGTCAGTGACCTGGTGCTGATCGCCGCAGGGGTCGCCGGGATCGGGGCGATCGTGCAGCACGCGCCGACCGCGCTGACCGTCGTCCGCTGGCTCGGCGTCGCCTTCCTCACGGCGTACGGCGTGCGGTCGCTGTGGCGGTCACGCCATGCGAGTGGCCTGGCCGCCGCCACGGACGCGGAGCCACGACTACGTGGAGCGGTGCTCCAGGCGACCGCCCTCACCTGGCTGAACCCCCACGTCTACCTCGACACCGTGCTCCTGCTCGGGTCGATCGCAGCCCACCACGGCCCGACCGGCAAGTGGTGGTTCGCGGCCGGTGCGGGGCTGGGCAGCGTGCTGTGGTTCACCGGGCTGGGCTACGGGGCGCGCCTGCTGAGCCCGGTGCTTGCTCGGCCCCGGGCCTGGCAGGTGCTGGACGTGCTGATCGGGATCGTGATGCTGGCCATCGCGTTCTCGCTGGCTCGCGGCTGATCAGCGCGCGGCGGTCGCGCGCTTCCCGGCGTAGGACTTGCCCTTGCCGTACGACGGGGCGCCGGCCTTGCGCGGGCCGCCCTCCGTCTTCGGGCCACCCTTGTAGCCGCCGCCGGAGCGGTAGCCCGACTTCGGGTTGCTGCCCTTGTAGCCGCCTGACCTGTGACCGCCGGTGCGCTTCCCGCCGTACGACGACGAGGAGAACTTCGGCGCCGGCGAACCGCTCTTGGCCAGGGCCTTCGCGGACAGGTGGTCGGGCACGGTCTGGATGTCGTGGTGGAGCACCTCGACGCCGGCGCTCTGCTGCGTGCGGACGACCTGCTGCACGAGCTTCGGCGTGGTGATCGTGATGACGGCACCGTCGCTGCCCGCGCGCGCCGTACGGCCACTGCGGTGCAGGTAGGCCTTCGCGTCGCTGGCGGGGTCGAAGTGGATGACCAGGTTCACGTTGTCGACGTGGATGCCGCGGGCGGCGACGTCGGTGGCGACGACGGCCTTGGCCTTGCCGGTCGAGAAGCGGTGCAGGTTGCGCTCGCGCACCTTCTGGCTGAGGTTGCCGTGCAGGTCGACCGCGTCGACGCCCTGGGTGGTGAGGGCCTCGGCGAGCTCGACGGCGCCCTCGCGGGTGCGGGTGAAGATGATGGTGCGGCCGTTGGCCTCGACGAGGCGAACAGCGGTGTCGACCTTCTCGCGGAACCCGCCGACGGTGAGGGTGTGGTGGGTCATCGTGGTGACCGACCCGGCGTTGGGGTCGAGCTGGTGGAGCTTGGGGTTGCGCAGGTGGGTGCGGACCAGCTTGTCGACGTCGCCGTCGAGGGTGGCGCTGAGCAGCATCCGCTGCGAGCCCTCGGGGGTCATCCCGACGAGCTTGTCGACCGACGGGTAGAAGCCGAGGTCGCACAGGTGGTCGGCCTCGTCGAGGACGGTGAGCTGGATGTCGTCGAAGAAGCAGTAGCCGTTCTCCAGCAGGTCCTCGAGCCGGCCCGGGGTGGCGACGACGATGTCGGCGCGCTGGCGGAGCTGGCGGGTCTGCTTGTCGTACGGCGTGCCGCCGTAGACGGTGACCATCTTGAGGCCGAGCGACTGGGCGAGGGGCTGGATCGCCTTGGCGACCTGGTTGGCGAGCTCGCGGGTCGGCACGATCATCACGGCGCGCGGGTGGCACGGTCGGCTCTTGCTGCCGGCCAGCTTCGCGAGGGCGGGGATGCCGAAGGCGAGGGTCTTGCCCGAGCCGGTCTGGGCGCGGCCCAGCACGTCGTACCCGGCCATGCCGTCGGGGATGACGGCCTCCTGGACGGGGGTCGGCGCGACGATGCCCTGCAGGCGCAGGGCCTCGATCAGCTCGGGGGGGAGGCCGGTGAACACATTGCTCACGGGCTCGGTGGTGTCGGTGTCGATCTCGGTCTCGAAGGACTCGATCTCGACGTCGGTGGCGTCAGGGATGTCAGTGGTCTCGAACTCGGGCGCAGACATGCGTCGTCACAACTTTCGGTTTGCCTCGGGTGCGTCCGGCGCGGGGCCGCGGGTGCGGATCCGGTGAGCCTGCAAGACGCTGTCTTGCTCCACCCGATCGCTGGTCTCCGCGCAACTGAGTAAAGGCTGCGCCACCACACCGGGCCAAAGCTATGAGAGTGGGCCTCGAACTCGGACCGAGTCCCACTGGCTGCTGACCATGCTACGGGCGGCCCGTGCGAACCCCCGCATCCACGACATCGTGACCTCCCCCACCTCGGCGGGGGCGCCGTACCCCGGAGTAACGCGGGGTTATCACCGCCGAAGTGCCCGCACAGCGCCCACCCGGTGGCAACAGGACCGCACCAGTTGGCGGCGATCGCGGGACAAGCCGCGCTCGGACCGAGCACCATGTCCGAGTCCGCGACGAACAGGAGAGCTGCGTGTCCGCCTACTCGGGGTCCGCCTACCCACCACCGCCACCCGTCACCAACCGGTCCCTCAGCTTCCGGCTGGTCTCCCGGTCCTACGCCCTGGTGCTGGCAGACCCGACGCTCGTCGGCCTGGTGCTGCTGAGCGGCCTCGCGTCGTGCCTGGCGTTCGCGAGCATCGCCGTGCCGGCCTGGCTGTGGGCGCACGTGGACGTGACCAGCGTCTCTGTCATGCATCCGGTCGCTCTGGTGTTCTACGGCGCGGCGACCTGGGCGTCGGCGTTCGTGAGCGTGTTGGGGCAGGGCACGGTCGTCGCCGCCGGGATGGCCCGGCTCGACGGCGAGCCGATCACCGTGCGACAGGCTCTGGCGGTGGCGTGGTCGCGGCGGGGACTGCTCGCCGCGTGGGCGCTGGCGACGACGTTCGTGGTGATCCTCGAGCGTTTCCTCAGCAGGTTCGGGCTGGCCGGCACCCTTACCCGGCTCGTGGTCGGCATCGGCTGGGCCCTCGCCACGATGCTGGTGGTGCCGATCATGATCGCCGACGGGCCGCCGCTGGACAACGCTGTGCGTGACTCCGCCCGGCTGGTGAAGGACCGGCTCGGCCTCAGCGTGCGGACGATCGTGCGGTTCTACACGCCGTGGGTGGTCGCCAACATCCTCTGCCTGCTGGTGACAGCCGCCGGCGTCATCGCGTTCGTGAACTACCGGCACGAGGTGCCCGAGTGGGCCGTCGGGGGCCTGATCCTGGCCGTCCTCGGCGGCCTCGGCTTCTTCCTGTCCATCGCGGTGCAGACCGCGGCTGGCGCCTACCTCAACACGCTGCTCTACCGCCATGCCGTCGGCCGGCCGACCCCCGGCGTCGACGCGGCCGACCTGCCGGCGCTGCGGCCCGCGGGGCCGTTCCTGCCTCCTGGCGCGCCGCCGTACCCGGTGTAACGCGGGGTTATCGCCGCACCAGAGCCCACACACAACGCACCCAGAGGCAACGGCACCGCACCAGTGCGGCGCAGGCACTTCGGCGGTGATAACCCCGCGTTACTGCCGGGCACCCCCGCCTAGGCTCGACGGGTGCCCACACTCGCCAGCATCCATGTCGCACCGGCGACGCGGCTGCCCATGCGGGCGGTCGAGCGGGCGACGGTCGAGGCGGGGAGGGGCATCGTCGGCGATCGCTACCACGGCACCAAGCACCGCCACGTCACCGTGCAGAGCGCCGAGGCCCTGCGGGTGGCGACGGAGATCTTCGGAGCCGAGGTGCGCCCGGAGCTGACCCGGCGCAACCTCACCGTCGACGAGGGCGACGTGCCGACCGCGCCGGGCTCCCTGATCCGGATCGGCGACGTACTCCTCGAGGTCGTCCGGGTCGCGGCGCCGTGCAAGCTGCTCGACGACACCATCGGCCGCGGCGCCCAGGAGGCACTGCGCCGCCGCGCCGGCTCGGTCTGCCGGGTGCTAGGGGGCGGTGAGATCGCCGTCGGTGACCCCGTGGACGTCGACTCCGGGCCCGAGGGCAGACAACCGGTCGCCCCCACGACGGTTTCCTCCCATCGCCCGGCGAGGCTGCCCTGATGCCGCGGCTCCATGCGCTCGAGCTCGTGCCCGACGACGCCGGGGACCACGCCGTACGACGTGACTGGCAGGCGCTGCACGACGCCGGGCTCGCCTCGCAGCTCGACCACCCCGCCCCCACGAACACACCTCACGTCACCGTCCTCTCGCTGCCCGAGCTGACGGCCGACCTCGAAGCCCGCGCGGCAGTACTCGTCCGGCCACTCCTGCCCGTGACGGTTCGGGCCTCCGGCCTGGCGGTCCTCGGCGGCGACAGGGTCACCCTCGCCCGGCTGCTCGACGTACCCGAGCCACTGACCCGGGCCGTGCTCGACCTGCGCACGGGAGTGGACGGCGAGCGCCACCCGGGCTGGCTCCCCCACGTGACCCTGGCCCGCCGCATGCCGCGCGGCGACGTGCAGCGGGCACTCGACGTCCTCGGGTACGACGACGTGACGCTCACCCTGACCACCCTGCGGCGGTGGGACCCCGAGCTCCACGAGGTGCGCGTCCTCGGGTCTGATGCCCACCAGGACTGACGCGCATACTGGCTCCATGCGGTCCGCCTACGCGCACGACGCCCTGCTCGACCCCGAGCCGGCCCTGGACCATCGTGCGCCAGGCGGTGCGGTGACCCTGGCTCTGTGCGGCAGCCTCGACCACGAGCCGCCGTGCCCGCTCGCCCCGCACCACACCACCGTGGAGGTCGAGGGCGCGCGGCTGCGGGTACGGGTGCTGTTCGCGGTCGAGGCCGCCGACGAGGCTCGCGTGCGCGCGTTGGTGGAGAGTGCACTGGCCTCGGGCGTGTGGACCTATCCCGACGGCGTGGTCAGCACCTGGACCCTGGTGTCGTCCGGCCCCGATGCCGTGGCCGACGACGAGCGCGAGCACGCGGACCGGCTCGTCGACTCCTGACCGGCGAGCCCTAGGCTCAGCGTCGTGACGGACGCGGAACGACTGGCCGGCTACGTCGACGTGTGGTGGGAGGCGATCGACGACTTCACCGAGCTGCTCGAGAGCCTGCCGGCCGAGGCGTGGTCGGCGCCGACCGATCTGGCGGGCTGGGACGTCCACGCCTGCGCCGCTCACACCGCCCACCTCGAGGCGGTGCTCTCGGGCGCCCCCGAGGAGACGCTCCACGTCGACCCCGCGCCCCATGTCACGACGCTCGCCCAGGCCTACACCGAGCAGGGTGTGGTGGCCCGGCGCGACGCGACCCCCGACGAGCTGATCAACGAGATCCGCCAGAGCGCGACGAAGCGCCGTACCTTCCTGCTGACCGATCCGCCCGATGACGCCACCGAGATGCCGCCACGGACTCCGGGTGACATCCCCTGGAACTGGCAGACCCTGCTGCGCAACCGCCCCCTTGACGTCTGGATGCACGAGCAGGACGTACGACGTGCGGTCGCCCGCCCCGGCCACCTCGACACCGCGCCGGCCCAGCACACGGCCGACTATCTCCTGGAGGGCATGGGCCTCGTGCTCGCCAAGCGGGCCGCGGCGCCGCCCGGCTCGACCCTCGTGGTGCAGGTCGACGGCAGCACGCCTGTGGCCTTCGGCGTCTCGGACTCGCGGCGAGGCGGACCCCTCGCCGAGCTGCCGGGCGACCCGACGGTGCGGCTGCACCTCGACCGCGAGACGTTCGTGATCCTGGCGGGCGGCAGGCGCCCCGCCGACGGGGTGTCGCTCGTGGTCGACGGCGACGCCGACCTGGCCCAGCGGATCCTCGCGGGGATGGCGATCACGCCGTGAGCTGGTCACCCGCCGACATCGCGCCGCAGACCGGGCGCACCGCGCTGGTCACCGGCGTCAGCGTCGGCGGACTCGGGCACTTCACGGCGCTGGAGCTCGCGCGTGCGGGGGCACGCGTCGTCCTCGCCGGCCGCAGCCCGGACAAGCTGGCGGAGACCGAGGAGACCATCCACGCCGAGGTGCCCGAGGCGCTGCTCGAGCGACTCGTCGTCGACCTCGCCGACCTCTCGTCCGTGCGGTCCGCGGCGGCCGACGCGGCGTCGTACGGCCCGATCGACCTTCTCGTCAACAACGCCGGGATCATGGCCACGCCATACCGGCGCACGGTGGACGGCTTCGAGAGCCAGCTCGCCACCAACCACCTCGGGCCGTTCCTGCTCACCGGGCTGCTGCTGCCGCAGCTGGCCGACGGCGCGCGGGTGGTGACGGTCTCGAGCCTCATGCACCGGTTCGCACGCAGGGCGCCACGCGGCGACCCGCGCGTCAAGGCCACGCCGTACCTGCGGTGGGTCGCCTACTCGCAGACCAAGCTGGCCAACCTGCTCTTCACCTTCGAGCTCGACCGTCGGCTGCGCGGGTCGGGGTCGACGGTCTCGGCGCGAGCCGCGCATCCCGGGTACGCCGGCACGCACCTGGTCGCGAACGGCCGCTTCGGTCGATCCGCGGGTGGCCTCGCATCGATCCTCGACAAGGGCAACCGGGCGATCGGCCAGTCCCCCGTCGTCGGCGCGTGGCCGACGCTGATGGCGGCGACCGCCGACCTGCCCGGCTCGACGTACTGCGGCCCCTCCGGTCTCGGCGAGGTCGCCGGGCCGCCCCACCTGGTCGGCTGGACGCGCCAGGCCGGTGACCGCGCGTCGCAGCGCGAGCTGTGGGAGTTCTCCGAGACGGCGACCGGGATCGCCTACCCCTGACGAGGAGCGAGGATGGCTGACGGGACGGTGGAGAGCGCGGGACTGCGCACGCCGTGGCGCCGCGAGTTCGCGACGCCGGTCCGGGCGTTCCTCAAGACGGAGTCCGGCAGCGCCGGCATCCTGGTCGGCGCGATCTTCGCCGGCCTGCTCTGGGCCAACCTCGGTGACAGCTACGAACGGCTCTGGACGACGTCGTTCGGGTTCGTCCTCGGCGACCACGGCGTCACGCGCGACCTGCGGACCTGGGTCAACAGCGGGTTGATGACCTTCTTCTTCCTCGTGGTCGGGCTGGAGGCACGACGCGAGATCGACCTCGGCGACCTGCGCGAACGCAGCCGGTTCCTGCTGCCGGTGGCAGCCGGCCTCGTCGGGATGGTCGTGCCCGTCGCTCTCTACCTGGCGGTCAACGCGGGTGGCGCCGGCGCCGACGGCTGGGGCGTCGCGATGTCCACCGACACCGCCCTCGCGCTCGGCCTCCTGGTGATGGTCGGGCACGACGTCCCCGATCGCGTCCGCACCTTCCTCCTCACTGTCTTCGTGGTCGACGACCTCGTGGCGCTGCTGGTGATCGCGGTCATGTACACCGACCGTCTCCGCGTCGGCTACCTGATGGCCGGGGTGGCGGTCTACGCCGCGCTGCTGGTCGTGAAGCACTACCGCCATCCGGGCACGTCGGTCGTGTTCATCGTCGGCGTGGTGATCTGGGCCTTCGTGCTGGCCAGCGGGGTCGATCCGGTCGTCACCGGGCTCGCGATCGGCCTGATGGCGGCCGCTTACACCCCGGCTCGCGGTGACCTGGAGCAGGCCAGCGGACTCTTCCGTCAGTTCCGCGAGGAGCCGACGCCCGAGCTGGCCCGGACCGCCGCCGTCGGCCTGACCCGCACGTTGTCGCCCAACGACCGCCTGCAGCGCTTCTACCACCCCTGGACGAGCTACGTGATCGTCCCGCTCTTCGCGCTGGCCAACGCCGGCGTCGTCATCGACGCGTCGTTCCTGCGGCGTGCCGCTACCTCGCCGATCACGCTCGGCATCGTGCTCGGGTACGTCGTCGGCAAGCCGGTCGCGGTCGTCTCGGCCTCGTGGGCGATCGCCCGGCTCACGCGTGGCCGGGTGCAGCCGGCCGTCGGCTGGGCGTCGGTGACCGGCAGCGGGACGATCGCCGGCATCGGCTTCACGGTGTCGTTCCTGATCGCGGCGCTGGCCTTCGACGGCGACGAGCTGGCGGAGGCCAAGATCGGGGTGCTGGTCGCCGCGGCGATCGCCTCGGCGGCCACGTGGGTGGTCTTCCGGATCACCGCCCTGCTGCCGCAGGACCGTCGTACCGAGGCGCTCTTCGGCAGGGCCGAGGACCTCGTCGACCTCTCCGACGACGTCGACCCCCAGCGCGACCACGTCCGTGGGCCGGAGGACGCGACCGTCACCGTCGTGGAGTACGGCGACTTCCAGTGCCCCTACTGCGGCCAGGCCGAGAGCGCCGTGCGCGCCGTCATCGGTGAGAGCGACGTCCGCTTCGTGTGGCGCCACCTGCCGCTGTCCGACGTGCACCCGCAGGCGGAGCTCGCCGCCCAGGCCTCGGAGGCGGCGGCCGAGCAGGGGAAGTTCTGGGAGATGCACGACCTGCTGCTCGACCGGCAGGACCATCTGCTGAAGCCCGACCTGCTGCGCTACGCCGAGGAGCTCGGACTCGACGTACCGCGGTTCACCAAGCAGCTCTACGCCCATGAGCATGCCGGGCGGGTGGGGCAGGACGTCGAGTCGGCGGACATCAGCGGCGTCTCCGGCACCCCGACGTTCTTCGTCAACGGTCGGCGCCACTACGGCGCGTTCGACACGGCCTCGCTGACCGCGGCGATCGCCACCGCCCGCGACCGGGCCCGGGTCGGCCCGAGGTAGCAGATGACCGACGAGCACGACTCCTTCTCCGGCCTCGAGGTCGCCCTGGAGCGCGGCGACTACCGGCGGATCACCTCGGTGGTCATCTCCGGCGCGGACTCGTCGTACGAGTGGTACTCCGCGGGCTTCGGCCCCTGGACGCGGCACAACACGCGCTCGGTCACCAAGACCGTCACCAGCCTGCTGATCGGCATCGCGATCGAGCGCGGTGACCTGCCGCACGTGAGCACGCCGGTCGCGGCGTACCTGCCGATCGGTCGGGCCGGCCGCCCCGACCGGCGCAAGGAGCAGATCACCCTCGCGGACCTCCTCACCATGAGCTCGGTCCTCGAGTGCGACGACTCCAACGCCTTCTCCAGCGGCCACGAGGAGCGGATGTATCTCACCGAGAGCTGGCGCGACTTCGCTCTCGCCCTCCCGGTGCGGGGGTATCCGCCATGGGTCGCGCGGCCCGAGGACACCCGGTACGGACGCACGTTCAGCTACTGCACCGCCGGCGCGGTGCTGCTCGGGGCCGTGCTGGAGGAGGCCACCGGGCGGCCGGTGGAGGATTACGCCGCCGAGCACCTCTTCGGTCCGCTGGGGATCGACGACGTGGCGTGGGCACGCACCGGCGAGGGCGCCGCGATGACCGGCGGCGGGCTCGAACTCACCTCACGCGCCCTGGCGACGCTGGGTGCCCTGAGTCTCCACGGCGGTCGCCACGACGGTCGCCAGGTGGTGCCGGCGGAGTGGCTCGCGGAGTCGACCCGGCCGCACGTCGAGGTGGACGACGAGACGACGTACGGCTACCTGTGGTGGGTCAAGAAGCTGCCTGGTCCTGCCGGATCGGTGCGGTCGCACTACATGGCGGGCGCTGGGGGCAACCGGGTCGCGGTGCTGCCCGACCTCGAGACGGTGGTGGTGGTGACCAGCCAGAACTTCGGCGATCCCGAAGCACACCCGCTCACCGAGGACCTGGTGGTTCGTCACGTGCTGGGCGGCGGACACGTCAGGCGCGCGTGACGGCGCCCTGGTCGTCCACCCACAGGCCGATCAGGCCGCGGAAGTGGGCCAGGAACTGCTCGTGCTCCTGCGCCGGGTACGTCGCCTGCACGGTCTCGACGAGCAGCCGGTCGAAGTCGGCGCCGCCCACCCACTCCGCGACGAGGGCGTCGAGGTCACCGAGGTGGGAGGTGCACCAGTCGCGGTAACGCTCGGTCTCGAAGTGCGCGTCCGCGAGGGCGAGGTAGGCGTCGAGCTTCTCGTCGTAGGTGCGGTCGGAGTCGGCGATCGCGAAGTACTCGTCCATCTGCAGGTCGTGGTTCGGTGCACGCCCCGTGACGAGGCAGTACGTCGACCAGCGCACCAGCGCGGTGATCGCCCAGGGGAAGTAGTAGTGCAGCGACGTCACCGCGACGTCGGGGCAGGCGTTCGCGTAGTCGATCGGGTGCACGTCGTCGCCCTTGACGAGCATCTCGCAGGAGTTGAACTCCCAGTGGAAGAAGGCGTTCACGATCCGCGAGATCGCCACCGCCTGCTTGCCCGCGGACGGCGTGAGGAAGTCGTGCGTCACGGCGTACCGGTTGTGCATCGGCTCGTCGGGGCGGAAGTCCATCACCATCGTCTCGGGCCCGATCGACAGAGCGCGGGCGAAGTGGTCGAACTCGACGGTCGCCTGCAGGTGCATGAGCATCTCGCCGGACTCGTCGTACGCGCGGTGCAGGTCCTCGGGGCCGTCGACGCGCGAGACACCGCGCCAGCCGCCGCCGTCGAACGGCTTCATGTAGAGCGGGTAGCCGACCTCGGCGGCGAGCAGGTCGAGGTCGAACGGCGCGTTGTACGTG
The DNA here is from genome assembly GCA_963794355.1 of uncultured Actinomycetota bacterium. Taxonomy (GTDB): domain Bacteria; phylum Actinomycetota; class Actinomycetes; order Propionibacteriales; family Nocardioidaceae; genus Nocardioides. Next base: position 132,244 of record CAWCDN010000013.1, read on the forward strand.
GCGCTGGTATAGGTCCACCGGTGGTTGTCGATCGGGTTCTTGTAGGGCACCAGCACCGTCTTGGGCACGTGGAGCCCGAGTCGGAGCATCGCGCAGTACGCCGAGTGCTTCTCCATCGACTGGAACGTGAACGGGCTGTTGAGCAGGTAGGTCCCGTTGACGAGAGCCGCCTTCTTCAGCCACTCGCGGGGATGGAAGTACCAGTGCGCGAGCCGGTCGATCACCAGGCCGGTCCGCACCGGGTCGACGAGGTCGAACGGCTCGATGGTCAGCCGCTCGCTGGCGAGGTGGTGCGTCGTGCCGTCCACCTCGAGCGGACCGACGAACCGCAGGATCTGCTCGAAGGCCTGCGGCCAGTCCTCCTCCGCGCCCAGCAACAGCCCGATCAGGTGGTCCCTCGTCGCACCGGCCATGCGTCGACCCTAGCGGCGCGCGAGGGGCTCAGGTGAGGTCGTAGCGGAGCAGAGTGACGCCACCGCGGAACGTGCGCGACTCGAGCGGGGCCAGGCCGTAGACCGAGATGCTCTCGTCGACCAGCCCGCGACCTCGGCCCTGGATCGCGGGGTGGACGAACAGGCGCAGCTCGTCGACCATGCTCGCCTCCATGAGGGCGTGGGTGAGCGTGATGCTTCCCGTGACGACCAGGTCGCCGTCGCCCGAGGCCTTCAGGGTCCGGACCTCCGCGATCGGTTCACCGCTCAGGACGGTGGTGTTCTGCCACCCGGGGTCGCCCAGGGTGCGCGACACGACGTACTTCTGAAGACGCTCGAGCGAGGCACCGGCCGGTTCGTCCGTGTGCTGCGGCCAGTAGCCGCGGAAGTCCTCGAAGGTCTGGCGTCCGAGCAGCATCGCGGCCGTCGCGTCGCCCTGCCGGTCCATCTCCTGCTGGAGGTCGGTGACGTCCTGGTCCCGCGGCGACGGGTCGAACCAGCCGTCGAGGAACTCGATCCGGCCGTCGAGAGTGGTGTTCTGGGTGATCACGAGGCGGTGCGTCATGCGACGACGACCTCCTGATGGATCGGCTGGGTGTTCGGGCCCGAGAAGTGCATGTGTTCGTGTCTAGCACGGCGCCGTGGTCGGTGGGAGCCCCGCGGACCCCACCGACCAGGTTGCCTCGAGTGCCGGGGTCAGGCGACGGTGCGAGCGCCGGACTCCGTCGGCAGGCCGGCCTCGACCCAGTCCTGGATGCCCTCGCGGTACTTCCGGACATCGGTGTAGCCGAGCCGCGTGAGCGTCCGCGCGACGCCCTCGCTGTTCGGGCAGGCCTCGTTGGAGCAGTAGGCGACGATCGCGGCGTCCTTCTCGGGCAGGACCTCGGCAGCGCGGATCGCGGCGTCCTCGACGAACAGGTTGACGGCGCCGGGGAGGTGCTGCTGCTCGAAGTATGCCTGCGGCAGCGCGTCGACGACCGTCACCTCGCTCTTCGTGATCGCGGCGTGCAGCTCGTCTCGGGTGATCAGCTCAGTCATGGGTTTCTCCTTCTCGAATTTATGTGCGTGCGCACACACTGTATCAATGTGTGCGCGCGCACGCAAACAACTGCTAGCGTCAGACGCATGGCGACAACCAGGAAGAAGGCCGCTGCAGAGGCCTGGGGCTCGCTGCTCCAGGTGCACGCTGCGCTCGTCCCCGAGCTCGACCGCCGGCTCCGCGAGGGCACCGGCCTCCCCCTCGGGTGGTACGACGTCCTGCTCGAGCTCTCGGCAGCGCGCAACAGCCGCCTCACGATGAGCCAGCTGGGCGAGCGCGCAGTGCTCAGCCGGACCCGCGTCAGCCGCGTGGTCGACGAGCTCACGCGAGCCGACCTGGTGCGGCGAGAGGCCAACCCCGAGGACGCCCGGTCGGCGTACGCAGTGATCACCCCCGCGGGCCTCGCTCGCTTCCGGGAGGCCGCGCCCGTCTACGTCGCCGGGATCGATCAGGAGTTCGCGGGGGAGCTCACTGTCGCGGAGCTCTCGACCTTGGCCTCAACCCTCCAGCGCGTGCTCCTGCGCTTCGACCTGGCTCACTCTCAGCAGTAGCGAGGCAGGTGGTGGGCGATCTGCTTGCGCCACCAGGGCCAGTCGTGCGACACGTCGTGACCCCAGACGTCGAGGTCGTGGGAGATGTGCTGGTCCGCCAGGACGTGACCCATCTGAAGGGCGCTCGGCAGCGACCCGGTCGGGTGCGTCTCCCAGGCACCCTGACCAACGGTCAGCACGACGTGGAGCCGCGACCGCAGCCAGTCGAGATGGTCGCCGTGCAGATGAGGCACGTAGTCGAGGGGGTTGGTGAAGTACGCCGCGTCGCCACGCTCCCCCCATCCGTGCCAGGTCGACGGGTCGTAGTTGCCCGACTGGCAGATCGCGACCGGGAACAGATCAGCGCGGGTCAGCGCCATCTGGAGCGCGTGGTAGGCACCCATCGAGCAGCCGGTGACGATCGCATCACCGGCACCGTCGCTGTCGGACCCGACGTACGACGCCACCTGGTCGCTGATCCAGGACTGGTACGCGTGATGACGCCGTGCCCGCTCTTCGAGCGGGAGGCCCCGGTCCGACCAGCTGGCGTGGTCGAAGGAGTCGACGCAGTAGAGCTTGACCCGCCCGTCGTTGATCAGGTGCGAGACGGCGCCGACCATGCCGTTGCTCTCGTAGTCCCAGGCCCGACCCTGCTCGCTGGGGAAGACGATCACCGGCCGGCCGTAGTGGCCGTACCGGATGACGGTGCCCGGTCGGTCGAGTCCCGGGGCGTCCAGCTCGAGCTGCTCGCGGTTCATCAGGACCACACTCGCACGAGCAGGTCGGTCAGGTGGGGGTCCAGGGTGTCCCGCCAGCAGGTCCACGTGTGACCGTCACGGATCTCCCCCCACCCGGTCTCGACGCCGACCCGGGCCAGCGACTCGCGCATCGCCACGTTGTTGGCGTGGTTCTCCTCGGCGGTGCCGCAGACCAGCGTCGTCACCGGCGCCTCGGGCGCGGCCTGCTCGGCGGCACGGACACTGGCGACGAAGCCGGTGACCTCGGGCCAGAACTCGAAGCCGGACTCCTGCGGGTCGAGGTCGGCGGTGAAGTACGAGCCGCTCTGCAGGAACAGGCCGGCGAAGACGCCCGGATCGGTCCACGACGCGTGCAGGGCGGCCAGCGCCCCGAGGCTCTGCCCCATCAGCACGGGCCGACCCTCGACCGGCGTCGCATCGCGTAGGGCGGGGATGAGCCGGGTGCAGAGCGCTCGGGCGTACGACGGGTTCGCGGCGTACCTCTTGTTGCGTGCGCCCGCCGCGACCAGCGCGACCCGCATGCGGGGAAGTCGGCCGTCGCCGACGAGCGCGCCGACGTACGACGTGAGCGAGCCGTAGGCGTCCATCTCGGGACCGTCGTGGCTGATCAGCAGCGGCAGCCGCTCCTCGGCACCGGCGTCGGCGGGGGCCCAGAGCTCGACGTCGATCCGCCCCACCGCCGAGCGCGACAGCGAGAGCGTCGTCCGTTCGCCCTCCACCGGAGTGAGCCCCAGCCAGCCGGGCTCGCGATAGCCGGGCAGCGCGATCCACGAGTGGTCCCCGAACGGTCCGGGTACGACGTGCGGGTTGCCGGGGTCTGGTTGCAGCCGGCCGTCGACGTCGATCAGGTACTCCAGCCGGTCCACGGGCAGGTCGCTCAGCCGCACCTCCCAGCCCCCCTCGACCCGGGCCATCGTGGTGTCTCCCAGCCGGGGGTGCGCCCAGACGCTGACCTGCTCCGCGTGGTGCTCGGGGTCGGCGTAGCGGACGACGACGTCGTCCCCGTCGACGGAGGTGATGAGCCCGGACACCCGCCTGACTCTAGGGGTGCCCAACGGCGGAGCGAGAACCTCGGTCGCATATCGACATTCGATGCTATCGTTTCTCGATATGGACGGAACGAAGAACGCGCTGGCCCCGCTGGAGTTCATCGTCAGCGTGGCCGGGTCCCTCATGCTGTTCTTCCTGGTGCTCTCCGTCCCGCTGATCGTCTTCGGGAGTGGATCGTTCCTCGGCGTCGGCGAACGTGAGGTGTGCCTGGTCGTTCCCTCGAGCGCCGTCCACCTCGACATCAACGGCACCAACGGCGCCCGCGTCGAAGGACTCGCGCCTGGCGGGACGAGCTACCCCGAGACGGTCAGCGTCTGCCAGCAGCAACCCAGCACCCGGCAGCGCTCCCTGTCCGTGCTCGTGTCGGCGCCCGACTACCTCTACTCCCTGGGCTTCGTGTTCCTCACCTGGCGGTTGATCCGACTTGCCCGGCGGCGGGGCTTCTTCGTCCCTGACACCGCCCTCGGCGTCGGGCGCCTCGGCCTCTACCTCCTGTTCGGCGCGTTGATCGTTGCGGTCGTCCAAGCAGTCGCGAGCAGCACCTTGCTGACGACGCTCGCCGACCCCATGAACAGCGCTCAGACGAACTGGATGCGCTTCTTCCACCTCTCCTGGGCGATCCTGTTCGCCGGCTTCGGGCTGCTCACCATCGGCCGGGTGATGGCGCAGTCCGTGCGCCTGCAGCGCGAGGTCGATGCGACCGTATGAAGAAGTCGACCCGAGCGACGGCTCCGGAGCCGGAGGACCTCCATGCGGTCGAGGTCCATCTCGACAAGCTGCTGGCCGACCGCGGGATGACCCTCCAGGAGCTTGCCGACCGAGCGGGCATCACCGTGGTGAACCTGTCGGTCCTCAAGAACGGCCGGGCCCGCGCCGTCCGGTTCAGCACCCTGACCGCCATCTGCCGTGAGCTCGGCTGCCAGCCCGGCGACCTGCTGTCCGTCCGCGACGACTGAGCGACTGTTCGGCGGAGAAAACGCGGAACAGATCGGCGTCGGGTGCCGTGACGCGGCCATCCGTTCCGCGTTTTCTCCCCGGACCAGCCCGCTCAGACGTCCAGCCGCGTGGTGTGGGTGAAGAGTGCCGAGTAGGCGTTGAGGGCGGGCTGGCCGCCGAGGTGGGCGTAGAGCACGTGCGAGTCGTGGTCGATCTCGCCGTCGCGCACCAGGTCGATGAGACCAGCCATCGACTTTCCCTCGTACACGGGGTCGATGATCATCCCCTCGAGCTGACCGGTGAGGCGGATCGCCTCGAGGGTCGACTGCACCGGGATGCCGTAGAGGTCGCCGGCCCAGCCCTCCAGCACGGTGATCTCGTCGTCGCGCACGTCGCGGCCGAGACCGATCAGGTCGGCGGTGTTGCGGGCGATACGCGCGACCTGGTCGCGCGTCTTGTCGAGGGTGGCCGAGGCATCGATCCCGACCACGCGCCGCGGCCGCTCCTGCCCCGCGAACCCGGCGATCATCCCGGCGTGCGTCGACCCGGTCACCGTGCAGACCACGATCGTGTCGAAGAAGACGCCCAGCTCGCGCTCCTGCTGCTGCACCTCGTCCGCCCATCCGGCGAACCCGAGCCCGCCGAGCGGGTGGTCTGACGCGCCGGCCGGGATGGCGTACGGCGTACCTCCCGCCGCCTCGACGTCCTCGATCGCCTGGCGCCAGGAGTCACGGAATCCGATGTCGAAGCCGGCGTCGTCGAGCCGTACGTCGGCACCCATGATCCGGCTGAGCAGGATGTTGCCGACCCGGTCGTTGACGGCGTCGGGCCAGTCGACCCACTTCTCCTGCACCAGCACGCACCGCATCCCGATCTTCGCCGCCACCGCCGCCACCTGGCGCGTGTGGTTGGACTGGTAGCCACCGATGCTGACCAGGGTGTCGGCGCCCTGTGCGATCGCATCCGGCACGAGGTACTCCAGCTTGCGGGTCTTGTTGCCGCCGTAGGCCAGACCGGAGTTGCAGTCCTCGCGCTTGGCCCAGATCGTCGCGCCACCGAGATGCGCGGTGAGCCGGTCGAGTCGGTGGATCGGGCTGGGGCCGAAGGTGAGCGGGTAGCGCGGGAAGTCGGTGAGTGCCATGCCGCAGTCTCCCGCGATCGGCCGCAGCCGGTCAGGCCCCGTCCGGTGGCTGAGGAGGTCTCGCTGGAGACCCACGGGTCAGCGCCCTGCGCCCGTCACCGGGTTTCGAGACAGGCGCCAGAGCGCCTTCCTCAACCGTTGGACCCCGGTGGTTGAGGAGGTGGCTCTCCGACCGTCTCGAAACCACCCGGCGCCAGCGGCGGTGCTGGGCCCTCCTCAAGCGCCGGCGGGCGCGACATGATGGGTGGCATGGCCGACCCGCGTGCAGGAACCCCCGCCCAGCCGTCCGACCTCATCGATGTCGCCCACCTCGTGACGGCGTACTACACGCTCGAGCCGGACCCGGACGACGTGGACCAACAGGTCGCGTTCGGCACGAGCGGCCACCGCGGGAGCAGCCTCAACACGGCGTTCAACGAGGTGCACATCGCCGCGACCACGCAGGCGATCTGCGACTACCGCAAGGAGCAGGGGTACGACGGCCCGCTGTTCCTGGGCCGCGACACCCACGGGCTGAGCGAGCCGGCGTGGGCGACCGCCATCGAGGTGCTGATCGCGAACGACGTCACCGTGCTGGTCGACGACGGCGACGCCTACACGCCGACGCCGGCCGTCTCCCACGCGATCATCCGTGCCAACGACGGTCGACAGACCGGCAGCGGCCTCGCCGACGGCATCGTCGTCACCCCGTCGCACAACCCGCCCGGCGACGGCGGCTTCAAGTACAACCCGCCGCACGGCGGGCCGGCCGACACCGACGCGACCACGGTGATCGCGGCCCGCGCCAACGAGCTGATCCGGGCCAACCTCGAGGGCGTCCACCGGATCACGTTCTCCCGGGCCAGGGGAAGGTGCGAGTCGTACGACTTCATGGGCACCTACGTCGACGACCTGCCGAGCGTGGTCGACATCGAAGCGATCGCACAGGCCCGGATCCGGATCGGAGCCGACCCGCTGGGCGGCGCCAGCGTCGACTACTGGGGCGCCATCGCCGAGCGGCACGGGCTCGACCTCACCGTCGTCAACCCGCTGGTCGACCCGACCTGGCGCTTCATGACCCTCGACTGGGACGGCAAGATCCGGATGGACTGCTCGAGCCCGAGCGCGATGGCGTCGCTGATCGGCCGCAAGGACGAGTACCAGATCGCCACCGGCAACGACGCGGACTCCGACCGGCACGGCATCGTCACCCCGGACGCCGGCCTGATGAACCCCAACCACTTCCTGGCCGTCGCGATCGGGTACCTCTTCGGTGGCCACCGGCCCGACTGGCCCGCCACCGCCCGGATCGGCAAGACGCTCGTGTCGAGCTCGATGATCGACCGCGTCGCGGCCGACCTCGGCAAGGAGATGGTCGAGGTGCCGGTCGGCTTCAAGTGGTTCGTCCCGGGCCTGATCGACGGCTCGTTCGGCTTCGGCGGCGAGGAGTCGGCCGGCGCGTCGTTCCTGCGTCGCGACGGCTCCACCTGGACGACGGACAAGGACGGCATCCTGTTGTGCCTGCTTGCCTCCGAGATCCTCGCCACCACGGAGAAGTCGCCCAGCCAGCACTACGCCGACCTGGTCGCCGCGCACGGTGACCCGGCGTACGCCCGCGTCGACGCCCCCGCCGACCGCGCGCAGAAGGCCAAGCTCGGCGCCCTCTCGCCCGACGACGTGACGGCGACCGAGCTGGCCGGGGAGCCGATCACGGCCAAGCTCACCGAAGCGCCCGGGAACGGCGCGAGGATCGGCGGCCTCAAGGTGACCACGGAGAGCGCGTGGTTCGCCGCGCGTCCCAGCGGCACCGAGGACGTCTACAAGATCTACGCCGAGTCGTTCCAGGGTCCCGATCACCTCGCCGAGGTGCAGGAGGCCGCCCGCGACGTCGTGTCGGCGACGTTGGGCTGAGGGAGTGTCATGAGCGACGCCGATCGTCCGCTGGCGCTCGGGCTGCTCGACGTCCTCGTCGGGGAGTGGACCCAGCAGGTCACCGGCCACGGCGACCCGACCGGCACGATCACCTTCGAGTGGGCGCTCGGCGGCGCCTACCTCCTCCAGCAGTCGACGCTCCCGCAGCCCTTTCCGGAGAGCCTCGCGATCATCGAGTACGACGAGGCCGCGGCCTCGTTTCGCCTGCACTACTTCGACAGCCGCGGCGTGACCCGGCTCTACTCGATGACCTTCAGCGGGTCGGACTGGACGCTGCTGCGCACCGAGCCCGACTTCTCCGATCTCGGGTTCGCGCAGCGCTTCGTCGGCACCCTCGCCGACGACGGCCGCGCTGTCGACGGCCGGTGGGAGCGGTCGGACGACGGCGGTGAGACCTGGGAGTCCGACTTCGGCCTCCGGTTCGAGCGCCGTCCTTAGGCCGATAGCGGACGCAGATCGTCCGGAGACCGTCCTAGCGTGTCCGCATGAGCCACGACCTGAGGGACCTCTCCGGTACGACGTACGAACGCACCCGGCTGCGCGACGCCACCTTCACGTGGATCGACCTCGCCGACGCCCGGATCAGCCATGCCGGCGTCCGCGACGTCCGCCTCCGTGGTGTCGAGCTCGAGAACGTCGAGATCGACGGCGAGCTTCACGACGTCGTCATCAACGGCGTCGATGTCGCGCCGCTGATCGAGGCGGAGCTGACCCGACGCGACCCCGACTACGCGCTGATGAGTCCGACGGATGCAGACGGCTTCCGGGCCGCGTGGGAGGTCCTCGAGCGACGCTGGGCCGAAACCGTCGCCCGAGCCCGGGGCCTCGACGAGGGGCTGCTCCACGAGCGGGTCGGCGGCGAGTGGTCGTTCATCGAGACGCTGCGCCACCTCTGCTACGCCACCGACGCCTGGGTCAACCGGGTCTACCTCGGCGACCCGGACCCGTGGGACCCCCGCGACCTCCCCTTCGACACCCTGCGCGACCTGGGCTGGCCGCACCACAAGGACATCCGGCCGAGTCTCGACGAGGTGCTCGCGCTGCGAGCCGACCGGCAGGCGACGGTACGACGCGTGCTCGCGGACCTGACGGACGCCGACCTGGCGAGGCACACGGCGCCGGTGGCCGGGGAGAGCTGGCCGCCGCCCGACAGCTACGCGGTCACCGAGGCGCTCGGCATCGTCGTCAACGAGGAGTGGCAGCACCGACGCTTCGCCGAGCGCGATCTCGCCGTCCTCGCATCCGGCTGAGGCGCCCGGCGACGCTCAGGTCGTACGACGCAGCCCCGCCAGCACCACGCCGGTCGACCCGATCTCCCCGGCCAGGGTCTCGTCGGCCTCGATCGGGGCGCCGACCACCCGCGCCACGACCAGCTCGACATCACCGGCCCGCACCACCGTGGTGGGCCCGTCGTCGCGGACCGAGTCGACGCTCGTGATCGCGGGGACCTCGGCCCCCGCGGAGCCACTCCCCTGCACGGTCATCCGGGGCGGGACGTCGATCCGCCGGCCGTCCTGCTCGAGGTACATCTGGTGCTGCGTGCCGCCGGTCAGGATCGCCGTGGCGAGCGCGCTCGCCCAGGCGGGGTCGCCGCAGCCGTCGTACACCCACCGCTGGCCGAGCACCGAGTGGTCGCAGGTGCGGACGAGGAAGTCCTCGGCGCCGGCGAGCGGGGCGCCGCGGTAGGTGAGAGGCACCTGCAGCGTCGTGCCGCGGTCGTCGGCGAAGACGATCGTCTCGATGCCGACCTCGCCCGCCGGGTCGTCGAAGCGGTACTCCGCGATCTTCGTCGCGATCTCGCGCCCCTCGGCCCACGGACGGCTCGGCAGCCACGCGGCCACGAGGTCCTGCTTGCTCGGCGAGAGGGTAGCGCGGTGGACGAGGCCCATCGCACCAGCCTAGGGATCCGGCGGCCCGCTGCCCACCGAGCCGCCACACCTCCCAGTGCAACCTTCCGGCGCCGGGTCGCGTCTTGGTCGCGCACACCCCGATCCTCGAAGGAGCACCCGCATGCGCACCACCCAGGCCCGACCCGGCAGGAAGCCGCAGGTCGGTCTCGTCCTCGCCACCACCGTGGGGGCACTGACCCTCGCCACCGCAGCGGTGGCCGCTCCGGCGGCCGCCGTCACAGCACCGCACAACGAGCAGGTCGTGCTCGGGAACGGCACCGATGCCCAGGCGGACGCGAAGAGCGCGCTCAGCGGCACCGGCCAGGTGACGTCGTACGACGGCCGGTTCGTGGTCTTCTCGACCGCCGCGGCGCTCGTGCCGCAGGACCGCAACCACCTCGACGACGTGTACCTGCGGGACACCGTCGACAAGATCACGATCCTGGTGAGCCGCAAGGGCACGCGGCCCGGCAACGACTTCAGCATCGAGCCGACGATCTCGAACGACGGCCGGTACGTCGCGTTCACGACGTTCGCCACGAACCTCTTCGCCGACCGCAACGGCAGCGTGCTCGACGTTGCCGTCAAGGACATGGTGACCGGCAGGATCCGGCTGGTCTCGACCGGCACCGACCGCCGGCAGAAGAAGCAGAACAGCTTCTCGCCCGTCATCGCCGGCAACGGCTCCCGCGTGGCGTTCCAGACCTTCGCGGCGTTCGGGCCGAAGGACCACGACAAGCGCGAGGACGTCTACCTGCGCGACCTCACGCACCACTGGACGCGCCAGATGTCGCTGACCGCGAGCGGCGCCGACGTGAGGCCGTCCGTCCTCGTCGGCGACGTGTCCGACCGCGGGGACGTCGTCACCTTCGGCGAGGCCAACGACCTGTGGGCACGCAACGTCGCGACGGGCATCACGACGCGCTTCTGGCACGAGCCCGACGCGCCGCCGTGCCAGCCCTTCCCGGCCGGCAGTGCCGGTCGGCCGGTGATCTCCGGCAACGCGCGGTTCGCCGCGTTCTCGACCTGCGCCACCCAGATCCCCGGTGCGGACGGCCAGCACGCACAGGTGTACCGGATGGACCTCTCCACCCGCGCGATCACGCTGGTCACGCGGCACGGCGCCGCACCGGGTGACGCCGACTCGTTCCTGCCGAGCCTGTCGAGGAGCGGCCGGTACGTCGGGTTCGGCTCCGACGCGAGCAACCTCGCCGGCGTCGACTCCGGCACCAACCCGGACGCGTTCGTCGCCGACCTGCGGGCCGGGACGATCCGGCGCGCCTCACAGGACGCCGGCGGCACGGAGAGCAACAACTGGAGCGCCAGCACGGCGGCCGCGATCAGCGGTGACGGCCACTCGCTGGCCTACGAGTCGTACGCGACCAACCTGGTCGCGAACGACGCCTTCGACTGGGAAGAGGTCTTCGTCTGGCGCGGCTGAGCCACATCGGCGAGGGGTGCCGGGCCCACTGGGCCCGCCGCTCCGCTCTCGTCAGTCCCCGTCCGCGTGGTCGGCCCTCGCCGGTCCTGGTCAGTCCTGGTCAGTCCTGGAGGACGAACTCGTCACCGCGCGTGATCGGCACCACCGAGCCGTCGGCGTGGACGCCGTCGATCTGCACCTCGGGGCTGCCGATCACGATGTCGACGTGGGTGTTGGCCTGGTTGAGTCCCGAGCCGATCCGCTCCTCGGTGCTCTGGTCCAGCGCACCGCGGAAGGCGGTCGGGTACCCCATCCCCCACGCGATGTGGGAGCCGACGTTCTCGTCGAACAGCATGTCCTTGTAGACCAGGCCGGTGCGGGCGACCGCGGAGTCCTGGTCGACGATCGCGACCTCGCCGAGGTGGCGCGAGCGCGGGATCAGGTCGAACTGCTGCTGCACCTCCGCCTCCCCGCGCGAGGCCGTGGCGCCGGTGATCGTGCCGTCGCGGAGCTCGATCTCCAGGCCCTCGACCATGGCGCCCATCGAGCTCAGGAAGAACGGCGCGGCGGTGCGCACCCGCCCCTCGGCACGGCGCCAGTCGGGCGACATGAAGACCTCCTCGGTCGGCATGTTCGGCACGAACTCCACGCCGTTCTCGTTCTCCAGCGAGCCGCCGACCCACACCGACTCCGGCGCCATGCCGATGGTCACGTCCGTCCCGGGGCCCTGGTAACGGACCCGGTCGAAGCCGTGTCCGTTGAGCACCAGCGCGCGCGCCCGCAGCTTGGCGATGTGGTCGCGCCACGCCTGCTGGGGGTCGGCCTGGTCGAGCCGCATCGCGACCGCGACGGCGTCCCACAGTCGGGCTACGTCCGCGACCCCGACGCTGGCTGCCCACCCCGGCGTCGGGGCACCGACCACGGTCCACGCCACCTGGTTGGTGGTGAGGATCGGCATCATCTCGGAGATCAGGTCGATCGGTTGCGACTTGGCCAGCCGCTCCGGGTCGAGACCGTCCATGAGGGTGGGGAAGGGGTTGCCGGTCAGGCCGATCACGGCCGGCCGGCTCTCACGCCAGGCGCGGATGCCTTCCAGCTCGTGGGCAGGGGTCTTCCCGAGGAGCTCCTCCGGCGCGCTCCGGACGGCGGCGCGCTGGAGGTGGGGATCGACGTAGTGGATCGTCACCCGGCTGGCACCCACGCGGTACGCCTCGTCGGCCAGGGCCCGTGCGGCGTCGGCCTGTTCGGGCAGCCCGTTGATGACGACCTCCTGCCCGGGCTGGACATTGACGCCGACCCTGATCACCAGGCGCGCGTACTTCTCGAGCAGGACGTCGAACGGTTCCGACACTGGACCTCTCCTCAGTCGTTCATCCACTCGGGTCGCTCGAGCAGGGCTGCCACGATGCCGAGCCAGCGTGCCGCCGACACGTCGTCGACCACGTCGTGGTCGACCGACAGGGTGAGCGTCAGCGTCTTCCCCGCCACTATGGCACCGGCCTGGATGACCGGCTCGTCGCGGACGGCGCCGACCGCCAGGGACGCGACCTGCGGCGGACCGACGCTCGGAACGGCGTCGTCGAGGCCGTAGCGGCCGAGGTGCGAGACCGCGATGCTGCCGCCGGTCTCCTGGTGGGCGTGTCCCTGACGCGCCTCGTCCGTCGTCTCCGCGACCAGCACAGCGAGGTCATGCAGCGACATGGCCGCGACGTCACGGAGTACCGGCGCCGCAGGCCCGTCCGGTGTGCAGACCATGAGCGCGACGTCGACGCCGTCGGCCCGTCGTACGCCGTCGGGGCCACGGGTGAGGTTCAGCTCCGGCAGCATCCGGTGGGCGCCGCCGACCGCGCGCAGCACGAGATGGTCGATCGTCACGGCCACGCCGTCCCTGCCGGCCTGCGCCGCCAGCGCGACGAGGCGCTCGGCGCGGACCGTCGTGCGCAGGTGCTCGTGCGTCAGCCGCGGCTCACCCTGCTGGGGCGGGTGCTCCACGGGCAGCTGCATCGCGGGCGCGTCCTCCTCGGGTTCCGCGAGCGGCTCCTCGGTCCGGTCCGCGAGGTGGCTCGGCGCGGCCGTCGGCTCGGGCAGCTCTGGCGCGAGCGGTGGGGGCTCGGCGTGCGACGCCTGGGCGTGGCCGTTCACGCCGAGCTCGGCGAGGAGCGCCTCGAGATCGTCGACCGGCTCGTCCTCGTCGGCGATCACACCGATCGGCATCCCGACCTCGACCTGGGTGCCCGGGTCCACGAGGGTCTTGAGGAGCACGCCCGGACGCCCCGCCTCCACGCTGAGCAGCAGCGTGCTGGTCTCGACGTAGGCGATCGTCTGGGCGGCGTCGAACGCATGGGTCTCTTCCACCAGCCACGACGACAGCACGCCGTCCTCGGTGTCGCTCGCGACACCGGGCATCCGCAGCACGCGCGCCACGATGTGGTCCCCCCGATCGGGTTCCCGCCGCCCCCGCGCGGCCCAGTGAGAAGTCGAGCCCGATGCTAGGGGACGCCGGGGTCCGCGGTCACCCGGGGTGCGGGTCACGGGTGCTTGGCGTAGTACTCGGTGAAGTCGCGGCACCGGCCCTCGCCGTCGAACCGCATCACGAAGCAGTTCGCAAAGGTCCGGGTCACCGGCCCGTCCGGCTCCTCGTGATACGTCGAGGTGCCCGTCGCCACCACCACGTCGCCGTCGACGGCCACCGGCTCGTACGACGCGCCGTACGTTCCTGGAGCGTCGCGGGAGGACGCGCCGTGGTCGTCGCCCTCGCCGAGCCACGACGACACGACGGCGTCACGGCCGACCACCGCCTCGTCCCACGGGTGGTAGCGGTAGGAGATGTCGTCGCTGAAGAGGGCACCGATCGCGTCGCGGTCGTAGGTCAGCCAGGCCGAGACGTAGCGGTCGAGCCACTGCTGGGCGCTCGAGTGGTCCATCGCCTCACCGTAGCGAGAGCTCGGCTCCGCGTTCAGCCGGTATCGGCTGCGAGCACGTCGAAGATCTCGGCCAGGCCCAACGTGTTGGCTTCCTTCCCTGGCGTGCGGTCCTGGGCAGCGGCGATGACGAGATACTCCGCGAGGTCGCGGACCTTCACGTTCGCCGCCTGGGAGCAGGCGCGCAGCCGGTCGAACGCCTCGTCGGCGTCGACGGCGAAGAGCTGGATCACGATGCCCTTGGCCTGCTCGATGACCGCTCGGTGGGCGCGGAAATCGTCGACCATCGGGCCGAGGTCCTCGTTGAGGATCTGGTCCTGCCAGGAGGTCAGATCGACGATCTGGCCGCGCAGGTCGACGGCACCGTCCACGCCCGACCCCGTCCCGAGGAGGAGCACCCGGCGGGTGTTCCCCTGCGCGTCGGCGAGCCGGAACGTGAGGTAGTACCGACCCGGTGTCGCCATCGCCCGGTCGAGGGTCGCAGCGACGGCGTCGCGATCCTCCGGATGGGCGTGGAATCGGATCAGCTGGGTCGTGGGTACGACGTCGTGCGGCTCGAACCCGTGGATGCGGAAGACCTCCGCCGACCACGTCCATCGGTCGTGCGCCCCGTCGTAGAGGAAGCCCCCGACCAACGGCGCTGCGTCGTCGTCTGGCTCAGGAGTGGCGTACGCCTCCTGCTCGACCTTGTCCTCGGACACTGCTACCCGCCTGAGCACTCTCGGGACATCGGAGCACCGACGTCGACTGACAACTCGTCACCACCTCAGTCGGACTCCACGGTAATGGATCGAACCACCGACCGCGAGCCCCGACAGGGGCTTCGGTTTCACCCTCCCGACTGGTCCACGGTGCCGTGCTCGGCGTCGTAGGTGTCACCCGTCAGCCGGGTCTTGGCGAAGCTGATCAGCGAGGCGACCTTGCCGCCGGGGGTGTCCCAGTACTCCGCCTGCTCGATGTCCACGCGAAGCAGCACCGCCTGCGGATCCTGCGGTCCGCCGGGCAGCCACGCCTCGGCGAACGTGTTCCAGAGCTCGGCGAGCTTGGCATCGTCGTCCACGACCTCGGCCTGCCCGGTCGCGGCCACCCAGGCGTCGCGGGAGGAGAAGGTCAGGACGACGTGTGGCTCCTGCTGGATCGCCCGGACGTGGTCGGTGTCGCGCGCGGTGATGAACCACAGCTCCGCGTCCGGCTCGACCTCCTGCCGCGCCATCGGCACGCTGCGCGGTCCGGCGGAGCCGAGGGTGGTCAGCATCGCGATGGGCATGTCGCTCATCAGGTCCACGAGCTTCTGACGGTCGTCGCTGTCGGTCATGCCTCCAGCCTGACGTTGACCCCAAGGGGTGGTGGTCACCGGCGACGCATCGGGCGCGCGGCTCCCCGGGTACGACGCGCGGATGCGAGCCCGGCGAACCCTGGCTAGGTTGAGCACGTGGACGTGACCGAGGTGATCCTGCGGGACCACGTGTGGTTCCGCGAACAGTTCATCGCCCTCTACGACCTGCGCGCGGACTCGCCTCCGGACGTGGAGGCACTCACCGCCATCTGGGACCCGCTCGCCGCCCGGCTCGACGTGCACGCCGCGGCCGAGGAGAAGATCTTCTACCCGCAGCTGCTGGCCCTGGGCGACGACGACCCCGAGGACGAGACCCTCGACGCGATCGGCGACCACAACGACATCCGGGACGCGGTGCACGACGCCGCGCGGCACCCGGTGGCCGGCGAGGAGTGGTGGGCAGCGGTGGCCGCGGCGCGGGAGGCCAACGACGAGCACATGGCCGAGGAGGAGCGCGAGGGCATCGCCGACTTCCGGCAGCACGCGCCCGCCGAGCTGCGCGAGGAGCTGGGCCGGCAGCTCGCCGACTACCTCGACCGGCACCCGACCACCGAAGGGGTCGACGTCGAGGACAAGGACCCCGAGGAGTACGTCGACGAGATCGAGTCCGACCTGCACCCCAACGACGACGGCGCCACCGCACGTCGTACCGACGGGTCTCTGGGGATCGGCAGCCTGAAAGGAAACCCACGTCCATGACGTCGCCCAACCACCTGCTCCGCGACAAGGCACCGATCCCGGTCCGGGCCTGGAAGACGATCGACGCCGAGGCCAAGGAACGGCTGACCGGTCTGCTCGCCGGACGGCGGCTCGCGGACTGGGTCGGCCCGGGCGGGTGGCGGCACGACGCGCTGTCGCTGGGTCGCACCGACGTCGTCGACGAGCCTCCCGCCGGTCTCGAGCGCGGCGACATCGGCCTCGGTCGACGACGCGTGCTGCCGCTTGCGGAGTACCGCGTGCCGTTCACCGTGGAGCGCTCCGAGATCGACGACATCCAGCGCGGCACCCGTGACCCCGAGCTCGATGACCTGGCCCGGGCCGCCCAGATCGCCGCCGAGCTGGAGAACCGCGCCGTCCTGAACGGCTGGCAGGCTGCCGGGATCACCGGCATCTCCGAGTCGTCGCCATACCCCGTGACCGACCTCGGCGACGACTGCTCGACGTACCCCGGTCTCGTCGCGGTCGCCGTCGACCGGCTCCGGCAGCAGGGGATCGAGGGCCCGTACGCGTTCGCGATCAGTCCCGAGCGGTACACCGGGATCGTGGCGACGGCCGAGCACGGCGGTTACCTCCTGATGGACCACATCACCCGGATCCTCGGCGCCGACGCGAGCGGCATCGTCCGCTCGCCCGGGCTCGACGGAGCGCTCGTGGTCAGCCAGCGCGGAGGCGACTTCCTCCTCGACGTCGGCCAGGACATCTCGATCGGCTACAGCCACCACGACGCCGACCTGGTGCACCTCTACCTCGAGGAGTCGTTCACCTTCCTCGTGGCCGAGCCAGACGCGGCGGTCGTCCTGCGTTGAGCCGAGCGGGGTCGGGTGGGGGGCTCAGGAGTCACAGCTTCACCATGAGAACGTGGTGAAGCGTCGCTTCTCGCGCCGAGTTCGCCATGAGAAGTGCAGGCTCACCTACTGAACATGGTGAAACCACCGTGGCCAGGGATGACTGCCCACGCGAGCCTCACGCGGAGTAGGGCGCGGCTCAGGCCGGGCGCAGCACGCTGCGGGCGTGAGCGCGGCCGTCTGCCTGACGGGTCCACTCCGCCTCGACCTCGGCGAGCGGGTGCACGTCGTACGCCATCCGGATCCGGCCGGCTTCCGCGTGGGCGAGGACGGCGGTGACGGCCGAAGCGCGCTGCTCGCGAGACAGCGCGTTGTTGGTGTAGCCCAGCACGGAGGCCGATCGGCTGCGCAGCACCGACGACTGGAGAGCCGCCTCGTCGCCCGAGCCGCCGCCGAGGTTGACCAGTCGTCCGCCCTCGGCCAGAGCGCGCGTCGCCGCCGTCGCGGCGCGGCCCCAGACCGGGTCGAGCACCACGTCGAAGGGACCCGCTTCGGCTAGCACGCCCGCGAGGGCGCCCACGTCGTCGCCCAGCGGTACGACGAGATCGGCTCCCGCCGCGCGGGCCCGGTCGACCGAGGTCGTCCGCGCGACTGCGACCACCGTCGACGCGCCCAGAGCACGAGCCGCGCCGATCCCGGCCTGCCCGACCGCGCCGCCGCCGCCGAGCACCAGCGCTCGCTCGCCGGGCTGCAGCCGGGCCCGCCACGACAGTGCCATCCAGGCCGCCACCCCCGAGAGGCCGAGCGCTGCGGCCAGCTCGTCGGGCACCGACGCCTCGAGAGGTACGACGTCACCGTCGGGCACCAGGCACAGCTCGGCCAGGCTCCCGTCGGACGGCCCCATGCCGGCCGGCGTGAAGAACCAGACGCGCGCACCCACGTCGAAGGCGTCGGAGGCCTCGACGATCCCGACCCCCTGACCACCCGGGACGTAGGGAGTCGACGGCACGCCGAAGTACGACGTGCCCGACGCACAGAGCAGGTCGAGCGGCACCACCGGTGCGGCCGAGACACGGACCAGGGTCGAGCCCGGCGCGGCGGACGGCTCCGGGTGCTCGCCGTACGAGGGAGGCGACCCGGGCGTGTGCAGGACGGCGGCGCGCATGTCAGGTCGCGATGTCGGGGTAGGGCAGGGAGAGGTGCTCCATCGCCTTGCCGTAGGCGATCTGGTACTCCAGAGGCCCGTGGTCGCGCTCGAACATCGCGATGAACAGCGTCAGCGCGAGGAACGGGTGCGCACCCATCTCGAAGAGGGCCACGTGGTCCTGCTCGACCAGCGCGCGACGTTCGTCGTCGGTGAACGCGAGCCACGTGGACCTCTCGCCGGTGTGGCAGTTGAGGATCGAGTTCGCCAGCTCGGCCTCCCACCAGGTCACGGTGCCGGCCGGGTCCTCGCGGTAGCGCTCGACGAGATCCGGGTCGCGGTCCACGGTGTAGAGGAACTTGTCGAGGAGGTACTTGCTCATCGGGGCGCTCCTTCCGGCTCTGATCGCGGGTCGAGCTTGTCGAGACCCGACCCCTCCGGGTACCAGGTGAAGTACGCCTCCATGGTGTGGAACAGGTCGAGCGAGTCGACGTAGTCGGCCTTCACCCCGTCGCCGGCGACCCCCATCATCAGCATGAAGTCCATGAAGCCGTGGGTGGCGTTGCCGGGAAGATGCAGGCTCTCGAGGCTGACCTCGCCGCAGCAGCCCTCGATGTCGCCGTTCGCGATCCACTCGACCGCCTTCCGGTCGAAGTCGGGGTCCGGCCCGTGCTCGCCGAACTGGCGGGGGCCGCCGAGCTCGAGCGAGAGGTGTCCGGTGCCGATGATCGCGACCCGCTTGTCGCTCTCCCAGGACTCGACCATCTCGCGGATCGCCTTGCCCAGCTGGACGAACCGCTTCGGCTGCGGCAGCGGCGGCGCGAAGATGTTCGTGTAGACCGGCACGATCGGCAGGTCGGCCTGGGGTCGCAGCGTGATGATCGGGCAGGTGATGCTGTGGTCGATCCGCAGCTCGTTGCTGAAGGCGAGGTCGAAGTCGCGGTCGAGGCCGCCGCGCAGGATGTGGGACGACAGCTCCTCGTCGCCGGCGAGCGTCATCCGGGGCAGGCCGAACTCGCGCTCCTCGTTGTACCAGTTGGCGTCGAAGTACGGCGCCTTGCCGACCAGGAACTGCGGCATGTTGTCGAGCCACAGCTGGTGGAAGTGGTCGCTGCCGACCATCACGAGCACATCGGGCTCGGCCCGCGTCAGGGTCTCGCGGAATGCCTCGATCTTGGCCTGCCACTCGTCGGCGAACGGCGGCCGGTCGGCGCCGGTGGCCGTGCTGGCCTTCAGGTAGAAGGGATGGTGCGTCGATGCGATGACCGCGGCGACGGTGGCCATGCGTGCTCCTCTCTCAGCTCTCGCCGGGGTCGACGAACACCGCGTTGCGGTCGACGGTCAGGTAGGCGTCCATCCCGATCGGGCGTCGGCGCTCCTCGGCGAGCTGGCCGAGCAGCCCGGCGGCCCGCGCCAGCAAGGCGAAGCCGCGCAGCATCTCCACCGGCAGCCCGAGGTCGGCGAGCGCAGCGCCGCAGACACCGGCGCCGTTGAGGGGGAGCCTGCGGCCGAGCACCTGCTCGTGGGTCCGACCTATCGCCTCGAAGAGCCGCAGGTGGGGGCCGTGCAGACCCTCCTCGTCGGCGATCGCGATCAGGCGCGGCGTGCGCGGGTCCTCCACCTTGTGCACGGGGTGGCCGAGGCCGGGCACGTACGCGCCCTGCTCTCGCGTACGTCGTACCGCGGCGAGGGCGAGCGCGTCCCACGCGGCCGTGTCGTCGTCGGCCGGCAGGTCGCCGTCCTGCTCGGTGAGTACGGCGTGCAGGTAGCCGCCGCAGTCCTCGGTCACGCCGAGGAACCGTGACCCGCCGCCGAGCAGCCCGGCGGCCAGCGCGCCCTGGAGCGAGTCGGGGGCGGAGAGATAGGTGAGCCTCGCCGCGATGGCGGTCGGTGTGAAGCCGTGGTCGGCCAGCGCGACGAGCACGGCCTCGAAGACCCGCGTCTCGCCTGGGGTCGGTCGACGCAGCGCGACCAGCCAGAACGCGAGCTCGCCGAACCCGACGTTGCCCATCAGGTCGCCCGCGAGGCTCTGCCCCAGCAGGCTGATCTCGTCGGTCGTCGACGTCCCGAGCGACGTCGGGAACTCCAGCTCAGCCACGGCTACCGCCTTCGTCGGGGTGGTTGCGAGACGGTCGCAGAGCGACCTCCTCAACCACCGGATCACCACCGTCTCCCGACAACCACGCCCGGATCTCGTCCCCGTGCTCGTCGAGCTCGGGCGGCGGTCGGCGGTAGTCGGCGGGGGTCTGGGAGAACGTGATCGGGTGGCGGATCGAGGGCACCATCGCGTCGCCCTCACCGACCTCGACGACCGGCTCCAGGCCGATCTCGGTGGCGAAGCCGACACCGCCGTCGACGGTGTTGATCGGCCCGCACGGCACGCCGGCCGCGAGGATCTCGCGGAACCACTCCATCTTCGGCCGTGTCGACAGCCGCTCGACGAGGAGCGGGCGGAGCTCGTCGCGGTTCGCTGTGCGGTCCTCGTTGCGCGCGAACCTCGGGTCGTCGGCGAGCCCGGGCACTCCGAGCACCTCGACCAGCTTGCGGAACTGCGCGTTGTTGCCGGCGGTGATGACCAGCTCGCCGTCGGCGCACATCAGCGGCTCGTAGGGGAACAGGCTCGGATGGCTGTTGCCCATCCGCTGCGGCACGACGCCGCCGGCCACGAAGGCACTGGTCTGGTTGACCATCCCCGACAGCGCGGAGGAGAGCAGGTTGACCTCGACGTGCTGCCCGCGGCCCTGCTCGTCGCGGGCATGCAGCGCGGCGAGGATCCCGATGGTCGCGTGCAGGCCGGCCATCACGTCGAAGACCGAGATGCCGGAGCGGAAGGGTCCGGTGTCGGGGCTCCCGGTCAGGCTCATCAGTCCCGACATCGCCTGCACGATGAGGTCGTAGCCGGGCAGCACGCGGCCCTGGGCCGTCGTACCGAAGCCGCTGATCGAGGCGTAGACGATCGCCGGGTTGGCGGTCGAGACGGTGTCGTAGTCGAGGCCGAAGCGGGCGAGCCCGCCGGGGCGGAAGTTCTCCATCATCACGTCGGCGCGGATCGCGAGCTCCTGGGCGATCGCGAGGTCGTCCGGATCCTTGAGGTCGAGGGCGACCGAGCGCTTGTTGCGGTTGACGCCGAGGTAGTACGTCGCGCGGTCGCCACGCACCGGCGGCGCCCACGATCGCGTGTCGTCGCCCATGGGCGACTCGACCTTGACCACCTCCGCGCCGAGGTCGGCCAGCAGCATCGAGGCGTAGGGGCCGGCCAGGATCCGCGAGAAGTCCGCGACCAGCAGCCCGGCGAGCGGTCCGGTCGGTCGATCGGCCACGGCGTTCCTTTACTCGTTCGCGGACAAACGTCCGCAGGGGTGTCCGGTCAGTCTCGAAGCACTGGATGAGCGCTGTCAAGGCCCGCTTGACAGCCTGCTGTGAGCGGGACCACAGTGGCGCCAGGCGATTCTGACCGCCAGACGGACATACGTACGGGAGGAACCCATGGCCGACACTCGAGCGATCGTCCTGCGCGGCGGCACGGTGCTGACGATGGACGACAGCCACACCGTCCACACCACCGGTGACGTCCTGGTCGTCGGCGACCGGATCGAGGCGGTCGGCCCCTCGCTCGAGGTGCCGGAGGGCACCCAGGAGATCGACGCGTCGGGCGGCATCGTGATGCCGGGCATGATCGACACCCACCGCCACATGTGGCAGACGGCGATGCGGGCGTACGGCGCGGACTGGACGCTCACCCAGTACTTCGTCTGGTACTACCTCGAGCACGGCAAGACCTTCCGCCCCGAGGACGTCCACGCGGGCAACCTGCTCTCGGCGTGGGAGTCGCTCGAGGCCGGCGTCACCACCACCGTCGACTGGTCGCACGGGCTCCAGTCGGTCGACCACGCCGACGCGGCGGTCGATGCGCTGCAGGCGGTGCCGGGCCGCTTCGTGCTGGCCTACGGCAACATCCAGGCCGGCCCGTGGGAGTGGACCGCCGACCCGGCCGTCCGCGACTTCTTCGAGCGACGTCGTACCGGCGCGGGCGACATGCTCGGCTTCCAGCTCGCCTTCGACGTCACCGGCGACCCTGCGTTCCCGGAGCGCGCGGCCTTCGAGGTGGCCCGCGACCTCGGCCTCTCGGTCACCACCCACGCCGGTGTCTGGGGCGCGACGAACGACGACGGCATCCGGCTGATCCACGAGAACGGCTTCGCCTCGCCCGACAACATCTACGTGCACGCGGCGACCCTCAGCACCGACTCCTACCAGCGGATCGCGGCCTCCGGCGGCTCGATCTCGGTGTCGACGGAGTCCGAGCAGAGCGCGGGCCAGGGCTACCCCCCGACCTGGCAGGTGCGTCAGTTCGGGATCCCGGTCTCGCTGTCGATGGACACCAGCGTGTGGTGGAGCGGCGACCTCTTCTCCGCGATGCGCACGACGCTGGGCGCCGACCGCTCGCGCGAGCACCTCGAGGCCCACGTGAAGGGCGACACCGTGACCGCACTGTCGCTGCGAGCCGAGCACGTCGTCGACTGGGCGACCCGCGGCGGCGCCCACGCCCTCGGTCGCGACGACCTCGGCCGGCTCTCCCCCGGCGCCAAGGCCGACGTCGTCCTGATCAAGAACGACGACTCCCCTGTCTCCTTCCCCTTGCTCAACCCCTACGGCCAGGTGGCGTTCCAGGCCCAGCGGGGCGACGTGCACACCGTGCTCGTCGACGGTCGCGTGGTGAAGGAGAACGGCAAGCTCGTCGGCTTCGACGCGGCCGGCGTACGACGTTCCGTCGACGCGACCGTCTCGCACCTGCAGGGCGCGATGGGCAACGAGGTCTGGCAAGCGGGCATGCATCCCGCCATGCCCGAGGGCGGCAAGATGCTCGACAACCCCTACCAGTACACCGACTACCAGTCCGAGGCCACGCACGGCGCCCGCGGCACCATGTTCGGCAACCCCGACTCGTCCTCGTAGGCTCGCGCCGTGGCAGGGCGTGGCTCGGGACCGGACTTCGTCGAGTCGCTCGCGCGCGGGCTCGACGTGCTCCGGGCGTTCGACGTGCATCACCGCGCGCTGTCGCTGGCGGAGGTCGCGACGGCCACCGGGCTTGCTCGACCCACCGCGCGTCGGCTGCTGCTGACCCTGGAGGAGCTCGGCTACGTCCGCTCGCTCGACGGCACCTTCGAGCTGACGCCCAAGGTGATCACGCTCGGTACGGCGTACGTCGCCTCGCTGGGGCTGTGGGACGTCGCCCGCCCCCACCTCGAGGAGCTGGTGCGCCAAACCGGTGAGTCGTCGTCGATGGCCCAGCTCGACGGGTCCGACATCGTCTACGTCGCACGCGTCTCGGTGCCGAAGATCATCGCGCTGCGCGTCGACATCGGCACGCTCTTCCCGGCGCTGCAGACGTCGCAGGGCAAGGTGCTGCTCGCCGCCCTCGGCCCTGACGAGCTCGATGCCGTCCTCAAGATCCCCTCGCGCTCGGGCTTGCCGCGCTACATCGGCAAGACCCGGCCAGCGCTCGACGACGAGCTCATCTCGGTCCGCGCCCGCGGCTGGGCGCTGGCCGACGAGGAGCTGGCCCCCGGTGTCCGGTCCGTCGCGGTCCCCGTCCGCGACGGCACCGGCACCGTGCGAGCGGCCATGAACGTCACCGTCCACGCGGCCGAGACCAGCACCGACCGGCTCCTCGACGTCTACCTCCCACGACTCCTCCGCGCCGCGAGCGACGTCAGCCACGACTGGGCGACGTGGCAGTCGCGCCCGCACGCGCAGGTCGAGAAGGGCTCTACGTCGGGCGCGGCCGGCGTCTGACGAGATCGCGACACGCTGTCCCTGATTCCAACACCGCCCCCCTTCTGTGGTAAGTATAGCGACTTACTTCAGTTAGGGGGCGAGGACGTGAGCGCCATCGACCTGCACCAGCACCTGTGGCCCGAGCCGTTCGTCGAGCTCCTACGCCGCCGCGCCCGCACGCCGTACCTGAGGGGCTGGCGGCTGGTCACCGACGGCGAGCCGGCGTACGACGCGCGGCCCGGCGACCACGACGTGAGCCGACGTGTCGAGCAGGACGAGCGGGCCGGGATCGGCTTGGCGTGCGTCAGCCTCTCGGCGCCGCTCGGCCTCGAGTCCCTGCCGAGTGACGAGGCAGGCGCCGTCCTCGACGGCTGGCACGAGAGCTGCCTGGAGCTGCCTTCGCACTTCGCGGCCTGGGCGTCGATGCCCACGGTCGATCCCGATCTTGTCGGTCTGGCCCGCCTGCTCGACGGGCCGTTCGTCGGGCTCCAGCTCCCCGCGACCGAGCTGGTGACCCCCGCCGGCTGGCAGGGGCTCGGCGACGTGCTCCGGGTGGCCGAGCTGAGCGGCAAACCGGTGTTCGTCCATCCCGGACCCGCGGCCCCCGTCGGTGCCGTGCCGTCGTGGTGGGCGCCGGTCGTCGCCTACGTCGCGCAGCTCCAGGCCGCCTGGTGGGCCTGGCAGGCCTTCGGCGGCCGCTCGCAGTTTCCGGGGCTGCGCCTCGTCTTCGCTGCCGGCGCCGGGTTGGCGCCGGTGCACCACGAGCGGCTGACCGCCCGCGGTGGTCAGTACGGTCCGGTCGACCCCGACGTCTTCGTCGACACCTCGTCGTACGGCGCGCAGGGGCTCGACGCCCTGGCCCGTGCGCTCGGCATCGACGTGCTCGTGCTCGGCAGCGACCGGCCCTACGCCGAGCCGGTGCAGTCGCTGCTCGGCGAGGCCGCGACCCAGGTCGTCCGGGTCGACAACCCGCGTCGAGCGCTCGGCGTCTCTCCCTCTCTCGGGACCGCACCCACCACCGACGAGAGGGAGGCTGTGGCATGAGCGTCACGGTGCTCGCCGTACCCGCCCGTGAGGCCGCGCCCCTCGAGGGCGACCTCACCCTCGAGGCCCTGCCCGGCCGCGACCTCGACGAGGCCGAGCTGCGCGCACTGGCGTCGTCGATCGCGCTGCAGCCCGAGCTGTGGCAGCACCACCTCGCCTTCGACGACGACCACCGGGTCTACGCCTCGCTCTACCGCGACGCGCATGTCGACGTCTGGCTGCTGTGCTGGACGCCCGAGAACGACACCGGCTTCCACGACCACGACATCTCCTCCGGCGCGGTCGCGGTGGTGAGCGGAACCCTCTGCGAGCACAACCTCGCGATCGACGACGGCGCCATCGAGACCCTGGTCGACGGGGGCAAGGTCTTCAGCTTCGGGCCCGACCACATCCACCGCCTCACGGGAGCGACCCACGGCGCGATCTCGGTCCACGCCTACTCCCCGCCGCTGTGGCGGATGGGCCAGTACTCCATCGGCCCCGACGGCCGCCTCCGCCGCCAGTCCGTCTCCTACGCCGACGAGCTCCGCCCGCTCGACTAGCTCACAGTCGGCCGAGCGCCACCTTCAGCGGGTCGAGGCCGATCGAGCCGAGGTCGAGGGCGGCGGTGTGGAACTCCTTGAGGTCGAACGCCGAGCCCTTGTTCGCCCTCACCTGGTCACGGGCCTGCAGCCAGATCCGCTCGCCGACCTTGTACGACGGCGCCTGGCCCGGCCAGCCGAGGTAGCGGTTGACCTCGAACTCGATCTGGCCGGCCTCCATCCGTGAGTGCGCTCGCATGAACTCGAGCACCCGCACGGCGTCCCAGACCTCGCCGGGCCGCCAGCCGAACGGGTTGTCGGCAGGGATCGTCCAGCCGAGGTGGACGCCGATGTCGACGATCACCCGCGCCGCGCGGAGACCCTGCATGTCCAGGAAGCCGAGCCGGTCACCCGGGTCGTCGAGGTAGCCCAACTCGTCCATGAGCCGTTCGGAGTAGAGCGCCCAACCCTCGCCGTGACCGCTGACCCAGCTCAGCAGGCGCTGCCATCGGTTGAGCAGGTCGGCCCGGTGGACGACCTGCGCGCACTGGAGATGGTGCCCGGGCACGCCCTCGTGGAACACGGTGGTCGTCTCGCGCCAGGTCGAGTACAGCTCCTGGTCGTCGGTGAACGAGAACCACATGGTGCCGGGGCGGGAGAAGTCCTCGGAGGGAGGCGTGTACCAGGCGCCGCCGTCATTGATCGGCGCCACCTTGCAGTCGATCGTGCGGATCTGCTCGGCGATGTCGAAGTGCACGCCGTCGAAGCCGGCCAGGACGGTGTCGGCCTTCTCCTGCATCCACGCCTCGAACGCCTCCCGGCTGCCGCAGTCACGCGTCGGATCGAGGTCGAGCGCTCGCACTGCGTCGTCGACCGAACCGCCCGGGACGATGCGTTGCGCGGTGCGTGCCATGTCGTCCTCGATCCGCTTCAGCTCCTCCCACGCCCACAGGTAGGTCTCCTCGAGATCGACCGCGGCACCGAGGAAGTAGCGCGACTCCAGCGCGTAGCGGTCGCGGCCGACGCCGTCGACCTCCCGACCCCTGGGCGCGAGGTCGGTCTCGACGAACCGCCCGAACTCGGCGTACGACGTCGAGGCCCGGGCGGCGACCCCGACCAGCCGGTCCCGCAGGCCGTCGGGAGCAGCAGCGACGAGGTTGCCGAAGTAGTCGCCGGCGGCGCCCTCCTGCCCGGTCCAGCTGCGGACCTGGCTCGCCACCTCGACGTACTGCCGGCGCGCCGAAACGCGGCCAGCCGTCGCCTCGACCTCGAGCGTCGTGCGGTACCCCTCCAGCGCGGCCGGCACGACGGCCAGCCGATCGCCCATGGTCCGCCAGTCGTCGTCGGTGGCGGTGGGCATCAGGTCGAACACCTCCCGCACCTCATGGAGCGAGCTGCTGATCACGGAGAACGCGGAGCGTTCGACGCCCGCCTCCGCCCTCTCCACTTCGAGCCCGACCCGCTCGAGGAACGCCTCCTGGGCGATCCGCTCACGTTCGTCGGTGGGGTCAAACGCCGCCACCTCGGCGAGCGCGCGGCGGTTGACCTCCTCCCGGGCGTCGTATCCGGACGGCGAGAGGTCGGGCAGCCGATCGTCGTACCCGGTGACTCCCGCGAAGGTGGCGATGATCGGATCGAGGGCCACGACGTCCTCGACGTACTGGTCGGTGCGGGCGTCGACAGGTCGAGTCATCCTGCGACCCTATGCGGCGTCTCGCTGGTGCGCAGGTCCGTTTCCGGGCGACGCGTCAGCCGCGCGTCAGATCCTCGGCGAGCATGACGAGGATGCCGCTCGGGCCGCGGAGGTAGGTCAGTTTGTAGATGTCCTCGTACGTCGCCACGCCCCGCAGCGGGTAGCAGCCGTGCCGCGCCGCGATCTCGAGCGCTTCGTCGATGTCGTCGACCGAGAAGGCCACGCGGTGCATGCCGATCTCGTTGGGAAGCGTGGGCTCGGTCTCGATCGCATCGGGATGGATGTACTCGAACAGCTCCAGCCGTCCGGTGCCGTCCGGCGTCTGGAGCATCGCGATCTTGGCGTGGTTGCCATCGAGCCCGACCGCCGTGTCCGTCCACTCCCCGCTGACGGTGTCACGCCCGAGCACCGTGAGCCCGAGGTCGGCGAAGAAGGCGATCGTCGCCTCGAGGTCCCGCACGGCGATCCCGACATTCTCGAGCTTGATGGGCATGCCGGCACGCTACCGAGTCACGGGGTCAGTCGCCTCTCCTCTCGGGGCGCGCCCCAGAGGGCGGTGAGCTCGCAGGGCCGGCCCATTGGCTGAAGATCGGCTTTCCCCGGACACGTCGGCAGGTCGCGATCGATCATCTCGCATGACCCTGTGCGCCTCTCGGAAGCATTCGCTCTCATGGTGGGCTCAGCCTCGTGTCTGGGTGCTGGTGCTGGCGACTTCCTCTCTTGTCACCGCGTGCGGTGGTCCTGCCGAGCCTGGCGCCGCCGACTGTCCCGGTTCGATCGCGTGGGCCGATGCCTCCGCCGTGGTGGGGAGTGTGGCGACGGTCAGGGACTCGGTCGCCGGGACGAGCTACCGCCCAGATGTCGGTGGAGCGCCGACGTTCATCAACGTGGGCAACGACTACCCGGATCGTTCGCGCTTCACCGCGATCGTGTGGGGAGACGCTCGCTCGAAGTTCCCCGAGCCACCGGAGTCCCTGTACTCCGACGTGGGGCTCTGTGTGACAGGGACCGTCGTCGACCACAAGGGCGTCCCGGAGATCGAGGTGCGGGATCCGAACCAGGTAGTGCGCGTGGGGCGGTAGGCCGGGGCGACGACGCAGAGCAGGCGCCCTGTGCCGGCAAGAGTCGGACCGGATGGAAGACTCCCGGCCATGCGTTTCGTGCTGATCCGCCACGGACAATCCACCAACAACGCGCTGTGGGCCGAGAACGGCAACGAGGTCGGGCGCGACGTCGACACCCGGCTCAGCACGCTGGGCGAGAAGCAGGCGGCCGCGCTGGCGGCGTACGCCACCTCCCCCGGCCTGCCGTGGGCCCTGACGCACCTCTACGCATCGCCGATGGCCCGCGCCGTGCAGACCGCGGCGCCGCTCGCCGACGCGCTGGACCTGCCGCTCGTGCTCAACCGGGACCTCTTCGAGGTCGGCGGTCCCTACGACCTGGTCGACGGCACCGGCGAGCAGGTCGCGCACCCGGGCTCGGGAAGCAGCGTGATCGCCGCGCTGTCCGACCGAGTCCTGCTCCCGGACTGGCTGACGGAGGACGGGTGGTGGAAGGGCGAGGTGGAGCGCGAGCGGGCCGTGTACGTCGCGCGCGCCGACCGTCTCCTCGGCGCGCTGCGCGACACCCACGACCCCGGCGACGTGGTGGGCCTGGTCTCCCACGGTTGGTTCGGCAACGTGCTGATCGGCCGGCTGCTCGGCATCGAGGACATCAAGGGCCACTTCGAGCTCGCCAACACCTCCATCAGCCTGGTCGAGGACACCGAGCAGGGAGTGCCCTGGGAGGTCACCGCGATCCGGATCAACTGGCTGCCTCACCTGGCGGCCGACCAGGTCAGCGACTCCGCCCTGGGCGGACAGCTGGTCGACGGAAGGGCGTAGGTCGGCAGCCCACACGGCTCAGAGCTCGACCGGCACCCGCTGGTCCGTGCCGGAGCCGTCGCCGACGTCGCGGCCGCGGACGTGTGTCTCCGACGCGGTGATGCGCGCCCGGTACAGGACGAACGGCTCGTCACGTAGCGACTCCGGCGTGTAGGAGAGATCGTCGGCCACGTCGCGGAACGCCTCGGCGCAGGCGGCGGACAGCTCGTCGTCCGGCACCCGTTCGGCGGTCGCCTCCAGGTAGACCGCCTGACCGGTGTACGGCTTCGCCGTCGAGTCGAAGACCACCATGCTCACCTCGGGTCGTACCTCGATGTTGCGCGAGTGGTGGGCGGTCGGCGAGGACAGCCAGTACGCGTCGCGATGATCGACCAGGGAGAACCAGACCGGGGACACCCGTGGCCGACCGGACGGGTCCACGGTCCCGAGCACCATGAACCTGATGTCGGCGAGCGTCCTGCGCGCCAGGTCTGCGAGATCGGCCATGGCGCCAGTGTGGCCGAACGCGCGGGCCGGTGCCGGCGCCGATCAGAACGGGTAGCTTGCCGGCTCCCCTCGCATCGTGATCCAGCGCGTCTCGGTGAAGGCCTCGATGTTCGCGGCAGCGCCGCCGAGCCGGCCGAGTCCCGATGCGCCGATGCCGCCGAAGGGGACGTTCGCCTCGTCGTTCACCGTCTGGTCGTTGATGTGCACGATCCCGGTCGGGATCTGCTCGGCGAGGGCCAGCCCGCGCATCACGTCACGGGTGACGATGCCGAGCGAGAGCCCGTAGTCGCTCTCCGAGGCCAGCCGCACGGCTTCCTCGACCGAGGAGACGCGGGTAACGGGCGCGACCGGGCCGAAGACCTCCTCGGTGAAGACGGGCGAGGTGAGCGGGACCTCGGCCAGCACGGTCGGCCGGTAGAAGAGCCGGTCGTACTCCCCGCCCGCGGCCAGGCGGGCGCCCTGGTCGACACTCGCCGTGACCAGGCCGTGGATCTTGTCCCTCGACCTCTCGTCGATCACCGGGCCGAGGGCCACCTGTTCTGTGGCTGGGTCGCCGACCGGCAGGTGGCCCGCCTTCGCGGCGAGCTGGTCGACGAAGTCGTCGTAGACGCTGTCCGCGACCAGGTACCTGCCGGTGGTCATGCAGATCTGTCCCTGGTTGAGGAACGACGCCCAGCCGGTCAGCCCGACCGCCTTCCCGACGTCCGCGTCGTCGAGGATCAGCAGCGCGGAGTTGCCGCCCAGCTCGAGGTGGGCACGCTTCAGGTGTCGGCCAGCGAGCTCGCCGATCGACCGACCGACCGCGGTCGAGCCGGTGAACGAGATCACGCGGACGTGCGGGTCGGTCACCATCGCTTCGCCGACCTCCTTGCCGCCGGGAAGCATCTGGAGGACGCCGGCCGGCAGCCCGGCCTCCTCGAAGATGCGCGCCATCACCGTGCCGCCCGTGACGGCCGTGCGCGGATCGGGCTTGAGGAGTACGGCGTTCCCGAGCGCGAGCGCCGGGGCCACCGACCTGATGCCGAGGATGATCGGGACGTTGAACGGCGAGATGACGGCGACCACACCGGCCGGCATCTGGCGAGCCATGGACAGCCTGGGCTGCTCGCTGGGGAGGACGTGGCCGATCGGCTGTCCCGGCAACGACGCCGCCTGGTAGCACTCCTCGGCCGCCACGTGCATCGCGAAGTCCGCCATCGGCGGGATCGCACCGACCTCACGCACGTTCCAGTCGCGGATCTCGTCGGCGTGCTCGGCCCACAGGTCTCCTGCTCTGCGGAGGACCGCCGCTCGCGCCGTGTGCGGGAGCGCAGCCCACTCCTGCTGCGCCTCCGACGCAGAGGCGGCGGCTTCGGCCACGTCGTCCGCGTCCGCCTGCCCCATCGCGCCGAGCTCGTTCCCGGTGGCCGGCTCCACGACGGGGTAGGTCCCCCCGCCTCCGTCGGTCCACGCGCCGCTCTTGAAGACCTTGCCTTCCCACGCGACGCCCTCGAGTAGTGCCATGACCTACCCCCACACTTCCTCGGCGGTCTCGACGACCAGCCGTAGCTTGGCCCGTTCCTGCTCTTCGCTCAGCTCGTTGCCCTCCACCGTGGAGGAGAAGCCGCACTGGGGCGAGAGGCAGAGCTGCTCGAGGGGCACGTACTTCGATGCCTCGTCGATCCGGCGCTTCAGGTCGTCCTTGTCCTCGAGCTCGCCCCTCTTGGTGGTGACCAGTCCGAGCACGACCACCTTGTCCTCGGGGACGAACCGCAGCGGCTCGAAGCCGCCCGACCGCTCGTCGTCGTACTCGAGGAAGAATCCGTCCACGTCGAGCTGGGAGAAGAGCACCTCGGCCACGAAGTCGTAGCCGCCCTCGGCGGCCCACGACGAACGGAAGTTGCCGCGACACATGTGCGTGGTGACGCGCATCCCCTCCGGGCGGTCGGCGATGGCGGCGTTGACGTTCGCGACGTACTGCTCGTGCAGGTGCTCGGGGTCCCCGCCCTGGGCCGCGACCATCGCGCGCTGCTCGGGGTCGTTGAGGTAGGCGAGGCTGGTGTCGTCGAGCTGGAGGTAGGTGCAGCCGAGCTCTCCGAGGCGACGGACCTCCT
The DNA here is from genome assembly GCA_963794355.1 of uncultured Actinomycetota bacterium. Classification (GTDB taxonomy): domain Bacteria; phylum Actinomycetota; class Actinomycetes; order Propionibacteriales; family Nocardioidaceae; genus Nocardioides. The sequence goes on from CAWCDN010000013.1 coordinate 163,753, forward strand.
CGGCGTACGCCGCGCTGAGGTCTGCCCAGAACGGCTCGAGCTCGGCGTAGACCGACTCGTCGATCGCCGCCCGGCCGCCGCGGTAGTGGACCATGTTCGGCGACGGGATCGTCAGCTTCGGCACCTGGTCGGCCGATGTCACGCCCGACAGGAACTCGAACGCGTCGCCGAAGATGGTGTGTCCGAGCCGCACCTGGTCGTGGACGCTCAGTGCCGCGGTCTCGAAGTCGAGGTCGCCGGCCTTGTTGTGGAAGTGCACCGCCAGCTTCTCGTCCGTCGGGTCGACGCCCTCGAGCTGGTAGATGAAGTCCATGTGCCACGACGTACGACGGAACTCGCCGTCGGTCGCGGTGCGCACGCCCGCGTCGCGCTGGAGGGCCACCGCGTCGCGGATCGCCTCGTCCTCGGCCGCTCGCAGACCTGCGTCGTCCAGCTCCCCGGCCTGGTGTCGGGTCCGCGCCTCGAGTAAGGACGGCGGTCGCAACAGGCTGCCGACGTGGTCGGCACGGAACGGCGGAAACGTGCGCACTGCCATGTCTCGGGACACTACCCGCGCGCCTGACCCTGCGAGCGCGACCGGTTCCGCTCAGCGAAAGACTGGCTCCGGGCTGCCATCGACGCCCGCCAGGCCCTCCAGCCCGGACCAGCTTGCGGCGCAGAGGCGAGAGCGCGGGGGACACATGCCGACAACCGGCTCTGACCTGTCGACGGCATGATGGTCTCTGTGGCCACCGGAGCATCGAGCGACAAGGCAGCAGCACTACTGGGTCTGCACACTGGTCCCGGCTTCGTGCTCCCGAACGCGTGGGATGCGGGCTCCGCACGCATCCTCGAACAGGTCGGCTTCGAAGCCATCGCGACCACCAGCGCGGGCATCGCGTGGTCTCTGGGAGTTCCGGACGGGGGAGCGCTGGGTCGCGAGATCATGCTCGACCACGTCGGCCGCATCGTGGCTGCCGTGAGTGTGCCTGTGACCGCGGACCTGGAAGACGGGTACGGCGACACTGCCAACGAGGTCGGGGAGACCGTGGCACGCGCTCTGACGCTCGGAGCCGTGGGCGCCAACATCGAGGACGCCCGACCGGACGGGTTGTACGGCATCGAGGTGGCGGTCGACCGCATCGCGGCTGCGCGAGCCGCAGCACCGCGAGGCAGCTTCGTGCTCAACGCCCGGACGGATACCTACTTCGCCGGCGCCGCGGGGGACGTCTTCGAGCAGACGGTCGAGCGAGCCGTCCGATACGTCGAGGCTGGTGCTGACTGCATCTTCGTGCCCGGTGTCGTCGAGGAAGAGACGATCCGCCGCCTGGCTGAGGCAGTCCCGGCACCGCTCAATGTCGTGGCCGGGCTGGCCAGCACGACGGATGCGCCAACGCTCTTCTCGCTCGGCGTCAAGCGCGTGAGTCTGGGTGGCAGTCTGGCTCGGGCGTCGCTCAGCATGCTCGAGCGCGCCGGTCGGGAGCTGCTCGGCTCAGGGACGCTTGGATTCCTGGACGACACCATGGCCTACGCCGACCTGCAGCGACGCTTCGGCCTCGACACCTGAGGTGTCCTGCTCCACCGGAGCAAGGCGCCGCGTCTGCATGCGCCAGAACCCGGCGCGGCAGCAGGTTGGGCGGCGCGTCGTCAGTGCTGATTCGTGCGGGCCGGTGTTGTCGCCCGCAGCACGCGGCCCGAGTACAACCCGCCCATGGTGCGAACAGCTACGACGGCCCAGGCCGCGAGGAGCGCGAGGTACAGGGCCACGGCGGTCGAGGCGAGGGCGGTGGCACCGGTCTCGGCTGCGAGCGCACAGGTACCAATCACCAGAGTGCGACGGGAAAGACGAAGGACCACCAGCTCAGCGAGAACGGGATCCCGGCTCGGGCGGTGCGGATGGTGAGCGCGAAGGCGAGGGCGAACCAGAGCGTCGCGAAGCCCCTGCCCCCGCCGTTCCTTGGCATCCACAGGGACTGCCTGTGCCTTGGTGTCTATGGTCTACCTGTGACATCTCACGTTCCCGACCTCGCCGGTCTGAGACTGCTCGTCGACGTGGCCCGCACGGGCAGCATCGGGGGTGCCGCACGGGAAGCCGGCATCAGCCAGCAGGCTGCGTCCGAGCGAGTTCGCGCGATCGAGGCACAGACCGGACTCACCCTGGTGCAGCGGGGAGCCCGAGGCTCCCGGTTGACCGAGCAGGGCGTGGTGATCGTCGAGTGGGCCGCGCGGCTCCTGGACCTCGCTGATGAGATCGACACCGCGATCGACGGGCTACGAGGCGAGAGGAGCCGCGAGCTGTCGGTGTGGGCGAGCATGACGGTCGCCGAGAACCTCGTCCCAGCCTGGCTGGTGCGACTACGCGAACGCCAGCGCAGCGAGGGCCGCACTCCCACGACGGTCAGCCTCACCGCCTCGAACAGCGCTCAGGTGGTGGAGGCCGTTCTCGCCGGTGTCGCCGATCTGGGCTACGTGGAGGGCGCCGACGAGCCGAGGGGTGTGCAGCTCATGGCGATCGCGTCCGACGAGCTGGTGCTCGTGGCGTGCGCCCAGGAACCTCAGCGTCGGAGGCGCAGACCCCTCTCGCCCGATGAGGTGGCCGATCTCGCTCTCACCAGCCGCGAGCGTGGGTCGGGCACCCGAGAGGTCCTCGAGCGCGCGCTCGCTGCCCACGGCCTCTCGATGCGAGACCCGGTCGTCGAGCTCACGACGGCAACCGCGGTGCGGGAGGCCGTCCGGGCCGGCAGCGCACCCGCCTTCCTGAGCCGCCGGGTGGTCTCGCGCGACCTCGACGCCGGCCAGCTCGTGGAGGTTCCTACCGAGCACCTCGACCTCTCACGCGTCTTCCGGGCGGTCTGGGTGGGGTCTCGAAATCCCCCCGCGGGACCGGTGCGTGATCTCGTCTCGATCTCCCGCCAGGACCGCTGAGGCACCCGGTTCGGGTCCACGAGGTCACGCGCCGAGATCATCTGACGGTCTCACGCGAGACACAACCCCTCCTTGTGTATAGGCAGGCGCGAGCCAGGTACCGGCCGGCCGCTCACGGGCTGACAGTTGAAGCAGTTGGCACCGGGACGACCGTCCCACCAGCCGCCACCCACTGAGGATCAGCCATGTCGCACATCACCAACCGTCGAGGACTCGCTCTCGCGGCCATGACCTTCGCGGTCGCCATGACTTTCATCGACCAGACGATCGTCTCCATCGCCGCACCGAGCCTGCAGGAGGATCTGGGGCTGTCCAGCACCGGCGTTCAGTGGGCTGTCAACGCCTACATCCTCACCACTGCGGCCTTTTTCGCCCTGGGCGGGCGCCTCACCGACGCCCTCGGCTCGCGCAGGATGGTCATGATCGGCACCGCCGTCTTCGCCGCCGCGTCCGCGCTGTGCGGCCTCACGCCGGCGGGCCACCTCGCCGAGGCGTGGTTGATCGCTTTCCGCGCGCTTCAGGGCGTCGGCGGTGCTCTCTTGTATCCGGCCGCACTGGCCGTCGTGGCCAGCGCCTACCCGGCCCGCACGCGGGGACGCGCTCTGGCTCTGTTCTTCGGCGTCGCGGGAGGGCTCACCGCACTGGGGCCCTCGGTGGGCGGGTACCTCGTGGCGTGGACGTGGCGGTCCATCTTCTGGATCAACGTTCCGGTCGGCGTGGCCGCCATCGCGCTGACCCTGCTGGCCGCCCCCGCTTCGACCCGGAAGCCGTCGCGCATCGACGTGCCTGGGCTTCTGCTCGTGACGACCGGAGTGGCCTCGAGCGTCTTCGGCTTCCAACAGGCGGGCGTGTGGGGCTGGACGAGCACCGGGACGCTTGCCGCGGTCTTCACCGGGATCGCCCTTCTCGTGGCCTTCGCCGTGGTCGAGACGCGTGTCAAGGACCCCCTGCTGCGGCTGCAGATCTTCCGCGACCGCGGGTTCCTGGTCGAGAACATCGTTCTCGGCTTGGCGATGATGGTCTTCGTCCCACTGTTCTTCTTCGCCAGCGTCTACGCACAGGTCGGGCTGGGTGAGAGCGCCGCCCGGGCCAGCCTGATTCTCTTGTACTTCTTCGGCGGTTTCGTCGCGGCCGCTCAGCTCGGTGGCCGGATGCTCGACCGAGTCGGTGGCCGGCGTCCCGTGATCCTCGGCAGCGTGATCGCCAGTCTCGGCCTCGCCGCGTGGGCCGAGCTGGCTCCCGGCCTCGATGCGGGTCAGCAGGTCTGGGCCATCGTCCTCACCGGGGTGGGCATGGGACTCATGCTGGGCCAGGCCAACACCGATGCCCTGAATCACGCCTCGGCCGACGCGTACGGCGCGGCAACGGGCATCATCCAGACGATCCGCAACTATGGGGCGGCGCTGGGCCTGGCCCTGCTCGGCACCCTGCTCGTGTCGAGCCTGCGGGCCCACGTGGACGCATCGCTGCTCGCGATGGGCGCCCCCAGCTCCACCGCACAGCAGACCGCGGATCGCGTCTCCCAGCTTTCCGGGCAGGGAGCCCCGGGCGCCATCCCCCTGTTCATCCGCTCCGACATCGGCGCCGCCACCCACGACGTCCTGCTCACGATGGCGGCACTGATGGCCCTCACCGCCCTCATCGCCATCCGCTGGCTGCCCCGCCGCAGCACCCTGGGTCAGCCTCTTCCGGCTCCCACCAGCACTGCCGTCCTCGCAGACGTCTGAGCACGACGCCAGGCAACGCGAACGGTATGACGCTTCCTGACGTCGCGCCGGATCCGGCGACACATGCACCAGGCCCACGTCGGCGCCGGCCGACCCCCAGGTTGTTAGCCCCAGACGCGGCGGATTGACCCGGTCCGCGGCCCGGCGACGTGACGCGCGGCGCAACCAGGCAGTTTCCTCAGCACCATTCGCGACGCCGTCGCGCGTGCTGAGGGCGTGGCGCCGCACGTCTGGCCCCTGCACCAAGGGGGCTATGGCCGCGACCCGCCCCCTGGTGGGACGGTGTCTGGCAGGAGATGACCAGCTCAGGTCGCTGGGCTGGCCACAGGACACGCCCCAGGAGGTACGACCATGCCCGAGTTCCCAGCACTGGCGCACGTCGCCGTCACGGTCACGGATCTGCAGCGGAGTACTCAGTGGTACACCGCGTTGTTCGGCTCGGATCCGGTGCTGGACGAGGATGAGGAGAGCGGCACCTTCCACCACACCGTCTACGCGCTCGGGGGCGGGCACCTGTTCGGGTTGCACACCCACACCGAACCGGCCGGCGGGACCTTCGACGAGCGTCAGACCGGACTCGACCACGTGGCGTTCGCGTGCAGTGGTCGCGGCGAGCTGCAGCGGTGGGCGGACCGCCTGACCGAGCTGGGCATCGGCCACGACGGCATCAAGGACGCCGGCTACGGCTCGGGCGTGTCCTTCCGTGACCCTGACGGCATCGCGCTGGAGTTCTTCGCCCCGCCCGGAGTCGACTGAGCCTGACCGAACGCCAGAGACGGGCTGTTCTGGATCAGCCCGCGCGCCGGTAGTGCATGGCGACCGCGCCGTTGTGGAGCGGCTCCGCCGAGACCAGCTCGAGCCGTCGCGTGCTGTGCAGTCCGTTCTGGTAGAGCGTCGGGCCGTGGCCGGTGATCCTCGGATGGACGAGGAACTTGTACTCGTCGATCAGGTCCAGCCGGTCCAGCTCGGTCGCGAGCTCGCCGCTGCCGAGGAGAACGCCGTCCGGGGTCCCGTCCTTGAGCTCCTGCACGCTGGTGCGCAGGTCTCCGGCGAGGTGGTGGCTGTTGGTCCAGGAGAAGTCCGTTCGCCTCGACGACACCACGTACTTCGGCTTGGCCTCCAGCTTGACCGCCCACTCGCGTATCGCCGGTGGCGCCTCCTCGTCGCCGCGGGCGACCGCCGGCCAGTAGCTCTCCATCATCTCGTAGGTGACCCGGCCCCACAGCATCGCTCCGCCCTCGTCCATGAGACGGGTGAAGTAGGCGTGGGTCTCGTCGTCGGCGATTCCCTCTTGGTGGTCGACGCAGCCGTCCAGGGTGACGTTGATGCTGAAGGTCAACAGTCCCATGCGCCGAGCCTAGAGCCATGCACGTGGCTCCGTCAGGCCAGTCGGCGGCTGTCACGGGGCATCAGCCGCAGCCACCGGTAGCCGTAGCCGTCCAGCGGCACCTCCACGAGGCCTCGGTCGTCCGGCTCGAAGTGGTCGGAGTCCTGCAGCAGGTCGAGGAGGTGGTGGCTGCTGTCGCAGTCGTCGAGCGTCAGGGGCACGGTGCAGCTCTCGGGGCTGAGGTTGTGCACGGCGACGATGCGGCGGTCGTCCCACCTGCACTCGTGCGCCAGGACGTGGTGGTGTGGCTGGTCGAGTACCGAGAAGTCGGCCCAGCCCAGCTCCGGCGACTCGCGGTAGCGCTTGACCAGGCGGTGGACGAACGTCAGCAGCGACTCCGGATCATTGCGCTGGGAGGCGACGTTGACGTGCTCGGGGCCGAACGGGCCGGAGGTCACGGGGCGGCGTAGCCGGGAGGGCGCGGCGTTCGAGAAGCCGCCGTTGCGCTGCGCGGTCCACTGCATGGGTGTGCGTACGGCGAGCCGCCCGTCGATGTCGAGGTTCTCGCCCATGCCGATCTCCTCGCCGTAGAACAGCACGGGTGTGCCGGGAAGGGAGAAGAGCAGGCTGTAGACCATCCGGATCCGCCGCGGGTCGCCGTCGAGCATCGGGGGCAGCCGGCGACGCAGGCCGCGACCGTAGAGCTGCATCGCGGGGTCGGGCCCGAAAGCGTCGAACACCTCCTGCCGCTCGGGGTCCGAGAGCTTGTCGAGGGTGAGCTCGTCGTGGTTGCGGACGAACGTCGCCCACTGCGACTCCCGCGAGATGGCCGGCCGTCGGCGCAGGGCCCGGGCGATCGGGCGGGCGTCGTGTCGGGCGAGTGAGAGGTAGAGGTTCTGCATGCCGATGAAGTCGAACTGCATGGTCAGCTCGTCACCGTCCTTGCCACCGAAGAACACCTTCTGGTCGCGGTGCGGGAGGTTCACCTCACCCAGCAGGATCCCGTCGCCCGTACGCCGTCCCACGAACGACCGCAGGTGGCGCAGGAACTCGTGCGGGTCAGGGAACCTGTCCAGCTCCGCCTGGTCGACGCCGGTGGTCTCGATCATGAACGGCACGGCGTCGACCCGGAAGCCCGAGATCCCGAGCTCCAGCCAGAACCCCATCGCCTTGACGATCTCGTCGCGGACGAGCGGGTTGGTGACGTTGAGGTCGGGCTGCGTGCGATAGAAGCGGTGCAGGTACCACTCCTCCGTCTTCTCGTCGTACTCCCAGATGCTGTCTTCCTTGTCCGGGAACGCGACCTCCTTCTTGGTGCTCGGCGGCTCGGTGTCGCGCCAGACGTAGAAGTCGCGGTACGGCGAGGACTTGCTCGAGCGGGCGGACCGGAACCACGGGTGCTTGTCGGAGGTGTGGTTGACGACCAGATCGATGATGACCCGCATCCCGCGATCGCGCGCCGTACGCACCAGCTCGACGAAGTCGCCCGCACTCCCCAGTCGTGGATCGACGCCGTAGTAGTCGGTGATGTCGTACCCGTCGTCCCGGTCCGTCGTGGGATGGAACGGCATCAACCACAGGCAGGTCACCCCCAGGTCGGCGAGGTGGTCCAGACGCTCGACGAGGCCGGTGAAGTCACCCATCCCGTCGTCGTCCCAGTCCATGTACGTCTGCACGTCCAGGCAGTAGATGACGGCCGTCTTCCACCACAGGTCGCTGGTGTCGCTGATCCGCATGCGGCTCCTCCTCGAGGGGGTCGTTACGTACCCATCGCCGGACGCGGCACCCCCCGACAAGGGACCGGCTTGGGTTGTGCGCGCCCGAGCGCTCATGATGAACCGTGCGCGAACTGCTGCCACGAAGGCTCGGCCGAGAGCTGTCCCTGCTGCGAAGCGGCTGGCGGGCAGGCGTGTCCTGGTCGTTGCGGATCACGGTCGCTGCGGTGGCGGGCTACCTCGCCGGGAGACTGCTGTTCCCGGACACCCAGCCACTGCTCGCAGCACTGACCGCGATGCTCGTCGTGCAGGTCACTCCGGTCTCGCTGCTCGCCAGCGGCCTGGACCGGGTGGTGGCGGTCGTGACGGGCGTTGCCCTGGCGGTGCTGTTCGCCTCGGTGGTGCCGCTTGAGTGGTGGAGCCTGGGCCTCCTCATCTTCGTCTCGGTGGCGGTGGGGCAGGCGTTGCGCCTGCGCGACAACCTGCTCGAGGTGCCGATCAGTGCGATGCTCGTGCTCGGGGTGGGAACGCTCGGGACGGGGTCGGTGGCCTGGCAGCGGATCGTCGAGACGTTGATCGGGGCCGTCGTGGGGGTGGCGACCAACCTGTTGTTTCCGCCCAAGGTCGCCACCGCCTCGGCTGCCACGGCCATCGATCGGGTGGCTGACTCCATCAGTGAGCTGGTCAACCATGCCGCAGCCGAGCTCGGAGAGCTGGTCGAGGAGGGTGACGAGATCGCGCCGGCTGCTCGGAGGTGGCTGGAGGAGGCGCGTCGGATCACCCACGACGAGGTACCCCGCGCGGGCTCGGCCCTGACCCGGGCCGAGGAGGGCCGTCGGCTCAACGTGCGCGCCGTCCGCACGCCGGACCTCGGCCCCGGCCTGCGGCAGGGGCTGGAAGCGCTGGAGCACTGCACGGTCGCCATCCGGTCGATGTTCCGCGCCCTCCTGGACGCGACCTCCGAGCCCAGCCCGACTCCGCACGAGGCCGTGACCGACTTGTTCCTCGGACTCACCCAGACCTTCCGCGAGATAGCCGCCGGCATCGACGCGTTCGGACAGCTCGTCCGCAACGACGCCACTCCCACCCAGCAGCTGGGCCCCGATGACGTGCTCGTGCTCCGCGCCGCGCTCGAGGGCCTCCACGAGGCGCGGGCTCGGCTCGAGGATCTGCTCACGGTCGAACAGGCCCCTGAGCTGCGCGAGCTCGACGTCGTCGTGCTCTCGACGGTCCGGCGGCTCCTGCTCGAGATGGACCTCGAGCAGCGGGTACGACGTCAGCTGCAGCTCGGGCGTCCGGTACGTTCCCGGCCGCCGTACCTCGGCCGCCCCCTCGTCCCGGGCACCGCGCCGGCACCACCCACGGCGCCCCTCGAGATCTCCCCCGACGCCGAGACCCAGGTGCTCCCCGTCGTACCGCCAGGGCGTCGCGGGAAGCCACCGCCCTGACGAAGCCCCCTGTCACGGCCTCGCTGCTGGCGCCGCACCGCGACTAGCCTCGGCGTGTGTCCGAGTTCAGCTGGCGACCGGCCCATGACGCGACGAGCGAGGACCTCGAGGCCGTGTTCGACACCGGCGGCGCCCGCAAGTGCCGCTGCCAGGCGCTCAAGGTGCCGGGCTGGATCTGGCGGGACACGACCCAGGAGGAGCGCGACGCCGCGCTCCTGGAGCAGGCCGGCTGCGGCACGAGCGGGCCCACGTCCGGGCTCGTCGGGTACGTCGACGGCCAGGCTGCCGGCTGGGTCGCGGTCGAGCCGCGAGAGAACTACCCGAGGATCTGGGCCCGGCAGAAGTCGTGGATGCGGATGGACCCCGACCTCGCGGGCGTCTGGTCGGTCACCTGCTTCGTCGTGCGCAAGGGATTCCGGCGACAGGGGCTGATGTACGAGCTCGCCGCCGCCACCGTCGAGTACGGCGGACAGGTCGGCGCCCGCGTCCTCGAGGGTTATCCCACCGAGCCTCCGCCGGGCAAGACCGTGATCTGGGACGAGGCGTCGGTCGGGCTGCTCCAGGTCTTCCTCGACGCCGGCTACGAGGTCGAGGCGTCGCCCACCGTGCGCCGGAGGGTGGTGCGACACCGACTCGGCGCGTCGTCCTGACGGCCAGTCGCCCACACCTGGGTGGCGACGTCACGCTGGTCACCTGGAGTGCGGTGTGCGAGTCAGCCCATCTTGCGTACGTGCGGTGCATGGTTGGTCGCGTCACCCCGAGCAGGGCTCCGATCTCCGCCCAGCCCGGGCCGTGCTGGCGAGTTCGTCGCACAGCGACCTCCTCGCGTCGAGTCAATGCTGACGGGAACAGATGTGTGTCAGTCCGGAAAGCGGCGGTGTGACGTGGGTCAGCCGAGGTAGGCGGTCATCCGGATCGACACCAACAGTCCTGGAACGTCGACGCCGAGCTTTGCTGCATACCGTGCCGGCGGGTCACTGGGGAACCAGCGGGCGTACTCCTCGTTCAGTCCGGCGAAGTCCCCCGGGTTGGTGAGCAGGATCCCGATCTCGAGCACGTCCTCCAGGCCGCCGCCGGCGGCCTCGAGGATCGTTCGGCAGTTCGCCAGTGCCTGGCGGGTCTGATCTTGGATCGTCTCCCCGGCCAGGTCGCCCGTCTCGGGATCGGCCCCGACCATTCCGGACACGATCACCATCGGCCCCGCCTTCACCGCCTGGCTGAACAGCGGCGAGCTGGGGGCATCGGGAGTGAAGACGATCTGTCGCGGCATCACGGGCCTCCGGCATCCGGGTGATCAAGGGGAGCGTGCCACCGAAGCATCCCAGGGGCCTTCTTGTCGAGGTCAGAAGGCGAAGGTTGCGATGCCTGGTCACGCGACGTGACGCAACCTGGATGACGCCGGATCCCGGCGTGGTGACGCACCTGGGACTTGCGTGGTGACGCACCTGGGACTTGAACGTCGCAGCGTTGAGCGGGGTCGTTCCCCTCGCCAGGAGGTCGACGCGCGCTGAAGGGTTGCCTCAGCTGGGTAAGCCGTCCCGATTCCGATGTGCAGCTGCTCGGATATCGGAGTTGGGCTTCCCCGCAGCCATGAGCGCCCGCACATCGCGTTCTCGGCTGGTGATCGTGTCGGGGAGGGTGGCCTGGGACGAGCCAATCCGGGGTCACCGCCCTTCAGGACCCCTCGATGAGGCGACGGGTGACGGCATCGGGGCCACTCGGCACCCAGGCATCTCTGAATCCAACCGACAACTCTGACTCGCCCCTCACCAACCTCGGCTGCCCTTCTGGTGCGTCAGACTGTGGCGATGCTGCAGCTGCGGATCACCGCTCCGAGCGACCTGACCGAGCAAGTGCTCGACATCGTCGGTGACGACCCTGCGGTGAGCAGTCTGGCCCTCATCCGCGGGGCGTCGGTACGGCCGGTCGGCGACGTCGTCCTTGCCGACATCGCCCGAGAGGCGGCCAACGAGATCATCGGGCGGCTCGAGGAGATCGACGTACCCCGACGGGGTTCGATCCACATCGAGCCCGTGAGCACCTGGATGTCCGAGTCCGGGCTCGCCGCCGAGAAGCGCACCCCGGGCAGCAGCGCTGACGCGGTCGTCTGGGCCGAGGTGACTCAGCGCGCCTACGTGGAGTCCGAGCTCAACTGGACCTATCTGTCGTTCATGACGCTGGCGACGCTCCTGGCCAGCATTGCGATCATCCTGGACACCCAGATCCTGGTGATCGGCGCGATGGTGCTGGGCCCGGAGTTCGTGGCGATCGCGGCCCTGGGACTGGCGCTGGTACGGCGGCGCCGAGATCTCGGGCTGTACGCCGCGCGCACTCTCTTCCTGGGTTTCGGGGTCGCCATCGGGCTGACCACGCTCGCGGCTCTCGCCGGTCGTGCCTTGGGTTGGATCGCCGTTCAGGACGTGACGGGTGCCCGGCCGAGCACCGACTTCATCTATGCCCCCACCAAGTGGTCGTTCCTCGTCGCGGTCATCGCGGCGGCGGCAGGTGTCCTGTCACTCACCTCGGCCAAGACCGGCGGCCTCTCGGGCGTCTTCATCTCGGTCACGACGGTGCCCGCTGCGGGCAACATCGCCCTCGCCCTCGCGTTCGGCCTGCCACACGAGCTCTGGGGCAGCGCCGCCCAGCTGCTGCTCAACATCAGTGGGATGGCCGTCGCGGGCTGGGCCACCCTCGCCTTCCAGCAGGCCGCGTGGTCGAGAATGTCGGCCCGACGCGCACGACGGCTGGGCCGACGACAACGGGGCTAGGAGACCGCCGGCGCCTCGTGGCCACGGCAGAGCCCCGACGGATGCCGCTCGGCCCGCGTCAGCCGGCGAGCTCTCCCGAGAGCTCGGCGTCGGTGAGGTGGTCGAGGTCGAAGGATGGCACCGACATCGTGGGGTAGAGCAGGGCGATCCGCTCGTCGTACCTCCGCTCCACGACGTTCCGCTTCACCTTGAGCGACGGCGTCAGCTCACCGGACTCCACGGTGAAGTCGGCGTCGGCGAGGATGAAGCTCTTGACCGTCTCCCACGGATTGAGCTTCGCGTTGAGCTTCTCGACGCAGGCGGCCACGAGGTCGTGCACCTCCGCGGACCTCACCAGCGCGTCGTACGACGAGTCGGGCGCGTCATGCGCCTGGGCCCACTGCGCGATCGCCTCGGGATCGAGCGAGACGACGGCGACGCAGTACGGGCGGTCCGAACCGACCACCACGACGTTGCCGGCGTACGGGCAGACCGCCTTCAGCGCCCCCTCCACGTAGGTCGGCGCGACGTACTTGCCCTGCGCGGTCTTGAAGAAGTCCTTCTTGCGGTCGGTGATCTGCAGCCGGCCCTCGGCGTCGAGGTGTCCGATGTCGCCGGTGTAGAGCCAGCCGTACCGGAGGACGGCGTGGGTCTCGGCCGGGAGGTTGTGATAGCCGTCCATCACTCCGGGACCCTGGATCAGGATCTCGCCGTCCGGCGCGATCGCGACGTCCGTGCCCGGGAACGGCGGCCCGACGTAGCCGATCTTGTTGAGGTCCGGGAGGCTCACGCACGAGCCGGCCGAGGTCTCGGTCAGCCCGTACCCCTCGAGGATCGTGACGCCCGCGAGCTCGAAGAACTCGGCGATGTCGGTGTTGAGCGCAGCCGCGCCGGAGATGAAGAAGCGCAGCCGGCCACCGAAGCGCTCGCGGATCTTGGAGAAGACGAGCTTGTCCATGAGCGCGTGGCGACGGCGCAGCAGGAAGGGCACGCGCTTGCCATCGGACTCGTACTTCTTCACGCGCCGGGCGACCGCGAAGGCCTGGTCGAAGACCAGCTTCTTGACGCCGCCCTCCTCCTCGGTCATCGCGGTGATCCGCCCGTACGCCTTCTCGAAGATCCGCGGAGCCGCGCCCATGAACGTCGGCCGGATGACGGGCAGGTTGTCGATGATCCGATCGACGCGGCCGTCGACCGCGGTCGGGAAGCCGCACGCCAGCTGGGTGGAGAGCAGCACCTTGCCGAACGAGTGGGAGAGCGGGAGCCAGAGGAACTGCAGGTCGTCCTCGTGGAGGATGTCGTACGACGCGATGGCCGCGCCCTCGTAGGTCCAGGAGGAGTGGCGCAGCCGCACCCCCTTCGGGGTGCCCGTCGTCCCGCTGGTGTACATGATCGTGGCGAGCTGGTCGCGCTTGATGGCGTCGATCCGCTTCTCGACCAGGCGGGGCCGCTCGGCGAGCTCACCACGTCCGATCCTCACCAGCTCGCCCAGGGGGATCACGGTGCCCTTCTCGAACTCGCCCTCGAGCTGGATGACCCGGGTCAGGCGCGGCACCTGGTCGCGGATGCGCCAGAGCTTGAGCACCTGCTCGTCGTCCTCTGCGATCACCACGCGTGCCCCGCAGTCGTTGAGGATGTGCACGACGTCGCGGTCGACGGTGCTCGGGTAGATCGTGGTCGTGGCCGCGCCGGCGCACATGATCGCGAGGTCGGCCAGGATCCACTCGAAGCGGGTGCCCGACATGATGGCGACGGGCTCCTCGGCCCCGATGCCGATCGCGATCAGGCCGGCCGCCATCGCGTTGACGAGGTCGCCGGTGTCGTCCCAGGTGGCCTGTCGCCAGGCGTCGCCCACGGGGTAGTGGTAGGCGACTGCGTCGCGGCTGGCGGCGACGCGTTCCCGGAACAGGTGAGCCAGTGATGCGGGCCGGGTGACGATGGGGTCGGAGTCGACGGGTGACGACAAGAACTGCTCCTCGGGTGCGTCGCCTACGGCTGGATCCCCCCGGGTTGCCGAGCAGTCACGCTACCGCTGGGGCGTTGGCGGCGCGGCGGGTTTCGACAAGATCGCGCGAGCGGATCGGCGTCGTACGACGGCGGCCGGGTGTGCGCCTCACGGCCGAGCAGGCACAGTGGAGCCCGTGCCCGTCGACGGAGGAGCCAGCGCGCGCCCCAGGTGGCGCGTCATCTGGTTCGCGGCCGGTGCCGTGCTGGCCGTGGCGGGCGTGTTCGCGGCTACGACGTGGCTCGTCGTGGCGTCCCACGACTCGTCGTCGGCCACCCCCACGCCGGTGGTCACCGCGCCGGTGTCGACGGCCACGACCCCGTCCGTCGGGTCGGTCGATCCCGGCGCACTCGGACCCGGGCTGCGGGAGTCGGGAGAGGCCAGCCGAGCCGGGTGCCGAGGCCGACCGGGACCGGTCCTCCGGGTGCTGCAGTTCAACATCCGCACCGGGCTGACCGACGACGGCTCCGTCGACCTCGACCAGATTGCGGCCGAGATCGAGGCGGTCCGGCCCGACCTGGTCAGTCTCAACGAGGTCGACACCGACACCACCCGCACTCGCGCCGACGAGCCGGCGTACCTGTCTCGCGCCACCGGCATGCACGTCGTCTACGGACCCAACCTGATCTACGACGGTGGCCCGTTCGGGAACGCCGTCCTCTCCCGCTATCCGGTCGTCGACAGCCGCAACCTGCGCCTGCCGTGGACCGATGACGTCGAGCCCCGCGGGCTGCTGACCGTCGTCGTCGACGTGGACGGCCGGAACGTCGCGTTCAGCTCGACCCACCTCAGCTCCGGTGCGTTCGCCCACGAGAGCCGGCTCCTGCAGGCTCTGGTGATCCGGCGTGCCCTGGGCGCGGCGACCCTGCCCTCGATCGTGGCGGGCGACCTGAACTCTGTGCCCACCGACGTACCGGCGCGGATCCTCCGCCAGGGTCTGCTCGACGCCCAGCAGGAGGCGGGCACCGGGTCGGGCGACACCTATCCCGACGCGCACCCCGACGGCCGCTTCGACTACGTGCTCCACGACCGGCACTTCGCAGCCGTGCCCGGCAGCACCCACGCCCGCCCCTCACGCTCCAGCGACCACCGCTCGGTGTTCACGAAGCTGAGGCTGCTGTCCCGTCGCGGCTGTTGACGTCCTGGGTGTCGAGCAGCCCCGCCTCGCGCGCCCGAGCCGCAGCCGCGGTCCGCGAGCCGACGCCCAGCTTCTCGAGGATGTGCGAGACGTGCACCGACACGGTCTTGGGCGAGATGAAGAGGCCCGCGGCGATGTCGGCGTTCGACGCACCGTCGGCCACCAGGTGCAACACCTCGAGCTCGCGGCCGGTCAGCAGGGCGCCGGTCCCGCGCGCCCCTGGAAGTGCGCCGATGCGGAGGCCATGGGCCTTGGCAGCCTCGTGGACGGCGTCCATCAGGGGGCGAGCGCCCAGTCGCTCGGCGATGCGGAGGGACTCGGCGAGCGAGTTCCGAGCCACCAACGTGTCGCCCGCACCAGCGGCGACCGTTCCGAGACGTAGCAAGGCGAGAGCCAGCGACCGGGGGTGGGGTACTCGCCGCCACAGGCGTACGACGTGCACCCATGCGGTGGCGTCGTCCTGGCCGGCCCAGCGGGCCAGGTCGGCCCTCACATGGGCGTCCTGAGCCTGTTCCACCCCGCCCGTCGGCGTCATCAGGCCGAGGAGGTGCTCGATGCGCCCGACGGCCCAGCTCCCAGCCTCCGGATCGGGGTCGGGCCATCCCTCCGCCTTCGCATCAGCCTCGGTGCGAGCCGCGACGCTCAACACGTTGTACAGAGCCTCGGGCAGCTGCACGGTCCGGTCGTCGGACAACGGCACCCGGAGCTCGGCCCGGGCCCGGGCCAGGTCGTGGTGGTGGCTGCTGATGTCGGCGTCGGTGTAGCAGCACGGGACGAGGTCCTGGAGGTCCAGCGTCTCGAGGATGGGGTCGGTAGTCGCATCCCCGACGACGTAGTCGGGGTCGAGGCCGTCGCGCCAGAGCCGGAGATGGCGTGCGAGCCGGCACGCGAAGTCGACGATCCGATCCGGAAGGTCCGGCACAGCCAGCACATGGTCGAGCGTGTGCTGCGCCTCCGTCCACTCTCCCTGCTCGACGAGTGTCTCAGCGAGGTTCGTGGCGTTCATTCCCCACGTGAAGGGGAAGGGACCCGGACGGTCACCACCCAGGATCTCGACCGCGCGACGGCAGTTCTCGCTGGCCGCGACCGGATCACCCACATGCCAATGGATCAGTGCCAAAAGGCCGTACGAGTCGGCTCTGGTCAGGTCGTCGCCCCCGGCGTCAGCGATCCGGCGGGCCCGGATCGCCGACCGCATGGCATCGCGGTACCGTCCCTGGTGCAGGCGGAGCAGGGCCTCGTTGCTCGTGGCTTCCTCCTCGAGTCTCGCCAGCCCCAGCACGTAGGCAGACCGGACGCCCTCCGCCACGTAGAGCTCGGCGGCACCGGTACGACCTGCCTGCAGCAGATGGTGGGTTGCGAAAGCACAGGCAACGACGCGCTCGCGGGTAGCTGGCTCGGACGGAATCTGCTCGACGACCGCAAGAACCTCCTCGATCGGGATCTGCTCGGACTCGGTGTACCTGCTCCTGAGCACCAGCAGATCGAGCCAGGCGCTGCGAGCCGGGGAGGAGCCGGGCCGGAGCAGTGCGCGTGCTTGCCGAGCGAGCCGTTGCGTCTCAGCTGCGTCGGTCGAAGCGAAGGAGGCGGCCTCCGCCGCCTGACCCAGGACGTCGACCAGATCGCGGTGGGCGAGCTCCTCGGGACGGTCGACTCGTGGCCAGAGCCGAGAGACCTCCCGGAGCATCTCCAGCTGGACCCCGAAGCCTGAGGCGTCTCGGGCCGCGTCGGCCGCACGGGCACATGCCACGAGAGCGGCGGACGGCTCCCCCGCGACGAGCCGGTGGTGTGCCACCGTCACGGTGGCCTCCAGCCCGTCCGCCTCGGGCTCCAGCACGTCCGCCCATCGGAGGTGGATCTCGCGCTCGCGGTTCGGCAGAATCCCGTCGAGGGTCGCCTCCCGCAGCACAGCGTGGCGGAACTCGATCAGCGGGCGCCGCCTACTGAGCACACCGGCACTCACTGCGCCTGCGAGCGCACTGTCGAAGTCCTCTCCCTCGAGGCCGGAGGCCAGGTGCAACGTCGCCGCGGACGGTGGGGTGACCGCCACGGCCGCTGTCTCCGCGAGGAGGAGGGCCTGCCGCGGCAGACCCGCCAGACGATGTCCGTGGACCACTCCCGACAGCTGGGACAAGTCGGCGTCGTCTGCCAACGCATCTGCTGCCTCCTCCACGAACAGGGGGAGACCCGCGGACAGCACGTCGATCTTGTCCACCACGTCTGGGTCCGGGACCGAACCCAAGAGATGATGCAGCTGTTCGGCGATCCCGTCCCGATCGAGTCGGGCCAGCCTGAGCCGCGATGCGCTGCCGCTCCGGACGAGCTCGCCGACGATGCCAGGCAACGGCTCCGGTGCGGCCTCCTCGAGCCGCACCGTGACGAGCACGGTGAGATGCTCGGCCCGCATCGAGCGCACGAGGTATCCGAGCACGCGGCAGCTGCCCTCGTCGGCCCAGTGCACGTCCTCGACGACCAAGACGGTCGGCCGGCGCACTGCGGCGTCCAGGAGCAGCCCACTCAACACACCGAGCATGCGGCCCTGCTCCGGAACACGCTGCGTGGTCTCGGACGGGATGCCCGGATCCAGGGGCGCGAGGTCGCCCGCCCGGCAGCCGGCGAGCTCCAGGAAGCCTTGGTCCCCGAGGTTGCGCCTGAGGTCGCGGAGCACGTCGAGGAAGGGAGCCCACGGCACGTCGCTCCTGTCAGCGCTGGAGCAGGCACCACGCAGTACGAGCGGCTCGCCGAGGTGTGCGTCCTGGCGCAACGCCTCGAGGAGCTCACCGACCAAGCGGGTCTTCCCCGAGCCTGCCTCGCCCTCGACCACCACGGCGGAGGGGTGCCCCGTCCGCCCTTCGGCGACGGCCTCCCGCAAGGCAGCGAGCTCGCGGTCGCGACCGATCATGGGAGCCCGGTGGAGGGCCATCCGACCATGGTGGCACTGCTGCGCCGTGGCGTCACTGATGTAGTCGCACTCGGCGGTCCGCGAGCCCGTCTCCTCGGGTGCGGAGGGTGACATCAAGATAGGGAGATCTTCCGATGTGTGGCGTGCGCGTCGAGGCGCACTGTGGTCGTCACGCGCCATCCACCGAGGAGTCCGCCATGATCACCAGCTACCTGGCCGAAGGTCTCGCCGTGCAGCGGTCCAGCTCACAGGCTCAACAGGCCAGCCAACGCTGTTCGCGGCCGGTCCCGCACGAGCCGACGCACCATCGCTTCCCTGGGATCGGGGGCCACCACTCGCAGGTGTCCGCAGCTGGTTCCCCCGCGGCCCCGTGAGACCGGGTCGGGGTACTGAGGAACACCGGGACCGGGGAGAGCCAGCCATGATGACGCGCCGACGAGTCGAGGGCTTCCTCGTCGCCCTGTCCATCCTGGTCGCCTGCGCGGCCTGCACCAGCGACGCCCGCTCCGGCTCTGCCGGTACGTCGACACGAACCGCTGCTGCGAGCGACGTGCCTCCGCCGCCCAGAGTCGGGCAGTGTCGCAACACCCCCACGAATGACAGCTGGGTCGACAACGCCCCGGTGGTCGACTGCTCGAAGACCCACACGCTCGAGACCGCCGAAGTGATCCACCCCGTGGAGAAACTCACGCTCGCGGAGGTGAAGCAGCTCGCGGGCAGCTGCGGCACGCCGTCCGGCAGCTACCTCGGCATCTCCTTCCCGGCCATCAGGACGCTCAACTTCGTGGTCTTCTGGCCATCGTCGGCGCAGCGAGCCGCCGGTCAGAACTGGTTGCGCTGCGACGTCGGCATCAGGCCCTCGAACTCGTGTTGTCGCGAGCTCGCGCCGTTGAAAGGCTCCCTCCGTGGCGCCGTCGAATCCGATCCGGTCAGGTTCCAACCGTGCATCGACCAGCTCCCCGACCCGGCGGCGGAACAGCCCTTCGTCTCGTGCAAGAAACCGCACCGGACAGAGATCCTGCCCACGGCACTGCAGCTGAACACAGCGCGATATCCGTCCGCTGCCACTCTCACGAACAAGGGACGGGCCGGTTGTGCCGCATTGGTCGCCCATCGGAAAGATCGTGCCGACCTCGTCGTCACGCACACCTGGCAGTCGAGGAAGAACTGGTCCGGGGGGACCCTGTTCGGGTTCTGCTGGATTCACCTGAAGACGGGGCGCATGCCACCACTCACGTAAGGGTCGCCGGGTCCGCCCGCAGGATCTTGTCCATGGCCTTGCCCTTCGCCAGCTCGTCGACGAGCTTGTCGAGGTAGCGGATCTTCTGCATGAGCGGGTCCTCGACGGACTCCACCCGCACCCCGCACACGACCCCGGTGATCAGCGACGCGTTCGGGTTGAGGTGGGCCCGGGCGAAGAGGTCCTCGAACGTCGTCTCGTCGGCGAGGTGGCGCTTCAACGTCGCCTCGTCGAAGCCGGTGAGCCAGCACACGACCTCGTCGACCTCGTCCCTCGTCCGGCCCTTCCTCTCCGCCTTCGCGACGTAGTGCGGGTAGACCGACGCGAAGGGCGTGGTGAAGATGCGACTCACCTCTCCACCCTACTTTTCTGCTGCCCTCGGCGCGGCGCCCTCAGGCCACGAGGGAGGTCTTCGGCCGTACGACGCAGAACTCGTTGCCCTCGGGATCGGCGAGCACGTCCCAGGAGTCCTGCTCGGTCTGGCCCACGTCGACCCGGCGGGCGCCGAGGTCGATCAGCCTCTCGATCTCCGCGTCGCGGTCGTCGGCGGTCGTGGTCAGGTCGAGGTGCACCCGGTTCTTGACGACCTTCTGCGTGGCTCCCGCCGGCATGAAGCACAGGCCGACCGGCGCATCGGCGTCCGGCCCGATGACCACCTCGCGTTCGCGGGTGGAGAGCACCGTCCATCCGAGCGCCTCGGCCCAGAACGCCGCCAGGGCCGGCAGGTCGTGGGCATCGATGACGACGTGGTGCAGGCGCAGGGGCATGCGCTCCAGTATCGCCCGCGCGAGGCGATCGCACCTGGCCGGCCGGGGCCGCTCGGCCTGGTGAGCAGGCACGACCTTCTGCAACGCTTGAGAAAATCCAGAGGACTGTGTCGAAGAGCCCGGCGGCCGTTCGACGTACGGGCGAGAACCAACCACCCGCAACCAACAGGAGTGATCCAGAGATGCCCCGTTTCATGGGATTCGTGAGGATGGAAGAGGGCGTCGGCACGCCACCGCAGGCGCTGTTCGACGCGATGGACGTCCACGTCGGCGAGCGTGCCGCCAAGGGCGTGTTCCTCGACGGTGGCGGCCTCTACGGCACCGAGGACGCCGTGAACTTCATCGTCAAGCAGGGCGAGATCAGCCGGGTCGACGGACCGTACGCCGAGGCCAAGGAGGTCGTGGGCGGCTGGGCGATCATGCAGTACGACAGCCTCGAGGAGGCCGTGGCCGACCAGCGCGAGTTCGCCGAGCTGCACGCCAAGCACTGGCCCGAGGTCACCGTGATCTCGACGCTGCGCCAGATCTCGACCGGCCCCGACGCCCCCGGCGACTGAGCCGGGCCCACGACGCCGGATGGTGGCGGCCGGGGTCGGCACGAGGAGTTGCGCCGACCCCGGCCGGCCGACTTGACGGCGCAGGAAGACGGAGCCCCGATGTCAGGTCTCGGGTGCCCGGAACGACATACAGGTGACAAGGGATCCACACCCGACACCCGGATCGGCTAAGAATCGATGACCACGACCCTGTTTCGTCCCACCCATGAGCCGCGCAGCGGCCTCGGCGGCCCGCGCCGAGACCGGTTGCTCGACCAGCTCTCCCCGCGCGAGCTGGAGGTGCTGGAGCTGATGGCCGAGGGCCGCTCGAACCGGGCCATCGGCGAGCGGCTCGCCGTCGAGCTCAAGACGGTCGAGACCCACGTCAGCCGGCTGTTCACCAAGCTCGCACTCACCGAGGACCGGTCCGAGAACCGTCGCGTGCTCGCCGTGCTCACGTTCCTCGACCGCGTCCAGCGGGTCGAGCCGCACGCCGGGTGATCAGTCGGCGGACGGCGCTCGACGTGTGGTCGCGTCGAGCAGCCTCACCAGCTTCTGCGGGGCGCTGACCCGGTAGCTCTCCGTGACCAGGTCGGCCACCTCCGCCCAGTCGGTGTCCTCGTCGATCACCATCCCGACGATCGTCGGCGACCACGGCGGCTTGTAGAACGGCGGCCCACTGTGGGTCAGGGCGAGGAGCTCGTCGCCGGCGGCACGGAAGGTGAGGATGGTGGTCGGCTCTGAGACTCCCGTGATGTCGCGGAACGACGACTCGAAGCCTGGTTGCGCGACCATCACGTGGGCGAAGGTCGTGGCGCGGATCCGCCACCGGACGCCGGTCCAGGCGTCCTCCTCGTAGGCCTCGGGCAGCGCGAGGGCCGTCGTACCGAGTCTGGCGACCACCTCGGCGTCGGGCTCGATCCGGTCCGTCCGCGCCATGGTGCGAGCCTGGCACAGGGCACCCCCACTCACCGGACGCTCGCCCCGAGCGCGTTCCTCGGTCGGCCGTGATTCGGCGACGCACGATCGGGGAAGGGTGTCAGGAAGAGAGGGAGGGAACACTGATGCCCGAGCTTGTCGTCGACTTCATCACTTCGCTCGACGGGTACGCCTCCGCCGAGGGCTGGCCGGGCTGGTGGGGCCTCGAAGGACCGGAGTACCTGTCCTGGCTGGGCGAGAGCCCCGAGGCGGACTACCTGGTCCTGATGGGCGCGAAGACCTATCGCCTCATGCACGGCTTCACCCAGAGCGGTGAGCCTGGCACCGACGTGCTCGGCCACTTCTCGAAGGTCGTCTTCTCCAGCACGCTGACCGACCCGCTCGAGTGGGAGAACTCGACCCTGGTCACCGGCGACGCGGCCGACGCGGTGCGCGACATGAAAGCGAACGGCGACCGGTCGATGCGTACCATCGGCAGCCTCAGCGTGTGCCGCTCCCTGCTCGCGGCCGGCCTGGTCGATCGCTTCCGGGTGGTGATGTTCCCGGTCATCACCGGCGCCACCGGCGCCGAGCGGATCTACGACGGCTATCCCGACGTCGCCCTCGAGATGCTCGACAGCCGCACCTTCGACGGCCAGATCCAGCTCGTCGAGTACGTCCCCCGGGTGCTCGACGGCCCACCCGGGGCCTCCTGAGCGATCGGCCTCCCGTGGCCGCGCCCCACCGAGCGTGACTGTGCCCATGGGGACGCGGCACCGGTCACGTGGAGCTCAGGGTCCGCAGCGGCACCCAACGACCCTCGGAGACGAAATCGACCTCGCCGTCGACCACGCGGATCGCCGTCTGGTCGTCCAGCGCGTACGCCGGGTTCGGGATGCCAGCCGCCCACTGCTCGGCCTCGGCCATCGAGTTGCCCGGCATGCCGTCGGCAGCAAGGTGGGGGCAGATCGAGAAGTCGACGACGCCCAGGGTGGTGTCCTCACCCGAGGGTGGACGCCACTGGATGAAGTCCTCCCCGACCACCGGGGTCATCACCATGCTGCCTGCGCTGAGTCCCACCCAGACCGTCTCGCTCAGCGACGGCAGCAGGTTCACCAGCCCGGACTCGCGCATCCAGTGGCACAGGTAGAGCACGTCACCCCCGCCCACGAGCAGCACATCGGTCTCTCGAACCAGCGGCACCCACCGTGCCTCGTCGAGGCTGGGCAGCGCGGTCAGCTCGAGCACGCCGACGGACTTCCAGCCCAGGTCGACCATGGGGTTCTCGGAGTTGCCGCTGATGAACTCCCACGTCCTCACTCCCGGGCCGACCATCGGATGGCCGTACATCGCCGTGGGGATGCACAGCGCCGTGGACTCCTCGATCGGCTTGCCGAGGAGTCCGACGAGCGCTTCGCGGATGCTGGAGTTCGTCACACCCCCGGAGGTGAGAAGAAGTTTCACGGTGTCTCCTGTCGGTCGGTCCTGAAGGAACGGCGGCGAGGGTGCCGCCTATCTTCCCTACGAACGGCGCGACGCGATTCAGACCAGCCACGACGCGTAGAAGATCCCGAGTCCGGTCGCGACACAGATCCCCGCGATGATCCAGAAGCGGATCACCACCGTGACCTCTTCCCATCCCAGGTGCTCGAAGTGATGGTGGATCGGTGCGATCCGGAAGATGCGACGCCCGGTGCCCGTGAGTCGCCTGGTCAGCTTGAAGTAGCCCGTCTGCAGGAGCACCGACAGGGTCTCCAGCACGAACAGCCCGGCGATGACGGCCATCAGGAGCTCCGTCCGCGACATGATCGCGAGCCCGGCCAGCGCGCCGCCGAGCGCGAGGGAGCCGACGTCGCCCATCATGATCTGCGCGGGCTTGGCGTTCCACCACAGGAAGCCGACACACGCAGCGGTGACGGCAGCAGAGAACACGGCCAGGTCGAGAGGGTCGCGCACGTGGTAGCACTGCGAGGCCACCACGTTGGGCCGCGTGGAGCCGCACAGCTGGTTGTTCTGCCAGACGTTCACGATCACGTACGCACCGAAGATCAGCGCCGAGGCGCCGGCGAGCAGCCCGTCGGCCCCGTCGGTGAGGTTCGCGCCGTTCGAGGTCGCGACCACGATGAACCAGATCAGGAGCAGGACCACGACCAGGGGCAGCTTGACCCCCCAGTCATGGGTGGAGGAGAGGTACGGCGACGCCGGCCGCACCCCTCGATGGTCGGCGAAGGACCGCGTGGCCAGGACACCGAAGACGAGCGCGACCAGCGTCTGACCGGCCATCTTGGCCCTGCTGCTGATGCCCTGGTTGTTCTGCGTGGAGACCTTGAGGAAGTCGTCGAGGAACCCCACGGACCCACAGCCGAGGAACAGCAGCAGCACGAGCCAGGCGCTGGCGCTCGGCCGGCCGCCGGTCACGAGCGTCGCCGTCAGGTACGACGCAGTGGCGCTCACCAGGATCACGAGCCCACCCATGGTCGGCGTACCACGCTTCACGTGATGGGTCGTCGGCCCGTCGTCCCTGATCGGCTGGCCGAAGCCGCGGCGGGTGAACCACCCGATCGCGATCCAGGTCCCCAGCAGCGAGCACACGGCAGCCAGCGCCCCGCTCAGGAGTATCGGCCGCACCAGCCCCACCCCTCTCGGCCCCTCGTGCCGCGTCCGCAGCAGCCACTTCTGCGGTGCTGGTGCCACTGAGTGCGGGCTGTGCCGGATCTTCGGCGGTGATAACCCCGCGTTACACGGCCGAGACGCTACCCGGCCCCGGCCGTGGTGCGAGAACCGTCAGCCGGTGAGCCGAGCGACGCGGCCATCGCCGCCGGCCGCCCAGCAGGATCCGTCATGGGTGCAGTCGAGGGTGTGGTAGCCGAGGTCGCTGATGCGGGTCCAGGTGCGGCCGTCGTCGAGGCTGACGCTGGTGCCCATCACGTCGCCGGACTCACCGGTGACGATGAGGCGGTGGCCGTGGCGCGGGAGGTACGCGACGTCCTCACCCAGGTGGGTCAGGTCGCCGACGTTGCGCCAGGTGGTGCCGTCGC
This sequence comes from uncultured Actinomycetota bacterium, assembly GCA_963794355.1. GTDB lineage: Bacteria > Actinomycetota > Actinomycetes > Propionibacteriales > Nocardioidaceae > Nocardioides. The sequence continues at coordinate 188,165 of CAWCDN010000013.1, forward strand.
GGGTGGTCGCGACGGCGTCGACGCCGTCCGTCGCGTCTGCGAAGTCGCCGCCGACGGCGATGCCCTGGCGCGATGTGCGGAAGGCGAGGCCGAAGACTCCGGCCGCGTCACCCGGCGGGATCGTCGAGTCGGAGGCGGTCCAGGTGTGGCCGAAGTCGCGGGAGCGGAAGACGCGCGCGGCGCCGCCGCCCGAGCCGAAGTACGCCGTGTGGCTGCCGGCCGTCACGAGGCAGTCGCCGCTGGCTGCGAACCCGAACTCCGTCGGCGCCTCGGGCATCCCGTCGCTGGGCAGGACTGTCCATGAGCGACCGGAGTCGCGCGTGGAGAGGATCCGGAACTTGCCGTCGACCGGGTCGCTGAGCGCGAGGCCGTGGCGACCGTCGGGGTAGAACGCCATGCAGTCGTAGAACGCCAACGGCTCTTCGTTGACGAACGTCGTGTCCCACGTGGCGCCACCGTCGGTGGTGCGGTAGATGCGAGACGCCTCACTGGGCCCGATCGCCAGGATCACAGCGGTCTTCGCGCTCCGCGCCTCCACGTCGCGGAACTCCAGGCCACCGGTGTCGGGAGGGCTCACATCCTCCCAGGTGTGGCCGCCGTCCGTCGTCCGGAAGACCCGGCCCGGGCCGCCGTCGGTGAGGCTGCTGCCGGTGACCCACGCCGTCCGACGGTCGACCGCGTCGAGGCCGCGGAAGCTCTGGTCGGCATCGATCACGCTCTCGCTCCACGACAGCGAGCCACCGTGGCCGTGACCATGCCCGTGACCCTGCCCGGGACCATGGCCACCTCCACCTCGGGCGGCGGCGCTGCCGGCGTACGCCGCACTGCCCAGGAGGGAGCCGGCGACGAGGGCGGTGGACAGGGCGAGGAGTCCGAGTCGAGGCATCCCAGCACCCTGCCCCTGATGTGGCGTTCGTGTCCAGGGTGCCCACTCGCTGCGCGATGATGCGCGGGTGAGGGCTCGGGCGAGGCGTGCGGTCGCGATGACAGCGACCGTCCTCGCACTGGCGGGCTGCGGGCACTCGTCGTCCGGTCGGGGCGGAGGCTCAGGCCGAGAGACGCGACCGACAGCCACCGGACCCTTCCACTGCCCGCCGGCGGCATTCGTGTCGGAGGCCGTGGGGTTCGAGGTCACCGTCGAGCAGCGGGTGATCATCTGCCAGTACGCCGGGGCCGGCGACGCCGCCACCCGCAGCGTCGAGATCGCACACGAGCGTGGGCGCTACGCGGGCAAGACCCTGGCCGACCTCCGCAAGGAACTGCTGGAGACGGCTCAGCTGGCGGACCTCGGCCTCGACTTCGACTTCCCGGCAGGAGGGCCGCAAGCCTGGGGGTGGGGCACACCCGGCACCAACTGTCAGTACTGGGTCTACACCTCCGACACCGTCCCCAGCTCGGTCGACGCGATCAACGGCGACGCCGGCGACTGCGAGACCTCCCGTCGCCTGGCCGAGGCGATCGCCCTCCAGTAGACCCGAGGCGATTGAACAGCCGTTCAAACCGTGGCAGGGTGCCACCATGTCGCTCGACTTCACCGCCATCAACCCCGCCGCCGCTCGGGCCGAGGCCACCTCCACGTCCGGATCGGGCGACCTGCCCTCGCGCGCTCAGTACGTCGTCGTCGGCGGAGGCGTGATCGGTACGTCGATCGCCTACCACCTCGCCCTCCTCGGGGCGAGCGACGTGGTGCTCCTCGAGCGCAAGCAGCTCACCTCGGGCACGACCTGGCACGCGGCCGGCGAGGTGGTCTCCGGCGGGACCACCGAGGACGCGTTGTGGATGGCGCGCTACTCCGCCGAGCTGTACGGCCGGCTCGAGGAGGAGACCGGACTCTCCACCGGCTTCCGCCGGTGCGGCTACCTCCAGCTCGCCACCACGCCGCGCGCCGACGAGGGCTTCCGCCGCGAGACGGCGTACATGCGCTCGGTCGGGATGACCAAGGAAGTGCTCTCGCCGCGCGAGGTGGCCGAGATGGTGCCGCTGATGCGCACCGACGACGTGATCCACGGCTTCTGGACGCCCGACGAGGGCCGGGCGAACCCGGTCGACGTGACGATGTCGATGGCGCGCGGTGCCCGGCAGCGCGGCGCCCAGATCTTCGAGAACACCGAGGTGACCGACTTCGTCCTCGACGACGGCCGCGTCGTCGGCGTCCGCACCGAGCGCGGCGACATCGAGTGCGAGAAGGTCGTGATCGCCGCGGGCCTGTGGGGTCGCGAGGTGGCGGCGAAGGCCGGCGTCACAGTTCCGCTCCAGGCCGCCGAGCACTACTACCTCCTCACCGAGCCGATCGCCGGCGTGACGCCCGAGTCGGTGCCGGTGATCGAGGACGGCGAGGCGTACGGCTACTACCGCGAGGAGGGCGGCGGCCTCCTGGTCGGGATGTTCGAGCCGGTCGGCAAGGCGTGGGCGCTCGACGGCACCCCGCGCGACAGCGCCTTCGCCGTCCTTCCGCCCGACTGGGACCGGCTGGCGCCGTTCCTCGAGGTCGCGATGCGGCGCTTCCCGGCGCTCGAGGACGCAGGGATCCGCACCCTCTTCTGCGGTCCGGAGAGCTTCACCGACGACCTCTCGCCGATGCTGGGCGAGTCGCCCGAGGTCGACAACCTCTACCTCGCATGTGGCCTCAACTCAGTCGGCATCCTGTCCGGCGGCGGGCTCGGCCACATGATGGCGCAGTGGCTGATCGAGGGGCACCCGCCGCTCGACGTCACCGCGGTCGGCGTCGACCGGGCCCACGAGTTCCAGGCGACCCGACGCTTCCGCGAGGAGCGGACCGTCGAGCGACTGGGCTTCCTGCTCAACGACGGGGCCTGGCCGAACGCCGAGCCGCGGATGGGTCGCGACGTACGACGCTCGCCGTACCACCCGCAGCACGTCGCCGACGGCGCCCACTTCGTGACGACCAGCGGCTGGGAGTACCCCGACTACTTCGCCGGCGCCGGCGTCACCCCGACCGTCGAGTGGGGATTCGAGCGCGGTGAGGCCTTCGAGCGCACGCGTGAGGACCACCTCCAGGCGCGCGAGAAGCTGGCGATCTTCGACCTCTCCCTGATGTCTCACCACCTCGTGCAGGGGCCGCACGCGATGGCCGTGCTCAACCGGGTCTGCGCCAACGACGTCGACACCACCGTCGGCCGCGTCGTCTACACGCAGTGGCTCGACGAGCGCGGCGGCATCATCGCCGACGTCACCGTCACCCGCCTCGCCGACGACGCCTACGTCGTGATCAGCGGCGACACCATCCACCGCCGGGTGCCGGCCTGGATCCGGCGGCAGACCCGCGACGGCGAGTTCCTCACCGTCACCGACGTCACCAGCGGCCATGCGCTGCTGTCGGTGCAGGGTCCGCGCTCGCGCGAGGTGCTCCAGCGGTTGAGCCCGAACGACTGGTCCGACGCCGCCTTCCCCTACCTCACCGCGCAGAAGGTGGAGCTGGGGTACACCCCGCTCTGGGCGCTGCGCGTGACGTACGTCGGTGAGCTGGGGTGGGACCTGCTGGTGCCGACCGAGTTCGGGGCCACGCTCTACGACCAGCTCCGTGAGGCCGGCGCCGACCTCGGCTTCCGCCCCACCGGCGTCGGGGCGCTCGAGACGATGCGGCTCGAAAAGGCCTTCCGCGACATGGGCCACGACATCGACTCCACCGACACCCCGCTCGAGGCGGGGCTCGGCTTCGCGGTCGCGTGGGACAAGCCGGGCGGCTTCGTCGGCCGCGAAGCGCTGCTGAAGCAGAAGGAGTCGGGGCCGCTCACCAGCCGCTTGGTCAACGTGCTGCTCGGCTCCCCCGAGCACGACCTCTACGGGGACGAGCCGGTGTACTGGGACGGCGCACCGGTCGGGCACGTGCGCAGCGGCGCCTTCGGCCACTCCCTCGGCGCGGCCTGCGGCATCGCGCACGTCTCCCGCGACGAGGGCATCACCGCCGCCGCCCTGGCCTCGGGCTCGTTCGAGATCGACGTGGCGGGCACCCGCGTGCCGGCCACGGTCTCGCTCAAGCCGTTCTTCGACCCCGAGCGGTCGCGCGTCCTCAGCTGACCGGAGACCTCAGGAGGCGGGGACGGTCGTCCGCATCACCCAGCGCCACTTGGCGATCCGGCGGTCGCGGACGAAGCCGAACTCCTCGAAGAGGTTCTCGGGCCCGGTGTGGAGGTAGGCGCCGCGCTGCGGTGGCCGCTCGTCCAGCTGCTCGGGGTAGGCCTCGACGACGCCACCGCCCGCCTCGCCGATCGCTTCCATCGCACCGGCCAGACCGGCGCGCGCCACCCCGCTACGGCGATGCTTGCTGCCGGTGAACACGCACCCGATCCGCCAGTCGGGCAGGTCGACGAGGTCCTTCGCGTAGGCCTTCGGGTTCTTGATCGTGGCCACCTCGGCGGGCGGACCGTACTGGATCCAGCCGACGCACTCGTCGCCGTCGTAGACGAGCACCTGGTGGACCGTGCGGTGGTCGACGTGCGCTCGCTTCGCATCGCGGTTGCCTTCGGCCGTACCGGCGAAGCCGTCGGGATGGAAGCCGATGCACCAGCAGCCGCCCCAGACGCCGTTGTTGGCCTCGACCAGCGCGGCGAAGTCAGGCCAGGTCTCCGGCGTGAGCGGCTTGGTCACGTAGTGGTCGGCCATGACGGCATCGGTCCCTCCCGGTCGCGGACTCGTCCTCGATGCTAGGTCGCGACGCCGACAGCGATCACGATCCACCAGGCTCGCTGGCCGCTATCCTCTCGCCATGTATCTGGTCCTGGCCATCATCGTCTTCGGCATGGCGATCGGCGCTATCGCCCAGTGGATCGTCGGCCGCCGTCATCACCGCCGGGTCGACTGGACGCAGGCGATCATCGCCGGTCTCGCCGGATCGTTCATCGGTGGCCTGGTGATCAGCCTGCTGTCCGGTGACGGCCTGGACCTCCGGCCCAGCGGCGTCATCGGCTCCCTGGCCGGAGCGATCCTGATCACGCTGGGGTGGGCCTGGTGGGACCAGCGCAACCGGCCGACCGCCGCGCAACGCGCCGCCAAGCGCTCGGGCGACCCCCGCAAGTCCAACCCACGCTGACCGACGGGACCGGCCGGGCCTGCCGCGGTCGAGCCGGAGTCAGAGCATCACCTCGTCGGCGAAGACCAGACGCTCCTCCCAGATCGGCGGCGGCGCCACGATGACCGGCCCGGTCTCGCTCGGCGACGGGCGGTCGCCCGGGAACCGCTCCCACTCCTCGAGTACGACGCGCCAGGTCGACGGCGGCGTGCCCGGCGAGGGGTCCGCCGGGTCGAGCGGCCGACGGAACACGACCTCCTGCCCGGCGTCCAGCTCACCCACCCAGACCGCGGCGTGCGCGTCCTCGTCGGAGGCGCGGATCTCGAGCTCCTGGACCGCCACCGTGGTCCAGCCCAGATCGCTGCGGAGCCGCGGGTTGCGCTTCTGCAGCCGAGCGACGACCAGACGGTTCTGGTCGACGAGGTCCGCCATCGTCGGGGTCGGTCGGCCGACGATCCTGACCACGGGCTCGCGCGTGCCGACCGAGCCGGAGAGCAGCACCCGCACGTGGGACTCGTCGGTGCGCGAGACCGACACGGTCCGCTCGGGCGGCAGCTGGACGAAGTCGCAACGCGCGGGCATCGAGAGCTCGCAGCCCGCGATCGACGACGGCTGGTAGCGCGCAACGGCCAGCCGGACGAAGCCCCAGGTGGTGGCACCGGGGTCGAGCGCGACATCGACGTACCAGAGCCGGCGGTCCGCGTTGTACTGCGGCTGGTAGCCCACCGCCTGCACCGTGAAGTCGCCGTTGCGGGTCGGCAGCGTCACCGAGCCGTCGATCCGGACCGGGCGCGCCGGGTCGACGCGGTCCTCGAGACCCGACCAGGCCATCATGTTGTCGAGCTGGAGCGGCGTCATCGCGCGCTGGGCGAACCCCGCGCCGAACCACACCGGGTCGCCCCCGACCTTGGACACCCACGGGAACCCGGAGCCGTCCTCCGGCGGAGGGCCGAACACGTCGCCGGTCGCCGGCGCGAGCAGCACGGCAAGCAGCTCGCCGTCGCCGGAGGAGTACCACGGGCGCTCGAGATAGATCCGCACGCCGGCACGTCGTACGTGCCGACGGCCCATCGGCTGCTCCGGCTCGGTGGCGCGGTCCCATCGGAACAGCGGGATCACCGAGTGCACGACCGGGGCTGCCGGGCGCGCCGACGACGGGATGTCGACGGTGATCGGCGCAGCGACCACCGACTTGCCGTCGTCGAGCGGGTCGGTCGTGCTCGCAGCGATCAGGTCGGGTGCGAAGTACTCACGGAAGCGGGTGGTGGCGCGGAAGCGGTAGCTGATCCGGTGGTGCAGGGTGTCGCCGAACTCGTGCACCGCCCGGTGCACCTCGACCGGCCCGAAGCCTGGCACGTTGCCGACGAGGTCGAACGCCGACAGGACGGCGACGTCCTCCCAGTCGGTGATCGGGATCTGGAAGGCCTTCTCCTGCTTGGCCTGGACGTCGGGCCCGGGAGCGGCGAGGTCGTCGATCGGGTCGGTCCAGCTGGCCTCGGCGGTGACGCTGTCGGTGGACGGTCCGTGCACGTCGAGTCCGCCGAGCAACCAGGCCGACGTCTGCCCCGCGACCCGCCCGGAGATGAGCGCCGTAGGACGCGGCGCCGCCAGCGGACGAGGTACGGCGTGCACCAGCGTCACGCTCTCCGAGGGCGTGAGCCCCCACAGCCACCCGTCCGCGGCCGCCTCGACGACCTCGGGGTGGGAGGTGAAGATCGAGCTGATCGTCCGCCACGGCCCGAGCAGGTCGAGGTCGGCGCGCGGGATCGAGGACGACAGCTGGAGCCGCTGCACGTCGCCCGCCGGCAGCCGCATCCGGACCACGCGCCCCTCGACCCGGCCGCCGAGCTCCTCGGAGCCGGCGAGCACCAGCCGATAGGGCTCGACCCGCGGCCAGTCGCCGGAGTAGGCCGCGGTGAAACCCTCCCCGCCGTACGGGAACGGCAGGGGCACGGGCCGGTCGGTCCCCGCCTCGGGGAACACCAGCGAGACGCCCTCGGCCAAGGGGTCGGGCAGGTAGGGGAGGGTGAGGTCGTCGACGTCGTGCACGACGTACTGGCCCGGCGCGAGCGGCTCGCCCGGCGCGAGCGGGAGCTTCTTGAGCGGGGTGTCGGTCTGCGGCACCGGCGGGTCGACGAGGCGCACGTGCGGCTGCTTGACCCGCTTCGCCGGGTGGTCGAGATCGGCCCGGTCCTGGTCGAGGAACGACCCGTCCTCGGTGAGAGCCAGAGCGAGGGCCGCGTCGGCCGCCGCGGTCTCGCTCGCGGAGTCGCCGATGCCGCGGTCGAACTTGCCGTGCAGCTCGGCGGTCATCTGCGTGGTCTTCGGCGGTGCCAGGTGACGCTCCGAGGTCGAGCGGTAGTCGCGGTGCTGGGCCTTGACCTGCTCGGCGTACGCCGCGGGCTCGGTGACCGTGATCGCCAGCGTGTCGGGATCCTGCGTGACGCCGGACCGGATCACCAGCACTCGCAGCGACTCGCCTTCGGTGAACGGACGTCGCGCGACCACAGCCGGTGGCTGCACCGGGTCCCACCGGAGGAACGGGCGGAGCGCCGTGACCGTGGCCAGCGCCTCGACCGCCAGGTCGGAGACGGAGCCGACCAGGTGGAGCGATCCCGCCTGGGACGCGACGAGGCCGGCGACGGGGGTCGGGTCGGCGACCGCGGTGTCGAGGACCAGCGGCTGGTCGACCGTGTCGACCGCGGCCTGGGCGGCCGCGGCGACGGCCACCCGTCGTAGGGACCCCTGAGCGAGGCCGACCGACGTCGCCCGTGCCCGCGACACCTGCGCCAGACGCGGCGCCACGAGGTCGGTGAGGTGGTCGGGCAGGTCCGGCGGCTCGGCACGCACCACCTGGTGCGCAGCCGAGAGCGACTCGTGGGTCACCCGGCGGAAGGCCGTGCTCCAGAGCCCTGCCCCGTCAACAGGCCCACTGGGCAGCAGACCCTGGACGACGTGCGCCACGTCGGGCTCGGGAGCGGCAGGGGGCGGGTTCAGCTCGTGAGGTCTGGTGTTGCCCGCGAGATCGACCTGCCACGCACGGAACGCGTACGACCGCCCGAAACGCAGCCGGGGCAGGGTGCCGGGGGTCGCCTGGTTGCCGAACGTCAACGGGTGGGGGCTCTTGGGGGGCCGCGTCGTCGGGTTGTCCTCGACGATCTCGGTGCGGTCGGGGTGCTCGGCGAGCTCGGCCGGCGTCGCCTTCCGGATCCGGCGACCCGGGCGCGGGGCTGACAGGCTCCAGCCCTCCCAGCCGAACATCGCCTCGTGCACGTAGACCGGGGCGCTGTCGACGGCACCCGGCGTGCGTGAGGCGGCCGTGCCCTGGATGAACCCCTCGTCTTCGAGGTTGTCGAGGACCGGCTCGGAGATCCCGTCGACGAGGACGTCGGTGAGTCGCCGGTGCAAGGAGCGCCAGCGTGCGAGCCGGTCGTCCCAGACCTCGACGCGCACCCCACGGGTGACGTCCTCGGCGAACAGGTCCGGCGACGACGCGATGGTCCCGGCCAGGGTCTGCTGCCGGGCGATGCGCTCCTTGCTGTCGGCGGCCTGGCCCGTCCGCGCGATGGTGAACCCGTAGGAGCGCAGGGCGGGCGAGGCGGCGTGGATGTCGTCGCCGTTGTCCTCGATCTTCGCCAGGCGTGGGATCGACCAGAGGAACCTCTCGGACTTCAAGGCGCTGCCGTCGGCGTCGACGTCGAGCACCTGGAAGCGGTCCGGGCGGCCGAGCGTGAGGGCGCCGCCCTGCCAGTCGTCGGTGGTGGCCACGGTGACCATCGAGCCGTCGGACATGGTGCTGCACCGGGTCCGGGTGGTGTGGCAGGTGGCGCCGTCGACGGTGATCGAGCCCTCCAGCCACTGCGCGTCGGCGAGCCGCGCGAGGTCGTCCACGACGAGGTCGACGACCAGGCCGAGCTTGCGCAGCAACGCGGGGTGGTCGCCGCAGGTGACGCAGCGCTCGTGGAACTCGGGCTCGTGGGGTGGCAAGGGCTTCGCCTGCTCGGTCGGCCGCTCCTGGTAGGGCTGCTCGGACTCCGGGCGCTCGTAGAACCTGCGCGCCCGATGCAGCTCGACGGCCATCCGGGCGACCAAGGAGCCGGTGGAGGTGGACGCTTCGCGCGCGTCGAAGGCGGTGGTGGCCAGCAGGCGGTCGCCACCGTTGCGCAAGTAGTCGTCGAGGGCCCGGGTGCCGATCGACTCGTCGTACATCCGGTGGGCCAGCCGGTTCTCACGCTGGCTGTAGCGAGGGTCGGGCCGGTAGCACTCGGCGGTGAACTGCTGCATCGGCCCGGTCAGCGGGTGGTCGGTGGGCTTCGGGGGCGAGGTCGGTGAGGCGAGCACGCTGGTGGCGTGCATGATCTTGGCGAGGGCGGTGACGTTGCGGGTGTCGAAGCTGTTCCAGTCGTGGTCCTGCCAGGCGGGCACGGACTGGCCGCGGACCGGCGTACGGCCGGGGAAGAGCTTCGGCCACACGGCACGATCGGTCCTACCGAGCAGTGCCTCGCAATCGATCGGGCCGTCCTGGTCGTGGAGCTCGATCACCGCCCGACCGAGCTTGCGGGTCCAGTTGACGAACGCCGGGTAGTCGCGCAGGTGGCCGTCGGGGCCGAGCTTGGGCGAGACGAACAACGAGACGTGGAAGTCGTCGTCGCCGGTCACCGGGTTGGACGAGTGCGGCAGCGCGATCACGATCAGCTCGGTCGCCATCACGCCTCCTCGGCGGCGAAGGCCGCGCAGTACTCGGTCCAGTACGGCGACGTGCCGCTGGTCGCGCCGAGCACCTCACGGAACGAGGGGTCGCCGTTCGACCCGGCGAACTGGCGCTCGGCACTGACCTGCACCGAGCCGGAGAAGAAGAGCACGTCGACCTCGATGGTGATCGTGGCGCGACCGATCATCTTGCCGGTGTCGAACTGGTAGACGAGCTCCATGTAGAGCTCGATCGAGGCGCTGATCAGACCGAGGACGTCGACCTCGCCGCGGAGCCGGAAGTAGCCGGTGAGCGAGCCCTTCTCGCCCTCGAGTCGGATGTAGATGCCGATCGACGCGGAGATCGAGCCCGATGCCACACCGAGATCGACGGCCAGGCACGCGGTGGCCTCGAGCCCGACCTCCAGCACGTCGAGCCCGTCGGGCGCGACCCGGATCAGGAACCAGCCGCCACCGCCGAGGCACATCACGGTCAGCGTGAAGGGCCGCTCGCGGGTACAGAAGTTGAAGCCCACGGTGACCGACTTGCCGATGAACGGCACCGACACGTCGGCACCCAGCGACATGTTGGAGAGTCCGAAGACACCGATCGCCACGGACGGCAGGGCCAGCGTGAACCCAGCTGTGGCGCCTTCCTTGTCCACGTCCATGAACGGCGGGTCGCTGAACCCGTCGAGGGGGATCAGCTCCTTGATCGTCTCGACGAAGCTGAGCAGGCCCAGGAACTCGATCTCGCCGAGGACGACGTCGATCTCGGTCTTTCCCGACGTACCGGCCTTGAACGACATGTGGTCGAACGGGACGCGCATCAGCGGGCTCTCGCCGAACAGGGTCAGGGAGAAGTCCCTGATCTCGGCCAGGATGTTGACGTCGGCGTCGCCCTGGGCGGAGACCCGGCCGTCGACGGCCAGCACGAGGTTGTCGGCGTTCGGGTCCTTGAGAGTGAAGACCGAGGCCCCGCCCGACGGCCAGTTCTGCAGCCGCGGACGCCAGTCGAAGTGGAACGAGATCTCCTGCTTCTCGACCAGGTCGCGGAAGGCCTGGATCGCGTCGGCTAGCTCGCCGGCGACGGCGAGGGCGGTCTGCACGATGCGGGCGTAGGCGAGCAGCTCGTCGCGGACCAGCGGAGGCAGCTGGGGGGCCAGCCCGGTGACCTTCGCCAGCGCGTCGGTCGCTCGGGCCGTGACGTCGTCGACGAGGGTGGCCGGGGCGGTGGCCACGTCGGTGACGAGCTTCTCGACCGAGGTCAGGAGCTGATCGACCGCTGCCTTCGCGGCGAGCGCGTCGGCCTGCGCCGCGTGGGCTGCGGCCTCGAGCTCGGCCACGCCCTTGGCGGTCGCGCGGTCGATCATCTTCTGCGCCTCGGCCTGGGCATCCTCGACGAGGGAGACCAGCCGGGTGACGTCCTGGACGAAGTGCTCCACCTGCCCGAGCGTGTCGGTGACCAGCGCCGGGAGGGTGCCGCCGTTCGGGTCGAGCAGCTCGACGAGGTCGATCAGCCCGAAGAGCTTGGGCAGCGCTCCGGCCAGGAAGTCCGCGGGGTTGAACGTGTTCGTGACCGCCCCGACGATGTCGCCGACCGGACCCGTGCCGGCAGACACCGCACGGACCGGGAGGTCGGGCGAGAAGAAGCCCCCGGACCTGTCGCTCCCGGCGCCACTGGCCCCGAAGGACACCGAGGTCGGGCTCGACGACGGGTCGGCGTTCGGCTGCGCGCCGGTGGGGTCGTAGTCGGGCCCCTCGAGCACCTCGGCCCACACGTCGCCCACGTCGGCTGCCCCGAGCCCGCCCGCGACGTACTCCGTGCGGAAGGCGACCGCGATCGCCCTGGTCGGCGAGAGCCGCTCGACGGCGGGGAGCCGGACGGTCGACCCCACCATGTGGGGCACGCTGTCACCGCCGTGGAGGGCGGTGCCGCGCAGCCAGATCCGCTCGGTCACCAGGCGCGAGTCGGGTTTGTCGCTCTGCTTGGCGACGAACGCGATGTTCTGCCCGGCAGCGTCGAGGATCCGGTGGGTCTGTGCGTCGTACGCCGCCGCGATGCCTGCGAGATCGGTGGCCGCTTCGTTGACCCACAGCAACGGCGTGCGGAAGCGCTGCGGCTGGGTGTCCTTGTCGAAGGTGTCGAGGGTGAACTCGAAGGGCTGGTGGGCGACCTCGGGGAAGAAGAAGGTGCTGATCCCGCCGCCCGGGAAGTCGATGTTCGGAGTCACGAGCGGGCGAATGTCGACCCGGCTGAACGGGACGTCGCGCTGGGCGTAGCTGCGGGTGCGTTCGCCGAGGACGATGAACATCCGCTGATAGAGCCCGGCGTACGGGTGGGTGGTCGTCTTGATCTTGCGCTCGGTGACCTTGACCAGCGCGGCCTGGTGGCCGAACGGGAACAGGTAGCCGGGGTAGACGACGCGGACGTACTGGTCGCGCCCCATCGGCGCCACGTGGTCCCAGGCCAGCAGCGACTGGATGCCCGCCAGCGAGTAGTCCTTGGTCGTCCAGGCGCCGTGGAGGTCGAGCCAGCCGCCGAGAGCGGACAGCCAGAGGGCGTCAGCGCCGACCGGCACGGGCGGCAGCGTCTTGCCGTGGCCGAGCCAGGTCTCCGAGGTCTGGCGCACCACCATGTGGCGGTCGAGACCGTCGAGCGAGGCGAGAAAGCCGGGCACGTGCACGGTGGGGTCGTCGGGGTGGCACAGCGGTCCGCTCTGGTCGCCGTCCTTGGTCGCGTCCTTCCAGTCGTCGCCGGCGAAGTCGCGGTCGCGCGCCCAGATCGCCCGCACGACGCGGTGGGTGCGGTCGTCCTCGTTGGGAGGCCCGCCCTCGACGGTCGGCTGGTTGGCGAGCCGGCTGTGCCAGAGCTCGACATGGGCCGTGGCGTCGTCCGCGCGCACCGGCTCGAGGGCGTGGGCGAACCTCGCGTCCTGCGTGGGCGAGACGACGAGGCGGTACGGCGCCTCGATGGCCGTCTGGTCGGGCGCCGGCGGGGAGCTCAGCCTGGGTCGCCGCAGCCGACCGATCGGAGGCACGCGCGTCGCACCGACGCTGATCCCCTGGCCGGGCCTGAAGATCGAGTCGGCCGGCAGTCGCGTGCCCGCCGCGATGACCGGAGTCTGGCCGGCGCTCTGCACGCGGAAGGCCGCCCGGTTGCGCGCCAGCTGGAGCGCGCCGAACGTCGTCCGGGGGTCCGGCGCGGGGTCCGTCACCAGCAGGTCTCGCGTCACGTTGCGGATCACCGGCCCGGTGGGGCGCATCTCGGCGACCAGCCCGTCACCGAGATGGATCACGATCGGGGGCAGGAGGATGATGTCCGCGTTGCCGAGGGAGCCGGTCGTGGGTGCCGTGCCGCCGGGCTTGGCCAGGTCGGCGAGCACCAGCGGCAGGCGGGTCATCGCCTCGAGGATGCCGCGGGTGGAGAACTCGACCGTCGTACCGGTGAGGTCGAAGACGACGCGGCTGCGTCGGGCGGGCACGAAGCCGACGCCGGGCTGGGTGGTGGCGCCCGATCGCGGCGTGCCGTCCTCGGTCGCGGTGCCGGTGGAGGACGCCGTGAAGACAGGGTCCGGCGTCGTCTCGAAGATCGCCGCCTCGATGGCGTGCTGGAAGGAGTGCTCGACCACCAGCTTCGCGCTGCCGCCGGCGCGCGGCACGATCGCCGGCGGCTGGCCGCCACCGGCCTGCAGGTCGCAGTCCACGAACGTGCAGCCGAGGGCGACGAGGTCGTCGGGCCGGACCAGGTCGACGCGGATGCCGTCGACCGCATGGGTGGCGTCGGGCTGGAGATGTCGCCTGCCGGAGGCGAACGTCAGGGCGTCGAGGCCCGTGACGGTCCGCCGGGCAGCAGCCGTCTTCTTGGCGGTCTGCTGAGCGCTCTTCTTCGCAGCCTTCGTCGGCGTACGACGTGAACGAGGTGGCATGGCGATCCCCCGCGATGCTCCTGGAACGCGATGCCCCAGTGCTGATCGACGCTAGCCCTCTGCACCCGGGCTGGGAAGGCCCGTCTCTTCGGGCCGCGGGCTGACGTGGCCGGCACACGCGGCCGACCCGTCCTACGCCGGTCTGCGCGAGCAGCTGGCCCGTCGCTGGGACGCCGGCGCAGAACCCGGCGTTCTGGCGCGAGAACTCCTCGCGCCCCTACGTCGACCGGATCACCGAGCCGGTGCTGCTCGTGCACGGACGCTCCGACGACACCTGCCCACCGCCCTGGGCCCGCGCGACGTACCGAGCGCTGACCGGGGCGGGGGTGAATGCCCGCCTCGCCTGGTACGACGACGCGCACGCGTTCGGCCCGGCGTTCAACGCCGCGATGGCGCGCACGGTCGGGTTCTTCAACAGCCGGCTGGCCTGACGCCGCCCTGCCTTCAGCGCGGAGTGAGCACGCAGAACTCGTGGCCGTCGGGGTCGCCCATCACCACCCAGTCGGCGTCGCCCTGGCCGATGTCGACGCGGGTGGCACCGAGCGAGACCAGGCGGTCGACCTCGGCTGCCTGGTCCTCCCCCGCGGTCGGCGCCAGGTCGAGGTGGAGCCGCTCCTTCCCGCGCTTGGGCAGCAGGGGAGTGCCTCCCCAGCTGATGATCGGTCCGCCGTGCGGAGAGCGGATCGCGGTCTCTTCGTCCTGGTCCCACACCAGCGGCCAGCCGAGCGCCTCGCTCCAGAAGTAGCCGGTCTCCTGCGAGCCGTCGCTCGAGAGCGCGCCGATGAACCCGCAGTCGGCCAGGAAGTTGTTGCCCGGCTCGATGACGCAGAACTCGTTGCCCTCGGGATCTCCCATCACCACGTGAGCGTCGTCGGGGTCCTGACCGATGTCGAGGTGCTGCCCGCCCAGGGCGAGGGCTCGCTCGACCGTGTCCCGCTGGGCGTCGAGCGAGCTGCTCGTGAGGTCGAAGTGGATGGTGTTCTGCCCGCGCTTCGGCTCCTGCGACGGCACGAACCTCAGTCGGAAGCCGGTGTCGTCGTTCGGCAGGAGCGTGGCGCCTGCCTGGGGGTCTTCGGCCGCCTCCCAGCCCAGGACGCCGGACCAGAAGCGCGCCAGCTCGGCCGGGTCGAGGGCGTCGAAGGTCAGGGCCACGAGATGGGAGGGCACGGGATCAGACGCTAGGAGCAGTGCAGCGGCGCCGCAACGGGATTGGCGACGGTCGCGACCTCAGTACTCTGCGCCCATGGCCACCTTCACACTGACGTGCATCGGCGACGACAGGCCGGGGCTGGTCTCAGCGCTCTCGGCCCCCATCAAGGCCCATGGCGCGAGCTGGGACCGCAGCCAGATGGCACGGCTGGCGGGCAAGTTCGCCGGCATCCTCATGGTCGCCGTACCCGATGAGCGGGCGGAGGCGCTGGCCGCGGACCTGACGGCGCTCAAGGACATCGGCCTGCTCGTGGCGCTCGAGCGCACCGACGTACCGGTCGAGCGGCCGTCCGTCGTCTTCTCGCTCGACCTCCTCGGCGCCGACCATCCCGGCATCGTCGCCGAGATCTCGGCCTCCCTCGCCGGAGAGGGGATCGGGATCGAGGAGCTCAGCACCGATGTGCGCGAGGCCCCGATGGCCGGCGGCATGCTCTTCGAGGCGCACGCCGTCCTCGGGGCACCTGCCGGCACCGATGCCGAGGCGTTGCGGTCGCTGCTCGAGACCCTCGCCGACGAGCTGATGGTCGAGATCCGGCTGTCGCCCGCCGACGGCCCGACTCTCTGACCGCTCGGGGTGATGTCGGATCGGGGCGTCGCCGTTCGTGGAGTCATGGAAGGCGGGCGCAGGAGCCTGCCCCGGAAGAGGAGGGGACATGACGGAGTACCTCATCGCGTTCAACGACGAGTGGGTCGGCGACCACACGGACGACGAGATGGCCGCGAAGTCGCGGGCGGTCAAGGCGTTGCGTGCGGAGATGAATGCGGCCGGCGTGCTGATCTACACCAACGGTCTCGACGACTCGCCAGCCCTCAGCGTGGACGCGTCGAGCGGCACACCAGTGTTCAGTGACGGGCCGTACGCCGAGACCAAGGAGCACCTCGGCGGATTCGCGATCATCGACGTGGACGACGAGGAGTCCCTGCGACACTGGGCGGGGAAGATCGCCGTCGCGTGCGGGTGGCCGCAGGAGGTACGACGCTTCCAAGTCTCGAGGTGGCGTGAGGAGCACTCATGACGGTGGCAGAGCGCGAGGAGGCGCGACGACGATGCCGCTGAAGTTGGAGCTGGTCTGGTGGCGCCGGGCGCGGACGTCCTACTAGGGCTCATCAGTCCGCTTCGCAGACGCAGAGCTGGATCGCCGCATCCCCCGTGAACGGTCGACCGGACCAGTCGCCCGAACGCTCGACGAGCCGAAGGCCACCCAGGGAGAGCAGCAGGGGCAGCTCCTGAGGGAAGATGCTCCTGAGCTCGAGCGGCGCGACGACGAAGTCGGGCTCGAAGTCTGTGGAGAAGTGCCACGTCCCGCGTGTCACCTGCACTGCCGCGTCATAGGTCTCGGCGACCTCCACCCTCACGTCACCACGGTCGGGATCCACGAACGACAACACATCGCGGCTGCGTCGAACGCCGTCGGCATCGGCGAGGAGGCGCACGTCCGGGTTGAACACGTCGAAGACGAAGCGCGCTCCGGGTGCCAGGTGCGCTCGCACGGATCGGAAGCAGCTCAGCAGATCGGCCGTTTCATGCAGATGGAGCAAGGAATTGGCCGCGATGAAGACGAGGTCGAAGGTGCGGCGGAGGTCGAAGTCACGCATGTCGCCCTGAACCCACTCCACGACCAACGCGTGCTGGTCCGCCTTGCGCTGCGCTTCCGTGAGCATCTCCGGCGAGAGCTCCAGGCCGGTGCAGGGATGCCCGTCGGTGGCGATGGGGATCAGCTTGTGTCCGGTGCCGCACCCGAGCTCCAAGACAGACCCACCTCGCCGGTCGGCCTCGGCCCTGTAGAAGTCGACGGCCTGCTTCGTGCCCGGGAACAATTGGTCATACAGCCTCGCATCCGAGTAGAACCGTTCACTCATGCAGGCGCACCCCTTCAGACGGGTTGGAACCATCGTGAGCGGTCATGGCATCACATGCACGCGCGTCATGGTCGTGGTCCGGCGGTTGGTCATCCACGACCTTCTCTACACGCCCGACCATCGGCCCCAGCCTGCAGGCATGAGTGCGCTTCGCCTGGGTCAGAGTCCACACGCAGATCCGTGCGTTCACGTGACGCCGAGGCAAGGGGCAGGGATGCCAGGATATGGATGAAAGCGAGGGACGCTTTCCCCACGAAATCCGAACGGCGGAATCCATGGCTGAACCAGCTCGGCAGCCGCGCACACTGCAGATGCGACTGGTGGTGCAGGTCGACGACTACGACGAAGCGGTCCGGTTCTACCGGGACGTGCTCGGAGCCTCGGAGGAGCTGCAGGTGAACGGGGCAGAGGGTGAGCAAGTGACCATCCTCGACGTCGGCAGGGCCACTCTCGAACTCTCCAATCGTGCTCAGGTCGAGATGATCGACGCCGTCGAGGTCGGTCGGCGCGTCAGTCCTCGCATACGTGTGGCGTTCGAGGTCTCCGACGTCGAGGCTGCGACGCATCGCCTGGTTGACGGAGGTGCCCAGATCGTGGCGCTCCCGGTCCGTACGCCCTGGAACTCACTCAACGCTCGTCTCGAAGGACCAGCCGGCCTGCAACTGACCCTGTTCCAAGAACTCGAGGACTGACAGCGCCGCGGAGGCGCCCAGCCGTTGCCGGATCCGTTCATCGCCAGATCCGAGTGAGCACTCAGCGGCAGATGAGCGTGCGGCGCGTCAGGGTCGCCATCGGTTGTCTGTTGCCCAGCGTTCGGCGAGAGCCATCAGGATCGGTTGCACGCTCGCCTTCATCTGCCCGTAGACGTAGACGTCCGGGCACTCCTCTGCGAGACGCAGCTTGAAGCGGCCCCACGTGTCGCGGTGATCGTCATTCGCTCTCAGGAAGTCGCGAAAGAGGAGGGCGTACCGCGCCGTCCCCTGATGTGTCTCTCGGACGTGGATGTTGACCGCCCTGGCGCCGACTGGCGGCGCGAAGACTCGCTTCGGGTGGCGGGCACTCCCGAGCGTCTCGACGCGGTTCCACTCCTCCGGCCGCTCTCGGTAACCGGCACGAGCCAGAGGACGCAGGTCCACGTCCGAGAGGGACTCCACGCGGACCATCAGGTCGATACAGTCCTTGGCCGGCAAGCCGGGCACGGATGTCGAGCCGATGTGGTCGGTGGCCGACGCTCCGGGGAGCAGCCGCGCGATCGCTTCCGCGATCTCTACGCCTTCGGTGGCCCACTCGGTTCGATACTGAGCAACCTCGACCTTCTGGGAGAACTTCTCATCCGGGAACGGCACGAGCAGGAGTCTCCCAGGTGCACGCTCATCGGCAGACCCTGCCCGGACAGAGCCAGGTGAGTGCAGTCAGATGTCTCTCGCGAGCCACTGCTGTCGAGTGATCTGGTAGGTCAGCACCCCCGGCCAGGGTTCGTCGGTCGCTTCCAGGCCGACAGCGGTCAAGGTCATCCTCGACGCCGTGTTGGCGGTGACGGTTCCTGCCCAGATGCGTGTGATACCGAGTTCGGTGAACCCATACCCGACCAACGTGCGAGCACCCTCCTTGCCGAGCCCTTGGTGCCAGTGTTCGCGCTGAACGCGGAATCCGAGCTCAGCCGCATGGGGCTCCGACGCCGTGAGACCCAAGCCCCACCAGCCCACCGGCTGAGCGTTGACATGGCCGACCCAGTAGCCGAGCCCCAGATCCGTGGCCGACCGTGGACCCAGTCTTCGAGCCCACTCGTCCTCAGTCTCAACGCGGGAAGCGGGGTGACCTGAGATGTGCTCCATCACCTCGGCGTCAGTGTTCAAGGAGGAAAGGAAGTCCAGGTCTCCGAGACTGGCCGGCTTCAACTCCAGCCGCAGGCTACGAAGCAACGGCAGGGGCACTCGGTGAGGCTCGCACACCCGCAACCTGTTCATCCGCAGAGACACATGCCAACCGCTCATCGACGTGAGAGCGCACCGGACAGCGGCATGTGAGCGTGCTGGTGAGAGCGGACGACAGCCCGGTGCTGGCCTTGATCGCCATAAATGGGGATGCGGAGCGCGGGTCGCCTGCGGGCAAGGTGAAGACCAGCCTTTCAGCGTCAGGAGGACACCATGCCTAGCCCACGCTCACTCGCATCGGCCGCCACGGCGGCCGCCGTACTCGCGGCTCTCGCGGCCACTGCACCTGCTGGCGCCGCAGCCCCTACCACCAAGACACTCGCCCGGCATCTGCTCAGCCCGCTGACGCTGGCCGTCGACGGCAACGACGTCTACGTGACGCAGAACTTCGGTGGGATCCTCAGCAAACTCCGCCAAGGCAAGGCGCCCAAGACGCTCTATCACTCCAAGAACGAGGTGGGAGGTGTCTCGGTGCGCGGGGGCAGGATCGTGTTCACCGAGACCGCGTCGAACGCCCAGGGCCCGACCGACTCATGGCTGAAGTTGCTACGCCCGTCGGGCAAGGCGAGGACGCTGGCCCACATTCGGGCCTACGAGAACAGGCACAACCCCGACGGCACGACCACGTACGGCGTGCGTGGGATACCCGCCGACTGTGCGGCTCAGTGGCCGACCGCGCAGCTAGGGCCAGCCGTGTACACCGGCCTCAAGGACTCCCACCCCTATGCCACCTTCCAGACCAAGAAGAAGATCTACGTGGCTGACGCAGGCATGAACGCGGTCCTGTCCGTGTCTTGGTCGGGCCACATCCGGACAGTCGCCGTCACACCCGCCGCCCCGTTGAAGATCACCCAGGCACTCGCCACCGGGGCGGGCGTGCCCGCCTGCGCCGTGGGGCTGACCTACTACAGCGAGTCGGTTCCAACCGACGTCGCCAGGGGTCCGAAGGGCAAGCTCCTCGTCACCACTGAGGGCGGTGGACTCGGTGAGCAGGTCCCGCTCGGCGCCGTCTACCGGATCGATCCAGCCAGCGGCAGGACCAAGCTGGTCGCCCGCTCCTTGTTCGGCCCGACAGGGCTGGCGGTGACCCGCAAGGGAGACATCTACGTCGCCCAGCTGTTCGCGAACAAGATCTCCAAGATCAGGCACGGGTCGGGCCCTGCCCACACCTTCGTCAAGGTCAACCAGCCTGGTGCCGTCGAGGTCGAACGCGGCCGGGTCTACGCGACAACCCACGTGCTCCCACCGCAGAAGGGTGCCCCCGACGGACACGTGGTCCGTTACCGCCGCTGACTCGCGCCGCTTTCGTCGCTTTTGCCATTCCGTTGTGATTCCGGAGTGCCTTCCAACGCCTAGCCCCCGACATGTGGAGCGGTGTTCGTAGGAGACGCCCCGCCGGCTCGCACGTCATGCGTGCCGGTGGGGCGACCACATCGAAGCCAGGCGCGACTGGACCCACGCGGCAACCGCACCGCCGCTCCGCCCATCGGCACCAGAGTGCATCGGACGGCGGCATGAGAGTGTCCCCATCCCTCCTCGAAGAACTCCCACTGAATGTTGTCAGGGTCGCGGAACGTGATCATGGCCAACTCGGATCGATCAAGGTGCACTCCGTCTGTCGCCGCCCAGTCGCCCGCGAGCTCAGCTCGAGCTCATCAAGTGCCGCACGACCACCCGCTACGCCGACAGCGATGTGATCGAGCCCGGGCCGGTGCTCGTCGAGGCGATCCCGGTCGGGGGACCAGGCACAGGTGCACAGAGAACCAGCCGTGCCTTCGAATGGCCGATCCGGTAGCGCAGCTTGCCCAGATACGGGAAGTCCTGATCGAGGTCGAACTCCGGAAGTGCTCAGTCGAAGCCCGCGATCTGCCTAGATCGGTGACGCGGAGGGTGACGTGGTGGAACCCGACGAGCATGTCGCCACGTGAGGACCGACTGCCCGCGGCCCCCGACCGCCATCGGCATGAGGGCGCACCGGACAGGGCACGTCCGAATGTTCCGGATTGAGACGCAAATCGCGACGATGCTGCAACACTCACCCGCGTGAACGAAGTCGTCTCCTGGAGTACTCGGGCTCGTGAGTGGATCGTCACGGCCGCGCATCGAGTGGGCAGCGCGGCTCGTCTTTGTGGGGCTCCTTCACCGACCAAGGCGTAGGAGCGATCCTGTTGTCTGTCGGCGTCCTGGTCGCCGCCGGCATCGGTGTCGCGGTGTTCGAGGGCAGGAACGGCAAGGACCCGGTGCCTTGCGAACAAGCCCGCGGTCACATCCACACGATCGAGCGCCTGAGTCACGGCGGCGGTCTCACCGCGGACGAGGTCGCCCAGCTGCACGACAGCGCGTCCCGGCTGACGGCGATCGCTGCGAAGGCTCGCGGCGACGCCGTGAGGGCGATCACCGACGCAGCCACGGTCGCGGGCAGCACGACGGCCGGTCAACAGCTGGACACGGCCAAGCTCACCACGGAGTTCGACGCCATCTGCTGGCAGGGACGTGTCACGGGTGGCAGCCTCGACAACAGATTCTGACGCTGGCGTCGCTGGCGCCGATGTTCTGGTGAAAGGACACCGAGCATCGACGTTGTTTGCTCACGGCTCCCACGGATCAATGTGGTGACCAGATCAGGTGGCTTCCACCTGACGATGCCGCTTCCAGCGCCGCCCGGCTCCGGCGACAGGTAGACGTGTCAGATCCGCGCAAATCCGCCGACGGCCACGGCCGCAGAGCACGTGTCATGACGACGACGCGGGACAGCCGAAGGCCCTAGCGTGACGGCCATGGGTCCGCCCATCAGCGTGCCGGACAGCCGCATGAGAGTGCGTACTTGCCGCGCACGACAGAGCCCGCTGGACCCGGGGAGGACCGGTGGCCTTCTCATCGTTCGACCGATCCTCCGCCCCTGACGTACTCCAGCGCACCGCACAGAGGGCATGAGCCGACCCGATCGCCCGACTCGTCGTCGAGGGCGATCTCCGCAGCGGCCCACTCGTGGCGGCGGGCAGGCGGCTTCAGGACCACGTGTCGAGGCTCATCACTGGGCCCCTAGGTCCACCCCCGATCCGGGTCCTGGCACTCCTGATTCAGACACCGATTTGCCCGACGCTGGCCGAGTCCGCAGAACGACGACTCGAGGAGCCCGCCATTTCACCTCACCTGCATCTCGGCACGGTGCCGCTGGTGGCAACGGCCCCGCCCAGTCCGTGGGACATCGCAGTGCGGGTGGCCGCGAGCCTGACGACTGCAGTGTTCATGCCAGCTGTGCTGTTGTGGGCAACGTTGGTGCTGTTCAACATCGCGGCGGCGGTCATCGTCGTCTTGGCGTGGATGGTCGGCGCCGTGGCGTTGCGGCGAGTGTGTGGCAAACCAGTCTCGGGCCTGCTCATGTTGACCTTGACAGTGATGGCGATCAGGACTGCCTTCACCCTGGTCACTGGCAGCACGTTCATCTACTTCATCCAGCCCGTGTTCGCAGACGTCACGGTCGCGACACTCTTCCTCGGCTCACTGGCGACCACCCGACCGGTCATCGCCCGGCTAGCACCCGACTTCTACCCGATGGCTGCCGAGGTCACTGCCCGGACAGAGATGCGAGCCCTGTTCAGACAACTGACCTTGATGTGGGGGGTGGTGATCTTGGCCAAGGCGACCATCACGTTCTGGCTGCTCGAGACGCTGTCGACAGTGAACTTCGTACTCATCAAGGGTGGCGCGGTCATCACGTTGACCCTGACTGCCGTGTTGGTGACGTTGGTGTGGTCGGTTGTGGTGGGTCGCCAGACGGGACTGTTGCGGCCGGCCGGGAGTGGAAGCTGGAGGCCCGCTCATCGACATGAGGACATTGGATGACCAGCGGACGAGGTCGCAGCCGAGATGCGAGGAGCGTCCCTGAGGACTTGATCCGCTGGGCACTCCTTTGTCCAGACCGAGCGAGCTGGAGGCGACTCTCAGTGGCTACGGTAGGCAGTGTCGGAGCGAGTCGTATCCGCATCGTTGAGAGTGAAGCGGCATGGTTCTGGCCTCGGTGATCGTCGGGAGCGTCGCGATTGCCCCTCATCGTGCGTGGCGTGGTGGGCGTTGACGGTGTTAGTGGGTGCCACGGGCGCTGGGTTTCAGCCGTGCCAGTGGGACCGGCGGTTGCCTCATCGGGTTCGCGTTCGCTACCTCGCTCATCGCATCGAGGATGTTGCGCAGGTTGATGATCAAGGCTCCATAGAGTGGCCACTGCTCGTCGAGCGCCGAGACCTCCCGAGCCAGCCGCCGGAGTCGACCGTGCACGACGCGCAGCGCCTCGGGATCGGCGTCGACCACCGCTCGTCCCGTTTCGACCAGCATGTTCGTCCATGACACCGCGAAGTCGGGCTGCCAGGTGTTGAGTCTGACCACATGGGCGTCCAGAGTGCGGGACATGCTGCGGATCTCGGCGATCGTCTGTTCCATGCGACGCAGAAGCTGATGCCACTCCCGCGGATCCCGCAGTTCCTGTGCAGAGCGCCGCGGGTTCAGTCGGGCGCTCTCTGTGGCCTGTCTGACCATGGACCAGGCATGGTCCAGGTCGCCGTCGAGATCCCTGGTGCGCTCGATCCACTCATGGTTGTCGTCGCGGTCAAGGCCGTTGGACATGGTCGTGCCCATGTCGATCAAGAGTTCTCCGATGGCGTCGTCGAGGCGGTCGATCGCCGCAATCGTCGTACGCCGGCGCAGAGGGGGCCAGACAACGAAGTTCACCGCCAGGCCCACGATCACGCCTATCGCGGTATCGATCAGCCGGGAGAACAACACGATGTCGGCATAGCCGGTGGTCAGCACCACCACCGCGGTGCTCGCAATGGTGGTGGTGTCGTCGCCCATCCACGGTACGGCGCCCAGGGCCAGGCCCACCACGAGCAGGACGACGACAGCCCATGTGTCCATCCCGAGCAGCTGCCCCACGGTTGCCGCCAGCAGCACCGCCACGAATGTTGCAGCGACCTGCATGGCGCCACGCGAGAAGGAGCGGAACACGGTCGCGTGCACAACGAGGAGAGCAGCCCACGGAGCAAGGAATGGCTGCGGCAGACCGAAGACATCACTGGCCAACACCCAGGCGATGATGGCGGCGAGCGCCGTCTTGAGGAACTGGAGGACGTCGTTCCAGAAGATCGGATCGCCGAGGCGCGCCTCCAGTCTTTCCCTCATCACGCGAGCATCCGGCGGCCGGCTCAGACCCTCTGCGGCGCAGTACCTGGATCGCGACGGCCCTGTTCAGGTGGAGTCGGGGCCCGCCGGCCAAAGGCGTCGTCCTGCGGACTCTTGCCGGGCTCCAGGAGCGCCAGAACAATGAGGAGGGAGATCAGGCCCAGCACGGCCACGAGCACCACGAGCAACGCGTGACCCACATCGTCCGGCACTGCCCCGGGCGCACCGCGGGCATCGGTCACTGCGATTGCGATGCGATGGCCATGGTCGGCGAACACGACGTCTCACCTCTCAACGATGTAGTCATCGCGCTCGTGCCCCACTGTGCACAGCCGCAAACCTCGACGACTCCTCAGGTACGTGCCCAGGCTGCCGGAATCTCGCTTCGTCTCAGACGGAAGCCGGATAGCGGCATGTGAGGACGTTGGGCTAGACCCTTCGGGTCTGTTCAGGGCAGACCCGCTACGGGCCGACCAACAAGCAGAAGGGATGCCCAGCGGGATCGGCAAGCACGTAGAGAGGGTTACCCTGGTCGGCCGTGCCGTCGTACAGCAGCGTGGCTCCGAGAGCCTCGGCCCGCTCGCGATGCGGTGTGAGGTCTTCATATGCAGGTACGCGGAAGTCCATGTGCATCTGCATCGGAACCTCCTCCGACGGCCAGGTCGCTCGCTTCATGTCAGCCTTCTCCTGAACCGCGAGCACACGTCTTCCCTGGGCATCGATGAGGACAAGCCAATCAACATCATCGGCGCTGCCATCGGTCGGTGGCTCATCGCCTGGGCGGTACCTCACGCCCAACAGCACACGATAGAACTCCGCCAGAGCTCGGCAATCCGGGGCATCGATCGCGGTGTGAATCAGCACCGGGAAGGTGTGATTCAACGTCATGAGGCCTGGACAAGCCCAGCGAGAGATGGGTGACCGCGGGGCTCGACCAGCGTAGACTTTTTGCCGCTTGAGGGGGTGCGAGTGTCGTGGTGCCGATTGCGGAGCTTCTGTTCGTGTTCGCGGTGATAGCCCTCGGAGTGCGGTGGTACCTGCGGACGCCGATGCACCACGCACGCAAGCACTCTGGTGTGCACTTCCCGAGTCAGCTGGCCGGACACATGGGGTTCGGCATGTACAGCCCCAGCGCCCCGACCCCTCCGCCCCAAGCGCTCCATGGCTACATCAAGGGGTCCAGCGAGAAGCAAGAGCCCGGCGCGGACCCCATTCCCGAGCCGGGCGACGCCTAAGTCTCGCCGGTGCCCGTTCACTAGTGGTCCTCGGGCGTGCCATCTCCCACGCCCAAAGGCTTCGCCGCCCACGAACCTGCCCAAAGCCCGTGCCTTCACCTGCCGGACAGCGACATGAGCGGACGCTGAACAGGACCGAGACTCGATGATCACCCCTATCGCACGCTCAAGGTTGCCGCTGGCGTGGCCCAGGGGCAAGATGCGAAACGGCCTCAGCCAACCGGCGGGGCTTCGATCACCAGGGGGGACCATGAAGACTCGAACTTCCATCGCTGCTGCGGCTACAGCCGGTCTGCTTGGCACCAGCGCCTTCCTGCTGCCGGCTATGGCGAGCCCGCAGCGTGCAACGACCCACACCGTGAAGTTCACATCGGTGCAAGTGAAGAGCATCAACTTCTCGAAGACGCGCTTCGGCCAGTCGGATGTGGACCTCAACAAGGCGCACAAGAGGGTCGGTTTCGACACTCTCAACGGTGTCTTCAACCCGAAGACCGGTTCGGTGAAGATCGACGTGGCGATCGACGCCAAGGGTGGCTTCATGTACTTCCATCTGCACTCCACCTCCGAGAGCACCTTTGCGGGCAAGATGACCGGTGGGACCGGCAAGTTCAAGCACGCACACGGAACCCTTGTTGCCTCGAACCTGAACCAGAACGGTACGAGGACCGCAGTCACCATCACCTACCAGGTCTGAACGCTCGTAATTCCGGCGGTGAGCCTGAGCGGGCTCACCGCTCGGGGTCAGGTCTGACCGGGAGGCAACTGAACACGCCCTCATATCGGCATGTGCGGGCGCCCGGACAGCGGCGGTGTCGGCCAAGATGTGTGCCCAGGCGGTGTGCTCGTCGTAGGTGGTGCGGGTCTTGAGGCATCCGTGCAGGATTCCGACGAGGCGGTTTGCGAGTTGGCGGAGTGCTGCTTGGTGACCGATCTTTCGGTCGCGGAGCTGGTGGTAGTAGAGGGTGGCTCCTGGTGATCCGCGTAGTGAGCAGAACGCCCATTGCTGGAGGGCGTCGCCGAGTCTGCGGTTGCGGGCGTAGCGGGCTATCACGATCTTCTTGGTGCCAGAGGCCTTGGTGATCGGCGAGGTGCCGGCGTAGTTCTTGCGGGCCTTGGCGTCGGGATAGCGGTCGGGGTCATCGCCGAACTCGCCCAGGATTCGGGCTGCGAGGGTCAGGCCGAGTCCGGGCTGGCTGAGGTAGATCTCAGAGTCCCGGTGACGGCCAAAATGGTCGCCCACCACCGCCCCGAGCTTGTCGATCTGGGTGTTGAGCGCACCGATGATCGCGACCTCGCTGGTCACGACTGCGGCGTAGCCCGCCTGCAGCGCCGGAGGTTGTCGGAGCTCGGGTGCACGCAACATGGTCTGCAGCTGTTGGGTGCGGTCCTCGACGTGACGTCGGCGGGCACGCGTCAGTGCTGCGCTGATCGCCTTCGAGCTGAGTCTGGCGGCCTGGTCGGGGTCGGGGGCGCGGCCCAACAGCTCGAGGGCATCGGGTGCGTCGAGGTCGTCAAAGGCCAGCAGAGCTGCGGGAAAGTACTCCCGCAAGGCGGACCGCAGCCGAGCCACGTGACGGCTGCGGTCCCAGATCAACGACTGGTGGGTACGAGCAGTCAGCTTGATCGCCTCACCCAGATCGGTGTCCTCCGCGACCGGCAGATGATGGTGACGATCCAGACGGACGATCTCGGCCAACAGGTGCGCATCGGCCGCATCGGACTTGGCCCCCGACGTGGAGTGCCGCTCGCGGTAGCGAGCCACAGACAGCGGATTGATCGCGTACACCTCGTAACCCGCCGCGACTAAGGCAGCGACCCACGATCCCCGATCGGTCTCGATGCCGACCTTCACTAAAGCCGCGGCCTCCTCGGGGTCGCGATCGACCCAGTCATCAGGCATCAGTGCAGCGACCAGCGAATGCAGCCGCGTGACGCCTTCGATGCCCTCAGGCAACCGTCTACGGACCAGCACCTTCCCGTCATCATCGACGATCTCGATGTCGTGATGGTCCTCTGCCCAGTCATCTCCTAGAAACAACATCAGCACTCCCATCCGGGTCTGCACTCTGCAGACACCCCTTGGCAGCGTGGAGGAGACAGCCAGCGATCTAATGGTCAAGTGCTCACCGCAGATCTCACGGGGCACCACATCCCAGCAGCGGTTAACGCCTCCTCACGACTAGCAGGCGCACGGTCTGCCGCAAGACCTGCACGGGTCAGATGAGAAGAGTGCTGACCTGCCAGCCGCTACCGGAACCAAGCCTGGCAAACAGGCCCAGCAGATGCCATTAGATGCAGACGTTTGTGCCGTCGACTTCCTAGAGCGCGGGCTCCAGATTCGCGGACCCGGGAAGAGCTTTCGGACGGCCACCACCTGTGATCCACTGACACACTTCGCCGCTCGCAGGGCCTAAGGCCGCTAGCGACGTCGTGTGGCTTGCTTCGAGTCGCGATGGGAGTCTCGCTTCCCGCCGGCACCGTCGTCGTTCCAGCCAGTCCCGGAGCCGAGGTCTTCCAGATGATCGAGCCTGCTGCCGAATTGACCGGGATCAGTTCCGCGGCCGCGCAAGAACTGCTTGGTCACGGGCGACCGAAACAGCCAAGTGCCAACTGCTAGCACAACCATCACCACGAACCCATAGAAGATCACGGTGACTCCTCCTCTGGGGTGCGACCCGAGAAGCTGACCATCCTTCGCCCAAGAGTAGATGTTGGACCGGTCGCACCGAAAGGCCCATAAACGCCGCATCCTCATCGGCAACGCCGTACTGACAGCGGCATGAGCGGTCGCTTGTTCCCCGTTTCAGCCGGAGCGGTCGCCGGGGTTTTGCCCGTCGGCGTCATAGCCGGTGCGCCAGCCGACGTTGCGCCCGCCCGTGTCAGCGCTGTGACGGCGCCAATGATGGAACAGATTGGTGCGGGTGAGCCACACAAGAAGGAGGATCGCTAGAACAGCGAGGAAGATGTAGAACCACATGATGGGCTCCTTCCCCCGAGACGGTCTCAAGGTACACCCGCGGCGCGTGCGCCGAGGGCTGCGGATGGTTCACTTCCACTCGCCCTGTCATCGGCATGAGCGAGCCCGGACAGCGGCATAGGACGTTCGATTCGGCGAACCTAGGGGCTGCTTGGCCCTGTCAATCGATCCGACAACGAATCCTTGGTCAAGATCACGACGGGTATGACCCGTTCGGTCCCCGCCTCGTACTCCTTGAACACCGCTCTCTCGGCGACCCGCTGGTCAAACAGCCGGGTGCGCTCGGGTTCATCGGCCACCGTGGCATGCATGTGAAGCGTCTCGGACCCTGTCTCCACGACCACGTGGGGATCAGCCATGAGGTTGTAAAACCAGTCCGGGTTGCGGTCGTCGCCGCCACGAGAAGCGACAACGAACAGCCGATCGCCGTCAGCGCTGCGGGTCACTGGATGGATCCGTTCGACTCCACTCTTCGCTCCGATGGTGTGCAACAGGAGCAGGGAGACGCCTTCCCAATAGCCGCCGACCCGACCGGCATTGGCGCGAAACTCAGCAATGACCTCGTTATTGAAGTCGTTCCATTCTGCCGCTTCATCGTCGCTGTCGCTTGGAACCATCGTGCCCTCCTCGCGTCGTTCGGCAAGCAAGCCCGACCGAGCGATGTCGAGTATCGCACTTGTCCGCTCATCGGTGGCATGAGCGGACGTCAGATTCCAGGAGTAGCCTGCGGAGGGCACGGAGAAGTCCGGTCCGCGGTCGGCCAAGGGGCCGACGTGTCCCGCAGCGACACTCTCGGATCGCAGCCCCGGCATGCCGGAAGGAACCGGCGATGGGTTCAACCAGTGCAACATTCACCAAGTGGCTCGTGGGCGAAGGCCCGGAGATGGTCGGCATCGCGGGCGGAGTTGTCGGAGACGGCACGTATTCCGGAAGAGTCCTGGACATGGTCGAGGGTGACCCCACCACGATCGTGCGGGCTATCTACCGGTTCACCGGATCAGCGCACGACTTCACTGTGCTGATGTATGTCGAACAGACCGGGCTCCACGCGACTCTCTCAGGCGTCGTCACTGACGGATGGCGCAAGGGAAGTCTGGTGCGCGGGGAGTACAACGAGATCCAGCACGAGCACGACGGAGTCACCACCGACGCGTGGCAGGGAAGCGTCGACCTCGTTGACGTACCCGTCGAGGCGCAGGCGGGGGCGCTCGCCTGAGTCGGTCACCGACCGGGGTTCGCCCCTCTGGGAGCGACCGCTCAACGGTGCGGGCTCAGGCGGTCAACGCAACACTTCGGCCAGTGCTTGTGATGGTGTTTTGAACCCGAGGGTCTGTCGAGGGCGGCCGTTGAGCTCGTCGGCGATGCCGTCGAAGTCGGCCTGGCTCAGCGTCCGGAAGTCCAGGGTGCGGGGCACGTACTGGCGCAGCAGTCCGTTGGTGTTGTCGTTGCTGCCGCGCTGCCACGGCGACCGGACAGCGGCTACTCGTTTTATTGACCTCAGGACCGTTGCTGGCGAGGCTCGGTCCAGGTGCCCGGCCCGTCGCTCTCATTGCGGCTGCCCACGCTGACTCCTGTGGGGGTCCCGTGCGGCTGACTCATGGCATGCGCGGGCCGGGCATCGCGGGGTCGGAAGAGGCTCAAGAGGGGTTTGCCGAGCTCAAGTAGCGTTGCCCTCCCGACTCGAAACCGAATGCGGATCGAGTGTCGGGAGGTGCATGCACGAGCAAGCAGAACGGGTCGTGATCGGGATGGACCCGCACAAGCGGTCGGTCACGATCGAGGTGATGACCGCCGACGAGGCGATCGTTGGCGGTGGCCGGTTCGGCACCAATGCAGTGGGGTTCGCCGCGATGACCGATTACGTCAACCGGCTCCGGCCGGCGCTCACCGACCGGGTGTGGGCGGTCGAGGGCTGTCAGGGGATGAGGCGATGATGTCGCGGTCCGGTTGCTTGCTGCCGGCGAG
>CAWCDN010000014.1:0-27680 GCA_963794355.1 uncultured Actinomycetota bacterium
CGGTGAAGACCCGCTCGAGCTGCTGCTGGTAGTCCTTGAGGACCTGCTCGGCCTCCTCGATCGTGATGTCGCCACGACCGATGAGGGACTCGGTGTAGAGCTTGCGCACCGAGCGCTTCTGCTCGATCAGGTCGTACATCAGTGGCTGGGTGTACGACGGGTCGTCGCCCTCGTTGTGCCCGCGCCGGCGGTAGCAGACCAGGTCGATGACGACGTCCTTGTTGAACGCCTGGCGGTACTCGAAGGCGAGCCGGGCCACCCGGATGCACGCCTCGGGGTCGTCGCCGTTGACGTGGAAGATCGGCGCCTGCACCATCCGCGCGACGTCGGTGCAGTACAGCGACGAGCGCGAGGAGCCGGGCGAGGTGGTGAACCCGACCTGGTTGTTCACGACGACGTGGATGGTGCCGCCGGTGCGGTAGCCGCGCAGCTGCGAGAGGTTGAGCGTCTCGGCGACCACGCCCTGGCCGGCGAACGCCGCATCGCCGTGCACGAGCAGGGGCAGCACGGGGTACTCCGCGCCACGGTTCAGCACGTCCTGCTTGGCACGGGCGATGCCCTCGAGCACCGGGTCGACGGCCTCGAGGTGGGACGGGTTCGCCGCCACGGACACCTTGATCTTGTCGCCGAGCCCGGAGACGAACTCGCCCTCGGCGCCGAGGTGGTACTTCACGTCACCGGAGCCCTGCACCGTGCGCGGGTCGATGTTGCCCTCGAACTCGCGGAAGATCTGGGAGTACTTCTTGCCCACGATGTTGGCGAGCACGTTGAGCCGGCCGCGGTGGGCCATGCCCATCGTGACCTCGTCGAGGCCGGCCTCGGCCGCGGCCTCGCAGAGCTCGTCGAGGAGCGGGATCGTCGTCTCGCCGCCCTCGAGGCTGAAGCGCTTCTGGCCGACGAACTTGGTCTGGAGGAAGGTCTCGAACGCCTCGGCCTGGTTGAGCTTCAGCAGGATCCGCAGCTGCTCCTGGCGGGGCGGCTTGGTGTGCGGACGCTCCACCCGCTCCTGGATCCACCGACGCTGCTCGGGATCCATGATGTGCATGTACTCGATGCCGGTCGTGCGGCAGTAGGAGTCGCGCAGGATGCCGAGGATGTTGCGCAGCTTCATGAACGGCCGGCCCTCGCCGCCGAACGAGCCCGCGGCGAACTCGCGGTCGAGGTCCCACATGGTGAGGCCGTGCGACTCGATCTCGAGGTCGGGGTGGCTGCGCTGGCGGTACTCCAGGGGGTCGGTGTCGGCCATCAGGTGGCCCCGCACGCGGTAGGCGTGGATCAGCTCGAGGATCCGGGCCTGCTTGCTGATCTCGTCGTCGTGCGACCACGCGATGTCGCTGCGCCAGCGGATCGGCTCGTACGGGATCCGCAGGGCGCGGAAGATCTCGTCGTAGAAGCCGTCCTCGCCGAGGAGCAGGGCATGGACGCGCTTGAGGAACTCGCCCGACTGCGCACCCTGGATCACCCGGTGGTCGTAGGTCGAGGTCAGCGTCATCACGCGGCTGATCGCGTTGCGGGCGATGGTGTCGTCGGAGGCGCCTTGGTACTCCGGCGGGTACTCCATCGCACCGACCCCGATGATCGCGCCCTGGCCGCGCATCAGGCGCGGCACCGAGTGGTTGGTGCCGATCGTGCCGGGGTTGGTGAGCGAGATCGTCGTACCGACGAAGTCCTCGACGGTGAGCGTGGCGTTGCGGGCCTTGCGGACGACGTCCTCGTAGCCGGTCCAGAAAGCGGCGAAGTCCATCGTCTCGGCGCCCTTGATGTTGGGCACGAGGAGCTGGCGGGTGCCGTCCTTCTTCTGCATGTCGATGGCCAGGCCGAGGTTGATGTGGGCCGGCGTGATCTGATTCGGCTTGCCGTCCACGACGTCGAAGCCGACGTTCATCTCCGGCATCGTCTTGAGCGCCTTGACCAGCGCGTAGCCGATCAGGTGGGTGAACGACACCTTGCCGCCGCGGGCACGCGAGAGGTGGTTGTTGATGACGATCCGGTTGTCCCAGAGGAGCTTGACCGGCACCGAGCGGACCGAGGTCGCGGTCGGGACGCTCAGCGAGTCGTCCATGTTGGCGACGGTGCGGGCCGGCGCGCCCCGCAGCACGGTGTACGTCGGCTGGTCGGCCGCGTCGGACGGTGCCGGCACCGCCTTCTCCTTCGGCACGGGACGGTCGGTGCCCTTGGCGGGCTCGGCGGCCTTGGTGTCGGGTCGCGGGGTGGCCCTGGGCGCGGGCGTGCGGTCGGTCTTCGTCGCCGGCGTCGAGGCTGCCTGCTGCTCGGACTGATCGGAGGTGGGGGCGGGTGAGGCCTTCGTCACCGTCGCCGCTGCGGGCGTGGCGGCCGGGGTGGCGGCCGGGGTGGCGGCCGGGGCGGGCGCCGGGGCCGCGCCGTTGCCTCCCGCGCTGCCGTTGCCGTTCTTCTTGAAGTACGCCACCCAGGTCGGGTCCACGCTGCCGGGGTCACGCGTGAACTGCTCCCACATCTCCTCGACGAGCCATTCGTTGGCGCCGAAGTCGGAGGAGGGGTCTGGCTGGGAGGTGGGGTCGGAGCTGGTCTGGTGCTGCGGCACGGGTGCTTTCGCCTCTTCCGGAACGTGCGCGTGGGTATCGGGATCTGATTCCAGGCTAGTCCCCCACGCACGCAAATACCGAAGTACGGTGGCTCGCTGGTGCATGGTGTACCCGATCGGCATGGACGGTCGTGGTCGCGCCCCTCGCGGGCCCCCCGAAGCACCCCCCGAACCGGATGGAAAGGAACGAGGCTTGCCTCCCCTCGACCAGCACCCCAGCACTGCACCGGGTGCGTTCACGGACCTCGCCGTGACCCGCCCCGCCCGCCGACGGGTACGACGTACCGGAGCGGCCGCGTTGGCCGCTGGGGCGGTCCTCGCCCTGAGCGGCTGTGGCGGCAGCGACTCCTCGACGCCGTCGGCCGCGCCCACCACCGGCAGCAGCAGCCCGGAGGTCGCCACCGTCGTCTCGATCGACAAGGTCGCCGGCACCGGCAAGGCGTCGTACCACCAGACGTTCCACGCCCACGCCAAGGCGCTCAGCCACGACGTCGGCCACGCCGTCGACGCATGGTTCGACGGCGGCTTCCTGGCCGTCGGCTACCCGACCAGCGACTACCCCGACGCGTTCACGACCTTCACCGCCCAGGCCAAGCAGGACGCTATGGGACAGAAGGCGCTGATGACGACCGGTCCCCTCGGTGACCGGATCGACGGCGTGACCACGCTCAAGCGCTCGGTGAGCCTCGACGTCCTGGCGCCCCGGGGCCGCCCGGCGGGTGTGACCGCCCGCTTCGTGCTGCGGTTCGCCACGACCGGTCAGGTGACGAAGAAGGTGACGGTCACCGGGCGGCTGTTCCTGACCCAGGTCGCCGGCGGCGCCTGGCGGATCTTCGGGTACGACGTGGCGAAGGGAGCCAAGTGATGAGACGCCGCATCTCGCGGGCAGCCAGGCTCGTGACGCTGTGCCTCGTGCTCGGGATGGTCGCCCTGACCATCCCCGACTCGGCGGTGAAGTCCACGGAGATCTCGCTGGTCAAGATCGACGACGCCCAGGCGACCGCGATCGGGCCTCACGTCATCTCGATCCTCGTCGTCGGCTCGGACGCGCGCCCGGGCGAGGACATGACCCGCAGCCGCGGCGACGCGCTGCAGCTGGTCACGATCAACACCCAGACCCACGCGGCGAGCATCATCGGCGTGCCCCGTGACTCGTGGGTCGACATCCCCGGGCACGGCACCGACAAGATCAACTCCTCGCTGTACTTCGGTGGCCCGCAGCTCCTCGGCGAGACCGTCGGCAACCTGATCGGCGTGCACCCGAAGTACGTGTTCGTCACGCGCTTCCCCTACTTCATCCAGATGGTCCGCTCGATCGGCGGCATCGAGGTGCAGAACCCCTACGCCTTCAGCGACGACCCGCTCAAGATCACCGGCTTCAAGAAGGGCCGCATCCACCTCAGCGGGTACGACGCGATGGCGTACGCGCGGATCCGGCACACGCTGCCCGCCGGCGACTTCGACCGTTCGGCCCACCAGGAGATCGTGCTCAAGGCGATCCAGTCCAAGGTGCACGCGAACTCGCACCGGCCCGGGTTCATCGAGCGCGGGGTGCTGGACGCGATGGGTCACACCGCCACGAACCTGCCTCCCGCCGAGCTGTTCCGGCTGGCCCAGGTGATGGCGCAGGTGGACCCGACCAAGGTGCGGTCGTGCGTGGTGCAGGGCGGGATCGGGACCTCGTCGGGCGGCGCGAGCATCGTGCTCCCGTACGTCTCGCAGGCCCGCGACATGGGCGACCAGATCCGCAAGGACGCGACGCTCTCACACTGCGGCTGAGAGCACGCCCGAGCGCCGTCTCGGGTCGAAGGTCACCCCTCGAGCGGGACGCCGGGCGAGGGTCCGGGGGTGGGCGTGGCTAGCGTCGTGCCATGGCCTACGACGAGCACCTCGCGGACCGGATCCGCGACCACCTCACGGGCGAGCCGGTCGTCGAGAAGAAGATGTTCGGCGGCCTGGCGTTCCTCCTCGGGGGTCACCTGGGAGTCTCCGCCAGCGGGCAGGGCGGGATGCTGGTGCGCGTCGCCCCAGCGGAGTCCGACGCCCTGCTCGACGAGCCCGGGGCGTCCCTCATGCAGATGAGCAACCGACCCCCGATCGACGGCTGGATCCACGTCGCTCCCGAGGTGCTCGACGACGACGCCGTCCTCGAGCGCTGGGTCGACCGTGGCGTCTCCTACGCGCGGTCGCTGCCGCCGAAGACCTGACTCGCACGCGGTGACCCGGCGGCACACCGGCGAGCCGACAGGCACTACGGTGGCGACCATGACCGAGCGGGAGGGCCCGCAGTCCGGTGCCACGGCTGCGCTGCCCGGTGAGGCGCTGGGTGACCGACCGGGGCCGACATCGGTCCTGATGAAGGTGCTGAGCGCCGCCCTGTCGGGCGGGCTGCTCGTCCTGCTCTTCGTCGTGATCGTCCCCGCCCTGGGCAGCCTGAACGGGGTCTGGACCGCGATCAGCTCGATGTCGGCGCTCACCTTCACGGTGCTGCTGATCGCGGCCCTGGTGATCCGGGTCCTGCTCGCCGCGGCGTACCCGCCCGTCATCCCGGGCCTGTCGTTCGTGCGTTCGCTGATCGCCCGCGAGTCGTCCTCGGCGGTCAGCAACGTGATCCCCGGGCCGTCGGGCACCGCGACGCAGTACGTCGTCCTGCGCAGCTGGGGAGTGAGCACCGAGCGCTTCGCAGGCGCGACCGTCAGCGTCAGCGTGCTCACCGACGCGCTCGTCTTCGCCGCGCCCGGGATCTTCTTCGTGATCTGGCTGGCACTCGGCATGCCGGCGCGCGCGGGCAGCCAGCACGTGTGGCTGATCGGGGTGATCGCGCTCGTGGTCGCGGTGATCACGGTGGTCCTGGTCGTCGCCGTGGCCCGCAGCGAGCGACTGGCGCGCTGGCTCGGCCGGGTCGGCCAGCGCTGCGTCAACCCGCTGCGCCGGCTCTTCGGCAAGCCGCCGGTCACCGCCTGGCCCGACCGCGCCCAGGACCTGCGCACCTCGACGCTGGGCCTGGTCGAGGGCAACGCACGGGTCCTCGGGGGCTGCATCGGAGGCGGCTACCTCCTCAACGGGTTCCTCCTCGTGGGCTGCCTGTGGGCCTGCGGCGTCGATGCCGACGTGATGCCGGTGTCGCTCGGGCTGGTGCTCTACTCCATCGGCCGGCTACTGACCATCGTCCCCATCACGCCCGGTGCCGTGGGTGTGGCGGAGGTCGTCTACACCGCGGTGTACGTCGCAGTGCTCGGCGAGGCGTCCCAGGACGAGGTGCTGGCGGGGGTGCTCGTCTACCGGGCCCTGACCTGGGGGCTCCCCCTGGTGACCGGCGCGTTCTCCTACGTCGCGTGGCGGATCATGCGCCACCGCGAGATCCGTGAGCTGGCGGAGGCCGAGCCGCACTGACCCGACCGCAGCGCAGTCGGCGGCCAGAGGGCACCGAGCGACACGGGGCCGCGCTCCCGGGTCGAGAGCGTCGGATCTGCCACGCTGATCGGCGAGGCGGAGCGAGGCTCCGACCCAGACGCGAGAGTAGGCCTGCCATGGACGCCATGACCAACGACTTCGGGGAAGTGCTCCTCTGGTCCTTCTGGTTCTTCATCTGGATCGCCGCGATCATGGTGTGGTTCCGGTGTCTCTTCGACATGTTCGGCGACCCCACGCTCAGCGGGTGGGGCAAGGCCGGCTGGGCGATCGTGCTGATCTTCATCCCGTGGGTCGGTGCCCTGATCTACCTGATCGCCCGCGGCCGCAGCATGACCGAGCGCCAGGCCCAGGCCGTGCACCACGCACAGGCTGCCCAAGCCGACTACATCAAGCAGGTCGCCGGCTCCGGCAGCTCGCCGGCCGACCAGATCTCGAGCGCGAAGTCCCTGCTCGACTCGGGTGCCATCACGCAGAGCGAGTACGACGCGCTGAAGGCAAAGGCGCTGGCCTGACCCGCGCGGCGCCGCGGACCTGCGTCTCGCACGACGCCGGTCCGCGGCCTGCGTCCCACCTCCCGAACCGGCCGGGAGTCACCCGGCACAGGTGAGGCGACGGCGCTCACCCTCTGGTCATGATCGACATCTCTTCGAACCGGAGGTCGTTGCATGCCGAGTCGGGTCAGAAGTGTCGGTGCGGTCTCGGTCATCATGGCGGTGCTCCTGCTGCCCGGTTGCGGAGGCAGCGGGAGCGGGTCGGGGGCGGGCCCCCGGCCGTCCCTTTCGGTCTCCCCGACCCGGTCGCTGCCCAGCCCGACCCGGTCGCCGGACCGCACGAGCGAGCCCACCGAGGCACCGACCGATCAGACGTCTGCGACCGGGACCGCGCGGCCGAGCCCGACGGCCGAGCCGACGACGCCGAAGCCCAGCCAGTCGCCGACGCAGGCACCCACGACGACCCAACCGTCGCCGACTCCCACGCAGTCGAGCTCACAGCCGGCCCCCGTGGGGACAACGTCTGTGGCGCCGACTCCCGACGCCACGCCGACGGGCTCCGCCGCGGGCTCGGCGTCGAGCGCGGCGTCGGACGACACGGCGGACGACGGGGTCCCGGGCTGGGTCTGGTGGCTCGTCGCCGCCCTGGTCGTGATCGGCGCGGTCGTCGCAGGAATCCTGATCGCCCGCGCGCGCCGTCGGAGCGCCTGGCAGGCGCGCCTCGCAGCAGCCGAGACCGAGATGGCCTGGCTTGCTCGCGAGCTCCTGCCACAGCTACGCGACACCGGCTCGCTCGAAGGCGTGGCGGGAGGCTGGCGGGTGGCTCTGCCACGCGTGACCGCTCTCGACGACGAGCTGACGGTGCTCGAGTCGTCCGCCGGCAACACCGACGATGCCGGCGCGGCGGCCTCAGACCGCGACGTGGTCCGGACCACCCGCGCCACGGTGGACTCGCTCACGGCCGGCGGGCCGCACGACACCTGGGCCCTGGACCTCGACGACGCCATCGCCCGGATCGAGTCGACCCTGGCCCCGACCCCTCCGCCGCCGCCCAGCTGACGAGTGCGGGGTCGAGCGGCTAGCGGCCCTGCTCGGCCTGCTGCGCCTCGACGGCACGGTGGACGTTGCCGTGCAGGTGGTCGGTGCCGATGCGTTCGAGGACGCCGTCGCGTTCGAGGACGACGCGGACCGACGGCTTCACGCGGGCCAGCCGGAGCGTCGTACCGGCCTGGTCGCAGAGCTCGAGGATGTCGCCGAGCTTGTCGGAGCCCTGGGAGTCGACGAAGTTGATGCCCGCGCAGTCGAGCACGACGCCGGTCAGGTCGGGTGTCTCCTGGATCAGTCCACGCACGCGGTCCTCCAACGAGTCGGAGGTGGCGAAGAACAGACCACCGTCGAGAGCGACGACGACGACGCCGGGGATCTGCTCGTCGGTGACGTGCTCGGTCAGGGAGCGGAACACCTGGGTGCCGGTCTCGCGGCCCAGGGCGGGCATGTCGGGGTGGGTGGCGACCGCGACCAGCCAGAGCAGCGACAGGCCGATCCCGATCACGACGCCCGCCAGGACTCCGAAGACGAGGGTGCCGAGGATGGCGGCCACCGCGACCCAGAAGTCGAACCGCTGGACGCGGTAGATCCGCCGCATCTCGGGCACGTCCATCATCCCCATCACGACCGCCTCGATGATGAGCGCACCGAGGACGGGCTTGGGCAGCTCGGAGAACAGCGGCGCGAGCACCAGCAGCGTCAGCAGCACGGTGACGCCCGAGGTGATCGACGCGAGCCCGCTGCGGGCCCCGGAGTGGTCGTTGAGCGAGCTCGCCGAGAGGCTCGTCGAGACCGGCATCCCCTGGAGGACGCCCGCCCCGATGTTGGCGGCGGACTGCGCGACCGACTCCTGGTCGACGTCGATCTGGTACCGGTGCTTGGCGGCGAACGCCCGGGCGTCACCCGTGGTCTGGGAGAAGCCGATCAGCAGCAGCGCCACGGCGGCGACGGACACCGTGCCGGCGTGGTCCCACATCAGCGACCAGTGCGGGAGCTCGAACGTCGGGAGCCCGCGCGGCACGTCGCCGACGAGCGCCACCCCGCGGTCGCCGAGGTCGAACAGGTACGACGCCAGCAGGCCGCCCACGACCAGGACCAGCGCTCCCGGCACCTGGGGTGCCACCCGGCGTAGGCCGAAGACGACGATCAGCGACACCGCTCCGACGATCGCCGTGGCCCCCTGGGTGTCGGCGAGGGAGCCCAGCCACGACCACAGCTCCTGGAACGAGTTGGTGCCGTCCACGTCGGTGCCGGTGAGCTTGGGCAGCTCACCGATCACGACGTCGATGGCCGCCCCGAACAGGAAGCCGGTGACCACGGCGCGCGAGAGGAACTGTGCGATCCAGCCCATCTTCAGCACCGCGAGGACCAGGAAGAGCAGGCCGGACGCGAGGGTGATGCCCGCGACGAACGACGCGACGTCCGTCTCCTTGGTCAGGCCTGCCGCAAGCACCGCGCTCGCCGCGACGGCGGCGAGTCCCGAGCTGGGGCCCATCGAGATCTGCCGGCAGGTGCCGAAGATCGCGTAGAGGATCGCGCCCGCGGCGGCGGCGTACAGCCCGTTCTGCAGCGGGATCCCGGCGATGCCGGCGTAGCCGAGATTCTTCGGGACGATGAGGGCGGCGACGGTGACACCCGCGATCACGTCGCCCCGCAGCCAGCTGCGGTCGTAGGAGCGCAGCTGTCCGACGATGGGCAGCAGCCGGGCGGCCCGGGACGTCGAACCGGACGTTGCTGCGACGGCCGGCTCGCCGTCCTGCGAGGTCATCTGCTACTGCGCGAGGACCTTCGCCTTCTGGGCGGCGAACTCCTCCTCGGTGAGGACGCCGGCCGCCTTCAGCTCACCGAGCTTCTGGAGCTGGGCGATCACGTCGTCCTGTCCCGAGGCGGGTGCCGCCGGCGGGGGAGGGGCCTGGTACACGGGCTGTTGCTGGTAGGCCTGCTGCTGCTGGTAGGCCTGTTGGTCGTAGGCCTGCTGGTCCTGAGACGCCCACCTCCCGGCCTGCCGTCTCGACACGCGGTTCGACACAGCGGTCGCGGTGCCTGCGACGACAGCCGTGCGGGCCATGCCACCGATCAGTCCCATCGTTCGTCCTCTCAGTTGGGGTGCGCTGCTACGCCTCGGATGCCTCGAGCTCGTCGAGGATGGCGATCACGTCCGTGGCAGGGATGCGGCCGCTGGCCAATACCTCGGCGCCGACGCGGCGCATGGCGGAGACGAACGGACCCGCCCAGGTGTTCTCGTAGACCAGCAGCCCGACGGCGCTGCCGGGTGCTACGAGCGACACGGCCTGGCTGAGGTCGTCGTCGTCGAGGAGCCCGGACTCGACCCCCTCGAACACCGCGAGGTCGAGCACGCCGTCACCGTCGAGGTCGGCGATCGCCAGCGCCGTGAAGGACCCGTCGTCCTCGCGCTTGACGAACCGGAGGTCGAGGATCCGGATGATGCCCCGATCGACGAGGTCGACCAGGATCGCGAGGCCCTCGCCCTTCAGCTGGGCTCCCGGGAACTCCAGGGCCAGATAGTCGATCGGGGCCGTGTCCTGTTCGGTCATGTTGCTGCCTCCTGTGACCGCCGACGCTGTCGGGGCTTCTCCTCGTGACGTGACTGCTGCCGACCTTCCCATCCTTGGGGGTGGAGTGGAAGACCCGAATCGGGTGGACTGCGAGCGCGGGGCTTCACGGCCGCACCCCCTAGGCTCCAGCCACGAGCAGGAGGCGAGCCATGACCGAGCTGTCCATGCACGAACGGCTGCCGTTCGACGAGGACGCGACACCGCTGCCCATCTCCACCGGTGAGCTTCCCAAGCTGGAGGAGGTCCGCGACGTCGTCACGGAGGCCTACGAGCGGTACCGCGGGAACGACGACGGCGAGGTGGCCGGCTACATCCCGATCCTGGCGAGCGCGTCGCCCGACTGGTTCGGGATCTCGGTGGTGGGTGCGCGGGGGAGGTCGTTCGAGATCGGCGACGTCGACACGACGTTCTCCATCCAGAGCGTCTCCAAGCCCTTCGTGTTCGCCCTGGTCTGCGAGGCGATCGGGTACGCCGAGGCGCGGCGGCAGCTCGGCGTCAACGGGACGGGCCTGCCCTTCGATTCCCTGATGGCCGTCGAGCTGAACACCGACCGGACGATGAACCCGCTGGTGAACGCCGGCGCGATGGCCTCGACCAGCCTGGTCCCCGGTGACTCCGCCGAGGAGAAGTGGGCGCAGATCCACGCGGGGCTCTCCCGCTTCGCCGGTCGCGACCTCACGGTGAACGACGAGGTCTACGCCTCCGAGTCGGCCACCAACCAGCGCAACCAGGGCATCGCCCACCTGCTCCGGAGCTACGGGCGCCTCTACTTCGATCCCGACCAGACCACCGATGTCTACACCCGGCAGTGCTCCCTGGAGGTGACGGTCCACGACCTCGCGGTGATGGCTGCCACGCTGGCCAACGGGGGCGTCAACCCGATCACAGGTGACGTGGTCGTCGCGCAGACGGTCTGCCGTCGGGTGCTCGCGGTGATGGCCACGGCGGGCCTCTACGAGCTGTCCGGCGACTGGCTCTACGAGGTGGGGATGCCGGGCAAGAGCGGCGTCAGTGGCGGGATCGTCACGGTCTCTCCGGGCAAGGGCGGCCTGGCCACGTTCTCGCCGCCCCTCGACGTGGCCGGCAACAGCGTGCGCGGCCAGCTCGCGACCAAGTACCTCGCCCAGCGGCTGGGCCTCAACCTGTTCGCCTCGCAGGTCGCAGAGCGCGGGTGAGCTCAGCCCCGCGGTGGCCGCGTCGGCTCGGGGACGCTCTCCTCGGGTAGCAGGCTCTTCTGGTCGAGCACGTAGAGGGGCGCGACCGCCTCAGCACGTCCGGTGCGCCCTTGACGTAGCAGCGCAGCACGGGGCGAACCGTCGCCACCGGTCATCTCGTGGAACGTGGCCATGAACTTGTAGCCGGAGTCGAACGGCACCTCTGCGACGCGCGGGAGAGCGGCGCGGGTCTCCGTGGTGTCGAGGCCACCCTTGGCGCCCAGCACGATGAGCGCACCCTCGGTCGGGTCGCCGATCAGAGCCTTGCCGTCCAGGACCGCATCGGCGCACAGCACCATCGGCAGCAGGTACGGGTCGAGGTCGTGGTGCTGACCGCCCACATGGCGGATCTCGCCGATCGTGCTGTAGCCCTCGCCGGTGACGGTGTAGCGGTTCTGCCCGGGGATGACGATCTCGCGGGCGGTCATCTTGTTCAGGGTCAGCATGCCCGTCTTGTCCGAGCAGATGGCCGAGGTCGACCCCAACGTCTCGACGGCCGACAGCCGTGTGACGATCGCTTGCGGCGCGCGATCTCCCGCGTACCCATCGAGAGCAGGGCGGTGACGATGACCAGGGCCACGCCGGCGATGGCGGCGATGATCTTGGATCTGATTGGTTGGGCGATCGATCGTGCGCGGCAACTCGTTCATCGATGTCGGGCAGGAGGGTGCTTCCGCATGCGTCCAGTCCCTGACATATTCGACGGATGGGTATCCGCCACACCGCAGCGAGCGTCGTCCTCCTGCTGATCGCGGCCCTCGCCGTTGTGGCCGGGGTCGGGGCGACTGCTGCCCAAGGGGCGGTAACCCCGGTGGCCAACCCACAGATCGAGGAGAAGTGCGGGCTCCCCATCACCCTGGTCCTCGACGCGTCGGGTTCCATCCAGAGCTCGGGCGCCGTCAACAAGGTGCGCGACGCCGCCGAGGCCTTCCTCGACGCGCTGTCCAACACCAACTCGAGCGTGCGGGTGACCCAGTTCGCCTCGCTGACGCAGCAGCTGGCGCCGAGCACGGTGGTCGACGACAACTCCCTCGGTGCAGGCGGCGCGCTGCGCAGGGCGATCGACGGCTACTACAACCCCAGGCCCCCACGTCCTGCGAACGTCGACCTCTGGCAGTTCAGCAACGGAGCGTTCAAGGTCAACAACGGCAGCAGCAGCGACCAGTACACCAACTGGGACGCGTCCTTGCGCCAGGCGGCCGAGACCCCCGCTACCCCCGCTGTCCCCCCGGCCCTCGTGGTCTACATCACCGACGGGGACCCGACGGCGTACGACTTCGACAAGCCGGGCGACAAGGGCGACCATGGACCTCCCCCGGACGTCGGGTTCGGCACCGACTCGACCACCGCCCAGGCCCAGATCACCCTCGACCGGGCGGTCGAGGAAGCCAACAGCGTCAAGAGCCAGGGCACGCGGATGCTCGCGGTCGGGGTCGGCACAGCCCTCAGCAGCAGCGCCAGCCAGAACCGGCTGAAGCAGATCTCGGGTCCCCAGGCGGTCAAGGACGCCGACCTCAACAACGTGGACAGCCTCAACGACGTCGACGTCGCACTGGTGACCGACTTCGACAAGCTCGCGGCGTTGATGCGTTCCCTGGTGCTCCAGCTCTGCTCGCCGTCGCTGACCATCCAGAAGCTCGCCCAGACCCCGGGCAGCGCGCAGTACGCCCCCGCGTCGGGCTGGGACATGACAACGACCCCCACCGTGCCGACCGGAACCGGTTTCCGCTGGATCCTGCCGAACACGACCGACGCGGTCTCCAAGACGGTCAGCACGGACGCCAACGGCTTCGCCCAGTTCCAGTGGGAGCCGATCCCGCCGGAGGCGGACTCGGCGGCGAACGTGGCCGAGACTCTCAAACCCAACTACACGGCCGGGAGACCGGGGCCGAACAACGACTTCACCTGTGCCCTCCGGAACGAGGACGGCGACGTGCGTACCCAGGTGGGAGACTTCGCCGATCCCCAGAACCCGACGTTCGACATCGACCCGATCGGCCAGGAGATCGTCACCTGCAAGGTCTACAACTCGTTCAACTACGCCCCGGCGATCCACCTCGAGAAGGTCAACAACCCCACCGAGGTCCGCGGTGACCTGGCCGACAACCCGAACCCCGGTGACCCTCCGGCCACGGTGACCTCGAGCTACACCGTCACCAACCCGGGCAACACACCCTTGGCCAGCGTGCACGTGACGGACGACAAGTGCGCCACGGTGAAGCCCGTGCCGCTGACCGGGGCCAACGCCGGGGACACCGACGGGGACAGCCTGCTCGATCCCGGCGAG
This sequence comes from uncultured Actinomycetota bacterium, assembly GCA_963794355.1. Taxonomy (GTDB): domain Bacteria; phylum Actinomycetota; class Actinomycetes; order Propionibacteriales; family Nocardioidaceae; genus Nocardioides. The sequence goes on from CAWCDN010000014.1 coordinate 13,593, forward strand.
GCGTGGAGGTTCACCTGCGACCACCAGGTCAGCATCGGCACCTCGACCACCCGGGCCGGTCAGGTCATCATCAACAACGCGACGGCTACGGGTACGCCTCCGGCAGGAGATCCAGTCACCGATGATGCCGCCGATGACGTGGCCGTCTTCACCCCGGCGATCTCGATCCTCAAGCAGGTCAACGGCGGGGACACGGCGACCATCGCGCCTGGAAACGCCGCCAACTACACCTACGACGTGACCAACGAGGGCAACACGCCGCTGGCGAACGTCGACCTCCAGGACACGACCCCGGCCCAGTCGCCCCCGGCCTGCACACCGCTGGTGCGCGGCGCCGCCGGCAACGGCGACCAGATCCTCGATGTGGGCGAGACCTGGCACTACACGTGCAGCGACAACCCCGCGAGCGCCGTGGTCGACACCGCGATCGTCAGTGCGGTGCCGATCAACCCGGTCACGGGGAACCCCTTCGCGGGGCGCAACCCCCCCGTGACCGCGTCGGACAGCGCGTCGGTGCTCCTCGTGAACCCGGCCATCCAGCTGACCAAGTCCGCCAGTCCGGACACGGTCGTGATCGCACCCGGCGGTTCGGCACCGGTGACCTACACGTTCACGGCCACCAACCCCGGTGACACCCCGCTGAACCGGCCCGGCGCCCCACCTGCCGGGACGGGCCCGAGCGCAACCGACCCGGGCTGGGTCGTGGATCCGCAGTGCGACCAGCCGACCACCTTCACCGGTGGCGATGTCAACGCCAACCAGCTCCTCGACCCCGGCGAGGCGTGGACCTTCACCTGTACCAACCAGGTCTCGGACAACGCCGCCCACCTGGTGCCGAACGAAGGGGCCATCACCGGCCAGCCCTCTGGCGCCGATGGCCAGCCGCTGCCGATCGACCCGGTGCACGACGTCGCGGTCGCGGTCGTCCGGGTCCTCACTCCTGGGATCGAGGTCGTCAAGACCGCGCTGCGAGACCCGGTGCTCGACCCCGACGCGCCGGCGATCGCCGGTCCCGACGTCCCCACGCCGCGTCAGGCCCAGTACACCTACGACGTGTCCAACACCGGGACCGTGTCCCTCGCCCTGACACCCGATCCCCCGACGGACGACACCTGCTCGCCGCTGGTCCCCGCTACCCCGCTGGGGGACGACAACGGCAACGGACTTCTCGATCCCGACGAGGTGTGGCACTACACCTGCGAGACCACCCTCTCCCAGGCGGATGCGAACGCCTCGGGTGACGTGGTCAACACGGTGACCGCGACCGGCATACCCGACGTCGACGGGACGCGGTTCCCCAACCTCTCCGTCACCGACAGCGACACCGCCACCGTCCACGTCATCAAGCCGGGGGTGTCGATCACCAAGACCGCCTCCCCGACGTCGGTCAAGGCGGGCCGGGACGTGACCTACACGTTCGTGGTCCGCAACACCGGGGACGCGGCACTGTCGAACGTCGTCCCGGTCGATGACAAGTGCGCGCCCCTCACCTTCACCGGTGGCGACGACAACGACAACGGCCTGCTCGACGGCACCGACTCGGGGACCCCGGAGCGCTGGACCTACACCTGTTCCAGGGCGGTGCCCATGCCACCACCACCTGAGACGGTCGACACGAACCGGGCCACGGTCACGGCTTCTGACCCGCTCAACAACACCTACCGCGACGCCGACACGGCACGCGTGACCGTGCTCCAGCCGGCGATCCACCTGGAGAAGTCCGTCAGCAAGAGCCTCGTGCCGGCCGGGTCGAAGGTGACCTACACCTTCCTCGCCACCAACGTGGGCACCAGCCCGGTAGCGGGCGACGACGTCTTGAACTCCACCACCCTGCGGGACTTCAGCAGGCCGCTCAACCCGGTCTGCCGCACGCCGAAGCTCGTCGCCAAGGAGGGTGGCAACCAGGACAACTTCCTGGACCGGGTGCCTGCAGAGACCTGGAGGTACACCTGCAGGGCCACGATCACCAAGCCCACCGTCGATCTGGCGGTGGTCGGTGCCCTGGGTGGCAGCACCGTCAACGCGAAGATCCCGGTGTCCCACTTCGCCACCGCGCAGGTCACTCCGTTCCACCCGGGCATCGAGGTGAAGAAGTCGGCGAGCCCGACCCACCTCGACGGACCCGGCAAGGTCACCTACACCTACCACGTGCGCAACACCGGCGACGTGCCACTGGCGGGGGTCAAGGAAGGGATCACCGACGACACCTGCTCACCCGTCACCTACGTCTCCGGCGACAAGGACGGCGACAACCTGCTCGACACGCCCACCAGCATCTTCGAGGACGCGCTGGACGAGACCTGGGTCTTCACCTGCACGACCACGGTCGATCACGACACCACCAACACCGTGACCGTGCCCGGGACGCCCACCGACCCCACCGGCCAACCGCTGTGCGGTGCCGCGGCGTCGGGTCAGCGTGCGTCCACCTGTGACACCCGGGACACCAGCACCGCCACGGTCACGCTCGGGCCGGGGGCGCTCGCTCCGACCGACCTCGGCCCGAGCCTGGCCAACACCGGCGCCCCACGCGGGAGCCTCGGTCTGCTCGCCCTCTCGCTCCTGCTGATCACCTCCGGGGCGGCGGTCCTCGGCGTCCGGCGGATGCGGTCCAGGACGGCGTGATCGGGCCCAGCACTGCCCCCGGGAGGTGTCGATGACGGTCGACGAGAGCCCCCGCAGGACAACCGTGCCGTCGGCCCGACGATCCCGGTCACGCATGACCCTGTTGATCGGGCTCGGCCTGATCGGCTCGGGCCTGGCGATCCTGGGCTGGCTCGGCTGGGAGTTCTGGGGTACGAACTGGGTTTCCCACCGCACCCAGGCACGCGTGATCGCCACGCTGCACGAGGACTGGGCCCAAGGGAAGACCGTGACCCGGGTCTCCGTGGGAGAGGACCAACCCGTCCGGGCGCTGGCCATCATCCACATCCCGCGGTTCGGCAACGACTACGCCGTACCGGTGTTACAGGGCACATCGGACGCCGTCCTCGCCGCCGGTTTCGGGCACTATCCCACCAGCGCCGCGCCGGGTGGCGTGGGCAACTTCGCGATCGCCGGACACCGGATCACCCACGGCGAACCGCTGCGCGACATGCCCGACCTGCAGGTCGGTGACCAGATCTTGGTGGAGACCAGGCGACGGATCTACACCTACGTCCTCGATACCGGCGGCGACGACCTCGTCGTGCCGTTCACCGACGGCTGGGTGACATCGCCGCTCCCGACGAACCCGGACGGCGGCGTGCAGCCACCCGACCGGTCACCACAGCAGCACCTGATCACCCTGACAACCTGCTCGGAGCTCTTCCACACCGACAACCGGATGGTGGCATTCGGGCACCTGGTCTCGTCGCGGCTCGCGCACTGACCCAGGCACCCTGATCGCCACCCGCCGAGAACGTGCCCCGCGACTGGAGTCAGAGTCAGGTGGCAAGAGCTCGAAGCGCCGGGACGCCGATCCCAAGGGGAGCTCGCTGCTACCGCCGGCCAACGCACCAGCACACGCCACTGGCCGATGACCCTCGCCACCTACGGCCACCTGTTCGACGACCGGCTCGACGAGGTCTCCAGTGCCCTCAACAGAGCACGACAATCCGTCGAGCTACCGGAGCGCCGGCCAGTGCAGAGCAACGTGGGCCCCTCGCGTCCCGAGCGGATCGACCACCGGCAACGCAGCCTGCTGTTGCCCAGACGTTGCCCAAACGGGGGTGCCGGCGACAGTGCGGTGCATGGGGCCGCGGGAAGAACCCCAGGTCAGGCCGGCACCTCGATCGGCGCCCCCGGAAGGATTCGAACCTTCGCTCCCGCCTCCGGAGGGCGGTGCTCTATCCCCTGAGCTACGGGGGCTCAGGTGGGACGACCATACCGGCGGCCCGGGCGGTGCCGGAAACCGGCGGCCCGCTCCGCCACGGCGTCCGGTTGCGTCGCACGGGGATCCGGCTGGCGGAAGTAGGTCGAGGGCGTGACGAGGGCGCCGATACCCTGACCCGGTGAACCCCGAGCAGCTCTCCGACTTGATCGTCGCGTCCCTGGCGGATCTCTCCGCCGAGGGCGCGATCACGCTGCCCGCAGGGCTGCCGCAGACGGTCACGGTGGAGCGCCCGCGCCAGAAGGGGCACGGCGACTACGCCACCAACGTCGCCCTCCAGCTCGCCAAGCAGGCCGGGCAGCCTCCGCGCGACTTCGCGGGGCTGGTGGCGGCGCGGCTCCAGGCGACCGACGGCATCGCCGGGGTCGAGGTGGCCGGACCCGGGTTCCTCAACATCAGCGTCGCCGCCGGCGCCCAGGGCCAGGTGGCGGACGACGTCGTCGCGGCCGGCCCGGCGTACGGCGGCTCGGAGACCCTGGGCGGCGAGAGGATCAACGTCGAGTTCATCTCGGCGAACCCGACCGGTCCGCTCCACCTCGGGCACACCCGGTGGGCCGCGGTCGGCGACGCCCTGGCGCGGGTCTTCGAGGCGGCCGGAGCGGTGGTCGACCGGGAGTTCTACATCAACGACCGTGGCACCCAGATGGACAAGTTCGGCGCCTCGATCCTCGCCCACGCGCTGGGCGAGCCGGTACCGCAGGACGGCTACCACGGCGAGTACGTTGCCGACCTCGCCCAGGAGGTGCTGGCGGCGCGGCCGGGCATCCTCGACTTGCCCGACGACGAGCGGCTGATCGCGTTCCGTGAGGAGGGCTACCGGATCCAGCTGGCGCAGCAACAGGCCGAGCTCGACGAGTTCCGCACCCACTTCGACGTGTGGTTCAGCGAGCGCTCGCTGCACGACGACTCGTCGGTCGTCGACAACCTCGAGAAGCTGCGGGGACAGGGGCACCTCTTCGACGCCGACGGGGCGGTCTGGATGCGGACCACCGACTACGGCGACGACAAGGACCGGGTGCTGATCCGGTCCAACGGCGAGCTGACCTACTTCGCCAGCGACACGGCGTACTACCTCGACAAGCGGTCGCGGGGCTTCGACCGGTGCCTCTACCTGCTCGGCGCCGACCACCACGGGTACGTCGGGCGGTTGCGCGCGATGGCGGCCTGCGCGGGCGACGACCCCGACGCCAACATCGAGGTGATGATCGGCCAGATGGTCAAGATCATGCAGGACGGCGAGGAGCTCACGCTGTCCAAGCGGGCCGGCACCCTGGTCACGCTCCGCGAGCTGATGGACCTGATCGGCGTCGATGCCCTGCGCTACACCCTCGCCCGGTACCCCTCCGACTCGCCGCTCACCCTGGATGCGGCTGAGATGACCCGGCAGGCGTCCGACAACCCGGTCTTCTACGTGCAGTACGCCCACGCGCGGGTCGCGTCGATCCTGCGCAACGCCGCCGACCTCGGTCTCGAGCCGGCGTCGCACCCCGAGCTCCTCACCCACGAGAAGGAGGGCGAGCTCCTCCGCGCGCTGGCCGAGCTACCGCGGGTGGTGTCGGCCGCTGCCACGCTGCGCGAGCCGCACCGGGTGGCGCGCTTCCTCGAGGACACCGCGGCGTCGTACCACCGCTTCTACGACAGCTGCCGGGTGCTGCCGATGGGCGACGAGGAGCCGTCCGACCTGCACCGTGCCCGGTTGCGGCTCGTGGAGGCGACCCGGGTCGTGCTGGCCAACGGGCTGGCGATGCTCGGGGTCTCCGCGCCCGAGCGGATGTAGCCGTGCCCACCCATGAGGCGGGCTGGGCGCACGCCGACGGTGCGCTGCGCGGCCCGAGCTGGCTGCGCGAGCCGCACGACGCCAACGCGCTCGTCACCGGGCTGTGGTCGACCACAGCCCACAAGTCCGACGGCAGCCTGGTCGTCGGAGGGGTCTCGCTGCCCGACCTCGTCGCGAACGTCAACACCCCGGCGTACGTCCTCGACGAGGCCGACTTCCGCGCCCGCGCCCGCTCCTTCCGCGACGCGTTCTCGACCTACGACGTCTACTACGCCGGCAAGGCGTTCCTGTGCACGACGGTCGCTCGCTGGATCGCCGAGGAGGGCCTCTGCCTCGACGTCTGCTCCGACGGCGAGCTGACCGTCGCCCTCCGCGCGGGCGTCGACCCCGCCCGGATCGGCTACCACGGCAACACCAAGACCGAGCCGGAGCTCCGCCGAGCCGTGGCCGAAGGGGTCGGCCGGATCATCGTCGACTCCTTCGACGAGCTCGACCGGCTGGTGCGGGTGACCGCGGGTCTCGACCGGATCCAGCCGGTGATGGTGCGGGTGACTCCTGGGGTCGAGGCCCACACCCACGAGTACATCGCCACCGCCCACGAGGACCAGAAGTTCGGTTTCTCGATCACCTCCGGCGACGCGCTCGAGGCCGTACGACGTGTGGTCGCCGCCCCGGGCCTCGAGCTGCTGGGCCTGCACTCCCACATCGGCAGCCAGATCTTCGACACCTCCGGCTTCGAGGTGGCCGCCCGCCGGGTGCTCGCGCTGCACGCCCAGGTCGGGGCCGAGGTCGGCGTCACGATGCCGGAGCTCGATCTCGGCGGCGGCTTCGGCATCGCCTACACGACCCAGGACGACCCGTCCGACCCGGCGCAGCTCGCGATCGAGATGAGCAAGATCGTCGAGCACGAGTGCCGCGCCCTCGGCGTGCCCGAGCCGCGGCTCTCGATCGAGCCCGGCCGCGCGATCGTCGGGCCGGCGATGTGCACCGTCTACACCGTCGGCACGGTCAAGCAGGTCGAGCTCGACGGGGGAGCGGTGCGCACCTACGTCAGCGTCGACGGGGGGATGAGCGACAACATCCGTACCGCCCTCTACGACGCGGACTACTCGTGCACCCTCGCCGCGCGGGCCTCCGAGGCTCCGCCCGTGCTCACGCGCGTGGTCGGCAAGCACTGCGAGGCCGGCGACGTGCTGGTCAAGGACGAGTTCCTGCCCGGTGACATACGTCCGGGCGATCTGCTCGCCGTGCCCGGCACCGGCGCCTACTGTCGGTCGATGGCGTCGAACTACAACCACGCGCTCCGGCCGCCGGTGGTCGCGGTACGGGACGGCGTCGCCACGACCATCGTCCGACGCGAGACTGTGGACGACCTGCTGGCCACCGACATCGGAGCGAATGCGTGAAACCCCTCAACGTGGCGGTGCTGGGCTGCGGCTCCGTCGGCTCCCAGGTCGTCCGGCTGCTCACCGAGCAGGCCGGCGACCTGACGGCGCGGGTCGGCGCTCCGGTGCAGCTGGTGGGGATCGCCGTACGACGGATCGACGCGCCGCGCGAGGTCGAGGTACCGCCCGGGCTGCTCACCACCGATGCCGCCGGGCTCGTCGCCCGCGACGACGTCGACCTGGTCGTGGAGGTGATCGGTGGCATCGAGCCGGCCCGGTCGCTGATCCTGGCCGCCCTCGAGAGGGGCGCCAGCGTGGTGACCGCCAACAAGGCGCTGCTCGCCGACGACGGACCGACCCTGTTCGAGGCGGCCCAGAAGGCCGGCCGCGACCTCTACTACGAGGCAGCCGTGGCCGGTGCGATCCCGATCCTGCGGCCCCTGCGCGAGTCGCTGGCCGGCGACCGGGTCACCCGGGTGCTCGGCATCGTCAACGGCACCACCAACTTCATCCTCGACAAGATGGACACCACCGGTGCCGGGTTCGAGGAGGCGCTCGAGGAGGCTCAGGAGCTGGGCTACGCCGAGGCCGACCCGACGGCTGACGTCGAGGGCTTCGACGCGGCCGCCAAGGCCGCGATCCTGGCCAGCCTCGCCTTCCACTCGCGCGTGACCGGAGCCGACGTCCACCGCGAGGGCATCACCGACGTCACCGCGGCCGACATCGCATCCGCGCGCGAGATGGGCAGCGTCGTGAAGCTCCTGGCGATCGCCGAGGTCTCGACCAGCCCGACGGGCGAGAGCGGCGTCTCGGTGCGCGTCCACCCGGCGATGATCCCGAGGTCGCACCCCCTGGCCAGCGTCCGCGAGGCGTTCAACGCCGTGTTCGTGGAGTCGGAGGCGGCCGGCCAGCTGATGTTCTACGGCCCCGGCGCCGGCGGCGCTCCCACCGCCAGCGCCGTCCTCGGCGACCTGGTCACCGTGGCCCGAAACCGCCTCGAGGACACCCGCGGCCCCGGTGAGTCGGCGTACGCCGATCGCGCCGTGCTGCCGATGGGCGAGACCCGCACCCGCTACCACATCGCCATCGACGTCGACGACCGTGCGGGCGTGCTGGCCGAGATCGCCACGGCCTTCGCCGAGGAGGACGTCTCGATCCAGACGCTGCGCCAGGAGGGTCGCGGCGCCGACGCGCAGCTCGTCGTGGTGTCGCACGACGCGACCGACGCCCAGCTCGGGGCCACCGTCGAGCGGCTGCGCGGCCTGGCCTGCGTGCGCGAGGTGACCTCGGTGATGCGCGTGGAGGGGATGAACGAATGAACCCGCTCGACCGCCGGACCGAGGGCGACCTCGAGGACCTCCCGCAGCCCGGGCCGCGCCAGTGGCGCGGGGTGATCGCGGAGTACCGCCCGTTGCTCGACCTCCTCCCCGACGACCTCGAGCCGGTCACCCTCCGCGAGGGCGGCACGCCGCTCGTGCACTCCGGCTGGCTCACCGGTGTGGCCGACGCCGACGTCTGGCTCAAGGTCGAGGGTGACAACCCGACCGGCTCCTTCAAGGACCGTGGCATGACCGCGGCGATCTCGGTGGCGTGCCACGAGGGCGCGAAGGCCGTCGTGTGCGCCTCCACGGGCAACACCTCGGCGTCGATGTCGGCGTACGCGGCGAAGGCCGGGCTCACCCCGATCGTGCTGATCCCGGAGGGCAAGATCGCGGCGGGCAAGATGGCCCAGGCGATCGTCCACGGCGCCCTGGTCGTGATGGTCCGTGGCAACTTCGACCACTGCCTCCAGCTCGCGCGCGAGCTGTCCTGGCGCTACCCGGTGACCCTGGTCAACTCGGTGAACCCGGTGCGTCTCCAGGGCCAGAAGACGGCGGCGTTCGAGGTCGTCGACTTCCTCGGCGACGCCCCCGACGTCCATCTGCTGCCGGTCGGCAACGCCGGCAACATCGCGGCGTACTGGATGGGCTACGAGCAGTACGCCGCGCTCGGGCGCGCGACGCGCAAGCCACGGATGCACGGTTTCCAGGCCGAGGGCGCGTCGCCCCTGGTGACCGGTGAGCCGTTCCCCGACCCCGAGACCAAGGCCACGGCGATCCGGGTCGGCAACCCCGCGTCGTGGAAGCTGGCCGAGGCCGCAGCCCACGAGTCCGGGGGTCGGTTCCGCGCCGTCAGCGATGCCCAGATCCTGGCCGCGCAGGCCCAGCTGGCCCGGCGCGACGGCGTGTTCGTCGAGCCGGCGTCGGCCGCCGGTGTGGCCGGGTTGCTCGCCGACCTCCAGGCCGGCGACTCCTACGCCGGTCTGACCGTCGTCATCACGGTGACCGGACACGGGCTCAAGGACACGGCCACCGCGTTGGAGTCCGCGGGCGACCTCGTCGATGCCGTCATCGACCCCGACGTCGACCAGGCGGCCACCGCCGCCGGGCTCCGCTGAGGTCGCGATGAGCTTCGTGGAGGGGTCGGTGCGGGTCTCCGTGCCCGCGACCTCGGCGAACCTCGGGCCGGGCTACGACACGCTCGGCCTCGCCCTCGAGCTGCGCGACGAGCTGACCGCCACGGTGGCGGGCGACGGGTTGCGGGTCGAGGTCGTCGGCGAGGGGTCCGGCCATGTGTCCCGCGACGAGACCCACCTGGTCGTCCGGGCGATGCGCGCCGCGTTCGGAGCGCTCGGGGAGTCGCCGCAGGGCCTGCATCTCGGCTGCCTGAACCGGGTGCCCCACGCCCGCGGCCTCGGCTCGTCGTCCGCCGCGATCGTGGGCGGCATCGCCCTGGCCCGCGCCCTGGTGACCGACGGTGCCGAGCGGCTCGACGACGGCCAGATGCTCTCGATCGCCACGGCGATCGAAGGACACCCCGACAACGTCGCGCCGGCGGTCTTCGGCGGGTTCGTGATCAGCGGGCAGACGGGGACGGACGTCTGGGCCGACCAGGCACCGGTCGACGCGGCGGTGCGGGCCGTGGCCTTCGTCCCGCCCGAAGGCATCTCGACCGAGGTCGCCCGCGGCCTGCTCCCGGCGACCGTCGCGCACGGCGATGCTGCGGCCAACGCCGGACGCGCCGCGCTGCTCGTCGCCGCGCTCGGCCACGCACCCGAGCGGCTGCTGCGCGCGACCGAGGACTTCCTCCACCAGGAGTACCGCCGGCGCGTGATGCCGGAGTCTCTGGTGCTGATCGACCGGCTGCGCGACGACGGCCATGCCGCAGTCGTCTCGGGGGCCGGCCCGACGGTGCTGGTGCTCACTGCCATCCGCGACCTCGACGCGTTGACGTCGTACCGGCCCGACGGGTGGGGGTGTCTCGGGCTCGAGCTCGCCACGCAAGGCGTGACCCGGCTCGACTGAACCTCCCCGGGACAGACCGAACCCCGCCTGCCGAAGCGGGCGGGGTCCTCCGATCGCCGGTGTCTCGGGTCACAGGCGGTCTGAGGGCGCCCTACGTGTGGGGCCCGCCACGACAACGGGGACGGAGGTGCCTTGACGGCGGTAGCGTCGTCGGCATGGAGCAGCGTCCCGCCGACTCGCCGTACCACCGCACGTTGCCACCGGCCGGGACGGTCGTCTCGGGCCAGCCTCTCGTCGACGACTGGCTCTCGTGCTTCGATGAGGTCACCTTGAAGCCGCTCGACCCGATGGTGGTGCCCGAGGAGCCACGGTCCGGCGAGGTCGACCGCTCGGAGTGCGGGCACTGTCGTCCCTCGGAGCACACCATCTGGCACGACGACCACTGGCAGGTGCGCGCCGGCTTCGAGCCGCTGCGCATCCCGTTCATCGGTGGGATCGCACCGCGCCAGCACGTGCTGCTCGAGGACGCGCCGCTCGACCTGCTCGTGACGCTCGGGCCGCTCCTCCAACGCGTGAGCCAGGCCGTGAAGACCATCCCCGGGGTCGCTCGCACCCACTTCGCGCGCTGGGGCGACGGATCGGAGCACTTCCACCTGTGGGCCCTGGGGCGTCCGGCCGGGATGATGCAGGGTCGCGGGCCGATGCTGGCGTTCTGGCAGGACGTGCTCCCCGACGTGCCCGCCGACCTCGCCGCCGAGCACCTGCGCGTCGTCGCCGAGTCGCTCGCGGCCGGCGGCGGAGAGGCCTTCCCCTCGTCCTGAGCGGCGCCGACCTGCGCCGCCAGCCCGCGGCAGTGATGCCGCTGTGGGTCGGGCCGGGTGGTATCGTGGCCCACGCGTCAGGGATCTCGACGCAGCCCTTCCAAGGACTGCCCTCGTCCCGACGCACCCCTTCCACTCCACCGCGAAGACCTGTGCCGAGCGCACACGAGCGGGAGCGGAAGCAGCGACCACGTGCCCCCGGCTCGGGGCGCACTGATACGTGGGAAGGACCTCACGTGACGGAAACCATCGAACCCACCTCGTCGGACGCCGGTAGCTCCACCTCTGGCAGCACCGCGTCCGCAGCCCCCAAGAAGCGGGCGGGTGGGCTCAACACCATGCTGCTGGCGGACCTGAAGTCGATGGCCGGCGGCCTCGGCATCCGGGGTGCCGGCTCGATGAAGAAGGCCCAGCTGGTCGACGCGATCAAGGCCGCCCAGTCGGGTGGCCAGTCGGGTGGCCAGTCGGGTGGCCAGTCGGGTGACGAGTCCGGCGGCTCCGAGCGCCGGACGCGGCGCGAGTCGAAGGCCGAGTCGAAGGCCGAGTCGAAGGCCGAGTCGAAGGCCGACGCCAAATCCGACGCCAAGGCCGAGCCGGGCGACCAGGTGTCGGACGCCGGTCGCGCCGGCTCCGAGGAGCCGACCAGCCCGGACCAGCCCGAGCAGGGCAAGCAGCGCCAGGGTCGTCAGGACCGCAACCAGAATGTGTCGCGGCAGGACCGTGCCGCCCAGTCCGGCAACCAGTCCGGCAACCAGGAGCACGAGCGCCAGGACCGCCAGCAGAACCAGGACCGCCAACAGGGCCAGGACCGCCAGCAGAACCAGGACCGCCAGCAGAACCAGGGCGGTCAGCAGGGCCAGGGCGGCCAGAACAACCAGGGCCAGGGCGGCGAGCAGGGCCAGTTCGAGGACGGCGGCAGCAGGCGCAGCCGTCGGCGTCGCGGCCGCGACCGAGACCGAGACCGTGACCGGGGCACCAACCGCCCCCAGAGCGCTGGCCAGCGCAACGAGCCGGACACCACGATCCTCGACGACGACGTCCTCACCCCGGCCGCGGGCATCCTCGACGTCCTCGACAACTACGCCTTCGTCCGCACCAGCGGCTACCTGCCCGGCACCGACGACGTCTACGTCTCGCTGTCGATGGTCCGCAAGTACGGGCTCCGCCGCGGTGACGCGATCGTCGGTCAGGTGCGCCAGCCCCGCGAGGGCGAGCGCAAGGAGAAGTTCAACCCGATGGTGCGCATCGACTCGGTGAACGGCGCGGATCCCGAGGCGTCGAAGAACAGGGTCGACTTCTCCAAGCTGACCCCGCTCTACCCGAGCGAGCGGCTGCGCCTCGAGACCGAGCCGACCAACCTGATCGGCCGGGTCATCGACATCGCCGCCCCGATCGGCAAGGGCCAGCGCGGCCTCATCGTGTCGCCGTCCAAGGCCGGCAAGACGATGATCATGCAGTCGATCGCGTCCTCGATCATGACCAACAACCCCGAGTGCCACCTGATGGTGGTCCTCGTCGACGAGCGCCCCGAGGAGGTCACCGACTTCGAGCGCTCCACCAAGGGCGAGGTCATCTCCTCGACCTTCGACCGTCCCGCGGGCGATCACACGATCGTCGCGGAGCTCGCCATCGAGCGGGCCAAGCGCCTCGTCGAGCTCGGTCACGACGTGGTCGTGCTGCTCGACGGCATCACCCGCCTCGGCCGCGCCTACAACCTGGCCGCACCCGCCTCCGGGCGGATCCTGTCCGGTGGTGTCGACTCTGCCGCCCTGTACCCGCCGAAGAAGTTCTTCGGCGCCGCACGCAACATCGAGAACGGCGGCTCGCTCACCATCCTCGCCACCGCCCTCATCGAGAGCGGCTCGAAGATGGACGAGGTGATCTTCGAGGAGTTCAAGGGCACCGGGAACATGGAGATCCGGCTACGCCGCGACTTCGCCGACAAGCGCCTGTTCCCGGCGATCGACGCCGTCCAGAGCGGCACCCGCCGCGAGGAGCTCCTGATGAGCAAGGAGGAGCTCGCGATCGTCTGGAAGCTGCGCCGCGTGCTCTCGGCGCTCGACGGTCAGCAGGCCCTCGAGCTGCTCCTGGAGCGGCTGAAGAAGAGCCACAGCAACATCGAGTTCCTCATGCAGGTGCAGAAGACCACGCCGGGTGACATCGCCGGCGACTGACCGCTGGGTCCCGCCAGGGAAAACGCGGAACGGATCGACGGATCGCCGAGCGGAAATGATCATTTGTTCCGCGTTTTCCGCGCCCCGGCCGACCCCCCGGACCAGGGAACACCACGATTGGCCGCGGTGTTGGGAACAGTGGCACAATCGCCCCTTGGCTCCGGTTCACCCCATCGGCCACCGCGCAGTGCGGAGGCGGGGACCCGGATCCCCGAAAGGACAACCATGAAGAAGGACATCCACCCCGAGTACCGCGTGACCGAGGTGACCTGCACCTGCGGGAACACGTTCACCACGCGCAGCACCGCGTCGAGCGGCAACATCCACGCCGACGTGTGCTCCAACTGCCACCCGTTCTACACCGGCAAGCAGAAGATCCTCGACACCGGCGGCCGCGTCGCCCGCTTCGAGGCCCGCTACGCCAAGGCCCAGAAGAAGACCGAGCCCAAGGCAGACGCCGAGGCCAAGTAGCTCCGTCGACGGCGCCGGCCCTCCTCCATGGGGGCCGGCGTCGTTCCGATTTGTCCGCACGAGACCACCCGTAGTCGGGAGCGCTGATGTTCGAGGCCGTCGAGGGCCTGCTCGGTGAGCACGCCGAGCTCGAACGCCGCCTCGCGCTCCCCGAGACCCACGCCGACGCCCGGACGGCCAAGACCCTCAACCAGCGGTACGCCGAGCTGACCGCCATCATCACCACCTGGCGCGAGTGGCAGGCGACGGCCGACGACCTGACCGCCGCGCGCCAGCTGGCGGCCGAGGACCCCACCTTCGCCGCA
>CAWCDN010000015.1:0-39345 GCA_963794355.1 uncultured Actinomycetota bacterium
CTCGCGATTGGGAGCGGCCCGCAGCGATGGGTTAGAGTTCCATCCGCTTCGGACACGCGCCGAAGCACGCCAGGCCCCGTAGCGCAGTTGGTTAGCGCGCCGCCCTGTCACGGCGGAGGCCGCGGGTTCGAGTCCCGTCGGGGTCGCTCCAGACACACAGCCGGTTCGGACGAAGTCCGAGCCGGCTTCGGTGTCTCCGGAGACCCGAGCGGGGCTTGGCTAGGGTCTCGGCATGGACCTCGATCGAGCCGAGTTCGAGGCGCTGGTCGAGCAGGCCCTCGACGAGATCCCTGCGGAGATCGCCGCGCAGGTGCACAACGTCGTCGTGCTCGTGGAGGACGAGCCGCCCGCCGACGACCCGGACCTGCTGGGGGTCTACGACGGGGTCTCGCTGACCGATCGCCTGACCGACCACACCGGCCTGCCCGACACGATCACGGTCTTCCGCAACCCGTTGCTGGAGATGTGTGAGACGCCCGAGGAGCTGGTGCGCGAGGTACGGATCACCGTCGTGCACGAGATCGCCCACCACTTCGGCATCGACGACGACCGGCTGCACCAGCTCGGCTACGGCTGAGAAAAAGCGTGCGACGGTTCGTGGCCGTCGCTCCAGGGGTGCGGCTCCGCGCCGGCGGCCTGGCGGACGAACTCGCCGAACAGCCACTGCTGGAAGACCACCTGCTCGGGCGACCGGGCGAGGGTCAGCAGGCGCTCGTCTTGGCAGAACGCGTCGGCGAGGTCGAGCAGCTCGAGGAGCCGGGTGAAGCGGGTCTCGGAGTCGATCGGCGCCTTGATGTCGAGGTCGAGGTGGGACCGGCCCGTCTGGAGGGCCTCGAGCAGCGCCTCGCCACCGAGCTGGCTGCGGATCTCGCGGGCCAGGGCGGTGAAGAAGGCGGACAGGTCGGAGGCGACCGGGTAGGTGTCCTGGTGGGCCAGGGCGAGCAGCCGCAGCTCGCGGCGGAGCTCGGCGCCGTGGGCGAGGGTGCCCTGCAGCAGGTCGGCCGGCACGTGGAGCAGATGGACGCCGATCGCCTGGCTGTCGCCGAACGACGGCTCGTCGGCGTCGTCGTCCCATCCGAGCAGGACTCCGGGTGCCGGTCGAGCAGGGGGCGTCGGTGACGGGACGAACCACACCAACTTTCCGTCGCCGTCGCGCTCGGCACCCCAGGCCTCGCTCGAGCTGGCCACGATGCCGAGGCCGCGGCCGAACGTCGGGAGGTCGTCGAGGAACTCCTGGCCGGCCTCCATCGGCGGGAACGCGGGCGGGTCGTCGGAGGCGTCGCGGACCTCGACCCGAGGGTGGCTCCGGGTGCCGCGCAGACGAACCGTCACCGGCGGGCTGCCGTGGAGGATCGCGTTGGTGACGACCTCGGAGAGGGCGAGCTCGGCGTTCTCGCGCAGCTCCGGTCGACCGATCTCGGAGCACACCCCGACCACCCAGCGTCGCGCCTCCATCGCACCCCGGGGACCGGGGGCAAGAGGCTGCGCGGGCCGGTTGAGCGGCACTGTGTCTCCACCCGTCCAGGCGCGCCGACCGCGCCGGTCCCGGCTCGTGTACCCACCGTGACGTTCGTTGAAACCTCATCTCGCACACGAGTTGTCAGCCGCCTCACCGGGCGCATGTGAGGAAGCAGACCTCGACCCCGATTGTCGCGGTTCGGTTCCGGGGGAGCATCGTGGATGTCATGGGTGAGGTCACACGCAGCAATCGTCATCAGGTGGTGGTGATCGGGTCCGGCTTCGGCGGCCTGTTCGGCACCAAGGCGCTCAAGCGCGCGGACGTCGACGTCACGGTGATCGCGGAGACCAGCCACCACCTCTTCCAGCCGCTGCTCTACCAGGTCGCGACCGGGATCCTGAGCGAAGGGGAGATCGCTCCGGCCACCCGCGAGGTGCTCGCCAACCAGCGCAACGCGAGGGTCCTGCTGGGTCAGGTGACGGGCATCGACCTGGCGTCGCGGACCGTCGTGTCCCAGGTGCTCGGGCGTGAGACGGTCACGCCGTACGACTCCCTGATCGTCGCGGCGGGCTCGGGGCAGTCGTACTTCGGCAACGACCAGTTCGCCGAGTTCGCACCGGGCATGAAGAGCATCGACGACGCCCTCGAGCTGCGCGGACGCATCTTCGGCGCGTTCGAGATGGCCGAGCTGGGAGCCTCGCGCGGCGATGAGGTCGACCACCTGCTGACGTTCGTGGTCGTCGGTGCCGGGCCGACCGGGGTGGAGATGGCCGGCCAGATCGCCGAGCTCTCGCACCGCACCCTGAGGCGCGATTTCCGTGCGATCAACACCAAGCACGCGCGCATCGTGCTGATCGACGCCGCCAACCAGGTGCTGCCGCCGTTCGGGGCCAAGCTCGGGGCGAAGTCGAAGACCGAGCTCGAGCACCGGGGCGTGGAGGTGCTGCTGGGAGCGATGGTCACCGATGTCGACGAGCGCGGCATCGAGGTGCAGTACAAGGACGGGCGCACCGAGAAGATCGCGGCCGTCACCAAGATCTGGGCGGCCGGGGTGCAGGCCTCGCCGCTGGGTCGCACGCTCGCCGAGCAGACCGGCGCCTCGCTCGACCGCGCCGGCCGGATCGGGGTGAACCCCGACCTGACGCTGCCCGGCTACCCGGAGGTGTTCGTGGTCGGTGACATGATCGACCTCGACCACCTGCCCGGAGTCGCGCAGGTCGCGATCCAGGGCGCGAAGTACGCCGCCAAGGAGATCACCCGGCGGCTCGCGGGCAAGCCCCCGCAGAAGCCGTTCCACTACTTCGACAAGGGCTCGATGGCGACGATCAGCCGCTTCCGGGCCGTGGCGCTGATCGGGAAGCTGCGGCTCACCGGAGTGATCGCCTGGCTGCTGTGGCTGGTCGTGCACCTGATGTACCTGACCGGCTTCAAGAACCGTGTCTCGGCCCTGATGCACTGGGCGATCTCGTTCGTCGGGCGTGCCCGGTCGGAGCGGACGGCCACCGAGCAGCAGATCTTCGGGCGAACGGCCCTCCAGCGTCTCGACCGGGGGGCGGCAGGCCTGGTCTCCGATCCTGGCGAGTACGACGCCTCCGCGGCCTCGATCGCCGCCTCGATGGCGGCGCGGCGCAGAGCCGAGCTCGAGGAGCAGGCGCTGGCGGAGATCCGGCTCACCGACTCCGGCGAGCGCGGACACCCCGTGCGTGCGGGCCGCGGTCTTGGCCCGGTTCTGCCCACCTTGCTCACGGCCTACGAAGCGCCAGCTGCCCTCGTCGCGCACTCGGCCGAGCTTCTTGACGTCCATGTGGAGCATGTCGCCGGGGTGGTCGTGCTCGTAGCGGCGGATCGGCTCGCCGGTGACACGGTCGACGTGGGAGAGCCGGTTGAGTCGGCACCGCACCAGCACCGCGTGCACGGTCGAGGCGGGGATGCCGAGCCGGTCACCGATCTGGACCGGACCCAGCCGCTGCTTCCAGCGGAGGTGGACGATCTTGCGGACCACCGGGGTCGGGGTACGACCGGGTTGGTGGTGTGGACGCGAGGACCGGTCGACCATCCCGGCCGGCCCTTCGGCGCGGTACCTGTCAGCCCACTTCTTCGAGGTCCGCCAGGACACGTCGTACCGTTCGGCAGCCCGAGGTACAGGCCAGCCCTGATCAACGATCAGAACAGCCAGCCGAAGCCGAGCGCGGGGCGTCAGAGCAGCGTTGGCGTGAGTAGCGTGAGACACGAAGACCTTGGTGGGAGCGGTTCCTAGACAGCTCCACTCCACATCGGGAGGTCTTCACCATCTACGAATCAGATGTGTCGTACACGAAAGTGTGGCATCAAGCTAGGAGACGTTCTCGAGCACGACGGCCAGTCCCTGGCCGACGCCGATGCAGATCGCGGCCACCCCCCAGCGCTCTCGACGCTCCCTGAGCACGGCGGCGAGGGTGCCGAGGACACGGGCGCCGGAAGCGCCCAGCGGATGGCCGATCGCGATCGCTCCGCCGCGGGTGTTGACGATCGCGGGGTCGATCCGCCAGGCGTCGATACAGGCGAGGGACTGGACGGCGAAGGCCTCGTTCAGCTCGACCGCCCCTACGTCCGACCAGGTGATGCCGGCCGCGGCCAACGCGCGGTCGGCGGCCTCGACGGGCGCTATCCCGAAGCGCTGCGGCTCCAGCGCTGCTGCGCCCCGACCCGCGATGCGCGCCAACGGCGGGACCCCCACTGCGGCGCCCTCGGCAGCGACCAGCACGGCCGCGGCGCCGTCGTTGAGGGGCGAGGCGTTGCCGGCCGTGATGGTGCCGTCGGGCCGGAAGGCCGGCTTCAGTCCGGCCAGGGTGTCGAGGCTGGCGTCGGCCCGCACGCACTCGTCACGGTCGAGGCCCTCGACCGGCAGCACCAGGTCGTCGTAGAAGCCGTCGGCCCAGGCCTGCGCCGCCCGCTGGTGGGAGCCCACCGCGAACGCGTCCTGACGATCGCGGGTGATGCCGGTCGCGTCGGCCAGCTGCTCGTTGCACTCGCCGAGCGAGACGGTCCACTCCGCCGGCATCCGGCTGTTCACCAGCCGCCAGCCGAGCGTCGTGGAGACGAGCGTCTCGTTGCCGGCCGGGAAGGCTCGCGCCGGCTTGGGCAGCACCCACGGTGCACGGCTCATCGACTCGACTCCTCCGGCCACCACGACCTCGGCGTCGCCGGTCTCGACCAGCCGCGAGGCGTCCATCGCGGCCTGCAGGCTGCTGCCGCACAGGCGGTTGACGGTCACGCCCGGCACGCTGACCGGCAGTCCGCTCAGGAGCACGGCCATCCGGGCGACGTTGCGGTTGTCCTCTCCGGCCCCGTTGGCGCAGCCGAGGATCACGTCGCCGATGCTGCCGGGGGCGACCTCCGGCACCCGTTCGAGCAGCCCCGCGACCACTGTCGCGGCGAGGTCGTCGGGTCGGGTGCCCGCCAGGGCACCGGCATAGCGCCCGAACGGCGTACGGACTCCGGCATAGAGGAACGCGTGGCTCACGTAGGCCCTGTGGGACTCGAACCCACAACCCATGGATTAAAAGTCCACTGCTCTGCCAATTGAGCTAAGGGCCCGGGCACGGGAGCAACCGGTGCCGCCCATGCCACGTCAGCCTATCGATCGGCGACGTCGCCTGGACGTGGCCTCCGTGAGGTGGATCGTGGAGGCGCCGCGTCAGTGCGTGTCGACGTGGGTGGTGCCGGCGTGCGCCTCGCGAGTGCGGGAGAGCGGCCGACCGACCAGGCTGCCGGCGTAGCGATGGAGCGCGAGCAGGCCGGTCACGATGAGGACGACTGCGACGATGCCGAGCAGCGAGGCCATGGCTGGTCCTTCCCGAGCGTCACGCCCCCGTGGCGTCACGCCCTCGTCGTTCTAGACGCTCTGGGGTCCCGCGAGGTTGCTCGCCGCCCCCGATCGCGTGGACCGTTTCGGGACATCGGCAAGAACTGCGTGGACGCGGGTGGTGTGCGTCGGCGCGAGCGTTGGTATGGTCGGTCTCGCAACAGATGCAGGTTCCAGCAGGTTTTGACGCCCGCGGAGTTTGTGATCCAACGGCGTTCTCTTCGTGGGTGCCACCCATGCAAGTCGGAGCGACGTGTCACCGCATCTGGGGCGGGGTCGTCGAAGTGACGGCCCCTCGTTCCGATAACAGGAGTATCGAGCACATGGCTCAAGGCACCGTGAAGTGGTTCAACGCCGAGAAGGGTTTCGGCTTCATCGCGCAGGAGGACGGCGGCGACGACGTTTTCGTGCACTACTCGGCCATCCAGTCGCAGGGCTACAAGTCCCTCGACGAGAACCAGAAGGTCGAGTTCGACGTCACCCAGGGCCCCAAGGGTCCTCAGGCGGAGAACGTCCGCGCGCTCTGAGTGCGCGACCGGGCACCTGCCCGGCCCCAGGACAACATGAGAGAGGGGCCTCGCCTACGGGCGGGGTCCCTTTCGGTTTCCCAGGTGAGACAGACTAACTTCTACGTTTAGGGACCCGGTCGCCGGGAAGGCTCTTCTTTGCGACCCGTAGCCCCCGATGCGGTCTGAGAGGTGTTCTTCGTGCCCGACCAGTTCGACGTGTCGCTGGAGGACAGCGACCTTCTCGGCGAGGTCGAGCTGACCACGAACCTCATCATCGCGGCGAGCGAGACCGACGACCACCTCAGCGCCGCCGAGATCGACGAGATCCTCGGGGTCGAGCCCCTCCGCAGCGCCTGACCTCACCGCGCCTCACCGCTCCACGTCGTACGACGGGTCAGCAGGTGGCGAACAGCACCGGCCCGGTGCTGAGGTCCGACAGCACCGAGGCGTCCTCGCGGGGCGTCACGCGCATCACCACCAGCGATCCGTCGGCCGTCACCGAGTCCGTGGTGAAGCGGTCGGTGAAGCTCCCGCCCTGTCCGGGCGCCGACCCCCGCGCGAGCACCGCTCGGGAGTCAGCGTTCGTCCGCGCCTGGTCGGCGTCGGCGAACTCGAAGGCGATCCGCACCGTGCCGTCGGGCTCGTCGGACATCGCGAAGGCCGTGTAGGGGTTCACGTCGCCGGCGGCGGTCACCAGCCGCCGCCCCTCCGCCTGGTCGACCGGGCCCGCATGAGCCATCGCCAGGGCACCGCAGGCGTAGTCGCCGGAGTAGGCCGCCGACGACAGCGGATCGCCGGCATCCGCCACCACCGCCTCGAGCCCCGACGCGCGGGGGGCGTCACCGTGCACGGCCTGCACGGCCAGGGACAGGAAGGCCGAGGAGTCCGAGGCCAGCACCAGCGAGTCGTCGCGGTCGATCGCCACGTAGGACAGCTCCGGCGTGAGGTCGGGCGAGATCCGCGACACCAGGTCGGCCCCGCCGCTCCAGACCCCGTCGGCCTCCCGGGGCTCCTGGTACCCGAGGGCTCGGAGACGGTCCGCCACAGCGTCGAGGTCGGACGACGGCAGGTGCAGCATCACGACTGCTCCCTGGTCCGTCTGGCTGAAGAGCTCCCAGTCGACCGTCGCCGGCGAGAAGCCGAAGCGCTGCTGGAGGACCGGCGCGGATCCCACGAGCGCCGACGTGGAGCTCAGGTCGTCGTCGAAGGCCCGGCGGAGGAACCGGTCGAGGTCGGCCGGAGGGGAGTCGGGCGAGAGCTCCGCGCCCTCGTGGGCACGGACGGCCGCCCAGTCGGTCCACGACGCACGCTGGGTGCCGGCGGGTGCGTGGCCCACGGCCCAGGAGTACGACGTACCGTCGCCGCCGCGCCACCAGAGGAACCCGCCGATCACCAACGCGAGCACCAGCAGGGCCGCCCCAGCGGCCCAGAACCGTCTCCGCACGCGTGCTCCTAGCCCGGGTGATGGCCCCGTCGATGACCTCCCCACGAGGGTGGTGTGAGACTAGCCGTATGCCGTCCGCGTCCAGGCCAGGAGACGTCCGCGCCGCCGGTGCTGTCGTCCTGCGCAAGGGCAAGGTCCTGCTCGTCCACCGACCTGCGTACGACGACTGGTCGTTCCCCAAGGGCAAGCTCGACCGCGGCGAGGCGGCCGCCGCTGCGGCGGTGCGCGAGGTCGAGGAGGAGACCGGCCTGCGGGTGCGGCTCGGCATGCCGTTGTCGCGGCAGTCCTACCCGAACGGGGCGCGCACCAAGGTCGTCGACTACTGGGTGGGGCGCACGACCGGCGACCACGACGTGTCGACCTACCAGGTGAACGCCGAGATCGACGAGGTCGCCTGGTTCGACGTCGAGAAGGCCGACGACCGGCTCACCTACAAGCGCGACCGTCGGACCCTGGCCGAGGCACTCCACACCGGCAAGCCGACTCGCGCGCTCGTCGTGCTGCGCCACGGGCAGGCACGCGCCCGCAAGTCCTGGCGGCGCGACGACCGGCTACGCCCCCTGGTGGTGCTGGGCCGCACCCAGGCCAAGGGCGCCGTACCCGTGCTCGACGCGTACGCCGTGTCGCGGGTCGTGAGCTCGTCGAGCGCGCGCTGTCTCGACACCGTGCGCCCCTACGTCGAGCACAGCGGCTGGCCGCTCACGAGCACTGACGCCCTGACGGAGGAGGACGCGACCGACGCGAGCGTCCTGACGATCATCGACGAGCTGATCGCCTCCGGCGAGGACGCCCTGCTGTGCACCCACCGCCCGGTACTCCCGTCGGTGTACGACGCGCTCGGCATCGCCCGCGAGCACCACGCCACGGGCGAGCTCATCGTCGTCCACCACCGGCACGGTCGCGTGCGTGCGGTCGAGCGGCACACCTGCTGAGCCGGCCCTGTGCTCGTCGTCGCTACGGCAGGCGGACGTCGGCGTAGATCAGGTTGTGGTCCGAGGGCCACGGTGCGCCGGTGAGGACCTGCTCGAAGCGGTCGGCCCCGGGCATGTTGAGGGTCATGATCACGTCGTACATCGCGCCGAAGCCCCAGTTGGAGGGCCGCTCGGGAGAGCTGTAGCGGTTCACCGAGTTGAAGCCGGTGTGCACGGCCGTCGCGGCGGCGATGGTGTCGTACCAGCCGGCCCGCACCAGGGCGCTGTGCGGGCCCTCGGCACCGTTGCTGGTCTGTGCGCTGTTGGAGTCGGCAGCGAAGACCACCGGCAGGCCCTGCCGGTTGACGTCACGGATGCCCGCGTCGATGGCGACGGCCTGGCGGGCCCGCAGGGCATCGGTCCTGGCGTCGTTGCCTGCCGTCAGGTGGGCACTGACGAACCAGAACTCCTGGCCCGAGGCGAGATCGCGGAAGCGCGCATA
The DNA here is from genome assembly GCA_963794355.1 of uncultured Actinomycetota bacterium. Taxonomy (GTDB): domain Bacteria; phylum Actinomycetota; class Actinomycetes; order Propionibacteriales; family Nocardioidaceae; genus Nocardioides. The sequence goes on from CAWCDN010000015.1 coordinate 8,670, forward strand.
GGCGGCGACGTGCTTGTGGCCAGGATCGGGCAGCGTGATGTAGCAGGACGGCACGTCGGTGGAGCACACGCTCGTCATCTGCACCTGGTTCGCGTCGTACAGGATCCGGGTGTCCTGGCCCGACTCCGGCCAGTACGCCGTGTCGCGGGTGAGACGGTAGTTGCCGACCCCGGTCTGCTTGAGGGCGGCCCACAGTCCGACCCCGCCGTCCTTGTTGGTCCACATCGCCGGCATCAGCTCCTCGGCCCCCAGCACGGCGGGGTGGAAGCGGGCGATGCTCCGCGCGATCAGGTGCTGCCGGTCGCGCCACGGGTGACCGGGCTCGTCCTTGGCCTGCACGTGCATGTTGTAGGCGGCGTACCGGAGCCTGGTGCCCGTCATGGTCGAGCCCTGGCCGCGGATCGCGGTGTGCATGAGGTAGGGGTACCGGCGGGCCTGTGAGTCCGCCACGCCCTGGCGTACGGCGTTGATCCGGAAGAAGAGGTGGCGCCCCGTCCCGAGGCCGGCGCCGGCAGCGGCGGTCTGCTCGGGGGTGAGCGTGACATGGCGCAGGTCGCCGCCTCGCACGGTGAACGTCGTGCTGTGGCGGCCCACCTTGGGGGTGCCCCGTGTGCCGAAGGCAGTGAGAGCGGTGGTGATCCGGTAGAGGTCGGTGTAGTTGCCCCGGGTCGCCCACTTGATCGTGGTCTCGCCCGGGGACGGGCCGGCCACGGCCTTCACCACGGTGAGGGGGTCGGGCACGTGGGCCCGGGTCGCGACGCGGACCGGCGCCGACCAGGTGCCCGGGTGGGTGCCCGTCACCTTGCGGACGCGCGCCCAGTAGTAGGTGCCGTCGCGCAGGTGACCGACCGTCGTCGCCTGCCGGCCGCCGGTGGGGCGGTGGGAGGCGTTGCGCGCCTTGCGCGTCGACACGACGTCGGAGAAGTCCTGGTGGCGGGCGACCTGCACCTGGTAGCCCCGGGCGGCCTTGATCCAGTTCCAGCTGACCGAGACGAAGGTCGTGCCCACCGCGCTGGTGGAGGCGTCGAGACCGACGGTGCGGGAGTGGGACGCGTGAGCAGTCGGGGTCGCGGAGCGTGCGGGAGTCTGCGATTGAGCCGGGATCGCGGGGACGGTCGCAGCCACGAGTGCGATCACTGGTCCCATCGCCAGGGCGATGCGACGCATGCCAGGGTCCTCTCTAGCAAACCCCCACGAATGTCGTACCCCCACGCGCGAAACTAGGGGTTGAGGCACCCCCGCGTCCACAGAATCGGCGATTTTTACCTGGCCCGCTCGGGTCACCCCGCCTGGGGTAAGGGCCATCGGCCCCTGACGTCGTGACCCTCGGCGCCACGGTCCCCCCAGCGGGCAGGTGGCCGACTGGGCGCCGCGAGTTCATCCCGCGTTCACCGACACCGCCATGACCGTCCACCTCCCACGCCTAACTTCCGAGGTGTCCAGACGACCCGAACCAGGAGCATCCACGTGAACAGCTCTTCCCTGCGCCGGACCGCCCTGCCGGCGGTCGCCGTCCTCACGCTCGGCCTCAGCCTGGCCGCCTGCGGGAACAACGACAGCGGCAGCGGCAGCGGTGGCGACACCCTCAGCGGTGGCGGCGCCACCTCGCAGGCCAACGCCCAGACGGCATGGCGCGCGGCCTACCAGAAGGCCAACGGCGGCACGATCAACTACGAAGAGGTCGGCTCCGGCACCGGCGTCACGAACTTCACCAGCAAGGCCTACAGCTTCGCCGGCACCGACGCCTACCTCACCGACGAGCAGCTGAGCGCCGCCAAGGACGCCTGCGGCAGCGACGTCGTCGAGGTCCCGGCCTACATCAGCCCGATCGCGGTGGCGTTCAACGTCCCCGGCGTCACCTCGCTGAACCTCGACTCCAAGACGATCGCCGACATCTTCACCGGCAAGATCACCACCTGGAACGACCCCGAGATCACCGCGCTGAACTCCGGCGTCAAGCTGCCGAGCACGGCGATCACCACGGTGCACCGCTCGGACGAGTCGGGTACGACGTTCAACTTCACCGACTACCTCAACAAGACCAGCGACGGCGCCTGGCCCGACGCGGCCAACACCGTGTGGCCCGCCTCCGCCAAGGGCGGTCAGGGCCAGGACGGCACCTCGGGTGTGATCGGTGTGCTCACCGACACCGCCGGTGCGATCGGCTACGCCGACGACTCCGCCGTGAAGGCGGCCAAGACGCTCGGTGTCGCCTCGATCAAGGTGGGCTCGGACTACAACGCACCGAGCGCCGACGGCGCGGCCAAGGTGCTCGAGGCGTCCCCGGCCGCCCCGAACCAGCCGGCCACCTCGATGGCCACGGCCATCGACCGGACGGCCACCGCCAAGGGCGACTACCCGCTCATGCTCGCGTCGTACCTGGTGGCCTGCCAGACCTACAGCGACTCGGCCACGGCCGACATGGTCAAGGGCTACCTGACCTACGTCGTCTCGCCGGACGGCCAGCAGGCAGGTGCGGACGCAGCCGGGTCGGCGCCGCTCACCTCGGCCCTGTCCAGCAAGGCCACGGGCATCGTGTCCAAGATCGCCGGCAGCTGACCGAGCCAGGCATGCGGGTACGACGGTCGCCCTCGCGACGGCCGTCGTACCCGCACCTTCCCATCCGAGCTACACAGGAGCCCTCGTGACCGCCACCGTCTCCCCGGAGAAGGCAGGCCCCGACACCGCGCAGACCACGAGCCGACGCGGGGATCGCATCTTCGCCGCGATCGCCCGGCTCGCGGCGTTCACGATCCTGGCCGCCCTCGTGGCGGTGTTCGTCTTCCTGGCCGTCAAGGGCTGGGCGGGGCTGACCGCCCCCGCCGAGGTGTACGCGCCGTTCACCTCCTTCACGTCGTACATCTGGCCGCTGGTGGTCAGCACCCTGCTGGCCGCGGGGATCGCCGTCATCGTGGCGGTGCCCTTCGCGATCGGCATCGCACTCTTCATCTCCCACTACGCGCCCCGACGGCTGGCGTCGGTGCTGGCCTACCTGATCGACCTGCTGGCCGCCGTGCCGTCGGTGGTGTTCGGGCTCTGGGGCGGCCGCTGCGCTGGCGGGCTACCTCCAGCCGCTGCACGTCTGGCTCCACGAGCACCTCGGCTTCCTGCCGTTCTTCGGCCCCGGACCGCCGTCGCCCAACGGGCGCTCGCTGTTCACCGCCGGCATCGTGCTGGCGATCATGATCCTGCCGATCATCACCGCGATCACCCGTGAGGTGTTCATCCAGACCCCGCGCCTCCATGAGGAGGCGGCGCTCGCCCTCGGTGCCACGCGCTGGGAGATGGTGCGGTACGCCGTGTTCCCGTACGCCCGCTCCGGCGTGGTGTCGGGCGTGATGCTCGGCCTCGGCCGTGCTCTGGGCGAGACGATGGCGGTGGCGATGATCCTGGCCACGACCCCGGAGATGACCCTCAACGTGATCGGGACGGCGAGCCCGCCGACGATCGCGGCGAACATCGCCCTGAACTTCAAGGAGGCCACTCCTGAGCGCCAGTCGCTGCTGATCGCGACCGGCCTGGTGCTCTTCGTGGTCACCTTCCTCGTCAACTTCATCGCCCGGTGGATCGCCGGCCGCAGTCAACGGAAGCTGGCCCGATGAGCAGCCCCGCGATGCGCATCTCGAGCCCGCGACTGCCGCGCTGGGCGCCGTCCCTGGTGGTCGGCATGGCGCTGGCGGTGGCCGGCCTCCCGGCGTTGCTGTCCGGCTGGAGCATCGTGCAGTGGCTCCTCGCCGCGACGGTGGTGTTCCTGGTCGCGATGCCGCTGTGGTCTCGCTTCGTCGAGGGACCGCGCACCGCCGTCGACCGGTTGGTGACGGCCCTGGTGTGGGTGTCCTTCGCCTTTGCGATGGCGCCGCTGGTCTGGCTGCTGTGGGTGGTCCTGAAGAACGGGCTCCCCGCGATCAACGGCGACTTCTTGTCGTTCTCGATGCTCAACGTGGTCGGTGACGAGCAGGGCGGCATCCTCCACGCGCTGATCGGCACCCTGCTGATCACCGTGGCGGCGACGGTGATGTCCGTCCCGATCGGCATCCTCACCGCCATCTTCCTGGTGGAGTACGGCCAGCGCTCGCGGGCGGCCCGGATGATCACCTTCCTCGTCGACGTGATGACCGGCATCCCGTCGATCGTCGCCGGACTCTTCGCGCTGTCGCTCTTCGTCCTGCTGTTCGGCCCGGCGTACCGCAGCGGCTTCGCCGGCGCGATCGCCCTGACGCTGCTGATGATCCCGACCGTGGTCCGCTCCTCGGAGGAGATGTTCCGGCTCGTGCCCGACGACCTGCGGGAGGCGTCGTACGCACTGGGGGTGCCGAAGTGGCGCACGATCGTCAAGGTGGTGCTGCCGACCTCGGTGGGGGGCATCGTCACCGGCGTCGTGCTGGCGATCTCGCGGGTGGTCGGCGAGACGGCGCCGCTGCTGGTGGTCGCGGGCGCGACGGACGGCATCAACACGAACCTCTTCGACGGCCGGATGACCACGCTGCCCGTCTTCATCTACTCCCAGTACGCCACATCGACGCCGGTGGGCTACGAGCGGGCCTGGGGCGGCGCGCTCGTGCTGATCGTGCTGGTGATGGTCCTCAATCTCATTGCTCGTCTCATCGGGCGCCACTTCGCGCCCGCCAAGGGACACTGAGCGAGAGCCACCAGGAAGGAATCATGGCCAAGAGCATCGACGTCTCTGACCTCAACATCTACTACGGGGACTTCCTCGCGGTGGAGGGGGTCAACATGACCGTCAAGTCCAGGTCGGTCACGGCGTTCATCGGACCGTCGGGGTGCGGCAAGTCGACCATGCTGCGCTCGCTGAACCGGATGCACGAGGTGATCCCTGGGGCGCGGGTCGAGGGCAAGGTCGTCGTCGACGGTCAGTCGCTGTACGACCCCAGCATCGACCCGGTCGCCGTACGCCGTCAGATCGGGATGGTCTTCCAGCGGCCCAACCCGTTCCCGACGATGTCGATCTACGACAACGTGCTGGCCGGCAACCGGTTGAACTCCAAGCGGATGAAGAAGTCCGAGGCCGACGCGATCGTGGAGAAGTCGCTCAAGCACGCGAACCTCTGGGAGGAGGTCAAGCGGCGGCTGAACAAGCCGGGGATGGGTCTCTCAGGCGGTCAGCAGCAGCGGCTGTGCATCGCGCGCGCGATCGCGGTGAACCCCGAGGTGCTGCTGATGGACGAGCCCTGCTCGGCGCTCGACCCGATCTCGACGTCGGCCATCGAGGACCTCATCCACGAGCTGAAGTCCGAGTACACGATCGTGATCGTCACCCACAACATGCAGCAGGCCGCCCGGGTCTCCGACGACACCGGGTTCTTCAACCTCAAGGCCACCGGCCAGCCCGGCCACCTCGTGGAGTTCAACCCCACCAAGAAGATGTTCTCCACCCCCGACGAGCCCGCCACCGAGGCCTACATCTCGGGCCGCTTCGGCTGACCGCTCCTCCCGACCTCGGCCTCGTGTGTGAGTGGGTTGTATCGGGGTAGTCCGTGACGAACTGCAGGTGAATCAGCCCGGATCGCCTGCAATTCGTCACGGACTACCCCGAGAGATGCCGAGCCGCGCCTGTGGATGAGCAGGGATGTCATCGGCGTGATCGGAGCATCCTCGAGGGGTGCAGGGACGTGGTGGGCGCGTCGGGGTCGTGCACCCCGTCCGGACGGATCCCCAAGGGCTGACCGGGCCGACTCGCGGACAGGCGGCAGGCCCGAGATGGCGGCGGTCGAGCCGCGGGTTGTACGTGCCTTCGGAGGTCGACGCGAGCGTGGCGGAGCAGCGGATCGTCGAGGCCGCGGCCGTCCTTCCGGCGTACGGCGGCGTGACGGGCTGGGCCGCCTTGCGCTGGATGGGAGCGCAGTGGATGAGCGGGCTCAGCTCCGACGGGCAGACACGTCCCGTCGTCCTGGTCACGGCCGGCGACGACATCCGCCCGCAGGCGGGGATCGACGTGAGCGCGGAACGCCTCAAACCAACGGAGCTGATGATCCACGACGGGCTGTCGGTGACCATCCCGGTCAGGTCGACGTGCTTCGAGATGAGGTACGCCGCGTCGCTGCGGGCCGCGGTCGTCGCGATCGACATGGCGATGCAGGCCGACCTCGTGTCCCCGGCTGAGATGTGGGACTTCATCGCGACCCAGTCGGGCTGGACCGGCATCCCGCGGTGCCGCGAGGCGATGGGCCTCGCCCACGAGAACAGCTGGTCGCCGCGGGAGACGAGCAACCTGCGCTTGGTGTGGGTCCTCGACGCCGGGTTCCCCGTGCCGCTGTGCAACGTGCCGGTCTTCGACCTCGCTGGTCGGCACATCGGCACTCCCGATCTGCTCGACGAGGAGGCGGGGGTCGCCGGCGAGTACGACGGGTCGTTGCACCTGCACGGAGCCCAACGAGCGCGCGACGTACGTCGTGAGGAGGCCTTCCGATCGGTCGGTCTCGAGTACTTCACGGTCGTGGCTGCCGACTCGCGCGATCCGCAGTCCGTCGTACGTCGGATGTGTGCCACTCGCGCCAGGGCAAGGTTCGCGACCCCGTCGACCCGGGCGTGGACCGTGGAGAAGCCTCCGTGGTGGATCCCCACCGAGACGGTCGCCCAACGCCGCGCTCTCAGCGACGAGCAGCGCCTGCGGCTGTTCCGCAACCGCGCCGGCTGATCGGGTCCTCGGGGTAGTCCGTGACGATCTGCAGGTGAAATCGACCCCTGGGCCTGCACTTCGTCACGGACTACCCCAAGACGGCCGACAGAGTCCGCGAAAACGAGGGTCAGGTGAGGAGGGGGTTGAGGACCGCGAAGCAGAGGGCGGCGCCGAGCCCGGCGGCGGGGAAGGTGAGCACCCACGCCGTCACGATCGAGCGAGCCATGCCCCAGCGGACGGCGGAGAAGCGGCGGGTGGCACCGGAGCCCATGATGGCCGAGGTGATCACGTGGGTGGTCGAGACCGGGGCCTGGTAGAGGAAGGCCGACGCGTAGAGCACCGTGGCGCCCACCGACTCGGCGGCGAAGGCGTGGGGCGGGTCGAGGTGGATGATCCTGCGGCCGAGGGTGCGCATGACCCGCCAGCCGCCGGAGTAGGTGCCGAGCGAGATCGCACCCGCGGAGGCCGCGATGACCCACAGGGGGAGCTCCTCGGTGTCGGGGGCGAGGTGACCGCTCGTGATCAGCACCAGGAAGATCACGCCCATCGTCTTCTGGGCGTCCTGCAGGCCGTGCCCCAGCGCCATCGCCGAGGCGGAGACCGTCTGGGCCAGCCGGAAGCCGCGGGTGACGCGCCCGGCGTTGCGGTGCCGGAAGATCCAGAGGATCGCGATCATCACCACGAAGGCCAGCGCGAAGCCGACCACCGGGGAGACCAGCATCGGGATCACGACCTTGTCGACCACCGTCGACCAGTGCACCGTCGTGCCGGCGGCGAGCGCGGCACCGACGAGCCCGCCGATCAGCGCCTGTGTCGACGACGACGGCAGCCCGAAGTACCACGTGATCAGGTTCCAGATGATCGCCCCCAGCAGCCCCGCGAAGATCACGACCAGTCCCTCGCGCCCGCTCGGCGGGACGATCACGTCCGACACGGTCTGGGCGACCTTCTGGCCGAGGAACGCGCCGACGAAGTTCATGATGGCGGCGAGCGTCAGGGCCACCCGCGGGGTGAGGGCACGGGTCGAGACGGAGGTCGCGATCGCGTTGGCGGCGTCGTGGAAACCGTTGGTGTAGTCGAAGATCAGGGCTACGACGATGACGGTGAGGACGAGCAGCAGGTCCACGGGCAGGAGCTCTCAGGATTCCTTGACGGCGATCTGCTCGACGATGTTGGCGACCCGCTCGAAGGCGTCGATCGCCCCCTCGAGGGACTCCACGATGTCCTTCAGCTTCAGGACCTCGATCGCCTTGAACTCGCCGCTGAACAGCTTGGCCAAGGTACGGCGGTAGCTCTTGTCGCCGGCGTTCTCGAGACGGTTGATCTCGATCCAGTACTCGTCGAGCCCGGTCATCGTCCGCACGTTCGGCATCGCCGCGGCGGTGATCTCGGCGCAGCGCTCGATCACCTCCACCAGCGCCAGGAACTCGGTCGGCAGCGTCTTGACCTCGTAGAGCAGGATCAGGTCGACGACCTCGTCGAGATCGTCCATCACGTCGTCGAGCCCACTGGCCAGCGAGTAGATGTCCTCCCGGTCGAACGGCGTGACGAAGCTGCTGTTCACCTTGCGCACGATGGCGTGGGTGTTCTCGTCGCAGACGTGCTCCGCCTCACGCATCCGCTTGGCGACGTCCTCGCGGTCCGCGCCCTCGGTGATCATCTCCGTGAGGAGCCCGGATCCGGTGACGATGTGCTGGGCCGAGATCGTGAACAGGTCGTAGAACGACGTATCGGTGGGACGTAGGCGCAAGGCCACGACGTACTCCTGTCAGGGGACGCGAATCGCGAACATGCTACGGGCGCGCGAGCGAGCGTGCGCAATCCCTACCGGGTCGTGTCACCGGCTCAGGAGACCACGCGGGGGCGCCGTTGCCGCTCGACCAGGATCTCCTGCAGATGGTCGTGTCCGTCGTTGGCCACCCACTCGCCGTCACTGCCCAGGATCCAGGCGTACGTCGTGCGTGCGAACGCCAGGTCGAGCAGCCGCGACACCTGCGCCACGTTGGCCTCGCCGGGTAGCTGCACCAGCACCTCGACGCGGCGGTCGAGGTTGCGGTGCATGAGGTCCGCGGACCCGATCCAGATGCTCGGGTCACCGCCGTTCTCGAACCAGTAGACCCGGCTGTGCTCCAGGAACCGGCCCAGGATGGATCGGACCTCGATGTTCTCCGAGAGCCCCGGCACGCCGGGCCTCAGGGCACAGATGCCGCGGACCAGCATCTCCACCTTCACGCCGGCCTGCGATGCGATGTAGAGCGCATCGATGATCCCCTCGTCGACGATCGAGTTGGCCTTGAGGCGGATCCGGGCGGGGCGTCCGTTGACGTGGTGGTCGATCTCGCGGTGGATCCGGTCGACCAGGCCCGTGCGCACGGAGTCGGGCGCGACCAGGAGGCGTTGGTAGCTCGGGTTCCGGGAGTAGCCGCTGAGGTTGTTGAACAGGTGGGCGACGTCCTCCCCGATCACCTCGTTGGTGGTGATCAGCCCGAGGTCCTCGTACATCCGCGCGGTCTTGCCGTTGTAGTTGCCGGTGCCGATGTGGGTGTAGCGGCGGATCCCCTCGGGCTCGTCGCGCACCACCATCGAGAGCTTGCAGTGCGTCTTGAGGCCGACCAGGCCGTAGACGACGTGACAGCCCGCCTGCTCGAGCTTGCGCGCCCAGCGGATGTTGGCCTCCTCGTCGAAGCGGGCCTTGATCTCCACGATCACCAGCACCTGCTTGCCCGACTCTGCGGCGTCGACGAGGGCGTCGATGATCGGGGAGTCGCCCGAGGTGCGGTAGAGGGTCTGCTTGATCGCCAGCACGTGGGGGTCGGCGGCGGCCTGCTCGAGGAAGCGCTGCACGGAGGTGGCGAACGAGTCGTACGGGTGGTGCAGCAGGACGTCGTACCGCGCCGTCGCCTTGAACACGTCGACCGGTGCCGACGACTCGACCTCGGCGAGCTGCGAGTGGGTGGTGGGCACGAAGGCGGGGTACTTCAGGTCCTCGCGCGGCAGGTCGGCGATGCTGTGCAGCCCGACCAGGTCGAGCGGCCCCGTCACCCGGAACACCTCGTCGGTGCTGACGCCCAGCTCGGAGATCAGCAGCTCGAGCACCTGGGGGGCGATGGAGTCCTCGACCTCGAGCCGCACGGGCGGCCCGAACCGGCGCCGCAACAGCTCCTTCTCGAGCGCCTTGAGGAGGTTCTCCGCGTCGTCCTCCTCGACCTCGAGGTCCTCGTTGCGGGTGACCCGGAAGGTGTGGACCTCCAGCACCTCCATGCCCGGGAACAGCCGCTTGAGGTGCTCGCCGATGACGTCCTCGAGGGGGACGAAGCGCTGGTTGCCCAGCGGCACGAACCGGCTGAAGATCGCCGGAACCTTGACTCGGGCGAAGTGCTCCTTGTTGGTCTTGGGGTTGCGCACCAGGACGGCGAGGTTGAGCGAGAGGCCGGAGATGTAGGGGAACGGGTGGGCCGGGTCGACCGCGAGCGGCGTCAGCACAGGGAAGACGCGCTCCTTGAAGAGCCGCTTGCAGAGCTTCTGCTCCTCGCGGTCGAGCTCGTCCCAGCGGACCAGGTCGATGCCCTCCTTCGACAGCTCGGGCACCAGCACCTCGCGGAAGAGGCGGGCGTGTCGATCCATGAGGTCGCGGGTGCCGGCCCAGATCCGCTCGAGCACCTCGCGCGGCATCAGCCCGGAGGCTGCGCGCACCGCCACGTCGGCCGCGATCCGGCGCTTGAGACCAGCTACGCGGACCATGAAGAACTCGTCGAGGTTGTTGGCGAAGATCGCCGAGAAGCGCACCCGCTCCAGCAGCGGCAGCGTGGTGTCCTCGGCCAGCTCGAGCACACGCTGGTTGAAATGGAGCCAGGAGAGCTCACGGTCGAGGAAGCGGTCGTCGAAGGCCGCCACGGCGGCGAGGGCTGCCTCGTCGGGCTGGTACGGCGGCTCGACGTCGAAGGGCTCGTCGGCGGGGACGTCGCCGTCGCGTGCGGGGTCGACGGAAGCGAGCTGGACCATGAGGTGCAGTGTGGCACCGACAGGTGAACCGCGGGCATCCGATCGCGAGTCGGACCGACGCGCCGTACGACGGAGGGTCGCTAGGTTGTCGATCGTGCCCCCCGCCTCTCCGTTCCTGGCCGCGGCCGACCTCCGCGTCAAGACCTGGACCCTCAAGGCTGCGCTCGGCCTCCCCGAGGGCGTGCAGCGCCGGCTGGCCGGGAAGCGGGTGACGATCGACGGGCAGACACTCGCGGCGGACACCCAGCTGATGCTCCGGCTCGAGAAGCTGGTCCGCGAGCCCGAGGTGGCCTCGCTGCCCGTCGCCGAAGGCCGCCGCGTGCTGCTGCTGCAGACCGTGATCGCCGGTGGCGACCAGCCCATCGGCGCGGTGCGAGACCTGCCGGTCGGCGAGCGGCGTGGGCGCCTGTTCGTCCCGACCGGAGCAATGGCTCGGGGGCCGCTGCTGCTGTTCTTCCACGGCGGCGGCTGGGTGTACGGCGACCTCGACAGCCACGACCCGGCCTGCCGGTTCCTGGCCCAGCGCAGCGGCGTACGGGTGCTCTCGGTGGACTACCGGCTGGCTCCCGAGCATCCCTTCCCCGCGGCGTACGACGACGCGGTCGCGGCGTACCGGTGGGTCGTCGAGCACGCGGAGTCGCTCGGTGCGGACCCCGCCCGGCTCGGCGTCGGCGGCGACTCCGCGGGCGGCACGCTGGCGGCCACGACGGCGGTCCAGGCGGCGCGCGAGGGACTCCCGCTGGCCTTCCAGCTGCTGATCTACCCCGGCACGGACATGACGACGAGGACCGAGAGCCGACGGCTGTTCGAGCACGGCTTCTACCTGACCGACGAGTTCATGGACCTCGCCAAGGCCCACTACCTGCCCGACCCCTCCCGCTGGGCCGATCCCGCGGCCAGCCCGCTGTTGTGCGAGGTGCCCGAGGGCCTGGCGCCCGCGTACGTCGCCACCGCCGGCTTCGACCCGCTGCGCGACGAGGGCGAGGCCTACGCCCGCAAGCTCGCCGATGCGGGAGTCGAGGTCGAGCTGCGTCGGTTCCCCGACCAGATCCATGGCTTCCTCAACGTGCTCGGGGCCGGTCGCACAGCACGTGCCGCGACGGCCGAGGTGGCGGCGCGGCTGGGATCGGCGCTCGCCGCCGGTCAGTAGACGAGCGCCTGCGCGTGGTCGGCCAGGACCTCTTCGACGTACGACGGGGAGCCGGCGAGGCGCACGCCCGGCAGCAGGTCGGCCTCGCCGATGCCACGTCGTACGGCGCACTGCGTGCAGACCGTGACTCGCCCGCCGGCCAGCACCGCCGACATGAGGTCGGCGAGCGGAGTGGCGTGGGGGAGCGTGAACTCCTCCGCTCGGCCAGGTACGCCGTACCAGGCGGCCTCGCCGGTGAGCCAGAGCGAGACGTCTGCGCCGGCCGCGACGGCGGTCGCCGCGACCGTGAAGCCCTGGTTGCAGCGCTCGGCGTCGTCGGCCCCCGCGGTGACCTTGACGACGAGCGGGCGGACCATGCGCCCACCCTAGAGCGGCGGATGACCGCCCTAGACTTCCAGGCATGCCGTTCGAGATCCCCGAGAACATCCACCCGACGACCGCGCGCCTGGCGTGGCTGATCGGGACCTGGGCGGGCAACGGCCACGGCGAGTACCCCGGGATCGAGAAGTTCCAGTTCGGCCAGGAGGTCGTCTTCCAGCAGGACGGCCGGCCGTTCATCCACTACTTCAGCCGAGCGTGGATCGTCGACGAGCTTGGCGAGCACGTCCGCGAGGCGGCGCAGGAGACCGGCTTCATCCGGCCCCAGGAGGACGGCTCGCTGGAATGGGTGATGTGCCACAACACCGGGTTCGTCGAGATCTACTACGGCGAGCTCCACCCCGACCAGCCTCGGTTCGAGATCGTCACCGACGCCGTCGCGCGCACCGCCACGGCCAAGGAGTACACCGCGGGCAAGCGCATCTACGGCTACGTGAACGGCGACCTGCTCTACGCCTACGACATGGCGGCGCAGGGGCACCCGCTCCAGCCTCACACCCACGCCCAGCTGGTCAGGCAGTGATCGTGTCCGAGTCCGATTGGCGCGAGAAGCTCCGCGAGCGGGGCTACCGGCTCACGCCCCAGCGCGAGCTGATCCTGGGCGCCGTCGAGGAGCTGGGTCATGCGACGCCCGACGAGGTGCTCGCGGAGGTGCGCACGCACTCCACGGCGGTCAACGCCTCGACGGTCTACCGGACCCTGGAGGTGCTCGAGGAGCTCGGTCTGGTGCGGCACGCCCATCTGAGCGACCGCGCCCCGACGTACCACTCGGTCACCGACCACGAGCACTTCCACCTGGTCTGCCGGAATTGCCACAGGGTCATCTCGGTTGACCCTCATGTGCTCACTCCCGTCCTCGAGCGGCTCGCCGCCGACCACGCGTTCACCGTCGACATCGGCCACCTGACCGTGTTCGGCCACTGCGACGACTGCTCGTCATGACCTCACCCCTGCTCGCTCTGCCCGGCGCCGTCGCCGGGGCCGGCGTCGACGCACCGGTCGCGGCGCACTACGGCTCGCTGTACGGCGAGCAGGTCACGCTCGAGTCCGGGGAGGGCTTCGTCGACCTGTCGCACCACGACGTCGTACGGATCTCCGGGGTCGACCGCCTGCAGTGGCTGCACGACCTCACCACGCAGTACTTCCTCGACCTGCCGGAGCGCACCTGGACCCAGGCGCTGGTCCTGAGCCCGCAGGGACACGTCGAGCACGCGTTCGCCGGGGTCGACGACGGTGAGTCGTTCACCGCCGCCACCGAGCCGGGGCAGGCCGCTGCGCTGGTCGAGTTCCTCGACCGGATGCGGTTCATGAGCCGCGTCGAGGTCTCCGAGGTGACCTCCGAGCTGGCGCTGACCTACCGGCCGGCGGCCGGGCACGAGCTCGTGCCCCGCGACCGGCTCACGTCGTACGCCGAGGCCGCCGGGCCGGCGTGCGGGCTGTGGGCCTACGAGGCGCTGCGGATCGCGCGGGGCGAGCCCCGGCTGGGCCTCGACACCGACCACCGCACCATCCCGAACGAGGTGGGCTGGCTCGGCAGCGCGGTCCACCTCGACAAGGGCTGCTACCGCGGGCAGGAGACGGTGGCGCGCGTGCACAACCTCGGTCGTCCGCCGCGTCGGCTCACGCTGCTGCACCTCGACGGGTCCGAGAACCGCCTGCCGGCGGTCGGCTCCGAGCTGCGGGACGCCGCGGGGGAGAAGGTGGTCGGCGTCGTCGGCACCTCTGCCCGCCACCACGAGCTGGGCCCGATCGCGCTGGCCCTGGTCAAGCGGAACGTTCCGCTCGACGAGCAGCTCTCGGTGGACGGCCTCCCCGCTGCCCAAGAGGTCATCGTCGATCCCGAGATCGGCCTCCACGTCCGCCGTTGAGTTGGCCCTTGTGGATCCGGCGGTGGGCTGATGTGGGCGGATGTCGGGATAGTCCGTGACGATGTGCAGGAAATTCGGGGCGGATCACCTGCCATTCGTCACGGACTATCCCGACCGCGCGTACTGGACGTGGGTCTCGGTGTGGGAGAAGCCGAGGTGGGAGTACGTCGCGATGGCGGGGGCGTTGTCGGACTCGACGTAGAGGATGATCTCGCGTACGCCGAGCCCCGCGAGGTGAGTGAGTCCGGCGGCGGTGAGGGCCCGGCCGAGGCCGCGGCCCTGGGCGGCGGGGTCGACCGCGACGACGTAGACCTCGCCGAGCGCGTCGGAGTGCTGCTTGGTCCAGTGGAAGCCCCACAGTCCACCGCCGGCGTCGGCGACCAGCAGGCCGGCGGGGTCGAACCACGGCTCGGCCATCCGCTCGGCGAGGTTGGCGGCGTCCATCGAGCCCTGCTCGGGGTGGTGGGCGAACGCTGCCGCGTTGACCCGGACCACCTCGGACGCATCGTCGGGCCGGTAGCCGCGGATCGTGACCCCCTCGACCGAGGGCACCTCCACCGGCGAGGCGTCGCGGCGCATCACCCACAGCGCGCGGACGGCCTCGAAGCCGAGGCTGCGGGCCAGCGCCGCTGCCGCGGGATGGTCGGCGTGCGACCACGCGGTGACCCTGGACGACGCCTCCGCGAGGGCGGCCTCCGCGAGCGCCGTACCGAGGCCGTGCCCGCGGGCGTCCGGCGCGACCGCGAGGTCGAGGTCGGGTCCGCGCAGCAGCGCGAAGCCTCCGTCGCCGACCCAGAGGGAGTGCTCGCCGAGCCCGTGGCGCAGCGACATCGTGGCGGCCTCGTCGAGGGGCGAGGCGCCGTCGGCGGCGAGGCTCTCCGCAACGACCCGCGCGACGACGTCGCGAGCGCCCGCGAGACCGTCGTCGGTGACCCGCTCGACGTTCAGCGCCGGCCGTCCGTGGTCTCAACAGGCTCGACCAGCGTGGACGGCGCGACCGACGGAGCCTGGGTCTCCTTCGAGGGCAGCACGAAGCGGTAGCCGACGTTGCGGACGGTCCCGATCAGGGTCTCGTGCTCCGGGCCGAGCTTGGCCCGCAGTCGTCGTACGTGGACGTCGACGGTGCGGGTGCCACCGAAGTAGTCGTAGCCCCAGACCTCCTGCAGCAGCTGGTCGCGCGTGAAGACGCGGCCGGGGTGCTGCGCGAGGTACTTGAGCAGCTCGAACTCCTTGAACGTCAGGTCGAGGATGCGCTGCCCGATGGCTGCGGTGTACGTCGCGTCGTCGACGACGACCTCACCGGAGCGGATCACGTGGTCGTCGTTCTCGGCCTCGTCGCGTCCGGCGCTCAGCCGACCCGTCGTGAGGCGGATCCGGGCCTCGAGCTCGGCCGGCCCGCAGGTGTGGAGCACCACGTCGTCCATGCCCCAGTCGTGGGCGACCACCGCCAGGCCGCCCTCGGTCACGACGAGGATCACGGGGCACTCGGTACCGGTCGTGCGGAGCAGCCGGCACAGGTCGCGGGCGTGGGCCAGCTCCTGGCGACCGTCCACGAGGATCACGTCGGACTCGGGAGCGTCGAGGAGCGCACTGCCCTCGGCCGGCAGGATCTTGACCTGGTGGCCGAGCAGGGCGAGGGCCGGCAGCACCTCGGCGCTCGGCTGCAGGGCACTCGTGAGCAGCAGCAACGTGCTCATGCGGTGACCTCCTGCCTCCGGCGGTCGAGCCCTGCGACCCGATGCGTCAGGATATCCGGCATGGACAGCGGCCATGACGACCTCGCTGACGGTGAGACGTCACCGATCACGGTCCGCTACTGGGCCTCCGCCCGTGCCGCGGCCGGGGTGAACTCGGACGTGCTGCCCGTCACCGGGCCGCTCACCCTCACCGACGTCGTACGACGAGCCGTGGCGCTGCACCCCGACACTCGGCTCCCGAACGTGCTCGAGGCCTGCTCGGTCCTGGTCGGCGACCAGCCGGTGGGCTCGCGCCACCCCGACGAGGTGCAGGTGGGGCCCGGCCAGACGGTGGAGTTCCTGCCGCCGTTCGCAGGCGGTTGATCACCCGGCGGGAAAGGCGGCTGTCCGTCAGTGGCGCGCGACGTGGGTCATCGCGACGAGCCGCAGGCTCTCGGACCCGCCCTTCACGGTGACCTCCCGGACGGTGCCGATGTCGCGGACGTAGTACTTGTGGTCCACGACACCGGGCTCGAGCACGGTCGTCTCCCGGGTGAGCAGGGCATGGTGAGTCTCCAGCAACGGAACGACCACGTGCGCCCCGCGCCGGACGACGGTGAAGACGTCCTCGGCGTGGCCCGGGAAGTCCTCCTGGTGGAACGACGGTCCCTGGTGCGGGTGGGCTGTCATGAAGATGCCGGCCTCGGCGCCATGACGTCCAGACCTGAACGACCCATCGCGGCTGATGACATGGCCCTGGCGGTCCAGGGTCATGGTGTTCTCACCGAAGTACCACACGGTGCCGCCCTTGGTCTGCGCGTAGAAGTCGTGGGTCCGCTCGTTGAGTACTCCGTTGGTCCATACCCGGTCGAAGACGACCCGGCAGGTGACACCGTCGACCACCTTGGTGCGGTAGGTCGCGATCAGGACGTCCCTCGTCCTCGCTCCGTCCTCGGAGCCCCGGTAGACGTACGTCGTCCCCGGCTTCAGCGGGAACCACGGGTTGTCGACCCGGGCGTGCGTGAAGTGCGAGGCCGAGGGGTGGGTCACCTGGGCGCGCGGGACCGGCGGCCCTGAGGCTGCCGACATCGGCGGAGACGTTGTGGCGACAGCGAGTACTCCCACGGCGGCAAGGCCGGCCAGCGTTGTTCGGGTCGCGGTGGTGTCTGGGTGCGTCATGGTGCTCCTCCTCGGCGGATGGGTCTTGGACGCTAGGCGTCGCAAGTGAGGCCTCGATGAAGGAAGCCCTCATCCCCGGCTCATCGGCGGGGGGACACTGAGGTCATGCGCATCCTGCTCGTCGAGGATCAAGCGAAGCTGGCTCGGCTCCTGCAACAGGGCCTGCGAGAGGAGCACGTCACCGCGGACGTCGCCGCGACGGGCCAGGACGGGGTCTGGATGGCGACCGAGCAGCCGTACGACGTCCTCGTGCTCGACGTGATGCTGCCCGACCTCGACGGGCTGGAGGTGTGCCGCCGGATTCGCGCCGTGGATGACCGCACCCCGGTCTTGATGCTCACCGCGCTCGGTGCGGTGCCCGACCGCGTGGCGGGTCTCGACGCGGGGGCCGACGACTACCTGCTCAAGCCGTTCGCCTTCGACGAGCTGCTGGCGCGACTGCGAGCGCTGGCCCGCCGCGGTGGGGTCGCGCGGCAGCCGGTGCTGAGGGTCGGCGACCTGTGCCTCGACCCCCACGGCCGCCGGGTCAGCCGCGGCGGTCGCGACATCGCGCTCACCGGCCAGGAGTTCGCACTGCTCGAGGCCATGGCCAGGCGTCCGGGCGAGGTGCTGACCCGCGAACGCCTGGTGCACCTGGCGTGGGACATCGCCTACGAGGCCCGCTCCAACGTCGTCGACGTCTGCGTGAAGGGCTTGCGCGACCGGATCGACCGGCCCTTCGGCCGCCACTCGCTGGAGACGGTGCGCGGCTTGGGATACCGGTTGGTCGAGGACGCGCCATGAACAGGGTCCCGATCCGGATCCGATTGGCCCTCTTCTTCTCCGCCGCGGCGGCGGTGCTGCTCACCGCGGTCGCCGGTTTCGGCTACGCGCGGCTCGCGAGCGGGCAGTCGCACGACCTCGACCTCGAGCTCCGGCAGCGCGCGCAGGACCTGGTCGTCCCGGTGAGTCGTCCCGACGCCTCGCTCACCGACCTGGCCGGCACCGGCTTCGTCGAGCGAGGCGAGAGCTTCGCGGAGGTCGTCACACCTTCCGGGCAGTTGCTTGACGCGACCCCGACCCTGCACCGGAGACCCGTCCTCACCGATGCGGAGGCAGCACGGGCGGCGCGTGGCACGCTCACCGTCGACCGCAACAGCGCCCCCGGCCTCGACGAGCCCGCCCGCCTGTTGGCAACGCCCTTCACCCGCGACGGCCGTCCGCTCGTCCTGGTGGTGGGTGACACGCGGGAGAACGGGCTGGAGGTGCTGCGCCGGGTCCGCACTCAGCTCCTCGTCGGCATCCCACTGCTGGTGCTGCTGACGTTCGTCGGCGCGTACGCCGTCGCCGGTGCGGCCCTGCGCCCGGTCGAGGCGATGCGGCGCCGGGCCTCGGAGCTGACCGCCTACGACCCGGCGCTCCGGTTGCCGATCCCACGGTCCGCGGACGAGATCGCTCGGCTCGGTCGCACGCTCAACGCCCTGCTGGCTCGAGTCGAGAAGACGCTCGATCGGGAACGCGCCTTCGTCGCGCACGCCAGCCACGAGCTCCGGACCCCGCTGGCACTGCTACGGACCGAGCTGGAGCTCGCCGTACGACGCCCGCGACCGGCCCCCGAGCTGGCCGAGGCGATCCGATCGGCCGAGGTCGAGGTCGACCGGCTGCAACGCCTGGCCGAGGACCTCCTGCTGCTCGCCCAGGCGGGGGAGGGTGAGCTCGCCGTGCACCTCGAGGACGTGAGGGTTCTGGACCTCGTCCGCGACGTGGGCGCTCGGTTCGCCCCGGCGCTGGCGGAATCGGGGCGACACCTCGAGACGAACGTCGGTGAGGAGATCGTGCGCGCCGACCGCGGCCGGTTGCAGCAGGCGCTCACCAACCTGGTGGCCAACGCCCTCGAGCACGGCCGCGGCGTCGTCAGGGTGGAGACGCGCGTTCACAACGGGCGGCTGGACCTCGTCGTCTGCGACGAGGGGGACGGGTACGCGCCGGAGGTGCTCGAGCACGGCACGGAGCGCTTCGTACGCAGTCGAGGCTCGCGCGGTGCCGGCCTCGGTCTGGCGATCGTGGCGGCCGTCGCCGAGGCTCACGGCGGGTCCGCTGGGATCCGTAACGTCGACGGCGGCGCCGAGGCGTGGGTCAGCCTGCCCGCAACCGCGCCAGCAGCTCAGACGGCGGCATCACACCTGGACCCGCTTCTTGCGCTGCCGCCTCGGCCATGAGCGTCTGGATCCGCGCGTTCGTCGGGGTCGGTACGCCGTGCAGGCGGCCCAGCAGCGCGATCTCGCCGTTGAGGTAGTCGGTCTCGACGCCCACCCCGCGGGCCAGGCTCTGCCAGGTCGAGCCGCCGCCGCGGGTCGCGCCGGCCACGGGCTCGAGGCGGAGGTGGTCGCCGCGCCGCGCGGCGTCCTCCTCCTCGGTGACCGGGTCGATGCCGGCCACCGCGAAGACGCGCTCGGCCTCGCCGGTCAACAGGTCGAGAGCCGCGACTGCCTCTTCGGAGTCGAGCCCGCTGCCGCAGAGCGCCTGGACGGCGTTGCCGAGGTTGTTGAGCAGCTTGCGGTACTTCCACCGCATGATGTCCGTCCGCGCCACCGACTCGCAGTGGGAGTCGCGCAGGGCCGCTGCGAGGGCTTCGTCCACGTCGTCGACGCCGCCCGGGAAGCCGCCGAGGTCGAGGAGGCCGGTCGCCGCGGCGGAATGCGCGATGACCAGGCCGGGCTCGAGGTGCTCGGTCGGCATCATCACGCAGAGCCCGTGCACGTGGGCGAACCACCGCGTGAGGGCGCGCTCGTTGGCCACGCCGTTCTGCGCGGCAACGATGGGTATGTCGGGCCCCGCGGCCGCGACGAGCGACCGGGCGGCCGCCTCGGTGTCCTGGCTCTTGACCGCGAGGACGACCACGTCGTCGGGCGTCCACGTGAGCCCGGCCGGGTCGGCGTACACCGGGATCTGCAGCGTCACCCGCTCGTGCGGGGTCGCGAAGGTGAGACCGCGCTCGCGGATCGCGTCGCCGTGCGCGCCGCGGGCGATGAGGGCCACGTCGTACCCGCTCTGATGCAGGCGGGCGCCGATCGAGCCGCCGATCCCGCCCGCGCCGAGCACCACGATCCGCATGTCGTCACCCTAGGTGCGGAATGAGACGGGCCGCGCCAGGGTTGAGCGGGACATGGACGTCGGCCGGTGGGTGCTGCTCGTCGCCGTCGTCGGCGCGCTGGGGTTCGGTGCGTGGCGGGCGGTGTCGGACGGACGGTTCCGTGGGACGCACCGCGTGCGAGGTGGTTTCGAGACGGGCGCGGAGCGCCCTCCTCAACCACCGGGAGGCGCGGGCCCAGAGAGCCCTCCAGCACTGGAGCCGGCCAGCGTGCTGGTCGGGACGCCGTACGACGGGCAGCGTGGCGAGCGGGCGACCCTGCTGCAGTTCTCCTCTGCGTTCTGTGCCCCGTGCCGAGCGACGCGGCGGATCCTCGCGGACGTCGCGACCACCGTGCCCGGCGTGACCCATGTCGAGATCGACGCCGAGGAGCACCTCGACCTGGTGCGCCGGCTCGGGGTGCTCCGGACCCCGACGACGCTCGTGCTCGATGCGTCGGGCCGCGAGATCACCCGGGCCGGCGGTGCGCCACGGGCCGGCCAGGTGCTCGCCACGCTCGAGGGGGTCCTCGCCTGATGTCCACGATGTGGATAGACGTCTCGCAGAACGAGATGCGTCGTGGTGAACGGCCCGAGAGCGCGCCTACAGTTCCAGGCATGTCCTCGACACATCTCACGCGCCGGCGCGCAGTCGACCACTGCCGCGTCCGCTCGTCGCTGTGTCGAATGTCCTGACGCGAGCCCGTTCCGCGCGCCACTTTTGTCTACTGACTCAGTAGACTTTGCGGACGGTCTCTTTCCCTCAGACCCTCGTCCGTCGTCAGGAGCAGCATGTCCACGATCGCAAGCCCACGCCAGGCCGCCGCCCCGGGCATCGACCCTCGGGGTCCGCGGTTCGCCGCGTCCCTGACGTCGGTGGCTCTCGCGCTCGTGCTGGTCACCCCGACGCCGGTCGCGGTGACCGTGCTCGCGCTCCAGACCGTGGTCTTCGCGATCGGGGCGTTCCGCGGCGTCCAGCACACGCCGTACGCCTGGGCGTTCAAGACGTTCGTCCGGCCGCGACTCGGCGCTCCGCACGACCTCGAGGACCCGCGACCACCGCGGTTCGCGCAGACGGTCGGGCTGGGCTTCGCGGTCGTCGCGCTCCTCGGCTTCGCGGCCGGCCTCGGGGTCGTCGCACTCGTTGCCACCGGCTTCGCCCTCGCGGCCGCCCTGCTCAACGCGGTCTTCGGCTTCTGCCTCGGCTGCGAGATCTACCTCCTCCTCCAGCGCGCGACCGCCCGCTGACCAGACCCCGCGCCGGGACCCGGCGTACAGAAAGGTGAACCAATGAGCCGCGACACCGCTCTCGTCTCCGCCCAGTGGGTGGAGGACCATCTCGACGACCCGAAGGTCGTCCTCGTCGAGGTCGACGAGGACACGGCCGCCTACGACAAGGGCCACATCCAGGGCGCCATCAAGCTCGACTGGACCACCGACCTCCAGGACCAGGTGCGGCGCGACTTCGTCAACAAGGCGCAGTTCGAGGCACTGCTGAGCTCGCGTGGCGTCTCGAACGACGACACGATCGTGCTCTACGGCGGCAACAACAACTGGTTCGCGGCCTACGCCTACTGGTACTTCAAGCTCTATGGCCACGACGACGTGAAGCTCCTCGACGGCGGCCGCAAGAAGTGGGAGCTCGACAGCCGCGAGCTGACCGACGAGCTGCCGCAGCGCGCCGGCACGTCGTACACGGCGAAGGAGCAGGACCACTCGATCCGTGCGTTCCGCGACGAGGTCGTGCAGGCGATCGGGGCGCAGAACCTGGTCGACGTACGGTCGCCCGACGAGTACGCCGGCCGGCTGCTCGCCCCGGCTCACCTGCCGCAGGAGCAGGCGCAGCGCGCCGGCCACATCCCGACCGCGGCGAACGTGCCGTGGAGCAAGGCGGCCAACGACGACGGCACCTTCAAGTCCGACGACGAGCTCAAGGAGCTGTACAGCGACGCCGGTGTCGACTGGAGCAAGGACACGATCGCCTACTGCCGGATCGGGGAGCGTTCGTCGCACACCTGGTTCGTGCTCAAGGAGCTCCTCGGGCAGGAGAACGTCAAGAACTACGACGGCTCCTGGACCGAGTACGGCTCGCTGGTCGGCGTGCCCGTCGTGGTCGGCGACGACGCCGGATCGGCCGACGCCTGATGTGCGGCGCGACGAAGGGCGGCCTCTCGCTCGACGGCGTCGACGTGGCGAAGGAGGCCGTGGTGCAGGGACGGGTCGTCCGCGACGGCGAGCCCGTGCCCAACGCCTACGTGCGGCTGCTCGACCGGACCGGTGAGTTCACCGCCGAGGTGCCGACCTCCGCGTCGGGTCACTTCCGCTTCTTCGCCGGCAACGGCGAGTGGACCCTGCGCACCCTGGCTCCGAAGGCGTCGACGGTCGACACCCCGATCGAGGCCGCGGTGGGCTCGGTGGCCGAGGTGACCATCACCCTCTGACCGCCGAGTCGGCGGGAAGAGACTCGCTGAGAGCGCCGGGTCGTCGTGTGACGACTCGGCGCTCTGTCTATTCAACGAGTCAGCGGGCGGTGACCCGTAGATCCATCGCGACCGAGTCGGTGCCGTGCCGGAACAGACGGGACGCGCCCAGGGAGTAGTCGAGGTCGACCCCGGCCAGATGGGTGGTACCGCGACGGGTGGGCGTGACCACGACGACGACGTACTCGTGGGGGCTGGGGTAGGTCAGCTGCGTGCCGTCGACGAGGGGTCGGACGCTGCTGCAGTACGACGACAGGTCGGCGGTGCCGAACCCGATGGGGTCCGCGCCCGGCAGGCTGCGACAGATCGCAAAGGATGCCTGCGACTGCGCCGAGTCGGTGTCGAGCACGGCTCGGGCGTCGTGGAACGTGAGCGTGGTCGGGCTGCCATCGGTACCCGGGAAGGTGACCGCGGCGGCGAGTGCTGCGTCGGCGACCGGGCGCGGATCAGCGTTCATCCCGTCCCGGTGGTCGGGCAGCAGGTCCGGGTGGGCCCACCAGCGCAGACCGAGCACGAGCCCCCACACGACGACGACTGCGACCACACAGCCGAAGGCCGCCTTCGCGGGCGCGCCGGACCGGGCTCGCTGGTCCGGCTGGTCATCGGTGATGGTCATGGCTCTCCCGCGTCGTGAGGAGAATCTAGACCCGCTCATCCGACGCCGAGTCGGCTTGCGACAACTCGGCGCGTTCCCGGCGTCTCTTTGCGCCGACTCAGCGGTCGAGGAGGAGGGTGAAGGGGCCCTCGTTCACCGACGAGACCCGCATGTGGGCACCGAAGACGCCGGTCTCGACGTGGGCGCCGAGGGAGGTGAGGGCTGTGCAGAAGGCGTCGTACAGCGGCTCGGAGACCGGCCCGGGTGCGGCCGCCTCCCAGGTCGGGCGCCGGCCCTTGCGCGCATCGCCGTACAGCGTGAACTGCGAGACCACCAGCAGCGGTGCTCCGAGGTCGGAGGCCGACTTCTCGTCGGCCAGGATCCGCACGCCCCACACCTTGCGGGCCATCCACTCGACCTCGGCGGGGCCGTCGGTGTGGGTCAGCCCGACGTAGACGAGGAGTCCGGGCGACGCGAGTGCTCCGACGGTCGCGCCGTCGACCACGACGGAGGCGGACGAGACGGCCTGCACCACTGCGCGCATGGTGCATCATCGCCGGTCGAGCGGAGTCGGAGGCGCTCTGACACGATGACCCCATGAGCGACCCGCTGCTGATCACCGTGGCACCGACGGGGGCCGAGACGGCCAAGGAGGACTGCCCGCAGCTGCCCACCACGCCCGAGGAGATCGCGGCCACGGCGAGCGCCTGCGAGGCGGCCGGGGCGGCGATGATCCACCTCCACGTCCGCGACGCCGAGCACCAGCCGACCCTCGATCCCGGGCTGCTCAAGGAGTGGGTCGCGGCGGTGCGCGAGTCCAGCGACCTCGTCGTGCAGCTCTCCACCGGCGGCAGCGTGCACGACCCGCTCGACCAGCGGCTCAAGGTGCTCGACGCCGAGCCGGACTCGTGCAGCCTGACCATGGGTACGACGAACTTCGGCGACGACGTCTTCTCCAACCCCTGGCCCTTCGTCTGCGAGCTCTACCAGCTCGCCCAGGAGCGGCGCGTCGTACCGGAGTTCGAGCTGTTCGACCTCGGCCAGGTGCACGCGCTGCGGCGGCTACTCGACCGCTACGGCCTGCCCGCCGGCGGCAAGGTGCACGTCGACCTGGTGATGGGCGTCCCCGGCGGCATGGACGGTACGACGGACGCGCTCGTCGCCGCGGTCCGCGACCTGCCGGCCGAGACGACCAGCTGGTCGGCCACCGGCATCGGCCGCTCGACCCTTGCGGTGATGCTGGCCAGTCTCTCCAAGGGCGGCCACCTGCGCGTCGGCATGGAGGACGTGCTGACCATCAGCCGCGGCGTGCCGGTCGAGTCCAACGCCCAGCTCGTCGAGCGTGCGGTCGCCGTCGGCGCACTGGCGCAGCGGACTCCGATGGGTCCCGCCGAGGCGCGCGAGCTGATCGGCGTCGGCGCTTGAGCCGAGCCCGGCTCGGGCGGGGCTACTGCGCGGAGGGCGACTTCGCCGTCTGCTTCGAGGCGCCCGACTTGAGCCTCCGCTTGCCCCGGCTGGCGTGGTACTCGTCGCGGTAGTAGTCCCCGCCGTAGTAGCCGCCTGCGGCGCTGCGGCGCATCCGGTTGAACACGATGCCGAGCGTCCGGCCGTGCACCGTCGAGATGTGGTTGAGCGCCGCCTGGAGCTCGCTGTCGAGCGTGCCGCCGTGGGTGACCACGACGATCGCGCCGTCGGCCGAGCGGGTCAGCACCGCAGCGTCGGTGACGGGC
This sequence comes from uncultured Actinomycetota bacterium, assembly GCA_963794355.1. Classification (GTDB taxonomy): domain Bacteria; phylum Actinomycetota; class Actinomycetes; order Propionibacteriales; family Nocardioidaceae; genus Nocardioides. Next base: position 33,473 of record CAWCDN010000015.1, read on the forward strand.
AGCAGCGGCGGGGCGTCGACGATGACCATCGCCCCCTGGGCCAGATCTCGCATCAGGTGTTGCATGGCCTGGGAGCCGAGGAGCTCGCTGGGGTTGGGCGGGATCGCACCGGAGGCAAGCACCCGCAGCCCCGGCACGTCGGGGTGGTCCTGGATCACCTCGGCGGCCGTGACCCGACCGACCAGCACGTCGGTGAGCCCTGCACCGTCGACGATCGAGAGGGAGGCCGCGACCGTGGGCCGGCGGAGGTCGCCGTCGATCAGCGTGACCGGCTGGCCGCCGATCGCGATCGCAGCCGCGAGGTTGGCGGCGATGGTCGACTTGCCGTCGGACTGCTTCGGGCTGGTGACGACGATGATCCGCGGCGGGTTGTCGACGTCCATGTAGGCGAGGTTGGTGCGCAGCTTGCGGAACGCCTCGGCCGTGGTGGCACCGCCACCCGAGGGGGAGCCGGTGACGGCGAGCGCGAGCGACTCGTCGTCGCTCTTGCGCATCTGCTGCGACTGCGGCACCAGCCCGATCACGGGGACGCCGAACTGCTTCTCGACCTCCTCCGACGACCGGAGTCGGCGGTCGAACTGGTGTCGGACGAGCGCGTAGGCGAAGCCGAGCAGCAGCCCGAGCAGCAGCCCGAGCGCGAGGTTGAGGTTGGTGCGCGGGAGCACCTGCGAGCCGCCCTGGGAGCTGCCGTAGGACAGCAGGCGCAGGCCGGCCTTGTCGGTGGCGGGGTCGACGTTCTCGAGCTGCGCGACCTCCTGCGAGAGTGCGGTGACCCAGTCGTTGGCCAGCTTCGCCGCCTGCTCCGGGTCGTCGGCGCGCGCGTTCACCGTGATCAGGGCGGTGTCGAGCGGCTGGCTGACGGTGATCTTGCCCAGCAGCACCTCGGGGGAGTCGCTGGAGCCGGTGTTCTTGACGACCTGCTGGGCGGTCTTCGTGCTCGTCGCGATCGCGGCGTACGACGTGGCCTTGGACTTGGCGAGGCTGTCACCGATCGAGGCGTCGGCCGTGCTGCTGGTCTTGCCGAGCGACACGATGCCGGTGGCCGAGGCCTGGTAGACCTGCGGCTGGGTGAGGTTGTAGGCGACCGCGCCGCCGAGGCCCACGAGGATCAGCAGCACCACGCCCAACCAGTGCGCAAGGACGATCCGGACGTAGTCCTTGAATTCCATGAAACGGCTCCTCACCGCGGCACCCGTGGGTCCTACACTCCCCCGAGTGCGAGATGCCAGCCTAGGCGATCACCCCGGCGTGCGCGTGGAAGCGCTGGAAGTGGGGATCGAGGTCGTCTGCGCCGGTTCTCGGGCCCACGAGCTCCGTCGGGCGGTCGAGACGGCGTGGGACTGGTGCCTCTCCGCGACCCACCAGGCCGCGGCGCACCGCGTGGTCGTGGTGCTGGGCGACGACGAGGCGACGCTGGCCGCCTCCGCGGCGGACGCCGACCTCGTCGGGACCGAGCTGACGGTCCTCATGGACCGCCTCAGCCCGCTGGTCACCGGGCTCGCGATCAGCGAGCAGGCCGGCCGCCTCACCATGTTCCACGCCTGCGGACTGGCAGACGTCGAGACCGGGGCCGCGGCGGTGCTCTTCGGCCCGTCCGGCACCGGCAAGACCACGCTCGCGCGGACCCTCGGCACCTCCTTCGTCTACCTCACCGACGAGACCGCTGCCGTCTCGGCCGACCGGCTGCTGGTGCCCTACCCGAAGCCGCTGTCGATCCTCACCGAGGCCGGGAGCCCGCTCAAGCACCAGGTGTCGCCCGGAGAGCTCGGTCTGGGGCCGATCATGCCGCGCGAGTACCCGCTCCGTGCGCTGGTGCAGCTCCAGCGGGTCCCCGACCACGACGGCGAGGTCGTGGTCGAGCGGCTCAGCACCGTCGACGCCCTTCCCCAGCTGGTGTCGCAGGCGTCCTACACCCGGCAGATCGACCGGCCGCTGCACCACCTGGCCGGACTGGTCCACCACGTGGGCGGCGTACGTCGGGTGACCTACCGCGAGTCGGCCGACCTCGAGCCCGTCGTACGACGGCTGCTGGCGGAGGCGTCGTGATGCGCGCCCGCCGCAGCCCGGTGCTCGACGAGTACGCCGAGGACGGGCAGGTCGCGGTCTACTCCGAGGGCGGCATCGTGGTCGTGCTGTCCGAGCTGGCGGGCGTCGCGTGGGAGACCCTCGGCGACGAGTGGACGACGGTCGAGTCCCTGGCGGGCGTGCTCGTGGACGTGTTCGGCGAGCCGCCGGAGGGTCACACGGCCGTCCAGATGACCGAGATGACGCTCCACACCCTGTCCGGCCACGGGATCGTCGAGCTCGACGGCGCCTGAACGCCCGACAGTGAGGTCTGGCCCGGGCACAATGGGGCCGGTGACCACCCTGGCGCTCGTCGAGGCCGTCCCGCTGGCCCACGCGGTGGTCGACCGGGTGGCGCGCGACCACGACGTCCGGGTGCTCTTCATCAAGGGGCCGGCCGCCGTCGAGCAGGGGCTGCGGGTCGACCGCACCTCGGTCGACGTCGACGCGCTCGTCGATCCCGCGCGCCGACACGTCCTCGCCGCGGCGCTGCCGACCCTCGGGTGGGTCGACGAGCACCCCTACACCTCGCCGACCGTGCTGCCCATGCACTCGCTGACGTTCCGCCACCCGAAGTGGCCCTGCGAGCTCGACCTCCACGACCGGTTCCCCGGCTTCTTCGCCGACCCGCAGGCCGCCTTCGAGGCGCTCTGGGCACGTCGTACGACGGTCCGGGTGGCCGCTCAGGACCTGCCGGCTCCCGACCGGCTCAGCCATGCGCTCATCCTGGCCCTGCACTCGCTGCGCGACCCGCACGAGGCCTCGCGCCATACCGAGCTCCACGACCTCCAGCAGCGGCTGGCGGACGACCTCGGCGAGGCGCAGCTCCGCGACCTCGCCGAGCTGGCCGACACCCTCGGCGCCGGCGACACGGCGGCCCCGTTCCTCCGCGAGCTCGGTGCTCCGGCGATCGGCGTCGGGTCGCTGTCCCCGGCCGACCGTCGGGCCTGGCGGCTGCGTACCGAGCCCTCCGACACCACCGCCGTGAGCTGGGTGGCGGAGCTGCGCCGGCTGCCGCCGCGCGCCTGGCCGCGCTACCTCTGGTACGCCGCGTGGCTCTCCGACCACGAGCTGCGGATGGCGAACCCCGGGCTCCCCGACGATCCGAAGGCCCTCCGCCGGGCCCGCGTACGTCGTCTTCGCCGCGGCCTGCTCGCCCTGCCCGCGGCCGCGCGCAGCGTGGGCCGCCCCGAGAGCGCCGCGCCGGCGACCGACGAGATCGTGGTGGCGACCCTGCTCCGCCCCGAGGGGGAGACCGGGGTGCAGACCCACATGCAGGCCCTGGTCACCCACCTGCAGGGCCAGGGCCGCCACGCGACGATCGTGTCGCCGTTCTCCGCGCGCTCTCCCCTCGTGCGTCCGCTGTTCGCGGTGCGCTTCCCGCTGCGCCGGGTGAGCCGCTCGCTCTCGGTGCGCTGGTACCGGCACTGGCACGCCCACTACCTCCGCCAGGCGCTGCGTCGCCACCTCCGCACGCCGGCGTCCGGCAGGGTCGTCTACGCCCAGTGCCCGGTGTCGGCCGGCGTCGCGTTGGACGTGCGGGGCACCGAGCCGGTGGTGATGGTCGCCCACTTCAACATCTCGCAGGCCGACGAGTGGGCCGATCGCGGCGAGATCACCCGCGACGGCCGCTACTTCGACGCCATCCGCGACCTCGAGGCGCGGGTGCTGCCGCGGCTGGACGGCGTGGTCTACGTGTCGGCCTGGGCTCGGGACCAGCTGCAGGAACGGGTCCCCGCCCTGCGCGAGGTGGCGTCCACGACGGTGCCGAACTTCATCGACCTCCCCGAGGCGGACGACGACCGGCCCGTGCCCTCGCGTGACCTGATCAGCGTCGGCACGCTGGAGCCGCGGAAGAACCAGGGCTATCTGCTCGACGTCCTGGCCGCGGCCGAGCGACGCGGGCACTGCTTCTCGCTGTCCCTGGTGGGTGATGGCGCGTCGCGGGCGGAGTGGGAGCGACGTGCCCGGGCCCTCGGTCTCAGCGAACGGGTCGCGTTCCTCGGCTTCCACGCCGACCCGCGGTCGCTGCTGGTCGACCACCGGCTCTACGCGCACGCGGCGCTGATGGAGAACCTCCCTCTGGCCGTCATCGAGGCGATGGCCGCGGGCGTGCCGGTGGTCGCCGGCGCCGTCGGGGGCATCCCGTCGATGATCACCGAGGGGGTCGAGGGCGATTTCTGGCCGCTCGACGACCCCGACGCGGCCGCGGGGATCCTCATCGACCTGCTCGCCGACCCGACCCGCCTGCACGGCATGGGCGAGGCCGCGCGCCGTCGGGTCGAGTCGGAGTACGCCGCCGAGGTCGTCGTACCCCGGCTCGAGGCGTTCCTCGACCGCGCCAACGAGCGGGCCCGACCATGACCTTGGCTTCCCGGGTGTTCCAGGCCCGGTCCCTGCTGACCGAGTCGATGTGGATCACCCTCAACCAGGTGTGCTTTTCCCTCGCCAGCGTCGTGGCGACGGCGTTCGTGGCACGCGAGGCGTCCGTCCACGACGCCGCATCCGTCTTCGCCGTGTACGCGCTCGAGTCCGTGGTGGTGACCTCCAGCCGCGGCTACGTCGTCACGGCGCCCCTGCTGCGGCACGCAGGCTCGAGGCTGTGCACCGCAGACATGGTCGAGGCATTCCGGTGGCTCGCTCTGGTCGCCCTGGTGTCGTTGGTGCCCTACGCGGTGCTCGGGTACTGGTTGAGCCACTCGTGGGGGACTGCCGCCGCCGCTGCCGTCTGGTCCGCCGGGATGTTCATCGCCGACATCGTGCGCCAGGTCACCGTCTCCTTCGACCGCCATCGTGCCAGCACGATCATCGTCGCGACCTACCTCCTCGGGGTGCTCGCACTGGGACCCGTGGTCGGGGAGCGCTCGTTCCGTCTCTTCCTGGTGGGCGTGGCCGGCCTGTCGCTCGTTCTCGCGGTCGTGCTGTGGGCCATGGTGGCCAGGAGGGTGGATCAGCCCGCCTGCGGCTTCTGGCGCACCGAACGCTCGTTCGCCGGCTCCCAAGCCGCCGAGGGCGCGGGAGCTGTGTCGATGGTCAGCCTGACCTTCCTGGCTCTGGCCCGGCTCGCGCCGACCCAGCTCGTGGGCCTCCAGGTCGCCAGCCAGGCGTTGATCGGTCCCGCTCTGGTGGTAGCCAACGGCTTCGCGATTCCGTTCACGCGTCGCGCCGCGTTGAAGCACCAACGCGGCGAGAGCGAGGTGACGGTGCTCCTGCTGTGGGGAGCCGTGCTCGTCGTGGGGATGACGGTGGTGAGCGCCATCTCCTTCATCGGGGCCGACATCTTCACCACCATCTTCGGCGCATCCTGGGAGTCCGCCCAGCTCCTCGTGCCTGCCCTGGCGGCCCAGGCGGTGGTCTTCGTCGGAGCCCAGATCGCCCTCACCCGGTACCGGTCGCGGCTGCGGCCCGCGATCCTTCGTAGGTTCTGGCTCGCGCTGATCGGGCTCGGTTACGCGACCATCCTGCTGGGCGTCGTGATCTTCGGGCCGGACTCCCTCCGCGACGCGATCTGGGTTTCTGATGCGCTCACGGCGGTGCTGGCTGTCTTCGCCGTCGCTGGTTTCGAACGTCGCGTGGCGCTCGGCCCCGGAGCACGTCGTACGGCGTGAAGGAGCGGCTGTGGGCCAGCCATCTCGACCTGGGTTCCTTGACCATTCGGGGCCGCCGACGAGGTCGATTGACGTAGAGTCACAAGCCGTGACCGCGACGTTGACGACGCAGGGTCCACCCCGCGTCCTCGCGGCGCCAGCCCCTCTCAAGACCATCACCTGTACCGCCGCAGTGGCGCTGATGCTCGCCTCGACACGGTG
>CAWCDN010000016.1:0-968009 GCA_963794355.1 uncultured Actinomycetota bacterium
CGCTGATCGGGTTCGTCGCGTTCCTCCTCGTGGCGAAGATGCGCAAGCTCCTCACCGATCCCGTGCTCGACACCGCGATCTCGCTGGTCGTCCCTTTCGCGACGTTCGTCGTCTCCGAGGAGCTCCACTCCTCCGGCGTCGTCAGCGTCGTGGTGGCCGGACTGCTCCTGGGCCACAAGGCCCCGATCCTCCAGACCGCGCAGTCGCGCATCGCCGAGCGGATGAACTGGCGCACCATCGCGTTCTTCCTCGAGAACGCCGTGTTCATGCTGATCGGGCTCCAGGCCGACTGGATCCTCAGCGACGTCAGCGACAGCTCCGTGCCGGGTGACCGGATCGCCCTGGTGTGCGCGCTGACGCTGGTCGCGGTGATCGTGCTGCGGCTGGTCTGGGTGTTCGCTGCCCGCTACGCGTTGATCCGCCCCGGCCACGACCCTGTGCTGGGTCGCAAGCCGCCTCTGACCTTCACCTTCCTGCTCGGCTGGGCGGGCATGCGGGGCGTGGTGACGCTCGCCGCGGCGTTCATCATCCCGGCGGACACCCCCGACCGCGAGGTGCTGCTCCTGATCGCGTTCACCGTCGTGGCGGGCACCCTGTTCATCCAGGGCCTGACGCTGCCCTGGTTCGCCCGCCGGCTGCGCGTCCCCGGGCCGGACCCGCTCGAGGATGCGCTGGCCCGGGCGACCGTGCTCCAGCAGGCGTCGAAGGCGGGCTTCAAGCGCCTTCACGAGCTGGAGGTCGACGATCCACACGAGATCGTCGGCCTGGTGAAGCAGCGTGTCGAGCAGCGGAACTTCGCCGCGTGGGAGCGACTCGGCACCACCGCGGACCAGGAGAGCCCCAGTGAGCTGTACTCGCGGGTCAGGCTGGAGATGATCGAGGCGGAGCGCGGCCGGGTGCTGGAGATCCGCGGCTCCGGCACGGTCGCCAGCGAGGTGATCAGCGACGTGCTCGCCACCCTCGACATCGAGGAGTCGATGCTCGACCGCGGGCAGCAGGGGCGCGAGGAGATCCGCCAGGTGACGGCCGGACGTCGTACCGGCGAGTCGTGCGACCACCTCACCGACACTCCCGCCGTCGAGACCGTGGCCGAGCCGGAGTGCGCCGAGTGTCTGCGCGAGGGGACGACCTGGGTCGCCCTGCGGCAGTGCCTCTCCTGCGGCAACGTCGGCTGCTGCGACTCCTCACCGAGCCGCCACGCCACCGCCCACTTCCACGACACCACCCACCCGGTCATGGAGTCCGCCGAGCCGGGCGAGGACTGGCGCTGGTGCTACGTCCACCACCTCACCGCCTGACCCCTCGTTGAGCCGGCCCTCCTGGTCCGTTGAGCCGGCCCTCCTGGTCCGTTGAGTTGGCCCGTTCGGCGAACGAGCGTGCCATCAGGGCCGACTCGACGTGCCATGAGGGCCGACTCGACGTGCCATGAGGGCCGACTCGACGTGCCATGAGGGCCGGCTCAACGGTGGGTGCCTAGTCTGGGGTGCATGCGGATCACGAAGTTCGGGCATGCCTGCATCCGGCTCGAGTACGACGGGACGGTCGTCGTGGTGGACCCCGGGATGTTCACCGACCCCGAGGCGGTCGACGGGGCCGATGCGGTGGTGATCACCCACGAGCACCCCGACCACTACCTGCCCGACCACCTCGCGCGCACCGACGCCCCCGTCTTCACGATCGACGCCGTGGCCCAACGGATCGGCGAGGACGCCCCCGCGGTCGCCGAGCGGGTCACGGTGGTCAGCCCGGGCGACGCGTTCGACCCCGGCATCCCCGCCGTCTCGGTGGGGGAGCTGCACGCGGTGATCCACCCCGACCTGCCGCGGTTCTACAACTCCGGCTACCTGTTCACCCTGGGCGACACCACGATCTTCCACCCGGGCGACGCGCTGACGGTCCCCGAGCAGCAGGTCGACGTGCTCTGCGTCCCGGTCTGCGCACCGTGGATGCGCGCGGCCGAGGGGATCGACTTCGCGCGCGCCGTCGGCGCCCCGCGCAACCTCGCGATCCACGACCGCATCTACTCCGAGGCGGGGCTGCGGATCGTGGACGGCCAGTACGGCCTGCTCCTGCCCGAGACCTCGTCGTACACCCGGCTCGCGGACGGCCGCGATCTCGACTGATCGCCGCCCGCTCGCGGGCAAGGCGAACGGCCCTCAGCGAAGGTAGTAGGCCGCGAACACCTCACGCACCGTCGGTACGTCGGGTGGCCCAGGCGTGACCGCGACCGCGTCGCCGGCACGGAGCTCGCCGGGGGTCACGACCCGGAGGTAGGCGCCCGGCCGCTCGGCCCGCGCGAACCGACGCACCCACCCGCGCAGTCCCATGAACCCGCCGAACGTCGAGCACGGCACCCGCGGGTCGGTCACCTCGAGCACCACCGACCCGATCGCCCAGCGCTCGCCCGCTCGGGCCTCGTTGACCGCCAGGCCCGACACGGTGAGGTTCTCTCCGAACGAGCCCGGGGTGATCGGCCGGGTCAGCTCGTCACCGAGCTCGCGGGTCCACCAATCCTGGTCCTCCGCCGCGTACGCGTAGACCGCCTGCCTCGGACCGCCGTGGTTCGCCGTGTCGAGGATCGAGTCGCCCGCGAGCCCCAGCGGCTCGATGCGCACCGGCCCGGAGACCGGTCGCTTGTCGATGCCGGTGCGCGTGGGCTTGGCGTCGCGGTGCTCGTCGCGATCGGGCAACGGGGTGTCGATGACGTGCGCGACGTTGACCGCGACGACCTGCCCCGGCACGGTCAGCCCGCGGCGAGCGAGTCGCGCACGGGGACGAACTTGGCCTGGGCCTCGGCCAGCTCCGCCTCGGGGTTCGAGTCCGCGACGATGCCGCAGCCGGCGAACAGCCGGACCGTGTCGCCGGAGACCTCGGCCGAGCGCAGCGCGATGCCCCACTCGCCGTCGCCCGTGGTGTCCATCCAGCCGACCGGTCCGGCGTAGCGGCCGCGGTCCATACCCTCGATCTCGGCGATCAGCCGCACGGCGTCCGCGGTGGGGGTGCCGCCCACCGCTGCCGAGGGATGCAGCGACGCCGCGAGATGGAGCGACGACACGGTGGCCGCGTCGTGGACGACGCCCGCGACGTCGGAGGCGAGGTGCATGACGTTGGGCAGGTGGAGCACGAACGGCGCCTCGGGCACGTTCATCGACGAGCAGTGCGGCTCGAGCGCGTCGGCGACCGAGCGCACGGCGTACTCGTGCTCCTCGAGGTCCTTGCTCGACCGCGCCAGCGTCGCGGCCAGCGCGAGGTCGCGCTCGTCGGCGCCGGTACGACGGATCGTGCCGGCCAGGACCCGCGAGGTGACCAGGCCGCGCTCGCGGCGCACCAGCATCTCGGGGGTCGCGCCGAACATGCCGTCGACGTGGAAGGTCCAGCACATCGGGTACGTCGTGGCGAGTCGAGCCAGCGGCCAGCGGACGTCGATCGGTGCAGCCGCCTTCGCGATCAGGTCGCGCGCGAGCACGACCTTCTCGAGGTCGCCGGCGGCGATCCGGCGCACGGCATCGGCGACGACCGCCATCCAGCGCTCGCTGTCGAGGGCTCCATCGGCGAAGACCACACCCTCGGGCGCCGTCGGCGCCGGGCCCGGCCCGTCGTACGACGCGCCGTCGTCCGCGGAGCCGACGAGGGTCAGCCAGGTGCGTCCGCCGCGGCGGCCGATCACGACGCGCGGCACCGTCAGCACCGAGTCTCCCGGCTCGTCGGCGAAGCCGAACGTGCCGAAGCAGACCAGGCCGCTGCCCGGCTCGTTGATCTCGTCACTCACCTCGGCGCGCGAGCACAGCTCGGCCCACCACTTGTCCGCGTCGGAGAAGCGGGTCAGTCCGCGGGTGCGGATCTGCGCCGCGACGCCCCAGCCGACCAGGCCCTCGTCGCGGCGGATCCAGGAGACGGGGTCGGCACCGGCAGGCAGCAGGTCGAGCAACGGGCCACCGACGGGGAGCTCGGTCGTCCGGACCGTCAGGCTGCTCGTCACAGTCGGGAAGCGTACCCGGCAGTCCGTCGCCGACCAGAGTCGGCGGCCGGCGTTGTCGCCGACGTCACGACGAGCGTCACGACGAGCGTCACGACCAGTACACGACGACCTTGTCGCCGACGTGCACCTGGGAGAACAGCCACTTGATCCCGTCGTGGTCGCGGATGTTCACGCAGCCGTGCGACGCGCCGTAGTAGCCGACCGTCGCGAAGTCCGAGGAGTAGTGCACGGCCTGGCCGCCGGAGAAGAACATCGCGTAAGGCATCGACGAGCCGTAGAGGTGCGAGACGTGGTCGGCGTCCATCAGGTAGACGTGGAACAGGCCCTCGCGCGTGGGGGTGTCGTTCAGCGTCGAGCCGAAGCGCGCGTCGAGCTGCTGGAGCACGTGCCCGTCGACCACCCAGCGCAGCGTGCGGCTGGTCTTGTCGATGCAGAGCACCCGGCCGGTCAGGCAGCGCGGGTCGAGCTTGCCGGGCGACGGCGCGATGTTGTGCAGCTCGTCGTGGGTGGGCGTCGCGGTCATCGCGGACAGCCGGTCCAGGGTGCGCTGGTCGACGTCGCCGGTGACGGGGATGACGCGCTTGGCCTGGAAGCCCTTGACCGCGGTGACCGTCGCGACGTCGTAGGTGCCGGTGACATCGCCGAAGTACCACGCCAGCTGCTTGAGCCGAGCCTGTACGTCGCGGACGCCGGTGCCGCTGTCGCCCTGGCCGTAGAGGGTCTTCCCGGGGTGCAGCACGTTGAACATCGCATCGTGGCTGGGCGTCTTCGTCATCGCGACGAGTCGTTGCCAGGTCTGCGGGTCCAGCACGCCGGTGCGTTCCAGACCGCGCTTGGCCTGGAACCCCTTGACCGCGGCGACCGTCGTGGCGTCGTAGGACCCCGTCGTGGTCTCGGGCAGCCAGGCGAGCTGCGACAGTCGCTGCTGGAGCTCGCGCACCTGGGTGCCCTTCGCCCCCGGCCGGAGCACGTCGGCGACGGGCTCCTGCGACGGGCTCGCTGACGGCGTGCTCGAGGGGCTGTGCGTGGGCGTGGATGTCGGAGTCGACGTGGGCTCGGCCAGCGGTTGGTCCGATCCGGCGACGGTGCGCTGCTCGTGGTGGCGCATCACCATGCCCGCGCCGTACGCCGTGCCGGCCACCAGGCCCACCACGAGCGCGAGCGTCAGCAGTACCTTGACGACTCTCATCGTTCTCCTCCGGGGAAGTCCACGCCGAGGCGCGGTGAGGACGCCCCAGTCTCGATCCTGAAGACGCGAAAACGCGGGATTTGGTTGCTGTGCCGCGCCGGTGGAACGGGTCCACGGCACCTGCACAGCCGGCGTACAGCGCCGCGCCCTACGCTTCCGTGCGTGGCACGCGCAGACCTCGACAAGCAGCCGACCGACGTACGGCGGATGTTCGACGCCGTCGCCCAGCGCTACGACGTGACCAACGACGTGCTGTCGCTCGGCCAGGACCGGCGCTGGCGCAACGAGGTCATCCGCGCCGTCGCGCCGCTGCCGCGCGAGCGGGTCCTCGACCTCGCTGCCGGCACCGGCACGTCGAGCCAGCCGTTCGCCGACGCCGGCGCCGAGGTCGTGCCGTGCGACTTCTCGCTCGGCATGCTCCAGGTCGGCAAGGGACACCGACCCCACCTGCCGTTCACCGCCGGCGACGGCACCCGCCTGCCCTTCGCTGACGACACCTTCGACGCCGTGACCATCTCGTTCGGGCTGCGCAACATCGTCGACCCCGCGGCCGGCCTGCGCGAGATGCTCCGCGTCACGCGGCCCGGCGGCCGGCTGGTGGTCTGCGAGTTCAGCCATCCCACGTGGGCGCCGTTCCGCACGGTGTACGTCGAGTACCTGATGAAGGCGCTCCCGCCCATCGCCCGGGCCGTGAGCTCGAGCCCCGACGCCTACGTCTACCTCGCCGAGTCGATCCGGGCCTGGCCCGACCAGCCGGCCCTGGCCGGGCTGATCGCCAGCGCCGGCTGGCAGCGGCCGGAGTGGCGCAACCTGTCCGGGGGGATCGTCACCCTCCATCGCGCCACCGCGTGACGGCGTCGTCGCCCGCGACCGCACGCCGCCATTTACGGCACGTCGCCCTTCGTTAAATGTCCAGGTGAGGGGCCGTTTCGCACCCCTCGGACCCGGGGGTGCAGGACCCGTGGCGGAGTCCTAGACTGACCGCGCCGGTTCGTGAAGTCGTTCACAAAGTCACAAAGTTCGTGACGCAGGTCACGGTCGGCGCCCAGCAGCGAGCAGGGAAGGGAAGGCTGGATGCAGCTCTACACGCCGGTCCTCGTGCTGGCGGCCATCGCCGCAGGTTTCGCGATCTTCTCGGTGATCATGTCGTCCGGCATCGGCCCTCGTCGCTACAACCGCGCCAAGCTCGACTCCTACGAGTGCGGCATCGAGCCCACCCCTCAGCCGGTGGGCGGCGGGCGCTTTCCGGTGAAGTACTTCATCACCGCGATGATGTTCATCGTCTTCGACATCGAGATCGTGTTCCTCTACCCGTGGGCCGTCCACTTCGACGCGCTCCGCGGGTTCGGTCTCATCGAGATGGTGCTGTTCATCGCCACGGTGTTCGTCGCCTACGCCTACGTCTGGCGCCGCGGCGGACTGGATTGGGACTGACGAAGACATGGGACTCGAAGAGAAGCTTCCGAGCGGCGTCCTGCTGACGACCGTCGAGGGCGTCGCCGGCTACATGCGCAAGGCCAGCTTCTGGCCCGCGACGTTCGGCCTGGCCTGCTGCGCCATCGAGATGATGACCAGCGGCGGCCCCAAGTACGACCTCGCCCGCTTCGGCATGGAGGTCTTCCGGGCCAGCCCGCGCCAGGCCGACCTGATGATCGTGGCCGGCCGCGTCAGCCAGAAGATGGCCCCGGTGCTGCGCCAGATCTATGACCAGATGCCCGATCCCAAGTGGGTGCTGGCGATGGGCGTGTGCGCCAGCAGCGGCGGCATGTTCAACAACTACGCGATCGTGCAGGGCGTCGACCACGTCGTACCCGTCGACATGTACCTGCCCGGCTGCCCTCCTCGCCCGGAGATGCTGATCGACGCGATCCTCAAGCTCCACGACCAGGTGCAGCACACCAAGCTCGGCGCGAACGCCCGCCGCGAGATCGTCGCGAACGAGACCGACGCGCTCCAGGCCCTTCCGACCTCCCAGATGAAGGGCCTGATGAGGTGAGCGACGAGCAGAGCAACGTCCCAGCGTCGAACCTCCCGGCCGAGCCGGGGGAGATCGAGACCATGGGCGTGCGTGAGGGCATGTTCGGGGTCCGAGGCAGCGGCGACACCAGCGGGTACGGCGGGCTGGTCAAGGCGACGATCTTCCCGGGGGCCAGCCAGCGCCCCTACGGCGGTTGGTACGACGAGGTGGCCGACGCACTCGAGGCCCGGCTGAGCCAGACCGACCTCGACACCGCGATCGAGCGGGTGGTGGTCGACCGCGGCGAGATCACCTTCCACGTGCGGCGCGAGGACCTGCCCTTCGTGGCGCAGATGATGCGCGACGACGAGGCGCTCCGCTTCGAGCTGTGCTCGGGCGTCAGCGGCGTCCACTACCCGGACGACACCGACCGCGAGCTCCACGCCGTCTACCACCTGCTGTCGATGACCCACAACCGCCGGGTGCGGCTCGAGGTCAGCGTCCCCGACGCCGACCCCCACATCCCGAGCCTGGTGAGCATCTACCCCACCAACGACTGGCACGAGCGCGAGACCTACGACATGTTCGGGATCGTCTTCGACGGCCACCCGGCATTGACCCGGATCCTGATGCCCGACGACTGGCCCGGCCACCCCCAGCGCAAGGACTACCCGCTGGGCGGCATCCCGGTCGAGTACAAGGGCGGCACCATCCCGCCGCCCGACGAGCGGAGGTCTTACAACTGATGGCACAAGACGTCTACGCGAACAGCAACGAGACCGCCGAGGGCAAGGTCTTCACCGTCACCGGTCAGGACTGGGACTCCATCACCGAGGGCCTCGACGACGTCGAGGAACGCATCGTCGTCAACATGGGGCCCCAGCACCCGTCGACGCACGGCGTGCTCCGGCTGATCCTCGAGCTCGAGGGCGAGACGGTGACCGAGGCCCGCTGCGGCATCGGGTACCTCCACACCGGCATCGAGAAGAACATGGAGTACCGCTCCTGGGTGCAGGGCGTCACGTTCTGCACCCGGATGGACTACCTCTCGCCGTTCTTCAACGAGATGACGTACGTGCTCGGCGTCGAGCGCCTGCTCGGGATCGAGGACGACATCCCCGAGAAGGCCGACGTGATGCGCGTCCTGCTGATGGAGCTCAACCGCATCTCCTCCCACCTGGTCTGCATCGCGACGGGCGGCATGGAGATCGGCGCCCTGACGGTGATGACGATCGGCTTCCGTGAGCGCGAGCTGGTGCTCGACCTGTTCGAGCTGATCACCGGCCTGCGCATGAACCACGCGTTCATCCGACCCGGTGGCGTCGCCCAGGACCTCCCGCCGGGCGCCCTCGACGAGATCCGCGGCTTCATCGCGCTGATGAAGAAGCGCCTCCCCGAGTACGCCGACCTCTGCAACGCCAACCCGATCTTCAAGGGCCGCCTGGAGAACGTCGGACACCTCGACCTCGCCGGCTGCCTCGCGCTCGGCATGACCGGTCCGGTGCTGCGCTCGACCGGCTACCCGTGGGACCTTCGCAAGACCCAGCCGTACTGCGGCTACGAGACCTACGACTTCGACGTGCAGACGTGGGACACCTCCGACTCCTACGGCCGGTTCCGGGTGCGCCTCGGCGAGATGTGGGAGTCGCTGCGGATCGTCGAGCAGGCCGCCGACCGGTTGGCCAAGCTCGAGGGTGCGCCCGTGATGGTGGCCGACAAGAAGATCGCCTGGCCCAGCCAGCTCGCGGTCGGCAGCGATGGCATGGGCAACAGCCTCGACCACATCCGCCACATCATGGGTGAGTCGATGGAGGCCCTGATCCACCACTTCAAGCTGGTGACCGAGGGCTTCCGGGTGCCGCCGGGCCAGGTCTACGTGCCCATCGAGTCACCGCGCGGCGAGCTCGGCGCCCACGTCGTCTCCGACGGCGGCACGCGGCCGTTCCGGGCGCACTTCCGCGACCCGTCGTTCACCAACCTGCAGGCGACCAGTGTGATGTCCGAGGGCGGCATGGTCGCCGACGTGATCGTCGCGATCGCCAGCATCGACCCCGTGATGGGAGGCGTGGACAGGTGACGGCCGAGACCACCGCCGGCGGCCTCAGCGACGCGACGTTCGCAGAGCTGCGCGAGATCGCCGCCCGCTACCCGCAGGCGCGCTCCGGCCTGCTGCCGATGCTCCACCTCGTGCAGTCCGCGGAGGGGCGGATCACGCCGGAGGGCATCGAGGCGTGCGCCGACCTGCTCGACATCACCGCCGCTGAGGTGAGCGGCGTCGCGACGTTCTACACGATGTACAAGCGCCGCCCCGTCGGCGACTACCACGTCGGCGTCTGCACCAATACGCTGTGCGCGGTGATGGGCGGCGACGCGATCTTCGAGCGCCTCAAGGAGTACCTCGACGTCGGCAACGACGAGACCACCGACGACGGCAAGATCACCCTCGAGCACCTCGAGTGCAACGCCGCCTGTGACTACGCGCCGGTGATGATGGTCAACTGGGAGTTCATGGACAACATGACCCCGCAGTCGGCCACCGAGCTCGTCGACGACCTGCGTGAGGGCGTCGAGGTCCACTCCACCCGCGGTCCGCGGATCGTCACCTGGCGCGAGGCCGAGCGGGTGCTGGCCGGCTTCCCCGACGACCTCGCCGACGAGGGCCCGACCGCGGGCCGGGCCTCCCTGGTCGGCCTGGAGATCGCCCGCGAGAACGAGTGGTCCGCCCCCGGCGCCGATGCGGCCGGCAGCACGGGCAGCACGGCCGACACCAAGACCGAGGCGGTCGAGCAGGCCGACACCGGCCGCGCCGAGACCGAGACGAAGCAGGAGGAGGGTCAGTGACCGTGTTTCGAGACGCTCGCTGGCGCTCGCTCCTCAACAACCGGAGAGGGGCCACGTCGTGACTGACACCTTGACCCCGGTCCTCACCGACAACTGGGACCAGGACCGGGCCTGGACCCTGTCGGCCTACGAGGAGCGCGGCGGCTACGGCGCGCTGAAGACGGCGCTCGCGATGCGCCCCGACGACGTGATCACCGCGGTCAAGGACTCCGGTCTGCGCGGGCGCGGTGGGGCCGGCTTCCCGACCGGCATGAAGTGGAGCTTCATCCCGCAGGACAACCCGAACCCCAAGTACCTCGTGGTCAACGCCGACGAGTCCGAGCCGGGCACCTGCAAGGACGTCCCGCTGATGATGGCCAGCCCCCACACGCTGATCGAGGGCGTGATCATCAGCAGCTACGCGATCCGTGCCAACCAGGCGTTCATCTACGTGCGCGGTGAGGTCCTTCACGTCGTACGACGTCTCCAGCGGGCCGTGCAGGAGGCCTACCGCGCCGGTCACCTCGGCAAGGACATCCACGGCTACGGCTACGACCTCGACCTCGTCATCCACGCCGGCGCCGGCGCCTACATCTGCGGCGAGGAGACCGCGCTCCTCGACTCGCTCGAGGGCCGCCGCGGCCAGCCCCGCCTGCGCCCGCCGTTCCCGGCCGTCGCCGGCCTCTACGCGAGCCCGACGGTGATCAACAACGTCGAGTCGATCGCCTCGGTGCCGAGCATCATCGGCAACGGCGCCGACTGGTTCGCCGCCATGGGCACCGAGAAGTCCAAGGGCTTCGGCATCTTCAGCCTCTCCGGCCACGTCGCCAACCCCGGGCAGTACGAAGCGCCGCTGGGCATCACCCTGCGCACGCTGATCGAGCTGGCCGGCGGGATGCGCAACGGCCACGAGCTGAAGTTCTGGACCCCCGGCGGCTCGTCGACGCCGATCCTCACCGACGAGCACCTCGACGTGCCGCTCGACTTCGAGGCGGTCGGCGAGGCGGGCTCGATGCTCGGCACCCGCGCCCTCCAGCTGTTCGACGAGACCACCTGCGTGGTGCGGGCGGTGCTGCGCTGGACCGAGTTCTACAAGCACGAGTCCTGCGGCAAGTGCACGCCGTGCCGCGAGGGCACCTGGTGGCTGGTGCAGACCCTGGCCAATCTGGAGAAGGGCATCGGCAGCGAGTCCGACCTCGACCTCCTGCTGGACCAGTGTGACAACATCCTGGGCCGTTCGTTCTGCGCGCTCGGAGACGGAGCCACGAGCCCGATATCCAGCTCGATCCAGTACTTCCGCGACGAGTACCTCGCCCACCTCACCGAGGGCGGGTGCCCGTTCGACCCGGTCGCCTCGACCGTCTTCGTCGCCGAGGGAGCAAGCGCATGACCTCACCCCACGACGTTCTCCGCTTCCCGCGCAACGCTTCACCCCACGAGCTTCCGACCTCCCCCGCTTCGCTCCTCCGGTGCGCGACCCCGCGAGGACCCCAAGCCGCTCCCGCAACGAACAACGCCGAGGGGACCCCGAGATGACGACCTCCGAGGTCGAGAAGGCCGACCTGGTCACCCTGACCATCGACGGCGTCCAGGTCAGCGTGCCCAAGGACACCCTGGTGATCCGCGCCGCCGAGCAGGTCGGCGTGCAGATCCCGCGGTTCTGCGACCACCCGCTGCTCGAGCCGGTCGGCGCGTGCCGTCAGTGCCTCGTCGACATCCCCGACGCCGGCAACGGTCGCCCGTTCCCCAAGCCCCAGGCCTCCTGCACGCTGCCGGTGACCGAGGGCATGGTGGTCAACAGCCAAGCGACCAGCGAGGTGGCCGACAAGGCCCAGCAGGGGATCATGGAGTTCCTCCTGGTCAACCACCCGCTCGACTGCCCGGTCTGCGACAAGGGCGGCGAGTGCCCCCTGCAGAACCAGGCGATGAGCAACGGACGCGGCGAGTCGCGCTTTGCGGCCAGCGGTGGCGTCAAGCGCACCTTCCCCAAGCCGATCAACATCTCCGCCCAGGTCTTGCTCGACCGCGAGCGCTGCGTGCTGTGTGCACGCTGCACCCGCTTCTCCGAGCAGATCGCGGGCGACCCGTTCATCACCCTGATCGAGCGTGGTTCCCTGCAGCAGGTGGGCATCTACGAGAAGGAGCCGTTCGAGTCCTACTTCTCGGGCAACACGATCCAGATCTGCCCCGTCGGTGCGCTGACCAGCGCCGAGTACCGCTTCCGCTCCCGCCCCTTCGACCTCGTCTCCACACCATCGGTCGCCGAGCACGACGCCTGTGGGTCGGCGATCCGGGTCGACCACCGCCGCGGCACCGTGATGCGGCGCCTGTCCGGCAACGACCCCGAGGTCAACGAGGAGTGGGTGACCGACAAGGACCGATTCGCGTTCGGCTATCTCTACGCCGACGACCGGATCACCTATCCCCGCATCCGCGAGGACGGCGAGCTCCGGCCGGCGTCGTGGCCCGAGGCGTTCGCCGTCGCCGCCCGGGGCCTCGAGGCCGCCGGTGCCACCGGTGTCCTGACCGGCGGTCGGCTCACGGCCGAGGACGCCTTCGCCTACAGCACGTTCGCGCGAGTCGCGCTCGGCACCCACGACATCGACTTCCGCGCCCGGCCTCACTCGGCCGAGGAGGCCGCGTTCCTCGCCTCCGAGGTCGTGCTGCGCTCCGGAGACGGCGGCGGCGCGACGTACGCCGATCTCGAGACCGCCAACTCCGTGCTGCTCGTCGGGCTCGAGCCCGAGGACGAGGCCGGCACGATCTTCCTGCGGCTGCGCAAGGCCCACCGCAAGCACCGCACCCGGGTCTGGTCCGTGGCCGCGCTGTCCACCAACGGCCTGCGCAAGCTCGGTGGCACGCTGATCCCCGCCCGCCCCGGCACCGAGGCCGACGTCGTCGCCGGCCTCGCCCACGACGGTGACGTCGAGCTCGACAGCGCCGGCGTGATCCTGGTCGGCGAGCGGATGGCCACCGTGCCCGGCGCGCTGACCGCCGTGGCGCGCCTGGCGCGCACCACCGGCGCGAAGCTTGCCTGGGTGCCACGACGGGCCGGCGACCGCGGCGCGGTCGAGACCGGCTGCCTGCCGAACCTGCTCCCCGGCGGACGCCCGCTGTCCGACGCCGCGGCCCGCGTCGATGCCGCCACCGCCTGGGGCGTCGACAGCCTGCCCGAGCACGAGGGCCGCGACGGCGACGCGATCGTCGCGGCACTGGCCTCGGGCGACCTCGGCGGTCTGGTCGTGGGCGGAGTCGACCCCGACGACACCTCCGACCCGGCGGCGTTCCGGGCCGCCCTCGAGGCCGCGCGCTTCGTGGTCGCCCTCGAGCTGCGCGACACCGACGTCACCGCCGCCGCCGACGTGGTCTTCCCCGTCGCCGCCGTCACCGACAAGGCCGGCATGTTCGTGAACTGGGAGGGACGCCCTCGCCCCTTCGACGCGGTGTTCACCAACCCCAACGCCCTGCCCGACGCCCGGGTGCTCGCCGGGATCGCCGAGGAGCTCGGCCGCCCGCTCGGGTTCCGGACGACGGCCGAGGCCCACCGCGCGATGACCGAGATGGGTCCGTGGGACGGCGAGCGCGCGAGCCTGCCCGATGCACCCTCGACCGCCGCGACCGACGACGGCTCGCTGGCCCTGGCCACCTGGAAGCTGATGCTCGACGGCGGCTCGATGCAGGACGGCGAGAAGTACCTCCGCGCCACCGCCCGCACGCCGGTCTGCCGTGTCTCTCCCGAGGCGTACGCCGCGCTGGGCGCGATGGTCACGCTGACCGGCGACCGCGGCTCGGTGACCCTGCCGACCGAGGCGTGCGCCGACCTGGCCCCCGACACCGTCTGGGTGCCCGCGAACTCCACCGGCAACGGTGTCCTCGCCGATCTCGCCTCGCCCGGGAGCGGCGTCCGCGTGAAGGGAGCCGACCAGTGAGCGCAGCAGTCGTGTTCGCCGTCCCGCCGAGTGCCGGCGCCGGCGGCCTCGAGACGTTCGGCCTGGACCCGTGGTGGCTGGTGCTGCTCAAGGCCGTGCTGATCTTCGTGATCCTGGTCGTGCTGACGCTGTTCAACATCTGGTTCGAGCGGCGCGTCGTGGCGCGGATGCAGCACCGCATCGGCCCCAACGTGAACGGCCCGTTCGGTCTGCTCCAGAGCCTCGCCGACGGCGTGAAGCTCGCGCTCAAGGAAGACATCATCCCGACGGCCGCCGACAAGGCGATCTTCCTGCTCGCCCCGGTGATCGCGGTGATCCCGGCGTTCGTGACGTTCTCGGTGATCCCGTTCGGGCCGGAGGTGACGGTCCCCTTCAGCGACATCCAGACGCCGCTCCAGCTGACCGACATGCCGGTCGCCGTGCTGTTCGTGATGGCGATCGCCTCGATCGGCATCTACGGCATCGTGCTCGGCGGCTGGTCCAGCGGCTCGACGTACTCCCTGCTCGGAGGCCTGCGCTCGAGCGCGCAGATGATCTCCTACGAGGTCTCGATGGGCCTCGCCCTGGTGGCCGTGTTCCTCTACGCCGGCTCGATGTCGACCAGCCAGATCGTGGCTGCGCAGGACACCTGGTGGTTCGGCCTGATCCTGGCGCCGTCGTTCGTGATCTACACGATCTCGATGGTGGGGGAGACCAACCGGGCGCCGTTCGACCTTCCCGAGGCCGAGGGCGAGCTCGTCGGTGGCTTCCACACCGAGTACTCCAGCCTGAAGTTCGCGCTGTTCTTCCTGGCCGAGTACATCAACATGGCGACCGTCTCGGCGCTCGCCACCACCCTGTTCCTCGGGGGCTGGCACGCGCCGTTCTGGATCGACCAGGTCTGGCCCGGGGCCAACGAGGGCTACTGGCCGTTCCTGTGGTTCATGGGCAAGGTCCTGTTCTTCATCTTCCTCTTCATCTGGCTGCGCGGCACGCTGCCTCGGATGCGCTACGACCAGTTCATGGCGTTCGGCTGGAAGCGGCTGATCCCCTTCTCCCTGCTGTGGATCGTCGCGGTCGCCACGATCCGCACGGTCTCGCTCGACGGCGGTGTGGACCGCAAGTACCTCCTGATCGGGCTCGGCATCGCGGTGGTGCTGTTCCTGCTGGTGTTCTTCTTCGGCGACCAGTCCGGAGACGAGGAGGAGGAGTACGAGGCGGTCCCGCAGGGCTACGAGGGCGGCTTCCCGGTCCCGCCGATGCCCGCCGGAGGTGCCGTCCGCGGCGCGGCTGCCACCCTGACGTTCGACACCGGCCGCACGGTCACGGCCGTCGAGGAGGACCAGCTCACATGAGCAACCCCCAGGAGGGCAAGACCCTCAAGGAGCAGCTCTGGGACCCGGTCGCCGGGTTCGGGGTCACGTTCCGGACCATGTTCAAGAAGGTCGTCACCGAGCAGTACCCGTTCGAGAAGCAGCCCACCGCGCCGCGCTTCCACGGCCGTCACCAGCTCAACCGTTGGCCCGACGGCCTGGAGAAGTGCATCGGCTGCGAGCTGTGCGCCTGGGCGTGCCCGGCCGATGCGATCTACGTCGAGGGCGGCTCCAACTCCGACGCACCCGACGGCGAGCGGTTCAGCCCCGGCGAGCGCTACGGCCGCGTCTACCAGATCAACTACCTGCGCTGCATCCTGTGCGGGCTGTGCATCGAGGCCTGCCCGACCCGGGCGCTGACCATGACCAACGAGTACGAGCTGGCCGACGACAACCGCGCCGACCTGATCTACGAGAAGTCCGACCTCCTCGCCCCGCTGCTGCCCGGTATGGAGCAGCCGCCGCACCCGATGCGGCTCGGCGACGACGAGGGCGACTACTACCGCGGCACCTTCAAGAGCCCCGTCGGTGACCCAGCCGGTGACCCTGTCGGTGACCCGGCCGGCTCGTCCGAGGGGGAGACGTCGTGACCGCGTTCTGGATCCTCGCGCCGATCATGGTGCTGGCGGCGCTCGGCATGCTGTTCGTCCGCAAGGCCGTCCACGCGGCGATGCTGCTCGCTGTCGTCATGCTGAGCCTGTCGGTGCTCTACCTCGTGCTCAACGCGCCGTTCCTCTTCGCGACCCAGATCATCGTCTACACCGGCGCGATCTTGATGCTCTTCCTCTTCGTGCTGATGCTGGTCGGCGTCGATGCCTCCGACTCAGTGGTGGAGACGATCAAGGGGCAGCGCTTCATGGCGATCATCGCCGGACTGCTGCTGGGCTCGATCTTCGTGATCGGTCTCGGCCAGATCAGCCTCGGCCCGGTGGTCGGTCTCGACGTCGCCAACGCCAACGGCAACATCCCGGCGCTGGCCGACATCCTCTTCAGCCCCTACGTCTTCACCTTCGAGGTCACCAGCGCCCTGCTGATCACCGCGGCGGTGGGCGCGATGGTGCTCGCCCACCGTGAGCGCCTCGAGCCGAAGCCGACGCAGGCGAGCCTGGCGGCTCAGCGGGTGCGCGACTACGCCGACTCCGGCAAGCACCTCGGCCCGCTGCCGACGCCCGGCGTCTTCGCCCGCCACAATGCGGTCGACACCCCGGCCCTGCTGCCCGACGGCCGCGCCTCCGAGGCCTCGGTCTCACGGGTGCTGGCGGCGCGGGGCACGGTCCGCTCCGCTCCGGCCATGGCCGACGACATCGCCGAGATCGAGCAGCAGATCGCCGGGGGCCACCACGCCGGCCGTGAAGGGTCGACGCCCGCCTCCACCGAAGAGGAGGCGCCGGCATGACGCCCTACATCGTGCTCTCGTCGATCCTGTTCACGATCGGCAGCGTCGGGGTGCTGACCCGCCGCAACGCCATCGTCGTGTTCATGATGGTCGAGCTGATGCTCAACGCCTCCAACCTCGCCCTGGTCGCGTTCGCCAACCAGAACGGCAACCTCGACGGTCAGGTCGCGGCCTTCTTCGTGATGGTCGTGGCCGCAGCCGAGGTCGTGGTCGGACTGGCGATCATCATGACGATCTTCCGCACCCGCCGGTCGGCCTCGGTCGACGACGCGAGCCTGCTGAAGTACTGACCGGATAACAGGAGACTGACTCGATGTTCGTTCTCGCAGAGGGCGTGGCTCCCGTCGTCGATCCCGGATCGGCAGACGGCGTGTTCTCCCTGCTCTGGTTGGTGATCGCGCTCCCCGCGCTCGGTGCGGTGATCCTGCTGATCGGTGGCCCGCTGGCCAAGGGCCGCCTCGACAAGCAGGGCCACCTGATCGGCTGTGCGCTGCCGGTGCTCTCGTTCCTGGTCAGCGTGGTCCTGTTCGTGACCATGCTCGGTCGCGCCTCCGACGACCGCCAGGTGAGCCAGCACCTGTTCACGTGGTTCGAGGCGGGCGGGCTGCACGTCAGCTTCGACCTGCTCTACGACCCGCTGTCGTCGCTGTTCCTGCTGCTGATCACCGGGGTCGGGTCCCTGATCCACATCTACTCGATCGGCTACATGGAGCACGATCCGCGACGTACCCGGTTCTTCGGCTACCTCAACCTGTTCGTGGCAGCCATGCTCACGCTGGTGCTCGCGGCCAACTACCTGGTGCTGTTCCTGGGCTGGGAGGGCGTCGGCCTCGCGTCGTACCTGCTGATCGGCTTCTGGCAGTACAAGCACTCCGCCGCCGCCGCGGCCAAGAAGGCGTTCATCGTGAACCGCGTGGGTGACATCGGGCTGTCCCTGGGCATCGCGCTGTTCTTCACCACGTTCGGCACGACCGACTTCACCACGATCAGCGCCGCAGCCCCCGACGCTTCCGAGGCCACCCTGACCGCGCTGGGGCTGCTCCTGCTGCTGGCCGCCTGCGGCAAGTCGGCCCAGGTGCCGCTCCAGTCGTGGCTGCTCGACGCGATGGAGGGCCCGACCCCCGTGTCGGCCCTGATCCACGCCGCGACCATGGTCACGGCCGGGGTCTACCTGATCGTCCGCTCCAACTTCATCTTCGACTACGCGCCGAACGCACGCACCGTCGTCGTCATCGTCGCCACCGTCACGCTTCTCTACGGCGCGATCATCGGGTGCGCCAAGGACGACATCAAGAAGGTGCTGGCCGGCTCCACGATGAGCCAGATCGGCTACATGATGCTGGCCGCCGGCATCGGGATCGCGGGCTACCCGTTCGCGATCTTCCACCTGCTGAACCACGGCTTCTTCAAGGCCGACATGTTCCTCGGTGCCGGGTCGGTGATGCACGGCATGAACGACGACGTCGACATGCGGCACTACGGCATGCTCCGCAAGGTCATGCCGGTGACGTTCCTGACCTTCTCGATGGGCTACCTCGCGATCATCGGCTTCCCGGGCTTCTCCGGCTTCTGGTCCAAGGACCGGATCATCGAGGTGGCGCTCGACCAGAACATCTTCGTCGGGGTGCTCGCGATGATCGGTGCGGGCATCACCGGCTTCTACATGACCCGCCTGATGTTGATGACGTTCTTCACCGAGAAGCGCTGGTCCGACGACGTCCACCCCCACGAGTCGCCCAAGGTGATGACCATCCCGCTCATCGTGCTCGCTGCGCTGTCCGTCTTTGGCGGCGTGATGCTGATCGGCAACTGGATCGTCGACTTCCTCGAGCCGGTGACCGGCACACCTCTACCGGAGAACCCACCGATCCCGTCGTGGCTGGTCTCGGTGATCGTGGTCTGCATCGTCGCGGTCGGTGTCGCCGTCGCCTGGTTCGTCGTGGGCAAGCAGCGGGTGCCGCGCGAGGCGCCGCAGGAGGTGAGCTGGCCGGTGCGGGCTGCGCGTGCCGAGCTCTACGGCAACGAGGTCAACGACGAGCTGGTGATCAAGCCGGGTGGCCATCTCGTGCACGGGCTGACGATGGTCGATCACTACGGCGTCGACGGTGTCGTCGAGGGCGGCGCCCTCGCGGTCGGCGGGGTCGGGACCGCTCTGCGCCGGGCCCAGACCGGGTTCGTCCGCTCCTACGCCCTGTCCATCGTGGCCGGCGCCATCCTCGTGGTGGTCGCCCTCCTGGCGGTGAACCTCGCATGAACGACTTCCCGATCCTCACGATCCTGATCCTGCTGCCGCTCGTCGGCGCAGTCGTGACCGCCGCACTGCCGCAGGGGCACGCCAAGGCGCTGCCCAAGCAGGTCGCGCTCGGCATCTCGGTGCTCACGCTCGTCCTCGCCGTGGTGATGGCGTTCGGCTACAACCTCGACGGTGGCTTCCAGTTCACCGAGGACGTCACCTGGATCGAGGCCTTCGGCGCCCACTACGCCGTGGGCGTCGACGGGCTCGGCCTCCTCATGGTGCTGCTGACCGCGGTGCTCGTCCCCGTCGTGATCGGCGCCAGCTGGTACGACGCGGATGCCGGACGCACCAAGGCGTTCTTCGCCTGGGTGCTCGCCCTCGAGGCCGCCTCGATCGCGGTCTTCGTGGCCACCGACGTGTTCCTCTTCTACGTCGTGTTCGAGGCGACGCTGATTCCGGCGTACTTCCTGATCGGCGGCTTCGGCGGCCCAGGTCGCCGTCGTGCGGCGGTGAAGTTCCTGATCTACCAGCTCGCCGGCGGCCTGGTGATGCTGGCGTCGGTGATCGGCCTCTACGTCGTGTCGTCCTCGCACGGGTCCCCGTCGTACCTGCTCAGCGACCTCTCCGGCCTCAGCATCGACCCGACCACGCAGAAGTGGCTGTTCGTCGGCTTCTTCTTCGCCTTCGCGGTGAAGGCGCCGATGTTCCCGGTCCACACCTGGCTGGCCGACACCACCGAGCAGGCGACCACCGGCACCAGCGTGCTGCTGGTCTGCGTGCTCGACAAGATCGGCACCTTCGGGATGCTGCGCTACTGCCTGGGCATCCTGCCCGACGCCTCGCGCTGGGCGACGCCGGTGGTGGTCATCCTCGCCCTGATCTCCATCGTGTACGGCGCGCTGGTCGCGATCGGCCAGGACGACATCCTGCGGCTGATCGGTCTCACCTCGCTGTCCCACTTCGGATTCATCGTGCTGGGCATCTTCGTGTTCACCAGCCAGGGCGGCGCCGGAGCGGTCCTCTACATGGTCAACCACGGCATCGGCACGGCCGCGCTGTTCATCGTGGCGGGCTTCGTGATCAAGCGGCGTGGCACCGCCTCGATCCGTCAGATGGGCGGCATCGAGAAGGTCGCCCCGGTGATGGCCGGTCTGTTCCTGGTCTTCGGCCTCGCCGCCCTCGGCCTGCCCGGCCTGTCGCCGTTCGTCTCCGAGATGCTCGTGATCATCGCGGCCTTCCAGCACCACTGGTGGGTCGGCGCGATCGCGGTCACCGCGATCGTCCTGGCGGCGTTCTACGTGCTCTGGATGTACCAGCGCACGATGACCGGGCCCG
Source organism: uncultured Actinomycetota bacterium (assembly GCA_963794355.1). GTDB lineage: Bacteria > Actinomycetota > Actinomycetes > Propionibacteriales > Nocardioidaceae > Nocardioides. Next base: position 20,194 of record CAWCDN010000016.1, read on the forward strand.
AGGTCGTCGGTGGGCGCGAGGAGGAGATCCGCGACCTCGACCGTCGTGAGGTCGGCATCCTCGCGCCCCTCTTCCTCGGCCTGGTCCTCTTCGGCTTCTACCCGATGCCGTTGCTGAACGTGATCAACCCCTATGTCCAGGACACGCTCCAACACGTCGGTGTCACCGACCCGTCGCCGCGCGTGCAGGCCGCTCCGGTCCAGGGAGGACAGAAGTGATCGCGCTCGCGACCGACACCTTCAGCAAGCCGCACATCGCCTACGGCTCGCTCTGGCCGATCCTGGTCGTCTTCGGCGCGGCCTGCATCGGGGTCCTGATCGAGGCCTTCCTGCCACGCGAGCGTCGCTACACCGCCCAGTTCGCGCTCACCTTCGCCGCGCTGGCCGCAGCGCTGATCGGCGTCGGCTTCGTGGCCAACGACCTGCCCCGGCTCGGCAACGGCGCCGCCCGCGGCGAGTTCGGCTCCGCGGGCATCATCGCCCTCGACGGACCGACCATGTTCCTGTGGGGTCTCGTGCTGGTCTTCGGGCTCGGCGGCGTGCTGCTCTTCGCCGAGCGACGCGTCGAGGGCGGCGTGTCCGCCTTCGCCGGCCAGGCGGCAGCGCTTCCCGGCACGGAGTCCGAGCGGCAGTCCGCGGGTCTCGACCACACCGAGGTCTACCCCTTGCTGCTGTTCGCGGTCGGCGGGATGATGCTCTTCCCGGCCTCGGGCGACCTGCTGACGATGTTCGTCGCCCTCGAGGTGCTCTCGCTCCCGCTCTACCTGCTCTGCGGCCTGGCCCGGCGTCGTCGCCTGCTCAGCCAGGAAGCGGCGATGAAGTACTTCCTGCTCGGGGCGTTCTCCTCCGCCTTCTTCCTCTACGGCGTCGCGCTCGTCTACGGCTACGCCGGCTCGATGGACTTCGGGGTCATCAACGAGGCCGTGATCAACGGGTCCGGCAACCAGACCCTGCTCGCCATCGGCATGGGCATGCTGACCGTGGGCCTGCTCTTCAAGGTCGGCGCGGCGCCGTTCCAGGCCTGGGTGCCCGACGTCTACCAGGGCGCGCCCACCGCCGTGACGGCGTTCATGGCCGCGGCCACCAAGGCGGCCGCGTTCGGCGCCATGCTGCGCCTGTTCTACGTCGCCTTCGGCAGCGCCCGCTGGACCTGGCAGCCGATGTTGTGGGTGATCGCGATCCTCACCATGGTCGTCGGCACCGTGCTCGCGCTCGTGCAGTCGGACATGAAGCGGATGCTGGCCTACTCCTCGGTCGCCCACACCGGATTCCTGCTGAGTGGCGTGCTCGGCCTCCAGGGCGTCGCCCAGGTGCACGAGGGCCAGATCACCTCGCTCCAGGCCGTGCTCTTCTACCTGGTCACCTACGGCCTGGCGACGCTCGGCGCCTTCGCCGTGGTCTCCCTCGTCCGCGACAGCGCCGGCGAGCAGTCGACGATCGCCCGATGGTCGGGGCTGGGCCGCCAGTCACCCGTCATCGCCGGGGTCTTCGCCCTCTTCCTGCTGAGCATGGCCGGGATCCCGCTGACCGCCGGCTTCATCGGCAAGTGGGCCGTCTTCGAGGTGGCACTGGCGGCCGGCGCGTGGCCGGTCGTGGTCGTCGGCATCCTGACCAGTGCGGCCGCGGCGTTCTTCTACGTCCGCGTGATCCTGGTGATGTACTTCCAGGAGCCCGACTCCGAGAGCGCGTACGTCGCGCACCCGTCGGTGCTGTCGGCCACGGCGATCGGGATCTCCGCGGCTGCCACGCTGATCCTCGGCATCGTGCCGGGGCCGCTGCTCGACCTGGCGCAGACTGCGGGAGAATTCATCAGGTGACCGACCCCTCCACCCACGCCGGGGAGTCGAGCCTGGCGATGCCGGTGCCCGACGAGGCGCTCGCGCGCAGGCTGGCCGACCGGATGACCGAGGTCGAGCAGGCCCTGACCGATCACGTGCGCAGCCGCGCGCCGTTCGTCACCAGTGCGGCGAGCCACCTGATGGCGGCCGGGGGGAAGCGGTTCCGCCCGCTCCTGGTGCTGCTGGCCGCCGAGACCGGCGTCCACCCCGACTCCGACGACGTGATCACCGCGGCGTGCGTGGTGGAGCTGACCCACCTGGCGTCGCTCTACCACGACGACGTCATGGACGAGGCCGCGCTGCGCCGCGGTGCGGAGTCCGCCAACGCTCGCTGGGACAACCACGTCGCGATCCTCACCGGCGACTTCCTGTTCTCGAAGTCCTCCGAGCTCACCGCCGAGCTCGGCGCCGACGCCGTACGGATCCAGGCCCAGACCTTCACCCGGCTCGTGGAGGGGCAGATCCAGGAGACCATCAAGCCGGGCGCCGACGACGACCCGCTCGAGCACTACCTCGACGTCGTGGCCGGGAAGACCGGCTCGCTGATCGCGACCTCCGCCCGCTACGGCGCCCGCTTCGGCGGAGCGACCCGCGAGGTGGAGGAGGCGCTGACGGCGTACGGCGACATCGTCGGCACGGCGTTCCAGCTCTCCGACGACATCCTCGACGTGGCGTCGGACTCCGACGAGTCCGGCAAGACCCCGGGCACCGACCTCCGCGAGGGCGTGCCGACGCTGCCGGTGCTGATGGCCGCCGCCTCGGCGCGGCCCGAGGACTCCCGGCTCCTCCAGCTCCTCGACTCCGACCTCAGCGACGACGGGCTCCACGCCGAGGCGCTCGCGCTGCTCCGCGCCCACCCGGCCATGGACGAGGCTCGGGCCTACGTCGTGGCCCGAGCGCAGGAGGCCAAGGCCCGTCTGGTCGTGCTCCCCGAGGGCTCGGTCCGCACCGCCCTCGAGGACTTCGCCGACCTCGTGGCCACCCGCTCCGCCTGAGCGCTGACCCGGCTTTTCGTCGACGTCGTACGGCGCTGACCCGGCTTTTCGTCGACGTCGTACGGCGCTGACCCGGCCTTTTGTCGACGTCGTACGACGCTGACCCGGCCTTTTGTCGACGTCGTACGACGCTGACCCGGCTTTGCGTCGACGTCGTACGGCGTGAACCCCGCGCCGGGTCAGTGCGCTACGGCGTGAACCCCGCGCCGGGTCAGCGCGCTATGGCGTGAACCCCGCGCCGGGTCAGCGCTCAGGGCGCAGCAGCGGCAGCAGCTGGTCGCCCTGGCGCCGGATCTCGCGCAGGTACGGCGTGTCCGAGAGCACGAAGTGGGTGATGCCGAGATCCTGGTACTTCCGCAGCGACGAGGCGACGTCCTCGGCCGAGCCGACGAGCCACGTGGTTCCGGCGCCACCACCCCCGAACTTTCCGGGCGTCGTGTAGAGGTTGTCGTCGAGCACCTCGCCGCGCGAGGCCAGGTCGAGGAGCCGCTGCTGGCCGACGGCCTTGAACCCCGGGTTCGAGCGCTGGAGGGTGTCGCCCCGGCCGGCCATCTCGGCCACCTTCTCCTCCGCCTCGGCCCAGGCCTGCTCGGTGGTGTCGCGGACGAAGGTGGTGATCCGCAGCCCGAACTCGAGCGGTGCGTGCTCGCGCCCGAGCTCCTGGGCCAGTCGGGTGAGGCGCTCGATCCGCTCGCGCACGCCCTCGAGCGGCTCGCCCCAGAAGAGCTGCACGTCCGCCTCGGTGGCCGCCACCCGCTCGGCGGCCTCGGAGGCGCCGCCGAAGTACAGCGGGGGATGGGTGCGGTCGCCGCGCACCACGGGCCGGGTCGCGACGGTCGAGTGGGTGACCTGGAAGTGCTCCCCGTCGTAGGTGACGTCCTCCTCGGTCCACAGCCTCCGCGCGACCTGCATGAACTCCTTGGTGCGCGCGTAGCGCTGGGCCTGGTCGCCCTCGGTGTCGCCGTACGCCCCGAGGTCGTCCTGGCCGGAGACGATGTTGACCAGGACCCGACCGCCGCTGAGGTGGTCGAGGGTCGCCGCGGCGGAGGCGAAGTTGGCGGGACGCCAGTAGCCCGGCCGGATCGCGATCAGGGGCTGGAACGTCGTGGTGCGCGCGGCCAGCGCGGTGGCGACGGTGAACGTGTCGGGCCGTCCCCAGCCGGTGCCGAGCAGGGCGCCGTGCCAACCGTGCTGCTCGAGGGTCGTGGCGTGCTCGGTGAGGGTGTCGAGGCTGTTGTGGTCCGCGGAGATCCGGTCGCCGCGGTGACCCGGCCGCACCTGGTTGGGCACGTACCAGAGGAGCTCTGGCTGCCGGAGCAGTGCCCGCTCCTTCCCGCGCTCGGGCACGGTCGTCGCTACGCTCGCTGTCATCGCTCTCCTCCGGACGCGGCGGTCACCCGGTTGGTCCGCCCGGACCTAATATAAGTAACTAAAGTAAGTTACTCAATTATTGGAGCGGAGGGCTCCCAGACCATGGGCACGGGCGAGGCCGCCCGCACCGTCGTACGGCGATGGCGCAGCGACTCGACGGTGAAGATCACCAGCGCCACCCACACCAGCCCGAAGCCGACCCACCGTCCCGGCGGCATGTCCTCGTGGAAGTAGGCGACGCCGAGCGCGAACTGCAGGGTCGGCGTGAGGTACTGCAGCAGCCCGAGCGTCACCAGCGGCACGCGGATCGCGGCGCCGCCGAAGCAGACCAGCGGCACGGCGGTGACGATGCCGGCCGACATCAGCAGGAGGACGTGGCCCGGCCCGTGGTCGGTGAGGTTCGACCCACCGTGCCACTGGAGCCACGCGAGGTAGCCCAGGGCGGCCGGGCCGATCACCATGGTCTCGAAGGTCAGGCTCTCGATCGCCGGGGCGTTCGCCTGCTTCTTGCACAGCCCGTAGCTGCCGAAGGTGAGCGCGAGGGTGAGCGCGATCCACGGCGGCCGGCCGTAGTCGAGGGTCAGCACGACCACGGCGAGCGACGCGACGCCCAGCGCCACCCACTGCCAGCGCCGGAGCCGCTCGCCGAGGATGAAGACCCCCATCAGCACGGTCACGAGCGGGTTCACGAAGTAGCCCAGCGAGGTCTCGACGACGTGGCCGTTGTTGACGCCCCAGATGTACACGGCCCAGTTGACCGTGATCAGGCACGCGGCCAGACCCAGGATCGACCGGGTACGGCGGTCGGTCGCGATCGAGCGGACGAGGGCCGTGCGCCGCAGGATGAGCACCAGCAGGCCCATCGTGAGGCACGACCAGACGATCCGGTGGGCCAGGATCTCCACCGCACCCGCCGGCTCGAGCAGCGGCCAGTAGAGAGGGAACAGACCCCAGATGCCGTAGGCCGCGACGCCCAGCAGGAAACCGCGCCGCGACTCGGTCATCCGGGCGCGCTAGGCAACAGTCCAGGTGTCGCCGCCACCGAGGAGCGCGCCGAGGCGCTCGGTGGGGGATCCGGACACCTGGGCGGTCGCCTGCGCGATCTGGTCGCGCGCCTGGTCGTCGTACGTCGGTCGGGCGACCTGGCGGAAGATCCCGATCGGCGCCTGGTGGAGCTGGCCGGCGTCGGTGAGCCGCGAGATCGCGAACGCCGTCGTCGCATCCTGGAGGTGGGCGTCGTGGACCAGGAGGTGGGAGGCGTCGACCTGGCCGTGACCGTCGCCGACCTCGACCACCTTCACGCCGCCGGTGGCGGGGTCGCGGACCAGTCCCCGGGCACCGCCACCGTCTGGCAGGGGCGCGCCGAAGCGGATCGGCTCACCGTGCACGAGCGGGATGATCGCCTCGTCGCGTGTGACCGGCGACTTCACCGCGTCGAAGGCGCCGTCGTTGAAGATCGGGCAGTTCTGGTAGATCTCCACCAACGACGTGCCGCGGTGGGCCGCGGCGGCCGACAGCACCGAGGTGAGGTGCTTGCGGTCGGAGTCGATGGTGCGAGCCACGAACGTCGCCTCGGCGCCGAGAGCCAGGGAGACCGGGTTGAACGGGTGGTCCAGCGAGCCCATCGGCGTGGACTTGGTGACCTTGCCGGTCTCGGAGGTGGGGGAGTACTGACCCTTGGTGAGCCCGTAGATCCGGTTGTTGAACAGCAGGATCGTCATGTTCACGTTGCGGCGCAGCGCGTGGATCAGGTGGTTGCCACCGATCGACAGCGCGTCGCCGTCGCCGGTGACCACCCAGACGGAGAGGTCCTCGCGGGAGGTCGCGATGCCGGTGGCGATCGACGGGGCACGCCCGTGGATCGAGTGCATCCCGTAGGTCTCGAGGTAGTAGGGGAAGCGCGAGGAGCAGCCGATGCCCGAGACGAACACGATGTTCTCGCGACGCAGGCCGAGGTCGGGCAGGAAGCCCTGCACGGCCTTGAGGACGGCGTAGTCACCGCAGCCAGGGCACCAGCGGACCTCCTGGTCGCTGGTGTAGTCCTTGCCGGTCTCGGCCGGCTCGCCCTCGGCGCGGGTCGGCACCAGCTCGATGCCACTGCGCATCACGGGGAGGGGCAGGTCAGTGCTGGTCGTGGGGGTGCTCATGCAGTGTCTCCGGTGTGGACGGTGCCAACGTGCGGGTCGGCGTCGTGGGCGAGGTCGACCTCGATGCCCTCGGCCTCGGCCACCAGGTTGCCGATCGCCTCGGCGAGGTCGGCGGCCTTGAGCGGCATGCCGTTGACCTGGTTGTAGCCGACGGCGTCGACCAGGTAGTGGCCGCGGATCAGCAGGGCGAGCTGCCCGAGGTTCATCTCGGGGATCAGCACCTTGTCGTAGCGGGCCAGGATCTCGCCGAGGTCGCGGGGGAACGGGTTCAGGTGGCGCAGGTGTACCTGCGCCGCGCGGTAGCCGGCCTTGCGCACGCGTCGTACGCCGGCGCCGATCGGACCGTACGTCGAGCCCCAGCCGAGCACCAGCACCTTCGCCCCCCGCCCATCCTCGGCACCGGGGTCGTCGACCTCCAGCGGCGGGAGCGACTCCGCGATCCGCTGCACCTTCGCGGCGCGGGTGCGCACCATGAAGTCGTGGTTGGCGGGGTCGTAGGAGATGTTGCCGTGGCCGTCGCCCTTCTCGAGCCCGCCGATGCGGTGCTCGAGCCCCGGCGTACCCGGGATCGCCCACGGCCGGGCCAGCGTCTCCTCGTCGCGCAGGTAGGGCCAGAACTCCGGCTTCTCCCCGCCGGTGGAGCCGTCCTTGCCGTTCGAGACGACGTGGTTGGTGCCGGTCGCGAACGACGGGTCGATCGTGGGGAGCTCGGAGAGCTCGGGGATCCGCCACGGCTCTGAGCCGTTGGCGAGCATGCCGTCGGAGAGCAGCATCACCGGGGTGCGGTAGGTGACCGCGATCCGGATCGCCTCCAGGGCCGCGTCGAAGCAGTCGCCCGGCGAGCGCGGCGCGACGATCGGCACCGGTGACTCGCCGTTGCGTCCGAACATCGCCTGGAGCAGGTCGGCCTGCTCGGTCTTGGTGGGCAGCCCGGTCGAGGGTCCGCCGCGCTGCACATCGACGACGAGCAGCGGCAGCTCGGTCATCACCGCGAGGCCGATCGACTCCGACTTCAGCGCGATGCCCGGGCCCGACGTCGTCGTCACCCCGAGGCTGCCGGAGAACGACGCGCCGATCGCGGCGCCGATGCCCGCGATCTCGTCCTCGGCCTGGAACGTCGTGACGCCGAAGGCCTTGTGCTTGCTGAGCTCGTGGAGGATGTCGGAGGCTGGCGTGATCGGGTAGGACCCGAGGAAGAGCGGCAGTCCCGACTGCACGCCACCGGCGACCAGGCCGTAGGCCAGGGCGAGGTTGCCGGTGATGTTGCGGTAGGTGCCGGTCGGCATCGGAGCGGGCTTGATCTCGTAGGAGACAGCGAACGTCTCGGTCGTCTCCCCGAAGTTCCAGCCCGCCCGGTACGACGTCACGTTGGCGTCGCGGATGTCGGGGACCTTGGCGAACCGCTTCTGCAGGAAGGCGATCGTGGACTCGGTCGGGCGTCCGTAGAGCCAGGACAGCAGGCCCAGCGCGAACATGTTCTTGGCACGGGCGGCGTCCTTGCGCGAGAGCCCGAACTCCTTGACCGCCTCGACGGTCATCCCGGTCAGGTCGACGGCGTGCAGGGCGTACTCGTCGAGGCTGCCGTCCTCGAGCGGGTTCGTGGTGTAGCCGGCCTTCGCCAGGTTGCGCGTGGTGAAGTCGTGGGTGTCGACCACGATCGTGGCGCCCTTGGGCAGGTCGCCGAGGTTGGCACGCAGCGCGGCGGGGTTCATCGCGACCAGCACGTCGGGGGCGTCGCCCGGAGTGAGGATGTCGTGGTCGGCGAAGTGCACCTGGAACGACGACACGCCAGGCAGGGTGCCCTGGGGCGCCCGGATCTCGGCCGGGAAGTTCGGCAGCGTCGACAGGTCGTTGCCGAACGACGCGGACTCCTGGGTGAAGCGATCCCCGGTGAGCTGCATGCCATCACCCGAGTCGCCGGCGAAGCGGATGATCACACGGTCCAGCCGCTTGACCTGCTTGGACAACTGCGTGCACAACCTTTCGTCGCCTCGACGTCTCACGCCAGTTCTTCCCGGGGCGGACCGGTACTCGGCGCAACTCCCCCACGATAGTCCGCAGGCGCCAGGAAACCGATCCGAACCCCCCATCTGGACAGTGAGCGAGACCACGCCGCTCCGGCTTGTCCTGATGCAGTAGTTTGATGATCATCCTGATAATCTCTACCAAACAACGTGACTAACGTTGCTTATCACCCTAGAACGAGAAGAGACTCACATGACCAAGCGGATCAGGCTCGCGGCGCTCGCCGTCGCGGCCGCGACCATCCCGGCCGTCCTGTCCGGTTGCGCCTCGTCCAACGGAGCGTCCTCCAGTTCCGACTCCGTCAGCGTCGTCGGGTTCTCCGTGCTGAAGACCGCGAACGAGTCGGTGATCTCCGACTTCCAGAAGACCGACGCGGGCAAGGACGTCAAGTTCACCACCTCCTACGGTGCCTCCGGCGATCAGTCGCGCGCTGTGATCGGTGGCCTCTCGACCGACGAGGTGCACCTCTCCCTCGAGCCCGACGTCTCGAAGATCGTCGACGCCGGCCTGATCGACTCCTCGTGGAACCAGACCCCCACCAAGGGCATGGTGACCGACTCCGAGGTGGTCTTCCTGGTCCGCAAGGGCAACCCGCTCGGCATCAAGTCGTGGGACGACATCGTCAAGCCTGGGGTCAAGGTCATCACCCCGAACCCCGCCTCGTCGGGGTCGGCGAAGTGGAACATCCTGGCCGCCTGGGCGCACGGTGCGGGCCCGAGCGACGACCAGGCCAAGGGCAAGGCGTTCGTCCAGAAGGTGCTCGACAACACCGTGGCTCTGCCGGGTAGCGGAAGCGACGCGCTGGCGTCGTTCGTGGCGGGCAACGGTGACGTGCTGCTCGCCTACGAGAACGACTCCATCGCTGCCGTCGCTGCCGGCGACGACGTGAACTACGTCCTGCCGGACGACACCCTGCTGATCCAGAACCCGGTCGCCCTCACCAAGACCGCCTCGACCGCGGCGAAGGACTTCCTGAAGTTCCAGCTCAGCGAGGCGGGTCAGTCCGACTACGCCAAGTCCGGCTTCCGCCCGGTCATCCAGGGAATCACGGTCGACGTGCCCGGCGCCAACGACCCGAGCAACCCGTTCCCCCCGGTCAAGACCCAGTACACGATCGACAAGAACTTCGGCGGCTGGAGCGACGCCAACACCAAGTACTTCGATGACACGGACGGCATCATCACCACGATGATCGCTGGCCTCCACGTCGGCAGCTGACAGATGTCATCTGTCGTCCTCGGACAGGACACCCGGCCGGTCGGGCGCGGCCGGCCGGGTGTCCGCTCCACCCTGACCCGGGGGTCCGCTCTCGGGCTCGGGGTCGCCATGATCTGGTTCAGCCTGCTCGTGCTGATCCCGCTGGCCGCCATCGTGGTGACCGCGGGCAAGGACGGATGGCAGGGCTACGTCGACGTCCTCAAGAACCCGCAGACCTGGGCCGCGATCAAGCTCACCGTCGGGCAGTCCGCGCTCGTCACACTGGTCAACATGGTCATGGGCACGCTGATCGCCTGGGTGCTCGTCCGCGACAAGTTCTGGGGCCGCGGGATCCTCGACGTCCTCATCGACATCCCGTTCGCGATGCCGACCATCGTCGCCGGCCTGGTGCTGCTCGGGCTGTACGGTCCGAAGAGCCCGCTCGGCATCAACGTCGCCAACGAGCGGACCTCCGTCACGCTGGCACTCGCCTTCGTGACCCTGCCGTTCATCGTCCGGACCGTCCAGCCCGTCCTGGCCGAGCTCGACACCGATGTCGAGGAGGCCGCTGCCTCGCTCGGCGCCAGACGGATGACGATCCTGCGGCGGCTCGTGCTGCCCTCGCTGATCCCGGCGATCGCCGCCGGAGCGGCCCTGTCGTTCGCCCGGGCCATCTCCGAGTACGGCTCCCTGGTGCTGCTCAGCGGCATGCTTCCCTACAAGACGGAGGTCGTCTCGGTACGGGTCTACAGCTTCGTCGAGGGTGGTGATCAGACGGCTGCGGCCGCACTGGCCACGATCATGCTCGCGGTCGCGCTGTTCGTCATCGTCGCCCTCGACATCATCCAACGGAGGGTGGCCCGCCGTGGTTGAGCTCCCTGCCCCGGCCAAGTGGGCCCTCCGGATCATCGTCATTGCCTATGTGTTCCTGCTCGTGGGCTGGCCGATGGTCACGCTGGTGCAGAACGCCTTCTCCGACGGTCTCGGCAACTTCCAGACCGCGTTCTCCGATCCCGACGTCGTGCACGCCATGATCGTGACGATCGAGATCTCCCTGTGGGCCGTGGCGATCAACACGGTCTTCGGTGTCGGCATGGCGTTGCTGCTGGTGCGCTACGAGTTCCCCGGCAAGCGCGCGCTCTCGGCGTTCATCGACCTGCCGATGGCCGTGTCCCCGGTCGTGATCGGCCTCGCCTTGTTGCTCGTCTACAACGGTCGCACCGGCTGGTTCGGGCCGACCCTGGAGGCCAACGGCATCCAGGTCATCTTCAACACGCCCGGCATGATCATGGCCACCTGCTTCGTCTCGCTGCCCCTGGTGGTCCGCGAGGTCGTACCGGTGCTCACCGAGATCGGTGACGACCAGGAGCAGGCCGCCACCAGCCTCGGCGCCAACGCGTACCAGACCCTGCGCCGGATCACGCTGCCCGCGATCAAGTGGGCCGTCGTGTACGGCGTCGTCCTCACCCTGGCCCGCTCGCTCGGCGAGTTCGGAGCCGTCAAGATCGTCTCGGGCAACCTGATCGGACGAACGCAAACAGCCTCCCAGGCCGTCGAGCAGCAGTACAACAACTTCTCCCAGGGCGAGGCCTACGCCATCTCGTTCGTCCTCGTGCTGCTCGCTGTGCTCTGCATCGTCGTCGTCTCCCTGCTGCGCCCCAAGGAGTCATCCTCATGAGTATCGACATCTCGAACGTCAACAAGAGGTTCGGCGACTTCGTCGCCCTCGACGACGTCAACGTCTCTCTGCCCACCGGTCAGCTCACCGCCCTGCTGGGTCCGTCGGGCGGCGGCAAGTCGACGTTGCTCCGGATCATCGCCGGGCTCGAGCGCGCCGACACCGGCACCATCACCATCGAGGGCGTCGACGCGACGCGCACGGCGCCGCAGAAGCGCAACGTCGGCTTCGTCTTCCAGCACTACGCCGTCTTCAAGCACATGACGGTGGCCAAGAACGTCGCGTTCGGCCTCGAGATCCGCAACCGGCCGAAGGCCGAGATCGCCGACCGGGTCGACGAGCTGCTCAAGCTGGTGCACCTGTCGCAGTTCGCGCACCGGCTGCCCTCGCAGCTCTCGGGCGGCCAGCGGCAGCGCATGGCGCTCGCACGTGCGCTCGCCATCCAGCCGAAGGTGCTGCTGCTCGACGAGCCGTTCGGTGCCCTCGACGCCAAGGTCCGCAAGGAGCTGCGCGAGTGGCTGCGGCGCCTGCACGACGAGGTGCCGGTCACGACCGTCTTCGTCACCCACGACCAGGAGGAGGCCCTCGAGGTCGCCGACGAGATCGTGGTCATCAACGAGGGCCGCATCGAGCAGGTCGGCACCCCTGACCAGCTCTACGACGAGCCTGCCAACGACTTCGTCATGGACTTCCTCGGCGAGGTGACCCAGCTCGGTGACGTCCGCCTGCGGCCGCACGACATCGAGATCGCGCTCACCCCCGACCTCGCGGGCAGCGCCGCAGCCGACATCCTGAGGCTGACCCGCGTCGGCTTCGAGGTGCGGCTGGTGGCGGGCACCGAGGACGGCCGCGAGGTCTCCGTGGTGACGACTCGTACCCACGCGCGCGCGCTGGGGCTCGAGGAGGGCATGCGGGTGTGGCTCACCCCGACCAGCGGCGCGGCCACGGTGCCCGCCATGAAGTCACTGCTGGCCGCCGGCTGACCCGGCGCGAGCGCGCCGGCTCAGTCGCAGTAGTTGTCGCAGACCTTGGTCGCCGGCAGCTGCTGGTGGCACTTCGGGCAGACGTCGATGGGAGCCTCGGCGAGACGTACCTTCTTGGCCCGGGCACGGCGTGCGACGAGCTGGGGCGTCAGAGCCGGCGAACCGCCGTCGGCGGGCAGGTCCGGCGCCTCGAAGTGGCGGTAGCACGCCAAGCGCTGCAGGGCCGCGTGGTCGTCGGCGTCGCCGGTCAGGTCGGCAGTGGTCTCGGCCACCGCGAGTGCGTACCGCTCGCCGACGGTGCCGTCGGCCTTGACGCACAGCGCCGAGAGCAGGGGTTCGCCGCGGCTGAACGACTCGCGGGACACCCGGCTCAGCACGTCGCCGATCCAGTAGTGCATCTGCTGGGAGCCACGCACGCCGGTGACGCGCTGCGCCTCCTCGGCGAGGTCCTTGTAGGTGATGACCGCGTGGTAGTGCTGGGCGACGCCGATCAGGATCGGCCGGGCGGCCTCGGCCCACGCCGCTCGCGACTCCTCGACCCCGATCTCCGCTGCATCGCGCCACACCTCCGGTGAGTCCTGGACGTGCTCGGAGGTGGTCAGGGGAGTGGAGGACATGTCTGTGACGGTACCTCCAATCGGCTCCGCCCTGTTTTTCCTGGCGTCCTCACCCGTCCGGGTGGGGCCGCCGTCCCCTGTTTGGGCCAATTCGCCGCGGCTTCCTTGTCTGCTCGGTAGGCCCGTGTTCCGCTGCTGACACGCGTGGGGCTTATCGGGGGGTGTGCGGGATGTCGGTCAGCTGGCGTGGAGCAGGGGCCTGCGTGGTCACCACTCTCGGCGTGTGCGCCCTGGGCGCCTCGATGTTCGTCGAGCCGGGTTGGGCCGGTACGTCGACGTCGGGCCCGCCTGGGCAGCTCGTGCTGGTGCAGGCAGTGCCGGACCAGGTCCTCGACGTGACCATCGACGGCAACAGCGTGGGACGCGACTCGTCGGTGGGCTCGGTCCTGGGCCCGTTCCCCGAGTCGGCCGGCCCCCACCGCGTAGAGTTCACCGACACCTCGGGCAACCTCCGCCTCGTGTCGATGGTGGAGGTGGCCGCCGGGTCCAGCAGCGACGTCGTGGTCCACCTGCCCGCGCAGGTCGGCGGATCCCCCGTGGTCAACTCCTACCGAACGCCGCGCGCGCCCATCGCGCCCGGCAAGGCCCGGGTCCTGGTCGCGCACACCGCGACCGTCGCACCTGCCGACGTCCGCGTCGATGGTGTGGTCGTGTTCCACGACATCGCGAACGGCGAGTACGCCACGGCCGATCTCGCTGCGGGCGCGCACACCGTGGCCCTGCTTCCGGCCGGGCTCGACGGCCGGCCGATCCTGGGACCGCTGCACGTGAACCTCGCAGCGGGGACCGTCACCATGGTCTACGCCGTCGGCAACCCTCACGCCCACTCGATGAACGTGATCGCCCACCGGGCTTCTCTCACCACGAACGGGGCGGTCGCGCCGGGTTCCATCGACACGGGCGCGGCCGGCCTTGCTGCGGACATCACGGTGACGCCCTTCCGGGGAACCCGCGAGGCGACGACTCGTCGCACGGCCACCCCACCGGTCACACAGGTCGGCTGGGCGTTCGCCGCGATGCTGCTCGTGACGGGCGGCGCGGTGCTGCTTCGCCGGCCGCGTCGGCGCGCAGCGCACCGGAGACCGTGACGCGGTCATGTCGACGCTCGGGCCTCGCGGGCGCATCGTCCACTGGACGGCTTCGTTGTCCGCGGCCACCGCGCTCACTCTCGCTGCGGTCGCCGGCGGACTCTCCTGGAGGTCGTCGGATCGGTCAGGCGGTGGCAACCGACGGACAACCGGCCGTGTCTCACGCCGGCGCCCACCCCCATGCGCAGGTCACGCTGCCTGCGGAGCCCGCTCGCCGTACCGGGGCATTCCGACCGGAGGTGCCCACCACGAGCGTCCTGCCGGACGGCACCGTCGTACCGGTGCGGCCCGCCGGCACCGGCGCTGACGGATCGCTCAGCGTGCCGGACGACGTGCGGATCGCCGGGTGGTGGCGCGGTGGCTCCCGCCTGGGAGATCCGTTCGGGTCGACCCTGCTGGCGGCCCACGTCGACTCGTTCTCCCAGGGACTCGGACCGTTCGCAGGCCTGCTCTCGGTGCGTCCGGGTCAGCGGATCGTGGTCGGCTCCGCGCGACTGGAGCAGGTGTTCGCGGTGACGTCGCTGCGGGTGATCCCGCGCGGAACGCTGCCACAGCACCAGGGGATCTTCTCCGCCCGCGGCCCGCGGCGGCTGACGCTGGTCACGTGCGCAGGGCCCTACGACGCGAGTCACGGCGGCTACCAGAACCTCGCGTTGATCACCGCCGCCCCGGTCGGCGACGTAGCCCGGCAGGAGGGGTGATGAGCTCGAAGAAGTCGAGGACCCGGAAGAACCGGAACAAGGGTCAGGGGAAGAACAAGAGCAAGGACCGGAGCAGGAACCGCCGCCCGCGGCCCCAGGGGCGCAGCGGGCGTCGACCCCGCTCCACCGTGAACCGTCCGCGGAAGCGCCCCGTCAAGAGTCCGGAGCCGGTGGTCGAGGAGCCGGTGGTCGAGGAGCCGGTGGTCGAGGAGCCGGTGGTCGAGGAGCCGGTGGTCGAGGAGCCGGTGGTCGAGGAGCCGGTGGTCGAGGAGCCGGTGGTCGAGGAGCCGGTGGTCGAGGAGCCGGTGGCCGAGGAGCCGGTGGCCGAGGAGCCGGTGGCCCTCCGACCGGTCGTCGTACAGCCGGCGCCGTGGCGTCCGCGGCCGGTGGGCGTGGTCACGGTCCGCGACTCGACCAGGCGACGCAGGCGCCTGTCCGTGGTCGGCACGGTGGGGGTGCTCCTGCTGTTGTGCGCCGGCGTGGTGGCAGCCTGGCTCCCGATCCTGCGGCACTCCGGCGGGAGCGGCCCGGGGGCGTCGGCGAGGCCCGGGCCCTTCGCCCCCCCGACGACGGTCGCCGTCGGGAGTGCCTACGTGGTGACCGAGGTCCTGCCGGGCGGACGGCTGCGCGTGACGCACTGGCTCCACACGTCGCGACCGCAGGAGACGGTCCGTCTGGGCTTCCCGAGCAGCCCCGGCGTGACCCAGGGCGCCATGTCGGTGAGTCACGTCGTGCTGGCTGCCGACGATCAACGGGTCTACGCGCCGGCCTCGTTCGACGGGAAGGCCGAGATCGTCCCGGTACCCGCGGCGCACCAGATCTACGTGAGCTACGTGCTGTCCGGCGCGATCGAGAGGAGCCAGGACCAACCGGGACGAGCGCTGGCGCGGCCGGCCGCGCTCGACGTGACGACAGCGGAGTCGGCCACCCGGAGCATCTACACCATCGAGGGAGCCAAGGTGCTGGCCTTGGCGTGCTCGCCCAACCGAGCGGATGCGCTACCTCGCCCGTGCGGGACGGTGAACGACGGCTCGTGGGCGGTCGACCTGCGCAGCCCCCACGCCGACGACAGCGTGATGGCCCAGCTCGACCTCGGCTGATCGTGACGGCGGGCGCCGGTCCGATGGTCCTAGGACCATCGGATGACTTGTGACGTGGCCGTTCCTGGGGCCACCCTCACGTCACCGGCTGCCCCACCGGGCGCCAGGGCCCCCGCAACGTGTGGAGATGAACGACATGCAACGAGGAACGTTCCGCAAGGCCCTGGTGGTCGCGACCTTGGCGGCGACGATCGGCACCTGCGCCCAGCCGACGTTCGGCGCGACCTCCGCCGGCGTACCGACTCACCAGAATCGGCAGTTCTCGGGAAGTGAACCGCGCAGTGGTGGAGGTGGCGGGGTCAGCCTGCCCGCCAGCTTTCCCGCCGCGGTCCCCCTTCCCAAGGGCAGGTTGATGGGCGTCGGGACCGGCCCCGGGCGTTGGAGCGTGCTGCTGCGAGTCGCCGGGTCGGCCAAGGCCGCGCAGCACTCGGCCATCCGCTTCTACGTCAAGCACGGGTTCAAGAAGGACAGCTCCTCCCGCGTGCACGGCAAGGGGTACCGCATCGACATGGCGGCTGAGAACCGTGACCACTCGGCGACGTCGTCGAACCTGACGCTGGTCGTGCACCGGCTGTCGTGACGGACGGCGGCTGACGGCGGACCTCAGCGAAGCCCGGAAGCGCCAGGTGACCGTGAATCAGCGGTAGTTGGTGAACTGCACCGCGAAGTCGTAGTCCTGGCCCCGCACGAGGGCCTGGATGGCCTGGAGGTCGTCCCGCTTCTTGCTCGACACCCGCAGCTCGTCGCCCTGGATCTGGGCCTTGACGCCCTTGGGGCCTTCGTCGCGGATCAGCTTGGAGATCTTCTTGGCGTCCTCGGAGGTGATCCCCTCCTTGAGCGTGATCGAGATCTTCGAGAGCTGGCCGGACGCGCGCGGTTCGCCGGCGTCGAGGATCTTCAGGCTCTGCTGCCGCTTGACCAGCTTGTCCTTGAACACGTCGAGCACCGCGCTGGCGCGGTCGTCGGCCGAGGCGCTGATCTCGATGGCGTGCTCGCCCTGCCACTCGATGGTGGCGCCGGTGCCCTTGAAGTCGAACCGGGTCGCGATCTCGCGCGCTGCCTGACCGAGCGCGTTGTCGACCTCCTGGCGGTCGATCTTGCTGACGATGTCGAACGAGCTGTCGGCCATCTCGCTGCCTCCTGGCGTTTTCTGGTCTCCGGTGCTGCCTTGCTATTCTTCCGACTTGCCGTCGGCCCGCCAAACGCGGTCACTCCGCGTGGGGCGACGTCATCCTGGCAGGTTGCCCGAGCGGCCAATGGGAGCGGACTGTAAATCCGTCGGCTTTGCCTTCGAAGGTTCGAATCCTTCACCTGCCACTGGTGAGAGTTCCACCAGGCGCCTGACCCCCACCCCGTGTGGGGGTCTTGTGCGTCGCGGTGGAGATCCGGCGGGTGGTTTGCTTCTCGACGAGCGCGGGAGCGAGCCGCTGGGTCGGGCAACCAGTGCCGAAGGTGGCCCGTGGCTGGCAGATCCGCCACCTGTGACGGCTCACCCTCCGTGGGTGAGGCGAGGGGGGCGGGCCGGTTATACGTTCGCGGCCGTGAATAGTTTCTGGGACTTCTTCTGGTTCATCATCTCCTTCTTCCTGCTCATGGCGTACCTGGTCGTGCTGTTCCAGATCGTGACCGATCTGTTCCGCGACCGTGAGGTGTCGGGCGGCATGAAGGCGGTGTGGATCCTCTTCCTCATCATCATTCCGATCATCACCTCGCTGGCCTACCTGATCGCCCGCGGCCACGGCATGGCCGAGCGCAACATGGCGGCGGCGACGGCGGCGAGGGCCGACACGGACAACTACATCCGGCAGGTCTCGGCAGGCTCGTCCTCCCCGGCGGACGAGATCGCGCGGGCCAAGGCTCTGCTCGACGCCGGCACGATCGGCCAGGACGAGTACGAAGCGCTCAAGGCCAAGGCTCTGGCCTGATCCGACGCCAGGTCGGCGCCCGGTCCTCGGACCAGGCGCCGACCTCGTCACGGCCGGGGGGTGCCCGAGGGCGGGACTCCCCCTGACCGAGACCCCCGGGTCTGTGAAAAGGTCGAGGTGGACTCTCCAGCGTCGAGCCTTCGGAGCCGCCTCATGACCACGCACGCCGTCAGCCAGCCGACCACGACGCCGTTGAGCGGCGACGAGCTCGCCCGCATCGATGCCTGGTGGCGGGCCGCGAACTACCTGTCCGTCGGGCAGATCTACCTGATGGACAACCCGCTGCTGCGTGAGCCGCTGCGTCCTGAGCACGTGAAGCCACGCCTCCTCGGGCACTGGGGCACCACGCCGGGGCTGAACTTCCTCTACGCCCACCTGAACCGGGCGATCATGGCCCGCGACCTCGACGTGATCTACGTGATCGGGCCCGGCCACGGCGGCCCTGGGCTGGTCGCCTCTGCGTACCTCGAGGGCACCTACACCGAGACCTACCCCGACATCACCCTCGACGAGGAGGGGATGCAGCGGCTCTTCAAGCAGTTCTCGTTCCCGGGGGGCATCCCGAGCCACGTCGCCCCCGAGACGCCGGGCTCGATCCACGAGGGCGGCGAGCTCGGCTACTCCCTCTCCCACGCCTACGGCGCGGCCTTCGACAACCCCGACCTGATCGTCGCAGCCGTGGTGGGTGACGGTGAGGCCGAGACCGGTCCGCTGGCGACCAGCTGGCACGGCAACAAGTTCCTCGACCCCGCCCGTGACGGCGCGGTGCTGCCGATCCTCCACCTCAACGGCTACAAGATCGCCAACCCGACCGTGCTGGCACGGATCCCGGACGACGAGCTCGACGCGCTGCTCCGGGGCTACGGCCACACGCCGTACGTCGTGTCCGGCGACGACCCGGAGACCATGCACCAGGCGTTCGCGGCGACCCTGGACCGCTGCCTCGACGAGATCCGCGAGATCCAGGAGCGCGCCCGCGACGGCCGGATCGAGGGTCGCCCGGCCTGGCCGATGATCGTGCTCCGCAGCCCCAAGGGCTGGACGGGGCCCAAGGAGGTCGACGGCGCCCGGATCGAGGGCTACTGGCATTCCCACCAGGTGCCGTTCGCCGACGCGCGGAGCGACGAGGGCCACCGGGCGATCCTCGAGGAGTGGATGCGCAGCTACCACCCGGAGGAGCTGTTCGACGCCACGGGCGCACCCGTCGCTGAGATCCTCGACCAGCGCCCCGACGGGGAGCGTCGGATGAGCGCGAACCCGCATGCGAACGGCGGCCTGCTGCTCAAGGACCTGCGGCTGCCCGACTTCCGGGAGTACGCCGTGCCGGTCACCCACCCGGGGACGGGCGCCGTCGAGTCGACCCGGGTGCTCGGCGCGTTCCTGCGTGACGTGATGCGGCGGAACATGGACAGGTTCCGGGTGTTCTCGCCCGACGAGAACAACTCCAACCGCTTCCAGGACATCCTCGAGGTGACCGACCGCGCCTGGAACGCCGAGACGCTGCCGTACGACGACCACCTCGCGCCCGACGGACGTGTCATGGAGATCCTCTCCGAGCACACCTGCCAGGGCTGGCTCGAGGGCTACCTCCTCACGGGTCGGCACGGCTTCTTCTCCTGCTACGAGGCGTTCGTGCACGTGGTCGACTCGATGTTCAACCAGCACGCCAAGTGGATGGAGTCGAGCAACCGGATCGCCTGGCGCCGCCCGGTCGCCTCGCTGAACTACCTCCTCACCTCGCACGTGTGGCGTCAGGACCACAACGGCTTCTCGCACCAGGACCCCGGCTTCATCGACCACGTGATGAACAAGAAGGCCGGCGTGATCCGGGTCTACCTACCGCCGGACGCGAACACCCTGCTCTCGGTGGCCGACCACTGCCTGCGCAGCAAGCAGTACGTCAACGTGATCGTGGCCGGGAAGCAGCCGGCCCTGCAGTACCTCGACATGGAGCAGGCGATCGTGCACTGCACCAAGGGGATCGGGATCTGGGAGTGGGCCGGCACCGCCGGCGACGAGGAGCCCGACGTCGTGATGGGCTGTGCCGGCGACGTGCCGACGATGGAGACGCTCGCGGCCGTCGAGCTGCTGCGCGGGTTCTTCCCCGACCTCAAGATCCGCGTGGTGAACGTGGTCGACCTGATGCGCCTCCAGGACCACGCCGAGCATCCCCACGGGCTGAACGCCGCCGACTTCGACGCCTTGTTCACCCGGGACAAGCCGGTGATGTTCGCCTACCACGGCTACCCGTGGCTGATCCACCGCCTCACCTACCGGCGCACGAACCACGGCAACTTCCACGTGCGCGGTTACACGGAGGAGGGCACCACCACCACGCCCTTCGACATGACCGTCCTCAACCAGATCGACAGGTTCAACATCGCCATCGACGTGATCGACCGGGTGCCCGGTCTGCAGAGGCGCGGAGGTGCGGCCCGCGAGCTGCTGCGCAACCGGCTGATCGAGCACGCGATCCACATCCGCGAGCACGGCGAGGACCTGCCGGAGGTCCGCAACTGGCAGTGGGAGCCGGGCCGTGGCCCGCAGCTCCACACCCAGCAGGCGGCGCGCACCACGCCCGAGGCCTGAGCGTCCGTGCGCGTCCTGGTCGTCAACGCCGGATCGAGCAGCCTCAAGCTGAGCGTCGTCGACGGCGACCGGGTCGAGCAGACCACGACCGTCGAGCGGTGGCACGGAGGGGACGACCTCGGTCCGTTGGAGGAGTTCCTCGCCGAGGCGCCCGACGTCGATGCCGTCGGGCACCGGGTGGTCCACGGCGGCCCGCGCTACCGGACGTCGGTGCGCGTGGACGACGGCGTGGTCGACTACCTCGGCTCGATCGCCGACCTCGCGCCGCTCCACAACCCGCGCGCGGTCGCGGCGATGCGGTCGCTGCGTGACGTGATGCCGGACCGTCCCGCGGTGGCGGCCTTCGACACGTCGTTCCACGCGACGATGGCGGACGAGGCCTCGACGTACGCCCTGCCCCGGGAGTGGAACCACCGCTTCGGGCTGCGCCGCTACGGGTTCCACGGCCTCTCCCACGCCTACGCCGTACGACGGGGGGCCGAGCTCGCGGGCAGGTCTCTGGCCGCGGTGCGCGTCGTCTCCTGCCACCTCGGCGCGGGAGCCTCGTTGTGCGCGGTCCGTGAGGGGAGGTCGGTCGACACCACCATGGGTTTCACGCCCCTGGCGGGCCTGGTCATGCAGACTCGGCCCGGGTCGCTCGACCCGGGGATCCTGCTGTGGCTGCTCCAGCACGGGGGCGTCGACGCCGACACCTTGAGCGGGGTCCTCGAGCACCAGTCGGGGCTCAAGGGGCTGTCCGGCGGGTCCGGCGACCTGCGCGACCTGCTCGCCGCGCGCGAGGCGGGCGACGCGGACGCGGAGCTCGCGTTCTCCGTCTACATCCACCGGCTCGTGCGCGAGATCGGGGCGATGGCGGCCAGCGCGGGCGGGCTCGACCTGCTGGTGCTCACCGGCGGGGTCGGCGAGCACGCACCCACCGTGCGCGCGGCAGCGGCCGCCCGGCTCGGGCACCTCGGGGTCGAGATCGACGGCGGTCAGGTGGACGTGAACGGCGACGCCGACATCACCGCCGACGGAGCGCGGGTGCGCACGGTGGTGGTCACGGCGGCGGAGGACCTCGAGGTCGCCCGGGAGGCGGAGGCACTCCTGGGCGAGCTGTAGCTCTCAGCCCAGGAGCAGCACCCGCGGCCGTCACCGGTAGAAGTACGGGTCGAGCACGCTCACCCTGGTGATGGTGTCGACGGGGAGACCGTTGCGCTCGGCCGCGCGCCGGATCGCCTCCGCGTCGGGGGCGTCGTACACGCAGTAGGTCTTGGTCTTGTCCTCGTTGACGTAGGAGTGCACCCAGGTGACTCCCAGCTCGGCGTTGCGACCGACCACACCGAGGCAGGCCTCGGCGCCCCCGTCGTCGATCGGGATGTGCAGTCCGTCGGGAAACGTCCGCTCCACCATGAATCTCGCCATCGTCGTGCTCCTCGGCCGTCGGGGTCCGGGCCCGGAATGCACCGGGTACGACGAACCTAGGAAGCAGGAGGGGTCGGGCGGATCCGCAGCGGCTGCCCAGATCGATGGCTCTCCTGCCCAGTCTGGGCGGCAAGGGCGGCGGCCTCGGTGCGCGTACGTACGCCGAGCTTGGCGAGCACCGCGGACACGTGGTGGTGCACGGTGCGTTCGGAGAGCACGAGGCGCTGCGCGATCTCGGCGTTGGTGAGGCCGTGCGCGAGCAGCGCCCAGACCTCCTGCTCGCGTGCGGTCAGCCCCCACGGGTGGTCGGCGGTCGAGCGTCGCGGTCCGCGCTCCACTCCCGTGGCGCCGAGCTCGCGGAGCCGGGCTCTGGCGACCCGCGAGGCGGGGTCGGCGCCGAGCCCGCTCAGCACCGTCAGGGCCTCGCGGAGGTCCGACTCGTCGCCTGCGAGGAGGGCGACGGCAGCGGCGTACGGGCGATGGAGGTCGCGCCATGCCGCGGCCGCCACCCGGGGCGGCTCGCGGAGCTCGGCCGCCCAGGCGCCGCGCATCCGCTCCGGCAGCGGATACGACGGGTCGGCGCGGTGGAGCCAGTAGGCGACCTCCGCGGTGATCCACTCGTCGCCCCGCGCGACGCCGTCCTCGACGGCGCGCACCAGGTCGGGTCTCAGCGACTCCAGCCCTCCGGCGAACCAGGCCGACTCGGCGCGAGCGGTGAGCGCCTGGGTGAGGCGGGGTGGATCGGACAGCGTGGCTGAGATCTCCGTGGCCTCGGCCAGGATGTCGTCGTGCGGACGACCCGTGCGGATCAGCAGCCGGAGGGTCGGCACCAGGGCCACGAAGCGCATGATCGGGGAGGGGTCGACGAGGGTCAGCAGGGCCGGGGCGTCGCTCTCGACGGCGTCCCAGTCGCCGGCGTCCAGGAGGTAGAGGAGCCGGTCGGACTCCAGGCAGACCTGGTGGCTCTCCAGGTCGTGGGCCCGGCAGAACACCAGTCCCGGCGCCTGGTAGCGCTCTGCGAGCTCCGGTAGACCGTAGTCGACGCCCGCGCACGACAGGTTCTGGTAGTTGCGACCCGCGAGGTCGTGCAGTCCGTTGTCCAGGGCCAGGCCCAGGCTCTCCTCAGCGAGGGCGAAACCTTCGTCACGCCCGCTGGCCAGGTGGGAGTAGCCGAGGGTGCCGAGTGCGTGCACACGCACATAGAGGTCATCGGCGTCGACAGCCGCTTGGAGGGCGCGCGCGGCGTACTCGATCGCGGCGTCGTAGCGCGCCATCACCATCTCGAGTCCGGCGCGGGCCGAGAGGGCGCGGGCGAACGCCGCGTCGGTGCGACCTTCCTCCAGCACGCCTACTGCCTCGTCGGCTGCTGCGGCGGCGTCGGCAGGTCTGCCGAGCTCGAAGTAGAGCCGGGACAACACCCCCAACCCGGTGGCGACGCCCTCGGCATCGCCGAGCGTTCGCCGGATCTCGAGAGCCTCGAGGCAGGGTGTGAGAGCGCTGCGATGCCGGCCGGTCAACCACCGCTCGGTCGCGAGGCGCGTGAGCAGGTCGGCGCGTCGTACCGGAGGCTCGTGGTCTGCGAACGCCACGGCACGGGCGTACTGCTCGGCCGCCTCCCGATGGGCCCCCATCTGCGCTGCTCGTTCGCCCGCCGCCGGGGCGAAGCGGAGGACTGCTGTTGCGTCGCCGCAACGCTCGGCATGCTCGGCCAGCCGGGGGAGCAGGTCCGGATCGTCACGCTCGGCCAGCATCGCCAGCGCCGTCGCGTGCAGGCCGCGCAGCTCGGCCGGCCCGACGGAGGCGAGCACGGCCTCGCGGACGATCTCGTGCCGGAACTCGAAGGTGGGTGGCTCGAACCTGAGGAAGCCACCGCGCACGCACTCGTCGACGGCCCTGGCCCGGACCCCCGGCATGGCGAGCAGGTTCTGCGGCTCGGCTCGAGGCCCGAGCGCCGCCGCAGAGGCGAGTGCATCGCGGGCCTCGTCGGAGAGCCTGGTGACTCGTGCGATCACGGCGTCCTGCACCCGCTCCGGGAGCCCTTCGCCCGCCGCCAGCACCTCGGAGACGTAGAAGGCATTGCCGCCCGTCTGGGTCATGAGCGAGGTGGGATCCACGCCCGACCCCTCCGCCAGGGAGGTGACCTGGCCGACCGTCAGCTGGGGGACCCGCAGGTGACGCACGCCGGGGTACGCCGTGACGTCGCCCAGCCACGCCCGGGTCGCATGGCGCGGGTCGACCTCGTCGTCGCGGTAGCACGCCACCACGAGCAACGGGTGGGCATCGATGCGTCGGGCCAGGAAGCCCAGCAGGTCGAGGGTGAGCGCGTCGGCCCAGTGGATGTCCTCGAAGACCACGACGCGGGCTCGGGCGCCGTCGGCCATCGCACGCAGTGCGGCGTCGAGCAGGTGCTCGCGTCGGCCCTCACGGAGGAGGTCCACCAGGTCGGGCCCGAGGCGCGGGGCGAGATCGAGCAACGGCCCAGCCGGGCGTGGGGTGCTCAGAGGATCGCAGTAGCCCACGAGGACCTCGTGCCGACGGGCCGCGGCGTCCGAGAACTGTCGGACCAGGGTCGACTTCCCCGACCCGGCCTCACCTGCGAGCAGCACCATCCGGCCGGCCCCGGCGGACGCGCTCTCGAGGGCGTCGTCCAGGGAGGCCAGCAGCTCCGGTCGCGCCAGCACGTCCACCACAGGCTCGATCCTCCCGCGTGACGAGCACCGACGACAGGCACCGTCCGGGGATGCGCGACGATGAGCCGCGTGAGCGAACAGGTCCACGACATCGGCAGGCGCCGAGCGTGGGTGATCTGGCTCGTCTCCCTCTCGGTCTACCTGCTGGCCGTCTTCAACCGCAGCTCGCTCGGCGTCGCCGGCCTGCTCGCCCAGGACCGGTTCGGGATCTCGGCTGCGCAGCTGTCCTTCTTCGTGGTGCTCCAGCTGGTCGTGTACGCCGGGCTGCAGATCCCGATCGGCGTGCTGCTCGATCGCTACGGGTCGAGGGCGCTGCTGCTGTGCGGGCTCGTGCTGATGTCGCTGGGCCAGCTGATGTTCGCCTACGCCACGTCGTTCCCGGTGGCCGTGCTCGCGCGCGCCGTGCTCGGAGCAGGCGACGCCACGATCTTCGTCAGCGTGATTCGCCTGGTGACCTTGTGGTTCCTGGTCCGTCAGGCACCCCTCGTCACGCAGCTCACCGGGCAGGTGGGACAGCTCGGTGGGATCCTCGCGGCGGCGCCGCTGGCCTTCGCCCTCCACGAGCTGGGCTGGACCCGCACGTTCGCCCTGGCGTCGTCGCTGGGCGTCGTGCTGATGGTGGCGGTGGCGGTGATGGTCAAGGACTCGCCGTACCGCCGGGAAGGACCGGTGCGGATCAAGATGCGTGCGCTACGACGGACGCTGAGCCTGGTCTGGGGCCACCCCGGCACCCGTCTCGGGATGTGGTCGCACTTCACGTCGCAGTTCTCCGCGACCGTCTTCGCGTTGCTGTGGGGCTACCCGTTCCTGGTCAAGGGCGAGGGTCTCTCGGGCGGAGCCGCCAGCACGCTGCTGATGGTGATGACCGGGTGGGTCATCCTCAGCGGGCTCGTGCTCGGCCATCTCGTCGCGCGGTTCCCCTACTACCGCTCGTGGTTCGTGCTCGTGATCGTGGCATCGATGGCATTCGGGTGGGCGGTCGTCCTGGCCCGTTCGACGCCGGCGCCGATGTGGATGCTGGTGGTCCTCGTCTGCCTGATGGCGACCGGAGGGCCGGCCTCGATGGTCGGCTTCGACCTGGCGCGCACGTTCATCCCGAAGGAGGCGTCGGGGCGGGCCAACGGCTTCGTCAACGTGGGGGGCTTCTCGGCCAGCCTCCTCACGATGGCCTTCATCGGCGTGCTGCTCGACTGGTCGAGCGGCGGCGGCAGCTCCTCGTCGTACGACCTGGACGACTTCCGCGTGGCGATGTCGGTGCAGTTCGTCTTCTGGGGTTTCGGGGCCTTCATGATCCTGCGCTACCGCCACAAGGCGATCGCCCACCTGCACCGGATGCATCCCGGCGTCGTGGAGTCGATGAAGCGCGGCGAGGCCTTCGCCCACCTCGGCTTCCACGAGCGCGAGGGCGTCTGAGCAGGCTCAGACCGCCTCGGCCTCCATGGCGGCGACGTAGTCGCGCTTGATCTGGCGCCAAGCCTCGTCGGTCATGGTGCGCCGCCAGTACGGCGAGCACGAGAGGTCGGCGCGGGTCAGCCCGCGGTCGTGGAGCAGGTGGGTGCGGACGGCGCGGATCTCGTCGGCCTCGCCGTGGACGAAGCCGAAGGGGCGGCCCGCGGGGAAGGTCAGCGCGCGGACCGCGTCGACCAGCAGGGTGGCGTCCTCCGGTCCGCGGCTGCGGTGCAGCCACTTCACGTCGGCGTCCGCCGGACCGGACAGCGCGATCTCGCCGTCGGGCCCGTCGCAGACCAGCCGGACGACGGCTGTCGCGGTCGGCGGGAGCGCCTCGAGCGACGCGGCGATGGCAGGGAGGGCCGACTCGTCGCCCACGAACAGGTGCCAGTCGGCGGCGGGATCGGGGCGGTAGCCGCCGCTCGGGCCGGTGAACACCAGGACGTCGCCCGGGCCGGCCGAGGCGGCCCACGGTCCGGCCACGCCCTCGTCGCCGTGCACGACGAAGTCGACGGTGAGCACGTGTGCCTCGGGGTCCCAGTCGCGCACCGTGTAGCGCCTGCGGGCGGGCTGCTGCTCCTTCGGGTGCGTGTCGCGGACCGCCTGCGCGTCGAACACCTCGTCGTACGTCGCCCCCGCGGGCGGGAACGCCGCGTTGATGTAGGCGTCCGTCGCGTCGGGCATCGCGAGATGCTCGAGGTCGCCGCCCTCGAGCCACACCCGCACCATGGCGGGCGTGAGTCGCTCCGTCGTCGCGACGCGTGCGTGCACCGTGGAACCTCCTGATTGGTGAGGTGAGCCTAACCAGCGACGAGGAGGCAGCCGGGTGGAGGGGTCGGGCTGCCCGCGGGTGGACGTGCCGGGGGTCGGAAAACGCGGAACGGATCCGCCTGTCGCGTGGGCGTGTCGCTGATCTGTTCCGCGTTTTCCGCGTCTGGACCGACCCGCAACCCCACGCCTGACCGCCGGGAGAAGGTCAGCCGCCGAGGGGCGGGGAGTCGACCTTCAGCTCTCCGGTGTTCAGCGGCGAGTCCTTGCGCGACACCAGGTCCAGCCGCTCCTCCGGGCTGAGCGCCTCGAGCAGGGGGACGACGTCGGTGCCGAAGCCGTCGACCTCGGGCGCCGACGGCACCGGCACGACCGAGTGGACGACGCGGTCGGCGTAGACGTGGACGACGTTGACCGCCTGGTGGCCGTCCACGGCCGAGATGAGGCGGTCGAGCGGAGCGGTGTCGGTGGTGTAGCAGGTGGCCGCCGCGACGGAGACCGGGATGTCGGCGAACGTCGAGTGCGAGGTGAAGTGGTAGTGGCCGCCCAGGATCGCGCGGACATCGCTCCCGCGCAGCACGGCGGCTAGCCGCTCGGTGTCGAGAAGCTCGATGATCTCCGCCGCGGGCACCAGCGGCGACGGGATCGGCGGATGGTGGAGGGCCAGGATCGTCCCGTGCTCGGCCGGTGTCGCGAGCACCTCGCCGAGCCAGGTGAGCTGCTCGTCGGAGACCTCTCCGTGGTGCCACCCCGGCACGCTGGTGTCGAGGCTGACGATCCGCAGCCCGGCGACGTCGTACACCCGGTCCTGCGGGGCGTCGGACTCCTCGCCGAACAGCTCGCGGGCGTACGCCGCGCGCTCGTCGTGGTTGCCCATGCACCACACCACCTGAGCCTCGATCGCGGCCGCGTAGGGCTCGACGAGGTCGCGCAGCACGCGGTAGGCGTCGGGCTCCCCGAGGTCGGCGAGGTCACCGGTGAACACGAGCGCCTGCGGCGGCGGGTCGATCCGGGTGAGCCGGTCCAGAGCGGTACGGAAGTGCGCGACCGTGTCGATCGCGCCGTACTGCCGCGCTTCTCCCGCGAGGAGGTGGGTGTCGCTCACGTGGGCGACGACATGGGTGGGTGGCGCGAGCTGGCCGAACTGCATCACGCGTCGAGCGTACGGTCGGGGCTGAGACCAGTCGCAGCGAGACAGACCTGGAGGACCCCATGAACAAGGCAGTGCTGCACTCGATGACAGAGGCCGAGCGGCGGCTGGTGGCCGAGACCGAGCCCGCCGCCGTCGCCGGGCTCGACGAGGACGAGCTCCTCGACCTGCACGCACGGATCCGGCGGGCCCGGACCAAGTACGTCACGAACTACCGCAGGGCGGCCAGTGCGAACGTGGGTGCGCGGTCGTCGCGAGGGAAGGCCTACGCCCAGAACCAGCGCGACCGCGACAAGGCGGAGACCTTCGAGCTGAGCCTGGCTCGCGTCAGCCGGCAGGTGGCCAAGGCCGCGGCGCAGGCGGCATCGGAGCTCAAGCAGGAACGACTCGCCGCCGCCCGTGCCGGCAGCGTCGCCCCCGCGGCCACAGCTGCCCCCGCCCGGAAGGCGACCGCGAAGCCGTCGAGCAAGCGCGCCGCGACCAAGACGACGGGCGGGCTGAAGAAGGACGCGTCGAGCCGAGCGCAGGGCGCCCGTCGGCAGGGGAAGCGCGACGCCCGCTGACCAGGGCTGTCGACCGGGCTCCCCGGTTGGCCATAGCCTGCCCACGACCACGATCCGGTGCAGCCCGGTCCGAGCCCCCAGGAGGACAGATGCGAGGCACGCGCAGGGCACGGGCAGGGGGCATCGTCACGGTGCTCGCCGTCGGTCTGCTGGTGACCGCCTGTGGCAGCGGCACTGGCAGCGGCTCCGGCAGCAGCGCGGGCGACGTGCCCGGCTCGGCCCCGACCCGGGCCGACCTCGACGGCAGTGCCTTCGCCTCGACCAGCGTCGAGGGGTACGACCTCGTGGCGGGCAGCACGGTGCGGCTGACCTTCGAGCACGGCACCCTCTCGGCGAACGCGGGTTGCAACACCATGAGCGCGCCGTACGACGTGACCGACGGGCGGCTCGCGTGGACCGGCGAGGTGAGAGCCACCCTGATCGGCTGCCCCGACGACCTGGCGCAGCAGGACACCTGGCTCGCCGACCTGCTGCAGCAGGGAGCGGACGCCGACCTCGACGGCGACGACCTCACCCTCGTGTCGGGTGACGTCACGCTCCACCTGCAACGCGAGACGACGACGCCGGCCGCCGACTTCCTCGGCCACTCCTGGACGGTCACCGAGATCATCACCGGCAAGAGCGTCGCGGCGCTCCCGGCCGGCGTCGACGCGCCGACGCTCGACATCGCGAGCGACGGCACGGTGCACCTGTTCACCGGCTGCAACCGGGGCCGCACCACGGTCAGCGCCGAGGGCGACACCCTGCAGTTCGAGCCCGCCGCGATCACCCGGATGGCCTGCCCGCCGCCCGCAGACCAGGTCGAGCAGTCCGTCCTCCAGGCGCTCGATGGCTCGGTCACGGTCACCGTCGACGGGACGACCGCCACCGTGACGAACGGCCGTCACGGCCTTGTCCTCCAGGCGGACTGAGCGCATGCGCGGGTCCGCTCCCCGGCGTTTCGTCTCGGCCGGGCGGCTGCCCGATCCCGACGCCGTACGCGCGATCGTCGACGAGGCCCGCGCCGTCGCCGCAGCCGACGGCTCGGGCGCCCTGTCCAGCGTCTATCCAGCGCTCTCGGCAGCCGACCCCGCCCACTTCGGGCTGGCCGTCGCGTCGGTGAGGGGTGAGGTGGTGACCTCGGGTGACGCCGAGGTGCGCTTCCCGCTGATGAGCATCGCCAAGCCGTTCGTCTTCGCCCTGGTCTGCGACACGATCGGCCTCGAGGAGGTACGACGTCGGGTCGGGGTCAATGCGACCGGCCTGGCCTTCAACTCGGTGACGGCCGTCGAGCGCGACCCGCACGGCCGCACCAACCCGATGGTGAACCCGGGCGCCATCGCGACCACGAGCCTGGTGCCCGGCGGCGACCTCGAGCAGCGGTGGGAGCGCCTGCTCGACACCCTGTCGCGGTGCGCCGGTCGCCGTCTCGACCTCGACGACGAGATCCTCGCGTCGGCCCGCGAGACCAACCACCGCAACCGCGCGCTCGCCAACATGCTGACGGCGCTGGGCGCTCTCGACGGCGACCCGGCGGACGCCGTCGAGCTCTACACCCGCCAGAGCTGCCTGTCGGTGACCTGCGTCGACCTCGCAGTGATGGGCGCGACGCTTGCCGACGGCGGCGCGAACCCGCTGACCGGTGACCACGTCGTAGATCCGGACACCGCCCACGCGACGCTCGCGGTGATGACGATCGCGGGCATGTACGAGACCTCGGGCGACTGGCTGCTCGACGTCGGCATGCCGGCCAAGAGCGGGATCGGCGGCGGCATCGTGACGGTGTCGCCCGGCAAGGGCGCACTCGGCACGTTCTCCCCGCTCCTCGACCCGGCCGGGAACTCCGTCCGGGGCACCCTCGCCGCACGTCGGCTGGCCCGCACCCTCGGCCTCGACCTGCTCGCCTCGAGGGCCGTCCCGCCCGGCCAGTGACTCTCCCCATGGTCGCATCACCCCTAGGGGTGACTTCGGCGCTAGGGTGCGAGGGTCTTGCCTTGTCAGGGAGCTCTCAGGGAGGTCGCATGACCAGTCACCCGGCACGTGCCGACTTCGACCCCGTCCCGTCGGTACGCCGGCCCGCCGGGGTCACCGTCACCACCGATCTCCCGTCCGTCGCGGACACCGCGGCCCTGGCCGTGCCGGTGCTCGCGGGCGCTGAACCGCCGGCCGACCTCGGCGTCGACGCCGCTCACCTCGCGGTCGCCGGGTTCACCGGCGCGACCAACCAGACCCTCGTCGTCCCCGGCGACGACGGCCGGGCCCTGGTCGCCCTCGGCATCGGCGAGGGTGCGCAGGTCGGCACCACCCTGGTGCGTGACCTCGCCGCCGGCTTCGCCCGCTCGGTGCCTCAGCACCTCACGCTCGCGGTCGAGCTCCCCGAGTCCGGGACGGCGATCTCGCCCGGCGAGTTCGCCCAGGCCGTCGTCGAGGGCGTGCTGCTCGCGCGGTGGCGCTTCTTCGTGGGCCGTGGCGGTGACGAGCCGACCCTGACCGCTCTCACGCTGGTCGCCCCCGCGGACGCGGTCGACGACGTACGACGCGGTGCGGCGCGCGGCGAGACGGTCGCGCGGGCCGCGGCGATCAGCCGCGACCTCTCCAACTGCCCGGCTACGACCCTGACCGCCGCGCGGATGGCCGACGTCGCGGTCGAGCTGGGGCCGGCGGCCGGCCTCGAGGTCGAGGTCTTCGGTGAGGAGCAGCTGATCGAGATGGGCTGTGGGGGCATCCTCGGGGTCAACCTCGGCAGCACCGACGAGCCCCGCTTGATCAAGATGTCCTACCGACCCGACTCGCCCACCGGTCATCTCGGCCTGGTCGGCAAGGGGATCATGTACGACTCCGGCGGCATCAGCCTCAAGCCGAGCGACGAGTCGCACGCCCAGATGAAGAACGACATGACCGGCTCCGCCGCCATCCTAGGTGCGATGACGGCGCTGAAGGACCTCGGCTGCACCGCGGCCGTCACGGCGTACCTCTGCTGCACCGACAACATGCCCTCCGGCTCAGCGATGAAGCTCGGCGACGTGCTGCGGATGCGCAACGGCACCACCGTCGAGGTGCTCAACACCGATGCCGAGGGGCGCCTGGTGATGGCCGACGGGCTGTGCCTGGCCGTCGAGGACGGCGTCGACGCGGTGGTCGACATCGCCACCCTGACCGGTGCGTGTCTGCGCACGTTCGGCGTCGACATCGCAGGTGTGATGGGCAACGACCGCACTCTCATCGGGGCGCTCAAGGAGGCCGGCGAGGTCGCCGACGAGCCCGTCTGGGAGCTGCCGCTCCACCGGCCCTACCGGGCCCAGCTCGACTCCTCGATCGCCGACCTCACCAACATGGGCGGCATCAACGCCGGCTCGATCACCGCGGCCCTCTTCCTCGAGGAGTTCGTGGACGGCACCCCCTGGGCCCACGTCGACATCGCCGGCGTGGCGCAACAGCCGGCCGTGCGCACCTGGCGCAACAAGGGCGCGAGCGGCTTCGGTGCCAAGCTCCTGATCGAGCTGGCGACCGGCTTCGCAGGCCCGGCGGGAGCACGCGCATGAGCGAGGCCACGGCGGAGCCGGAGACCGAGAGCAGCGGAGGATTCCTCGGTTGGATCGAGCGGGTCGGCAACAAGGTGCCACACCCGGCGATGATCTTCCTCAGCCTGATCCTGATCGTGATCGTGCTGTCAGCGATCCTCGCGTGGGCCGGCGTCAGCGTCACGACCGACGTCGCCGAGCCGGTCGGCACCGAGGCCTCGCAGGTCTACGACGACGCGGGCTCGACCTACCCCTCGATCGAGATGGACCCGCTGCCGGCCGAGCCGGACTACCAGATCCACCAGGAGACGATCGAGGCCAAGAGCCTGCTCAGCGGCGACGGCATCCGCCACATGTTCACCACCGTCGTCCAGAACTTCAACGACTTCGGCGTCGTCGCCGTGATCCTGGTCGCGATGATCGGGGTCGGCGTGGCCGAGGAGGCCGGGCTCATTGCAGCGCTGATCCGCAAGATGGTGCAGGTCGCGCCGGCAGGAGCGATCACGTTCATCATCGTGCTGCTCGGCGGCATCTCGAGCGTCGCGTCAGACGCGGGCTACCTCGTGCTGATCCCGCTGGGTGCTGCGGCATTCGTCAGCCTCGGACGACATCCGCTCGCCGGCATCGCGGCCGCGTACGCCGGTGTCAGTGCGGCCTTCTTCGTCAACATCCTGATCACCCCGGCCGACGGGATCATCACCGAGGTCACCAACGAGATCCTGGGTGGCGTCGCACCGACCGCGGACCAGCTCAACGTCACCCAGAACTTCTACTGGGCGATCGCGTCGACCATCTTCTGCGCCATCGTGATGACCATCCTGACCGAGCGGTACGTCGAACCACGGCTCGGGAAGTGGAACCCGGCCGAGCGCCCGGCCGACGCACCTGTGGACCATGTGCCGACCGGCGACGAGCTCTCCCACGAGTCCCGCGGGCTTCGACTGTCCGGGATCTACAGTCTGGTGGCGATCGTCATCATCGGGCTGCTGACGTTCCTGCCGAACGCTCCGCTGCGCAACCCGGACACCGGCGAGATCTTCGGCAACTCGCCGTTCATGAGCAGCCTGCTCTTCATCATCTCGATGCTCTTCCTCGCCGCAGGGCTCGGCTACGGTCGCGGCTCCGGCAGCCTGGTCGGCAGCACGAACGTCATCAACGCCATCACCAAGACCTTCAACGGCTTGGGCGGGCTGATCTTCCTGATGCTCCTGATCGCGCAGTTCATCGCGTTCTTCAACTACTCCAACATCTCCGCGATCGTGGCCACCAAGCTGGCCGACCAGCTGGGGAAGGCCGACATCGGCGCTCTGCCGTTGCTGATCGGCTTCATCCTGCTGGTGTTCGTGATCGACATCATCATGCCGGGGGTGATCCCGAAGTGGGCGATCATCGCGCCGATCTTCATCCCGCTGTTCTACAACCTCGGGATCGCGCCGCAGACCGTGATCGCGGCCTACCGGGTCGGCGACGGCCCGGTGAACGTGATCACGCCCCTGATGGTCTACCTGCCGTTCATCATCCTGGTCTGCCAGCGCTACCGCGCGAGCTCCGGGATGGGCACGGTGGTGTCGATGATGATCCCCTACACGGTCGTCGTACTCGTGACCTGGACCCTGTTCTTCGTGCTCTGGTACGTGATCGGGATCCCCTGGGGGCCCGGCTCGCCCGTCCATCTCTAGCCGGGCAGGCCCATGGATGACTCCACCAAGGCGCTCGTCGTCCTCGGCGTCGTCGTGGTCCTGTTCGTCTGGAACCGTCTGCCGATCGGTGTCGTGGCGATCCTGTCCGCGCTGGGGCTGTGGGTCACCGGCCTGGTCACCACCCAGGAGGCGGTGGCGGGGTTCGGCGACCCGGTGGTCATCTTCATCGCGACGTTGTTCGTGGTCAGCGAGGGCATCGACTCCACCGGCGTGACCACGTGGGCCGGACGCGCGCTGATCGACCGGGCCGGAACGGCGCACGCCCGGGTCCTGGTCGCGGTGTGCCTGCTGTCGGCGCTGCTCGCGTCGTTGATCACCCTCAACGGCGCGATCGCGGCTTTGCTGCCGCTCGTGGTGCTGCTCGCCCAGCGGATCGGCCGGTCGCCGTCGCAGCTGCTGATGCCGGTCGCGTTCGCGGGCAGCGCCGGCGGACTGATGCTGCTGATGAGCAGCCCGGTCAACGTGATCATCTCCGAGGCGTCGGACGACGCAGGGGCCGGCACCTTCCCGTTCTTCTCCTTCGCCCTGGTCGGCCTCCCGCTCCTGATCGGCACGGTCGTGATCTGTCTCGTGCTGGGCCCGAGGCTGCTGCCCGCGCGCGTCCCCGAGCACACGCCGCCCGACCTCGGACAGCACGGCGAGACCCTCGAGGCGCAGTACGACCTCCGCGACGGGTTCTACCGGCTGCGGGTGCGATCGGGGTCGGGGCTGATCGGCCGGCCCCGCGACCAGGTGGAGGACCGCGAGCACCCCGACGTGCGGGTGACGGGGGTCGAGTCGGCCGCCGCCGACGGGGTCGATGACCGGGTGCACGACGACGATGTCATCGTGGTCACCGGGCCGCCGCACGAGGTCACCCAGTTCGCCCTCGACCATCGCCTCGCCGTCGGGCTCACCGGCTCGACCGACACCCGCGACCTGCTGACGCGCGAGGCCGGTGTGGCCGAGGTCGTCGTACCGCCGCGCTCGAGGCTGGTGGGCGAGTCCGTCTACCCCGGCATGCGCCGGCAGAACGACCTCGTCATCCTCGCCGTGCAGCGGCTCGGTCGCGACCGCGGCGACGGCCCGATGGACCTCGCCGAGGGAGACGCGATCCTCCTCCACGGGCGCTGGTCCGCGCTCGACCAGCTCAACCGCGACCGCGACGTGCTGCTCGTGGACTCACCCGCCGTCGTACGACGTCAGGCCGTGCCGTGGGGTGCCAAGGCCACTCGTGCGGTCCTCGTGCTCGGCGCCCTCGTCGCGATGCTCGCGTCGGGGCAGGTGCCGCCGGCGATCGCTGGGCTCGCCGCCGCGTGCGCGATGGTGCTGGCCAAGGTGGTCACCCCGCCGCAGGCCTACCGCGCGGTGTCGTGGCAGACCGTCGTGCTGGTCGGAGCCCTGATCCCGCTCTCCACGGCCATCGAGAGCAGCGGCGCGGCCGACCGGATCTCC
The DNA here is from genome assembly GCA_963794355.1 of uncultured Actinomycetota bacterium. Taxonomy (GTDB): domain Bacteria; phylum Actinomycetota; class Actinomycetes; order Propionibacteriales; family Nocardioidaceae; genus Nocardioides. The sequence goes on from CAWCDN010000016.1 coordinate 55,105, forward strand.
GCGATGCTCATCGACGCCGTCGGCACCGGCAGCCCCTACCTCCTGCTGGCCGCCATCTTCGTGCTCACCGGCGCCCTCGGCCAGGTGGTGAGCAACACCGCGACCGTGCTGGTGGTGACGCCGATCGCGATCGCGGCCGCGCAGGCGACCGACACCTCGGTCAAGCCGGTGCTGATGGTGGTCGCGATCGCCGGCTGCGCCGCCCTGCTGACGCCGATCTCGACCCCCGGCAACATGATGATCATGAGCCCCGGCGGCTACCGCTTCGGCGACTACTGGAAGCTCGGCCTGCCGATCATGGCCTGGTGGTTCGTGGTCGCGCTCGTGGTCGTGCCGCTCGTATGGAGCTTCTGAGGGTCGCCCGCGGGGGGCTCGCTTCGCGCACCGCGGTCCTCCGCTCCGGCTACGCCCTCTCGGAGCGTCCGCGTTCGATCGACCGGCGCCACATCCCCACCGCCCCGACCCCCATCAGCACCGGCACCCCGACGGTGAACACCCGCCACACCACGAGGGCGGCGACGGTGGCCGACTCGATCTCCAGGCCGCCAGCCTCCACCAGCGCGGCCAGGATCAGGGCGTCGACGACGCCGATGCCGGAGAACGGGAAGAGCGTGAACGGGTAGGCGAAGAGGTAGGCGATGGCCACGTCGACGAGGGTGACGTCGGAGGGGTAGATGCCGACGAAGCGCAGGCACAGCAGCAGCACCAGCACGTCGGCGGCGAGCATCCCGGTCAGCGACAGCAGGGAGCGGGGGAACCCGCGCCGGAACGTTGCGGAGATGTCGGCGCGGAACCTCAGGCACGCCTCCGCCCACGCGTCGGGGTCGACCGTACGACGCACCCGGCGCACGAGCCGGCCCGCGCGGGTGCCGACGGTGCGGGCCAGCGTCTCGCTGCGCAGCACCAGCATGATCACGACCAGGATCGCGGCCGCCGCGGCGACGAACAGCAGCTCCAGCCACCGGAGCTCCGGCGGCCGACCCGCGGCCAGCATCAGGAGGAACCCCAGCGCAGGGGCGGAGAACCGCACGACATAGAAGGTGAGCGTGTTCATCACCGTGCCGGCCAGGCCCTTGGCCGCCGAGACGCCCCAGGAGGTGAACATCGCGACCCGCAGCGCCAGGTCGCTCGGCGGCGGCGCCACGACCGACATCAGGATCGCGCCGAGGTCGTTGACGGTCGCGCGGTACGGCGAGACGCCCCGGATGTAGAGCGAGAGCGGCAGCGCGTTGAGGACCTGCCGGACGACGACCACAGCGAGCAGCACGATGGGCTGCCACCAGGTGAGCCGCGAGAGGGCGTCCCAGACGGCGGCCCAGTCGATGCGACCGACGAGCTGGACGATGACGTAGGTCGCGACGAGGGCCACACCGAGCAGCACGACGCGGGTGACCCACGCGGGCCGGCCGCTGTGGGCCCGCACCTCGGCCAGGTCGGTGCTCACCGGGAGGCCGTCGGAAGTCATGGGTCCGGCCGGCCCTGCGAGCGTGTCCGCGAGGCCCTCACCACTCGCGCACTATCGCACAGTCGCGAGACCGTTCAGGGCCGGTCCTCCGGGTGGTGGAAGGAGAGCCCGACCCGGGTCAGCAGCCGGGCCCGACGGACCCAGAACAGGATGCGTACGCAGGCCAGACCGAGCACCAGGGCCAGGATCCCCGCGACCGACTCGCCACCGTGGTCGCCCGAGACCCCGAGGTAGAGCAGCAGACCTCCGACCGGCACCAGGACGCAGCCGGCGACGGCGACGAGCACGAGGACCGTCGTACGCCGGGTGGTCACGGCGTGCTCACGGCCGTGCCGGCTCGATCCTGCCGGTGACCTCGCCGAGGCGGATCCGGCCACCGCCGGTGCCGGGCGCGGAGTAGCGCAGCGTGACCTCGTCGCCGTCCTCGAGGAAGGTGCGGCCGTCACCGAACGGCTCCTTGCCGCCCCACGACAGCTCGAGGAACGAACCGCGGGTCCCGGGCTCGGGCCCGCTGATGGTGCCGGAGGCAAAGAGGTCGCCGGGGCGCGTCGAGGCACCGTTGACGGTCAGGTGGGCCAGCATCTGGGCGGGCGCCCAGTACATGGTGCGGTACGGCGGGCGGCTCACCACCTCGCCGTCGAGCACGACCTCGACCTCGAGGTCGAGACCGCGCGGTCCGCGGGTCGAGCCGTCCTCGTTGGTCGAGCCTGTCGAGACCAGGTAGTCGAGCGGCCTCGGGTCCTGCTCCGGCAGGTCGCACCAGGCGGCGTCGAGGGCGGCGAGCGGGGTCACCCAGGCGCTGACCGAGGTCGCGAACGACTTGCCGAGGAACGGGCCGAGCGGCACGTACTCCCAGGCCTGGATGTCGCGGGCCGACCAGTCGTTGAGGCCGACCACGCCGAACACGTGGTCGGCGAACGCGTCGACGCCGATCCGGCTGCCGCGCTCGGATCCTGCACCGACCACGAAGCCCAGCTCGGCCTCGATGTCGAGGCGTCGGCTCGGGCCGTAGGACGGTGCCTCCTCGTGCGGTGCCTTCCGCTGCCCGCACGGCCGCACCACCGGCGTACCGCTGACCACCACGGTGCCGGCGCGGCCGTGGTAGCCGACCGGGAGGTGGCGCCAGTTGGGCAGCAGGGGCTCCTGGTCGGGTCGGAAGATCCGCCCGACGTTGGAGGCGTGGTCGAGGGAGGCGTAGAAGTCGACGTAGTCGCCGACCGCGAACGGCAGCACGAGACGGGCGTCCGCGAGCGTGGTCGCCGGCAGGGCCTCGGCCGCCGCGAGCTCGGCGATCTCGGCGCGCGTCTCGGACCAGACCGCAGGTCCGAGGGCCATGAAGTCGTTGAGGGTCGGGCGGTCGAGCTCGGGCCGTACGGTCGCGACGTCGAGCACGGAGTCACCGAGCCGCACCCCCACCCGTGGGACGCCGGCGCCGGTCGCGTACACGCCGTACGGCAGGTGATCGAGGCCGAAGCCGTCGGTCGGCTCAGGCATGGGGGGCCTCCAGGAGGCCGAGCCCGACCAGGTCGTCGAGCGGCTCGCTCACGCTGCACGAGCCGTACGACGTGAACCACCGGCGCGCTCCGGCCAGGTCGCTGGTGCGGGCCAGGGCGACGAGGTCGTTGGCGTAGTGGTCGTCGAGCACCTCGGCGACCTCGGTCACGGTGCCCCCGTCGTAGGCACGGCGAGTCGCGAGCAGCACGTTGAGGAAGCCGTGGTGCTCGAAACCGGTCTCGTGGTCGCGGTGGCGCACGGCGTGGTGGAGCCCCGCCGTGCACTTGTACGGTGTCTCGCGGTCGAGCGCGGCGTCGATCCAGGCCGCCACGGTCGCGGCGTCGGGGAAGAGCTCGGCGCCAGGCCCACCGGTGCGGAACTTCAAGCGCGCCTCGGCCTCGGCGACCGCGTCGGCAGCGGTGAGCCAGTCGGCGGTCGGCGCGGCCTGCGGCAGCTCGACGTAGACCTGGGTGTCGGTGAGGCCGCCCTCGGCGCGGGCGGCGTCGACCGCGGCGCTGATCCGGCGGACGTTGCCGGTCTGGTCGTCGAGGTCGCGCACGGCCGCCTCGAGCGCGAGCACCCGATGGCCGCGCCTGGAGGCGAGCGCGGCCACGCCGGCGACGGCTCCTGCCCCGCCGGTGAGGACCACCGAGACGGGCATCTCGGTCGGCACGTCGGCCAGCTGGGTGTCCTTGACGACGAGCGGGCCGACCAGGTCGGCGTACCACTCGCTTCGCCGTGCGGCGTAGGCCGCGACCGCGTCGGGCAGGTCGGCATCGCCCGGCGGGAAGACGGCGGCATCGTCGACGAGACCGGTCCAGTCAGCGGGGAAGGGGGTCACGGAGCCAGCCAACCACGTCGGGCGGGTGGCCTCTACACGAGTCGGGCGCGACCCCGCTTGCCGAGCTGGTCGGCGATGATCGCGCGCTGCACCTCGCTGGCACCCTCCCAGATCCGCTCGACGCGGAGCTCGCGGAAGAAGCGCTCGGCGACGTTCTCGCGCATGTAGCCGCGGCCGCCGAAGACCTGGACGGCGCGGTCGGCCACACGTCCGGCCATCTCGCTGGCGTAGAGCTTCACCATCGAGCACTGGGCGTGAGCGACCTTGAGGTCGACGCCGCCCGAAGACCGGTCGAGGGAGCGAGCCACCTCGTAGACCATGGTGCGGGCCGCGAACAGCTCGGTGAGGCTGTCGGCGAGCATGCCTTGCACGAGCTGCTTGTCGGCGAGCCGCTCGTCGCCGATCCGGCGCTCGGCGGCGAAGGCGGTCATCTCGTCGACGAGCCGCTCGGCAGCCCCCAGGCAGCGGGCGCCGATCATGAGGCGCTCGAAGCGGAACCACTCGTAGACGAACGACATCCCGGCGTCCTCGGAGCCGATCAGCTGGGTGGCCGGCACCCGCACGTCCTCGAAGGCCACGATCGGGTGGTGGTGGGCGATGGTGTGCGTGTAAGCCGGCGTGCGTACGACGCGGACACCCGGGGTGTCCTTGTCGGCGACGAAGAGCGCCTGCTCGCCGGCATGCTCACCCTCGGTGAGCACCGCCTGGAAGAAGACGTAGTCGGCCTTGTTGTACGACGTCACGTGCCACTTCACGCCGTTGAGGACGTAGTCGTCGCCGTCTCGCGTCGCGGTCGCCCTCAGGTCGGAGACGTCGGAGCCGGCGAGCTCCTCGGTGATCGCGTAGCACTCCTCGCGCCGGCCCTCGATGGTCGGCAGCAGGTAGGTCTCGCGCTGGTGGTCGTTGGCCACCTCGGGCCACCAGCCCGGCGGTGTGGTGAGGCACCAGGCGAGGGCGTTGGTGACGCGACCGCCCTGCTCCTGCACCAGCACCTGCTGGAGCGTGCTGAGGCCACGACCCCCGAGCGCGGTGGGGATGTTGGTGGCGGTCAGCCCGAGCTCGACCGCCCGGGCCTCGAGGCGGTGGGCGACGTCGTCGGGGAGCTCGCCGTCGTGCGCCTCGGCATGCTGCTCGTGGGGGATCAGCTCGTCGGCGAAACCTCGGGCACGGGCTTGCAGCTCGAGGTCGTCAGGCGTGAGTCCGTACACCGTTCCTCCGTCGTTGACTGACTGTTCAGTCTATGTCACGCTCGCAGGCATGACCACTGTGCCGCGCACGGCCGATGCGGTCGTCGTCGGCGGAGGGACGATCGGCGCCTGGACGGCGTGGTTCCTCCAGCGCTCCGGGGTCGGCGACGTCGTGCTGCTCGAGCGGGACACCCTCGGCCAGGGCGCGAGCGCGCGGGCGGCCGGCATGGTGCGGGCCCAGGGCGGCACCGAGGTCGCCGTCCGGCTCGGGATGTACAGCCGTGACTTCTACCTCGGCCAGCACGACCTGCTGGGCATCGACTCCGGGTTCGTCGAACAGGGCTACTTCATGCCGTGCTTCACCGAGGCGGAGGTCACACAGGCGCACGCGCGGATCGCGATGCAGCAGGCGGTGGGCCTCGACGTCGGATGGGTCGAGGGTCATGAGGTGGACCGGATGAACCCCTCGATGGCGCCCGGGCAGACGCTGGGCGCGTCGTACGCGGCGCAGGACGGGTACCTCGAGCCGCCGCGCAACGTGCTGGCCTACACCGCCGCCCTCTTCACCGCGGGCGTGCAGGTCTACGAGCGCACGGCGTTCACCGGCCTGGTGGTCGAGGGTGGCCGGGTGTCCGGAGTGCAGACGTCCGCGGGCGAGATCGCGACGAGCCGCGTCGTCCTGACCGGCGGGCCGACGCTGGGAGCCGTGGGTACGGCCGCCGGCGTCCGGATCCCTTCGGGCGGCGCGCGGCACCAGGTGGTCGTCACGGAGGGCCATCCCGACTTCGCGCCGCAGCGACTGCCGATGGTCTTCGACGTGGCGTCGGGCATCTACTGGCGTCCCTGCGAGGGCGGCGTGATGTGGGGGATGAGCAACCCCGAGGAGGAGCCCGGCGAGGCGACCGAGTTCGACGACGCGTACTTCGCGCGGATGCGCGAGCGGATGGCGGTGCTGCTGCCGGCCACCGCGCAGGTCGGGCTCCGCCGGACCTGGGCCGCGACCATCGACTACACCCCCGACCACCTGCCGATCCTCGGCCCCGCCATCGGCACCGACGGGGTGATCGACGGCGTGGTCGTCGCCGCTGCCGGCGGCCACGGGATGATGTGGGGCCCCGGCGTCGCCCGCGCGGCCGCCGACCTGGCTCTCGAGGGGGAGACCGACGTCGTCGACGTCACCGACCTCGGCCTCGACCGCTTCGACGAGCACGGCCGCAGCCGCCTCGACCCCGACCCGATCGCGCTCCCCTTCCCCGCCTTCGCCTGACACCCCGCCTGACCTCGCCGCCTTGTAACGCTCCGTTATCCGCAGTAGAGGGACGTCATGAGGGCGCCCAGGAGTAGATAACGGAGCGTTACAAGGGCGCCGGCACCGGGTCAGAGCACCAGGGCGTCGACGACGAGGGCGCCGCCGCCGGACGACGCCGGGGCGACGACCACGGGGTTGAGATCCACACCCTCGAGCAGGTCGCCGAGCTCGACGGCGAGCTGACCCAGCGCCACCACCGTGTCGACCAGCGCGGCGACGTCGGCAGGGGCCGAGCCGCGATAGCCGTCGAGCAACCTCGCGACGCGCAGGCCGCGCACCAGCTCCTCGGCGGTCTCTCGCCCGTACGGCGGCAGGGCCACCGCGCGCTCGCCGACCAGCTCGACGAGGATCCCGCCCGCGGCCACCACCACGAGCGGGCCGAGCAGGGGGTCGCGGACGATCCCGAGGGCCACCTCGACGCCGGACACGTGGCGCTGCACCAGGACGCGAGGTCCGAGCCGCGCGGCCAGGTCGTCGTACGCCGTGCCCACCGCATCTTGGTCGGCCACGCCGAGGTGGACGCCCTCGGCCTCGGTCTTGTGGTGGATCGCCCCCTCCCCGGTCTTGAGCACCACCGGGTAGCCCAGGCGATCGGCCGCCGCGAGCGCCTCCGCCCGCGAGGTGACCACGGCGGTCGTCGCGACGGCGATGCCGTAGTCGGCCAGCAGCGCTGGCCAGTCGCCCAGCCCCCTCTTCGACCAGCGCTCGCGACGGGCCTGGTCGACGACGGCCGCCGCGCGCGGCCGCGGAGCCGGAGCCAGCAGGTGACCCAGTGCCCGCAGCCCCGAGACCGTCCCCTCGAGCACCGGGATCCCGAGCGCCCGCAGCCGCGCCGCCGCGGCCTGGTCCACCGCCGACGGCAGGTTGGACAGGACGGCGACCGGCTTGTCGGTGCGCGCCAGCAACCCTTCCAAGGCCTGCGGGAACGACTCGTCCCCGTCGTACTCCTCCACCAGGTCCACCGCCAGCGCCACGGCCCCCACCTCGGGGTCGTCCGCCAGCACCGCGAGCGCGTCGCCGAAGAGGTCCTCGGTGTCGGCGCCACTGCCCCACACGTCGAGGGGGTTGGTCGGCTCCAGCCCGGGATCCAGCAGTGCCGCCAGCCGCTCGACCGTCGCCGCCGCCAGCTCCGCGAACGGCACCCCGAGCCGCTCGGCCACGTCGGCCACCAGCACCCGTTCGGCGCCCGAGTCGTGCACGGTCGCCAGGCCGCGCCCGCCCGAAGGGCTCGGCCGCCGGGCGATGGCGAACGTCTCCAGGCTGTCGGTGAGCTCGGAGAGGTCGAGGCAGCGGTGCACGCCGTACGCCGTGAAAAGTGCCTCCCAGCCGGCGTCCGAGCCCGCGATCGCACCGGAATGCGCGTCCACCAGGGCCTGGCCGCGCACCGACGAGCCGACCGTGAGCGCCACCACGGGGACGTCGCGGGCGGCCGCCTCGGCCAGCCCCGCCTGCAGAGCCGCCGCGTCACGCATGGTCTCGAGCACCAGCCCGATCACGCGGGTCTCGGGCAGCGACAGCGCGTAGGCGAGGTGGTCGGCGGTGGTGCAGACCAGCTCCTGGCCCGACGACACGACCACCGAGTACTCCAGCCGGCGGTGCGTGCGCAGCAGTGCCGAGAAGACCGACCCGGAGTGGGTCACGAGCGCGATCGACCCGGTCGGCAGCGGGTCACGCTCGAGGTAGCCGATGGCCCGGACGCCGGTGGTGGTGTCCACGAACCCCATGCAGCCGCCACCCACCACCGCCATCTCGCCGGCCGCCTCGACGACCTCCGACTTGACGCCGTACGCCGGGCCGTAGACGACCGCGCCCGCGTCACCCCGGGCTGCGGCGACCGCGAGGGTCGGTGCCAGGACCGCGTCCGGGACGCCGAGCAGCACCAGGTCGACCGGCTCCGGGACGTCGTGAAGCGTCGGCACGCACGGCTGCCCGAGCACGGACGTGCGACCCGGGTTCACCAGGTGCACCCGCGTCAACCCCGGGCTGCGCAGCACCTCGGTCGTCAGCCGCCACCCGAAGGAGTCGGGCCGCTCGCTCGCGCCGACGACGGCGACCGAGCGGGCACCCATCATCGCCCGAAGGCGGGCAGGAGGACCGGGCGTCACCGGCCGGGTCGTCCGAGCGCGACGGAACGGAGCCTGGACCCGGTGAGCTCGAGCGCCGACACGAGCCCGTGGTGACCCCCACCCGCCACGAGGGCATCGTAGGTTCCTGGTGAGTGAGTCATGGTCGCCGTTCCGCTCGGGGTCCTGACTGACTGTTCAGTCTAAGTCGTGCTAGCGTGCCGCCACAAGCAGCGGACGCGAGACAGGGGACCGATGGCCGCGCGGGAACAGGGTGATGCGGTCGCCGACGTACGCCGCGACCAGATGCTCTCCGCCGCCGCCACGCTGATCGCCGAGCGCGGGTTCCACGACACCCGGATCGCCGACGTCGCCGAGCGCGTCGGCGCCAGCCCTGCCCTCGTCATCTACTACTTCGGCACCAAGGACAGCCTGCTGACCGAGGCGCTGCGCTGGTCGGAGCGGTCGTTCTACGCCGCCACCGAGGAGATGCTGCGCGCGACCCCCACGCTCCGCGAGCGGATCGAGACCCTCGTCGAGTGGACCCTGGTCTCGGAGAAGCAGTCGGAGCTGACCGGCGACTGGGGTCTGTGGTTCGACGTCTGGGCCCAGGCCTTCCGACACCCCGAGGTGAAGAAGGACCGCGCCGAGCTCGACGCGCAGTGGCGCGACCTGATCGCCCGCGTCGTACAGGCCGGCATCGACGCCGGCGAGATCGGCGAGGTCGACGTCGAGACGTTCGCGATCATGTGGGGCTCGCTGCTCGACGGTCTCGTCGTGCAGGTCGCGCTCGACGACCCGGTGGTCGACGCCCCGCGGGCGCGCCAGGTCGCCCTCGCCGTCGCCTACCAGGAGCTCGGCCTGGTCAAGGCGCGCACGCGCACCCGCACCACCCGCGCCCGCTGATCCCAGCCGCTGCCCCCAGCCGGTCGACCCAGCTGGTCGACCCAGCCAGCTGACCCTCGATCTCCGGGCTGGTCGCGAGGCAGCGAGAGGTCTAGCGTCGAGGTCGGACACGAGACCACCTCATCCGAGATGGCCTGCAGACAGGAGGCCATGCTGTGTTCATTCAGATCATCCAAGGCACGTGTACCCGCCAGGAAGAGCTTCGTGCGGCCGCCAAGGCCTGGCGCGAGGAGCTCAGCCAGGGCGCGGTCGGCTGGCTCGGCAGCACGTTCGGCTTCACCGACGACGACCAGTTCATGGCGGTCGTCCGCTTCGAGTCCCGCGAGGCCGCGATGGCCAACTCGGCGCGGCCCGAACAGGGTAGGTGGGCCGAGAAGATGATGTCGCTCATGGACGGTCCGGTGACCTTCCACGACTGCGACGACGTCATGATGTTGATGGACGGCGGTTCCGACGAGGCCGGATTCGTGCAGATCATCCAGGGCCGGGTCGACGACCCGAGCCGGATCAAGGCGATGCTCGCCGACACCTCGATGCTCCACGAGATGCGGCCCGAGATCATCGGCGGCACCCTCGCGATCGAGCCCGACGGCACGTTCACCGAGACGATCGCCTTCCGCGACGAGGACAGCGCCCGCGCGGGCGAGATGAAGGAGCCGCCCCCCGAGGTGCGCTCGGAGCTCGAGTCGATGATGGCCGGGGCGAGGTTCTACGACCTCCACCACCCCTGGTTCGAGTCGGCCTGACGCGACCGACCGGCCGATGAGCTTCGACGTCCCCGCTGACGCCTACCTGCGGTTCATGGGCCGGTGGTCCGAACCCCTCACCGGGGTGTTCCTCGAGAGCGCCGACGTCACGGTCACCGGGCAGGTGCTCGACGTCGGTTGCGGCCCGGGCGTGCTGACCGCGGTCCTCGTCGACCGCTACGGCGCGTCCGCGGTCGCAGCCATCGACCCGTCGCCCTCCTTCGTCGCGGCCACGGGCGAGCGGTTCCCGGGCGCCGACGTGAGGCAGGGAGTCGCCGAGGCCCTCCCGTACGACGACGCCGCGTTCGACGCCGCGCTCGCCCAGCTCGTCGTGCACTTCATGACCGACCCGGTGGCCGGCCTGCGCGAGATGGGCCGGGTGACCCGACCCGAAGGCGTGGTCGCGGCGTGCGTGTGGGACCACGGCAGTGGCGGGTCGCCGCTGTCGCTCTTCTGGTCCGCGGCCCACGACGTCGACCCCGCCACCCCGACCGAGGCGGCGCTGCCGGGCACCCACGACGGCCAGCTCGCGGCGTACGCGCGCGAGGCGGGGCTGCACGACATCACCTCGTCGGCCCTGACCGTCGGCCGGCGCTTCGAGACCTTCGACGACTGGTGGGCGCCTTACCTGCTCGGGGTCGGGCCCCTGGGCGCCTACGTCGCGACCCTCGCCCCCGACCACGTGCGCGCGGTGCAGGATCGCTGCCGCTCGCTCCTCCCGGAGCCGCCGTTCGAGCAGCCGGCGGTCGCCTGGAACGTGCGGGCGCTGGCCTGACCGGCTAGCGCGAGGTGCCGGAGCCGGCCGCCGGTGCCGCCTCGGCCGTCGCCCGGCTCCGCACGGCGGGTGCGTCGGTCAGCACCCGCAGGCCCCGCGGCGAGACGGTGACGCTCACCTCGGAGCCCTCCACCAGCCAGTCGGGCGGCTCGCCGCCGATGTTGGCGACCTCCGCCTCGAGGCGCAGGCCCCTCACGTCGAGCAGCACCGTCGTGCGGGCGCCGCGGAACGTCAGGGTGTCGACCCGACCGCGCAGCACGTTGGTGGTGTCGTCGGGCAGGTCGGTCTGCGCGACGACCACCCGCTCCGGGCGCACCATCACCGAGACGGTCTCGCCGGGGGTGTGGCCCGTGCCGTTGACCCGCACCTCGACGTCGCCGATCCGGCAGGTCAGCAGGCCCGGCTCGACCGCGAGCACCTCGGCGTCCCAGAGGTTCGTGGTGCCGAGGAAGGTCGCGACGTGAGTGTTCTGCGGGGCGCTGTAGACCTCGCTCGGTGTGCCGACCTGCATCACCTGGCCGTGGTCGAGCACGGCGAGGCGGTCGCTCATGGTGAGCGCCTCGTCCTGGTCGTGCGTGACGTAGACGAACGTGGTGCCGACCTGCTTCTGCAGCGAACGGAGGTCGAGCTGGAGCTGCTTGCGCAGCTTGGCGTCGAGGGCGCCCATCGGCTCGTCGAGCAGCAGCACCGTCGGCTCGAGCACGAGCGCCCGGGCCAGCGCGACGCGCTGCTGCTGGCCACCGGAGAGCTGGTGGGGCTTCCGCTTGGACAGCGCCCCCATCTGCACGAGGTCGAGCGCGGCGCCGACCCGGCGTCGTACCTCCTCCTTGGTGGCGCGCTGGTAGCGCAGCCCGAAGCCGACGTTCTCGGCGACGTCGAGGAAGGGGAAGAGCGCGTAGGACTGGAAGACGGTGTTGACCGGGCGCTTGTGCGGGGCCACCTGCGAGAGGTCGACGCCGTCGAGCTCGATCCGGCCCTCGTCGGGCCGCTCGAAGCCGGCGATCATCCGCAGGGTGGTGGTCTTGCCGCAGCCCGAGGAGCCCAGCAGCGAGAAGAACTCGCCCTCCCCGATGTCGAGGTCGAGGCCGTCGACGGCCACCTCGTCCCCGAAGCGCTTGACCAGTCCCGAGAGGGAGAGAGCGCCGGCCATCAGGCGGGGGTCCCGAGCACCGCGTCGGCGAGGTCACCGCAGTTGGCGACGAACCGGTCGACGTCGGCCTCGGTGTGCTGCACCGAGATCAGCCACTGCTCGACCTTGCCCCAGGGCGGCAGGAACGCCCCTCGGTTGTGCTGGACGAGCCAGTGCGCGTGGCCGTAGCGGCCGTCGAGCTCGCGGAAGTCGCGGAAGTTGCGGATCGGGTGCGGCAGGAAGGACACGCAGCCCTTCGCGCCGGCAGTCACCACGCGCCAGGGGGCGTCGTGCCGGTCTACGACCCCCTGGAGCCCGTCGCGCATCCGGTCGCGGAGCGTGTCGAGACGGGCGTACGCCGCGTCGTCGAGCACCTCGGTCAGCATCGCGCGCGCGGCGGCCATCGCGAGCGGGTTGCCGTTGAACGTGCCGACCTGCTCGTACTCACCGCGGGCGATCATCCCCATCACCTCGTTGCTGCCGCCGATCGCGGCGGTCGAGAGACCGCCGCCCACCGCCTTGGCGACGCAGATCAGGTCGGGGGTGACGCCGAGGAGCCGGGAGGCGCCGCCGGGGCCGACGGTGAGGCCGGTCTTGACCTCGTCGAAGGTCATCAGCGCGCCGTCGGCGTGGAGGAGGTCCTTGAGCCCGGCGAGGTAGCCGTCCTCGGGGTAGATGATGCCGGCGTTCATCATGATCGGCTCGAGGATCATCCCCGCGATCTCGCCCGGGTACCGGGCGAGCGCGGCCTCGACGGCGGCCAAGTCGTTGAACGGCACGATCGTGGTGAGGCCGGCGATCGCCTCCGGGATGCCGGAGTTGTCGATGACGCCGACCGGCGCGTCGTCCGGCCCGATCGGGGCGTCGGCCTCGGGCAGGACCGAGACCATCACCGAGTCGTGGTGACCGTGGTAGCAGCCCTCGACCTTGAGGATCCGGTCGCGGCCGGTGGCGGCACGCATGAGGTGGACGGCGTCCATGGTCGACTCGGTGCCGGAGTTGCCGAAGCGCCACAGCGGCTGGCCGAAGCGCTCGGAGAGGTTGTCGGCGACGACGATGGAGTCCTCGGTGGGCTGGGCGAAGTGGGTGCCGCGGGCCACCCGGGCCCGCACCGCCTCGACGATCGCCGGATGACCGTGGCCGGCCAGGGACACGCCGTAGCCGCCGTGGAAGTCGGAGTACTCGTTGCCGTCGACGTCGTACATCTTGGAGCCGACGCCGTGGCTGATCCACACCGCGTGGGGCTCGGCCACCTGCCAGTTGGAGGTGGCGCCGCCGGCGAGCGAGTGGGCCCGCTCGGACATCTCGCGGCTGCGGGGCAGGCGCTCCCGGAAGCGCTCCGTCTCGTCGTCGATCAGGGTGTCGATCCGGGTGGACAGCTCGGGGGCGATCTCGGTCGCGGTCATGCGGCATCCTCATCTGGGCTCGCCGGTCGATCCATTGACTGATCGTTCAGTCTATGTCAGCGTGAGAGACTCCGGCAAGGAGTCAGACGGGGCTCCAGTCACCTCGGAAGACGCGACAGCCAGGAGCGTGGATGGGCAGACGGACGGGCCCGGCCTTCGACCGGTCACGGCAGCTGCAGCGCCGTACCGTGCTGCGCGCGGGGCTGACCGCGGCGGTCGGTCTGCCCCTGCTGACCGCGTGCCAGCAGCGCACCCACGACTACGGCACGCTGCGGATCCCCGCGCCGGACCACCCGATTCGCTGGCCGATCAGCAAGAAGAACCCGATCATCGAGTCCGGCCTGAAGCCCGAGCCCGGCAGCGTGCTGCGGATCTACAACTACTCCGACTACCTCTCGCCCCGGATGATGAAGGACTTCGAGAAGGAGTGGGGCGTCGACATCCACCTCTCGACGTTCAACGACGCCGACGAGGCCCTGACGAAGATCGCCTCCGGCGGTCTCGGCTTCGACCTCTACTTCCCTGGCTACGACTCGGTGGGCAAGCTGGTGCAGGCCGAGCTGCTGCGGCCGCTCAATCGTGACTACCTGACCAACGCCAAGAACCTGTGGCACAGCTTCGACAACCCCTGGTACGACCTCGGCTCGCGCTACACCATCCCCTACACGATCTTCTCGACCGGGATCGGCTGGCGCACCGACATGGCAAACGTCGACATCTCGCAGTACGCCAACCCGTTCGACGTGTTCTGGGACACGACGTACAACGACAACCTGGCGATCCTCGACGACTGGCACACCGCGATCGCGATGGTGCTGATGCGCAACGGTGTCACCGACATCAACACCACGGACCCGACCCACCTCGAGGAGGCGCGCGTCGCGCTGCTCGACCTCCGCAAGACCATGAACCCCAAGGTCACCATCCAGATGTACACCGAGATGCCGTCGGGGCAGTACGGCCTGGCGCAGTTCTGGTCGGGTGACGCGATCAACATGCCCTACTACCTTCCGAAGAAGGTCGACCCCGGGATCCTGCGCTACTGGTTCCCACCGGACGGCGTCGGCGGTGTCGACAACGACCTGTGCGTCTGCCTGGCCCAGGGCTCGAACCCCGTGGCCGCCCACTACTTCATGAACGCGATCATGGACGAGACCAGCGCCGGGCAGAACTTCGGCTTCACCGGCTACCAGCCGCCGCTCAAGCAGTTCACACCCAGCACGTTGGTCAAGCAGGGCTACGTCCCGGAGAACCTCTCGACCGCCGTCGTCCAGGAGAGCGACTTCAAGAAGGGACTGCCGTTGCTGGGGCTGCCGGTGACCGCCGACAACGAGTACCACCAGATCTGGCAGGAGTTCAAGGCCGGTGGCTGAGGCGCCCACGCGGACGCCGGTCCGCCCCGAGCCCGAGCCGCCGAGCGTCGTACCGGAGTCACGGACGCCCGACGTCGAGCCCACTCGCGGCGTCGGCAGCCGGTGGTTCTGGAGCGGACTGGCGATCCCGGGCATCGTCTGGCTGTGCGTGCTCTTCATCGCGCCGCTCTACGTCGTGCTGGCGATCATCTTCGGCACCATCGACCCGATCCTGCGGCAGCCGGTGCCGGTGTGGAACCCGCTCCACTGGGACTTCTCGCAGTTCACGTTCGTGATGGGGCGGATCTTCGGCTCCGACCCCTACTTCCGCCCGGCCCTGGTCCGCACCGTGCTCTACGTGACCACGGCCAGCCTGCTCTGCCTCTTGATCGCCTACCCGGTCGCCTACTTCACCGCGCGCTTCGGCGGGCGCTGGAAGGGACTGCTGCTCGCGGCCCTGATCGCGCCGTTCTGGATCAGCTACATGATGCGGATGCTGGCCTGGGTCAACCTGCTCCAGACCGACGGCCTGGTGAACAAGGCGCTCAGCGCGGGCGGGCTGTTCAACGTGCACGTCGCCTGGCTGCAGGGCCACGGCACCACCGTGATCCTGGGCCTGGTCTACGGCTACGTGCCCTACATGATCCTGCCGCTCTACGCGGGTCTCGACCGCGCACCGGCCGCCATGCTCGAGGCCGCCCGTGACCTCGGCGCGAGCCGGTTCCAGACGTTCTGGAGGGTGACCTGGCCGCTGACGCGCACCGCGGTGGTGGTCAGCCTGCTCGTCACCAGCCTGCCGATGCTCGGTGACTACTTCACCGTCGACCTGCTGTCGGGCTCGCCGTCCACCTCGATGGTCGGCAACCTCATCGACAGCTCGGTGCACACGCCCGGGCAGACCGGCCAGGCCGGCGCGTTCGTGCTGATCGTGCTGGTGGTCTCGGTGATCCCGATGTTCATCTACCTGCGCAGCACCCGCAACGGCGCGGACATCGCGTCATGAACGAGGCACGGAGATGAGCACGCTCAACCCGATCGCCTGGTGGCGCAACCCGTGGCGGCGCCCGTGGGGGCTCGCGATCGTCACCGGCCTCTACCTCGCGTGGTCCCTGCTGCCGGTGGCCGTCGCCGTCCTGTTCTCGTTCAACGCCGGCCGCTCGCGGGTGACCTGGCAGGGCTTCTCGACGCGGTGGTACTACGGCGACCCGCTGCGGTCGGTGTGGCACGACGACAGCCTCCACACGGCGTTGGTCCACACCCTGTGGCTGGGGCTCCTGGCGACTGCGATCACAGTCCCGCTCGGGGTCGCGATGGCCCTCGGGCTCGATCGCTGGCGCGGGCGGATCCCGTCGGGGGCGAACTTCGCGGTGATCGCGTCGTTCGTGCTGCCCGAGATCCTGCTGGCGGTCTCCCTGCTCTTCGTGGCGACCGTGCTGGTCTCGCCGCTGCAGCTCGGCACCACCGGGCAGGTGCTGGGGCTGGTCACCTTCCAGCTCTCGTGGCCGGTCGTGATCGTGCGCGCCCGGCTGCTGACCATCGGCCGCGACTACGAGGAGGCCGCGGTCGACCTCGGCGCCTCGCCGGCGGGGGCCGTGTGGCGGGTCCTGCTGAAGCTGCTCTACCCAGCGATCTTCGCCAGCGCGGTGCTGGTCTTCGCCGACGTGATCGACGACTTCATCCTGGTGCGCTACCTCTCGGGCGACTCCAGCACCGAGACGGTCTCGATCAAGGTCTACAACACCGCGCGAGCTGCCCCGACGCCGGCGCTGAACGCGCTCACCACGCTGCTCCTGGTGACGGCGTTGCTCGCGGTGACCATCGGTTACCTCGGCTATCGATGGTTCACCCGGGGCGAGAAGGGCGGCGGCGCTATCGACGTGTTCGCGGGCGAGGCCTAGACTGACTGAACCACCGTTCAGTTCTTCGTGAAGGAGGCGAGATGCCGACGATCCCACCCGCACCGCTCGACCCGGCCCAGCTGGAGCTGTCCCTGGCGCCGTTCGGTTCCAGCCGGATGCTGCCCCGTGACGCCTATCGGTCAGCCGACGTGCTGGCGTGGGAGCGCGCGCATCTGTTCGAGGGCTGGATGTGCCTGGGACGCTCCGCCGAGATCAAGCCCGGCGGGATGCGCGCGGAGTCGGTCGGTGAGTACGGCGTGCTGATCACGCGCGACAAGGAGGGCGTGCTCCGCGCCTTCGAGAACGCGTGCCGTCACCGCGGCCACGAGCTGCTCCCGTGCGGCGGGTCCGCCGACGCTCGGGCGATCGTCTGCCCGTACCACGCCTGGTCCTACCGGCACGACGGCAGCCTGATCGGCGCCCCGCACTTCAAGGAGGTCGAGTCGTTCGACAAGTCGACGCTCGGGCTCAAGCCGGTGCGCGTCCAGGAGTGGCACGGCTGGGTCTTCGTCGACCGTTCCGGCTCGGCCGAGGACTTCGCGGCGTACATCGGTGAGCTCGAGCAGATCGTCGCGCCGTACGACGCGGAGTCACTGGTGACCAGCGAGACCCACCAGTACGACGTCGAGGCGAACTGGAAGGTCATCGTCGAGAACTACCAGGAGTGCTACCACTGCTCGATGATCCACCCCGAGCTGTGCCGGGTCTCGCCGCCGACCAGCGGGGAGAACATCGATCGCGAGGGCAACTGGGTCGGCGGCTGGATGGAGCTGCGTGAGGGTGCCGAGACGATGTCGCTCGACGGGCGCAGCGGCGGGGTGGCGATGGCGCGGCTCGACGAGCACGAGCTGTCGACGGTCATGTACCTCGCGGTCATGCCCAACCTGCTGATCTCGCTGCACCCCGACTACGTGATGACCCACCTGCTGGTGCCGATCACCCCCGACCGCACCCGGATCACCTGCTCGTGGGCGTTCCCGAAGGACGTCACCGAGCGCGAGGGCTTCAGCCCGGCGTACGCCGTGGACTTCTGGGACCTCACCAATCGCCAGGACTGGTCGGCGTGCGAGTCCGTGCAGCGCGGGATGTCGGCACCCCACTACGAGGCCGGCCCCCTGGCCCCCGACGAGGACGGCGTCTACCACTTCGTGTCCCGCCTCGCCCGGGCCTACCAGGGCCGCGCCTAGCCGTTTCCCTTGTAACGCTCCGTTATCTCGCCCTGTGCGCCGTCATGACGCACTCCATGAGTGGATAACGGAGCGTTACAAGCCTGTGGCCGTGAGGTCAGCGGCGGTGGACGAGGTACGGCGTGAGGTCGCTGATGTCGGTCCCGAAGCGCGCCACCGTGTCGGCGTACTCCCGGCGGAGCCGCTGGACGGCCGCCGCCCGGTCGGGGCCGAGATCGCGATAGGTCACCCGTGAGACGCCGAGCTTGAACCCGGTGATGAAGTCCTGACGCTGCTTCTGGGCCCACAGGACCTCGATCGGCTCACGGTCGGCGAACCCGCCCTCGGCCACCGGGACGAGCTTGACCCTGCCGTCGAACTCGAAGAGGTGGCGGCCGACGCGCACGTCGCAGAACACGGTGCGGCCCTCGGCGCGCAGTCCGAACTGGGTCGACGGCCACCCGATGCCGAGGGAGTGCACCAGCTCGCGGGTTGCCGACTCGACGAAGTTCTCCGCGCCGGGATCGGCCAGCTCGATGGCGGACACCACCGTTCGAACGCCGCGCCAGCACCTCATCTGCTCGCGCACGGCCCAGAGCGCCGCCTTCCGCACGCCCCGGCGGAGCACCCGGTCGCAGCCGGCCAGCCCGGCGGTCAGGCCGCTTCCTCGGGCGAGGTCGCAGGCCGTCCGCGCGAGGTCGAGCACGGGCAGGCCGTCCACGTGCGTTGCCTGTGACGGGCGGAACACGGCCTTGTGGTGCACGATCCCGGCCTTGGCTCGATCGCCGAGCACCCGTGGGCGGGTGAGGTGCACCCGCGCGGTGCGTGGGTCGGCCAGCGGGAGGTCGTGGATCAGGGCGGCGGACTCGTGGCTGAACCAGTGCGGGGCCTGGACCACCAGGTGGGCCGCGCGCACGCGCAGCAACGGCTGTCCGCGGTAGCCATCCAGGCCTCGCCATGCCTCGGTGTCGACGTACACGCCGTGGCGTACGCGCAGCCAGGTGCCGCGTCGTACCAGCCTGGCGAGGTCGCGATCGTGCAGCCCGAGCTCGCACGCCTGCCTGAAGGTGATCAGCCCGTGCTGCCCGGCCATCACTCCGAGTATCCGAGGGTCCATGCGTCGACCGTGCGCTGTCACCGGTGCCCCCGGGCGCCGGCGCCTCGAGGCCTGTGGACGACGCCCGTCGCGGGACCTCCGGTGGATGGGTCGGGGTCGGGTCGCTCCCTTGTAACGCTCCGTTACCCGCTCTGGGTCGATGTCATGACGGCCCTCTACTGCGGGTAACGGAGCGTTACAAGCGGAACCAACCCGCCAGGTCAGCTGGTCCAGGCGTGCCAGAGGGCGGCGTACTCGCCGTCCTGGGCGACCAGCTCGTGGTGGGAGCCGAGCTCGACGATCACCCCGTCGATGACGACCGCGATCCGGTCGGCGTCGTGGGCGGTGTGGAGGCGGTGGGCGATGGCGACCACGGTGCGGCCGTCGAGCAGCGAGTTCATCGAGCCCTCGAGGGTGCGTGCGGTGCGCGGGTCGATCAGCGAGGTCGCCTCGTCGAGCACCAGCGTGTGGGGGTCGGCGATGATCAACCGGGCCAGTGCGATCTGCTGCGCCTGAGCAGGCGTCAGCGGCTGGTTGCCCGACCCGATCAGGGTGTCCAGACCTGCCGGCAGCCGCTCCACCCAGTCGCGCGAGCCGACGGCCGAGAGCGCGTCGTACACCGCCTCGTCGGAGGAGTCCTCGCGCGCCAGGACGATGTTGTCGCGCACCGTCCCGACGAACACGTGGTGCTCCTGGGTGACGAGCGCGACCTCGGTGCGCAGGCTCTCCAGCGGCAGGGCGACCAGGTCGACGCCGCCGACCTTGACCGACCCGGTGCGCGGGCCGTTGATCCCCGACAACAGCCGCCCGAGGGTCGACTTGCCCGATCCCGACGGCCCCACGATCGCGAGCCGCTCGCCGACGCGCAGGTCGAGCGACACCCCGTGGAGTACGTCGTGCCCCTCGCGGTAGGCGAAGCGCAGGTCCTCACCGACCAGGTGCGGACCGTCCGGCCGGTCGGTGCCGGGGGTGCGGTCCTCCGGCACCTCGGCGATGCCCATCAGCCGGCTCGTCGACGCTACGCCGACCTGGAGCCGGTCCATCTCGCTGACCAGCCGGTCGAGCGGACCGCTCAGCGCCTCGACGTAGAGCAGCGCGGCGGTGATCTGCCCGAGCGAGACCCATCCCTGTTGGTAGCCGTAGCCGCCGACGAGCAGCGTGATCACGCGCGGGGTGTTGAACGCGACGTCGATGACCGTGAAGAGCAGGTTGCGCAGGGTCATCGTGTAGCGCTCGGCCTGGCCCGAGACCGCCATGTCGTCGTCGCCGGCGCGCACGCGGAGATCGGAGAGCCCGAGCGCCTCCACCGTGCGGGCGCCCTCGGCGGTCTCGGTGAGCGTCGTGTTGATCCGGGAGTACGTCGATCCCTCGGTGATGTATCCCTTGGGCGCGCGCTGGAGATAGCGGCGCACCTGGAACCACGACGAGCCGATCACCAGCAGCGACGGCACGGCGAGCAGCACGGAGTTGAGCAGCATCGCCACGACCGACAGCGCGACTGTGAGCCCCGAGATGATCGCCTGGGGCACACCGAACTGCACCGAGCGGCTCATCGTGCCGACGTCGCGCGTCACCCGGGTGACGAGATCGCCCGTCGACGCGCCCTCGACGCGACCCAGCGGAAGCCGCAGCACGGTGCCGACGATGAACTCGCGGGCCGACGCCAGCAGGTCCTGCCCGAAGATCGTCGAGGTGGCCTGGGCCAGGAACGTCAACAGCGCCTGGGTCACGACGATGGCGATGATCACCAGTGCCAGCTGGTCGAGGCTGCTCCGCGCGGCAGCCGCACTGATGTCGCCGTCGAGGAACCTCTGGACCAGCTCGACCAGGTTGCCCAGCAACCGCGGTACGACGAGCGCGGTGCCGGCGGCGAGTGCGTTGAGCAGGATCAGCCAGAAGAAGATGCCCTTGCGCTCTTTCAACAGGCTGCGGAAGAACGCCATCACCACGTGGTTGTCGGCCACCGGCCAGCCGCGCACCGGGTTGCGCGAGGCGGCGTAGGTGTCGAGCGCCCGCTGCTCGCGCAGCAGGTGGCGTCGGTGCAGTGCCGAGAGCCGCTCGCGGCGCGGCGTGCCGTGCGGGGGAGGGACGAGCTCGGGCGGGATCGCGGGCTCGGCCACGGTGTGGTCGCGCCAGGTCTCCTCGGAGGTCGCCAACGGGTCAGACAGGGCTGTGCTCATGGCCGCTCACCTCCTCCACGGGGGCGTCCATCGCGGCGCGCGCGACGACGCGGCGGTAAGCCGGGCTGTCGCGTACCAGCTCCTCGTGGGTGCCGTCGGCCGTCACCCGGTTGCTCTCGAACAGCACCACCCGGTCGGCATGGCGCAGCCACAGCGGAGACACGGTGCTGACCACGGTCGTGCGGCCGTGCCGGACGGCCGCGACCCGGGCGGCGATCCGCGCCTCGGTGTGGGCGTCGACCGCGGAGGTGGGCTCCACCAGCACCAGGATCGGCGCCTCGGCGGCGAGCGCCCGCGCCAGTACGACGCGCTGGCGCTGGCCGCCGGACAGCCCGCGGCCGCGCTCGTCGAGCACGCCCTGCCAGCCGCCCGGCAGCGCGTCGTACACGTCCTCGGCGTTGGCCACCCGCACGGCCTCCTCCGCCTGGGCGCGGGTCAGGCGGCCGTGGGGGTCGATGGCGTCCTGCAGCGTGCCGGCGAACAGCTGGCTGTTGGTGTCGCTGACCAGGATCTGCCGTCGTACGTCGTCCAGCGACGCAGCGCCGAGGTCGACGCCGCCGAGCTTGACGCCCCACTCGCGGTTGGCGAGCTCCTCGTCGAGCGCGGCGAGGCGTGCCCGCTCGGCCAGCCGCTGCGCACGGGCCCGCCGGGCGGCGCGGCCCTTGATGCCCTCCTCGAGCTCCTGGCTCACCGGCTCGGTGTCGGCCGGCAGGTAGCGGCCCAGCCGGTCGGCGAGGGCGGACGTCTCCTCGGGCACCGCACAGACCACGATCGTCAGCTCACCGTCGCGTGCGACGAAGCCGGTGAGCTCGTCGTAGAGGTCGGCGTGGTGGGGGAGCGGGGTGCTCTCGGTCTTGTCGGGCCACGGCGGCTGCTCCTCGAAGATCGCCACCGCCTTGCGCGCCGAGACCATCGCCCGGGTGACCTTCTGCGCGAGCTCGAAGAAGGTCTGGATCGGGTAGATCATGAACAGCGCGTAGCCCAGGAAGCTGATCAGCTGGCCGATCAGCAGGTCGCCCGAGATCACCTGCTTGGTGCCGAGCCACACGAGCAGCACGATGAAGACGCCGGAGAAGAGGACACCGACGGCCTCGATCCCGGCCTGCCAGAAGCCGGCCGAGGCTCCGGCCTGGCGGGCGAGCTGCGACTGGCGGTCGTAGTTGCGGCCGAAGGTCCGCTCGCCGCCGATGCCGCGCAGGATCCGCAGCCCGGCCACGATGTCGGTCGCCATCGAGGTGAGGTCGGAGTTGCGGGTGCGCTCGATCTGCTGGCGGCGGTGGAGCGGGCGCAGCAGCGGCAGGCTGGCTCCGACCAGGATCGGCGCGGCGATCAGCATCAGGATGCCGAGCTCGGGAGACGTGCTGAGCACGATGAAGGCGACCACGAGGTAGGAGATCAGCTGGGAGCCCGAGCGCGAGACGATCTCGGTGAGGGCACCGAACTCGTCGGAGTCGGCGGCTGCGACGCTGAGCACCTCACCGGTCGGCGTACGACGTGGCAGCACGTGGCCCATCTGCACGACCTTGCGGGTGACCATCTTCATGGTCCCGTAGAGCGCGATCAGCCAGCTGCGCACGATCAGGGTGTGCATGACGATCCCGAACGTCGCTCCGATCAGCGTCACCAGCAGCAGCAGCCCGGCCCAGGTCAAGGTGCCGTTGAGCGACCCCGGCACGATCCCCTCGTCGATGGCCTTGCCGAACATCCAGGGGCCGACGGTGAGGGGCAGCTGCCACAGGACCCCGACCGCGGTCGTCAGCAGGATCAGGCGCCACTGCAACCTCAGGAACCACCGGAGCAACGCCGCCGGGGTGCGCGTGTCCGGCGCGGGACCGGGCTTCCGACCGGCCGCGCTGTAGAAAGTGGTGATCTCCGGTGGGAAGTCGCGCATGGCACCCCGAGCCTAGGCGCTCGGCCCACCCGTCAGCGACCGGGTTTCCCCGGGTCGGCGAGGGGTCATCGACGGTTCAGCAGCCGCTGGCGCGACGTCCTAGTCTGGCGCCATGCCCTACTACCGCAGCGTCGGCTCGGTGCCGCCGAAGCGTCACACCCAGCACCGCGACGAGGACGGCAACCTCTACCGCGAGGAGCTGATGGGGGAGGAGGGCTTCTCCTCGGACTCGTCGCTCCTCTACCACCGCGGGGTCCCGTCGGCGATCGTCGACTCGCAGGTGTGGGACCTGCCCGACCAGACCCGCACCCCCAACCACCCGCTGAAGCCACGCCATCTGAAGCTGCACGGGCTCTTCCCCGAGCCCGGGGTCTCGACGGGCTCGACCCCCGGAGGCGCCTGTGCGGTCGAGGGACGCCGGATGGTGCTCGGCAACAACGACGTCCGGATCGGGTACGTCGTGACCGGCACCGATCCGTCGCCGTACTACCGCAACGCCATCGGCGACGAGTGCGTGTACGTCGAGTCGGGCAGCGGCGTGGTCGAGACGGTCTTCGGGGTCCTGCCCTACCGCACCCAGGACTACGTGCTCGTGCCGCGGGCGACCACCCACCGCTGGGTGCCCAGCGAGCCGAGCCGGCTCTACGCGATCGAGGCCAACTCCCACATCGCGCCGCCCAAGCGGTACCTCTCGCGCTTCGGCCAGCTGCTCGAGCACGCGCCGTACTGCGAGCGCGACCTGCACGGTCCGGGCGAGACGTTCCTCGTCGACGGCGAGGACGTCGACGTGCTGGTCAAGCACCGCGTCGGAGGTCAGGTCGTGGGCACCAGGATGACCTACGCGACCCACCCGTTCGACGTGGTCGGCTGGGACGGATGCATGTACCCCCACACGTTCAACCTCGACGACTACATGCCGATCACCGGCAAGATCCACCAGCCGCCGCCGGTGCACCAGGTCTTCGAGGGCTGGAACTTCGTGGTCTGCAACTTCCTGCCTCGCAAGGTGGACTACCACCCGCTGTCGATCCCCGTGCCGTACTACCACTCGAACGTCGACAGCGACGAGGTCATGTTCTACGTCGGCGGCGACTACGAGGCGCGCAAGGGCTCGGGCATCAACCTCGGCTCGATCTCGCTGCATCCCGGTGGCTACGCCCACGGACCCCAGCCGAGCGCGATCGAGGCTTCCCTGGGCGCGGAGTTCTTCGACGAGTCCGCGGTCATGGTCGACACCTTCGCCCCGCTCGAGCTCGGCGAGGGCGGGCTCGCCGCCGAGGACCCGGCGTACGCCTGGAGCTGGGCCGGTCGCGGCCCCGACGCCGTTCCCGGCACCGACGAGAGCGACGGTGGGCCCGCCGTCTACTCCAACTCCTGAGGCCTGAGCTGATGTCCCCTCTGACGACCAGGCCGACCACCGAGATCCTGATCCCCCGCGACGTGCCCTTGGGGGGACTGCGGGCCATGAACGTACGCCGGACGCTCCCGCAGCGGCAGCGCTCGCTGATCGGCGCGTGGTGCTTCCTCGACCACTACGGTCCCGACCGGGTCGACGAGACCGGCGGCATGCTCGTCGCGCCGCATCCCCACATCGGCCTGCAGACGGTGAGCTGGCTGTTCGGGGGCAGCATCGAGCACCGCGACAGCGTCGGCTCCCATGCCCTGGTCCGGCCGGGTGAGCTCAACCTGATGACCGCGGGGCGGGGGATCTCCCACTCGGAGGTCTCGACCGACGAGGCCACCGTGCTGCACGGCGTACAGCTGTGGGTCGCGCTGCCGGCCGAGCACCGCGACACCCCACCCGCGTTCACCCACTACGTGCCCCCGGTGGTGCACGGTCAGGGGTGGGACGTGCAGGTGTTCCTCGGCTCGATGTTCGGCAGCAGCTCGCCGGTCGAGACGTTCAGCCCGCTGTTCGGTGCCGAGGCGATCGTCGACGGTGGCACCACGATCACGCCCGAGACCGACCCGACCTTCGAGTACGGCGTGCTGGTCGACTTCGGGACGGTCCACGTCAACGGCGTCGAGGTGAACCGCAACGAGCTCGCCTACGTCGCGCCCGGCGAGCCGCTCGAGATCGCCGCCGACGACCTCGCCCACCTGCTGCTGCTCGGCGGTCCGCCGTTCGGCGAGGAGATCGTGATGTGGTGGAACTTCGTGGGCCGCGACCACTCCGAGATCGTGCAGGCGCGTGAGGACTGGATGGCGCAGGTGGCCGACAGCAACGGCCCGATCGGCGACAGCCAGGAGATCTTCGACGGCCGCTTCGGCATCGTCGAGGGCGACCACCTCCCCCCGATCCCCGCCCCCGTCCTCCCCAACGCCCGCCTGAAACCTCGCCGCTGACGCCGAGTCGGCGCACAGAGACACCGAAATGACGCCGAGTCGGCTTGGGACAACTCGGCGTCGGTGGGGTCTGTCAGGATCGGCACATGCCCGGACCCGTGGTCGGAGACGACGGAGTCGCGCGCTGCCCGTGGGGCGACGCGGACGCCGTGATGCGCGCCTACCACGACACCGAGTGGGGCCTGCCGGTCTCGGGCGAGGCGGCTCACCTCGAGCGGCTGACGCTGGAGGCGTTCCAGTCCGGGCTGTCGTGGCGCACGATCCTGCTCAAGCGACCGGCGTTCCGCGCCGCGTTCGCGGACTTCGACGCCGAGCGGATCGCGGCGTACGACGAGCGCGACGTCGCCCGGCTGATGGCTGACACCGGCATCGTCCGCAACGGCGCCAAGGTCAACGCAGCGATCACCAACGCCCGCGCCACCATGACCCTGCGCGACCACGGCGGTCTCGCCGCACTCATCGCGTCCCACCGCCCGGCGGACCACCGCTCGCCGACCACGACCGAGGAGCTCCGGGCCAAGACCGACGAGTCGCTGGCGCTGTCGAAGGCGCTGAAGAAGGCCGGGTTCGCGTTCGTCGGCCCGACCACGATGTATGCGCTGATGGAGGCCATCGGCATCGTCGACGACCACCTCGAGGGCTGTCACCGGCACGGCGCTGGCTCGGCCGCCTGACGTCGACCGGAGGTATCAGTGCGTCACCTCGTGTCTCCTCACAGATGCACGGGGTCGACATGGACCCGGTGTCATTCCCTGTGGGGCGCCGTGAGGCGAACCACCCGACGGCCGCCGGCCCCACACCGGCGGCCGTCACCTGTCTCCGGCTAGCCTCCGCCCATGCCTCGCGTGCACGCCTACACCGACGACGCTCTCGGCGACCACGATGCGGTGGGGCTGGTCGCAGCCCTGGCTGCCGGACACGTCTCGATCCCCGAGGTGGTCGAGGCAGCGATCGCCCGCACCCAGCAGGTGGCGCCTACGCTCAACGCGCTGGCGGCCGAGTGCTTCGACCGAGCCCGGGCCGAGGCCGCGGACCCGCGGGGCGGCTGGTTCGCCGGCGTCCCGACCTTCCTCAAGGACAACGTCGACCTCGCCCGCGTGCCGACCATGCAGGGCGCCGACGCCTTCGACCCGCGGCCCGCCAAGCACGACGGCGACTTCGCGCGGATGTACCTCGCCACGGGCCTGGTGCCGATCGGCAAGACCCAGCTCTCGGAGTACGGCTTCAGCGCCTCGGCCGAGCATGCCCGGCTGGGCGCCGTCCGGTCGCCCTGGTCGACCGACCACACGGCCGGCGCCTCCTCAGCCGGTACGGCGGCCCTCGTCGCCGCGGGCGCCGTCCCGCTGGCGCACGGCAACGACGGCGGCGGCTCGATCCGCATCCCCGCGGCCGTCAACGGGCTGGTCGGCCTGAAGCCGACCCGCGGCCGGCTGCCCCAGGACCGCGCGCTGCGCCAGATGCCCGTGCGGATCGTCTCCGACGGCGTGCTCACCCGCTCGGTCCGCGACAGCGCGGCGTTCCTCCGCGAGGCCGAGCGCGTCTACCGTGACCTGCGGCTGGCCCCGGTCGGCGACGTGCGGGCTGCCGGCCGCGCCCGGCGCTCGGTCGCCGTCGTGACCGACGGCATCGGCGTCACGGCGAGCCCGGAGGTCACCGCCCTCACCCGCGCCACGGCCGAGCTCCTCGAGTCGCTCGGGCACCGGGTCGAGTGGATCGAGCAGCCGATCCCGACGTCGTTCAAGAACGACTTCCTCCTCTACTGGTCCTCCCTCGCCTCGGCGATCATCGCCACCGGCCGGATGGAGCACGGCCGCTCCTGGGACGCGACCAGGCTCGACCCGTTCACCCGGGGCCTCGACCGCCACTGCCGCCACCACCTGCGCCGCTTGCCGGGCGCCACCACCCGGCTTCGCCGGTCGCGGCGGATCACCGACGACCTCCATGCGCGGTACGACGTGCTGCTCACCCCGACCCTCGCGCTGCAGACCCCCGAGGTCGGCTGGCTCGACCCCGCCCAGGGCTTCGACACCGTGATGAGCCGACTCCTGGAGTGGGTCGCCTACACCCCGCTGCAGAACGCCACCGGAGCGCCCGCGATCTCGCTCCCGCTCGCGACCACCGAGGCCGGCCTTCCGCAGGGAATGATGTTCGCGGCCGGTCCCGGCGGCGAGGCGATGCTCCTCGAGCTGGCCTACGAGCTGGAGGAGGCCCGCCCGTGGCCACTCCTCCGCGACGCATGATTCGCCGCTGATCTGGGTAGGACGAAGGCATGCGTGCAGTCGTGTACTCCGAGCTCGGTGACTCCTCGGTCCTCGAGGTGGTCGAACGGGACCTGCCCACGCCTCACTGGGGTCAGGTGCGCGTGAAGCTGACGGTCGCGGGAGTGAATCCGACCGACTGGAAGTTCCGCGCCGGCGCGACCGCGTCGTCGTTGCCCTTCGACGAGATCGTGCCCGGGCAGGACGGGGCCGGTGTCGTCGACGAGGTCGGGAACGGCGTCACCGGGGTCACGGCGGGCGACCGCGTCTGGGTGTTCCTCGCCCAGCACGACCGGCCGGTCGGCACCGCCGCCGAGTACACCGTGGTCCCCGACGAACGCGTGGTCCGCCTGCCCGGCTCGACGTCGTACGACGTGGGCGCGTGCCTCGGGGTGCCGGCGATGACCGCCCACCGCTGCCTGACCGTCCACGAGGACGGGCCGTCCCGGCTCGAGCCCGGGGCTCTCGAGGGCCGCGTCGTCCTGGTCACCGGTGGGGCGGGCGCGGTCGGCCACGCCGCCATCCAGCTCGCCCGCTGGGCGGGAGCCACCGTCGTCGCCACCGTGAGCAGCGACGAGAAGGCCCAGCTGGCGACCGCTGCGGGCGCCCACCACGTCGTCGACTACACCACCGGCGACCCGGCTGCCCGGATCCGTGAGGTCGCTCCCGACGGTGTCGACGTGGTGGTCGAGGTCGCGATCATCACGAACGTCGACCTCCTGACCCGGGTGCTCAAACCCCGCGGTTCGGTGGCGGCGTACGCCAACACCGGTGGCACCAAGGTGAAGCTGCGCGTCCGCGACCTCATGGGGCTCAACGCCCGGCTCCAGTTCGTGCTGCTCTACACGGTGGGCGAGGACGCGCTGCGGGCCGCGACCGACGACATCACCGCCGCGCTGGCCGACGGCGCGCTCGACGTCGGCGAGGAGCACGGGTTGCCGCTGACGCGCTTCCCGCTCGAGGAGACAGCAGCAGCCCACGACGCGGTCGAGCAGGGCGCGGTCGGCAAGGTGCTGCTCGACGTCGCCGAGCTCTAGCTAGCGGCGCTGCACGAGCAGCGCCTGCGCCGAGCGTGCGACCGGCCCCAGCTCGTCGTACGCCGTGGACGTGGCGATGCCGACCGAACCCGGACCGAGCGTGGTGGCGGCGTCGAGGCAGACCCACTCGCCGACAGGCTCGCGGAGCACGTGCACGGTCAGCTCGGTGTTGAGGAACGCCCACTCACGCACGTCGAGCATCGCGCTCACGCCCGACGCGGAGTCGACGCAGGTCAGGAGCCGTTGCAGGGGTGAGGTCGCCTCGCCGTCGACCAGGGCAGGCGGCCGCATCCAGACCACCCCCGGCCCGTCGAGGTCGACGCCGCCGGCGATCCAGCGCCACTCCACGGCGTCGAGATACCCGGGACTCCAGCCGTCGGGTCGCCGGCGCTCGGAGCCGTCCGCCGGGCCGTGCGTCGGCGCGGGCCCGGCCGGCACCGGACCTGCCTCCGACCGCGGGAAGAGCCAGGCCGACGCGTGTGCGACGGGCCGGTCCCGGGCCACGTCGTGCAACGTGGCCGCGGCCAGGGACACCGAGCGTCCGGGCCGTACGACGGAGGCCGAGATGCCGAGCTCACCGACCGGCACCGGGCCGAGCAGGTCCATCGTGAACCGACCGATGACCCCGGCGTCGAGTCCTTCGACGGCGCGTCCCAGCAGCGCCGCGGGCGGGCCCCCGTGCTGTGCCTCCAGCGACCAGGGACCGGCCGTCGATGGGAGTGACTCGACCCCCTCGAACCCCTCGCGGAGACGGTAGAAGTAGGCGGGAGCAGACGATTTCGGGATCATGTCTACGCCTGTGTATCCTTCACGGTCGTTGCCCCTTTAGCTCAGTCGGCAGAGCGTCTCCATGGTAAGGAGAAGGTCTACGGTTCGATTCCGTAAAGGGGCTCTGGGCAGGGGCCCCGTCCCTTTCCTGGTGGGGTAGCTCAGGTGGTTAGAGCACACGGCTCATAATCGTGGTGTCGCGGGTTCGAATCCCGCCCCCACTACACAGTTCACGACACTGGGTCGACCGGACGGCCGGCCAGATCGACAGCACGACCGACCAAAGGATTCCCCGTGGCCAGCAAGAGCTCCGATGTTCGCCCCAAGATCACGCTCGCCTGCACCGTGTGCAAGGAGCGCAACTACATCACCAAGAAGAACCGGCGCAACGACCCCGACCGCATGGAGCTGAAGAAGTTCTGCCCGCGTTGCCGCACCCACACGCCGCACCGCGAGACCCGCTGACCTTCAGCGCCTCCGCACACCACGCCCGCCCGGGTTCCGGGCGGGCGTCGTTGTGTTCCGGGGGAGCGCCGGGATCCCCGGCTCACCTGGGATCCGGCACGTCCAGGCCGTTGCAACCCCGAGGAGTGCCAGCAAGGCCGTCACGCCGTGAAGCGTGGGGCCCGTGGTGACGGCTCTAGCCGGGGGCGACCCGATCCCCTCGCTGCTAGCGTTCCCGGCATGGCAGTCGACGCGTCCCTGGCCGGACGCACCTTCCCGCCGACCACGCCGTACGACGTGACGGAGGACGCGGTGAGTGCCTTCGCTGCCGCCACCGGGACGCCGTACCGCAGCGGCGACCCGGCGCCTGCGACCTTCCCGATCGTGGTCGCCTTCGGGGCCATGCAGGAGCTGATGGGCGACCCCGAGGTCGGCATCGAGCTCCACCACGTCGTCCACGGCCAGCAGAAGTTCGTGCACGAGCGGCCCATCGTCGTCGGCGACCGCCTCACCGCCACCCTCACCGTCAGCGGTCTGCGCCAGATCGCCGGCACCGACATCATCGCGACCTCGAGCGCGATCACCGACGACGACGGCGCCCTCGTCTGCACCGCCGAAGCGACCCTCGTCCACAAGGCGGGTGCCTGATGACCGACCTGACGCCCACGACGTACGCCGTCACCCGCGCCGACCTGGTGGCCTACGCCGGGGCCAGCGGTGACCCGAACCCGATCCACCAGGACCCCGAGGTCGCCCGCAGCGTCGGGCTCCCCGACGTGATCGCCCACGGCATGTTCACCCTCGCCCTGGCCGCGCGCTACGTCGACGAGCAGCTGGGCGAGCCCGGCCGGATCGCCGAGCTGGGCGCGAAGTTCACCAAGCCGGTGGTCGTGCCGGAGTCCGGCACCGAGGTCCAGGTCGAGGGCACCTGGCGCGACGACCGCACGATCGCGCTGCGCGTCACCTGCGGCGGTGAGACGGTCCTCGGCAACCCGGTGGCGGTCCTGCGTGGCTGAGGCCCCGCGGCTCCGCGACCACACCACGCTGCGGCTCGGAGGCCCCGCCCGGGCGTGGGTGCGGGCCACCACCGAGGACGCCCTCGTCGACGCCGTACGACGTGCCGACGAGGTGGGCGAGCCCGTGCTCGTGCTCGGCGGCGGGAGCAACCTCGTGGTCGCCGACGAAGGATTCGACGGCACGGTCGTCGAGGTCGCGACGTCGGGCCTGCGCGCCGACGCCGAGGACGACGACCCCACGTGCGGCGGTGTCGTGGTGCAGGTGGCGGCCGGCGAGGGTTGGGACGCTTTCGTGGCCACGGCGGTCTCCCGCCGCTGGGTCGGGGTGGAGGCGCTGTCGGGCATCCCGGGCTCCGTGGGCGCGACGCCGATCCAGAACGTCGGCGCCTACGGTCAGGAGGTCTCCCAGACGATCAGTCGGGTGCGCGTCTGGGACCGGCGGCTCCGCGGGGTGCGTACCTTCGCCGCCGCCGACTGCGGCTTCGGCTACCGCACCAGCCGCTTCAAGGTCGACCCGTCGCGCCACGTCGTCCTCGACGTCACCTTCCAGTTCCGGCAGGGCGAGCTGGGCGCGCCGGTGGAGTACGCCGAGCTGGCCCGCACGCTCGGCGTCGAGCCGGGCGCTCGCGCGCCGATGGCCGACGTACGGCGTGCGGTGCTGGCACTGCGCGCGGGCAAGGGGATGGTGCTCGACCCGGCCGACCACGACACCTGGAGCGCCGGCTCTTTCTTCACCAACCCGGTGCTCCCGGCGGACCGCCTGCCCGACGGCGCCCCGGCCTGGCCCCAGCCCGACGGCTCGGCCAAGACCAGCGCTGCCTGGCTGATCGAGCGCGCCGGCTTCGGCAAGGGGTACGGCGACGGGCCGGTGCGCCTGTCGACCAAGCACACCCTGGCCCTGACCAACCGGGGAGACGCCACCACGGCCGACCTGCTGGCGCTGGCGCGCGAGGTGCGCGACGGCGTCGAGGAGAGGTTCGGGATCCGGCTGGTCAACGAGCCCGTGCTCGTCGGCTGCGAGCTCTGACGCAGCGGCGCACAGCCGCAATCAGCCGTGGTGGACGATCCCGTTCCCGTTCGTGACCGGGCCGGGAGACTGGGTCGGGCTGTCCGGCACGGCCGCGATCAGCCCGATGATGCCGATCACCGCCACGATGCCGAGCACGAGCAGCACGGTGCCGATGATGCCCATGATCTTGCCCGCGTTGGCCTTGTCGCGGCCGCCGTACCGTCCCGGGTTCGCGTCGATGTCGGCAACGGCCTTGTGTCCGATCACCCACGCGAACGGTGAGAGCACCAGCGTGATGCCGCCACACAGGACGATGCCGACGAGCCCGACGATGCCGAGCACCATCGCCGTGGTCGCCGACGGCTGGTCGGGGAGCCCGGCGCCGTAGCCCGGCGGGTACGCGCCGTAGGGTGCGGCGCCGTAGGGCTCGGGGGGCGTGTACTGGTCGAAGGAACCGGGCTGGGGGTAGGGGTTCGGCGGCGGCTGGTAGGGGCTCTGCTGCCCGGCGTACGGGTTCTGCGCGGGCGGCGCGTAGGGGTTCTGCGGTGGGGGGACGGCGCCGGGGCTCGGGGGAGCGGCGAACGGCGAGGTCGGCGGCGGGGTGTCGGCGGGCGGAGTGCTGGACGGCCCCGTGATCGGCTGCGTCTCGTCCGTGCCGGAGTGCTCGTCGCTCATGGCGACATGGTGGCAGACGGCGGCGGGGCCGACAGCCAGTCGCTCACGTCGGCCAGCAGGCCGGTCTTCACCTGGTCGGGGGCGTACGACGCGCGGATCGACATCGCGGCCAGCTCTGCCAGGGTCGCGTCCGACAGGTCGTGCGCCGCACGCATCGTCGTGTACTGCCCGGCCAGCCGCGACCCGAAGAGCAGGGGGTCGTCGGCTCCCAGCGCGACCGTGGCGCCGGCGTCGAGCAGCTCCGGAAGCGGCACGGACGTGAGGTCGGAGTAGACGCCCAGGGCGACGTTGGAGACCGGGCAGACCTCCAGCGCGATGCCCGCGTCGACGAGCCGGTCGAGGAGGGCGGGGTCCTCCACCGAGCGCACGCCGTGGCCGAGGCGGTTCGCGTGCAGCGAGTCGACGCAGCGGCGCACGGACGTGGGTCCGACGAGCTCGCCGCCGTGCGGCAGCAGCGCGAGCCCGGCGCGCTCGGCGATGGCGAAGGCAGGCGCGAACTCCTCGGTGACGCCGCGTCGCTCGTCGTTGGACAGCCCGAAGCCGACCACGCCGCGGCCGACGTACTGCGCGGCGAGCCGGGCCAGGGTGCGGGCGTCGAGCGGGTGCCGGGTGCGGTTGGCGGCGATCACGACCGCGATGCCGAGCCCGGTGGCCTCCGTGGTCTCGCGGACGGCGTCGAGCACGAGGTCGGTGAAGGCTGTGATCCCGCCGAACCTGGCGCCGTACCCCGACGGGTCGACCTGGATCTCGAGCCAGCGACCGCCGTCGCGGACGTCGTCCTCGGCCGCCTCACGCACGAGACGTCGTACGTCGTCCTCGGTGCGCAGCACCGACCGCGCCACGTCGTAGAGGCGCTGGAAGCGGAACCAGCCCTTCTCGTCCGCAGCGGACAGCTGCGGTGGCCACTCGTCGACGAGCGAGTCGGGCAGCAGGATCCCGTCCCGCTCGGCGAGCTCGAGCAACGTCGCGTGACGCATCGAGCCGGTGAAGTGCAGGTGCAGGTGTGCCTTGGGCAGGGTGCGTACGTCGCGCGGGTGGCTCAAGCGAAGAGCTTCTGGAGCCGGGTGATGCCCTCCACCAGGTCGTCGTCGCCGAGCGCGTAGGACAACCGCAGGTAGCCAGGGCTGCCGAAGGCCTCGCCCGGCACCACGGCGACCTCCGCTTCCTCGAGGATGTACTCGGCGAGGTCGGCCGAGGAGTCGATGGTGCGCTCGCCGGACGAGGCCTGGTAGCGGCGACCGAGCAGCCCCTTGACCGAGGGGTAGGCGTAGAACGCGCCTTCGGGCGTCGGGCAGATCACGCCGTCGATCTCGCTCAGCATCGACACGATGGTGCGCCGGCGTCGGTCGAAGGCCGCCTTCATCTCCGCGACGGCCGAGAGGTCACCGGACACGGCGGCGAGCGCGGCCCGCTGGGCGACGTTGGAGACGTTGGAGGTGGCGTGCGACTGCAGGTTGGCCGCTGCGGCCGCGAGGTCCTTCGGAGCGATCAGCCAGCCCACGCGCCAGCCGGTCATCGCGTAGGTCTTGGCCACGCCGTTGACGACCACGCACTGGTCGGCGAGCTCGGGGCACAGGACGGGCAGCGAGCCGGTCTCGAGGTCGTCGTAGACGAGGTGCTCGTAGATCTCGTCGGTGAGCACCCAGAGGTCGTGCTCCTCGACCCAGCGGCCGATCGCGCGGATCTCGTCGGCGGTGTAGACCGCGCCGGTGGGATTCGACGGCGAGACGAAGAGCAGGACCTTGGTGCGCTCGGTGCGCGCCGCCTCGAGCTGGTCGACGGTGACCTTGTAGTCCTGGGTCTCGTCGGCCAGCACGGGCACGGCGAGGCCGCCCGCGAGCTGGATCGACTCGGGGTACGTCGTCCAGTACGGCGCGGGGACGATCACCTCGTCGCCAGGGTCGAGCATGGTTGCGAACGCCTCGTAGATGGCCTGCTTGCCGCCGTTGGTGACCACGACCTGGCCCGGCGACACGTCGTACCCGCTGTCGCGCCGGGTCTTGTCGGCGATCGCCTGCTTGAGCTCGGGGAGCCCGCCGGCCGGGGTGTAGCGGTGGTTCTTCGGGTCGCGGCAGGCGTCGACGGCCGCCTCGACGACGTAGTCGGGGGTCGGGAAGTCGGGCTCGCCGGCACCGAAGCCGATCACCGGACGGCCCTCGGCCTTGAGGGCCTTGGCCTTGGCGTCGACCTTGAGCGTCGCGGACTCGGCGATGGCGCCGATCCGGGCGGACACCCGGCGTGTGCGAGGGCTGCTGCTGACGGTGTCGCTCATGGCCCCATCGTAGGGGTGGCCACGAGCGTCGGCCGAGCCGGCGACCGAGCCGCCCGGGCCGGCGCCGGGACTGGTTTGGACTCGCCCTCGGTGCTGCCCGTAGACTCGGCCACTGGTGGTTCTCCCCCATGCTTTGCCATGCCCTCGACGCGGGCGTGCTCGCGCGGGAGGATCGAAGGGCACTAGCTCAACTGGCAGAGCATCGGTCTCCAAAACCGAAGGTTGGGGGTTCAAGTCCCTCGTGCCCTGCAAGGCAACAGAAGAGTCGACATCCGGTCGGCCGGAGGAATCAGGAAGAGGTGAACCGCGTGGCAGGCAATGCAGTGCGGTCCCGAGAAGACCGACGTCCTGAGCGCACAGGTCCGGTCCTGTTCTACCGGCAGGTCGTGGCCGAGCTGCGCAAGGTCGTCTGGCCGACGCAGCAGCAGCTGATCACCTACTTCTTCGTGGTGATCGTGTTCGTCGCCTTCATGATGACGTTCGTCGCCAGCCTCGACCTGGGCATCGGCAAGGCCATCTTCTGGATCTTCAACGGCCGGAACCACTAGGTCCGAGCCGGACCCCCGAGCACGACCCCAGAGCAGAGGTATGGAGTAGACGTGTCGCAGTCAGACATCGAGCAGGACCCCACGGTGGAGGAGACCCCCACCGAGACGGTCGACGCCGCCACCGAGACCGAGCAGGTCGAGGAGGTCGAGGCGACCGACGAGGTCACCGTCACCGCTGAGCCCGCCGACGAGCCCGCGGGCGAGCCCGCCGACGACGTCGTAGCAGAGGACGTCGCGGAGGAGACCGTTGCCGACGAGGCCGTCGCTGACGAGGGCGACGACGCCGTCGAGGCTGTTGACAGCGACGACGCCGACGAGGCGACGACCGACGAGGCCGGCGACGAGAGCGACGAGGACGACCCCCTCGAGGAGTTCCGTCGCGAGCTGTGGGCCAAGCCCGGCGAGTGGTACGTCGTCCACACCTACTACGGCATGGAGAACCGCGTCCGCTCCAACCTCGAGAACCGCATCGTCTCGCTCAACATGGAGGACTACATCCACGAGATCGTGGTCCCCACCGAAGAGGTCGCGGAGATCAAGAACGGCCAGCGCAAGATGGTCAAGCGGACCGTCCTGCCGGGCTACGTGCTCGTCCGCATGGACCTCACCGACGAGTCGTGGGCGGCCGTCCGCCACACGCCGTCGGTGACCGGGTTCGTCGGCCAGGCCCACCAGCCGGTGCCGCTGAGCATGTCCGAGGTCGAGAACATGCTGGCTCCCGCCGCGCTCGCCCACGCCGAGCAGCCCGCCGGCGCCGCCGCGTCCGGTGGCTCCGCCACGACCGCCGCCAAGAAGCCGGTCGAGGTGGCCGACTTCGCCGAGTCCGACTCGGTGATGGTGGTCGACGGGCCGTTCGCCACGCTCCACGCGACGATCACCGAGATCAACGCCGAGGCCCAGCGGGTCAAGGCGCTGGTGGAGATCTTCGGCCGCGAGACCCCGGTCGAGCTCAGCTTCTCCCAGATCCAGAAGGTCTGAGCCTGAGTCACGGCTTCATCATGTGAAGGTGCCGAAGCATCGCTTCACATGGTGAGTTCGCCGTGTGAAGCAAGGCTTCACCACGTTCACATGGTGAAGCCGGGGCCAGAGTGACCCAGCGGCAGAGCCGATTTCACATCTGCCGGATCAGGGACCAGAATGGTCAGGTTGCCCATGTCCGACGGGCAGCCGAGCAACGCAAGGTGGCAGAGCCGGTCCGGCTCGCGATGACCACGACGTACAACCACGAAGGACACACGAAGAGCAATGCCTCCCAAGAAGAAGATCGCCGCGCTGGTCAAGGTCCAGCTGCAGGCGGGTGCCGCGACGCCGGCGCCTCCGGTCGGTACCGCCCTCGGTCCGCACGGTGTCAACATCATGGACTTCTGCAAGGCCTACAACGCCCAGACGGAGTCGATGCGCGGCAACGTGATCCCGGTCGAGATCACGATCTACGAAGACCGGTCGTTCACGTTCATCACCAAGACGCCGCCCGCGGCCGAGCTGATCAAGAAGGCTGCCGGCCTCCAGAAGGGCTCCGGCGTGCCCCACAAGGAGAAGGTCGGTCGGCTCACCAAGGACCAGGTCCGCGAGATCGCCACGACCAAGATGCCCGACCTCAACGCCAACGACATCGAGGCCGCGATGAAGATCGTCGAGGGCACCGCCCGCTCGATGGGCGTCCGCACCGACTGACCGACGCCGCCGTCGGTCGCGCCTGTCGGCACGACGGTGACCGCACCACACCCCGTGGCAGGGCCGCGCTGGCCCGACGACCACATCTGGAGAGGAAGACCAGCCATGCAGCGCAGCAAGACCTACCGCGCAGCGGAGGAGACGTTCGATCGGGACGAGCTCTACTCGCCGTTGACCGCGATCAAGATCGCCAAGGACGCCAGCAAGAAGAAGTTCGACGAGACCGTCGACGTCGTCATGCGCCTCGGTGTCGACCCCCGCAAGGCCGACCAGATGGTGCGAGGCACCGTCAACCTGCCCCACGGCACCGGCAAGACCGCCCGGGTGCTCGTGTTCGCGAACGCCGAGAAGGCCGACGCCGCCCGTGAGGCCGGAGCCGACATCGTCGGTGGGGACGAGCTGATCGACAAGGTCAGCGGCGGATGGCTCGACTTCGACGCCGTCGTCGCCACGCCGGACATGATGGGCAAGGTCGGCCGGCTCGGCCGCGTCCTCGGCCCGCGTGGCCTGATGCCGAACCCGAAGACCGGCACCGTGACGCCCGACGTCGCCAAGGCCGTCTCCGACATCAAGGGCGGCAAGATCGAGTTCCGCGTCGACCGCCACGCCAACCTGCACTTCATCATCGGCAAGGCGTCGTTCTCGGAGACGCAGCTGGCGGAGAACTACGCCGCCGCCCTCGAGGAGGTGCTGCGGCTCAAGCCGAGCAGCTCCAAGGGCAAGTACGTCCGCAAGGTCACGGTCTCCACGACGATGGGCCCCGGTGTCCCGGTCGACCCGAACCGCACCCGCAACGTGACGTCGGCCGACGAGGCCTGACCCGCCGTACGACGTGAGAAGGCCCGGTCTCCCCGTGGGTGACCGGGCCTTCTGCTGTCCGTCTCAGGTCGCGTTGCCCCGGGTGACCGTCAAGCCGTCGAACGAGCAAGCGCGCTCGGCGCTCGCTGCGGACGTACCGCCTCGGCTTCGCCGAGTCGGGACGTCCTCGCTCGTCACTCCACGTACACGCGCTCGTCGACCAGCTTTTCGCTGACGACCTGACCGTTCGGGTCGAAGCGGCCCTGGTCGAAGCGCTTCTTGAACTCGACCTCGGCGCCGCCGCTGCCTGACCGGTTCTTCTCCACGGTGAGGACCGACCACTCCTTGAAGTGCTCGGCGTTGGCGCCGCCGTACATCAGGTGGTGGCGCGCGACGATGTCGGACTTGGTGGCGAGGATCAGGACGACGTCGGGCTCGTAGGACAGGGCCGTCGATCCACGCATGTGGCGCGTGCGCATCCGGGCGCCGGGCTCGAGACCCTCGTGGTCCATGGCCGCGACGGCGAAGACCGGGCAGTCGAACTCGATCGCGACGTCCTTGAGCTGCTCGGTGATCCGCGTGATGCGGTCCTCCTCGTCGAGCTCGGTGAGCGGGGTCGCGACCTTCTGGAGGTAGTCCACGACGATCAGCGGCGGCTCACCCGTGTCGCCCATGACCTTCTTGACCGTGTCGTTGATCTCGGTGATGTCGGTGTGGGTCGCGGTGGAGCGGTGCACGACCAGGCGGTCGGCGTACTCGCTGACGCGCATCAGGGCCTCGGTGCCGGTGGAGGTCGTCGCCATCCGCTCGATCAGGCCGCCGGCACCGCCGTCGCGACCCTCGAAGATGCTGCGGATCTGGCTCAGGTTGGGAGCTTCGTACGGGTCGAGCTCACCGGCCTCCATGGCCACCAGCCGCTGGAGGAGGGCGTCGGCCTCGAGCTCGTAGGAGAAGAACACCGCGGAGCGGCCGCCCTTCACAGCGGCACGCGCAGCCTGGAGAGCGAACATCGTCTTGCCCTGGCCCTGGGGGCCACCGAGGAGGTTGAGGCTCCCGGCGCGGAAGCCGCCACCGATGGCCTCGTCCAGCAACGGGAAGCCGGTCGGCCACAGGCGTACACCGCCCTCGGGGCTGCGCAGTCGGCCGTCGGCTCGCTCCAGTACGGCGGACATGGAGGTCAGTTTGAAGTCCATACCTTGATGGAACCAGCAATCATGAGGGGGCGAGGGGGATCGCCCAAACTGGGCAAGCCTGGATTAGACCACTTGAGGCGATTTCGTCGGTCCGCGTCATAAGTGCTGTGGAGCCCCGTCTCTGCGATGACGGTATCAGTCTCGGAGGGGCTCAGATCCCCCTTGCTTGGTCAAATCTTCTGCGCCGGCCGTCGCGCTCCCCGGGAGACGTCCGGGACACCGATTTGGCCTGCGCCCGCCACGCGCCGTAGGCTCCACGTCGTAACCAGAGACCGCTGGTCGTCGTGACTGCACCGTAGTCGCGATCGAAGGCTCCGCGAGAGCGGACGACCCGCGCAGGTGCACAGAGCGGCAGCGCACGCTGCACTTCACGCCCTGGGCCTGCGCCCGGGGCGTTCGTCTTTCTGCAGGGTCGCTCGAGCCGGGGTCTCGCCCATCGGAAGGAGACCCATGGCGCGGGCAGAGAAGCAGGCCGCCGTCGCGGAGATCGTTGAGTCGTTCAACGGTTCCGCCGGTGCTGTGCTGACCGAGTACCGCGGTCTCACCGTGAAGCAGCTGCAGGAACTGCGGCGCTCCCTCGGTGAGAACGCCAACTACGCCGTGGTCAAGAACACGCTGGCCAAGCTCGCCGCGAAGGACGCGGGGATCTCCGGCTTCGACGACCTCCTGACGGGCCCGACCGCCATCGCCTTCATCAACGGCGACGTGGTCGAGGCCGCCAAGGGTCTGCGTGACTTTGCCAAGGCGAACCCCACCCTGGTCATCAAGGGTGGCGTTCTGGACGGCAAGCCCCTCGACGCCGCTGAGGTCGCCAAGCTGGCCGACCTCGAGTCGCGTGAGGTGCTCCTGGGCAAGCTGGCGGGCGCGATGCTCGCATCGCTCAGCCAGGCCGTCTACCTGCTCAACGCCCCCATCGCCCAGGTCGCCCGGCTCGCCGGCGCGCTCGAGGCGAAGCGGGCAGAAGAGGGGCAGGACCCCGCTGACCTCACCGCAGGTGGGGCCGGCACGCCGGCTGCCGCCGAGGAGGCCCAGGCAGCCGCCGAGGCCCCCGCCGACGAGGTGACCGAGGCTCCCGCGGAGGAGACCACCGAGGACGCGGCTCCGGCCGAGCCCGAGGCGGCCACCGACGCTGCTGTAGACGGGGGCACCGCCGCCTCTGACGAGAGCGACACCACCGAGGCCTGACCGGGCCGACGTACCCACCGCAAACCCGGCCCGGCATCGGGCCAAGAACGAAAGGTTCAGCCATCATGGCGAAGCT
Source organism: uncultured Actinomycetota bacterium (assembly GCA_963794355.1). GTDB lineage: Bacteria > Actinomycetota > Actinomycetes > Propionibacteriales > Nocardioidaceae > Nocardioides. The sequence continues at coordinate 95,308 of CAWCDN010000016.1, forward strand.
CAGCACCGACGAGCTGCTCGACGCGTTCAAGGAGATGACGCTCATCGAGCTCAGCGAGTTCGTCAAGCAGTTCGAGGACACCTTCGGCGTCACCGCGGCCGCCCCGGTCGCCGTGGCCGCCGCTCCCGCCGCGGGCGGTGGCGCTGCCGCCGCCGAGGACGCCGGCGAGCAGGACGAGTTCGACGTCATCCTCGAGTCCGCTGGCGACAAGAAGATCAACGTCATCAAGGAGGTGCGCGCCCTGACCTCCCTCGGTCTGAAGGAGGCCAAGGACCTCGTCGAGGCCGCGCCGAAGCCGGTTCTCGAGCACGTCACCAAGGAAGCCGCCGAGAAGGCCAAGGAGGCGCTCGAGGGCGCCGGTGCCTCGGTCACCCTCAAGTGACGACTGCCTGATCAGCACCGCTGGAGGCGGGTGTCCCCCTGGGGGCGCCCGCCTCTTGCATGGTTGATCCGCACCGCGGAGTGCACCCCCTGCCGAGGAGCAGCTGTCAACGACTGACGACGGATGCGAACTGCGCGTGGGACCCCATCCCCGTCACCAGTCGAACTGGGGCAGGCCCAGCCCCGACATGGACGCACGGCGTCCGGGCCATGCCGCTGCGCGTGGAGTCGGCGCTCATGGCAGCGGCCTCAGCTTGAACATCAGGATGCCGAGATACTTGTGCATCACTGCCAGCTTGTGCGGATACCGCTGCGCGGCTTCGGCGGGCATCTGCGGCTCTACTGCAGCCTCGATCCAGAGCCCGGCCGCGCTGAAGGTGTTCAGGAGGTCCGACATCGTGTAGGGACGCTTGGTGAGGGTGACCTGCTCATCCCAGGTGGGGTGCCGGTAGGCGAACGACTCGGTGGCGAAGTACTCCTCCCCCAGTGAGGTCCCGTTTTCTTCCGCTCGCTCGATCGCGTAGCGAATCGGCTGTGTCCTGGTCAGCAGGATGAAGCCCTCCTCGGTCAACATGTCGCGGGCGGTCTGCAACGCCAGGACCGGGTCAGCGGCGTACCCGAAGGACTGCAGGAACAGGATCCGGTCGAACGTCCTGCCGGCGAGTCCGGGCACCGAGGCCAGATCGGAGAGATCACCTTGGATGAGCTCGACACCCGGCGGTGGCGCGATGAAGTTCGCGCTGATGTCGACGCCGACCGACGTGACGGCCCCGTCACCAGCCAGCTGAGCGAGCTTGTCCCCGTTGCCACAACCGGCGTCCAGGATCGCCATTCCGCCGACGTCACCGAGGAGAGCGCGTTGCGCGGGCCACTCGACGAGCCGATCCAGCGAGTCCTCGCGGCCGCGGGCCTCCTCGAAGCCCGAGGACAGCGCCTGCCAGTCAGTCATGCCATGAGTATCGCCATGAGGTGTGGTGTCTCGCTCATGAGCGGTCGTCTGCGGCGACGTGCGGGAACGGAGGACGCGTGGCGACCGGAGTGACTCGCCCGTAACTTCCCGGCCGCACTCCCGTTGAGCACCGGTACGACGCACGTTTCCCGCGTGGCCGGCTGATCTGGGAGGGCAGCAGACCTATGGGTGTGGAGATCGAGATCGACGGGCTGACCAAGTCCTTCGGCCACCAGCTGATCTGGGGCGACGTCACGCTGACGGTGCCGGCAGGCGAGATCTGCGTGATGCTCGGCCCCTCGGGCACGGGCAAGTCCGTCCTGCTGAAGACGCTGATCGGCCTGCTCAAGCCCGACCGGGGCAGCGTCGTGATCGAGGGCGTGGACATCACCACCTGCCCCGAGAAGCAGCTCTACGAGATCCGCAAGCTCTTCGGCGTGCTGTTCCAGGACGGCGCGATGTTCGGCTCGATGAACCTCTACGACAACGTCGCCTTCCCGCTGCGTGAGCACACGCGCAAGTCGGAGTCCGAGGTCCGCTCCATCGTGATGGAGAAGATGGACCTGGTCGGGCTGCTGGGAGCAGAGGACAAGCTCCCGGGCGAGATCTCCGGGGGGATGCGCAAGCGCGCGGGTCTCGCCCGGGCCCTGGTGCTCGACCCCGAGATCGTGCTCTTCGACGAGCCGGACTCCGGCCTCGACCCCGTGCGTACGTCGTTCCTCAACCAGCTGATCGTCGACCTCAACGCCCAGATCGACGCGACGTTCCTGATCGTCACCCACGACATCAACACCGCGCGCACCGTGCCGGACAACATCGGGCTGCTCTACCACCGCCACCTCGCGATGTTCGGCCCGCGCGAGATGCTGCTGTCGTCGGAGGAGCCCGTCGTCCGGCAGTTCCTCAACGCCCAGACCATCGGCCCGATCGGCATGTCGGAGGAGAAGGACGCCGACGAGCTCGCGGCCGAAGAGGGCCAGGAGCTCCCGCCGCTGCCTCCGATCCCGCTCCAGCTCGAGCCGTCCAACGGCATCGCCCGGCGCAGCCAGCGCCAACCCGGTGACTGGTGCCGTGAGAACGACGTGACACCCCCGCCGGGCTCCTTCGAGGCGGCCATGACGATGAGCGTGGGCGGCTGAGCGATGGCATCCCTCACCTCGTCGCGGGTGCTGGCCCCGATCGGGACCGCCGGCAACCTGTTCGCCTTCGGCCTCGACGTCGGCCGTGGCATCTTCCGGCGGCCTTTCCAGCTCCGCGAGTTCATCCAGCAGGCGTGGTTCATCGCCTCGGTCACCATCGTGCCCACGGCTCTGGTCGCCATCCCGTTCGGCGCGGTCATCGCGCTCCAGGTCGGAGGGCTCATCCAGCAGTTCGGCGCCCAGTCCTTCACCGGGTCCGCGTCTGTGCTGGCCGTGGTGCGTGAGGCCGGGCCGATCGTCACCTCGCTGCTGATCGCCGGAGCAGGCGGCTCCGCGATCGCGGCGGACCTCGGTGCCCGCAAGATCCGCGAGGAGCTCGACGCGATGATGGTGCTGGGCATCGACCCGATCCAGCGCCTCGTCGTGCCGCGGGTGCTGGCCTGCATGCTCGTCTCGGTCTTCCTCAACGGTCTGGTCAGCGTCGTCGGGGTGGTCGGCGGCTACTTCTTCAACGTCGTCCTCCAAGGCGGTACCCCGGGCGCCTACGTCGCGAGCTTCACCGCGCTGGCCCAGCTGCCCGACCTCTACCAGGGGATGGCCAAGGCGCTCGTCTTCGGGCTGATCGCCGCCATCGTCGCGTCGTACAAGGGGATGAACGCGGGCGGTGGCCCGAAGGGCGTGGGCGACGCCGTCAACGAGTCGGTCGTCGTCAGCTTCATGCTGCTGTTCATCGTCAACTTCGTGATGAGCGCGATCTACTTCCAGCTCGTCCCGCCGAAGGGCGGGTGAGTGGCGATGGCGAACCTCAAGGCGGTCTACGAGAAGCCGCTCCGCACCCTCGACGATCTCGGCGCGGAGCTGGCGTTCTTCCTGCGCGCCCTGGCGTGGACGCCGCGGACGGTGGTGCGCTACCAGAAGGAGATCCTGCGGATCCTCGCCGAGATCACCCTCGGCTCCGGGGCGCTCGCCGTGATCGGCGGGACGGTCGGCGTGATCACCGCGATGTGCTTCTTCACCGGCACCGAGGTCGGCCTCCAGGGCTACGCCGCGCTCAACCAGATCGGCACCGCCGCGTTCTCGGGCTTCGTCTCGGCGTACTTCAACACCCGCGAGATCGCGCCGCTCGTCGCCGGCATCGCGCTGGCCGCGACCGTCGGCTGCGGGTTCACCGCCCAGCTCGGCGCGATGCGGATCTCCGAGGAGGTCGACGCCCTCGAGGTGATGGCGGTGCCGTCGCTGCCGTTCCTGGTCAGCACCCGGATCGTGGGCGGACTGATCGCGATCGTCCCCCTGTACGTCGTGGGGCTGATGTCGTCGTACTTCGCGACGCGGCTGACGGTCACCCGGTTCTTCGGGCAGAGCACCGGGACCTACGACTACTACTTCACGACCTTCCTGCCCCCCGGCGACGTGCTGTGGTCGTTCGGCAAGGTGCTGGTCTTCGCGGTGACGGTGATCCTCATCCACTGCTACTACGGCTACCACGCGTCCGGCGGCCCGGCCGGGGTCGGGATCGCGGTCGGCAAGGCGGTCCGCACCAGCATCGTGGCGATCAACGTGATCGACCTCTTCCTCTCGATGGCGATCTGGGGCGCCACGACGACCGTCCGGCTGGCGGGGTGACCGTGGCGGCCGCACTCAAGCTCAAGGTCCTCGGCACGGCGTTCCTCTGCCTCCTCCTGGGGGGCGTCTGGCTCACCTACGGCGTGTTCACCCAGCGCTTCACCGACTTCGACGAGGTCACGCTCGACGCCTCGACGATCGGTCTGCAGATGCCCGAGCGCGCGGACGTGAAGATCCGCGGCGTGATCGTCGGGCAGGTGCTCGGCTTCAGCGCCACCGCCGCCGGCGCGACGGTGCGGCTCGGCATCTACCCCGACCAGATGCACTCCATCCCGCGCAACGTCACGGGTGCGATCGTCCCGAAGACGCTCTTCGGTGAGAAGTACGTGTCGCTCGTCGTGCCCACGGACCCGTCCCCGGAGCCCCTGCAGCCCGGCGCGACGATCACCCGGACCCAGGTGCCGGTCGAGGTTCAGAAGGTGCTCGCCGACCTCTTCCCGTTGCTTCGCACGGTGCAACCCGCCGACCTCAACCTCACCCTGAACGCGATCTCGACCGCCCTCGAGGGCCGCGGCGAGGCACTGGGGCGTGACCTGACGACCGTCGACGGCTACCTCAAGCGGATCAACCCCCAGATCCCGGCGATCGTGCGCGACCTCCGCCTGGCGACCACGGTCAGCACCACCTACGCCGACGTGGCGCCGTCGATCGCGCAGATCCTGCGCAACACGATCCGCACCACGGGGACCCTCGAGGACCGGCACCAGCAGCTGCAGACGCTCTTCACCGACGTGACGTCGTTCTCCGACACCGCCCACGACTTCCTGCGCGACAACGGCGACAACATCATCCGGCTCGGAGCAGTCAGCCGACCGCAGGCGGCCCTGCTCGCCCGCTACGCGCCGGAGTACCCCTGCCTGCTCGGCGGTCTCGTCGCCAGCGGCAAGCGCGAGGCCGAGGCCTTCCGCGGCTTCACCCTCCACATCGTCCTGGAGACCATCCCGAACCAGCCGCGCGGCTACACCCCTGGCGACCAACCGGTCTTCGGCGACAGCCGTGGCCCGCGCTGCCTGCACCTGCCCAACGCGCCGTGGAGCCAGGCCCACCCCCTGGGCCACCAACCGGACTTCGTCGACGGGGTGGACTCACCGACCGGCAAGGGCACCGACCGGGTGGCCCCGTCGTACGGCCGCGGCTTCACCCGCGGCACGGGGTACGCCGGAGGGCCGGCCGAGTCTGGTCTCCTCAAGAGCCTGCTCGGTCCGCCGTTGGGCGTCCCGTCACAGGACGTGCCCGACCTCGGAGTGCTGCTGGTCGGCCCGATGGCCCGCGGCGCGAAGGTGTCGCTGCGATGAGGGCCCTGGACGCGCGGACGACGACCGCGCTGGTCAAGCTCGTCGTCTTCATGGTCGTGACCGCGGTCGCCACCGGAGTCCTGGCCGTCGTCATCGGCAACCTCAGCTTCGGCGCGACCCACTCCTACAAGGCGGTCTTCACCGACGCGACCGGGCTGGTCAAGGGCGACGACGTGCGGATCGCCGGAGTGAAGGTCGGCTCGGTGAAGGCCATCTCGGTGGTCGACCGCACCCAGGCCCTGGTCACCTTCGACGTGCAGAGCGACACGGCGCTGATGCGCTCGACCCGCGTCGACATCCGCTACCGCAACCTCGTCGGCCAGCGCTACGTCGCGCTCACCAACGAGATCGGCAGCACCGGCGTGCTCGCGCCCGGCTCGACGATCCCCGTGTCGCAGACGTCGCCGGCCCTCGACCTGACGCTCCTCTTCAACGGCTTCAAGCCGCTCTTCCAGGCGTTGTCGCCCTCCGACGTCAACGAGCTGTCCTACGAGATCATCCAGGTCTTCCAGGGGCAGGGCGGCACCCTCGACGGCCTGCTCGCCCACACGGCCACGGTCACGCAGACCCTGGCCCGCCGCGACCAGGTGATCGGCAGCCTGATCACCAACCTCAACTCGGTGCTCGACCACGTCGGCAACCGCAACCAGCAGCTGAACCAGCTGATCACCACCTTCCAGCACTTCGTCGGCGGCCTGAAGCACGACCGCGGCGCGATCCTCGGGTCGCTGGACCAGATCTCGCAGCTCTCCACCCAGACCGCCGACCTGGTCTCCGGGATCCGCGCGCCGTTCGTCTCCGACATCCACCACCTGCGCGGCTTCGCGACCAACCTCGACCGCGGCAAGGCCGAGATCGACCGGGCGCTCCAGGTGATGCCGATCAAGCTGGCGAAGATCGGTCGCACAGCCAGCTACGGCTCGTGGTTCAACTTCTACCTGTGCGACTTCACCGGTCAGGTGCGGATCGGCACGACCGCCGTCCCCGTCGACTACAAGGTCGGATCGGACCGGTGCTCCCTCCAATGAGCACTCCGTTCCGAGAGCGCAACCCGGTCGTGGTCGGGGCGGTCAGCCTCGCCGTCGTCATCGGGCTGATCCTGCTCGCCTTCAACGCCGACAAGCTTCCGATCATCGGCGGCGGCACCACGTACTACGCCGACTTCTCCGAGGCCGGTGGGCTCAAGGCCAACGACGAGGTGCGGATCGCCGGCGTCCGGGTCGGCAAGGTCGACTCGGTCTCGCTGGACGGCGACCACGTCAAGGTCGCGTTCCGGATCAAGGGCGGCGCCGACTTCGGGCCCGAGACCCGGGCCTCGATCAAGGTCAAGACCCTGCTCGGCGCGATGTACCTCGCGCTCGAGCCGGCCGGGGCCGGGCAGCTGAAGGAGGGCAGCGAGATCCCCACCTCGCGCACGCAGTCGCCGTACGACGTGGTGGAGGCGTTCTCGGGTCTCGCCCGCACCTCCGACCGGATCAACACCGGTCGGCTCGCCCGGAGCCTGACCACCATCGCCGACCTGACCCGCGACACCCCGAAGAACTTCCGACACGCGCTCGCGGGCGTCTCTGCGCTGTCGACGAACCTGGCCTCGCGCGACCAGCAGATCGGGACCCTGCTCCAGAACCTGCGCGGGGTCTCCCACACCCTCAACACGCGCGACCACGACATCGTCGGGCTGATGCGCGACTCCTCCGTGCTCTTCCAGGCGCTCGACCGGCGCCGGCAGGCGATCCACGACCTGCTGGGATCGACCTCGCGGCTCTCGGTCGAGCTGACCCGGCTGGTGCGGCAGAGCCGCGGCGACCTCTCCCCGGCGCTGACCCACCTGAGCAGCGTCGTCGACGTGCTCGAGAAGGACTCCGACGACCTCGACCAGAGCCTGCGGCTGATGGCGCCGTTCTACCGGGTCTTCGCCAACACCCTCGGCAACGGCCCGTGGTTCGACACCTACATCCAGAACATCCCGCCGGTCCCGCAGGTGGGTGGCTGACATGCAGATCCTGCGCAAGGTCGTCGTCCCCGTGGCTCTCCTGGCCCTGGTCGTCGTGGGCGTGCTCACGTTCGTGCTCGGTGGCAGCGACCAGAAGACGCTCACCGCGGAGTTCCCGCGCACCGTGTCGATCTACGAGGGCAGCGACGTACGGGTGCTCGGCGTGCCCGTCGGGAAGATCGACTCGGTGACGCCGTCGGGCACCGACGTGATCGTCACCATGCACTACGACGCGGACGTGCAGGTGCCGGCCGACGCCAAGGCGGTCATCGTCTCCCCGTCGATCGTGGGCGACCGGTTCGTGCAGCTCACGCCGGCCTACACCGGCGGGGCGGTGCTCGCCAGCGGCAGCACCCTCACCCAGGACCGGACGGCGGTGCCGCTGGAGCTCGACCAGATCTACTCCAGCCTCGACGACCTCTCGGTCGCGCTCGGGCCGAACGGCGCCAACAAGAAGGGCGCCCTGACCGACCTGCTCGACACGACGGCGCGGAACTTCGGCGGGCAGGGTGCGAAGTTCCACCGCACCATCGACAGCTTCAGCCGCCTCAGCGGCACCCTGGCCGACAACAAGGACCAGCTCTTCGGCTCGGTGCGCGAGCTCGAGGGCTTCGTGCACACGCTCGCCCGCAACGACCACACGGTGCGGTCCTTCAACACCTCGCTGGCCCAGGTGTCGCAGATGCTGAGGGGGGAGCGCGGTGACCTCGCCGCGTCGCTCCACAACCTCGGCATCGCGATGCGCCAGGTGTCGGGCTTCGTGCGGGACAACCGCGAGATCCTCGGCAAGAACATCACCGGCCTCGACCGGGTCACCCAGATCCTGGTCAAGCAGCGAGCGGCGCTGACCGAGACCCTGCGCGACGCCCCGCTGGCCCTCAACAACCTGCTGCTCACCTACAACCCGCAGGCCGGCACCCTCGACACCCGGGCCAACCTCGGGGAGATCGGGCACCAGCTCACCTCCGACCCCGCGACCTTCCTCTGCGGGATCCTCGACCAGGCCGACACCGGGGGTCAGGCCTGCGGCGCCGTGCGGCAGATCCTGGGCAAGAACCGTCCCGGCGCCTCCGCCCACCACGGCCGCACCACGTCGTACGACCGGATCGAGCCGAGCCTGGCCGGGCTCGTGGGGGCCGGCCGATGACCTCGATGACCCACAGCTTCAAGGCCCTCGTCGCCCTGGTCGCCGCCGCGCTGGTGCTGACGGGCTGCTCGTTCGACGTCTACAAGCTCCCGCTGCCGGGTGGCGCCGACGTCGGGAGCGACCCGATCACGGTGACCGCCCAGTTCCGCGACGTGCTCGACCTCGTGCCCGACTCCACCGTCAAGGTGGACGACGTCACGGTCGGCAAGATCACCGACGTCTCGCTGCAGGGGTACACCGCGCGGGTCACCATGCAGCTGCGCAACGACACACAGCTGCCCGACAACGCCGTCGCGACGATCCAGCAGACCAGCCTGCTCGGCGAGAAGTTCGTGCAGCTCGCGCCTCCCGCGAGCGACCCCAGCCCGAACCGGCTGAAGAGCGGCGACATCATCCCGATCGCCCGCACCGGCCAGAACCCCGAGGTCGAGCAGGTGCTCGGCGCCCTCAGCCTGCTGCTGAACGGCGGGGGCGTGGGGCAGCTCCAGACCATCACCCAGGAGCTCGACCGCACCCTGCACGGCCGCGAGGGCGACGCGCGATCGGTGCTCCACCAGGTGCGCACCTTCGCCGGACAGCTCGACCGGCACAAGCACGACATCGTCCAGGCGCTCCAGGCCGTCGACCGGCTGTCGCGATCGCTGAACCGGCAGCGCACGACGATCGACGCCACCCTCGACCAGCTGCCCGCCGCCCTGCAGTCGATCAACAGCCAGCGCCACGACCTGGTGCGGATGCTCCGCGCGATCTCCCACCTGAGCGGGGTCGGGGTCCACGTGATCAAGCTGTCGAAGGACGCGACGATCGACACCCTGCGCCAGCTCAGCCCGGTGCTGAGCCGGCTGGAGGCGTCGGGCGACGACTTCGTGCGCGGCTTCAACGTCGCCCTCACCTACCCGTTCGTCGACGAGGTCGTCGGCCGCGACCCGCAGGTCGCCCGCAACCTCCAGATGGGCGACTACACCAACCTCGACATCAAGCTCGACGTCTCGCTCGACGACCTCGGCAGCGTCAACCTGCCGTCGATCCCGACCGGCCTGCCCAGTGGCCTGCCGACGCTGCCCACCGAGCCTCCCGACGTCGGAGATCACCAAGATCCTCGGCGACGTCGCGGCCTGCCTCCAGAGCGGCGACATCACCAGCAAGGCGTGCAAGCGGGTGCTCGCCGACCCCGAGAAGCTGCTGCGGCTGATCGCCAAGTGCAAGAAGGGCAAGAACGCCGACAACCCGGTCTGCCAGGTGCTGAACGCACTGCCCAGCCTGCCGACCGGCGGCCCGGGACTGCCCACGCTGACCCTGCCGACCGTGCTGCCCACGCTCCTCCCGCGCACCGACCTCGGCGTACGACGGGTGGCGTTCGGGCCGCGCGGCCCGACCCTGCGTCAGCTGTCGCGGCTCTACGACCCGGCCCTGGTCAGCCTGCTCGTCCCGGGGATGGTGACGGGCCGATGATCCTGCGACGCACCAAGATCCAGCTCCTCGTCTTCGCCCTGATCACCCTGCTCGGGGTGAGCTTCGTCGGGGCGAAGTACGCCCAGCTCGACCGCCTGCTCTACTCCACGACGTACACCGTGGTCGCGCACTTCCCGGACTCCGGCGGGATGTACGCCGGCGGCATGGTCGCCTACCGCGGCGTCCGCGTCGGCGAGGTCGACAAGCTGGTGCTGACCCACGACGGCGTGGACGCCTACCTCGACATCGACAAGAGCTGGGACGGCAAGATCCCGGCGGACGCGCTCGCCGTGGTCGGCAACCGGTCGGCCGTCGGCGAGCAGTACGTCGACCTCCAGCCGCGGACCGACCACGGGCCCCTTCCTCCACGACGGCTCGCAGATCGCGCCGGCCGACACCCGGATCCCGCTGCCGACCCAGAAGCTGCTCGGCGACCTGTCGACCACCGTGCGGTCGGTGCACCGCGGCTCGCTGCGCACCACCGTCCACGAGCTCGGACGCGCCTTCGCCGGCACCGGCCCCGACCTGCAGCGGATCATCGACACCGGCACGTCGTTCATCCGCACCGCGAACCGCAACTTCGACGTCACCACGGCCCTGATCCGCGACAGCGACACCGTGCTCCGCGGCCAGGTGGCCTCGTCGAGCGCGATCCGGTCGTTCGCCCGCGACCTGCGGCTGTTCTCCGGCACCCTCGCCGGGCACGACCGCGACCTGCGCCGCGTCATCGACAACGGCTCGGTCACCGCGACCCAGCTGCGCACGTTCCTCCAGGACAACCGGGTCGACCTGGCCGACCTGATCAACAACCTGGTCACGACCGGCGACATCGTGGTCAAGCACCTGCCCGGCATCCGCCAGATCCTGGTCGTCTACCCCTACGTCGTCGAGGGCGGCTTCACCGTCGTGTCGAAGTCGCCCGAGACCGGGCTGTACGACGCCCACTTCGGGCTGGTGCTCACCAACGACCCGACCGTCTGCCACCAGCGGCTACCAGAGCACCGACACCCGGGTGCCGCAGGACGGCTCGAACCGTCCGCTGAACGTCAACGCCCGCTGCACCGAGCCCGCCTCGCAGTCCGACGCGCGCGGTGCCCAGCACGCGCCCGCCGACCGCCCCGCCGCGTCGTACCGCGCCCCGGTGGCGGCCTTCGACCCGTCCACCGGACGGCTCACCTGGGGCCGCCACCCCCTGAAGCCCACACTCACGGATCCGGGGAGCCCCGCCCCGGCCACGCTTGGAGAGGAGTCGTGGAAATGGCTACTGCTACAGCCTCTGACGCACCCGTCGAGGTGACCCCGGAGGAGCCGACGCCGGAGGGGCCCGCATCCGGGCCGCCCCAGGCGACCCGGTTCCGCGCCGTCCTGCTCGGCGTGCTCGCGGTCGCGCTGGTGGTGTCCGGCGCCTTCGCCGTCCACCTCGGCTCGAGCCGCCACGTCTGGCCGTTCCCGGCCGGCGCCGACCCGGCGCAGACCGACCGCGAGGCGGTGATGGCCCAGACCCAGCAGTTCGTGCTGCGGCTCAACACCTACGGGCCGAGCATGCTCGACGCCCAGGGCCAGATGCCGGAGTACCGAAGCCGGGTGAAGGCGGTGATCACCCCGAAGTTCGCGGTCTCCTTCGACCAGAGCGTCGCGATCGCCGAGCAGAGCGTGAAGAACTACGGCCTCCACCGCACCTGTGCCGTCTTCGCGACCGGCGTCGAGCTCCTCGACAGCGACTCCGCCCAGGTGCTCGTGGCCGGCTCGTTCAGCCAGACCGCGCGCGACCGGCGCGGGCAAGGAGGTCCCCACCGGTGAGCCGGCCCCGTTCCGGCTGCGGGTGAGCCTCGACAAGATCGACGGCCAGTGGCTCGTCGACGACTACCAGCCGGTGACGACCTCATGACGACCCAGACGACCACCCCGATGACGAACCTCTACGACGTGCTCGACGTCGAGCCGACCGGCAGCCCGGACGAGATCCGCGCCGCCTGGCGGGCCGCCGTGGCCGAGCTGGACCCGACCGACCGGCGGTTCCGCGTCTACAACCAGGCCGCGGAGGTCCTGCTCGACCCCGAGCGCCGGGACGCGTACGACGCTGCGGAGCAGCGCCGTACCGGCCGGCCCGAGTCCGAAGCGAGCTTGCTCGCGAGCACGCAGTCGACCGTCGCGACGATCCAGTCCTCCCTCGCGACGCGACGCGGCGGCGTGCCCGGCTGGCTGATCGTCGCCGTGGCGGCCGTGACGGCGATCCTGCTCGGCTACGTCGGGGTCGCGCTGGCCCAGCCGTCGGACGCCTCGGTGCGTCCGACACCGACGCCGCGCAGGCCGCGGCGGAGCAGGCGATCGTGCCGATCCTGTCCTACGACGCGCACGCCCTCGACCGGAGCGAGGCGCAGGCCACCGCGGTGATGACGTCGTCGGAGCAGGAGCAGTACCGCAAGCTGTTCGCGGTGATCCGGCAGAACGCCCCCCGGACCGCGACGGTGGTCCGGGCCCAGTACGTCGCCTCGGGCGTCGTGCGCACCGGCACCGACCAGGTCGACGTCCTGGTGTTCGTCAACCAGCGCACCACCAACCGGGCCCACCCGAAGGTCCCGGTGGTCTACAAGAGCCAGGTCACGATGACCATGGTCAAGGTCGGCGGGCAGTGGCTGGTGGACGCCCTGCACACCAACAGCGACGGCTCCTGAGCCGGGCGAGCCGGTCGCCGGCGGGGCGCCGACAGCGGTCCGGCGCCACGCCGGATCCACCGGGTCTGGCGAAGGTGCTTGACCTCCGGGCCGCCCGGGTTCATCATCGGGGGAACATTCGGCCGAGCGGGTCGGGTGGTATTTGTGGTGCGTCCTCTTCTGCGGTACGATTTCTCTTTGCGCCTGCCCTCATATGCTGATCGCCTGCCCGGTGGCTGATCCAGTGGTGGGCTGGCGCCTCTCCAGAGCGATTCGTCTGAAGGACACCTCTTGGCCGCGCGTACCACCGCCGAAAAATCTCTCCACTCCGCAGCAGCGCAGCAGCGCATCTCGTTCGCGAAGATCAACGAAGCCTCTCGAAGTCCCCAAGCTCCTCTCCCTCCAGACCGACAGCTTCAACTGGCTGATCGGCAACGAGGCCTGGGAGGCCCAGGTCGCGGCCCGCGAGGCCAACGGCGAGGACGTCTCCCGCAAGTCCGGTCTCCAGGAGATCTTCGAGGAGATCTCCCCGATCGAGGACTTCTCCGAGACGATGAGCCTCTCCTTCGAGAACCCCGTCTTCTACGACCCCAAGTACACCGTCGAGGAGTGCAAGGAGAAGGACTTCACCTACTCCGCGCCGCTCTACGTCTCCGCCGAGTTCACCAACAACGAGACCGGCGAGATCAAGGGCCAGACGGTCTTCATGGGCGACTTCCCGCTGATGAGCCCCCGCGGCACCTTCATCATCAACGGCACCGAGCGCGTCGTGGTCAGCCAGCTGGTCCGCTCGCCGGGTGTCTACTTCGAGAAGACCGCCGACAAGACCTCCGACAAGGACATCTTCACCTCGAAGGTGATCCCGAGCCGCGGTGCCTGGCTCGAGTTCGAGATCGACAAGCGCGACATGGTCGGCGTCCGCCTCGACCGCAAGCGCAAGCAGAACGTCACCGTGCTGCTCAAGGCCCTCATCGCGGTGGCCGAGGACACCGGCGAGGCCTACGACTACGACGCCGTGATGGCCGAGTTCCGCCAGTACGAGTCGATCGTGCTCACCGAGGAGAAGGACCACAACCAGGGTCCCGACGACGCGCTGCTCGACATCTACCGCAAGCTGCGCCCGGGCGAGCCGCCCACGCGTGAGGCCGCGCTGACGCTGTTGAAGAACTACTACTTCAACCCCAAGCGCTACGACCTCGCCAAGGTCGGTCGCTACAAGATCAACAAGAAGCTCGCCACCAGCGAGGCCTTCGACCAGCAGACGCTGACGATCGCCGACATCGTGGCGACGATCCGCTACATCGTCCGGCTGCACAACAACGACGCCACGCTCGTCGACGGCGCCGGCACGACGTACATGGACGCCGACGGCAAGCCGATCGAGGTCCAGGCCGACGACATCGACCACTTCGGCAACCGCCGGATGCGGACCGTGGGCGAGCTGATCCAGAACCAGCTCCGCACCGGTCTGGCCCGCATGGAGCGGGTGGTCCGCGAGCGGATGACGACCCAGGACGTCGAGGCGATCACGCCGCAGTCCCTGATCAACATCCGCCCCGTGGTCGCGGCGCTGAAGGAGTTCTTCGGCACCTCGCAGCTCAGCCAGTTCATGGACCAGACCAACCCGATCTCGGGCCTGACCCACAAGCGCCGCCTGTCGGCGCTGGGCCCCGGCGGTCTGTCCCGTGACCGGGCCGGCATGGAGGTCCGCGACGTCCACCACAGCCACTACGGCCGGATGTGCCCGATCGAGACCCCCGAGGGTCCCAACATCGGTCTGATCGGGTCGCTGGCCTCCTACGGACGGATCAACCCGTTCGGCTTCGTGGAGACGCCCTACCGCAAGGTCACCAAGGGCAAGGTCACCGACCAGGTCGACTACCTCACCGCCGACGACGAGGACAAGTACGTCATCGCCCAGGCGAACGCGCCCCTGGACGACAAGAACCGCTTCACCGAGGAGCGCGTCCTGGTCCGCCAGCGTCACGGTGACGTCAGCGAGGTCCTCGCCGACGAGGTCGACTACATGGACGTCTCGCCGCGCCAGATGGTGTCGGTCGCGACGGCCCTGATCCCGTTCCTCGAGCACGACGACGCCAACCGCGCCCTGATGGGCGCGAACATGCAGCGCCAGGCCGTGCCGCTGATCCGTAGCGACGCGCCCCTGGTCGGCACCGGCATGGAGTACCGCGCGGCGGTCGACGCCGGCGACGTGCTCGTGGCCGAGAAGGCCGGTGTGGTCAAGGAGGTGTCGGCCGACGTCATCGAGGTGATGAACGACGACGGCACCTACTCGACGTACAAGCTGTCGAAGTTCCGTCGCTCCAACCAGGGCACCTGCATCAACCAGCGCCCGCTGGTGAGCGAGGGCGACAAGCTGGTCGAGGGCTCCCCGATCGCGGACGGTCCGTGCACCGACGAGGCCGAGATGGCGCTGGGCAGCAACCTGCTCGTCGCCTTCATGCCGTGGCAGGGCAACAACTACGAGGACGCGATCATCCTCAGCCAGCGCCTGGTGCAGGAGGACGTCCTCACCTCGATCCACATCGAGGAGCACGAGGTCGACGCCCGCGACACCAAGCTCGGGCCCGAGGAGATCACCCGCGACATCCCCAACGTCTCCGACGAGATGCTGGCCGACCTCGACGAGCGCGGCATCATCCGCATCGGCGCCGAGGTCACCACGGGCGACATCCTGGTCGGCAAGGTCACGCCCAAGGGCGAGACCGAGCTGACCCCGGAGGAGCGGCTGCTGCGCGCGATCTTCGGCGAGAAGGCGCGCGAGGTCCGCGACACCTCGATGAAGGTGCCGCACGGTGAGTCCGGCACGGTCATCGGCGTCCGCGTCTTCGACCGCGAGGAGGGCGACGAGCTCCCGCCGGGCGTCAACCAGCTGGTGCGCGTGTACGTCGCGCAGAAGCGCAAGATCTCGGTCGGCGACAAGCTCGCCGGGCGCCACGGCAACAAGGGCGTCATCGCCAAGATCCTGCCGATCGAGGACATGCCGTTCATGGAGGACGGCACCCCGGTCGACGTCGTGCTGAACCCGCTCGGTGTCCCGCGCCGGATGAACATCGGCCAGGTCCTCGAGCTGCACCTCGGCTGGCTGGCCAAGCAGGGCTGGGACCTCGACATCAGCGAGGACAAGGGCAAGGCCGACTGGAAGGACCGCCTGATCAAGATCCACGCCGACAAGGCGGCTCCCGACACCAACGTGGCCACCCCGGTCTTCGACGGTGCCAAGGAGGACGAGATCACCGGTCTGCTCGGCTCGACGCTCCCCAACCGCGACGGCGTCCGAGTGGTCGGTCACGACGGCAAGGCATCGCTCTTCGACGGCCGCTCCGGCGAGCCGTTCCCGGAGCCGGTGTCGGTCGGCTACATGTACATCCTCAAGCTCCACCACCTGGTCGACGACAAGATCCACGCTCGTTCGACCGGCCCCTACTCGATGATCACGCAGCAGCCCCTGGGCGGTAAGGCCCAGTTCGGCGGCCAGCGGTTCGGCGAGATGGAGGTGTGGGCGATGGAGGCCTACGGAGCGGCGTACGCCCTCCAGGAGCTCCTGACGATCAAGTCCGACGACGTGCCGGGCCGGGTCAAGGTGTACGAGGCCATCGTCAAGGGCGAGAACATCCCCGACTCCGGCATCCCGGAGTCGTTCAAGGTGCTCGTCAAGGAGATGCAGTCGCTCTGCCTCAACGTCGAGGTGCTGTCGCAGGACGGTTCCCAGATCGAGCTCAAGGACGCCGAGGAAGACGTCTTCCGGGCCGCCGAGGAGCTCGGCATCGACCTGTCCCGCCGCGAGCCCAGCTCCGTCGAAGAAGTCTGACCGCCTCCCCGCCCGCTGGTCGCGCCAGTCGAGACCACCGGGCGGGGGACCTCAGTCCCACAGCCTCAAAGAGTTTTCGCTTACAACCGAAGGAATGCAGCCACTGTGCTCGACGTGAACTTCTTCGACCAGCTTCGGATCGGCCTGGCCACCGCGGATGACATCCGCACGTGGAGCCACGGTGAGGTCAAGAAGCCGGAGACGATCAACTACCGCACGCTCAAGCCCGAGCGTGACGGTCTCTTCTGCGAGAAGATCTTCGGTCCCACCCGGGACTGGGAGTGCTACTGCGGCAAGTACAAGCGCGTGCGCTTCAAGGGCATCATCTGCGAGCGCTGCGGCGTCGAGGTGACCCGGAGCAAGGTCCGCCGCGAGCGGATGGGCCACATCGAGCTCGCCGCCCCGGTGACCCACATCTGGTACTTCAAGGGTGTGCCCAGCCGGCTCGGCTACCTGCTCGACCTGGCGCCGAAGGACCTCGAGAAGGTCATCTACTTCGCCGCCTACATGATCACCTCCGTCGACGAGGACGCCCGCCACCGCGACCTGTCCTCGCTGGAGAACAAGGTCGGCCTCGAGCGCGAGCGCCTCGAGAAGCGCCGCGACGGCGCCATCGAGCGACCGCACCAAGAAGCTCGAGGAGGACCTCGCCACCCTCGAGGCCGAGGGCGCCAAGGCCGACGCGCGCCGCAAGGTCCGCGACGGTGCCGAGCGCGAGATGAAGCAGATCCGCGACCGGTCGCAGCGCGAGCTCGACCGGCTCGAGGAGGTCTGGAGCACCTTCAAGTCGCTGCAGGTCCAGGACCTCATGGGCGACGAGATGCTCTACCGCGAGATGAAGAACTGGTTCGGCAAGTACTTCGAGGGCTACATGGGGGCCACGGCCATCCAGAAGCGCCTCGAGGACTTCGACATCGAGGCCGAGGTGGCGTCGCTGCGCGACACCATCGCCAACGGCAAGGGCCAGCGCAAGGTCCGCGCGCTCAAGCGGCTCAAGGTCGTCGACGCGTTCCGCAAGACCGACAACAAGCCGCAGGGCATGGTCCTCGACGCCGTCCCGGTCATCCCGCCGGACCTGCGCCCGATGGTGCAGCTCGACGGTGGCCGCTTCGCGACCTCCGACCTCAACGACCTCTACCGCCGCGTGATCAACCGCAACAACCGGTTGAAGCGTCTGCTCGACCTCGGTGCTCCCGAGATCATCGTGAACAACGAGAAGCGGATGCTGCAGGAGGCCGTCGACTCGCTGTTCGACAACGGCCGTCGCGGTCGTCCGGTCACCGGCCCGGGCAACCGGCCGCTGAAGTCGCTGTCCGACATGCTCAAGGGCAAGCAGGGCCGCTTCCGTCAGAACCTCCTCGGCAAGCGCGTCGACTACTCCGGCCGTTCGGTCATCGTCTCCGGCCCGCAGCTGAAGCTGCACCAGTGCGGTCTGCCCAAGCAGATGGCGCTGGAGCTGTTCAAGCCGTTCGTGATGAAGCGGCTGGTCGACCTGTCGCACAGCCAGAACATCAAGTCCGCCAAGCGGATGGTCGAGCGCGCGACGTCGGGCCTGTCCCGGTACGCCGTGGTGTGGGACGTCCTCGAAGAGGTCATCACCGAGCACCCCGTGCTGCTCAACCGTGCGCCCACGCTGCACCGCCTCGGCATCCAGGCCTTCGAGCCCCAGCTGATCGAGGGCAAGGCGATCCAGATCCACCCGCTCGTCTGCTCGGCGTTCAACGCCGACTTCGACGGTGACCAGATGGCGGTGCACCTGCCGCTGTCCGCCGAGGCCCAGGCCGAGGCGCGGATCCTGATGCTGTCGACCAACAACATCCTCAAGCCGTCCGACGGGCGGCCGGTGACCATGCCGACGCTCGACATGATCATCGGTCTGTTCTTCCTGACCACCGACCGCGACGGCGAGCCCGGTGAGGGTCGTGCCTTCTCCTCGCAGTCCGAGGCGATCATGGCCTTCGACCGCGGCGAGATCGCGCTGCAGAGCAAGGTGAAGATCCGGTTCACCGACATCATCCCGCCGCTCGAGCTCGAGCTCGGCGAGGACTGGGAAGAGGGTCAGTCGATCACGCTCGACACCACCCTGGGCCGGGCGATCTTCAACGACACCCTGCCGGCCGACTACCCCTTCGTGAACTACGAGGTGGGCAAGAAGGCCATGGGCGCGATCATCAACGACCTCGCCGAGCGCTACACCAAGGTCGAGGTCGCCGCGTCGCTGGACGCCCTCAAGGACACCGGCTTCCACTGGGCCACCCGCTCCGGTGTGACCGTGTCGATCGACGACGTCACCACGCCCGACGACAAGGCCGAGATCCTGGCCGAGTACGAGGCACAGGCCAACAAGGTCCAGAAGCAGTTCGAGCGCGGTCTCGTCACCGACGAGGAGCGTCGCCAGGAGCTGGTCGAGATCTGGACCCAGGCCTCGAACGACGTGGCCAAGTCGATGGAGAAGTCCTTCTCGCGGACCAACCCGATCTTCATGATGGTCGACTCCGGTGCGTCCGGAAACATGATGCAGATCCGGCAGGTCGCGGCCATGCGTGGTCTGGTGGCCAACCCGCGGGGCGACATCATCCCGCGGCCGATCAAGGCCAACTTCCGGGAGGGTCTGTCCGTGCTGGAGTACTTCATCTCCACCCACGGCGCCCGCAAGGGTCTGGCCGACACCGCGCTCCGTACGGCGGACTCCGGCTACCTGACCCGTCGTCTGGTCGACGTGTCGCAGGACGTCATCATCCGTGAGGACGACTGCGGCACCGAGCGCGGCATGGACAAGCGGATCGGCGTCCGCGTCGAGGACGGCACCGTCCGCAAGGACGACAACGTCGAGACCTCGGCGTACGCCCGCACCACCGCGGTCGACGTCACCCACCCGGAGACGGGCGAGGTGCTGGCCGCCGCGGGCGACGACCTCGGCGACGTCAAGATCGGTGAGCTGGTCGCGGCCGGGCATCGAGATGGTCCGGGTCCGCTCGGTGCTGACCTGCGAGGCCAAGACCGGTACCTGCGCCAAGTGCTACGGCCGCTCGCTGGCCACCGGCAAGATGGTCGACATCGGTGAGGCCGTCGGCATCATCGCGGCGCAGTCGATCGGTGAGCCCGGCACCCAGCTGACGATGCGGACGTTCCACACCGGTGGTGTGGCCTCGGCCGACGACATCACGCAGGGTCTGCCGCGTGTCCAGGAGATCTTCGAGGCGCGCATCCCCAAGGGGCGCTCGCCGATCTCCGAGGCCGCCGGCCGGATCGAGATCGAGGAGACCGACAAGACCCGCAAGGTCATCGTCACTCCCGACGACGGCTCCGAGGTGCTCGAGTACCCCGTCTCCAAGCGCTCGCGTCTGCTGGTCGCCGACGGCGACCACATCGAGGTCGGCGACATGCTGACCGTCGGTACGCCGGAGCCGCACGAGGTGCTGCGCATCCTCGGCGTCCGCAAGGCGCAGGAGCACCTGGTGGACGAGGTCCAGGCGGTCTACCGCAGCCAGGGTGTGTCGATCCACGACAAGCACATCGAGATCATCGTGCGGCAGATGCTGCGCCGGGTCACGGTGATCGAGTCCGGTGACACCAACCTGCTGCCGTCCGACCTGGTCGACCGGGTGCGCTTCGAGGAGGAGAACCGTCGCGTGGTCTCCGAGGGCGGCAAGCCGGCCTCGGGTCGTCCGGTGCTGATGGGGATCACCAAGGCGTCGCTCGCCACCGAGTCGTGGCTCTCGGCCGCCTCCTTCCAGGAGACGACCCGGGTGCTCACCGACGCGGCGATCCACGCCCGCTCCGACAGCCTGCGTGGCCTGAAGGAGAACGTGATCATCGGCAAGCTGATCCCGGCCGGTACGGGTCTGGAGCGCTACCGCAACATCCGGGTGGAGCCGACCGAGGAGGCGCGCGCCGCGGCGTACGCCGTCACGGGCTACGACACCTACGACTACGAGTTCGGCAACACCGGACCTGGTCAGGCCGTGGCGCTCGACGACTTCGACTTCGGTTCGTACCAGAACTGAGCCGATCGCCCGCTTGAGAACGTCCCCTCCCGGCCCGCCCGGGAGGGGACGTTCTGCGTTCCGAGTGGCCCGGAGCGTGTTCAATAGCCGGATGAGCGACGAGTCCGAGATCGATGCACTGGTGGGCGGGGTGCTGCGCATCTTCGGCAAGGCCCTGATGTTCGTGGACTCCGCGGTCGACAAGGCGTTCACCGGCCTCGAGGACCTCGTGGACGACATCGGTCGCGACCGCACGGCCACCGTGCTCGGGGTCGACGGCTGCAAGGCGGGCTGGGTCGGAGTCGTGCTCAGTGGTGGTACGGCGACGGTCGCGGTCGCGCCGACGATCGGCGACCTCGTCGCCGCGGTGCGCGCCGATCACCCCGACCTCGCCGTGGTCGGGATCGACATCCCGATCGGGCTCCCGGACACGGCCCCACGCACCGCCGACCTGCTGGCACGGCAGCGGCTCCCCGCCGGACGCAAGTCGTCGGTCTTCCCGGCACCCACCCGCGTCGCGACCGCCGCGACCACCCATGTCGAGGCCAGCGCAGCGAACCGCGAGGCCGTCGGCGTCGGCCTGAGCATCCAGGCCTTCCACCTGATCCCGAAGATCCTCGAGGTCGACGCCTACGTCCGGTCCCCGCGTTCGTGCCGGATCGTCGAGGTGCACCCCGAGGTCAGCTTCGCCGCCATGGACGCCTCCAGCGTGGTGCCGGCCAAGCGGACCGCGGCAGGTGCGACGTCGCGCGCGGACGCTCTGCGCGCCGCCGGCATCGAGCCACCGTCGTACGCGCGCGGCCAGGGGTACGCCGCCAACGACCTCCTCGACGCCTGCGCGGCCGCTTGGAGCGCCGCCCGGGTGGCCCGTGGGGACTGCGAGACCCTGCCCGACCCACCCGAGACCTACTCCGACTCCCTCCCCGCCGCGATCTGGGTCTGAGGGATGGTCCCCGACATCCTGGCTGTCAGAACCAGCGTGTCGGCAGCCAGAATGTCGGGGACCATCCGGGGAGACCGCGATTGGGGAGGGGGCGGGCTGCCTGAGAGAATCGGGGCATGAGCGCGCGCGAGCAGACCGACGTCCTCGTCGTCGGTGCCGGGCCGGCGGGCTCGGCGACGGGCGCCTGGGCGGCGCGGCTGGGCATGGACGTGCTGCTCACCGACGCGGCCGTCTTCCCGCGCGACAAGACCTGCGGCGACGGGCTCACCCCGCGCGCCATCGGCGAGCTCGAGCGGCTCGGCCTCGGCGACTGGCTGCGGGCCCACGCCGTCAACCAGGGCCTGCGCGCCCACGGCTTCGGCCAGACCCTCCTGCTGCCGTGGCCGGGCGGCTCGTTGCCGGGCTGGGGGAGCGCGGTGGCCCGTACCGAGCTCGACGACCACCTGCGTACCACCGCCATCAAGTCCGGCGCGCGCGCCCTCGACGGCGTCCGCGCGGTCGACGTCCGACGTGACGGTGACCGGGTCACGACCGTCGTCTTCGCCCGCGGCGACGAGACGCTCGAGGTCGACTGCCGCCGTCTGATCGTGGCGGACGGCGTGCGCTCGCCGCTGGGCAAGCTGCTGGGGCGTGAGTGGCACCGCGACACCGTGTACGGCGTGGCGGGACGCTCCTACGTCACCTCCACGATGTCCGACGATCCCTGGATCAGCTCCCACCTCGAGCTCCGGGGCGACCAGGGCGAGGTGCTCTCCGGCTACGGCTGGATCTTCCCGCTCGGCACCGGTGAGGTGAACCTCGGTGTCGGCACCCTCGCCACCGCCAAGCGCCCGGCCGACCTCAAGGTCCGCCGCCTGATGGAGAGCTACGCCGACCAGCAGCGCCCCGTCTTCGGCCTCGGGGACGACCTGCGGGCGCCCACCAGCGCGCTCCTGCCGATGGGCGGCGCCGTGAGCGGCGTGGCCGGCGCCAACTGGGCCCTCGTCGGCGACGCTGCCGCCTGCGTCAACCCGCTCAACGGTGAGGGCATCGACTACGGCCTCGAGGGCGGGCGACTCGTCGCCGAGCTGATGGCCGACGACGCCGACCTCGCCGCCGCCTGGCCCGCGACCCTGACCCACCACTACGGCGAGTCGTTCTCGATCGCCCGTCGCCTCGCCGGCCTGGTCACGGTGCCCCGCATCCTGGCCGCCATCGCGCCGGTGGGCATGCGGTCGGACTGGATGATGACGCTCGCGCTGCGCTGGATGGGCAACCTCGTCACCGACGAGGACCGCGACCGCTCGGCCCGGGTGTGGCGGTGGGCCGGGCGACACTCCCACGCCCGCGACGCCCGCCCGCCGTTCGCCTGACCCGCCTGACAGGATGGAGACGTCCCGTCTCGAGGAAGTCGCGTCATGCCCAAAGCCCTGCCGAAGCTGCAGCGCGTCGCGGCGTACGCCCTGATCCTCCGGGACGACCAGATCCTGCTCACCCGGCTGGCCCGCAAGGTCTCGGCCGACGAGAAGTGGCACCTGCCCGGCGGCGGTCTCGACCACGGTGAGAACCCCCGCGACGCCCTCGTCCGCGAGGTGCGCGAGGAGACGGGGCTCGACGCCGAGGTCGGCGAGACCGCTCACGTCTACTCCGCCCACCTGCCGTCGATGTGGCGCCACGGCCGGCGGTGGGACTACCAGGCGCTCCGCATCGTGTACGACGCGTGGGTGCCCGCCGACGCCCCGGCCCCGCAGGTGGTGGAGATCGATGGCTCGACCATGGCAGTCGCCTGGCACCCGGTGGCGGACGTCCTCGCCGGGAGGTTGCCGGTCACCGACGTGGTCACCGAGGCGCTCGGCGACCACACCTCGTTCCGGATGCAGCGGATCGGCGTGTACGCGCTGATCCGGCGCGGCGGCGACGTGCTCCTCGCCCGGATCTCCGAGCGCGGCTACCACTCCGGGTCGTGGACGCTCCCCGGCGGCGGTCTCGACCATGGGGAGTCGCCGCGTGCAGGGCTGGAGCGCGAGGTGCGCGAGGAGTGCGGCCTCGCCTGCGAGGTCGGCGACCTGCTCGACGTCCACGACCTGCACTTCGGCGGAGTCGCGCCCTCGGGTCGCTTCGAGGACTTCCACGGCGTCCACCTGCTGTTCCGGGCCACGGTCGCCGCGGACGCCGAGCCCCGCGTCGCCGAGGTCGACGGCACCACCGACGAGGTCGCGTGGGTTCCCCTCGCGGAGGTGCGGGACGGCACACGCCCGGTGCTGGACGTCGTACGGGCCGCGCTGGCCGCCGACACCCCCACCTAGACTTCCAGCGTGAACCCCCGGCATCGCAGGCTCGTGATCCCGCTCGCGCTGGGGGCCCTGCTGCTGATCGTCGTGATCGCCGCGGTGGTGCGTCGATGATTCACCCCACGACGCTGCTCGCTGCGCTCGCATCGCCGCAGGGACCCCGAAGATGAGCGAGCCACTTCCCGACGCGCTGGCGAGGATGCGAGAGGCGATCCTCGACGACGAGACCCTGGTCAGGGCGGTCGCCTCGGGCCGGCGACGCGGCTCGCAGCCGCCGTGGCGCCGCATCGAGCTCCGCTACGTCGACCTCAAGGCCGGCCGCCGCCTCCAGGTCACGGCGTACGACGACGCGCAGGCGCACACCTCGAACCACGCCGTCGGCGACGCCGCGCGGACGGCGGTCGACGACCTGCTCGACCAGCCCTTCGGCAACTGGCACGTCGACACAGCGACCCAGACCCACCAGCTGAGGGTCACCAAGAAGGGCGACGCCGTCGTGCACACCCGCGCCCAGCAGGCCGATCCGAAGGAGCTCCGGCGCGACCACGACCGCGACAAGGGCCGGTTGCTCGCCGAGGACGACCCGGTCTTCCGTGCGCTGGGCCTCAGCGACCACCAGGGTCGGATGAAGCCGAGCCGGCAGAGCAAGTACCGCCAGGTCGAGGAGTTCCTGCGGATCCTCGACGCCTCGATCGGCGACGCGCTCGACAAGGGCCACCTGCGCGTCCCTACGCCCGACCGGCCGCTCGAGATCGTCGACCTCGGGTGCGGCAACGCCTACCTGACCTTCGTGACCGAGCGCTACCTGACCCACGTGCGCGGGCTCGCCGTCCACCTCACCGGCATCGACCAGCGCGAGCAGTCGCGCGAGCACAACCAGGACATCGCCGCGTCGCTGGGGGTCGACGCGACGTTCGTGGCGTCCTCGATCGAGGAGGCAGAGCCCGCGGTGATGCCCGACGTCGTGCTCGCCCTGCACGCCTGCGACACGGCCACCGACGACGCCCTCGCCCGGGCCGTCGCCTGGAGCACGCCGTTGATCCTGGCCGCACCTTGCTGCCACCACGACATCGCCGCCCAGCTCCGCAAGGCGCCCACGCCCGCGCCGTACACGATGCTGACGCGCGACGGGATCCTCCGCGAGCGGCTGGCCGACACCCTCACCGACGGACTGCGAGCCTCCTTGCTGCGCCAGCAGGGCTACCGGGTCGACGTCATGCAGTTCGTCGGCAGCGAGCACACGCCGCGCAACACCCTGCTGCGTGCGGTGCGCACCGGGAGTCCGGCCGCCGGCGGCTCCGCGAGCGAGGAGTACGACGAGCTGGTGTCGACCTGGGGGGTCCGGCCGCGGCTGGGCGAGCTCCTGGATGCCTAGCGCGCTGATCGGTCTGCTCGTCGCCGCGCCGTTCGCGATCGGGCTCGCGGTGACTCCCAGCGCACCTCGCGGCACCACCGTCCTCACCTTCGACGACCCGGCCATCGTCGAGGCGAGCGCGCTCGTGGTGCAGGACGGCCTCTTCCTCACCACCAACGACTCCGGCGACTCCGGCCGCGTCTTCGCCGTCGACCGCTCCGGAGCAACCGTCGGGGTCACGCACTGGTCGGAGGACCCGACCGACGTCGAGGCCCTGGCTCCGGGCGGCTCCGGCTTCGTGTGGGTCGGCGACATCGGAGACAACCTCGCGAGCCGGTCCGACGTGACGATCACGCGCGTGCCGGTCGGTCGCGGCGAGCGCACGGTGACCGGCACGTCGTACCGGCTCACCTACCCACGCGGCGCGACCGATGCCGAGACCCTGGTCCGCAACCCGGTGACGGGCCGCCTCTACGTCGCGACCAAGAACGTCTTCGGGGGCACGCTCTACGCCGTGCCGAAGCGGCTGTCGGCGACCGACCCGAACCGGTTGGTCCGGGTCGGCCGGGTGCAGTCGATCGCGACCGACGGCTCGTTCTTCCCCGACGGGCGTCACCTGGTCGTGCGCGACTACTCCTCGGCGACCATCTACGACTGGCCGTCGCTGGCCCGCGTCGCGACGTTCGACCTGCCGGCCCAGCGGCAGGGCGAGGGGATCGCGGTGGGGCCCGACGACACCCTCTACCTCTCCTCGGAGGGCAGCCACGCGCCGGTCGTCGCCACGAGGCTGCCGGCCGAGGTGCGCCGGGCGATGGCGGCCGACACGGCGTCGCCGTCGCCCTCGTCGTCGGACGCCTCCTCGAGCGACCCGTCCGAGCCGACCGACGCGGTGTCGCACGACGCCTGGCCGTGGGTGGTCGGAGGGCTGCTCGCGGTGGTCGCGGGGGTCGTCCTCGTGCGCGCGCTGCGGCCGCGCTGAGCGTCGTACCGACCGTCCATCGGGGTGAGGGGCTCGGCGTGCCGGCTCACTAGCCTGGCCGGCATGGCCCGCCTGCGCAGGAGCTCGCCCGACGACCCGGGCTGGACCCGGCGCCGGGCCGGCAAGGGGTTCGTCTACCTCGACGAGTCGGGACAGCGGCTGACGTCCGAGGACGTCGAGCGGGTGAAGAGCCTGGTCATCCCGCCCGCCTGGCGAGACGTATGGATCTGCCCCTGGCCGAACGGCCACCTCCAGGCGGTCGGCACCGATGACGCGGGCCGGCGGCAGTACCTCTACCACCCCGCCTGGCGTACCCAACGCGACGCCGCCAAGCATGCCCGGGTCGTGGAGTTCGGGCGGGTGCTCTCGCGGGCTCGCGAGCAGGTGCTGGTCGACCTCGGGACGGAGGGGATGAGCCAGGACCGCGCTTGCGCCGTGGCCGTGCGTCTGCTCGACCTCGGCTACTTCCGGATCGGCAACGACGTCTACGCCGAGGAGTACGGCAGCTTCGGGCTCACCACGCTGCAGCGCCAGCACGTGCGGAAGCAGGGAGCGACGATGGTCTTCTGCTTCGTCGGCAAGTCGGGCATCGAGCACTGCATCACCATCGACGACCCCGCGACGGTGGAGGCGCTGGACGTGATGCGCCGCCGGCGCGGGCCGGCAGACGAGGAGCTGCTCGCGTGGAAGGAGGGGCGCCGCTGGCACGACCTCGACTCGTCCCACGTCAACGACTACGTCCGCCGTACGACGGGGCTCGAGGCCACCGCGAAGGACTTCCGCACCTGGCACGCGACCGTGATCGCCGCAGCGGCGCTGGCCGAGAGCGACGAGCCCGGTGACAGCAAGGCCTCTCGGAAGCGGGCCGAGGTGGCGGCGATGAAGGAGGTCGCGGAGTTCCTCGGCAACACCCCTGCCCTGGCCCGCTCGTCGTACGTCGACCCGCGGGTGGTCGACGCCTACGAAGAGGGAGCGACGATCAGGGCCGCGACCCGGCGCCGGGCCGCGACGCCGGCCGAGCGGCAGACCATCCTCGAGCGCGCGGTGCTGCGCCTGCTCAGCAAGGTCTGAGAGGACGATGGGGTCATGGAGCTGACGGTCGTGGAGGGCGACATCACCGAGCAGGACGTCGACGCGGTGGTGAACGCCGCCAACCGGGCGATGCGCGGGGGCGGGGGAGTCGACGGCGCGATCCACCGGGCCGGAGGGCCGGAGGTGCTCGAGGACTGCATCGCCCGCTTCCCGCACGGGCTCGCCACCGGCGACGCGGGGTGGACGACGGCGGGACGGATGAGTGCGAGGTGGGTGATCCACGTGGTCGGGCCCAACCACGCCGCGGGCGAGCGCGACCGGTCGCTGCTCGTCTCGTGCTACGCCCGGGCGCTCGCGGTCGCCGACGAGCTCGGGGCCCGGTCGGTCGCGTTCCCGCTGGTCAGCGCGGGCGTCTACGCCTGGCCGCTCGACGACGCGGTCGCGGCGGCCGTCTCGACGCTGCGGTCGACGCCGACGCGGGTCGAGGAGGCCAGGATGGTCGCCTTCGGCTCCCGCACGTACGACGCGCTGGTGGCGGCCGCCGGTGGCTGACGCGCAGGGTCGGCCGGTGTTCGTGCTGCACGACCATCGCAAGCCGCAGCCGCACTTCGACCTGCGCCTGGAGGAGGACGGGGTCCTGCGCTCGTGGGCGGTGCCGAAGGGGATGCCCACCAGCCCGAAGGGCGACCGGCTGGCCGTGGCGGTCTCCGACCACGACCTGGACCACGCGTCGTACACGGATGCGACCAAGTCGATCGCCGACACCGGCTGGTGGGAGCTCGAGGACCGCAACGACCGCCGCTTCGTGTTCGTGCTCCACGGCCGCGACGGCTCCCACCGCTACGCCCTCATCGACACCGGAACCGACTGGCTCCTGCACCTGACCAAGGCCCAGCCGTGAGGGCCGTGGGTGAGGTCGGGATCACCGGCTGACCGGCGATCCCGACGAGCGCTCAGAGCTGCTCGACGACGTACTCGATGCAGCCGGTGAGGGCCTCGACGTCGGAGGGGTCGATGGCGGGGTACATCGCGATCCGGAGCTGGTTGCGACCGAGCTTGCGGTAGGGCTCGGTGTCGACGATCCCGTTGGCCCGCAGCACCTTGGCGATGGCGGACGCGTCGATGGTCTCGTCGAAGTCGATGGTGCCGATCACCAGCGAGCGGTCGGCCGGGTCGACGACGTACGGCGTGGTGTACGACGTCTTCTCGGCCCAGCCGTAGAGCGCGTCGGAGGACGCGGTGGTGCGGTCGACCATCCCGGTGAGGCCGCCCGAGGCGTTCATCCAGTCCAGCTGCTCGGCCATCAGGAAGAACGTCGCCAGCGACGGGGTGTTGTAGGTCTGGTTGAGCCGGGAGTTGTCGATCGCGGTGACCAGGTCGAGGAACGCCGGGATGTGGCGACCGCTCCCCTTGACCGCCGTGGCGCGCTCGAGGGCGGCCGGCGACATCAGCGCGATGTACAGGCCGCCGTCGGAGGCGAAGCACTTCTGGGGTGCGAAGTAGTACACGTCGGCCTCGGTCAGGTCCACAGGGAGCCCGCCGGCGCCCGAGGTCGCGTCGATCAGCACGAGCGCGTCGTCGGCGGCCCCCTCGGGACGTCGTACCGGCGCCATCACCGCGGTGGAGGTCTCGTTGTGGGCCCAGGCGTAGGCGTCGACGCCCTCCTCCGCGACCGACACCGGCCGGGTGCCGGGGTCGCTCGTGATGACCGACGGGTCGGCGAGCCAGGGGGCGGCCGCGGCCGCGGCCGCGAACTTCGACGAGAACTCCCCGAACGTCAGGTGCTGGCTCTTCTCGCGGATCAGGCCGTGGGTCGCGACGTCCCAGAACGCCGTGGCGCCGCCGTTGCCGAAGACCACCTCGTAGCCGTCGGGCAGGGAGAAGAAGGTGGCCAGACCGTCGCGCACGCGGCCGACCAGGTTGCGCACCGGCGCCTGCCGGTGGGAGGTGCCCATCAACGACGAGCCGGTCGCCGCGAGCGCGTCGAGGTGGCTGGTCTGGATCTTGGAGGGCCCCGCCCCGAAGCGGCCGTCGGCCGGCTTGAGGTCAGCGGGGATCGAGATCGCGTCCGTCATGAGCAACCTTCCGTGGTGGGGAGCCCGAGGGGGCGCAGCCTGCCTGACGACGCTGTCGGCGCTGACTATTGTGTCAGGGCCGCCGAGCCGGGCCCACGGGAGGACACCAGATGAGCACGATGCAGCACGCTCCGGGGCTGGCGCGTGCCTGCTGAGCTTCGGATCGAGCACGTACCGATCACCCATCACGACGCGCTGCTGCTGATCGACGAGGTGCAGCGCGAGTACGTCGTGCGGTACGGCGGTCCGGACCGCACGCCGCTGGAGCCGGAGTACTTCGATGCGCCCGAGGGTGCGTTCTACGTCGGCTATCGCGACGACGTGCCGGTGGCGATGGGTGGGTGGCGATTCCGGCCCGACGTGAGCCGCCTCGGCTCCGCGCGGGCCGCCGAGGTGAAGCGGATGTACGTCGCTCCGGCGGGTCGTCGCGGGGGGCTGGCGCGACTGGTGCTCGCCCACCTGGAGGCCACCGCGCGGACCGCGGGTGCGGACGTGATGATCCTGGAGACCGGGACCGCCCAGCCCGAGGCGATGGCGCTCTACGAGGCGAGCGGCTACCGGCCGATCGAGCCCTTCGGCTACTACCGTGACGAGCCGCTCAACCGTTGCTACGGCCGCGTGCTCGGCGCCGACGAGGTCTAGGCTCCGACCGTGGGGCTGTTCGGAGCGTCGTCCGACCGTGGCGAGATGCTGGCGCTCGAGAACCGCATCGCCCGGCTCGAGGAGCAGGTGGCCCGGCTGAGCGCGGCGCTGACCGCGCGTCCGGCTGTGCCCGAGGTCGCTGCGAGCGAGGACGCGGCGTCAGCGGCGCCTCCGCAGCTGGTGGACGACTACGCCGAGGCGCGAGCGCTGGCCGCCGCCGGGAACAAGATCCACGCGATCAAGGTGGTCCGCGAGCAGAGCGGGATCAGCCTGAAGGCGGCCAAGGACCTCGTCGAGAGCTGGTGAGCGCTCGGGCGCCGCAGCCCCCTCAGCCGGTGACGGCGTACCGCTCGTCGTCGATCTCGCGACCCCAGTACTCGGCCTCGGGCAACCGCCGGAGCGTAGCCGGCCGGCCGAGGCCCTCGACGAGGGCCACGGTCTCGGCGGCGGTCAGCCCGGCGCCGGTCGACCAGCTTCCCTCGACGAGGACGAGGCGGCCGCCGGGGGTCAGCAGGTCGCGCCAGCGGGCCAGGGTGGCGGCGGGATCGGGCATCGCCCAGAGGACGTGACGACTCAGCACGACGTCGTACGACGCGGGGTCGAGGGGAGGCGCGGAGGCGTCGGCGACGACGAACTCGATGCCCGGCACCTTCTCGCGGGCCCGGCGGACCATCTCCGGGGAGAAGTCGAGACCGGTCACGCCGTACCCCTCCTCGGTGAGCAGCCGCGACAGCGTGCCGGTGCCGCACCCGAGGTCGGCCACGCGCGCCGGAGCCGGCGGGAGCAGGTCGCGCAGCAGGCCGCGCCAGGCCTCGCGCACGTCAGGGTCGTGCAGGCCGTGATCGGCGGCCTCGTCGAAGGTCTGGGCCTCGTCGTCCCACAGCGCCCGCGCGGCGTCCGTGCGGGTGAGCTCGTAGGTCACCTCGCCCTGCTCCCATCCAGGGATCGGGTCCTCCCACTCGCGGACCTCGGTGGTCGTGTGGACCATCCGGAGCCGCTCCATCACCGCGCGTGAGCGCGTGTTCACCGCCATCGTCTCGGCCCACACGCGCTCGCTCCCGATGGTCTCGAAGGCGTAGCTGAGGAGGGCCCGCGCGCCCTCGACCGCCAGGCCGCGGCCCCAGCTCGCGCGGGGCAGCCGCCAGCCGATCTCCGCGGCGCCCGCGTCGTCGGGGTCCGCGACGAGGAACCAGACGCCGGCGAAGCCGTCCGCGTCGTCTCCCCGCCACAGGCCCAGCCCGCGCTCGCTGCGAGTCAGCCGCGGCAATTCGGCGGCGACCTCCTCGGCCGTGAGGGGGCGGCCGGTGATGAACCGCATCACCTCGCCGTCGCCGTTGAGCGCGACGAGGTCGGTCAGGTCGTCGTCCGAGAGGGGCCGCAGGCTGAGGCGGTCGGTGTGGAGAGTGGGTCTCAATTGCACGGCTTCACCATGTTCACATGGTGAAGCTGGGGCAGGTGAGACCGGCTCAGGACGCAGCCCACTCGTCGTTCCACCCGTCCACCGAGTCGGCCGCGCGGGTGCCGGGGCCGGTGTAGACGGCGCTCGGGCGGATCAGCCGGCCGGTGCGCTTCTGCTCGAGGATGTGGGCCGACCAGCCGCCGGTGCGGGCGCAGGTGAACATCGAGGTGAACATCGGCGCCGGCACCTCCGCGAAGTCGAGCACGATCGCCGCCCAGAACTCCACGTTGGTCTCGAGCACGCGGTCGGGCCGCCGTTCGCGGAGCTCGGCCAGGGCGGCCTTCTCCAGTGCTTCGGCGACGGCGAACCGCGGGGCGTCGAGCTCGCGCGCCGTACGACGGAGCACGCGAGCGCGTGGATCCTCGGCGCGGTAGACGCGGTGCCCGAAGCCCATCAGCCGCTCGCCGTTGTCGAGCAGCTCCTTGACGTACGACGCAGCGTCGCCGTCGCGTTTCTCGACCTCCTCGATCATCCCCAGCACGCGAGACGGCGCCCCGCCGTGCAGCGGCCCGCTCATCGCGCCGATCGCCCCCGAGAACGCCGCCGCGACGTCGGCGCCGGTCGAGGTGATCACCCGGGCGGTGAAGGTGGAGGCGTTCATGCCGTGCTCGGCGGCGGAGCTCCAGTACGCGTCGATCGCCCGCGTGTGCTTGGGATCCGCCTCGCCGCGCCAGCGGATCAGGAACTTCTCGGCCAGCGTCGAGCCCTGGTCGACGACGCTCTGCGGGACGATCGGCTTGCCGAGCCCACGCGCCGACTGCGCGGCGTACGAGAGCACCATCACCGCGACCCGTGAGAGGTCGAGGCGGGCCTGCTCGTCGGAGATGTCGTAGGTCTGGCCCATCCCGAGCATCGGTGCCAGCATCGCCACGGACGCCTGCACGTCGGCACGCACGTCGCCGGTGTGGATCGCGATGTTGTACGGCTCAGCCGGCGGCAGGCCGGGGTCGTAGGAGCCGTCGACGAGCAGGCCCCACACCTTCTCGAACGGGACGCGGCCCACCAGCTCCTCGATGTCGACGCCGCGGTAGCGCAGTGCCGACCCTTCCTTGTCGGGCTCAGCGATCTCGGTCGCGAACGCGACGACGCCCTCGAGGCCCTCGTGCACCTCCGGCTGCTGCTGGCTCATGCGACTCCTTCGTCGTCCGGCTGCCTCCTGTCGATTCTGCCTGCCGCCGGGGGCTCACGCACGCGTGGGTCCGGGCGGGAGCGGCGCGAGGGACGCGTGGTTGGATCGAGGTGTGAGGGACCCGTACGCAGATCTCCGCCGCGAGTACGCCGACGGGGGGCTCGCCGAGAGCGACCTGGCGGCCGACCCGTTCGCGATGTTCCAGCGGTGGTACGACGACGCGGTCGCCGCCGGCCTCTACGAGCCGAACGCGATGGTCGTCGCCTCGGTGTCGACCGACGGTCGGCCTTCCGCGCGGATGGTGCTGCTCAAGGGCTTCTCCGAGGACGGCTGGGTCTTCTTCACCAACCTCGGCTCGCGCAAGGGCGCCGAGCTGCTCGCCAACCCGCGCTGCCACCTCCTCTTCCCGTGGCACCCGCTGGAGCGGCAGGTGCGGATCGACGGTGTCGCGAGCGAGCTGCCGCGCGCCGACGTCGAGGCCTACTTCGACTCGCGCCCGCGCGGCTCGCGGCTGGGCGCTCATGCGTCCCACCAGTCGCAGGAGGTCGGCTCGCGCGCGGAGCTCGAAAGCGCCTGGGCGGCCGCGGACGCGACGTACCCCGACGCGGTGCCGGTGCCCGACGAGTGGGGCGGATTCCGGGTCGCGCCCGAGGCCGTGGAGTTCTGGCAGGGTCGGCCGGGACGCCTCCACGACCGGCTCGTCTACCGCCGTACCGACTCCGGCTGGACCACCCACCGCCTCGCCCCCTGATCTGTGCCCGCTCGGGGTAGTCCGTGACGAAGTGCAGGTGATTTCGCCCGATCGACCTGCGGATCGTCACGGACTACCCCGCCACGCCCCCTACGGTGGGCGGATGAGACGTCCGGTCCTGGTCCTGATCGCCCTGGTGGTCACCGCGCTGGCGGCGGGCTCCACGTCGTACGCCGGCGCCTCCACGTCGTACGCCGGCGCCTCGACGTCGTACGCCGGCCCCGCGGCGGACGAGGCGGGGGCGCACGGTGTCGCGCGGCAGTCCGTGGCGCGCGGCGTGAAGCACGTGCCGGTGCCGAAGGCGGCGCGGGCGGTCGCCACCGGACATCCCGACCACGTGATCGGCAACGGTACGGCGACCAGCTGCACGAGCGCGAAGGTGGTGCGAGCGGTCCGGCAAGGTGGCGTGATCACGTTCGCATGCGGGCCCGACCCGGTCGTGATCGCGATGACCCACACCGCCAAGGTCGTGAACACGAGCAGCCGCGTCGTCATCGACGGCGGCGGCCTGGTGACGCTGGACGGGCGAGGAAAGCGCCGGATCCTCTACCAGGACACCTGCGACCAACGGCAGATCTGGACCACCAGCCACTGCGACGACCAGGCCCGCCCCCACCTGGTCGTGCAGAACCTCACCCTCGCCCACGGCAACTCCACCGGGAACCACTTCGAGGGAGGCGGCGGTGGTGCCATCTTCGACCGCGGCGGTCGGCTGAAGATCGTGCACACGACGTTCGTCGGCAACCGCTGCGACCGCACGGGTCCCGACCTCGGGGGCGCCGCCGTCCGTGCGCTCTCGCAGTTCCACGGGCGTCCGGTGTACGTCGTGGGCAGCACGTTCCGCGGTGGTCGCTGCAGCAACGGGTCCGGGCTGAGCAGCATCGGGGTCTCGTGGACCGTGCTCAACAGCGTCTTCACGGGGAACAAGGCGACCGGGATCGGCGCCAACCCGCAGCCGCAGGGTTCGCCGGGCGGCGGCTCCGGCGGCGCGATCTACACCGACGGCAACCGCTATCGCCTCGTCGTCGCCGGCACCCTGATGACCCACAACCACGCGCGAGAGGGAGGCGGCGCGATCTTCTACGTCAGCAACGACCGCAGCGGCACGCTCCACGTGCGCTGGTCGACCCTGCGAACCAACCTGAGCGAGCAGTTCGAGACCCGCCCCGGCATCTTCTACCTCGGCCGCGGCCCGATCGACGTGCAGCACTCGATCATCCGCTGAGCCCGGGGCCGGGTGTGCCAGGAAATCCGTTTGTGAGTGAGCGCTCACTCATTTAGAGTCGTACGTCGTGACCCCTCGTGCCGTGGCCCTGCCACCTGACCAGCGCCGCGAAGCCCTTGTCCAAGCGACGTTGCCGTTGTTGCTGGAGCACGGCCGCGCGGTGACCACCCGCCAGATCGCGGAGGCGGCGGGAGTCGCAGAGGGCACGATCTTCCGGGTCTTCACCTCCAAGGACGAGCTGGTCGAGGCCGCGGTGCGACAGGCGTTCACCCCCGGACGGTTCGTGCGTGATCTCGACGAGGTGGACCCGGACGCCCCGCTTCGCGAGCGGCTCGTGCAGATGGTGACCATCCTCCAGCGGCGGTTCACCGAGATCTTCGGGCTGATGCGCGCGGTCGGCATGGTCGCACCGCCGGACCACGACTCGGAGGCACACGTGCGTGCCCGCGAGGACGCGGACGGCCGGCTCATGCGGCTGCTCACCCCGGATGCCGACAAGCTCACGATGCCCCCGAGCCAGCTCATGCACGTGCTGCGGCTGCTCACGTTCTCCGCCAGCCACCACGAGATCGCCGATGGCCGGCTGCTGACCCCCTCCCAGATCGTCGACATCGTGCTCGACGGCGTACTGAAGAAAGAGGACTGATGCTTCTCCGCCTGATCCGACGCTACGTCGCGCCCTACCGGCGGCCGCTCACGTTCGTCGTGCTCCTGCAGTTCGTCGGCACCATGGGCGCGCTCTACCTGCCCAGCCTCAACGCCGACATCATCGACAACGGCGTGATCCCTGGCGACACCGGCTACATCCTGCACATCGGTGCCGTCATGCTCGCGGTCTCGTTCGTCCAGATCTTCTGCTCGATCGGCGCGGTCTGGTTCGGCTCCAAGACCGCGATGAGCTTCGGGCGCGACGTGCGCACCGCGATCTTCCACCGCGTCGGCACGTTCTCCCAGCGCGAGGTGCAGGACTTCGGCGCCCCGAGCCTCATCACCCGGCAGACCAACGACGTGCAGCAGGTGCAGATGCTCGTGCTGCTCTCGTGCACGCTGATGGTGATGGCGCCGATCATGATGGTCGGCGGCATCATCATGGCGATCCGCGAGGACCTCGGGCTCTCGTGGCTGATCGCGGTCACGGTGCCCGTGCTCGCGGTGGCGCTGGGGTTCATCATCTCGCGGATGGTGCCGAGCTTCCGCCTCATGCAGGCCCGCATCGACGAGGTGAACCGCCTGCTCCGCGAGCAGATCACCGGCGTCCGCGTGGTCCGCGCCTTCGTGCGCGAGCCGCTCGAGACCGAGCGCTTCGCCGCGGCCAACACCGACCTGACCACGGTCGCCATCCGGGCCGGCCGCTGGCAGGCGCTGATGTTCCCGACCGTGATGCTCGTCGCGAACGTCGCGTCCGTCGCCGTGCTGTGGTTCGGCGGCCACCGCGTCGAGTCGGGCGAGATGCAGATCGGCGCCCTGACGGCGTACCTGTCCTACCTGCTCCAGATCGTGATGGCCGTGATGATGGGCACCTTCATGATGATGATGGTTCCGCGCTCCGCGGTGTGCGCCGACCGCGTGATGGAGGTGCTCCACACCGACTCGTCGGTCGTCCCGCACGCCGACCCCGTCGTCGATCTGCCCGAGCGTGGCACGCTCGCCTTCGAGCACGTCGAGTTCAGCTACCCCGGCGCGGACGAGCCGGTCCTCCAGGACCTCACCTTCCGGGCCGAGCCCGGGCAGACCGTCGCCGTGATCGGCTCGACCGGCGCGGGCAAGAGCACCCTGGTCAACCTCGTGCCCCGGCTCTTCGACGTCACCTCCGGGACGGTCGCGGTCGACGGCGTCGACGTACGACGGCTCGAGCCCGACCAGCTCTGGTCCGTGATCGGGCTGGTGCCCCAGAAGGCGTACCTCTTCAGCGGCACCGTGCGGTCCAACCTCCTGCACGGCAAGACCGAGGCGACCGACGACGAGCTCTGGGCGGCGCTCGAGATCGCCCAGGCCGACGACTTCGTCCGCGCCATGCCCGCGGGGCTCGACGCCCCGATCACGCAGGGCGGCACCAACGTCAGCGGTGGCCAGCGGCAACGGCTGGCGATCGCCCGCGCCGTCGTACGACGTCCCGAGATCTACCTGTTCGACGACTCGTTCTCGGCGCTCGACCTCGCGACCGACGCCCGGCTGCGGGCCGCGCTGCGCCCGGTCACGCGCGAGGCGACCGTCGTGCTCGTCGCCCAGCGGGTCTCCACGATCCGCGACGCCGACCAGATCCTGGTGCTCGAGGAGGGCCGGGTCGTCGGACGCGGCACCCACCACGAGCTGCTCGACGACTGCCCGACGTACCAGGAGATCGTCGCCTCCCAGCTGAGCGCGGAGGAGGCGGCATGACCGAGACCGACAACGCTCCCGCGACCGCCGGAGGCGGCCAGCTCAAGGAGACCGAGCGCATCCAGGCGGGGCCGGGCCCGGGCCGCGGGCCGTTCGGCGGCGGCATGGTCGGGCAGAAGGCCCACGACTTCAAGCCCAATGCCAAGCGCCTGGTCCGCCGGATGGCACCGGAGAAGCACAAGGCGATCGGTGTGGCCGTGCTCGCCGTGGCGAGCGTCGGCCTGATGTCGCTCGGCCCGCGGATCCTGGGTCGCGCCACCGACCTGATCTTCGCCGGGCTCACGGGCAACCAGCTCGAGGGCAAGGTGCCCGACGGAACCACCCAGCAGCAGGTCGTCGACGGCCTCCAGCAGAGCGGTGACGACAAGCAGGCCTCGATGATCGAGTCGATGAGGCACTTCGTGGTCGGCCAGGGCATCGACTTCACCGCGGTCGGTCACGTGCTGCTGCTCGTGCTCGGCGTGTACGTCGCGGCGTCGCTGCTCAGCTGGCTGCAGGGCTTCCTGCTCAACGACGTCGTCCAGGGCACGGTCAAGCGGATGCGCTCCGACGTCGAGGACAAGGTCAACGCCCTGCCGTTGAGCTACTTCGACCAGCAGCCGCGCGGCGAGCTGCTGAGCCGCGTCACCAACGACATCGACAACATCAGCCAGACCCTCCAGCAGACGATGAGCCAGCTGCTCACCTCGCTGCTGACGGTGGTGTTCGTCGTGGTCCTGATGTTCTCGATCTCGTGGCAGCTCGCGCTGGTCGCCCTCGTCACGGTGCCGATCACCATGATCGTCGCCGGCCAGGTGATGAGGCGCAGCCAGGGCATGTTCATCGACCAGTGGCGTCGTACGGGCAAGCTCAACGCCCACATCGAGGAGACGTTCTCCGGCCACGCGCTGGTCAAGGTCTTCGGCCGCCAGGAGGAGGTCGAGGCGACCTTTGCCGAGGAGAACGAGAAGCTCTACGAGGCGTCGTTCGGCGCCCAGTTCGTGAGCGGGCTGATCATGCCCACGATGATGTTCATCGGAAACCTCAACTACGTCGTGATCGCCGTCCTCGGCGGGCTCAAGGTGGCCAGCGGCTCGATCTCGCTCGGCGACGTGCAGGCGTTCATCCAGTACTCACGGCAGTTCACCCAGCCGCTGACGCAGGTCGCGTCGATGGCCAACCTGCTGCAGTCCGGCGTGGCCAGCGCCGAGCGGGTCTTCGAGCTCCTCGACGCACCGGAGCAGGACGCCGACGCCACGGGGGCGCCGGCTGCCGACGGCGCGCGCCACGGCGAGGTGCGCTTCGAGCACGTGTCGTTCTCCTACGACCCCGACCGACCCCTGATCGAGGACCTCTCGCTGGTCGCGGAGCCCGGCCAGACGGTCGCGATCGTGGGCCCGACGGGCGCCGGGAAGACCACCCTGGTCAACCTGGTGATGCGCTTCTACGACGTCGACCGCGGCCGGATCCTGCTCGACGGAGTCGACATCGCGGCGATGCCGCGCAGCGAGCTGCGCGACCAGATCGGGATGGTGCTGCAGGACACCTGGCTGTTCGAGGGCACGATCCGCGACAACATCGCCTACGGCCGTCCCGGCGCCACCGAGGACGAGATCCTCGAGGCCGCGCGCGCGACGTACGTCGACCGGTTCGTGCACTCGCTGCCCGACGGCTATGACACCCACATCGACGAGGAGGGCAGCAACCTGTCCGCGGGTGAGCGTCAGCTGGTCACGATCGCGCGGGCGTTCCTGTCCGACCCAGCTCTGCTCATCCTCGACGAGGCGACCTCGTCGGTCGACACCCGCACCGAGGTGCTGCTCCAGCACGCGATGGCGGCACTGCGCACCGACCGCACGTCGTTCGTGATCGCGCATCGGTTGTCCACGATCCGTGACGCGGACGTGATCCTGGTGATGGAGGACGGCGCGATCGTCGAGCAGGGCAACCACGAGTCGCTGCTGCTGGACGACGACGGTGCCTATGCGCGGCTCTACAACGCTCAGTTCGTGGCGCCCGAGGAGAGCGCCGTGGCCTGAGCGCGCCGTGGGGGCGTGACCTGTCGGTCACGCCCCCACCAACTGGCGCTCGCCCATCCCGAGGCCATCCCCCATGGCCTCAAGGGATCCCCGGGGCTGCACCAGCCCAGCGGCGTGCGCGTACGCCGCGGCCTCGGTGCGCGTCTCCGCACCCAGCTTCGCCAGGATGTGGGACACGTGGACGCTCGCCGTCTTCGGCGAGATGAACAGCCGGGCCGCGATGGCGCAGTTGGTCGCACCGGAGGCGACCAGGCACAGCACCTCGCGCTCGCGGTCGGTCAGCGAGGCGACCTTCTGCTCGGCGGACCCGAACCGCGGGCTGATCGTCGCCACCGGACGCGGCCGGGTCGCGGGCTCCGCCGGCGGGGCGAACTGCACCAGCAGCCAGCCGTGGCCGTCCTCGCGGACCGAGAGCCAGCCGCGGACCACGTGCTCCAGCGCGGAGACCAGGTCGTGGCGCTCCAGCGCGGGCGCCTCACTGGACGTCGTGGCGACGTCGGTGGACGTGGGGTCGACCAGGTCGGCCATCAGGGACAGCAGTCCGGCGATGGGCGTCGTGGCGCGCGGGTCGGTGTTCATGTCTTCCAGAGTCGGGGACCGTGGCCCCCGAGTCGTCAGGGTCGCCACCCTGAGGTTTGCGCCGGTGGTCCGGAGCCCGGATAACGGGGCGACGCGCGACCGCCGCGCGTGTCACCATCGAAGGCGCTACACGGAGAACACGGGGGTGTGGGTGTGGCGGACAAGCTGTACGAGCGAAGCGCGGAGATCGCCGCGATCGACTCCGCCGTGTCCGCTCTCGAAGCCGGCCGTGGCTCCTCGCTCCTGCTCGAGGCGCGAGCCGGGCGCGGCAAGAGCACGCTCGTCGAGTACGCCGTCGAGGCGGGCCGCGCCGCTGGTGCGCGCACGATGCTCGTCCGGGCGCGCCACCTGACCTCCGCCGCTCCGTTCGAGGTGCTGCGCCGGCTGCTGGGGCCGGCCGTCGAGGACCTGGGCGGAGCCGACCGCCTCGTCGGTGCGTCGCGCTTCGCGCGCCCGCTCTTCACACCCGGCGCCGAGCTCACCCACGGGGTCGACTACGGCTGCCAGTGGCTGGTCGCGTGGCTTGCCGAGCAGTCGCCCCTCGTGCTGGCCGTGGACGACGCGCACTGGGCCGACTCCGCGTCGCTGCGCGTGCTGCTCGACGTGCAGGCCGAGCTGTCGGAGCAGCCGGTGATGCTGATGCTGGCCAGCCGCCCGGTGGAGAACCCCGCCGTCCAGTCGCTATTGGCCGCGATGGGCACCCACCCCGACTGCCGGGTGCTGTCTCCGAAGACGCTGACCCGTGACGCCGTCGCCGACCTGGTCGTCGAGGAGCTGGGCCAGCGCCTCGAGGACGCGTTCGTCGACGAGTGCCTGCGGATCTCCGGTGGCAACGCCTTCTACCTCCACGAGCTGATGCGGCAGTACCAGGGCGGCGAGCAGGCCAAGCAGCCCACGCTGCCGTCCAAGGACGCGCTGTCCCTGCGTCGCACCGTCGCCGCGCGGCTCGGAGAGCTGGGAGCCGACGCGACCCGCCTGGCCCAGGCCTCGGCCATCCTCGGTGACGGCTGCTCGCTCGTCGTCGCGGCCGACCTCGCCGGGCTCGACACGACCGTGGCCGTGCGGCAGGCCGCACGTCTCGAGGCCGCGAGCATCCTGCGCCACGGTGACCCGGTCGAGTTCGTCCACCCGCTGATCAGGCGAGCGGTGGAGGCCGGTCTGCCCGAGGTGCACGTCGGCGAGCTGCACGCCCGTGCCGCGCGGCTGCTCTGGGCCAGCGGCGAGCCTGCGGGCACCGTCGCGCAGCACCTGGTCGTCTCGCCCGGTGCGGCCGACCCACGGGTCTCGGAGTTCCTCGCCGAGCAGGGGGATGAGGCACTCGAGGCCGGCTCGAACGCGGCCGCCCTGCGGCTGCTGCGACGCGCGCTCGACGAGCCCCCTCCGGCCGACCAGCGCGGACGGATCCTGATCAGCCTGGGGCGTGCCGAGCTGGCCCAAGGGGAGCTGGAGGCCGCCGCGTCCCATCTCGAGGACGCCCTCGACTCGTCGGACCGACCGATCGCAGTGACGGCTACGGCCGAGCTGTTCGACGTGTTGATCGCGGCTGGGCGCTTCGAGGAGCTGGGGCCTCTGCACGCGCGCGCTGTCGCCTGGGGACCCTACGGCGACACCGAGGCCGAGGTGAAGCTGAAGGCTCAGCTGCTCGTCAACGAGTTCATGGCGGTCGACCCCGAGCTGGAGACGCTGCCTCCGGACCTCTCGTCGATCGATGCCTCGACCCTCCCGACCGAGCGCGACGTGGATCGCTATCTGGTCGTGATGGCCGCGGTCTACGAGCGCACCGCGAAGGGGGACGCACCCGAACGGCTGGCGGCCAACCTGCGACGCGCGGTGGCCAGCATGCCGGCAGACACCGACGAGCTCACAGACTGGGACGTGCGAACCGCACTGGCGGCCTCGACGTTCCTGGACCAGGACCTCGACGAGGCTCAGGCCATGCTCGACCTGGTGGCTCCGGTCGTGGCCAGGCTCGGCGGCACGGCGCCCCAGCACCAGGCCGAGCTCAACCACCGGCGGATCATGTACGACCTGGCGGTCGGCAGCTTCGAGGCGGCCCAGACCGGGGTCGACCTCGCCGAGCAGTTCACCGAGCGCCACGGCTTGAGCGGCTTCGACGGCCACCACCGGTTCGTCCGGGGGACGATCGCGCTGCAGCAAGGGGACTACGCGCTGGCCGCGGAGTACCTTGCCGAGCGGATCGGGGACGAGAACGTGCTGCCCGCCCTCGGAGCACTGCTCGCCGGACGCGCCCAGCTGGCCCTCGACATCCTCGCCCCGCTCTCCCTGCGCAGCGAGCCGATGGCCGAGGTCCGATCGATCGAGGTGGAGATGGAGCCGCACCTCGTCGCCAGTCACGCCTACCAAGCGCTCGGCGACCGCGACCGCGCGGTGCGGGAGGCGGAGCGCGAGCTGGCGATCCGCCGTCGCTACGGCTCGCCGGCCCTGCTTGCGCTGGCCCTGCGCCGTCGCGCCACGTTCGCCCCCGCCCGCGAGTCCATTCGGCTGCTCGAGGAGGCGGTGGCGCTAGCCGACGCCACGCCTCGCCGCCCGCTCCAGGCGCGCGTGCTGGCGTCGTACGGGACGGCGTTGCAGCGCGCGGGTCGGACCCAGGAGGCGCGCGACGTGCTGTACCGAGCGGCAGCCCTGGCCGACGAGATGGGGATGAGGAGGGTACGGGAGCACGCGCAGCGTGCCCTCGTTGTGGCTGGTGGACGGCCTCGGCGCGAACGCCTCACCGGCCCTGCGTCGTTGACGTCCACGCAGTCCGAGGTGGCAGGCCTCGCGGCCGCGGGCCTGACCAACCGGGAGATCGCGGAGCGGATGTTCGTCACGATCAAGACCGTGGAGACCCACCTGATGGCCGTCTATCGCAAGCTCGGGATCCGCACCCGCGACGAGCTCCCGCCGACGCTCGCCGCTGACCGCGTGCCGGCCGGGGCTGCAGCCGGCGGCGTCGACGCCCCTTGACGTGGCACACGCACGGGCGGACGCTGAGCGGCAGGGGTGACTCTGTGGGCGGTCCGACTCCGAGAACGGGAGCATGAGATGGCAGCCGGGGACGACGCAAGGATCAAGCGCGAGAAGCGCCACTTCATCGTGCAGGGGCCGGAGGACCCCACGAATTCCGAGAGCGTGAAGGAGTGGCTCCAGCTCATCGCGAACGAGATCACGGAGAACGAGACGTTCAACGTCGCCGTCGAGGTCGAACCCAGCGATGCGGACGGAACCGATGCGCCGATCCCGGAGCCGGAGCCGGAGCCGGGGCCCGAGCCGGAGCCGGAGCCGGGTGAGCCGCTTCCCGAGCCGCCTCCCCCGCCGGCCGGCGGACCCATCCCCGCCTCGTACCGGTTCGACTTCAACCCGTGCCCCGGCAAGGGCCACTACGCTGGTGGCGGCGCCTGATGTCGGACGGATATCGATCGGCCGCGGCGACCACGTCCCGCTGATGCGGGAGTCGCGCTACAACGTCGCGGTCGAGCGGGCCGAGCGGGTCTGGGTCTACAACGGCCTGTCCGGCCAGATCCGCGCGCTGCCGACCCAGGAGTGGCGCGACGTGGGGCGGTTCGTGGCCGGGGAGTCGGGTCGCGTGCCCGACGTCGATGCGCTCCGTGACCTGACGATCGGCCGGATGCTCGTCAACGACGAGACTGACGAGCTCGAGATCCTCGAGCGGCGCTACCGCGCCGCGACGTCGGACCGCACGTCGTTCGCGCTCACCATCGTGACGAGTCTGGGCTGCAACTTCGACTGCCCCTACTGCTTCGAGGCCAAGGTGCCCTCGATCCTCGACGACGAGACCGAGGCGCTGCTGCTGGAGGTGCTCGACGAGCAGCTGCCGTCGCTGACCCGCTTCCACGTCACGTGGTACGGCGGTGAGCCACTGCTTGCGCGCGACCGGCTGTACCGGCTCTCCGAGTCGTTCCTCGAGCGGACGGCACGGGCGGGCGTGGAGTACTCCGCGGGCATCATCACCAACGGCTACCTGCTCACTCCCGAGGTCGCCACGCGCCTCGCGTCGTACGGCGTGCGCGACGCGCAGATCACGCTCGACGGCCCGCCCGAGACCCACGACCGGATGCGGCCGCTCCAGAACGGCCGCCCCACGTTCGACGTCATCCTCGACAACATCGAGAGGTCGGCCGACATCCTGCCGATCGCGGTGCGCGTCAACCTCGACACCTCCAACGCCGGCGAGGCCCAGGAGCTGCTCGACCTGCTGGTGGCGCGCGGCCTCAGCGGCCGGATCACGGTGTACCCCGGACAGATCGTCGCGCTCGACGAGGGCGCCGGCGCACCGAGCGAGACCTACGCTCCGGCGTGCTTCGGCGTCGCGGAGTTCGCACGCATCGAGCGGGCGTTCCTGGCGCGTGCCCACGAGCTGGGCCTGGCTCCGGCCGCTCTCCCGCAACCCGTCGGCTCGCCGTGCACGGCCGTGCGGGCCAACGAGCTGGTGGTTGGCTCGCGCGGAGAGCTCTACAAGTGCTGGGACTCCGTCGGGAATGCGCGCGAGGTGATCGGCCACCTGCGGTCGTGGCGCGACCCGAACGACCGGGTGCTGAAGTGGCTGCGTTACGACCCGTTCACCGACGAGGGCTGCCGGAGCTGTGTCGCGCTGCCGAGCTGCATGGGCGGCTGCGCGCACCACGCGATGCTCGACCGGGCGGGCGACTCGAAGTGTTCGACCTTCCGTACGACGTACCGCGAGCAGGTCGCGGAGTTCGCCGCCGCGGCCGAGGCCGCGGACGCGACCGGACTGCGGCATGCCCTGCTGCCGCTCGTGGCGGTCAACGGCTGAGGGAACGCCGCGGCAACCCGTGGCGCTCAGCTCATCGGTGTCAGACGACCGCGGACCTCTCGCCGCCCAGGAGCCGGCCGACCGCGCCGTCCACCCGTGCTCCCCCCAGCACGCCTGCGGCGAAGTCGGCGGCCGCGCCGTCGAAGGTGCGGGCGTGGCGCAGCATGGCGTGCTTGCCGCCTTGCACGGTGAGGAACCCGACCCGGTTGCGACCCGCGAGTCGTCCGGCCACCGCCTCCGCCACTGCGTACGACGCCACCCGGTCCTCGGTGCCGTGCACGAACAACAGCCGCCGGTCCGACAGCTCGAGCGACTCGTCGCCGGGCAGCAGGTAGGCGTTGAGGGCGACTGCTCCGACCACGCCGGGCTCGGACGCCGCGTGCAGCGCCGCCCGGCCGCCGAGGGAGTGGCCGACGAGCAGCACCGGTACGTCGCCGTAGCGCTCCCG
Organism: uncultured Actinomycetota bacterium; assembly: GCA_963794355.1. GTDB lineage: Bacteria > Actinomycetota > Actinomycetes > Propionibacteriales > Nocardioidaceae > Nocardioides. The sequence goes on from CAWCDN010000016.1 coordinate 139,837, forward strand.
CACCTCGCGCAGCGCCCAGCGCGCATCTCTCAGGGGCGTACCGCCCTGGCCCCAGCCGCGCTGGGAGTTGAGCAGCCGGAAGACCGCCAGCCCGCGGGCGCGGGCGATGCGCCGGGCGATCGGCACCATCCGCAGCACGGAGAGCTGCGTGGGGCTGACGGCAACGGCCTCGCCGCGCGCGCCGCCACCGTGCAGGACGACGACGACGCCGTGCGGATCGCGAGGGGTCCGGACGGCTACGAGGCGGGGCTGGAGGTCCACACGGGCACAACACCGCGCGACTCGTGTGCAATTCCTGTTGAGTGTGCTTGGCGTGACGGGATACCGTCGTCGTACACGGGAAAGGAGGTGGTCCAGAGTTGAATACTTATAGGACGCGTGAGGTGGCTGCGGTCTAGCAGCAACCGGCCAGCCCGAAGTACTGCTGGCATGACAACGCAGACACCCGACCCGTAGGTGATCCGTCCCACGTCCGGACGGAGGGGCCCCCTCGTGGGAGCCACACCTGCGGGTCGTCTGCTGTCCGGGGCCCGCCGATTCGGCGGATCGGGGTGGCGGGGAATATAGTTGCCGTAGTCAACCGTTATTCACCGCATGAGGAAGCAGTCCGTGTCGACCACCATCACCCCCGCGTCCGCCGCTCCTACCAGGGCCGAGACCGTCCCGATGACTCACCGCGAGGTGCTCGAGGCGATGTCCGGCCTCCTCCTCGCGATGTTCGTCGCGATGCTGTCGAGCACCGTCGTCTCCAACGCCCTCCCGCGGATCGTCGAGAGCCTGCACGGCAGCCAGACCGCCTACACCTGGGTGGTCGTCGCGACCTTGCTGACCATGACGGCGACCACGCCGATCTGGGGCAAGCTCGCCGACCAGTTCTCCAAGAAGACGCTCGTCCAGACGGCGCTGGTGATCTACGTGATCGGCTCCCTGATCGCCGGCACGGCCGCCAACATGGGCATCCTGATCGGTGCCCGCGCGATCCAGGGTCTCGGCGTCGGTGGTCTCACCGCCCTCGTGCAGGTCGTGATCGCGAGCATGGTGACGCCTCGCGAGCGCGGTCGCTACAGCGGCTACATCGGCGCCGTGTTCGCCGCCGCCACCGTCAGCGGCCCGCTCATCGGCGGCCTGATCGTGGACACCCCCGGGCTCGGCTGGCGCTGGTGCTTCTACGTCGGAATCCCCTTCGCCGTGGCGGCCTTCGCGCTGCTCCAGAAGACGCTGCACCTACCCGTCGTACGACGTGAGACCCGCATCGACTACCTCGGCGCCACGCTCCTCATGGGCGGCGTCAGCATCCTCCTGATCTGGGTCACCCTGGCCGGGAACTCGTTCGGCTGGGGCTCCGCCGCGAGCGCCGCGATGGTCCTCGGCGGCCTGCTCGTCGTGGCGGCCGCGATCTACGTCGAGGCGCGGGTGGCCTACGACCCGATCATCCCGCTGCGCCTGTTCCGCGACCGTACGACGGCCCTCGCCACGGGCGCGTCGGTGCTGGTCGGCGTGGCGATGTTCGGTGCGACGGTCTACCTCAGCCAGTACTTCCAGATCGCCCGGGGCATGACCCCGACCCACGCCGGGCTGATGACGGTGTTCATGGTCGGCGGCCTCGTGGTCTCGAGCATGGTGACGGGTCGGATCATCACCCGCACCGGCACCTGGAAGCGCTACCTCGTCGGCGGCATGGTCGCCGTCGTGGCCGGGGTGGCCCTGCTCAGCCGGATCGACGCGACCACCCCGCTGTGGGTGCTCGGCTTCGACATGGCGGTGCTCGGGCTGGGCCTGGGCGCCACCATGCAGAACCTCGTGCTGTCGGTGCAGAACAACGCCGCACAGGCCGACATGGGTGCCGCCAGCTCGCTGGTCGCGTTCTTCCGGAGCCTCGGCGGCTCGATCGGCGTGGCCGCGCTCGGCGCGGTGCTCGCCCACCAGGTCTCCACCCAGGTCACCAGCGGCCTGACCCAGATGGGACTGCCAGCGAACGGCCACCAGAGCCACGACATCCCCGACCTCTCGACCCTGCCGGCCCCCGTGCGCGAGCTCTTCCAGCAGGCGTTCGGCGACGCCACGGGTCATCTGTTCCTGGTGGCTCTGCCGTTCGCCGCGCTCGCCCTGGTCTGCGTGGTCTTCATCCGCGAGGTCCCCCTGCGCACCACGATCCTGCGCGAGGATGAGGCCGCGCCCGCCGTGGGTGCGCGGGAGGCAGAGATGGTGGGAAGCCGTGCCGCGGGCTGAGGAGCTGCGCCGCCTCGAGCAGGAGGTCGGCGTCCTGATCCGGCGGGTGAGGCGGGTGATCGGCGAGCGCTCGCGCTTGGTGCACCCCGACCTCCAGCCGGCGTCGTACCTGATGCTCACCTACCTCGCCGCCGAGGGACCGCAGCGCTCCTCGGTGCTGTCGGAGCGCTTCGGCGTCGACAAGGGCGCGATCAGCAGGCAGGTGCAGCACCTGTGCGAGCTCGGGCTGCTCCTCCGCGAGCCCGACCCCGACGACGGTCGCGCGACCCTGGTCTCGGCCAGCCCCGACGCCGTCGTGCGGCTCGAGGCCGTCGTCGACGAGCGTCGCCGCTGGCTCGACGAGCGCCTCAGCGAGTGGTCCGAGACCGACCTCAGGGACTTCGTCACCGCCCTGGGCCGCTACAACGCCACCCTGGACTGACTGCTGCCATCCCCCGAGCGGTCACACCAGCCAGGCGGAGGTGTCCGGGGGGAGCAGGCCGTCGGAGAGCGGTCCGCTGCTGAGCACGACCTCTCCCGGGGGTAGGCGCACCGGTCGAGAGCCGCAGTTGCACACGATCCTGAGCGGGCCGCGTCGTACCTCGAGCACGGTCGAGCGGGTGCTGACGAGCTCGACGTCCTCGCCCGCGTCGAGGAACCGGCGTCGGGCGCGCAGCGCCTCGCGGTAGAACGACCACGTCGACCGGGGGTCCTTGCGCTGGGCCGCGACCGTGCGATCGGCCCAGTCGTCGGGCATCGGCAGCCAGGTCTGCGTGCCCGCCGGGCTGAAGCCGTACGGCGGGCGGGTGCCGCGCCACGGGATCGGGACCCGCGCGCCGTCGCGACCGGCGTTCCCGGTGCGGAACCACACGGGGTCCTGCCGGAACTCCGGGGCGACGTCGACCTCCTCGAGCCCGAGCTCCTCGCCCTGGTAGACGTACGCCGACCCCGGCAGGCCGAGCATCACCAACGTCGCCGCGCGTGCTCGGGCGAGCCCGACCGGCCCACCGCCGTACCGCGTCGGATGGCGTACGACGTCGTGGTTGCTCAGCACCCAGGTCGGGACGGCGCCGACCAGCTCGACGGCGGCGAGGGTCTCGCGGATCACCCCTGCGAACGCACCGGCAGACCACGGCGCGAGGAGCCAGGCGAAGTTGAAGGCCTGGTGGAGCTCGTCGGGGCGTACGTAGCGCGCCATCGACTCCGGTGTCTCGGTCCAGGCCTCGGCGACGGCCATCCGGTCACCGTCGTACGCCGCGAGGACGCGGTGCCAGGCGCGGTAGACGTCGTGCACCTCGGGCTGGTCCCACATCGGCTGGTCGAGCTCGGGCACCTCGACCATCGAGCGCGCCCCGCGGTCGCTCGGCAGGTCGGTCCGGCCGGGGACCAGGCCGCGCTGGTCGCGCAGGCTCTTCTCCTTGACCAGCCCGTGGGCCACGTCGACCCGGAACCCGTCAGCCCCACGGTCGAGCCAGAAGCGCAGCACGTCCTCGAACATCGCGGCGACCTCCGGGTTGCGCCAGTCGAGGTCGGGCTGGGTGGTGTCGAAGAGGTGGAGGTACCACTCGCCATCGGGCACGCGCTCCCAGGCCGGGCCGCCGAAGACCGACTCCCAGTTGTTGGGCGGTTGCGCGCCGCCCCGGCCCTTGCCGCGCCGGAACAGGTAGCGCGCGCGCTCTCGGCTCCCCGGCTCCGCTGCGAGCGCCGCCTGGAACCACGCGTGCTCGGACGACGTGTGGTTGGGCACCAGGTCCACCACCACCTTGAGGCCGAGCGCGTGCGCCTTCGCCAGCAACGCGTCGGCGTCGGCGAGCGAGCCGAACCGCGGGTCGACGTCGCGGTAGTCGGACACGTCGTACCCCGCGTCGTGCTGGGGCGAGGGGTAGAACGGCGTGATCCAGACAGCGTCGACCCCGAGGCTGCGCAGGTAGGGGAGCCGCGAGGTGATCCCAGGCAGGTCGCCCAGCCCGTCGCCGTCGGAGTCGGCGAAGCTGCGCACGTAGACCTGGTAGAAGACGGCGGCGTGCCACCAGGGTCGGTGGCCGCCGGCGGGGGCGGTCATGCGAAGTCGGCGGGGTCGATGGCGATCCAGAGATGGTCCGCGCTGCCGACCACCCGCCCGTCCGCGTCGTAGAGCGTCGAGGAGGTGAACGCCTTGCGGCCGTCGCGGCCGCGGCCCATCCCGACCACGACGTGCTCCTCGCCGATCACCGGCAGGGAGTCGAGGCGCGCGGTCATCCGGGCCAGCACCATCAGCCGGTCGTCGAGGTCGCCGGCCCAGCCGCCGACGCAGTCGAGGGCGGCCCAGGTGACGGCGACGCTGGCTCGCGGGTGCTCGTCGGCGTAGGCGTGGAAGTCTTCCGCAACGGACGCGTCGGGGGTCCAGGTCGCGGCGACTCGTGGCCGCGGCTCGCCGCTCTCGTCGACGTCGGCCACGCGGCCGGGGAAGATCCGGAGGCCGTCGCCCGCCGCGCGGCCGGTGCCGCACCCGAAGCACGTGGGGAACGGGTGGGTGGTCAGCCCGGCGAACGACGACATGGCCGCCCGGGCGTCGTCGGCGTGGACGGGCTCGACGTCGGTGACCTGCTCGTGGCTGCACCGGGCCGCCAGCACCGGCCTCCCGTCGTACGACGCCACGACGCCGCCGTCGTCGGCCGGCGCCAAGGTCAGGGATACGTCGAGGGGCGGGGGAGCCTGGAGCGAGACCGACACCGCGGGCCAAGGCCGCGCGTGGTCCTCGGGGCACGCCAGCCCGGCGTGAACGGCGATCGCCCCGGCGCTCCAACCCCCGTTGCCGGACGACGGCGGTCCGCGGAATCGAGACGGCACGACGATGTCGGGCAGGTCGGGGAGGTCGGGCATGGGGCTCCTCGGGTCGGCTGACCGGCACAACTGTGCCAGCCGTCGCGGGCATGGGTCACAATGACCCCGTGAGCGATCTGATCGACACCACGGAGATGTACCTCCGGACCATCTACGAGCTGGTCGAGGAAGGCATCGTGCCGCTGCGTGCCCGGATCGCCGAGCGGCTGCACCAGTCGGGGCCGACCGTGTCGCAGACGGTGGCCCGGATGGAGCGCGACGGGCTGGTCACGGTCGAGGGCGACCGCCACCTCGAGCTGACGCCCGAGGGCGAGCGGCTGGCGACGCGGGTGATGCGCAAGCACCGGCTGGCCGAGCGCCTGCTCACCGACGTGATCGGGCTGGACTGGGAGCTCGTGCACGCCGAGGCGTGCCGGTGGGAGCACGTGATGTCGGAGACGGTCGAGCGTCGCCTCGTCGACCTGCTCGACCACCCCACCGAGTCGCCGTACGGCAACCCGATCCCGGGGCTCTCCGAGCTGGGGGAGTCAGGGACGTCCGACGTGTTCCTCGACGGCATGGACCTCCTGTCCGACCTGGCCGGCGAGGAGCGCGCGACCGTGCGCGTACGCCGGATCTCCGAGGAGTTGCAGAAGGACGAGCCGCTGATGGGGACCCTGCGCCGGATCGGTGCCGTCCCGGACAAGGTGATCGGCGTCGTCGCCACGGACGCCGGCATCCTCGTCGGTTCCGGCGGCGAGACCGCGGAGCTCGACCTCGAGGCCGCGGGCCACATCTTCGTCTCCCGCGTCTGAGGATCTCCGGGCAGAGGTCAGCCGGTTGGTTCATCTCGCCCACGGTCACCGTCCGTGACCGTCACACTCGTCTCAGCCGGCCAACCCGTGGCCGCGCACAGGGAGGACGAGGGTCCGGATGAAGAGCAAACGCACCACCTCGGCATGGGTCGCCGTCTTGTGCTCGATCGTGCTGGTGGCCGGAGGAGCAGCCTTGGCCTCCTCTCCCGCGATGGGCAAGGCCGGTCTGAACTGGACGAGCATCTGGAAGACCAAGCTGCAGCACCAGGCGGACCAGCGCTACTACACCAAGACCCAGGCCAAGAAGGCGTTCGCGCCCAAGCCCAGGACCGTGCGCGGGACCTACACGGTGATCGGCGACGCCGTTCAGGGGAGCCTCGGCACCAGCATCTCGTGGGGTTGGTCGTTCGACGCGGCTCCCAAGGTGCACTACGTCGAGTCCGGCGCCACGCCGCCGGCCGCCTGTCCCGGCTCGGTCGGGAACCCCAAGGCGAAGGCTGGCCACCTGTGCATCTACGAGAACGTCGCGATCAACAGGCAGGCACCCGTCATCTGTGCGGCGACGAACGACTGTGGCGTCGCGAGTCCGTTCGGGGCGCTGATCGTGGTGTTCGCGACGGCACCGACCCACGTGGACGTGAGCGGCTCGTGGGCCGCGACACCCGCCCACCGGCTGACCAGCAAGGCCGCCGTGCCGAGCAAGCCCCGGGGTGGCCCGACCGGGGGCTGACTGCTGCCTGACACCTACGACGGCCGGGTGTCCACACGCGGCTGTCGTCTGCTGGCCCCAGCTGTCCCTGCTTCACCATGTTCTCGTGGTGAAGCCGAGGTGACCGCCCCAGCCTCAGCGCACCCGGAGAAGCGCGGTGAGGAACTCGCTGCAGCCCGCGTCGACCTTCACCGCAGCCAGGTCGTCGCCGCGGGTGTCGCCGCGGTTGACGATGACCACCGGTACGCCGGCCCTCGCCGCCCGGCGGACGAACCGGAACCCGCTCATCACCGTCAGCGACGACCCCACGACGAGCAGGGCGTCGTCGGCGGTGAGCGCGTCGACCGCGTCGTAGCACTGCTGCACACGGGCGGGCGGGACGTTCTCACCGAAGAACACCACGTCGGGCTTGAGGATGCCGCCGCAGGAGTCGCAGTCGGGGACCACGAAGTCGGAGGTGTCGTCGAGGTCGACGTCGCCGTCGGGGCGGCTCGCCACCTCGTGGTGCCGGTCGGCGAAGCCGGGGTTGGACCGCCCCATGCGTTCCTCGAGCCGTGCCCGGCTCGTCGTACGACGACACGCGAGGCAGACGACGTCGGCGATCCGGCCGTGGAGCGCCACCAGGCGTCGCGAGCCTGCTGCCTCGTGCAGACCGTCGACGTTCTGGGTGATCAGGAGGTCGGGATCGAGGGCGGTCAGCGCGCGGTGGCCGTCGTTCGGCTCGGCGCGCCGCATCCGTCCGAAGCCGAGGTGGCTGCGTGCCCAGTAGCGCTGTCTGGCCTCCGGACCGCTGACGAACTCCTGGTAGGTCATCGGCTGCCGGGCCGGTGAGCCCGGGCCGCGGTAGTCGGGGATGCCGGAGTCGGTGGACAGGCCGGCGCCCGTGAGCACGACGAGCCGTCCGCCGTACAGCAGGTCGGGGACGGCGGCTGTCTCCGACGCTTCGACGGACACTCGGTGACTCCTCAACACGCCATCGGTGACGTCTCAGCTGGCGTAGCGGGCCCGGGAGCGCGCCCGCGCCTTCTCGGCCTCGACCTCGCGGTTCTTCGGCGGCGCGGTGGTGACCAGGTCGTCGAGGAGGTGGCCGGTGATGTGCGCGATCTCGGCGACGGCGCGGTCGAACGTCTCCTGGTTCGCGGCCGACGGCTTCGTCGTGCCGCTGACCTTGCGCACGAACTGCAGGGCGGCGTCGTGGACCTCGCGCGAGGTCGCGGGCGGCTCGAAGTTGTTCAGCGGGCGGATGTTGCGACACATGGCGTCCAGCCTACGCCGGAGGTCCGACCTGCCCAGGAGCGATCTCGCCCCGTCGGAGCCATCTGCCGACCGCTCTGGCCGGAGCCTTTCTCCGGCTGCGACGATGGGCCGCATGACAGACGCGCGCCGCCAGGACCGCGAGCTCGACCTGGTGCTCTTCGGCGCGACCGGGTTCACCGGCCGGCTGACCGCCGAGTACCTCGCCCACCACGCGCCCGACGGCCTTCGCTGGGGCCTGGCCGGGCGCAACGAGTCGAAGCTCGAGGGGGTGCGTGAGCACCTCACGACGATCGACCCGAGCCTCGACGAGCTGGCGCTCCTCCATGCCGACGTCACCGACGACGCCTCGCTCAAGGACGTTGCCCAGCGCGCCCGGGTGGTGATCACCACGGTCGGGCCCTACCTGACGTACGGCGAGCCGCTGGTCGCGGCCTGCGCCGAGGGCGGCACCGACTACGTCGACCTCACCGGCGAGCCGGAGTTCGTCGACCGGATGTACGTCGCACACCACGCCACCGCCGAGCGCACCGGCGCGCGATTGGTCCACGCCTGCGGGTTCGACTCGATCCCGCACGACCTCGGCGCCTACTTCGCCGTGCAGCAGCTGCCCGACGACGTGCCGATCACGTTGCGCGGCGTCGTCCGCTCGCGCGGCACGTTCTCCGGTGGCACCTTCCACTCCGCGATGACGCAGATGTCGCGCTCCAAGCAGATGAAGCAGGCGTCGGCCGCCCGCCGCAAGGTCGAGCCCCGCCCCGAGGGCCGCTCGTCACGGGCCGTCTCCGGCAAGCCCCAGCGCGACGGCGTGCTGGGCCGCTGGCTCCTCCCGCTGCCCACCATCGACCCGATCGTCGTGGCCCGCAGCGGTGCCGCGCTGCCGTCGTACGGTCCGGAGTTCCGCTACTCCCACTACGCCGGCACCAAGACGCTGCGGTACGCCGTCGGCGGCGCGGTGGGCGTCGGCGCGCTCGGTCTCGCGGCACAGGTCGGGCCGCTTCGCAGCTCGATGCTCAAGCACATCAGGCAGGGCGACGGTCCCGACGCCGCGCGGCGCGCGAAGTCGTGGTTCCGCGTGGACTTCGTCGGCGAGGGCGGCGGACAGGCCGTGCACGCTCGGGTCTCCGGGGGCGACCCCGGCTACGACGAGACGGCGAAGATGCTCGCCGAGTCGGCGCTGAGCCTGGCCTTCGACGACAACCCGTCGACCGCCGGGCAGGTCACCACCGCCCACGCGATGGGCGACCAGCTGATCGCGCGCCTGCAGGCAGCAGGAATCAAGTTCGAGGTGCTCTGACCCGAGGTCAGGGCACGGTGACCGGCACGGTGATCCGGCCGACCGTCTCGAAGGGGCCGCCGCGGTAGATGACCGTCAATGTGTGTGCACCCGCACTCATCTTGGCGAGGAGGCGTGTGCCTTGTCCGCCGACCACCGGGAAGCCGCCCACCGACTGGCCGTGACGCCAGATGCGGGCCGAGCCGGCGGGCGCCCGGTCGAGTCCGGGGGAGACCACGCGCAGCCGCAGGTAGACGCGTCCGTGGCGGATCGTCGTACGCACGTGGAGGGCTGGCACCGTGCGCACCTGTGCGGTGGCCACCGAGTGCCGGGTGACCGGCACCCAGTGCGCCGACCGGACGGTCACCTCGACGTGGATGCGATGACCGACGTCGGCGCTCCGCAGCACGTACGTCGCGTCGTGCGCGCCACGGATCGGCTGGTGACCGCGCAGCCAGCGGTAGCGCGGGGTGGCCGTGCTCGGCGCGAACGTCGCTGCGTGCGCGGTGAGCGTGCGGCCGACCACGGCCCGGCCGGTGACCGTCGGCTTGGCGACGGTCGCGACGCCCAGAAGCACGGGGTCGGTGTCTGTCGACGCCGCGGTCACCGACGTGTAGCCGAGTGAGGAGGCGGTCACGACCACGTGGATCGGCTGCCCGGCTTCCGCCGGGGTCGGCTGGTACGTCGGGTCCGTGGCGCCCTTGATCGCCTTCGTGCCGGCGAACCACTGGTAGGCGAGGTCGACCCCGTCGAGTGACCAGGCGCCCGTGGACGCACGAAGGGTGCGGCCGACCATGGCCCGCCCGGTGACGTCGGGAGCCTTCGTCGAGCGGAAGACGCCGGGCAGGGTCGAGGCCGTCGGCGTCGCTGGCACGAGAGCGGTCAGATAGCCGCTGCGCGAGGCGAGGACCTCGATGGTGACCGGCTTGCCGAGGTCCTGGGGCCGCGGCGTGAACGTCTTCTTGGTCGCGCCGGCGACCTCGACGCCGCCGACGACCCACTGGTAGTCCACCGACGCGCGGGGCGTCCACGCACCCTTGGTCGCGGTCAGCGGCACGCCCACCTGGGCCGTGCCGACCACGGTCGGCGGCCGGGTGTTGAGGAACGTTCCGGGCGCGACCGGTGTGGTGCCCGCCGAGCTGGCGACGGCGTCGGCGTACCCGACCTGCGTGACGGTGACCTGGAGCGAGATCACCTTGCGGAGCTCGCTCGGCGTGACGGTGTACGACGTGCCGGTGGCGCCGGCGATCGCGACGCCGTCGGCCAGCCACTGGAGGTGGAGCCGGCCGGCCGGCGTCCACGCGCCGGGGGTGGCGGTGAGCACCTGGTCGACCTGCGGCGTACCGGAGATCGCGGGGGCTGCGGTGGCCTGGAACTGTCCCGGGGCGACCACGCCGGTCACCGGCGAGAACACCGAGCTGGGCTTGTAGCCGGCCAGCATGGAGGTGACCCTCACCTTGATCGGCTTGCCGAGGTCGGCCGCCGTCGGTGTGTAGGTGGAGGCGGTGGCGCCGGCGATCGCGGTGTCGCCGGCGTACCAGCGGTAGCTGTAGGTGCCGACCGGAGCCCACGTGCCGGTGCTCGCGCTGAGCTGGACGCCGACCTGCGCGGTGCCCGCGATGGCCGGGTCGACGGTGGTCGCGAAGAGGCCCTGGGCGACCGAGGGGGTCGGCGGGCTGGTGGCCGAACCGGTGTGGGAGCCGGCCTTCGTCGCCGTGACCTTGGCGCGCAGCCGCTGGCCGACCTGGGCCGCCGTCGGCTTGAACGACTTGGTGGTGGCGCCGGCGATCGGCTTACCGTTGGCGAGCCACTGGTAGTGGAAGACGAGGCTGGTCGCGCTCCACTTGCCGTTCGTGGTCGTGACCTTCATGCCGACCTGCGGCGTGCCGCTGACGGTGGGCGCCGCGGTGTTGCGGACGACGGTGTCCTTGATGTGGATGAAGCCGCTCGGCCACATCGAGCTGGAGCGGGAGATCGTGCGGGTGTCGTAGAAGCCGGCGCGGAGGTAGTTGTACTCCTCGATCGTGATCGCGCCGTCGCTCACCGTCTGAACCCAGGCGACGTGTCCACGCGACGAGCCGGCCGAGCCGGCGGACCACCAGGCGACGGCGCCGCGGGTCGGATTGTCGTCGACCGGGATGCTCAGCGACCGGGCGGCGTTGCGCCAGTTCGAGGCGTTGCCCCAGTGGACGCCCTGCCAGTAGTCGGTGAACGCGACGCCGTTCTCGGAGTTGAGCCGCCAGGCGACCCACGACGTGCACTCGCGGTTGTAGAACTGCCACGGGTCGACCAGCCCGTCCAGGCGGGCAGCCTTCAGCCGGGCGGGGTAGTCGTCGACACCGGACGCCGCGCTGACGGGCTCGGCGTGGAGCACCGGGATCACCGCGGTGAGCAGCCCCAGGAGCAGGGCGATGCCGATCCGACGTGTCAAGAAGACACGCCGATCCGAGCGGCGTCTGATGCGCATGGGGCAGACGTTAACCGTGTGAAAGGAGTTTGGTCAGGGGGTTCGGCGAACTACAGATCTGTAGTTTCCACGGGCGCTCTCGCGGCCCCGCCTGCCCGTCCATCGTGGCCCAGGTGCCGGTGCTGCGGGGCCGATTCGCCCCATCCGCGCGCCGCGGTCCGGACCTGGTCGGTCAGCCGGACCGGCGCGAGGTGCCCCAGGCCAGAGTCGAACTGGCGACCTTTCGCTTAGGAGGCGGCTGCTCTATCCACTGAGCTACTGGGGCGGTGTCGGCATAGTAGTCAGCCGTCCCGGACGCCATACGAACCGTGCACCGTGGCGCACGGTTCGTATGACGTCGCGAGAGGGCGGGTCGGTCAGCGGAGGCCGAGGCGGGCCGAGCAGGCCGGCCACGCGCGCCAGCCCTGACCGTGCTTGATCCGCTCGCCGATCCGGATCTGGGCGGCCTTGCTGGCCCGGCTGGGGGTGCGGGCGAAGTGGCGGCCGCCGTAGCCGCGCCAGGTGGCGACGCTGATCTGCAGGCCGCCGTAGTAGCCGTTGCCGGTGTTGATGTGCCAGCGGCCGCCAGACTCGCACTGGGCGAGCCGGTTCCAGGCCCGCGCCGGGGCGGCGTCAGCCGGAGCGGTCACCGCGACGATCGGGGCGGTGATGGCGGCCGTCGCGAGGGCAGACGAAATGAGCGTGCGCATGCGCATGTGGATCCTCCAGCGCCTGCGGAGTTAGCTGTCGGGTTCAGGCGAGAATCTGCCTGGCCACGTCTGGTCGTACGACGTGGCTCCACCCCAAGGACCGCTGGTCGCGGCCCGTCGAGCTCGGGTCCCCCGCTCCTGTCCATCGGGTTCACGGCACCCCCGCGCGGACAGGACTCGGCGTGGCCGGGGGCGAGCCCCGGATCACCCGGGACCCTTCGACAGTACGTAGCGCTCGTCCGCACGTCCGAATCCCGGCGGCCCGAAGTGGCGAGTCTCACGTTGGCCCGGATGGCTGGTTTCGGTCCGGATCGAGACCCCGCACGACGTCCTACGACGGCATGCGTCACCATCGCTGGAGGACGCGAGGACGGAGCGCGAGCGTGAGTGACGGTATCGACGGCGGGACCCCTCTGGACCCCGAGCGCCTGCGTCTGGCCGAGGCCGACTCGGGCACGGTGGGCTGGCGCAGCTGGGGGCCCTACCTGTCCGAGCGAGCCTGGGGCACCGTGCGCGAGGACTACAGCGCGGACGGCGAGGCGTGGGACTTCTTCCCCCACGACCACGCGCGGTCGCGGGTCTACCGCTGGAACGAGGACGGCATGGCCGGCTTCTGCGACGAGGAGCAGGACTGGTGCCTCTCGCTCGCGCTGTGGAACGGCGTCGACCCGATCCTCAAGGAGCGGATGTTCGGCCTCACCGGACCGCAGGGCAACCACGGCGAGGACGTCAAGGAGTACTGGTGGTACCGCGACGCCACCCCCACGCACTCGTGGAACACCTGGCGCTACCACTACCCGCAGCGCCCCTTCCCGTACGACGTGCTGGTCGCCGAGAACGCGGGGCGCTCGAAGACCGAGCCCGAGTTCGAGCTCGTCGACACCGGGATCTTCGACGACGACCGCTACTGGGTGGTGACCGTCGACTACGCCAAGGCCGGGCCGACCGACCTGCTGATGCGGATCACGGTGGAGAACGCCGGGCCCGACGAGGCGACGCTCCACGTGCTGCCACAGCTCTGGTACCGCAACACCTGGGACTGGGGCTACCCCGGCCACGACCGGCCGACGCTCGAGTCGCACGAGAGTCGGATCGTCGGTCGCAGCACTCGCTCCGGGCGCCTGGTGATGGGGGCCGACGGTGACGCGGAGGCGTTGTTCTGCGAGAACGAGACCAACACCGAGCGGCTCTTCGGCGAGCCCGGCGCCACGCCGTACCCGAAGGACGGGATCAACGACCACGTCGTCGACGGCCACGACACGGTCAACCCGGCACAGACCGGCACGAAGGCGGCCCTGCACCACGTCGTCACCGTGCCCGCCGGCGGAACGCGCGTGATCAAGGTCCGCCTCATCGGCGGCGACGAGGCGGAGCCGCGGCCGGTCGACGTGGGCCCGCACTTCGATGAGGTGATGCGCCACCGCGAGGCCGAGGCCGACACCTTCTACGCCACGCTCACCCCTGCGTCGTGCACCCCCGACGAGGCGCTGGTGCTGCGCCAGGCGATGGCAGGCCTTCTGTGGTCGAAGCAGTTCTTCCACTACGACGTCGAGCGGTGGCTCGAGGGGGACCCCGGCCATCCCACGCCACCACCGGGACGCGGTGAGATCCGCAACGGCGACTGGCGCCACCTCAACAACCACGAGGTCCTGCTGATGCCGGATCCCTGGGAGTACCCGTGGTTCGCCGCGTGGGACCTCGCGTTCCACTGCGTCACCATCGCCCACGTCGACCCCGAGCTGGCCAAGGCGCAGCTCGTGCTCCTGCTGCGCGAGTGGTACATGCATCCCAACGGCCAGATCCCGGCCTACGAGTGGAACTTCTCCGACGTCAACCCGCCGGTCCACGCCTGGGCAGCGCTCCGCGTCTTCGAGCTCGACGGGTCGCGCGACTTCACGTTCCTGGCGCGCATCTTCCACAAGCTGCTCATCAACTTCACGTGGTGGACCAACAACAAGGACCACGGCGACAACAACCTGTTCCAGGGCGGCTTCATGGGCCTGGACAACATCTCGCCGATCGACCGCTCGTCGTTCCCGCCCGAGCTCGGCTTCCTCGAGCAGGCCGACTCGACGGCGTGGATGGCGATGTACGCCCTCGACCTGCTCGACATGTCGTTGCGTCTCGCGATGCACGACAACGCCTACGAGGACGCCGCCACGAAGTTCTTCGAGCACTTCCACGCGATCGCCTTCGCCGCCGACAACGCCGGCCTCTGGGATCCCGACGACGCGTTCTACTACGACGTGCTGCGGCTCGCCGACGGCACGGCTGTCCCGATCAAGGTCAAGTCGCTCGTCGGGCTGATCCCCGTGACGGCCGCGGCGGAGTACCACCACGGGCTGCTCACGAGCCTGCCCGACTTCGCAGCCCGCGCCGAGTGGTACCTCCGCAACAGACCGCAGCTCGCGGCCGCTACCCACTCGCGGGAGAGCGGCGGCACCACCCACCGGCTGTTGTGCGTCGTGCCGCCGGAGCGGCTGCAGGCGATGCTGGGTGGGGTCTTCGACGAGGCGGGGATGCTGTCGCCGTACGGGATCCGCTCGGTGTCGGCCTGGCATCGCGAACACCCGTTCGAGGTCTCGACGCCGCAAGGCACCGCGACGACCGACTACGAGCCCGCGGAGTCGACGACCGGCATGTTCGGCGGGAACTCCAACTGGCGCGGACCGATCTGGTTCCCCCTCAACACCCTGCTCATCGAGGCGTTGCGCGACTACGACGCCTTCGACGACGGGGGGATGGTCGTGGAGTACCCCGCGGGGTCCGGGCGGATGGCCGGCTTCGGCGACATCGCCGACGACCTCACGGACCGTCTGGTCTCGATCTTCCGGAAGGGGCCGGACGGGCGTCGACCGGTCCACGGCAGGTACGACGTGCTCGCCACCGACCCGCGGTGGCGCGACAACGTGCCGTTCCACGAGTACTTCCACGGTGACACCGGCGCCGGGCTCGGCGCGGAGCACCAGACCGGCTGGACGGCGTTGGTCGCACACCTCCTGCTGACCCGCCGCTCGTCGTGACGACGGTCGTCCGTCGGCGCGGACTTCCGTGGCTCGAGGTCACCGTCTTCGTGGTCGGCGCCGCGAGCCTCGGCGCGGAGGTCGCAGGGGCGCGGCTCCTGGCGCCGTGGTTCGGAGCCAGCACCATCGTGTGGGCTAACACGATCGCGGTGGTGCTGGTCGCGTTGTCCGTCGGGTACGCCGTCGGGGGCCGACTGGCCGACCGCGACCCGCGGCCCGAGGGGTTGGCGAAGATCGTGCTGCCGGCGGCTGCCCTACTGGCCGCCGTGCCCTTCGCGGCCGAGCCCCTGCTGCCGTTGGCGGTCAAGGCCGTCGACCAGCTGAACGCCGCGACGTTCCTCGGGTCGCTGCTCGGGGTGGGGGTGCTTCTCGCGCTCCCCCTGCTCCTGATCGGGATGGTCTCGCCGTACGCCATCCGGCTGCGGCTCGATGCCGTGGAGGACGCCGGCCGCACCGCGGGTCGGCTCTACGCGCTGTCGACCGTGGGGGCGTTGGTCGGCACGTTCGCCTCCTCCCTGCTCCTGATCCCGCTGCTCGGCACCCGGCGTACCTTCCTCGTCTTCGCCGCTGCCGTGGCGCTGTCCGCGCTTCCGCTGCTGGGCCGCGGCGGCGTGCCCGCTGCCGTCGTACCCGCCGTGATCCTGGGGCTCCTCGCCCTGCCGACCGGGACCGTCAAGTCCGCGGACACCGAGGGTGGCAGGGTGATCTGGGAGCGGGAGACGGAGTACCAGTACGCGCGGGTGGTCGAGGACCCCGACGGCACCCGCTACCTCGAGCTCAACGAGGGACACGCGACCCACTCGAAGTACCGGCCCGGGCAGTGGCTCACCGACGACTACTGGGACGACATGCTCGCCCTGGCCATGGCTCGGGGGACGCGACCGCGATCGGTGGCGATCCTCGGCAGCGCGGCCGGTACGACGGCACGCCAGCTCGGCCACTACGCCCCTCGAGCGCGGGTCGACGCGGTGGAGATCGACGGCGCGCTGACCGACGTCGGACGCACGCTCTTCGACCTCGAAGGCCCGAACCTCCACACCTACACCGCCGACGCGCGGCCCTGGCTCTACGCCGATGACCGCACCTACGACGTGATCATGGTCGACGCCTACCGCCAGCCCTACGTGCCGTTCTACCTCGCGACCGAGGAGTTCTTCGCGCTGGTGAAGAAGCACCTCAACCCCGGCGGCGTCCTCGTGGTGAACTCCGCCCACCCTCCAGGCTCGACGGCTCTGGAGAAGGTGCTGAGCGCGACGATCGCCTCCCAGTTCGGGGCCGACCGGGTCTGGCGCGACCCGAGTCAGCGGACCAACACGATGCTCGTGGCCACGCTCGGTGGGCCCCCGGATGCGGGACTGAGGGCCATAGCGCCGGCACTGCCTCGCGACCTGCGAGCCGTGGTCGCGGCCAACGCTGGTCAGCTCCAGCCGGCGCTCGTCGGCGGACGCGTCTACACCGACGACCGCGCGCCGGTGGAGTGGCTCATCGACCTGAGCCTGGCCGACGCCTCGTGACCGAGGTGCGTCAGCCCAGCCGCATGCCGTAGTTGGGCAGGCGGTAGGCCCGGCCGTAGTTCCTCGGGCCGGCGAAGTCGGTGGCGTTGTTCCCGACATTGGCGATGATCCGGTAGCCGTGCCGGATGAACGTCGCCCGGCACCGCTGCTTGCCGTGCGCGAGGCCCTCCTTCGCGCTGGTGCGGCCACACATCGCGGTGACCGGGTAGCCGGCGTTCCTCAGCTGTGCCCGGGCCGAGGTGATCTGCCGCCCGTGCCGGGCGGTGTTGAACAGCAGGGCGACGCCCTGGCGATGGGCGCGGAGGGCGAACCGGAACACCGCGGGCGTCGGGGTGCCGTGCCGGTAGAAGGTGGCGAGCGCGGAGTTGTCGATGTCGAGGTTGATGGCGAGCTTGCCGTGCGGCCGGGAGACGCGTGCGTCGACGTAGGCCGAGGACCCGTTCATCACCCGGGCGACGTCCTTGCGCCAGTGCTTCTCCGAGGGCATGGAGGAGGCGGCCAGGGAGCTCGTGGTGAGCAGGGCGACGAGGGCCAGCGACCATGCGCCCGCGAGGGCTCGCGCGGCGCCACGGGAGGTCCGGATCACGGGGTGTCCCTTCGGGTCGAGGTCAGCCATGGAAGGCGGTGATGCCGGTCAGGGTAGGCACGAACACGAAGCCGCCGTCGACGACCTGCGACGGGAAGTGGGTGAGCTCCCCGGCGTGGATGCGCTGCACCACGCTGCCGTTCGAGAGCCGCAGCACGACGAGGTCGCCGGAGTTGCTGTCGGCGACGTACACGCGCGGGCCGGCGATCACGGGTGAGCCGTCGACGCCTGTGGACCACGTCCAGTGCAGGTGGCGCGGCCCGACCTTCAGCGCGCGGACCTGGTTGTCGCCGGAGCACGGCATGAGCACGGTGCGCCCGGTGACGGCTGCGCCGGCGTAGGCGTGGCACCCGGCCAGCTTGGCGACCGCAGATCCGACTCCGCCGAAGTGCTCGCGCAGCAGGTAGACGACTCCACGCTTGCCCGCGATGACGATCCGGTGAATGCCGCGGACCGAGGCGGGTGACGACGAGCCCAGGTCGAGGTCACGCCGGTTGTCGTCGCGCCAGGTGTGGGGCGCGAACACGGAGACCGGCCGCAGCTTGATCGCGCTCAGCTCCGTCACCGAGTCGGACCTGTCGAACCTGCCGTTCAGCTCGGCACCGTTGCCGCTGGCGACGTACACGTGACCGTTGCGCCCGAGGATCGGGCCGGGCGGAGCCCACATGCCGGCCTCGCGGGCGGTCGGCACGGCGTAGTGGAAGGTTCGTCCCGCCCCGGTGACCGAGGTGGAGGTGACGTAGCCGACGTAGTTGTCGCAGTCACCGGCCAGCCCGCCGAAGGAGACCACGACGCGTCCGTGCTCGACCAGGAGGGCCGAACGTTCCTGCTCGGCCTTGCGGTTGCGCTTCGGCAGCACGTCGAGCGACGTGTGCCAGCGCTTGGCGCCAGATGCGGCGTCGAGCGCCCACAGGGTGTGATGGCCGCCGACCGTCTCGGCGACCACGAAGACCGAACCGGTGGTGGGGTCGTACGCCGGCGTCCCGGTGATGCCCAGCGGGTCGATGTTGCCGCAGGGCAATCCGCGCTGTGGCTGCGGCCGACCGAGGGTCTGCTGCCAGCGCACTCCCCCCGTGGTGGGGTTCAGGCCGACGACCCGGTTGCGCTCGGTCGCAGCGATCAGGGTGGTGCCGACCACGATCGGCTCGCCGTACACCGCCGCACCGAGCGGCTTGGTCCACGCGCGCGTCAGCGGGGTGCCGACCGGTCGGGTGGAGTGGCCGGCACGGTCGCGGGTGCGGTGGTAGGTCCACCAGGGGGTGAACGCCGTCGCGGCGACGCCGGACGCCGTGCGGTCGGGGGCGGGGGGCTGCGACCTCGGCGACGCGGGGGACGCCGACGAGCAGGCCGCCGCCATCAGGAAGGAGAGGGGGAGGAGGATCGAGCCGACGCGTCGCATACTCGCAGTCTGAACCCGGGGGACGCTCACGTCACTCGGCCGAGCCGGGCGCGCGGCCGAGGAATTGTGCCCCGGCCACCTGGCGGTCACAATTTGGTCACGCCCCGTAAGTTCGGGGACGCCCGGTCGCGCCCCGACCGGCCCTAGCCAACCCGAGGTCTGATCGATGTCTGCTGTGCCGCCCGACGAGGGGCTGCAAGGCGACGCCGCGGGCAGGCGCAAGGGCAAGGTCAAGGTGCACCACACGGTCGGCAAGGTCGTGGCCGCGACCATGGTCGTGATCGCGCTGGTGACCGGCCTCAGCGTGGTGTTCCTCTACCGGCACTACAACTCGAACCTCAACGTCCTCGACGTCAGCAACGCGATCAAGAACAACCCGACCCACCAGGTGCCGACCGGTCCCTCCGGACCGCTCAACATCCTGATCATGGGATCCGATAACCGCGACGCGCCGGGTGACCACATCGACAACCTGACCGGGATCGGGAAGCGGTCGGACACCACGATCCTGCTGCACCTCTCGGGTGACCGGCAGCGCGCCTACGGCGTGAGCATCCCGCGCGACTCCGTGGTGGACCGCGCCGCCTGCTACGACAACGCCGGCAAGGAGATCTCTCCCGCGACCACCGGCGCGATGTGGAACGACGCGTTCAACATCGGCGGCCCGGCGTGCACCATCGAACAGTTCCAGGCGCTCACCAAGGTGCCGGTCGACCACTTCATCGTCGTCGACTTCGCCGGCTTCAAGTCGATGGTCGACGCCATCGGAGGCGTCGACGTCTGCCTGCCCCACGCCGTCAACGACGACATCGGTCACATCACGCTGCCGGCCGGCACCCACAAGTTCAGCGGCACCCAGGCGCTCAACTACGTGCGTGAGCGTCACGATCTCGGCAACGGCTCCGACATCGGGCGGATGAAGCGCCAGCAGGCGTTCATCGCCTCGATGGCGCACGCGGCCGTCAGCGCCAACACCCTGGCCAACCCGATCCACCTGACCAAGTTCCTCGACGCCGCCACCAAGTCGCTCACCGTCGACCCCGGGCTGAAGAGCATCGCCAAGCTGGTCGGCCTCGCCTACCAGTTCCGCCACATCGGTCTCGACAAGGTCCAGTTCGTCACCACGCCGTGGGAGGTCGACCCCAACGACCCCAACCGCGTGGTCTGGGCGCCCACGGCAGACCAGCTGTGGAAGGACATCATCAACGACCGACCGCTCCCCAAGTCGTTGCTCAGCGGGTCGATCAACGCCCACCACATCCCGGGCGTGACGAGCAACAAGCCCGGCAACAAGCCCGGCAACAAGCCGAAGAACAGCGAGGCCGAGCAGCAGGCGGCTCAGGAGAACCTCGCCAACGGCCTGTGCGCCTGACCGGTCGGTCGATGCCCGAGGAGACCCCGCGCGACGAGAGTCCGACTCCCGAGGAGCCGGACTGGAAGCGACGTCTGCGCCTGGCCGCGGTCTTCGGCGACACCATGCCCGAGACCACCTCCGACGAGCGTGATCCCGAGGCCGGGGCCGCCACCGCGGGCGAGGACGCCGGCGATCGCTGGCTGCGCGCACAGGTGCCGCCGCACCACGGCTGACCCCGGGCGCGACGGCACCGTCGTGGTCCGTGGCTACTGCGCCGGCGGCGTGGGCGCCACCGCGGCGTGGCTGCCGCCGCTCTGCTGGGCGAGCAGGTCGCGGATCTCCTGCAGGAGCTGCACGTCGTCCGGGGTGCCGGGCTCGGGGCTGGGGAAGTAGCGCTCCTTGGCCTCGGTGTAGGGCACCACGATCACGTAGTAGACGACTGCTGCGGTGATGATGAACGAGATCACGGCGGTGACCCAGACGCCGAGGAGCAGCCCGCCGGGGGTCCAGGTGCTGAAGTCGGGATGGCCGCCCGCCTTCCCGATCAGGCCCATCAGCAGGTCGACCGTCGCCTTGATGACGACGGCGAACGCGGCCGCCATGATGAAGGCGACGGCGAGCTCGATGAGGTTGCCGCGCAGGATGAAGTTCTTGAACCCGGACATGAGGATCTCCTCTGGTGGCCGACCCGGAGACGGCCGTGGTGGGCGGGACCCGCGTCACGCTAGCCGGAAATGACGAGGCTGAGGAGGTCGCTCGCGGCGGCGCCCGCGATCTGGTCGACCTCCGACGGGAACGCGGCGACCACCACCAGCCGCCCCGGCAAGGGCGCCGCCGCGTCGGCGCTCGCGGCGTCGGGGCGGGGCAGCGCGAGCACCGGTACGTCCGTCGCGAGGTACGACGCTGTGCCCCGGCGCGGGTCGGCGGCGACCAGGCCGACGTGGTCACCGACCCGGAGCAGCGCGACGGTCTCGGCATCGGCGACCCGGACCGGCAGGGCGACCCGACCGGGGTAGCCCGCGACCAGCGAGGGCGCGACGAGGCGCACGTCGGTCACCGGCTCTCCCGCTCGCACCGGGGCCGCCAGGGTGCGGCCGACGGCTGCGCTCGAGGTGCCGGGCGGCGCGACCGCGGCCGGGAAGCGACGGGTCACCAGGTCGCCGGGGGAGAGGACCGTGCCCGAGACGAGGTCGTGGGCGGCCACCCGCACCGCGACGGTCGGAGCGGGGGCAGGCCGAGCGGCGTGCAGCCCCGCCAGCACCGCCACGGCCGCGCACCCCGCGGCCAGCGGCCGCCGTCGGGCCAGGACCACACGTCGTACGGTCCGGCGAGCGCGCTCCCGCCTGCCGGTGGGGAAAGGCGGCGGGTCGGAGGTCGGAGGCACACCCCGACGGTAGGCAACCTCGGCGAGGCCCGTCGGGCCTCTCCACAGGGCTCAGCTCGCGGTGGAGGACCCGGCGGTGCTCGACGTGCTGGACGACGAGGTCGTCGACGACGAGGAGTCGGACGAGCCGGACGTCGCGCTCGAGTCGGACGACTTCGTGGCGGCGTCGGTTCCCGCCGAGGTCGAGGAGTCGCCGGAGGAGGACGAGGAGCCCGTGGAGCGGCTGTCGTTGCGGTAGAACCCCGAGCCCTTGAAGACCACCCCGACGGCGTTGAAGACCTTGCGCAGGCGACCGCCGCAGACGGGGCAGTCGGTGAGCGCGTCGTCGGTGAAGCTCTGGAACTCCTCGAAGGCGTGGTCGCACTCGGTGCAGCGGTACTGGTAGGTGGGCAAGGCGGTGTGTCCTCGGGTCGTGCTGGTGGGCGAGCCGGCTGGCACTCGTGGCCGGCGACTGCCAATGGTACGGCACCATGCCACGCGATGAGCCCCAGCACGACCGGATCGGCCGCCCACCCGCCCGAGCCCTCCGACGCCGCCGCCCGGGCGTCCGACGACGTGCCTGACGGCGGGGCCGGCGGCAGGACGGGCGACCGCCGCCCCGACGACGACGGAGGCTGCCTCGAGACGGCCCGCCCGCCGCCGGGGGTGGCCCTGGCGCGTCTCACGCCCCGCCGGCGAGGGTGCGGAGTCGGGATAGTCCGTGACGATCTGCAGGTCAGATGACCGATTTGACCTGCAATACGTCACGGACTATCCCGACTTCCCACACACGCCCACCGGTGAGGGTGTGGCGGCGATCAGCGCAGGGGGAGGAAGCGGGTGGGGGTGACGGCGGCGGTGACCGGGCGGTCGTGGAGGTCCACCGGTACGTCGTGGCCGACCTCGTCGTCGTAGAGGCAGACGATCACCGGCGTACCGACCGGCACCCGACCCAGTGCCCGGTCGTAGGAGCCGCCGCCCTGCCCCAGGCGCTCACCGGCGGGCGACACCGCCAGCCCCGGTACGACGACCACGTCGGCGGTCGCGACGGCCTCGATCCCCAACCGGTCGACCGGTTCCAGCAGACCCATCCGTGCGGGCGCGAGGGCCGTCGCGCCCCGCCAGGTGCCCCAGTCGAGGTCGAGGTCCGGCAGCACCACCGGCAGGATCACCCGCTTGCCCATCGCGGTCAGCGCGTCGAGCAGCGCACCGGTGCCGGGTTCGCTCCCGATGGACACGTACGCCGCGACGGTGGCGGCACGTCGTACCTCCGGACGGGTGGTCAGCACCGAGGCGAGTCCCTGCCCGGCCTCGACGACCTCGACGAGCGGACGGCGGTGTCGCGTGGTGCGGATCCGGTCGCGCAGCGCGATCTTCGCCACAGCTGCGGCCGAGGCGGGCTCGCGGCCCGATCGGGATTGCGGAGGGGGCACCCGGCAAGCCTACGATCGCAGCATGAGCAGCGCCGGACTCGACCGTGCCCGGACGAAGATGGCCGACGCCGGCATCGACGCCGTCGCGATCGACACCTTCGCCCACTACTACCGCCTGCTCGAGCACGGCGAGACCGGCCTGATCGCGGAGTCGTCGATCGAGCCGCTCGACACGGAGTCGATCGACGACGTCGAGATCGACGACGAGGCGGCCTCCGCGGCGCTGCGCACCACCGCGGTGATCAAGCTGAACGGCGGGCTCGGCACCTCGATGGGCATGGACCGCGCCAAGAGCCTGCTCTGCGTCCGCAAGGGCTGGTCGTTCCTCGACGTGATCGCCCGCCAGGTGCTCCACCTGCGCCGCACCCACGACGCCCCGCTGCCGCTGATCTTCATGAACAGCTTCCGCACCTCCGGCGACACCATGGACGCCCTCGCCCGCTACGCCGACCTGCCCGTCGACGGCCTGCCGCTGGAGTTCCTTCAGAACCGCGAGCCGAAGCTCCTCTCCGACGACCTCACTCCGGTCAGCTTCCCGAAGAACCCCGACCTCGAGTGGTGCCCCCCCGGGCACGGCGACCTCTACACCGCGCTGCGCGGCACCGGCCTCCTCGAGCGGCTCGTCGAGCAGGGGTACGAGCGCGTCTTCGTGTCCAACTCCGACAACCTCGGCGCCGTCCCCGACGCCCGGATCGCCGGCTGGTTCGCCGCCACCGGTACGCCGTTCGCGATCGAGGCCGTACGTCGTACCGCCTCCGACCGCAAGGGCGGCCACTTCGCCCGCCGCAAGTCGGACGGTCGGATCGTGCTGCGTGAGACGGCGCAGACCTCCGAGAAGGACCGCAAGGCGCTGGCCGACCTCGACCGCCACCGCTTCTGCTCGACCAACAACCTGTGGTTCGACCTGCGGGCGATGAGCGAGGCGCTCGACGCCCGCCACGGCATCCTCGGCCTGCCGCTGATCCGCAACGTGAAGACCGTGGACCCGTCCGACCCCTCGACGCCCGAGGTGATCCAGATCGAGACGGCGATGGGCGCGGCGATCGAGGTCTTCGAGGGTGCGCGGACCATCGAGGTCGGTCGCGACCGCTTCGTGCCGGTCAAGACCACCAACGACCTGCTCGTGCTGCGCTCCGACGTCTACGACGTGGGCCCGGACTTCGTGCTCGACCCCGTCGGCGACTCGCTGCCCTACGTCGAGCTCGACTCCGAGTACTACCAGCTGGTCCCCGACTTCGAGCGCCGCTTCCCCGAGGGAGCGCCCTCGCTGCGCGAGGCGACCTCGCTGAAGGTGTCCGGCGACTGGACGTTCGGTCGCGCGGTGAAGGTCGTCGGCGACGTGTCGCTGGAGACGGCCGCAGCTGATCGGATCGCGCCCGGTAGCGTCTTGGAGCATGACTGACCCGCTCGTCCCGTCACTCGTCACCGTCGAGGACCACCGCGACCGCATCCTCTCCGCGATCACGCCCCTGCCGGCCTTCGACCAGCCCCTGATGGAGGCGTTCGGCCTCTCGGCGGCCGAGGACGTGCACGCCGAAGTGGCCCTGCCGGGCTTCGACAACTCCGGCATGGACGGGTACGCCGTGTGCCGGGCCGACGTCGCGGGAGCGAGCGAGGAGTCGCCGGTCCACCTGCCGGTCGTCGGTGAGATCGGCGCCGGGCAGGCCACCCTGATGGCGATGTCACCCGGCACCGCGGTCAAGATCATGACCGGCGCTCCGGTGCCCGCCGGCGCGGACTCGATCGTGCCCTACGAGTGGACCGACCGCGGCGTCGCCAACGTCGTGATCACCCAGGAGCCCACGCTCGGTCAGCACGTCCGCCCCGCGGGCCAGGACGTCGCCGTCGGCGACCTGGTCGTCGCCAGTGGCACGGTGCTCGGCCCTCGGCAGCTCGGCTTGTTGGCCGCGGTCGGCCGCGCGTCGGTGCGTTCCCGGCCTCGCCCCCGGGTCGTGGTCATCTCCACCGGCTCCGAGCTCCGCGAGCCCGGCACCGCGCTGGGCCACGACTCGATCTACGACGGCAACTCGTTCCTGCTCGCGGCCTCCGCTCGCAAGGCGGGGGCGATCGCCTACCGGGTCGGGATCGTGTCCGACCAGCCGCGCGCCTTCATGGACGCCCTGTCCGACCAGCTCGTGCGGGCCGACCTCGTGGTGACCAGCGGTGGGGTGTCGATGGGTGACTACGACGTGGTCAAGGAGGCCTTGTCCCCGCTGGGCACGGTGTGGTTCGGCGGGGTGGCGATGCAGCCCGGCAAGCCGCAGGGTTTCGGCACCATCGGCGACGACGAGGTGCCGATCGTGACCCTGCCGGGCAACCCGGTGTCGTCGTACATATCCTTCGAGCAGTTCGTGCTGCCGGCCATCCGCAAGCTGATGGGTCGTACGCCGTACGTGAGGCCGGGGGCGGACGCCGTCCTCACCCACGCGATGCCGTCGCCGGCGGACAAGCGGCAGTTCGCCCGCGGCACGCTGTCGATCGTCGACGGCCACCTCGCCGTGACGCCGGTCGGCACCCAGGGCTCCCACATGATCGGTGACCTCGCGGAGTCCGACGCGCTGATCGTCGTGCCGGAGTCCGTGACCTCGGTCGAGGCCGGTGAGACAGTGACCGTGCTGCCCCTCGACGAGGAGTTCTGATGGCCGAACGTCTCACGCACGTCGACGAGTCCGGCGCGGCGCGGATGGTCGACGTGTCGGGCAAGGAGGTCACCGCCCGCGAGGCCGTCGCCGCGGGCCGGGTCGTGGTCTCGCCCGAGGTCGTCGCCCTGCTGCGCGGCGACGGCGTACCGAAGGGTGACGCGATCGCCGTCGCCCGCCTGGCCGGGATCATGGGCGCCAAGCAGACGCCGAGCCTGATCCCGTTGTGCCACCCGCTCGCGATCTCGTCGGCCACCGTCGACCTCGAGATCACCGACGACACCGTCGAGATCGTGGCGACCGTCCGCACCACCGACCGCACCGGCGTCGAGATGGAGGCCCTGACCGCGGTCGCCATCGCCGGGCTCACCGTGATCGACATGGTCAAGGCCGTCGACAAGCGGGCCGTGATCACCGACGTCCGGGTCCTCGCCAAGTCCGGCGGCGCGTCCGGCGACTTCACGAGATGACCATGCGCGCCGCGGTCGTCGTGGCCTCCAACCGCGCGGCGACCGGGGTGTACGACGACACCACCGGACCACTCCTCGTCGACTTCCTCACCGGACTCGGCTTCTCCTGCGCGCCGCCCGCGGTCGTCCCCGACGGCGAGCCCGTGGCCGCCGCCATCGCCGCCGCCGTCGACGACGGTGCGCGGGTCGTCCTCACCACCGGTGGCACCGGGCTCACGCCGACCGACCGCACTCCCGAGGCCACGCGGCCCCTGCTCGACCGTGAGGTGCCGGGCATCGCCGAGGCCATCCGGGCCTACGGCGTCGCGAAGGGCATCCCCACCGCCGCCCTGTCGCGCGGCCTGGCCGGGGTCTCGGGCGACTGCCTGGTGATCAACCTCCCTGGCTCGCGCGGCGGGGTGAAGGACGCGATCGCCGTGCTCGACCCGCTGCTGGTCCACGCCGTCGAGCAGGTCGTCGGGAGCGACCACGGCCGGGGCCCGGCATGAGCCCGGGTTGGCCGGTCACGCTCCAGCTCGGCGCGGTCACGCTGCGTCCGTTGGGCTACCGCGACGCCCGTGCCTGGCGCGCCGTGCGACGACGCAACGCGGCGTGGCTCGTGCCGTGGGATGCGACGGTCCCGCCCGGCGGGAACGAGCGACCCGCGACGTTCCGCGCCCTCGTGGGGAGGCTCGGCCGCCAGGCCCGGCAGGGCGTCTGCATGCCGTTCGCGATCGAGGTCGACGGACGCTTCGCGGGTCAGGTGACGGTCAACAACATCGTGCGCGGGTCCGCCCAGTTCGCCTCCGTCGGCTACTGGCTCGATCGCGACGTCGCGGGGCGCGGCGTGATGCCGACGGCCGTGGCCCTGGTCATCGACCACTGCTTCCGCTCGGCCGGACTGCACCGGATCGAGGTCGCGATCCGGCCGGAGAACTCCAACTCCTTGCGCGTCGTGGAGAAGCTCGGGATCCGGGAGGTGGGCTATGCGCCGCGCTTCCTTCACATCGACGGCGCCTGGCGCGACCACCGGATCTACGCGATCACGGTCGAGGAGTGTCCCGAGGGGATGCTGGCTCGACTTTCACAACAGTCACACGAGTGATTTCGCGACACACCCGTTGACATCCCCGGGGGCCTGTGATGGCGAACCTAGTGTCGGGCCGTGGACCTGAGCGGACTCATCTTCGTGGCCCTCGCCGTCGCCTGGGCCGCCTATCTCATCCCCAAGGCACTCCGCCACCACGACGACGTCGTGCGGGGCCGCTCGGTCGACCGGTTCTCCCAGAGCATGCGCGTGCTCGCCCGCCGCGAGCCGGTGAGCACCCGCATGGCGCGCCTGGTCGTCACGCCCGGCCGCGACGGGGAGTCCGTCGTCACCACCAAGCCAGCTGCCCTGTCGCCGGACCCTGACGCGCAGTACGCCGCCCGGCGGCTGGCCGCGACCCGCGCCACCCGCCGCAGGCGCCGGGTCCTGTCGGTGCTCCTGCTCGCGCTCCTCGCCGTGGTCGCTGTGTGCGCCACCGGTCGCCTCGGCTGGGCCTACGTCGCGATCCCGGTCGGGCTGCTGCTCGCCTGGCTGGTCGCCTGCCGACTGATGGTGAAGAAGGAGCGCGCCTGGCGGCCCTCCGCCTTCGACGAGGCGACCGACCTCGACGAGGTGACCGATGACGAGTCCGGCCACGACGAGTCCAGCCACGACGACGCCGCCGACGCTGCAGCGACCGGCCAGATCACGGCCATCCCGGCGGAGGCGGCCGCAGACGGGCTGTGGGACCCCGTGCCGGTGACGCTCCCGACCTACGTGTCGAAGCCGCCGGCCCGCCGTAGCGTCCGCACGATCGACCTCGACTCCACCGGTGTCTGGACCTCCGGGCGCACGGAGGCAGACTCCGTCCTGGCCCGCGAGGCCGAGGCCGCCGACCGCGTACGACGTCGTACCTCCCGCAAGAGCGACGCCGGCGAGGAAGCCGTCGGTTCCTGATCCAGGCGTCCCGCGGGTCGTCGAGAAGGTCGAGCACACCCTGGCTCGATGCGATTCGGAACGCCGCCGGACCCGGTGCTAGCCTTTCGCTTCGCGTCGTATGACGCAGGCACATCGCCAGGGGCTGTGGCGCAGCTGGTAGCGCATCTCGTTCGCAATGAGAGGGTCAGGGGTTCGAGTCCCCTCAGCTCCACCCGTGCTGGGTCGCGACGCAGGTTTCCTGGGTCGCGACCTGGCTCATCGTCGAGGATTCCCGGCCGTGGGCTCTGCTTGTGGGTCGGCCCTCGCCCTACGAACCGCGTTGAGACGGCACCAGGACCTCGCCCGGCGCCGGCGCGGCGACCACGAAGGCCTGTGCCCCCAGGACCTTCCAGGCGAGGCGCACCCTGAGGTAGAGCTGCACCAGCCTCGGTCCGCTGGGGAGGCGGCTCTTGGTGGTGTAGGGCAGGAAACGGGGGACACAGAGCTCGACGTCGTACCCGGTAGCGCTCAGTGCCTCGACGAGGGCGCGGTCGTCGACCGGGGTGATGTGGTCGAAGAACATCCAGTAGTCCTTGGCGCAGTAGCGCACGTTGGGCTGGAGGATCATCAGCTTGCCCGTCGGCCTGAGCACCCGCCTGACCTCGACCAGTGTCGAGAGGATGACCTCGCGGGGCACGTGCTCGAAGAAGTTGCTGATGAAGACCCGGTCCACCGAGTCGTCGGACAGCGCCGTCATGGCGTCGGACCGGCACACGTACGTCTCCACCGACGCCGCTGCCTTCGTGGCGACGTCGGGGTTCAGGTCGACCGCGACCTTGCGCCCCGCCTGGATGTTGTTGATGAACTCGCAGTGCCCGGCGGCGACATCGAGGACGACGGATTCGCGTGGCACCCACTGTTGGAAGAAGTCACGGCACAGCACCTGCCACAGGTCAGTGCGCTGTGTCTCCTCGTCGCCGAACCGGTTGCGGTACAGCGCCTTGAGGTCCTCTGGTCCTGACGTCACGGGCTCTCAGATCCTGCCGTCCTCGATAGCCCTCTCGATCCACGGGATCACCTCGTCGAGCATCTCCGACAAACTGGTGGTGGCATCGAAGCCCAGCACCCGGGCGGCCTTGGTGACATCGGGGATACGTCGTTGCACGTCGTGCTCGAATGCGGGATCACTGACGTACTCGAAAGGCACGTCTGGACCCTTGATCTTGTGCCAGATCAGCTCCGCCAGGTCGAGCACTGTCGTGGACTCTGCGGTGGAGAGGTTGAAGTCCTCGTTGTGCGCCTCGGGCCGCTCGACAACCTCGACGATCCCCCGCGCGAGGTCGCCGCCGTACGTGTAGTGCCTGATCTGGTGGCCATCACCGAGCAGGTGAAGCGGACTCTGTCCCTTCAGCACCTTCTGGACCAGGTCCGGGACGACGTGGCTCATCGCGAGCTTCACGTTGCCGGAGTCCACCTCCACGTCTCCGAGTGCGCGGCTCTCCCCGATCCCGACACAGTTGAACGGTCGGGCGATCGAGTACGGCACGTGGTACTGGTCCCAGGCGGCGCGAGCGAAGTACTCCACGGCCAACTTCTGGAAGCCGTACGAGGACAGCGGTGGCGGGATCCGGCGCTCGTCCCCCTCGGCCGAGGGCCACCTTTCGGTGGACTCGAAGACCATCGACGAGCTGAGATAGGTGACCTTCTGCAACGTGCCCTTCTGATGAGCTCTGATCGCCGCGTCACAGGAGCTGGCGAGGATCCGTTCGTTGGTCGCCAGCAGGTCGTAGGGGTAGGCGTGGAAGTAGGAGATGCCACCGATCATGGCGGCCCCCGCTATGAAGTGGTCGCAATCGGCGAGGAGGTCGGTCATCAGCTCGACGTCGCGGGCGTCTCCCTCCACGAAGTGGTACGCCGGATCGTCGTCGTACGACTTCACCACCTTGCCGTACTTGGAGTAGTTGTCGACGCCGACCACGTCGTGCCCACGTCGAAGTAACTCCTCGACCACGTACCCACCGATGAAGCCGGCGGAGCCTGAGACCAGGACCTTCACTCGTTGTCCTTTCGGTTGCTGGAATCGATGCTGGAATGGATGCGCCCGCGCAGCTGCGACTCGTCGAGTCGCGGACCATAGGCGAATCGGTACCACTGGAGGTACTTGGGTAGCCACTTGACGACCTTGAAGTTGGACTCGCCGGCGGGCCGGTCGAGCCAGATCGTCGGGATCTCCGCCACCGGCAGTCGCATCCTCCGCGCCTTGGCAGTGAGCTCGAGCCCGATCTCGAAGCCGTCCCTGCTGTCGATCCCGACCCTCTCGACGAACTCACGCTGGTAGGCCTTGAACGAGTTGGTGGCATCGCGTGTGCCGATCCTGGCGAACCAGTACAGGGTCCGCCCCGCGGTCCCGGACATCGCGCGCTTCAGCAGCGGGCCGCCGACCTGTTGCCCTCCAGGCATGTAACGAGACGCGGCGGCCACCACGACGCCGCGCTCGACCAGTCGCGTCAGATCATCGATCTGTCGTGGATCGTCGCATCCGTCAGCCATGGTGACCACCACGACTGGGGCCTCGGCCTGGTGGATGCCGTACCGGATGGCGTGTGCTGGACCGCGGCCGTAGTCGTTGACGACAACTCGAACGAACGGCGTGCGGACGCTGTAGGTCTCCACGACGTTCACTGTGGTGTCCTCGGGTCGGTCCACCACGACCATGACCTCGCAGGGCAAGGTCACCGACTCCATCATCCGATCCAGCACCGGAACGATGTCTTCGCCTTCGTTGTGTGCGGGGATGACGATGCTGACCCGAGGCTCGGGGAGTCCTGCGTCGGTCACGTGTCGACCTCGGCCCCGAGCACGTTCCACACATCTGAGACGGGCTTGTCCGTGGCGATCGCGCGGTACTCAGGGTGCGGTGTGGCGACGACCAGGACGTCGGACTCGGCCAGCACCTGGTCGAGCGGCACCAAGTCCGGGTCGATCGTGACGTAAGGATCTGTCATCAGCACGCGCCGTGCTTTGAAGGCGAGGATGCGCTTCAGCTTGTAGGCAAGGCTCGAACGGATGTCATCGGACCCCCCCTTGAAGGCGGCGCCCAGGATGCCCACCGTGCACGTCGAGAGGTCGTGCTCCTCGGCCAGCTTGCTCACGACGTACAGGGGGAGGCCCTCGTTGACGAGCATGGCCGCGTGGCCGAGCGCGAAGTTGTTGTCGTTGAATGCAGCCAGTTGCATGGTGTCCTTGAACAGGCACGGCCCGGCCGCGAAACCGGCTGACGGCATGTCCTGGGCTCGCGGGTAGTCCTGGCTCAGTCCCAACCGGATTCTCTCGAAGTCCAGCCCACGACTGTCGGCGATCATGTAGAACTGGTTGACGGCAGCGAACTTGATGTAGCGCCACGTGTTCGTGAACAGCTTGGCAAGCTCGGCCTCCTCGGGATCCATCTCGACGATCTGGTCGGTGAGCCGGCGGAACAGTGCGGCGGCGCGCTGCCGCACCCGCGGTTCGCGGCCGGACACGATCTGCGGCAGAGAGAACAGCTCGGTCATCGCCTTGCCCTCGGCGATGCGCTCGGGGCAGAACGACACGTCCACCGCCAGACCGTGCTCTGCCATCAGTGCCTCCACCAGTCGCGTGACGCCGGGGAAGACGGTGCTGCGCAGGACCAGCAACTGACCGTCTCGCAGGTGAGGGACACACGCGTCGAGTGCACGAGGAATGGCCTGCGGGTCCGGGTTGAGATGCTCGTCGACCGGCGTGCCGATCACGACCACGACGTGCTCCGCGCCGGCGACAACCACGGGATCGGTCGACGCCCGCAGCCGGCCGTCGGCGACGGCGGCCTTGAGCAGATCGTCGGCACCGGGCTCGTCGAACGGAAGCTCTCCACGGTTGACCTGGTCGACGGCGGTCGGGCTCACGTCGTACACGAGCACCGAGGAACCTTGGCTGGCGAGGGCGATCGCGAGTGGCAGACCCACATGTCCGCAGCCACCGATCACGGTCACGTCATGGGTGAATCCATCGCCAGCCACTGCTACTCCTAACCGCGCTTCAGGTGACAGTTCAGGGAGGGAAGGGTATGACCGTGCCGTCCCTTCGCCACGGCCGTCGGCCGAGGCGTGAGCAGCACGTCTTGGTCGCCAGCCCGTGCAACCGCTTCATCTGTCACGAAGACGGGCCACTGACCGAGGAAGGCCTTACGGTACCCCGAGCTCCTCAGCCAGGCGTCAAGGGCGTGGTAGGACTGCCCCGAGAAGCCCCTGAAGACCACGACGGACGGATTCGCGGCCGCGATCTCCGACGTCCAGCCATCCATCCCCCCAGGGGTGTGGTCGATCTTCCACTGGGCGACGCCGGCCGCCAGGAAGATGAATCTGTCGGGGTTCGTACGCCCCGTCAGCACCAGGGGTGTCGGATCGCCCAGGGAGTACAGGGGGGTACCCGGCACGACGATGCGCCTGAGGCCGCAGGCGTCGGCGCGTTGAGCGACGAGTTCACCGTTGCTCGGGTCGTGGCCGAACTCGGTCCAACGTACGGCGACAAGCACCCCCAGCGACACCGCCACGAGAACCACGACCCCGATCCGACGAGACCGCCGCGCCCCCCGACTCCTGGTGACGAGGAGCCCCGCGAACCCGCCGAATCCCATGGCGACGTACGGCAGCAGTGGGTACAAGTCCGGGTAGCCCTGGAAGTCCAACATCGCATAGCCGAACTCTCCGAGACCCGTGAGCAGCACGACGCAGACCAACGGTCGTGCGGCCGCCCTCCGCCACGAGGAACGATGGCGGACGATGTCGTAGGCGATGATCCCCACGAGGAGGACCAGGCCCAGCCAGAACAGCCAACCCCCGCCGTACTCTGTGGCGACCCCCGCCACGTGGGACGCCTGCTCGGCGAGGGTCACGTCGGCCCGATTGACTCCGGTGAGGGGAAAGGCCAAGGTCGCCTCGGCCAGGAACGAGAGCTGTCCGGCCGCGGCGAAGGTGATGAAGGTGGCCAGCACCGGCAGGGCGCCCCCGAGGATGGCCTGAGCGAAGCTCCGCCAACGCTCACCCCGCTGAGGAAGACACAACGCCAGGAGCCCGGCAACGACCGCGTAGACGAAGTAGGGCTGCCAGGTCAGCATGCCGAGCGAGGCCGCAAGTGCTGCCCAGAACCATCGCCGCTCCACCATCATCAGCATCGAGGTCACGACGAAGAACACCCCCGGAGTCTTGGCGTCGGGGCCGCCGAGGGCATCCATCGCAAAGGCTGGAGACGCTGCCAGAACGATCCCTGCGGTCAGGCCGGCCAGCCTCGAGCAAAACAGCCGGGATGCCAGCAGGTACATCGCCAGGACGCTGAGCAGCGAGAACCCCATGAACGCGAGCCGGATGGCGTAGAGGTCAGAAACGCCGGCTGCTCCTGCGAGCCACGCCGCAGCCCCCGCGACGAAGGCGGCGACAGGGCCCTTGGGATCGAAGATGCTGGCGTAGGGCAGGACGCCGCGGGCCAGCTGCTGGCCGGCGTAGCTGTAGATGCTCTCGTCGCGCGATTGCGCACCATGGATCCCGAAGCGGCAGAACAGAGCGACGGCGACCGACAACGTCACGAGCGCCAGCGCAACGGTCCCGGTCCTTCGCTGCGAGAGAAGTTCAGACCCGCGCACGGCGGCGAGTGTACGGGCTGGGTCCTGAGAGAGCCGGACGGCGTGGGGAACACGCCGGTGTCCTCTCGAGACAGCGCGAATCAGCTCCCACCACCCTCGATCGAGCCGAGCGGCCAGCTGCTGGCCCGACCGCGTCGATGGTGGCTCCCTGACGTCTTCCTCGGAGCCCCGGCCCTCGGGACGCTCAGGGACCAAGCTCCGCAACGCGGTGCCTGGTTCACACGCGCCGTCACACGCACGCGCGGTGGACTGGGTGCCAGGCCCGACGAACCGCGCCGGGCAGGACACCGAAAGGCACCGACATGGCACTGTTCATGGACGCACACACGATCGAGGGTGGGGTCTCGGCCGCGGACGTCGCAGCCGCTCACCGGGCCGACGTCGCCACGCAGGGGCAGTACGAGGTGAGCTACCTGCGCTACTGGGTCGACGAGGGGGCAGGCAAGATCTTCTGCCTCGTCGAGGCACCCGATGCCGAGACCGCCCACACCGTCCACCGCGAAGCCCACGGACTGGTCGCCGACGAGATCTACTCGGTCGCCGAGGGGGCGTGAGGCACGACGACCTCGCCGACACCGGCGCAACGGGTGTGCGACGCTGGGTCCGCACCTCCTGGCACACGCTGCCAGGGCGCCGGGTCGGCGGCCGGTCCCACCGGTGAGCGCACCGCCTCGACACCCGGAGCGATCCCACGACGGCGGAGCGAGCATGCACAGCGAGAGATCGGCCGGGGTCGCCACCGGGTTGTGGATCCAGCTCCTCGGCCGGCCCGCGCTCGAGGTCGACGGTGCGCGGGGCTACCGCTTCCGCAGCCGGAAGAGCTGGGCGGTCCTCGCCTTCCTCCTCCTCTCCGACCATCCGCCGACGCGCAGCCGGCTCGCCTCGCTGCTGTTCTCCGAGGCGGACGACCCGCTCCGCGCGCTGCGCTGGTGCCTGGCGGAGATCCGTCGGGGCCTCGGCCCGGGTGGTGGCCTCGACGGTGATCCGGTCGTCGTCGACCTGCCCGCCGGAGCCCGCGTGGACGTCGACGTGCTGGTGCACGGGCACTGGCGCGACGCCGTCGACCTGCCCGGCCTCGGCGCCGACCTGCTCGACGGGCTGAGCGTCGCGAACGCCGCCGCGTTCGAGGCGTGGCTGCTCGCTCACCGGCGCCGGTTGGCCGCGGCCGCGGAGGCGATCCTCCACGAGGCGGCGCTCGGCTACCTCTCGCGCCACGACCTCGTCCGCGCCACCGACCTCGCGGTGCGGGCGGCCGTGATGAGTCCGCTCGACGAGAACCACCAGGCCCTCCTGATCAGGATCTACCGGCTCGCGGGCGACGACGAGGCCGCGCAACGGCAGTACGACGCATGGGCCGTCACCGCCGACGAGGAGCTCGGCGTATCCCCGGGTGCCGCAGCGCGGCTGGCGTTGCGGGAACGACGGGCCACGACCGAGGCAGCGGATGTCACCGCGATCCAGGCCATCACCGAGGCAGGGACGGCCGCGGTGTCCGCCGGTGCCCTGGCGGCTGGGGTCGCGTCGTACGAGACGGCAGTCCGGCTGGCCGACCGCGCCGAGGTGCGGAGCCTGCGGGTCGAGACAAGACTCGTGCTGGCCGAGGCGCTCATCCACACCCTCGGTGGTCTCGACGAGGAGGGCGTGGCCACGCTGACGGAGGTCGAGCGGATCGCGCTCGCCGACGGCGACGCGGAGGGGGCGGCACAGGCCCGCGCCGAGCTCGGGTACGTCGACTTCCTGCGGGCCCGCTACGACCGGGCCGAGCGGTGGCTCACCCAGGTGCTCGACGGATCGGACGTGCCGGCGACCCGTGCCAAGGCGATGACCTATCTCGGCTCGGTGGCCGGTGACCGCGCCGACTACCCGTGCGCGACCCGCCTGCTCGAGGACGCGGTCGTGTTGTCGCGGGAGCTGGGCCAGCCCCGCCGCGAGGCGTATGCCCTGTCCATGCTGGGGAAAGTCAGTCTTCTGCGCGGTGAGCTGGACGACGCGGAGGGCCGACTCCGGGACTCGTTGGCCGTGACCGAGGCCGACCACTGGCTCTCGTTCCGGCCGTGGCCGCAGGCGCTGCTGGGCCAGACCTTGCTGGCTCGAGGCGACCTGACGGCGGCCACGGACTCTCTCCAGCAGTCGTGGGCACGGGCCTGCCAGATCGGCGATCCCTGCTGGGAGGGGATCTCCGCGCGCGGTCTCGCGCTGGTCGCCGAGGCCTCGGGTGATGCCGACGGTGCGATCGCGACCCTCCTCGACGCGCGAGCTCGGTCCACCCGGTTGCCCGACCCGTACGTCTGGCTCGACGTCCACATCCTCGACGCCCTCTGCGACGTCGGGCGCCGCCACGACGACCCCCGCACCCGCGCCTGGGTCGAGGAGATGCACGACCGCGCATCGCGCACGGGGATGCGCGAGCTCACCGTGCGGGCGATGCTCCACGGCGCGGCCCTCGGAGACCGGGGCGACGAGGCGATGGCCGCGATCCTGGCCGCGGAGATCGACAACCCGGCCCTCGCACGCCTGGTCGGCTGAACCTCCGGTACGACGGTCGCGGGGGCAAAGGCCGGAAATGTACGGACCCCCCGCACGGAGTGCGGGGGGTCTGGCGCGACTGGAGCAATCCGGTCACGGACCTGCCGGTGTGCCTGGGGGGCTGGCGCCTGCGAGGTCTGCATCGGGAAGCTGGGGGGTTGCCTCCTGATGTTGACTCAAGTTTACACGGACCGACGGCGGGGGAGTGAGATTCGCGAAAACTCCCATGATTTTACGAAAGGGCCCGTCAAAAGGCCTCTCCACGCGTGAATCTGCAGCAGAAGACGGGGGAAGTCACACGGAAAACGGGGTCCCGCCGACACTCCAGGCAATGTCAAGACTTCCAAATTTGCCTGGGCATGCTCCATGCTTCTCCCGGAGCTCGGGACCGGCACCACACAGGGAGAATTTGACATGGCTCGCAACACCAAGATGAAGCTCGCCGCCATCGCCACCACGATCGTGGCCACGGTCGGCATCGCGACGATCGCACCGGCTACGGCTGACAACGCCGGAAAGTCGCACGTCACGAACATGCGCGCCGAGTACCCCGGCTGCTGCTGATCTTCTTCAGCTACCGCTGAAACACGTCGGTCCGCGACTTGGGCCGGATCCGCAGCCCTGATGCTGCGGCTGCACTGCGATAGGCATCGCGTGCTGCCTCGAGGTCGCCAACGTCTTCAAGCAGATCAGCCAGCTCGAACCACAACTGGGCCGCGTCCCTGTCTGCACCCACGCCGGTCAAGAGGAACACAGCGCGACGGTAGGCGCGCTTGGCGCCTTCGCCGTCGCCTTCCGCGGCGAGCACCTGGCCCGCGAGCGCCTCAGCGTCCGCGGCGAGGATGGGCGCTTCGCCCTTGACGGCGCCGATGATCTCGGAACAGATGGCGCGGGCTTGGAGCAGATCTCCGTCCAGGAAGTAGGCCCGAGCGATCGCGAGATTGTTCCGCCAGATCTCCGTCGGGCTGGCGCTGGTCCATGCCAGCTCCTCGGCCGCCCTTGTCAGGTGCTCCATGGCCTCGGGCACCTCGGGCGGGTCGAGCTCGAGCTGCATGAGCCCCAAGGCGGAACGCAGCCGCGCGAGGTTGCGGGTGTCCTGGCCGTCGGACAGCAGGGAGAGCGCGCGCTCGGCGAGCGGGACGGCGTTGCTCACCGACCCACGCTGTGCCTCGAAGATGCTGGCGTTCCAGTAGGCGGACGCGCGCGCCGTGGGCGAGTTCAGCTCCTCGGCCTTCACGATGGCCTTGCGGCACATCCGGATCGCGTGCCCGGAGTCACCGCGGAGGAAGTAGGCCAAAGCCACCGTCATGGACAGCTGAACGGACTCGTCGCAGCTCTCGATGTGAGAGCCGACGAGCTGACCCATCACGCGTTCGCCGACCTCGATCGCCGCAGAGAGGTCACCGGAGTCCTTCAGGCAGCGGACCATCGCGATCGCGCTCTTGACCCGGAGCAGCCCTCCCTGACGGGAGTAGACGAGGTCCTCCAGCTCCAAGATGGCGTCGTCGCGGTTGCCCTGACCCTCGAGAGCTCGGGCCACGAGGTAGTGAGCTCGGAACGCGAGCTCGTCCTGGGAGCCGGCGACGGCGCGGTCGAGCGCCTGACGCGCCTGCGACTCGGCCTCCACGTGCTGGCCGGACTCGAGCGACAGCTCGGCGAAGTCGAGGGTCAGCTTGATCTCGTCGTACTCGCGCGCGGTGACACCGCGGAGCAGGTGCTCGACGGGCACGCCGAGGCGGCCCGCCATGTCGACGAGCACGGCGGAGTTGGGTCGACGTTGCCCGGACTCGATCCGCGAGACGTAGCCGACGGAGATGTGTTCCCCGGCGAGCTGAGTCTGCGTCCAGCCCTTCGCCACGCGGGCGGCACGAAGCCGCTCGCCCAGCTGGGCGGGGTCGATCTCCTTGAGCAGCGCTGTGTCAGCGGAGTCCATAGGTCTGATTGTGACTGACGAACGGCTCTTCTGGTCACTAAATGTGCCAAACCGGGGGAGTTTGGAGGCAAATTCGTTCCCGATGGCTCGTTCTGACTACCTCGACACCTACGATCGGTCACGAGCTGGGGGGCTCGGCACCACGCAGTACACCGATAAAGGCACGTGCTTGGCCGGGGGGCTAGGCGTCACGCGTGCGTCGTTCGCGACGCACGCGTGACGTGTTCCCCGGCCCCTGCCGAGCTCCGGATTCTGGCCTCTCTGCGCCGCCGCGAGCGGCGCCTCTCCACACCCGTGGCAGGGTGGACGAGCAGCGACTCGGCGACTCACAGGAGAGATCACATGCAGTACACCAGGCTCGGCGGCACCGGACTCGAGGTCTCGCGGATCACCGTCGGATGCATGAGCTGGGGCGACGGCGGTCAGGACCGTCCCTGGACCCGCGACGAGGCCTTCGCCGAGGAGATCATCGCGGCCGCGCTCGAGGCCGGCGTCACGTTCTTCGACACCGCCAACGTCTACTCGGCGGGCACCAGCGAGGAGTACACGGGCCGCTCCCTGTGGAAGCACGCCGCTCGTGAGGACGTCGTGCTCGCGACCAAGGTGCACGGCCGGATGCGACCCGGGCCGAACGGCGCCGGGCTCTCGCGCAAGGCGATCCTCCACGAGATCGACGCCAGCCTGAGCCGGCTCGAGACCGACTACGTCGACCTCTACCAGATCCACCGCTGGGATCCCGCGGTGCCGATCGAGGAGACGATGGAGGCTCTCCACGAGGTGGTCGCGACGGGGAAGGCCCGCTACCTGGGGGCGTCCTCGATGCACGCCTGGCAGTTCGCCAAGGCCCAGCACGTGGCCCAGAAGCATGGGTGGACGCCGTTCGTCTCGATGCAGAACCACTACAACCTGATCTACCGCGAGGAGGAGCGCGAGATGCTGCCGCTCTGCCTCGACCAGGGCGTCGGGGTGATCCCGTGGAGCCCGCTGGCACGCGGGCGGCTGACGCGGCCCTGGGACACCCGGACGAGCCGGTCGGAGGCCGACCAGTTCGGGTCGTCGCTCTACCGCGACGAGGACCAGGCAGTCGTGGAGCGCGTGCTCGCGGTCGCCGAGCGTCGGGGTGTGGCTCCGGCCCAGGTCGCCTTGGCCTGGCTGCTCGCGCAGCCCGGGGTCACCTCACCGATCGTCGGCATCACCCGGCGCGAGCACCTCGACGACGCGGTCGCGGCGGTCGATCTCGAGCTCAGCCAGGACGAGGTCGCCGACCTCAGCGACGGGTACGTGCCGCACGCGGTGGCCGGGCACCAGTAGGGCTGGGCTCGCCCGTCAGATCCAGCGGGCGAACCAGATCCGCTGGAGCCACTCGGCATGGGTGAGCAGACCGTCGGTGTAGATCGGCCAGAACCACGCGAAGTTCAGCATCACCAGCACGACGTACGACCCGGCGATGACGACCCCGACCGTGCGGCGGCCCGAGGGTTCTCGCGAGGTGCCGAGGAGCTTGCCGAGGGCGAGGGTGATCGCCAGGACGAGGAACGGCAGCGTGATGATCGAGTAGAAGGAGAAGATCGGCCTGCCGTCGTAGAGGAACCACGGCAGCCACGTCGACGCCGCACCGACCACCGCGATTCCGAACCGCCAGTCCCGGGCGCCGATCCACATGAACGCCGCGTAGAGCAGCGCCAAGATGCCTCCCCACCACAGTGCGGGGGTGCCGAGGAGCAGCACCTGGCGCAGGCAGTCGCTGTCGGCCGGTGCGTTGCAGCCGTCCACGCCGGGCTTGATGCCGGTCTGTGCGTCGACGCCGACCGGTCGGTTCAGCAGGAGCCAGCCGCGCGGCTGGGAGGCGTAGGTGTGCGTGCACCCGTTGAGGAAGTGGGTGTGGAAGACGTAGACGTCGCGGTGGTAGTGCCACAGGGAGTTCAAGCCCTGCACGAGCCCGGGCAGGCCGTGCTCGACGGCTTCGTCGTGGGCCGGCCACTGCTTGGAGTTGTCGAACGTGATGTTCTTGCCGCAGTCGGAGCCGCCGGAGACGTAGTGGGTGTACTGGCTGTCGCCGAGGTACTGCGCGTACTGGCTGGAGTGCATCAGCCAGCCGGTCCAGGTGGCGACGTAGACGACGAAGGCGACGACCACGAGGTGGGCGAATGCCGGCAGGCCGTCCGCTAGCAGCGCCTTGGGGCCCGACCAGGTGACGCCGAAGGACCGGCGGGCGCCGGCGCACCAGGCGACGACGAGGATCCCGAACGCCGCCAGGGGGTAGACGGCCTCCCACTTGCTGCCGCACGCCAGCCCCCAGCAGATGCCGGAGACGAGCAGCCACGGACGGAAGAGCAGTGCCCGCACCGGGCCCCAGCCGTCCTGGAGCTGCCCTGGCACGAGGCGCGCCATGCGGGCGCGGTACCAGTCGCGGTCGAGCACGAGGCAGTGCACGGCGCAGAGCAGGAAGAAGGCCACGAAGATGTCGAGGAGGGCCAGGCGGGAGAGCACGAACGCCAGGCCGTCGAAGCAGACCAGGAGGCCCGCCACGCAGCCGAGGAGCGTCGAGCCGGTGAGGCGTCGTACGAAGCGGATCATCACCAGGATCAGCAGCGTCCCGACGATCGCGGGTACGACGCGCCAGCCCAGCGGGGTGAAGCCGAACGTCTTCTCCCCGAGCCCGATCAGCCACTTGCCGACCTCGGGGTGGACCACCATCGACGCGTCGGGCTTCCACAGCCCGGTGGTCTGCCCCGCCAGGATGTGCTTGTTGGCGACGCCGCCGTCGTTGTCGAGGTAGTCGCGGGCGTAACCGAAGTGCCACAGCGACCAGGCGTCCTTGGCGTAGTACGTCTCGTCGAACTCGAACGCGTGGGGCGTGCCGAGCTTCCACAGCCGGAGGAAGAGCCCGATCAGGGTGATCGACAGAGTCGCGGTCCAGCCGATGAACGGGTCCTCGAGCGAACGGCGGCCGCGGTTCCGCTCGCCGGCGAGAGGAACGGGGCGACCGTCCTCGTCCGTGGACAGCCCCACCATCCGGCGGCCCGCGCGGGTCGCGGTGGCTCGGGTCGTCACGGTGCTGCACTCTACGTGCCTGTCCCAGGCTGACATGATCGGAGACGTGGCTTCTCCGACCGGCGTCCTGGTGCTCGCGGCCACGCCCATCGGACAGGCCGCCGACGCCCCGCCACGGCTGACCGCCGAGCTCGCCGGCGCCGATGTGATCGCGGCCGAGGACACTCGTCGACTGGCCCGGCTCGCCGCAGAGCTCGGGGTCGACGTGAAGGGCCGGGTCACCTCCTACTTCGACGGCAACGAGGCCGCGCGCACCCCCGGTCTGGTCGAGCGGCTGGTGGCCGGTGACCGGGTGGTGCTGGTGACCGACGCCGGGATGCCGAGCGTCTCCGACCCCGGCTACCGGCTCGTGGCCGCGGCCGTCGACGCCGGGGTGGTGGTGACGGCGGTGCCCGGCCCCTCGGCCGTGCTGACGGCGCTCGCGGTGAGCGGCCTCCCGGTCGACCGGTTCTGCTTCGAGGGGTTCCTGCCCCGCAAGAGCGGCGAACGCGCGCGTCGCCTGGCCGCGCTCGCCACCGAGGAGCGGACGCTGGTGTTCTTCGAGGCCCCGCACCGCACGGCCGCGGCGCTGGCGGCGCTCGCCGAGGCGTTCGGCTCCGAGCGTGCGGCGGCGGTGTGTCGCGAGCTCACCAAGACCCACGAGGAGGTACGACGTGGACCGCTCGGCGACCTGGTGGGGTGGGCCGAGGAGGGAGTGCGCGGTGAGGTCACGATCGTGGTGAGCGGCGCTGTCGCCGGAGCCGGCGTGGCGACCGACCCCGAATCGCTCCGGGACGCGGTCGCGGCCCTGGAGGCGGCGGGGGAGCCGCGCAAGGAGGCGATCCGCGCGGTGGCCGGGCGGGCCGGCGTACCGAAGCGGCAGGTGTACGACGCGGTGCACGGCCTCGGGCAGGAGCCGTCGTGACCGGGCCGACGCGCAGCCGGGCGGACGACGAGCAGGGCGCGCGGCGCGACCGGGAGCGACCACCGCTCCCCGAGCCCCTGCCGCACCCCGTCGTCGACAACCACTGCCACCTCGACATCGCCGACGGGGAGTGGCTCGAGACCGCCGACGCACTGTCGCGGGCGGCCGCGGTGGGCGTGAGCCGGGTCGTGCAGATCGGCTGCGACCTGCCGGGGGTGCAGTGGGCGGTCGACACCGCCCTCGCCCACGACGCCCTCGTGGCCGGGGTGGCGCTGCACCCCAACGAGGCCCCGCGACTGGCGGCGGAGGGCCGGCTCGACGAGGCGCTCGCGGAGATCGAACGGCTGGCCGGGTCGCACGAGAAGGTCCGCGCCGTCGGTGAGACCGGGCTCGACCACTTCCGCACCGGGCCGGAGGGCTACGCGGCGCAGGTGGAGTCGTTCGCGCGACACATCGACCTCGCCAAGCGGCTCGACAAGACCCTGGTCGTCCACGACCGCGACGCCCACGACGAGATCCTCGACGTCATCGACGCCGAGGGCGCACCCGATCGGTGGGTGATGCACTGCTTCTCGGGCAACCCGCGCTTCGCCCGCGCCTGCCTCGAGCGGGGCGCGTGGCTGAGCTTCGCCGGCACCGTCACGTTCAAGAACGCCCAGCCCGTGCGCGACGCCCTGGTCGTCACGCCGCTGGACCGGGTGCTCGTCGAGACCGACGCGCCGTTCCTGACGCCTGTGCCGTACCGCGGGCGCCCCAACGCGTCGTACCTCGTGCCGGTGACGGTGCGCGCCATGGCCGAGGTGCGCGGTGACGACCTGACCGCGCTGTGCGAGGCCGTCGACTCCAACACGGAGGCGGCCTTCGGAGGCGCCTGGTAGCACCCGTTCCCTCGCGGGTTTCGGACAACGAGAGCCTGATCACGTTGTCTCGAGAACGCCTGCGAGGAGTTGGGCTCTCGTGGCACGGTGCGTAGGGTCTGGTGACTGTTGGCCGGGATCGGGTTGATTTCGACCGGCGCCGCGGCTGCGCTACTCGGTGAGTGTGGCCCTTCGTATGGAAGTCGTTCCCCCGGCCTCTGGTGAGGCGTGGGAGCGTGTGGTGCCACCCCCGAGGCCCGGAGAGTACGACGTCTGGAGAGTTGTG
This sequence comes from uncultured Actinomycetota bacterium, assembly GCA_963794355.1. Taxonomy (GTDB): domain Bacteria; phylum Actinomycetota; class Actinomycetes; order Propionibacteriales; family Nocardioidaceae; genus Nocardioides. The sequence goes on from CAWCDN010000016.1 coordinate 182,978, forward strand.
CGCCAGAAGCTCGCACATTTCAGCAAGAGCAAGGTAGCGCTGGTCGGTGCTGCGGCTGTCGCCGCGGCGGCCGTGATCGGGACCACCGTCGGCTACGCGTCGATGGGCACGAAGGTGACCCTCAACGTCGACGGCCACATCGAGCAGGTGACCGCGTCGGGTGACACGGTCGGAGACGTCCTCTCCGACCAGGGCATCTCGTTGCGCAGCCACGACGAGGTCGCCCCGGCTGTCGACCAGCCCGTCTCCGACGGCACCACGATCGCGGTCCGCTACGGCAAGCCGCTCAAGCTCGACGTCGACGGCCAGACCACGACGTACTGGGTGACGGCCACCGACGTCCGCAGTGCGCTGCACCAGATCAACCGCAGCTTCGACCGCGCGAACCTGTCGGTCAGCCGCGGCGCGGGCATCACCCGTGACGGCCTGCGGATCACCGTGGCCACCCCCAAGACCCTCACCGTCGTCGTCGGCGGCAGGCACCCGCTGCACCGCGCGATCCCGGCCCTGACGGTGCGGCAGGCCCTCGCGGCACTTCACGTCACGCCGGGCAAGCACGACGTCGTCCACCCGGGCCTGGGCCACGTGCTCGCCGACGGCGACAAGGTGGTGCTGACCCGGATCCGGATCATGCAGAAGCACGTGTCGGGCGAGGCGGTCGCCTACAGCACCGTCAGCCATGACGACTCCTCGATGCTCGAGGGCAAGAGCACCGTCGTCCGGGCGGGGCGCACCGGCGCGCGCGACGTGACCTACCGGATCGTCTTCCGCAACGGTCACCTCGTCACGCGCAAGGTGATCTCCCAGCACCTGCTGAGGGCCCCGGTCGCGCAGATCGAGCGCGTCGGCACCAAGGCGGTCGCGTCCACCAACTTCACCGGCGGCTCGACGGTCTGGGACGCACTCGCCAAGTGCGAGGCGGGCGGCAACTGGGCCACCAACACCGGCAACGGCTACTACGGCGGCCTGCAGTTCTCCCTCGGCACCTGGCAGGCGAACGGCGGCTCCGGCCTGCCGAGCAACGCCTCGCGGGAGACTCAGATCGCGATCGCTACCAAGGTCCGCAACGCCAGTGGCGGGTACGGCGCGTGGCCGGCCTGCGCCGCGTCGCTGGGTCTGCCCAGGTAGCACCCCATGACCACGACGGAACGTGTGATCGAGGCCGATGCCCCCCAGCCGGCCACGACGTGTTCGCACACCGTCGCGGAGCCAGCCTGAACCCCCCCATAGGCTGGCGCACATGACGTCCGTCGGCCCGAGACTGCTCGGGCCGGCGGACGTTCGTGCACTCGCGGCGCGCCTCGAGATCCGCCCGACCAAGCAGCGCGGGCAGAACTTCGTGATCGACGCCAACACCGTGCGCCGGATCGTCCGCGCCGCCGGCGTCGGACCCGACGACGTGGTGGTCGAGGTCGGCCCCGGCCTCGGATCCCTGACCCTCGGGCTGCTCGACGAGGTGGCGCGCGTGGTGGCGGTGGAGGTCGACCCCGTGCTCGCCGCCGCGCTGCCCGAGACGCTCACGTCGTACGCCGGTGGGCTGGCGGAACGCTGCGAGGTGGTGCTCGCCGACGCGATGCGGATCGACGCGATCCCCGGCCCGCCGCCGACCGCTCTGGTCGCGAACCTGCCCTACAACGTCTCCGTGCCGGTCCTGCTCCACCTGCTGAGCCTGCTGCCGTCGCTCGAGAGGGGCCTGGTCATGGTGCAGGCCGAGGTGGCCGACCGGCTGGCTGCGGCACCCGGCTCCAAGGTGTACGGCGTGCCGAGCGTCAAGGCTGCCTGGTACGCCGACGTCCGCCGGGCCGGGGCCGTCGGGCGCAACGTCTTCTGGCCGGCCCCCAACGTCGACTCGGGCCTCGTCGCGTGGACCCGGCGGGAGCCCCCCGCCACCACCGCGAGCCGCGAGCAGGTCTTCGCGGTCGTCGACGCGGCGTTCGCCCACCGCCGCAAGGCGCTGCGCGGGGGCCTGCGCGGCCTCGTCTCCTCCGGCGACGACGCGTCGGCGGCGCTCACCGCGGCCGGGGTGGACCCGATGGCGCGCGGCGAGTCGCTGAGTGTGGAGCAGTTCGCCCGGATCGCCGAGGCCCTGTCATGACGCTCACCGTGCGCGCCGCCGCGAAGATCAACCTGCTGCTCGGGGTCGGTGCCCCGCGTCCCGACGGCTTCCACACGCTGGTGACGGTCTACCAGGCACTCAGCCTGTACGACGACCTCACCGTCACCGCCGACGCCGACCTCACCGTCACGACCGACGTCGCGTCGTACATCGAGACGAGCCACCTGCCCCCGGCGGGCCACAACATCGTCGACCGGGCGGCGGCAGGGCTGTCCGCGCTGCACGGCCGACCGGTGGGCGCCGAGGTGAGGATCGAGAAGTCCATCCCGATCGCCGGCGGTCTGGCGGGCGGCTCGGCCGACGGTGCAGCCGCGCTGGTCGCCCTCGACCGCGTGCACGACCTGGGCACCTCCGACCACGACCTGCTCGTGCTGGCCGCCGAGCTGGGCAGTGACGTGCCGTTCGCGCTGTTCGGGGGCACGGCCCTGGGCGAGGGGCACGGTGAGGTCGTCACCCCCCTCACCGATGAGGGCTCGTGGTGGTGGGTGGTCGTGCCGTCGTCGGAGGGGATGTCGACGCCGGCGGTCTACCGCCACTACGACGAGGTGCGGCCGGACGCCCCGCTGGTGCCCGACCCGCCCGAGGAGATCCTGGCCGCGCTGGCGAGCGGTGAACCTCGCCGGCTCGCGGCGGCGCTCCACAACGACCTCGAGCAGGCGGCCTTCGACCTCCGGCCCGACCTCGCCGCGCTGCTCGTCGAGGGGGTCGACGCCGGAGCCCTGCGGGGGCTGCTGTCGGGGTCGGGCCCGACCTGCGTGTTCCTCTGCGAGTCCGCCGACCATGCGCGATCCGTGGCGGCGGCCCTCACCTCGGACCGCGACCAGCGCGTCGTACTGGTGGCGCACGGGCCGGTGGCCGGCGCCCATGTGGTGACAGCATGAGCAACTTGGTGAACCTGGAGCGGGTCTCCAAGGCGTACGGCGTGCGGCCGCTGCTCAGCGACGTGTCGCTCGGGGTGTCGGTCGGGGAACGGGTCGGCGTGGTCGGCCGCAACGGCGACGGCAAGACGACGCTGCTGCAGGTGCTGACCGGGCAGGAGCCGCCCGACAGCGGGCGCGCGACGATGTCGCGTGGGCTGGCGATCGGCTACCTCCACCAGGGCGACACCCTCGACGACACGCACTCGGTGCGCGACGCCGTACTCGGGGGCAGGCCCGACCACGCGTGGGCTGCCGAGCCGCGCACCCGTGAGATCGTCACCGAGCTGCTGGCCGGCGTCGAGCTCGACCGGGCCGTGATCGGGCTGTCGGGGGGCGAGCGGCGGCGCTGCGCCCTGGCCGAGCTCCTGCTGCACGAGCACGACCTCGTCGTCCTCGACGAGCCGACCAACCACCTCGACGTCGAGGCGGTGGCCTGGCTCGCCGAGCACCTCGCATCGCTGTCGTCGGCGCTGGTGGTCGTGACCCATGACCGGTGGTTCCTCGACGCCGTGTGCCAGCGCACGTGGGAGGTCCACGACGGGGCGGTCGACAGCTACGAGGGCGGGTACGCCGCGTTCGTGCTCGCCAAGGCCGAGCGGCAGCGGCAGGCTGCGGCGTCGGAGGTACGCCGTCGCAACCTGGTTCGCAAGGAGCTCGCGTGGCTGCGGCGCGGGGCACCGGCGCGCACGTCGAAGCCGAAGTTCCGCCTCGACGCCGCCTCGGCCCTCATCGACGACGAGCCGCCGCCGCGCGACCGGCTCGAGCTCCAGCGCTTCGCCACGCAGCGCCTCGGCAAGGACGTGATCGATGTCGAGGACGTCGACCTGGTGCGCGGCGAGCGGATGCTGCTGTCGCACGCGACCTGGCGGCTCGGCCCCGGCGACCGCGTCGGCATCGTGGGGGTGAACGGCGCGGGGAAGTCGTCGGTGCTGTCTCTGCTCGACGGGTCGCTGGCTCCGTCGGCGGGCCGGGTGAAGCTGGGCCGCACGGTCGCCCTGCAGCACCTCACCCAGGCGCTCGACGACCTCGACCCGCAGGCGCGGGTGCTGGAGACCGTCGAGGCCGTACGACGGGTGACCCGCACGGCCACCGGCGAGATCACCGCGACCGCCCTGCTCGAGCGCTTCGGCTTCACCGGCGACCGGCTCACCGCGCGGCTCGGCGACCTCTCCGGTGGCGAACGGCGGCGCTTCCAGCTCCTGCGCCTGCTGCTCACCGAGCCCAACGTGCTGCTCCTCGACGAGCCCACCAACGACCTCGACATCGAGACCCTGAACGTGCTCGAGGACTTCCTCGACGACTGGCCCGGCACCCTCGTGGTCGTCTCCCACGACCGCTACTTCCTCGAGCGCGTCACCGACATCACCTACGGCCTCCTCGACGACGGCCAGATCTCGATGCTCCCCGGTGGCGTCGACGACTACCTGGCCCGCCGAGTCGGCGCAAAGAGGCAGTCAGAACTCGCCGAGTCGGCGCAAAGAGGCCTCGATCTCGCGCCGAGTGGTCACGAGCCGACTCGACGTACGACGGCTCGAGCCGGCAGCTCCGAGGAGCGGGCCGCCCGCAAGACGCTGGCTCGCGTCGAGAAGCGGCTCGAGCAGGTGACTGCCCGCGAGGCCGAGCTGAACGACGAGGTGCTGACGCATGCCTCCGACCACGAGCGGCTGAGCGAGCTGTCCCGCGCGTTGAGCGAGGTGGCCGCCGAGCGTGAGTCGCTCGAGCTGGAGTGGCTCGAGGCGGCCGAGGGGCTGGAGTAGTCGCGCCGAGTCGTCACGAGCCGACTCGGCCCTTTCCGAGTGCCTCTTTGCGCCGACTCGGCGTCGTTCAGGCGTCTCTTTGCGCCGACTCGGCGAAGGGGGCCAGGAGGGTGCGGAGGAGTGAGGCGAGCTTGGTGCGGTCGCGCTCGGGGAGGGTGTCGAGCAGCTCGCGCTCGGCCTCGAGCAGCGCCGAGAAGGCGGCGTCCACCGTGGCCTTGCCCTCAGCCGTCAGCCGCACGATCACCCCACGGCGGTCGTCGGGATCGGGGTAGCGCTCGACCAGGCCGCGGGCGCTGAGCCGGTCGACGCGATTGGTCATGGTGCCGCTGGTCACCAGCGTCTCGCGGAGGAGCCGTCCGGGCGAGAGCTCGTACGGCGCACCGGCGCGGCGCAGCGCCGCGAGGACGTCGAACTCCCACTGCTCGATCCCGTGCGTGGCGAACGCGTCGCGACGCGCGAGCTCGAGCCGCCGGGCCAGCCGGCTGACCCGGCTGAACACCCCGACCGGCGCCAGGTCGAGGTCGGCCCGCTCGCGACCCCAGGCCTCGAGCAGCTCGTCCACCTCGTCGCGCATCCGGTCAGTCTAGAGCCTGTCGAGAATCTTGACATCAAGATGACTTGGGCGGACACTGGAGAATATCTTGACGTCAAGACACTTGAGGAGCTGCCCATGCCCCACACCTGGGACCCCGAGCGCTACCTGACCTACGCCGACGAACGCGGCCGGCCCTTCGTCGAGCTGGTCGCACGGGTCGGTGCTGCCGCTCCGGCGAGGGTCGTCGACCTCGGCTGCGGGCCCGGCAACCTGACCACGCTGTTGCGTGCCCGCTGGCCCGAGGCCGAGATCCGGGGACTCGACTCGAGCCCGGAGATGATCGCGAAGGCGGAGGCGGTCGACGCCACGATCGACTTCGCGGTCTCCGACCTGCGTGACTGGGCGCGCGACGCCGACCCCGTCGACGTCCTGGTCTCCAACGCCACGCTGCAGTGGATCCCCGGCCACCTCGACCTCCTGCCCGCTCTCGTCAGCCGTGTGCGGCCGGGCGGCTGGTTCGCCTTCCAGGTGCCCGGCAACTTCGGCGAGCCCAGCCACACCATCCGTACCGACCTCGCGGCCGAGGCGCCGTACGCCGAGCACACCCGCGGGGTCGCCGTCCCGAGCAGCCACGACCCGGCGGTCTACCTCGAGGCCCTCGCGACCCTCGGCTGCCACGTCGACGCCTGGGAGACGACGTACCTCCACGTGCTCAGCGGCCCCGACCCGGTCTTCACCTGGGTGTCCGGCACCGGCGCGCGGCCGACCCTTCAAGCGCTGCCAGACGACCTGCGGCCCGATTTCGAGGACGAGTTCAAGCGACGCCTGCGTACGACGTACCCCGAGCGCGACGGCCGCGTCGTGCTGCCCTTCCGACGGATCTTCGTCGTGGCAGAAGTGCCCGGAACATGATCGCGCTGCACCATGTGCAGGTCTCCTGCCCGCCGGGCAGCGAGGATGCCGTGCGCCGCTTCTACGGCGACGGCCTCGGGCTCACCGAGGTCGACAAGCCCCAGGACCTCCGCGGGCGGGGCGGCGCCTGGTTCCGGGCGTACGACGTGCGCGGCGGCGTCAGCGCGGAGCTCCACGTCGGCGTCGAGGACCCTGTCGTGCCGGCTCGCAAGGCCCACCCGGCGTTCGTGGTGGACGACCTCTACGCGATCGCCGGTTCGGTCGCGGCCGCCGGTGGCGACGTCGACTGGAGCGAGCGCGACTCGTTCGCGGGCTACCGCCGGTTCCACGTCCGCGACCCCCACGGCAACCGGGTCGAGGTGCTCCAGCCGCTCGAGAACTGAGTCGCGTGAGCCGCCGCACTCCGCGACCCTGGCTCCATGACGCTGCTGTTCGTGTTCGGCCCGCCGGCCGTCGGCAAGATGACGGTCGGGCGCGCCGTCGCCGATGCCGGCGGCTACCGCCTCTTCCACAACCACCACGTCATCGAGCCGCTGCTCGACGTCTTCGACTTCGGCACCCCGCCGTTCAACCGGCTGCTGACCGAGTTCCGGCAACGGGTGCTCGAGGAGGCCGCCGTCGACGACACCGACCTCGTCTTCACGCTGGTCTGGGGGCTCGACCTCCCCGAGGACACCGCCCTGATGCGTATCCACCTGGCACCGTTCGTCGAGGCCGGACGTCGCATCGCCATCGTCGAGCTGTACGCCGACCTGGACACCCGCCTCGACCGCAACCACACGCCGTACCGGCTGGCGGAGAAGAAGTCGAAGCGCGACCTGGCGTGGTCCGACGACAACGTGCGAGGGCTGGAACGGGTGCAGATGAACACCGGCACACCCTCGCCGGCCGACGAGCTGATCGCGGAGTACCCACACCTGCGGATCGACAACACCGGCCGCACCCCGGAGGACGTGGCGGCCGAGATCCTGGCGTGGGTGGCGACGCTCGAGGGGTCAGCGGCCGAGCAGGCGTGAGAGCCAGCCGCCGCCCCCGGCAGCCGCCCGCTCCTCCCGGGTGTGCCCGCCGTTGCACCAGAGGCTGTCCGGCACGCTCGCCTTCACCTGTGCGACGTGCTGGCCGCAACCGGCCCAGGTGGTGCCGCCGCAGACGCGGCAGCGGACGGGGTGGCACATCGGGGGCTCCTCACCGGGTGGAATACCGCTCGGGGTATCGGCGTTTCCGACGCTAACACCCCCAGGGGTATGATCCGAAACCGAGCGAGAGGCGCCACGCATGTCCACCCTGACCCTCACCGAGGAGTCCTTCGAGCAGGCCGTGCTCCAGGACGGCATCGTCCTGGTCGACTTCTGGGCGTCGTGGTGCGGCCCGTGCCGGATGTTCGCCCCGATCTACGAGAAGGCCTCCGAGACCCACGCCGACATCGCGTTCGGCAGCATCGACACCGAGGCCGAGCAGGCTCTGGCCGGGGCACTCCAGATCTCCTCGATCCCGACCCTGATGGCCTTCCGCGACGGCATCTGCGTCTTCCGCCAGGCGGGCGCCCTGCCCGAGCCTGCGCTCGAGCAGCTCATCGATGCGGTCCGCGGGCTCGACATGGACGAGATCCGCCGCGAGGTTGCCGCCGCCGAGCAGAGCTCCTGATGGAGCTCCCCGCCGACGAGATGGCCCCCGTGATCAACCGGATCAAGCGCGCTCGCGGCCAGCTCGACGGCATCGTCCGGATGCTCGAGGAGGGGCGCTCCTGCGAGGAGATCGTCACCCAGCTCGCCGCGGTCTCGAAGGCCCTCGACCGGGCCGGCTTCGCGGTCATCGCCTCCGGGCTGCGCCAGTGCGTGACCGGCGACCCCGGGACCGGCGAGCAGCTCGACGTGAAGCGCATGGAGAAGCTCTTCATGTCGCTTGCCTGAGCTTGTGTGCATGTCGGGATCCCCGGTTCACCGACCATTGGTTCAGGACGTGACGAAGACCGGGTTCGTCAGCGCCACCATCGGCAGGCTCGACTGGTACGTCGTCGGGTCGGCCGCGCTGCCACGTCGTACCTCGACGCGCACGAAGCCCTCCGTGGCGGCGACGTCGGCCTGGAGGGCGATCGACCCGGAGCCGTCCGCGACGGCCGAGGCCAGCACGCCGCTGCTGCCGATGAGCTGCGCCAGCGTGCCCGGTACGCCGGTCACGGCCAGGCTGCAGGACAGCTGCTCGCCCGCGGCGAGCGCCACCGTGTCGCCCGGTCCGCCGACCGTCGTGGTGGCCCCGGCCCCCGTAGCCGTGAAGGTGAGGTCCACCGCCGACGACTCGGCGATCCAGCAGTGCCCGCCCCGGGCCGCGGCCACGATCGCAGCGCTGGACAACGTGTCGAGCCGGTAGACCGTCTGCGGCAGCCCGACCACCTGGCCCTCGTGGTGGGAGTCGGAGTTGCCGACAGCCGGCGTGTAGCCGCCCGCCACCAGCTGTTGCTGCCACGCGTCGAGGGTGAGCTGGTTGAAGAAGCCCCACGGCCCGTTCCAGACCTCGACGGCGTCGACCTCGCTCCACGACGTGCCGAAGTCCCAGCGGGTGCCGGCGACCGGCACGAACGGGTGCGCGGCGACCGTGAGCCCGCCGAGGCTGCGCGTGAGGTCGGTGAACCGGGCCAGCCGCTGGTCTGCCGCGCGGTAGCGCCAGTCGATCCAGGTGCCGGGTGGCGTTGCGGTGGCGAGCCAGTGCCCGTTACGTGTGGTCACCTCCTCGCCGCTGACCACCAGGAAGTCATCGGGTACGACGCGCCCGAAGACCCGCGTCGCGGAGCTCGTGTTGTGGTCGGAGGTGCCGAGGAAGTCCAGCCCGTTGGCCCTCGCCTGCGCGACGAGCTGGGCCGGCGTCCAGCGACCGTCGGAGTGGACGCTGTGGGTGTGCAGGTCGCCGCGGTACCACCCGGGGCCGGTGCCCGGCACCGCGACGGGCGCGTGGTGGGCCACGAAGGCCGGCTGGGCCGGTCGGCCGTGCTCGAGGGTGACCGTGACGTGCCAGGGCGTGCCGGGCGGGGTGATCAGGAACGGCCCGAGGATCACGTGCCAGCGCCCCGGCGTGATCGGGCCGGCCAGGTAACCGGGCGTCGCCCAGTGGTGGCTCAGCCGGACGTGGCGCCTCGCGCCGCCCGACCAGCCGCGGAACCCGGCCGCGTCACCCAACGCCTTGCCCGACGGGTCGAAGATGCCGAGGTCGACGACGTTGGTGCTGAAGCCCACTCCGGTGTCGGTGGACGTGAAGTCGTACCGGACCTCGATCGCGCGGACGCCCCGCGGCACGCGAAACGGCAGGTAGTGCCAGTCGGGGGTGCTCGGGTTCGTGAACCGGCCGTGGAAGTGGATCCGCGTACGGGTCCCCGCGGCCGCGGCCGGTACGTCGATCAGCGCGGCCGTGGTCACCAGTCCGGCCCCGAGGCCGGCGCCGCCGAGCAGGAGGGATCGGCGGTGCAGTCCGTCGGGCGAGGAGTCGTCGGTCATGGTGAGTACACCCTAGGCGTGGGCCACCCGTACCCTGGGACGGCCATGAACGCCCCCACCGACGGCACTGCCCGCACCTACGAGGTCAAGACCTACGGGTGCCAGATGAACGTCCACGACTCCGAGCGGCTGACCGGGCTGCTGGAGGACGCGGGGTACGTCCCCTTCGTCCAAGCGCCGGCCGACGAGCAGGCTGCGTTTCCGGACGTCGTCGTCTTCAACACCTGCGCAGTCCGTGAGAACGCCGACAACAAGCTCTACGGCAACCTCGGGCACCTGGCCCCGGTCAAGGCCGCGCGGCCGGGCATGCAGATCGCCGTCGGCGGGTGCTTGGCCCAGAAGGACCGCGCCACGATCACGGCGAAGGCGCCGTGGGTCGACGTCGTCTTCGGCACCCACAACATCGGGTCGCTGCCGGCGCTCCTCGAGCGCGCGCGGGTGCAGGAGGAGGCCCAGGTCGAGATCCTCGAGTCGCTCGAGGTCTTCCCCTCGACGCTGCCGACCCGGCGCGAGTCGGCGTACGCCGCCTGGGTGAGCGTCAGCGTCGGCTGCAACAACACCTGCACGTTCTGCATCGTCCCGAGCCTGCGCGGCAAGGAGAAGGACCGTCGCCCCGGCGACATCCTCGGCGAGGTACGCGCGCTGGTCGGCGAGGGCGTCTCCGAGGTGACGTTGCTCGGTCAGAACGTCAACGCGTACGGCGTGGAGTTCGGCGACCGTCAGGCGTTCGCCAAGCTGCTGCGCGCCTGTGGCGAGGTGGAGGGGCTGGAGCGGGTGCGGTTCACGTCGCCTCATCCCGCCGAGTTCCGCGACGACGTGATCGCGGCCATGGCCGAGACGCCCAACGTCATGCACCAGCTGCACATGCCGCTCCAGAGCGGGTCCGACCGGGTGCTCAAGGCGATGCGCCGCTCCTACCGGCGCGAGAAGTACCTCGGCATCATCGAGCGGGTCCGTGCCGCCATGCCCGACGCGGCGATCAGCACCGACATCATCGTCGGCTTCCCCGGCGAGACCGAGGACGACTTCGCCCAGACCCTCGAGGTGGTCCGCGAGGCGCGGTTCGCGGCGGCCTTCACCTTCCAGTACTCCATCCGGCCCGGCACCCCCGCCGCGACGATGCCCGACCAGGTCGCGCCCGAGGTCGTCCGGGAGCGGTACGGGCGGCTGGTGGACGTCGTCACCGAGATCGCGTGGGCGGAGAACCGAGCCCTGGTCGGCTCGCGGGTCGAGCTGCTCGTCTCCGAGGGCGAGGGACGCAAGGACGCCGCCACGCGGCGTCTCACCGGCCGCGCTCGCGACAACCGGCTCGTCCACTTCGCCCCACCCGTGGTCTCGACAGGCTCGACCGACGGATCGGGCTCGACCGACGGATCGGACGCGATCCGCCCGGGCGACCTCGTCGAGGTCGAGGTCACCTACGCCGCCCCGCACCACCTGGTCGCCGACGGGCCGGTGCTGGCCCATCGCCGTACCCGCTCGGGCGACGCGTGGGAGGCGCGTACGACGCCCGCGGCCCCCTCGAGCGCCGTCGGCCTGGGCATGCCCACCGTCGGCGCACCGGTGCGCGCCTGACCAACCGCTCTCCGCTCGGCAGCTCGTTGCGGAAAACGCGGAACAATCTGTCGCCGCGCCCACGTCGAGGGGGCATCTGTTCCGCGTTTTCTGCCCGGCCGCCCGCCTCAGCCGCGCCGCAGTCAGTCGCTGCTGCGAGGGTCCTTGGAGGGGTAGTCGGCCTTCGGGTCGAGTCCTTCGGGGTTCTCCTCGGGCTCCTGCACGAACTCCGCGTCGGAGCCGACCAGGTCGCCGCCGTGGTCGCGGTGAGGTGGCTCGGTGGTGTCGCGCTCGCCGTCGGTGGACTCCTGGCCGGGGCCGCTGGGGCCGACACGCTCGCTGCTGACCCCCATGCCTCCGGCCGCGCGGTCGGGGCCACCGGCGTTGGGGTTGGAGTCCTTCAGCTCGGTCTCCTGGGCGTGGCCGCCCGAGGGTGCGTCGCGCTCGCTCATGCCTGGGTCTCCTTCTCGGGCTCGGTGGCCCCGTCGCTCGTGGCGCCGTCCTCGGTGTCCTCGCCCTCCTTGATCGGCTCGGGCACGTCCAGGTGAGGGTTGAGTGTCGTCGGCAGCTGCGGCACGACGGGTTGGACCGAGTAGAGCTCGTCCTCGACCGCGTCGACGCCACCGGGCGGCGGTTCCGCGGGTTCGATCTCCGGTGTCGGTTGCTCGCCAAGGTCCATCATGGTGCTCCCTCCCACGCGTCGCTCGTCGCGGCGCCTCGCGAGACCCTCAGGCTCAGAACCCGAAGGTCGTGTACCCCGCCAGTCCCGTACCCAGCCCGTCGAGGACCACGCGCTCGTGCGGCACCACCGGCGAGGGCAGCGCGGTCAGCGGGTACCACTCGAGCGCGGCACACTTGGCCGGCTCGACGATCCGCGGCTCACCGGTCCACGCGCGGGCGGTGAAGAAGAAGTCGATGCGCTCGTCGATCGGGTCGGCGTGCTGGGTGCGCTGCATCGACGTCACGAACTCCAGCGCCAGCCCCGAGACGCCGATCTCCTCCATCGCCTCGCGGTGGGCCGCGTCGTACGCCGTCTCGCCCCGCTCGACGTGTCCGGCTGCGGCCGCAGCCCAGTGGTCGTCCATGTAGCCGGTGTGCTGTCGTAGCTGGAGCAGCACCTCGTTGCCGTGGGTGCCCGGACGCAGCAGGAACACGTATGCCGCGGGGACGACGCGGAAACGATCGGTCATGCAGTCGGCAGATCAGGGAGTCAGCGGGCGGTGTCGCCGTCGCCGGTCTTCTCCTCGGCGAAGTCCTGCGCCTTGTCGACCTGGCCGGCGTACTTCCCGCCGGTCTTGTCGTCGACCACGTCGCCGGCCTTCTCGATCGCCGAGTCCACCTGCTCGTCGTGCTCGTCCACCATCTTCTTGGCGTCGTCCAGGAAACCCATGTCGCTCCTCCGTGTCGGTGGCCCCCTCGAGCGGGGCCCCTTCGGACAACCTAGCCCCGGTCAGTGGTGGAGCATCTCCACGAGATCCACGACCAGGCGGTAGACGTAGCCGGCGACCGGAAAGCAGAACACCACCAGCATGATCCAGGCGACGATCCGGTGCTTGAGCCGCGAGGAGTCGAGCTTGCCGGCGAAGTCGAGCAGGGCGCCGTCAGGCACGTGGTGGGTCAGGCCCATCGCCTGCGCGTCGGGGGGCATCCGGTTGCCCGGGAACCAGTACGGCGGGGAGTCGTCGTCGGGACCGTAGTCCTCGTCGAACTCGTCCTCGCGCAGCTCGGGCATGGGTCCACAGTAAGCCCGGGCTGGTCGGCCGCTGCCAGACTGATCGCCATGCCCCCCGAGCCGGCGCCGCCGATCGTCGCCGTGATCGGCGCGACGGCCGCCGGGAAGACCGGGCTCTCGCTCGCCCTGGCCGAGCGTCTCGACGGTGAGATCGTCAACACCGACGCGATGGCGGTCTACCGCGGGATGGACATCGGCACCGCCAAGCCGCCCGTCCCCGAACGACGCGCTGTGCCTCATCACCTGCTCGACCTGCTCGAGGTCACCGAGCCGCTGACGGTGGCGGAGTTCCAGGGCTGGGCACGGACGGTGATCGCCGAGGTCCGGGCCCGCGGCCGGGTGCCGGTGCTGGTGGGCGGCTCGGCGCTCTACACCCGGGCGGTGCTCGACCGGTTCGAGTTCCCGGGCACCGACCCCGCCGTACGACGGGCGCTCGAGGACGACCTGGCGACGGTCGGGCCGGCCGCGCTCCACCGTCGGCTCGCCGAGGCCGACCCGGAAGCGGCAGCCCGCATCCTTCCCGACAACGGCCGCCGTATCGTCCGCGCCCTGGAGGTCGTCACGATCACCGGGCAGCCGTTCAGCGCCTCGCTGCCGGAGCACTCCTACGTCGACGCGCGCAGCGTGCAGATCGGCGTCGACATCGACCGACCGACCCTGGACCCGCGGATCGAGCAGCGGGTGCGCGCGATGTTCGACGTGGGACTCGTCGACGAGGTACGTCGGCTCCTCGAGGCGGGTCTCGCCGACGGCCGCACGGCCCGGACCGCGATCGGCTACCGCGAGGTGGCGTCGTACCTCGCGGGCGAGACGACCCTCGACGAGGCTGTCGAGGCCACGATCACCGCCACGCGACGCTTCTCGCGGCGCCAGGACAGCTGGTTCCGCAAGGACCCGCGGGTGGTCTGGGTGCCGTGGGACGCCCCGGACCGGGTCGAGCGGGCAGCGGCAGCGGTGGCCGCGCTGGGCTGACCTCCGGCCGCCGACACCGCTGCGCATGAGATGCCGGGCGGAGGGCACGGGGAAGTGAATCCGCTCTCGGGAGGAACTGTGACCCACCTGCCCCGTCGCGCCCTCGGCACGACCGCCCTGCTCACCGCGACCGTGCTCGCGGCGGCTACCACTCCGGCGATCGCCGGTTCCGGCGCCACGGACCGTGCGCCCGACCGCGCACCCGACTGGGGCCGCCACACCGAGAAGGTGCCGACCAGCGTCGGCTACGGCGGCGCGGTGAGCACCGTCGATCCGGAGGCCTCGGCCGCGGCCCTGAAGGTGTTGAAGCACGGCGGCAACGCCACCGACGCCGCCGTGGCGGCGGCCGCGACGCTCGGCGTCACCGAGCCGTACTCGTCCGGCATCGGCGGTGGCGGCTACTTCGTCCACTACGACGCCCGCACCGGCCGCGTCGGGACGATCGACGGCCGCGAGACGGCTCCGGCCTCGATGCCCCACGACGCGTTCATCGACCCGAGCACCGGCATGCCCTACAACTTCACCCCCCAGCTGGTGACCAGCGGCGTCTCGGTCGGCGTGCCGGGCTCGCTTGCGACCTGGCAGCGCGCCCTCGACCGCTGGGGCACGATGTCGCTCGGCCGGACCTTCCGCCCGGCCATCCACGTCGCCCGTCACGGCTTCGTGGTCGACCCGACGTTCCGCCAGCAGACGCTCGAGAACAAGATCCGCTTCGACGCGTTCCGGTCGACCCGACGGCTGTTCCTGCCTGGTGGCGACGCCCCGCAGGTCGGCTCGGTGTTCCGCAACCCGGCCCTCGCCACGACGTACCGCGAGATCGCGCGGCGCGGCATCTCCTTCCTCTACGACGGCCGCCTCGGCCGCGAGATCAGCCGGGTCGTCCACCACCCGCCGAAGACGGCCTCGACCACGCTGCCGGTGCCGACCGGCTTCCTGCAGCCCTCCGACCTGCGCCGCTACACGACCATCGACCGCCGGCCCACCCACGTCGGCTACCGCGGGTACGACGTGTACGGCATGGCGCCGTCGTCGTCCGGCGGCTCGACGGTCGGTGAGGCGCTCAACATCATGGAGCGCTTCGACCTCGGCGGCAAGACCGCCGCCGACGTGCTGCACCACTACCTCGATGCCAGCGCGCTGGCGTTCGCCGACCGCGGCGCGTTCGTCGGCGACCCGGCGTACGTCGACGTGCCGCTGCACGCGCTGCTCTCGGACCGGTTCGCGGCCCAGCGGGCCTGCCAGATCAGCGAGACAACGGCGCTGCCGGCGCCCGTCGCGGCCGGCGACCCGACCTCGAGCGCCCCGGGGTGCGGCACGGCCCCGTCGCAGCCCGCTCCCGACACCGAGAACCTCAACACGACCAACATGACCGTGGCCGACCGGTGGGGCAACATCGTGGAGTACACCCTCACCATCGAGCAGACCGGTGGCTCGGGCATCGTCGTGCCGGGCCGTGGCTTCCTGCTCAACAACGAGCTGACCGACTTCACGAACGCCTACGACCCGGCCGACCCGAACCGGATCGAGGGCGGCAAGCGCCCGCGCTCCTCGATCTCGCCGACGATCGTGCTGCGCGCCGGCAAGCCGTTCCTCGCGCTGGGCTCGCCCGGCGGCTCGACGATCATCACCACCGTGCTGCAGATGCTGGTCGACCGGATCGACCGGGGAATGACCATCGAGGACGCGATCGCCGACCCGCGCGGCTCGCAGCGCAACACCGCGAGCGTGACGGCGGAGCAGTCGTTCATCGACGAGTACGGCGCGGCGCTGACGCCGTACGGCTACACCTTCACCCCGGCCGGTGCGCCCGGGACGACCGCGGCGGAGATCGGTGCGGCGACGGCGATCGAGTTCGGTCGTCATCACCTGCTGACGGCCGTCTCCGAGCCCTCGCGTCGCGGCGGCGGCTCGGCCCTGGTGGTGCACCCCGCGCCCTGACGCTGCGACACTGGCGGGGTGACCTACCCGTACCTCAAGGGCCACGGCACGGAGAACGACTTCGTGCTGCTGCCCGACCACGACGGTTCGGTCCACGGCGACCTGTCCGGCGAGCGGGTGCGGGCGCTGTGCGACCGCCGGGCCGGCCTCGGCGCCGACGGCGTCCTGCGGGTCATACGGGGAGAGACCGAAGCGAGCCTGCTCGCGAGGTGGCCTGACACGGACCCCCTTCCCGAGTGGTTCATGGACTACCGCAACGCCGACGGCTCGCCGGCCGAGATGTGCGGCAACGGGATCCGCGTCTTCGCGCTCCACCTGTACGACGAGGGGCTGGTGCCCGCCGACCGCCCGATCCGGATCGCCACGCGCGACGGCGTGAAGACCGTGACCCGCACCGGCGACCTCTTCACCGCCGACCTGGGCGTCGCGACGATCCTCGGCGAGACGAAGGTGTCGGTGGACGACCGGTCGTGGCCGGCGGTCCACGTCGACGTCGGCAACCCGCACGCGGTGGTGATGGTCGACGACCTGGCCGAGGCCGGCCGCCTCTACGAGGAGCCGTCGTACGACGCCACGGTGTTCCCCGAGGGCGTCAACGTCGAGTTCGTCGTACGACGCGGGCCCGACCATGTCGCGATGCGCGTCCACGAGCGCGGCTCGGGCGAGACCCGCTCGTGCGGCACGGGTGCCTGCGCCGCGGCCGTGGCTGTGGCGGGAGGCGCACCTGGGCGCTGGCGGGTCGACGTACCGGGTGGTGAGCTGGCGGTGTCCCTCGACGACGCGGGGCGGGTGTCGCTCACCGGTCCTGCGGTGATCGTGGCGCGGGGGACGACCGACCTCTGAGTCGGCGCCAGGCCCCGCGGAGAAGGGGGCCGATCGAGCGCACGACCGCCTCGCTAGGCTCCGCGGCATGGACATCTCCGGATCCTCAGCCGTCGTCACCGGGGCCGCGTCGGGCATCGGCGCCGCTGTCGCACGCTCCCTCGCCGCCGCCGGCGCGACCGTCGTGATCGCCGACGTGCAGGACGACAAGGGCCAGGCTCTGGCCGACGAGCTGGGTGGTGCGTTCGCCCACGTCGACGTCACCGACACCGCGCAGATCACCGCTGCGGTGGACGCCGCCGGCGAGCTCGCGCCGCTGCGGGTGCTGGTGAACTCGGCCGGCATCGGACCGGCCGCACGCACCGTCGGTCGCGACGGCAGCTACGACTCCGCGCACGACCTCGAGCTCTACAAGCGGGTGATCGCGATCAACCTGATCGGCACCTTCGACGCGACCCGGATCGCGGGGACGGCGATGTCGCGGCTCGACCCGTTGGCCTCCGGCGAGCGCGGCGCGATCGTCAACATGGCCAGCGTCGCGGCGTTCGACGGCCAGATCGGGCAGGCGGCGTACTCCTCCTCCAAGGGCGGCATCGTCGGCATGACGCTGCCGGTCGCGCGCGACCTGGCCGCGATCGGCGTCCGGGTCAACACGGTTGCCCCCGGTCTGATCGACACCCCGATCTACGGTGAGGGGGAGAAGGCCGAGGAGTTCAAGGCCCGGCTCGGCGAGTCGGTGCTGTTCCCCAAGCGGCTCGGCACCCCCGACGAGCTCGCCGCCATGGTGCTCGAGTGCCTCACCAACTCCTACATGAACGGTGCCGTCGTCCGCGTCGACGGTGGCATCCGGATGCCTCCTAAGTAGGGCCCCTGCAGGGATCGCCGGTCGACCGGCGATCCCGTCGCCTACGCCCGCACCCGCGCGCTCGTCGGGTCGTACATCGGCCGCAGTGAGACCGTCGCGTCGTAGCGGTCCCCGGCGATGTCGACCTCCCACGACCCGGCGTCGAGCCAGTCCTTGGTGACCGGCCCGGGGCCGTTGACGAAGGCCAGCCCGACCGACGCGCCCAACGTCCACCCGTACGACGCGGCGCGCACGTAGCCGACCACCTCGCCGTCTCGCAGCACCGGCTCGGCGTGGTAGAGCAACGGGTCGGGATCGGTGAGCCGGATCTGCACCAGCCGCTGGGTCGACGGGAACGACTCGCGGCGTGCGGCCAGCGCCTCCTTGCCGCGGAACTCGGTGTCCCACGCCACCGCGAAGCCGAGGCCGACGTCGAGCGGACAGTCGGTGTTGTCGATGTCGTGGCCGAAGTCGCGGTAGGCCTTCTCCATCCGCAGCGACGCCAGCGCCTTCAGCCCCACCGGACGCACCCGAGAGTCGGCCGCCATCGCGTCGTACAGCTCGACGGCGCGGTCCGCCGGCACGTAGAGCTCGTAGCCGAGCTCGCCGAGGTAGGTGATCCGGGCGCAGACCACCGGCACACCGGCCACCTCGATCTCGCGCACGCCGCGGAACGGCCATGCCTCGGTGGACAGGTCGGACGACGTGAGCCCGGCCAGCACCTCGCGCGACAGGGGCCCCTGCAGGTTGAGCTGGCCGAAGTCACGCGTGACGTCGTGCACCGACACGCTGCGGTCGCGGGCGGCCCGGCCGAGCAGCGCGGCGACGTGCCCGTGGGCAGTGTCGGAGGCGACCACGAGGAACCGGGCATCGGTCAGCTTCGAGACCGTCAGGTCGGCCTCGATCCGGCCGTCGTCGTTGAGCCACTGGGTGTAGGTGATCCAGCCCGGCTCGCCGTTGACGTCACCCGCGGACAGCTGGTCGAGCATCGCGCCCGCGTCGGTGCCCGAGACGGCGAACTTCGCCATGAACGACATGTCCATCAGCCCGACGCCCTCGCGGACGGTGCGGTGCTCCTGCCGCCACTCCTCGAACCAGGGCGCACGGCCCCAGGTCGGCTCCGCCTCGGGGACGACGCCGTACCCGGCGAACCAGTCGGCGCCCTCCCAGCCGGAGACCTCGCGCAGCAGCCCGCCGTTCTCGACCAGGCGACTGTGCACCGGGGAGAGCAGCCGGTTGCGCATCGTGTGCAGCTGCTTGCCCGGCGTGTGCGCGGCGTACACGGTGCCGAGGATCTCGGTCGTGCGGTCGCGGCGGTACGCCGGCTCGAGCTGGTCGGCGCGGAAGCGGGCGACGTCCCACGCGGTCACGTCGACGTCGGGCAGCCCGGAGATGATCCAGTGCGCGAGCACACGGCCGAGGCCGCCGGCCGAGAGCACGCCGACGGAGTTCATGCCGGCGGCGACGAAGTAGTTCGTGATGCCCGGCGCCTCGCCGACGGCCGGCATCAGGTCGGGGGTGAACGACTCCGGCCCGCAGAAGAACGTGCGCACGCCGGCTTCGAGCGTCACGGGCACCCGTGCCATCGCGGTCTCGAGGAACGGCCCCATCCGGTCCCAGTCCGGCTTGAGGGTGGTGAACGACGCGGTCGGCGGGATCCCGTCGACGGCCCAGGCGGCGGCGCGCGGCTCGAAGAGGCCGACCATCATCCCGCCGCCCTCCTCGCGGTAGTAGCCATGGGCGGCGGGGTCCTCGAAGATCGGACCGTTGGGGTCGATGCCGTCGATGGTGTCGGTGATCAGGTAGTAGTGCTCCGCGGCCTGGTTCGGTACGACGACCCCGCTGCGCTCGGCGAGCTCGCGGGCCCACATCCCGGTGCAGTTCACGACGTACTCACACTCGACGACCTGCGTGTCGTCGTCGGTCGAGCCCGTCGAGACCACCACCCCGGTCACCTCGCCCTCGCGCACCAGCACGTCGTCGACGCGCACGCCCTCGACGACGCGCACGCCGAGGTTCTTCGCGCCGCGCGCCAGCGACTGGGTGAGGTCGACCGGGTTGACCCGGCCGTCGCCCGGCACGTGGAACCCGGCGAGCAGGTCGTCGGTCCTCGCCCAGGGAAACAGCTCGGACATCTCCGAGGGCCCGATCTCGTGCACCTCGAGGCCGAGGTGGCGCTGGAACGCCGCGACCCGACGGTACTCGTGGAGGCGGTCCTCGTCGGCCGCAGCCTCGATCAGCCCGACCGGCCGGAACCCGGTCGACACCCCGGTCTCGGCCTCGAGCCTGGCGTAGAGGTCGCGGGAGTACAGCCGGATGCCGGTGCTCGTCTCGGAGGTCGAGCCGAAGCAGGTCATCAGCCCCGCCGCGTGCCACGTCGTACCGCTGGTGAGCCGGTCGCGCTCGACGACGACGACGTCGGTCCAGCCCTCGTGGGCCAGGTGGTAGGCGACGGAGCACCCGATCACGCCGCCCCCGATGACGACGACGCGGGCGCGAGTGGGAAGCGCAGGCAGGGTCACCGGCTCAACCTAGCGCCGGACGGCTTGTGTGCTTGTAACGCTCCGTTATCCGCAGTAGAGGGACGTCACGACGGCGCCCAAGTGCAGATAACGGAGCGTTACAAGGGGACACCCGCCGTACGCCGTCGGCAAACAGGTTCGCGTGGGGGTGCGGGCCGACCTACCCTGGACGACATATGACGAACGCACGTGACGACTTCTCCCTCGACACCGAGCTCGACGAGACCGTCGGCTGGGACGAGGACGAGACGGACCCGACCGACGACCCCGACCAGCCCGACGCGTGGGAGTCCGGGTACGACGACGAGGATCCCGAGCTCACCACCGGTGAGCAGGACCTCGCCGAGCGGTACGCCCTGCGCCGGGTGCAGGGGCTCTCCACCGAGCTCGAGGACATCAGCGAGGTCGAGTACCGCCAGCTCCGCCTCGAGCGGGTCGTGCTGGTCGGCGTCTGGACCGAGGGCTCGATCGAGGACGCCGAGAACTCCATGGCCGAGCTCGCGGCGCTCGCCGAGACCGCCGGCTCCGAGGTGCTCGACGCGATCTACCAGCGACGCAACAAGCCCGACCCGGCGACCTACATCGGCCGCGGCAAGGTCGAGGGCCTCCGCGAGATCGTGCGCGCCACCGGTGCAGACACCGTCATCCTCGACGGCGACCTGGCCCCGAGCCAGCTGCGCAACCTCGAGGACAAGCTCAAGGTCAAGACCGTCGACCGCACCGCGCTGATCCTCGACATCTTCGCCCAGCACGCCAAGAGCAGGGAGGGCCAGGCGCAGGTCGAGCTGGCCCAGCTCAACTACATGAAGCAGCGCCTGCGCGGCTGGGGCGGAAACCTCTCGCGCCAGGCCGGCGGCCGCGCGGCCGGGGGCGAGGGCATCGGTGGCCGTGGCCCGGGTGAGACCAAGATCGAGACCGACCGGCGCCGGATCAACACCAAGATCGCCAAGCTGCGCCGCGAGCTGGCGCACATGAAGGGCACCCGCGACACCAAGCGCCAGGAGCGCCGCCGTCACCACATCCCGAGCGTCGCCATCGCGGGCTACACCAACGCCGGCAAGTCGAGCCTGCTCAACCGGCTCACCGGCGCCGGGGTGCTGGTCGAGGACGCGTTGTTCGCAACCCTCGACCCCACGACCCGTCGTACGACGACCAGCGACGGCCGCGTCTACACGATGAGCGACACCGTCGGCTTCGTGAGACACCTGCCTCACCAGCTGGTCGAGGCGTTCCGCTCCACGCTGGAGGAGGTCGCCGACTCCGACCTGATCCTCCACGTCGTCGACGGCTCCCACCCCGACCCGGAGGGCCAGATCGCCGCAGTGCGCGAGGTGTTCGGCGAGATCGGCGCCGACAAGGTGCCCGAGATCGTCGTGGTCAACAAGGCAGACACTGCCGACCCGATGGTGATCGCGCGGCTCAAGCAGCGCGAGCCCCACCTGGTCGTGGTGAGCGCCAAGACCGGCGAGGGCGTCCCCGATGCGCTCGCCCTGCTGGAGTCCGACCTACCCCGCCCGGGCGTGGAGTTCGAGGCGCTGGTGCCCTATGCCCGCGGCGACCTTCTCGACCGGCTCCACCAGCACGGCGAGATCGCCTCGATGGAGCACACCGGCGACGGCACGGTCGTCCGCGGTCGCGCGCACGCCGACCTGGCCGGCGAGCTGGCGGCCTACCCGGTCTAGCGCCGGACAGGGGTCACCGCCCGGCCTCCAGGCGGGGGGACCTGGTGGCCGGACGGTGAACGCCGTGCGGGGACTTTCTGAGCAGTTTGTGGTGGGGCTGCGTCAGCGCACGACGTAGAGGGCGACGACTGAAGTGGGGTTGTCGTCGCCCGCGTCATCACCGAGGTCCTCGTCTGCGTCGCAGTTGTCCTCGGTCTCGTCCTCGGCATTGTCGATGCCGTCGTCGTCGGCGTCTTCCATGCCGTCCTCGACACCGTCGTCGTCGGTGTCGGCGTCGGTCGGGTCGGTGGACATGCAGCCGTCCTCGACCTCGTCGCCGTCATCCATGCCGTCGTTGTCGGAGTCGGCATCGTGGGGGCCGGTGCCGTGGCGGAACTCGCCGAGGTTGCGCAGCCCGTCCCGGTCGGGGTCGCCCTTGGCGTTCGCGTGGTGGGGGTTGAGGTGATGGCGGAGTTCCCAGCGGTTGGGCATTCCGTCATGGTCGGAGTCGCGTACGCCGTGGTGCCCGGCCGCGTGCACGGCGGCGGGTGAGGCGAGCGTGAGCAGCCCGCCTGCGGCGAGGGCGGCGATGACGGCACTGCTTCGACGCAAGCTCGTGGTGAGGTCCATGGGTTCCTCCTGGGGGGAGTGAGGCCCGCGGAGTGCAGGGTCACCCGAGGGTAGGGGCGGGCTCGCCGGGTCCGCATCGGATCGAGGTACATCACCTCGTGCCCAAAGGTCCTAGTACCTCAGGCCCGGGACCCTGTGACCGCCGGCCCGGGGGCTGTCCGCGGGCGCGGATAGGGTGCAGCGGTGCCGTCACCCCCCAACCCCGAGCGAGGCTCCGACAGCGCCTCGGTGCGCGAGGTGCTGGGCGCCGCGGTGGAGGCCCTCGGCGGTCAGGAGCGGCCCGGGCAGATCTCGATGGCAGAGGCGGTCGGAGACGCGCTCAGCGACGGTCGCCACCTCGTGGTCCAGGCCGGCACCGGCACCGGCAAGTCGCTGGCCTACCTCGTGCCGGCGCTCCTCCACGACCGCCGCGTGGTGGTCGCGACGGCGACCCTCGCGCTCCAGCACCAGCTCGTCGAGCGCGACCTGCCACGGCTGGTCGAGGCTGTCGGCGCTGCCCATCCCGAGGTCGACACGTCGTACGCCGTGCTCAAGGGGCGCTCCAACTACGCCTGCCTCCACCGGATCCGCGAGGGTGTGCCCGACGAGCAGGGGGCGCTGATCGAGGTCCCAGAGGGCTCGCTGGGCAAGAAGGTGCTCGAGCTGAGGTCGTGGGCCGAGCGGGAGGCCGACCACCAGGGGACCGGCGAGCGCGACCACGCGCCCCGCCACACCGACCGCGAGTGGCGGCAGGTCAGCGTCAGCCACCGTGACTGCCTCGGCGCCGCCCGCTGCCCGTTCGGCGAGGAGTGCTTCGTCGAGCAGGCCCGCGAGAAGGCCCATCGCTCCCACCTGATCGTCACCAACCACTCCCTGCTCGCGATCGACGCGATCGAGGGGGTGCCGATGATCCCCGATTACGACGCGGTGGTCGTCGACGAGGCCCACGAGGTCGTCAGCCGGGTCACCCAGGCGGCCACCGACGAGCTGTTCGCCGCCGAGGTCGACCGCGCGGCCCGCCGCGCGCGGCGCTGGGTGGAGGGCGAGAAGGAGTCGTCGCCGGCCGATGACCTCGCCGACGCCGGCGACGCGCTGGCGGCCGCGATCGGCGAGTGCGAGGCGGGCCGGCTCGACGTCGTACCCGAGGCCCTGGCCGACGCGCTGGTGCTCGTCCGCGACGCCGCGCGAGCCTGCATCTCGGCCTTCCCGAAGGAGGGCGATGCCGGCCAGGGCGGCGACCCCGACGCCGGGCGCACCCAGGCGCGGGGAGCGGTGCAGGAGGTGTTCGCCACCACCGAGCGGATGGCCGCGCACTCCGAGGCCGACGTGCTGTGGCTGACCGAGGGCGGCGATCGTCTTCCGCCTCGGCTGTGCGTCGCGCCGCTGGAGGTCTGGGGCCCGATGCGCGAGAAGCTGCTCAGCGACAAGACCGTGGTGATGACCTCGGCGACCCTGATGCTCGGCGGCGACTTCGACGCGCTGGCGACCTCGGTCGGGTTGAAGCCGGCCGAGCGGGTCGAGGTGGTGGTCGGGGCCACGGTGCCGCTCACCCGGCCCTCCTCGGTCGAGCGTGCCGAGACCACGCCGTCCACGCTGCCCTGGGTCGGCCTCGACGTGGGTTCGCCGTTCGACTATGGCCGGCAGGCGATCCTCTACGTCGCGCGCCACCTGCCGCCGCCCGGCCGCGACGGGCTCGGCCCCGCCCAGCTCGACGAGATCGTGTCGCTGGTCGACGCCGCGGAGGGGCGCACCCTGGGGCTGTTCAGCTCCCGGCGCGCGGCCGAGACCGCGGCGGAGAAGGTCCGTGAGCGGCTTCCCCACCTGACCACGCTGGCGCAGGGCGACGCCCAGCTGCCCGAGCTCGCGCGTCAGTTCGTCGAGGACCCCTTCACCTGCCTGTTCGGCACGCTCAGCCTCTGGCAGGGCCTCGACGTGCCCGGCGACACCTGCCAGCTGGTCCTCATCGACCGCATCCCGTTCCCGCGTCCCGACGACCCGCTGATGAGCGCGCGTCAGCGCGCGGCCGACCGTGAGGGACGCAACGGCTTCATGCAGGTCGCCGCCACCCATGCCGCGCTGCTGCTGGCCCAGGGCTCCGGCCGCCTGATCCGCACGACGTCCGACAAGGGCGTGGTCGCGATCCTCGACCCCCGGCTGGCCACCGCTCGCTACGGCTCGTTCCTGCGGGCCAGCCTGCCGCCGATGTGGACGACGTACGACGGCGACCTCGTGCGCCTGGCGCTCAGTCGGCTCGCCCGGGAGGAAGCCGCCGGCTGACCAGGGTCAGTCGTCGGCGTCGTAGCTGCGCCGGCACCTCGGCTCGCCACGCCCGGCGGGTTCGATCGGCTCGATCGGCTCGAGCTTCTCGCTCGGGCCGGGCTGCGGCGTCGTGGGGTCGCCCGCGATCCGCCCCGGCAAGGCCACCCGCACCTGTGAGGCGAGCGGCTGGTCGAGGAAGTACGGCGCGACCAGCCACATCGCGACGATCACCACGGCCCAGCCGACGGCGACGTCGAGGATCCAGTGGTTGCCGGTGCCGATCACGACCGCGGCGGTGATGAAGGCGTGTGCCCAGGCCAGGCCGCGCAGCCAGGAGTTGCGGGTGTTGCGACGCACGACCAGCGCCACCCACAGCGCCCACCCGGCATGCAGGCTAGGGAACGCGGCGAGCTCGTTGGTGAGCTGCCCCATCCCCTTGGGGGCCGAGGCGTCCCCGCCCCACCAGCCGACGTCGGAGTGGAGGCTCAGGATGTCGACGTACTGGCTGCTGAACAGCCGCGGAGGAGCGGTCGGGAGCAGGAGGTAGCACGCCAGCGCGATCAGGCACGAGACGACCAGCGCCCAGCGGGCCGGCGAGTAGTGGGCGGCGCCCTTGCGGAACAGCCAGACCAGCACGGTGAGCGTCACGACGTAGTGGGCCGCGGCGTACCAATAGCTGGCCGGCACCGCGATGTCCGGGTGCGCGACGAACCACTTGTTGATCGCGAGCTCCCAGTCGAGGTGGAGCACCTTCTCGAGGTGGAGCAGGTCGCCGGCGCGGTCCTGGGCCGGGCCGAGGTCGTCCTCGGCGAACGTGCGGGTGACGCAGTAGAAGACGTAGAGGGCGCCGATCAGGGCGATCTCGCGCACGCCACGACGCCGGAGGAGCTGCCCCCCGGCGATCGTCGGTACGACCGACCGCACGCTCATCCCGCCATCCTCTCAGAGGGCGCGGCCATACCGCACCACCGTTACATCGCCCCAGGAGGGAGGGATATTCCCCTCAGATACGTCGGAGCACCGCGGTGACCTTGCCCAGGATCGTGGCGTCCGTGCCGTCGATGGGGTCGTAGGCCTCGTTGTGGGGAAGCAGCCAGACGTGGCCGTCCTTGCGCTGGAAGGTCTTCACGGTGGCCTCACCGTCGATCAGCGCGGCCACGATCTCGCCGTTCTCTGCGGTCTGCTCCTGGCGCACCACGACGTAGTCGCCGTTGCAGATCGCGGCGTCGACCATCGAGTCGCCGCGCACCTCGAGCATGAACAGCGTGCCCTCACCGACGAGCTGCTTGGGCAGCGGGAACACGTCGTCGAGGGTCTCCTCGGCCAGGATCGGGCCGCCGGCCGCGATCCGGCCCACCATCGGCACGTAGGTCGCGGCGGGCATGGCGTCGCCGACGCCGGTCTCGTCGTACGACGACTCGGGCTCGGCCGCGGTGGACCCCATCGAGCGCCGCGCGGCCATCACCTCGGGCAGGAACACCTCCAGAGCGCGCGGGCGGTTCGGGTCGCGCTTGAGGAAGCCCTTCTCCTCGAGCACGCGCAGCTGGTGGGCGACGCTCGAGCTGCTGGTCAGGCCGACCGCCTCGCCGATCTCGCGCATGCTGGGCGGGTAGCCACGCTTCTCGATGGAGTCCTTGATCGACACGAGCACCTTGGTCTGGCGAGGCGTGAGCCCCGTGGCGTCGGGCGGCCCGTCGGGGAGCTCGCTGATCGTGCGGCTGCTCTTGCCATTCGCGCGGGTCATGGACCGAACCGTACGGCGGCAGCCACCCCGGAATCAAACACCTGTTCGAACGGCGTGTCGCCCGGTGCGGCTCAGTGCTTGGCGGGAGCGACGGTGGTGCTACCGGTCGTGACCTGGTCGAGGCGCACCGCGGTGACCGTGCTCGCGGGGTTGCCCAGCACCTCGACGCCATCGCAGATCAGCTGCAGTGCGTGTCCGGCGGTGTGGGCCAGGATGGCGGACCCGTTGACCTGCGAGAAGGCCCCGCCACGGTTGGGCCCGAAGGCGTTGACCACCGCGACGCCGTCCTCGTCGAGCTCGCACTGCGAGGTCTGGGTGTCGCCGAGCAGCACGCTGAAGGACGCCAGGTAGGTGCCGGTGGTGAGTCCACCCAGGGTGAAGCTCACCGAGGTGCCCGCGGGGACCGCCCACGTGGTGGCCTGGGTCTGCAGGTCGGCCGCGTGCTTGCCGTCCACCAGGTCGGCGTTGAGGTGCGGCACCCTGGCCGAGCTCGACACCGCCAGCGACGGGAACTTCTTCTGTGACTTCAGGCTCAGCGCCGCGCCCTTCCCGCTGGTGGTGACGGTCGAGGTGCGCGTCTCCTTGTTCTGCGCCCCGAGGGTCAGCGGTCGCCCGTTCGCCGCGTACGACGCCACGTTGAGGCCGGCGACGACGATCGCGGCACCCGCGACGACGGGCAGGATGCGGCTCTTGACAGCGTGATGCATGGGACCCCCCTGGTCGGAAAACGAGCCAGTATCGCCCGCGCGTCCGACCATGCCTGCAGCACCCCCTCCGTGTCCTGGTTTCCGGCGATCCGCTGCCCGCCGAGGTCTGGTTGACTCCGGCGCCATGGAGAGCTGTGTGGTGACCGGTGGCGCGCGCGGGATCGGGCGGGGGATCGCCGAGCGGATGGTCGCGCGGGGATACGCCGTGCTGGTCACCGACGTCGACGGCGAGGCAGCACGACGTACCGCGCACGAGATCGGGGCGGCGGCCGGGATCGAGCACGACGTCCGCGACGCGGCGGCCCACCGGTTCGTCGCCACGACGGCCCACGACCACGGCCGGCTGACGGCGTGGTTCAACAACGCCGGCGTGGGCGACGACGGGCCGCTGGCGCACCTGGCCGACGAGCAGGTGCAGCGGCTCGTGGAGGTCAACCTGCTCGGCTGCCTGTGGGGGATGCGCGCCGCGTTGGCGGCCTTCGAGCGCGGCGGCGACGTCGTCAACGTCGCGTCGCTGTCGGGGCTCGGACCGGTGCCGGGGTACGCCGTCTACGCCGCGACCAAGGCGGGTGTCGTGTCGGCGACGATGTCGGTCTCCGCGGAGGTGCCGCGCGGCGTGCGCGTGCACGCGCTGTGCCCCGACGGCGTGCAGACCGCGCTCCTCGACGCCCAGGACAAGGACGGACTCGGCTCGCAGCTCGTGCACTCCGGCGGGCGGATCCTCACCGTCGACGAGACCGCCGACGCCGCCGTGGCCCTCCTGGGCACGCGGCGGGTGGTGCGGAGCCTGCCGGCCTGGCGCGGCGCTGTGGTCCGCACCTCCACCCTGGCGCCGTCGTTGGGGCGTCCCGCCGCGCGGCTGTTCGCCGCGCGAGGGCGTCGGGTGATCGCCCGGCGCGCGGGTGGATCCTGCTGAGACCGGGGGAGGACCGGAAGGGCGGAAAACGCGGAACGGATGGGTCTCTTGGGCGATGTCGAGCGCATCCGTTCCGCGTTTTCCGCAGATCGGGGCTGAGGCGGATCTCCGCTCCAATGTTTCGAACATCTGTTCGTGTCGCGCTTGAAATCATTCGAACACCTGCTCTAACGTCGTACGTGTGTTCGATCGAACCTCTGATCGAACCCGCCAGATGACCACGACGAGAGCCACTGTCGGCGGTCGCCACTAGACAGGGATCAGTCCACTTCCCCAGGAGGATCCGATGAGCAGCACGATCGCCACCCGCACCACCCGGTTCGCCCCGCCGGCGCCGCCGACCCGCAAGGCCGGGTCACGCCGCACCGTCGTGGGCGGGGGCTCCTCGGTGGGGGGTCGCTCCGAGCGGCCGGTGCTGCGGATCGTGGCGGACGACGAGCGTGCGCCGGTCTTCACCCGGGTGCTGCCGTCGGTCGAGCCGTCCCCGTCGGTCGAGACCGTCGAGACCACGCCCCGCCGCATCGACCTGGACGACTTCTTCGCCGCGGAGTACGACGGCGACGACCAGCGCCTCGAGGTGACCCCGGCCCGCGCCAGCACCGTCCGGCTGACCCGCCGCGGCCGCCTGGTCGTGCTCGCCCTCGGCCTGGCGGCGACCCTGGGCCTCGGTCTCTACGCCGCCACGGTCTCGACCGCGAGCGACCACCCCGAGCAGACGCGCACCGTCACCGTGCAGCCCGGCCAGACCCTGTGGGACATCTCCTCCCGCGCGGCCGCGGCCACCGGAAGCGGTGACGTGCGATCGATGATGAGCCACGTCGAGGCGATCAACCACCTCGACTCCAGCTCCCTCCAGGTCGGCCAGCACCTCCGCGTGCCGCGCTGACCCCACGAACTTCCGCAGGCCGCTTCGACCCCGGCCTGCGGAGAGCCGGGGAAGAGGAGGGCAGCGCGACCCCATGCGCGCTGCCCTCCGCGGTTCCCTGGGGGAGCGCCGGTGGTTGAGGAGGTCGCTCTGCGACCGTGTCGAAACCACCCCGGCAGACGCTCAGCGATCAGCCACGCGCCGTACGAACTTCTGCCCCGACCACACCTCGTCGATGGCGGCGACCTTGACGTCCACCCAGCCCAGCTCGAGCCCGAGGGCGCGGACGACGTTGTCGTCGAGATCGGTGGTGAGCCCGAGCCGCTTCACGGCGGCCTGCTTGGGCCAGGCGACCCAGACCATGCCGGCGGTCACGGTGTGCTCGAAGAGCACGGGGAGTCGCGTGGCCAGGGTCGCGAGCGCGGTGTGGAAGGTGATGGTGAGGTCGAGGTCGCGCCGCAGTCGTCGTACGACGATCGCCGTCGGTGGCAGCCCGAGGTCGACGCCGTCGGGCAGCCGGTCGAGGAGGACCACGTGACCGTCCTTGACGCCGAGCTTGCGGGGGAGCGGCGTACCGGAGTAGCCGGCGCCAGCGCCGATCGAGCCTGTCGAAACCACGGGCTCAGCGCGCCGCTCGCCGACCGCCCGGGGGCCGCGGTGGGCCGGGAGGCGGGGCGCCCGCGCGGAGCCGGGCCAGGAGCCGCATCCCGAGCATCATGCCGACGAACAGGCACGCGATCGCGCCGATCGTGGCCAGTCCGAGCAGCCACCAGCCGGCGGAGTCGCCGTCGCGGGCCGAGGTGCCGAAGTCGATGGCGAGGAAGACCAGGTAGCCCCAGCCGATGACCGCCGCGGTGATCCCGAGCGCGAGCAGCAGCAGCGGGCCGTTGAAGCGGCTCGACCCCGGCGTCGGGGAGCCCTCGAGGCGTGCCGGCCCCGAGTGCTTCGGCGCCGCCCGCTTCCCCGTGGTCACGGGCCCCATTGTGACCGATGGGTGGGGCCGCGACACGCCGACGCACCCACCCGGTCTAGACCCCTCGACAGGCCCCTGACCTGTGCGAATGCCGATCTGCGTCCACGACCTCGAACACGTTCCCCGATTCCCTTGCCAACCCCTGCCACCCCGACGTACGGTTACCACTACATCTAGTAGTTACACCGTTGTGGTTTTCCACATGTAGTCCACACGGAACGACTGCTGAACCCACAGATCGACGCCGGTTGTCCACAGCTCTGGCCCGGATATCCGCAGCCGATCCACAGCAGAACACCCCCGCCTCGGGGGCATTCGGCGCGCCCGGATGGTGTTGTACCCATAGGGAGAGGAGGACCCGTCATGCACTGCCCGTACTGCCGTCACACCGACACCAAGGTCCTCGACTCCCGCGTGTCCGAGGACGGTACGGCGATCCGCCGGCGCCGCCGCTGCGACGGCTGCGACAAGCGGTTCACCACCGTCGAGCTCATGCAGCTGACGGTGCTCAAGCGGTCGGGTGCGACCGAGCCGTTCGCCCGCGACAAGGCGATCGCCGGCGTCCGGAAGGCCTGCAAGGGCCGCCCGGTCTCCGAGGACGACCTGGCCTGCCTGGGCCAGACCGTCGAGGACGCCCTGCGCAACGAGGGCGCCGCGGAGGTGCCGGCCCACGAGATCGGCCTGGCGATCCTCGGCCCGCTGCGCGCGCTCGACCCGGTGGCCTACCTGCGGTTCGCGAGTGTCTACAAGGCGTTCAGCTCCGCCGACGACTTCGAGGACGAGATCGCCCTGCTCCGCATGGAGGACGCTCCGCTGGTTGAGGAGGGCGCTCTGCGCCCGTCTCGAAACCAAGGAGCCATCCGCGACCCGCACGTCGTACCCACCGGATAACCCACAGACCACCCGGCCCGGGTGTGGGGAAGCACGCGGGCCGGGTGCACCACCGTCGGTGGTCGCAGCGACCATCACAGCTAGACGCCAGCACGGCACGAGCAGGACCGACCAGCACGACCAGCGCGAACCATCACGAGGGACACGAGGAGCTTCCATGACCGAGACGGTGAACCCGACCAAGGGGACGAAGGGTGGGTCAGGCAAGGGCCTGACCATCGAGCGGGTCTTCAGCACGCCCGGCACCCACCCCTACGACGAGCTCACCTGGGAGCGCCGCGACGTCGTCCAGCAGAACTGGAAGACCGGCGAGACCGTCTTCGAGCAGCGCGGGGTGGAGTTCCCCGACTTCTGGAGCGTCAACGCCTCGACCATCGTCACCACCAAGTACTTCCGCGGCGCGGTCGGCACCGACGTGCGCGAGTGGAGCCTGAAGCAGCTCATCGACCGGGTCGTGAAGACCTACACGAAGGCGGGGGTGGACCACGGGTACTTCGCGAGCCCGGCCGACGCCGAGACCTTCGAGCACGAGCTCACCTGGCTGTTGGTCCACCAGTACTTCTCGTTCAACTCCCCGGTCTGGTTCAACGTCGGCACGCCGTCCCCTCAGCAGGTCAGCGCCTGCTTCATCCTCAGCGTCGACGACTCGATGGACTCCATCCTCAACTGGTACAAGGAGGAGGGCTTCATCTTCAAGGGCGGATCCGGTGCCGGCCTCAACCTCTCCCGCATCCGGTCGTCCAAGGAGCTGCTGAGCAGCGGCGGTACGGCGTCCGGGCCGGTCTCCTTCATGCGCGGCGCCGACGCGTCGGCCGGCACCATCAAGTCCGGCGGTGCCACGCGTCGTGCGGCCAAGATGGTCGTGCTCGACGTCGACCACCCCGACATCGAGGAGTTCGTGGCGACCAAGGCGCGCGAGGAGGACAAGATCCGCGCGCTGCGCGACGCCGGCTTCGACATGGACCTCGGCGGCGCCGACATCACCTCGGTGCAGTACCAGAACGCCAACAACTCCGTGCGCGTCAGCGACGAGTTCATGCGCGCGGTCGAGGACGGCACCGGGTTCGGCCTGCGTGCCCGCAAGACCCACGAGGTGATCGAGACCGTCGACGCCCGCGAGCTGTTCCGCAAGATCAGCCAGGCGGCGTGGGAGTGCGCGGACCCGGGCCTCCAGTACGACGACACGATCAACGACTGGCACACCAACCCCGAGACCGGCCGGATCACCGCGTCCAACCCGTGCTCGGAGTACATGTCGCTCGACAACTCCTCGTGCAACCTCGCCGCGCTCAACCTGCTGAAGTTCCTCAAGGACGACGACACCTTCGACGCGCCGCTGTTCGCCCAAGCCGTCGAGCTGATCATCACCGCGATGGACATCTCGATCTGCTTCGCCGACTTCCCGACCGAGGCGATCGGCGACACCACCCGCGACTACCGCCAGCTCGGCATCGGCTACGCCAACCTCGGCGCGCTGCTGATGGCGATGGGTCTGGGCTACGACTCCGACGGCGGGCGCTCGGTGGCCGCGACCATCACCTCGCTGATGACCGGCGCGTCGTACAAGAGGAGTGCGGAGCTGGCCGCGATCGTCGGCCCGTACGCCGGCTACGCCCGCAACGCCGACGCCCACAACCGGGTGATGCGCAAGCACCAGGCGGCCAACGACGCCGTCCGCACGCTGCCGGAGGACGCCGCGATCCACGCCCTGGCGACGCAAGGCCTGGGCCGACGTCGTCGAGCTCGGCAAGGTCAACGGCTTCCGCAACGCGCAGGCCTCGGTGCTCGCGCCGACCGGCACCATCGGCTTCATGATGGACTGCGACACCACCGGCATCGAGCCCGACTTCTCGCTGGTGAAGTTCAAGAAGCTGGTCGGCGGCGGCTCGATGCAGATCGTCAACCAGACCATCCCGCGGGCGCTGAAGAAGCTGGGCTACGACCCGGAGTTGGTCGAGGCGATCATCGCCTACATCGGAGAGCACGGCCACGTCATCGACGCCCCCGGGCTCAAGACCGAGCACTACGACGTCTTCGACACCGCGATGGGCGCCCGCGCCCTGGCCCCGATGGGCCACGTCCGGATGATGGCGGCCGCCCAGCCGTTCCTGTCCGGCGCGATCTCCAAGACGGTGAACCTCCCCGAGACCGCCACGGTCGAGGAGATCGAGGACATCTACCTCCAGTCCTGGAAGCTCGGCCTCAAGGCGACCGCGGTCTACCGCGACAACTGCAAGGTCGGCCAGCCCCTCTCCGACGGCAAGAGCGAGTCCTCGAAGAAGGACCAGGCGCGTGTCCACGTCGGTCGAGCCTGTCGAGACCACGGAAGTCAAGGAAGTCGTCGTCTACCGCCCGACCCGCAAGCGCCTCCCGAAGTCGCGCACCTCGCGCACCACGTCGTTCACCGTCGGCGGCGCCGAGGGCTACATGACCTCCGGCGCCCACGACGACGGCGAGCTCGGCGAGGTGTTCCTCAAGCTCGGCAAGCAGGGCTCCACCCTGGCCGGCGTGATGGACGCCTTCTCGATCGCGGTGTCCATCGGCCTCCAGTACGGCGTCCCGCTGGAGACCTACGTCTCGAAGTTCACCAACCTGTCCTTCGAGCCCAACGGCCTGACCGACGACGCCGACGTCCGGATGGCGAAGTCGATCATGGACTACATCTTCCGCCGCCTGGCGCTGGACTACCTCGACTTCGAGTCCCGCCAGGGCCTCGGCATCTACTCCGCCGACGAGCGCCAGCGCTACCTCGAGACCGGCTCCTACGAGCCGATGGTCGAGGAGGTGGGCGCCGCCGACGAGGTCATCGGCGACCTGAGCGCACCGGTCGAGGCCGAGCTGGTCGAGACCAAGGACACCCACGGCACCGAGCAGCGCGAGGTCCCGGCCACCCCGGTCAAGGAGGCCCACACCTCCGCCGAGCTCCTGGAGAAGATCACCGGCACCGCGGTCGACTCCCCCCTCTGCATGACCTGCGGCACCAAGATGCGCCCCGCCGGCTCCTGCTACGTCTGCGAAGGCTGCGGGAGCACCAGCGGCTGCAGCTAATTGACCGGGAACGAGGTGGGATGCGCTGAGCTCCCACCTCGTCCGGGCGAGAACTTCAATGGACGTCACTGAGCTATGGCGGATGCCAACGTGAAGAAGTCCGTCGGGAGAGCTTGTTCGAGGCGCCACGTGATCGCTATCGGGCGATCGCCCGTGTGGCTGACGTACTCAGCCGGGCCGATGAAGAGGTACGGCGACGTGCCGAACTCGTCTTTCTGGTGATGCCTGACGAAGATCAGGACTGTGCTCGAGCCCAAAAGATAGCGTCGACCGGTGGCCGAATTAACTGACGTCGTGGACTGCGACTCCCAGTGGAAGAGGGAGGGCGAGATCGGGTAGTCCGCGTACATCGTCGTGGGCGAATAGTCGGACTCGGACTTCTTGAGGGTCACGAAGAACGCATCGATGTTGAGGTGTTGGGAGTACCAAACGCCCTCCCTGAAGCTGTTCGGGTGACGGGGAAAGTCCAGTGCCGCCAAGATCTCTTCTCGCTGGTAGCGCGCGTGCACCTTGAGCGGAACGTTTGCCAAGGCGGGGGGCAGCTGGAGCGTAACGTGACGTGCGGCGTCAAAGGAGAGATCTACGACCGCCGACAATTCTCGACGTACGGCGGTTTCACGACTCAGTGCAGCAAAGCCGGCTTCGATGGTTGAGTGACCGCCGCCGTCGTACCACAGTGAATAGAAGAGCATCCGCGCGATGCGCTGCTCCGCGGGCGACATATCGACGTACGCAGGGGAGTCGTCTCGAAGCAACTGTTGGTAGGCGCCAGCGCGCTCTGCGTCATCGACGTGCGCGAAGGCTCGCACGCGTTTCAGGAGTCTCTCCTCCAACTCCGAGCCTGGCGGAGTCGTGAGCCCGGCGTCTCGCCTCAGTTGCGTCCAGGATTGCGATCCTCGACGGAGGATGTCTGACAGTTCCAGTCCCGACGACTCGAGGAAGCTGCCGAGGTCCTGATCGCCGTACGACCGGAGCTCACCCACAATTTGAGCCCACCGGCTGGCGATCTGGGAGCGGATGTTGTCCAGCACGAGGGCTTGCGACGTCTGATCCATCACGATCTGACAACCCGCAGGCAAGAACGGAAACCCTTCGGTCACCGCCCGTTCAACGCCCGCTCGGGTGTCGCCTGTCAGGGCGCGAAGCTTGCGCCCGAAGTTGAATTCTTTGCGGTGATAGCCAACGAAGTCCAGCACGGTCAATACGGCCTTGTCGCGCGTGCGCCGCAGGCCGCGGCCAAGCTGTTGCAGAAACACCGTGGCGCTCTCGGTCGGTCTGAGAAACAACACGGTGTCGACCTCGGGAATGTCTAAGCCCTCGTTGAACAGGTCGGCAGCGAAGAGGACGTTCACCCTTCGCGCACGCAGATCGGCCAACGCTTGGTCACGCTCGAGTCGGGTGGTTTGGCCGCTGACGGCGCGAGCAGAGATTCCGGCGTCTGTGAAGACCTCAGCCATGTATTCGGCATGGGCAATGCTGACGCAGAAGCCCAGCGCTCGCATCGCGCCGATGTCGATGACCTTTTGGTGCAGCTGGTTCAGCACTATGCGGGCCCGTGCGTCGTTGCCCGTGAAGACGTTCGAGAGTTCCGATTCGTCGTAGCGCCCTCGGGACCACGTGATGCTTCTGAGGTCGGTCCCAT
The DNA here is from genome assembly GCA_963794355.1 of uncultured Actinomycetota bacterium. Lineage (GTDB taxonomy): Bacteria > Actinomycetota > Actinomycetes > Propionibacteriales > Nocardioidaceae > Nocardioides. The sequence goes on from CAWCDN010000016.1 coordinate 218,402, forward strand.
CGGCTGCCACGAAGTAGTGGAAGGGGCAGAGCAGATCTGCGCCGAGGGCATCCCACAGCCGCAGTTCGGCGGCCGTGCGACCCCCGAAGAAGGAGCGCACGTCGGTGCCGTCGGTGCGTTCGGGAGTCGCGGTCAAGCCGAGAAGTTCCACGGGCAATAAGTGATTGATGATCCGTCGATAGGTTTTCGCCTCAGCGTGGTGGAACTCGTCTATGACGACGATCTCGAAGGCATCCGCAGGAATGCTGGCCACGCCGTACGACGTCAGCGACTGAACACTTGCGAAGACGTGCTTCCATCGCTCAGGGCGCGCTCCACCCACGTAAAGCTCTCCGAAATCACCATCACCCAATACTTCGCGATAGGTGCGAAGAGACTGTTCGAGGATCTCCCGACGATGCGCGACAAACAGCAGAGGCGGACGGTGCCCATCGTGACACAGGCGTTGGTAGTCCAATGCGGCAACAACCGTCTTGCCCGTTCCGGTCGCCGCTACGACCAGATTCCGGTGTCTGTCGTGCACGGTCCGTTCGACGTCAAGTGCGTCTAGCATCTCTTGCTGATAGGGATACGGCCGAACGTCCAGGCCGGACAAGGAGATCGTCACCCGGTCTGTGGCGCGTGTGCCCTTGGCCGCGTTGAGCGCGTCATCCAGCCTGTCGCGATCGCGGTCTGGGTCGTAGGCCTCAAACTCGGAGCTGTTCCAGTATGAGTCGAATGTCGCTTCGAACTTGGTCAACAGCGCGGGCGTGACACCGTTGGAGAGGCGGACATTCCATTCGACGCCATCCAGCAAGGCGCTTGTTGAGAGGTTCGAAGACCCGACGTAGGCAGTGTCGAGGCCGGTGCTGCGTCGAAAGAGCCATGCCTTTGCATGCAGACGGGTTCTGGCGGCGTCGTATTGAACTCTCACTTGGGCGCCGTACTCCCTGACGAGGCGGTCAAGCGCCTCCCGCTCGGTGCCGCCGATGTAGGTCGTCGTGATCACGCGAAAAGGAATGTCACCAGACGCGATTTTGGCCAACGCGGAGTCCAGTAGCCGCACGCCTCGCCACATCACGAAGGCGCAGAGCAGATCAACTGAGTCGGCCGAATCCAGCTCCGCCTTGAGCTCGCTGGCAAGCGATGGCTCGCCGTGTGCGTTGGTCAGCAACGCAGCATCGATGAGCGGCGTTTTGGGTCGATCCCTAAGTCGGTCGGGCAACCCTGGGCCGGCAGGTCGCCGGACCGCGAGAAGTTGACGGGGAGGGTCCTTGATGGGGTCTGGGACTTCTTCGATGGCGGAGAGCAACTCATTCGCGAGCGCCAACTTCCGCTCGGGATCGCGCTCACCTTCGAGGCGTCGCCTGAGAGCTATCCCGAGGTGATGAGTCAATACATGGGTCTGATCCGCTGGATCGACCTTCCCGATCTCCACGTCCAAGTCAACGAGCTCGTCGACGGTAGATGCGAGTCCCAGAGTGATGAGCTCCTCGTAAGCTCCTTCGCGCATGCCGTGCAGCTTGCCAGGTCCTTACCTGGGGCACTGTGTAAGCAGCGGCCCTGTTTCGGGTGACGTGGGTCCACCCGAGGCATCGGCTCCGTTGCGTCCGGTCGGCTGGGCGTGATGCGCTGCGAGTTTCAGCAATAGGGCCTCGCCTGCATGACCGCCACGTAGAGTCACGACGCGTGGCTGTGGAGCGAATCTCGGGCGCCGGTGCGCTCACCTGTCCACTGTGCGGCGGTGGGGTGAGCCGGGCGGGATGTCCGACGTGTCACCTGAGCGCCACGGACATCCAGCGGTACGACGGTCGGGCTGGGCGGCGGTGGGCCGAGCCGTGGGGCCGTGGCATATGGAGCCGGTGCATCGGGCTGGTGGTCTACGCCGGGCTGGTCGCCTGGAGCTGGTACTTCATGCCGACGACGCTGCTGTTCGTGCTGCCGGGCGCCATCGTCGGCGCCTACATGCAGGGGGTCTTTGCTGACCTCACCGGCGGGCACTGACGCCCCTCCATGGAGGCGATGGCAGTACGGGCCGGCGACGGTCATCAACCTATGGGTTGACAAGGTGTCGTCGCCGACCTAGGGTTCTTCTCAACCGAATGGTTGACGAGAGGGAGCGATGGCCGACCAGCTTTCACGGGTGTTCGCCGCCCTGGCCGACCCGACGCGGCGCGACCTGGTGGCCCGGCTGACCGACGGTGATGCGACGGTCGGCGAGCTGGCGGCGCCGTACCCGGTGAGCCTGCAGGCCGTCTCCAAGCACCTCAAGGTGCTGGAGGAGGCGGGGCTGGTGACCCGCAGCCGCGACGCGCAGCGGCGACCGGTGCACCTGGAAGCAGAGGTGTTCGACCTGATGACGAAGTGGATCGAGCGGTACCGGCAGAGGGCCGAGGAGCGCTTCGGGCGCCTCGACGCCGTCCTGGCGGAGCTGAACGACGAGAAGAAGTCCGAGACCAAGACCCCGATGGAGGGAAGCGCATCATGAGCACAGCACAGACAGACATCCGCTACGACCAGGCCGCGATCGAGGCCGACGAGACCGTGCCGATGATCCACATCTGGCGCGACTTCGCCGGCACGCCGGAGCAGCTGTTCCGCGCCCACACCGACCGCGACCTGTACGCCCGCTGGGTGGGGCCGGCCAACCGCAGCGTCACCATCGACCGGTGGGACGCCAGCGACGGCGGGTCGTTCCGCTTCCTCGCGGCCGACGGCGGCGAGGAGGCGTTCCACGGCTGCTTCCACACGGTGCGTCCCGACCGGATCGTGCAGACGTTCACGTGGGAGGGCATGCCCGACGACGTGGCGCTGGAGACGCTGACCTTCGAGGACCTCGGTGACGGCCGCACGCGGCTGCACGCGACCTCGCTGTGCGACAGCTTCGAGGCGCGCGACGCCTGGCTGCGCAGCGGCATGGAGGTCGGCGTGAACGACGGGTACGCCAACATCGACAGGATGCTCGCCGATGGCACCCTCTGAGCTGCTCACCGCCGAGCCGGCGCGGCGACACCGGCTGATTGCCGACGGCTTCGCCACGCGCGTGCACGGCGCCCGCGACTGGTCGGCGCCGGCCCCGGTGGAGGGCTGGACGGCGCGCGACGTCGTCGCCCACCTGGTCGAGTGGCTGCCGGCGTTCGTGCAGGGCGGTTGCGACGTGCCATGGCCGACGATGCCCTCGCCGCCGAGGACCCGGTCGGTGCCTGGGACGCCCACCAGCGCGCCGTGCAGGAGATCCTCGAGGACCCCGACAGGGCCGGGGCTGACTTCACCAACCCGCACACCGGCTCGATGCCGCTCGCGCAGGCGATCGACCGCTTCTACACCTCCGACGTCTTCATGCACACCTGGGACCTAGCGCGGGCCACCGGCCAGGACGAGACGCTCGACCCGGAAGCGTGCGCCGGGATGCTGGCCGGGATGGAGCCGCTCGAGGAGCTCATCCGCAACTCCGGTCAGTACGGCGCGGCCGTGCCGGTCCCTGCGGATGCCGACGCGCAGACGCGGTTGCTGGGCTTCATCGGCCGCGACCCCGAGTGGTTGCCCACCGCGCTGCGCTGACGACCAGTCCTCCTCAGCCACCGGGTGGCGCCGTGCGCCAGAGCGCCCTCCTCAACCACCGGCGGCTTGGTCTCGACGAGCTCGACCGCCGGAGGGCTGGCTCAGCTCGACGCCGTCAGGTCGACGTTGCAGGTCTTCTTGGCGTCGTCGGCGATGTTCTGGGCGGCGTCGCTGACGTCGCTGGTGTTGAGCGACTGGAGCTTGGGGAGGATCGCCTGGAGCTTGGAGGCGTCGACGCCGGGCGGGAGCTTGCCGCTCTGGAGGCCGGCGAGGTCGCTCGGCTTGAGGCCGGCGGTGGCGAGGGCGTCCTCGATGGTGCTGATGGCGCCGTCGAGGGTCTTCCAGTCGTCGGAGACGTTGGCGGGGGCGTCGGCGGCGAGCGTGTGGACCTTCGAGAACACCGTGTCGAGGTTGCTCGCGTCGGCGTTGCTGCCGGTGAGACTCTCGAAGTAGGTCTTGTCGGCCTTCAGCTCGTCGCAGTACCCGCCCGAGGCGCTCGAGCCGCTGTCGCCCGAGCCGCAGGCGGCGAGCACGGTGGCGGTGAGGGCGAGGGTCATGGACCCGATGACGACGTTGATGCGCATGTGGACTCCCCGTAGACAGCGATGTGAGAGCAGTCTGCCCTGATTCGAAAAATCTCGAAAACAAGTGTCCGCGGATGTCGATCCGGCGCATCGCGGTTCGACCTCGGGGTGGACGCACCGAGAGGCGGTGCGTGAGACCGGAGGAGCATTCCGATGACCACCATCCTGGACACCGCCACCACCCCCACCACCACCGCGACCCGCGCGCCGTACGGACGGCTGCTGCTGGTCAACCTCGGCGCCACCGTCGCCGCCGGCGCCGCCGCCGAGGCATGGACCGCGCTCATGCGGGCGACGGGTGTCGAGCTGCGGGTCGGGGACCCGTTCGGGGACGCCAGCAGTGCGATGGCGCTTCCCACAGGAGCCTGTGCCACGTCGATCGCGATGTGCATGGTGCTGGGTACGGCGCTCGCGGTCGGGCTCAACTGGAGGGCCCGCCGTCCGGCGTACACCTACGTCGTCGTCGCCTGCACGCTGACCTTCATCTCGCTCGGGGCGCCGCTGGCGGCGGCGGGGACGAATGCGGGCAGCAAGTTCACGCTGATCGTGGCCCACCTGATCGCAGCCGCGGTGATCATCCCGCTCGTGGCGCGGTGCCTGGCGCGGAAGTCCTGACCGGGTGGTTTCGAGGTGGGCGCCAGGGCGCCCTCCTCAACCACCGGCAACAACCTGTCGATGCGGCGATCCGCCGTTCGACCTGAAGATGAGAGGGTCGAGAGGACCCGAAACCAGAGGAGCAAGAGAGATGAAGTACATGCTGATCCTGCGGGCCACCGACGAGTCCATGGCGGCGTTCCAGGAGATCGACTTCAACGAGATTCTGAACGAGATGGGCAAGTTCAACAACGAGCTCATCAACGCCGGCGTGCTGGTCGCGGCCGAGGGGCTGGACGACGCCAAGGACGGCGTAGTCGTCGACTACTCGCAGCAGCCGCCGGTCGCGACCGACGGGCCGTACGGCGAGACCAAGGAGCTGTTCGGCGGCTTCTGGATCCTCGACGTCGCCTCCAAGGAAGAGGCCGTCGAGTGGGCCAAGCGCGCGCCGCTGGCCGGGCCGGGGACCAAAACCGAGATCCGGCGGGTGACGAGCATCGACGAGTTCCCGCAGGACAACGAGTACGTCCAGAGGGAGAAGGCGTGGCGGGAGTCGACCGGGCAGCTGTGACGACCCCGCCGGCCGGACCGCCTGGTGTGCCCTACGAGGGCCGCCAGGCGGTCGAGGCCGTGTGGCGCATCGAGTCGGCCCGCATCATCGGTGGGCTCGCGCGCTACACCGGCGACTTCGCGATGGCCGAAGACCTGGCGCAGGAGGCGCTGGCCGAGGCGCTCGTCTCGTGGCCGCGCGACGGCGTACCCCGCAACCCCGCCGGCTGGCTGCTCACCGTCGGCCGGCGCCGCGCCATCGACGCCTTCCGGCGGCGGTCGGCGCTCGACGAGCGGTACGCCGCGATGGCAGCCGAGCTGGACGACGGCCAGGCCAGCGCCGGCTCGACGCCCCACACCGGAGAGGAGAACGACGTGCTCTACGACCCCGAGCGGATCGACGACGACGTCCTCTCCCTCATCTTCATCTCGTGCCACCCGGTGCTGTCCCGCGAGGCGAGCGTCGCGCTGACGCTGCGAGTGCTCGGCGGCCTGACCAGCGACGAGATCGCGCGGGCGTTCGTCACCTCTACCGCGACCGTCCAGGCCCGGATCACCCGCGCCAAGAAGACCCTGGCCGCCGCGCAGGTGCCGTTCGAGCTGCCGCCGGCCGACGAGCGCCGCGAGCGGCTGAGCTCGGTGCTGAGCGTCGTGTACCTGATCTTCACCGAGGGCTCGAGCGCCACCTCGGGCAGCGACTGGATCCGCACCGACCTCGCCCGCGAGGCGATCCGGCTGTCCCGAGTGCTGGCGCGGCTCGTGCCGGAGGAGCCGGAGACGCAGGGACTCCTCGCGCTCCTCGAGCTCACCGCCGCACGCTTTCCGGCGCGGACCCGGTCCGACGGGACGCCGGTGCTGCTCGAGGACCAGGACCGCCGCCGCTGGGACCGCGCCGCCATCCGGCGGGGCCGGGCGGCTCTCGTCGCGGCCGGCGCCGTCGGTCGCGGGCTGGGCGCATACGGGCTCCAGGCCGCCATCGCCGAGTGCCACGCGGTCGCGCCGTCGGTCGAGCAGACCGACTGGGAGCGCATCGTCCTGCTGTACGACGCGCTGGGCTCGCTCGCGCCGTCCCCCATCGTCGAGCTGAACCGTGCTGTGGCTGTCTCGATGGCCAGCGGGCCATCGGCTGCGCTGCCGCTCGTCGACGCGCTCGTCGAGGCCGGGGAGCTGAAGGGCTCCCACCTGCTGCCCGGCGTCCGCGGCGAGCTGCTCACCCGGCTCGGACGCGCCGATGAGGCTCGAGTCGAGCTGGAGGCCGCCGTCCGGCTGTGCCCGAGCGAGCCCGAGCGCGTCGTACTGCGGACGAAGCTCGACGCACTCGGCTGATCCGACCCCTCAGCCGGGCGGGACGCGGCGTACCGCCTCCAGGTCGAGGTCGGCGATGCTCGGGTAGCCGTCGATGGCCATGGTCAGATCCAGCTCGGCGAGCAGGCAGCGGACGACGTGCTCGATGCCGGCCTGGCCGCCGACCGCGAGCGCGTACGCATAGGGCCGGCCGATGGCGACGGCGGTGGCGCCGAGGGCGAGCGCCTTGAGGACATCGGGGCCGCTGCGCACGCCGGAGTCGAAGACGACCGGAAGCTCGCCGGCGGCGTCGACGACGTCGGCCAGGCAGTCCAGCGCGGGCAGTCCGCCGTTGGCCTGCCGGCCGCCGTGGTTGGAGCAGTAGATGCCGTCCATCCCGGCGTCGACGGCGCGCCGTGCATCCTCCGGCGAGCAGATGCCTTTGAGCAGGATCGGCAGCGTGGTGAGGGAGCGGAGCCAGCCCACGTCGTCCCAGCTGAGCGTCTGGTTGCCGAAGGTCATCGCCCAGAGCCCCGTTGCCGCCTCGACGTCGTCCTCGGGTGGCGCCGCCAGCCGGCTGCGGAAGACCGGGTCGCTGAAGTAGTTGGCCAAGCACAGGCCCCTGAGCTGGGGGAAGCTGGCCAGCGCGAGGTCGCGCGGGCGCCAGCCGAGCGTGAGGGTGTCGAGCGTGATCACGATCGCGGTGTAGCCCGCGGCCTCCGCCCGCCGGACCAGGCTCTCGGTCAGCTCGCGGTCGTTGGGCGGGTAGAGCTGGAACCAGCCCGGCGTCTCGCCCAGAGCGGCGGCCACGTCCTCGAGCGGGTCCTGGGTCAGGGTCGAGGCGATCATCGGTACGCCGGTCGTCGACGCCGCGCGGGCGGTCGCGAGGTCACCGTGCCCGTCGTCGGCGCAGAGCCCGATCACGCCCACCGGCGCGAACATCAGGGGAGTCGGGAGGGTGTGGCCGAGGATCTCGACGCGGAGGTCTCGCTGCGCTGCACCGGTCAGCATCCGCGGCATCACGCCGTACCGGGAGAAGGCGCGCACGTTGGCGTCCTGCGTCGTCTCGTCGCCCGCGCCGCCCGCGACGTACGACCAGATCTCGGGCGACATCACCTCCTCGGCGCGTCGCGCGAGCTCGGCGAAGTCCATCGGCAGGTCGGGCCGCACTCCCTCGAGGCCCGCGAGGTAGATGCCGAGCTGCCAGTCACCGTGGTTGGGCATGGGCGGTCCCTCCGACGTCGCACGCGCGAGCCTGCATCATCTCGCGTGTGTCGCCCAGGACACGGACTTCGACGTCCTGGGCGATCTGGGCCTGCTCGAGGTCGTCCGGGTCTAGATTGCTTTTGCCGTCGCAGGCGAGCCCGGCACCACGAAGGAGAACGTCATGACCGATGCCCAGGTGCCGCCCGCCGAGGGGCCCGAGGTCCCGGCCGACCAGTCCGCGCTCGCCGAGGGGCTGCCCACGAACCCGCCGCCGCCACCGCCGACGGCTCTGGCCGGGAGCGTCGTGATGCCGGTCGCCGGCGCGGCCGCCGTGGGCAAGGTGCGCGACACGGGAACGTGCTTCCTGCTGATGGTCGTGACCCTCGGGTTCTACGGGCTCTACTGGTACTTCAAGACGCACGAGGAGATGAAGCGCCACACCGGCACGGGGATCGGTGGCGGGATCGCGCTGGTGCTGGCGATCTTCGTGGGCATCGTGATGCCGTTCCTGAGCTCGAACGAAGTGGGTCATCTCTACGAGCGCCGCGGCGAGAGGCAGCCGGTGACCGCGCTGACCGGTCTGTGGGCGCTGCTCCTCGGTTGGTTCTTCCTCGTCGGGGTCATCGTGTGGTTCGTGAAGACGAACGGCGCCCTCAACGCGTACTGGCGTTCGCTGGGCGCCCACTGAGCCAACCTTGGTTTCGAGACGGTCGCAGAGCGACCTCCTCAACCAGCGGTGGTGCGCCGGTGCGTGACAGGATCGGGACGTGGCGCGCAAGAAGGACCAGCCGGGTGGCCTGGAGGCGCTGCGTCCCGACATCCGCGCGGCGGCGGCGCGCCTGGGTTCGCGGCTGCGTGATCCCGGCGACCTGCTGCCGGTGGAGGGGTACCTCCACGAGCACGAGACGGTCCGGTTCGTGGTGCTCGGCACCTACCAGCGGTCAGGTGGCGTGCTCGTGCTCACCGACGCGCGCCTCCTCTTCTTCCACCGCCGGGTGACGAACCCGGCGCTCGACCTGCCGCTCGGCGCGGTGGCGCGGGTGACCACGTCGGCCGGGCTCTCGACGGGTGAGGTGGCGCTGGCGGTCGGCGAGGAGATGCTCGCGGTGTCGCGGATCGTGAAGGCGGACGTCGAGCCGCTGGCCGATGCGGTACGACGGGCCGTCGAGGTGGCGCCGGACGAGCCGCCGCCTGCGCCGGCACACGGGGCCGCCGGTCCCGTGGATCCGTTCGAGGCGATGGAGAAGCTCTCGGCCCTGCGCGACCGGGGCGTGCTCACCGAGGCCGAGTTCGCCGCCAAGAAGCAGGAGCTGCTCGACCGGCTCTGACGGGCCACCAGTCGTTCACAGTTTCCTGGCTGACAGTCGTCGTCCACAGCTGGGTCTGGCGAGGCGACCGGGGTGGGGCCGAATCGGGTTCAGTGGCGGCATGCCCACCTCTCGGAAGCGTCGCCCCCGCCCCACGTCTCGCCGCCTCGACCCACCGTCGTACGACGTGCTGAGCCGTCGGCGAGATCTCGAGGAGATGCGGCCGTGGCTCGGCACGATGCACGCGGTCGACGAGGCCGAGCGCCGCGGCGACGCCCAAGCGGCGCTGCAGCTGATCCACGGGCGGCTGGTGGGGCCGGACGGCGGCCCCTTCTGGAGACCCGCCCGGATCAACCGGCTCACCCAGGTGGTGATGCTGGGCAGCGCGCTGCCCCGCTGGGCGGTGACGCGCTGGGTCCTCGCGCAGGCGCGCGACGGGCTGGGCCCGCCCGGCGACCCCGTGCGGCGACACTGCCTCGCGCGTGCGATCGAGATACGCGGCGGGACCCACGGGCTGTCCCACCACGGCGAGGCTGATGCGATCGCCAAGATCGTCGACCACGACTGGGTCTACCGGCAGCTCTACCTCTACGAGCTCGGCGGCCTCGCTCGTTTCGTGCGGTCCGGTGTGACCCCCGACCTGGTCGCGGGGGCTGACCACCTCCACGACTGGATGCGCGCGCCGATGTGCGCGCTCCGGCTCGTCGCGAGGGCTCCCGACCTCGTCACCTGGGAGCGGCTCGACACCGGCGAGCGGCTCGACCTGGCCAACATCGGCAGCGCAGCCCTCGTCGTGCCCGGCGAGCTCGTGCTCGGACGGCTGGTCCCGATCGAGTCCGGCCAGATGCTCGAGGCGGCGCCACTCGTCGTACCGCGGCCGGCCGCCGAGCAGGTCGCCTCCGATCCCACGTCGTGGATCGACGCGGTGAGCGCGTCGCGGGCCGAGGTGCAGACGGGTGGCTTCGACGACGGTCTGGCCCACGACGTGCGCGACCTGATCTGGCAGCTGATGCTCCAGGACCCGGTCGAGCCACTGCCGAGCCAGGACGAGATCGGAGTCCACCTCGCCGGCCGCACCCTGGCGATGGCCCGCGAGTGCCTGCGTGAGGACTACGTCGCGGAGCGCGACGACATCGACCCGTGGGCGTGCCTGCGAGCCGCGCTGCTCAGCCTCAGCGTCGTCGCTCGACTGCCCGCCCTGGCCGAGCCTGCCGACGCCGAGCTCTTCGACCGCCTGGCCGAGCTGTTGGCGGCTCCGGGCGACACGATCTGTCGCGACCTGGCGGCAGAGATCCGGGAGGTTGCCTGACTGGAGGGTCCTACTTTCGTACGACGCGGAGGCCGGCGGGCTGTCGTACCTTGACCGCATGGTCCGGGTATGGAGATTCTTCGCGGCCCGGGGCTTGGACGTGCTCATCGTCCTTGCGGCAGCTGGTGGCGCCGTGGGGACGTTGCTGCGCGACGATGCGGACAAGCCGGCCGGCGTCCAGCTGTGGTTGGAGGTCGTCGCGGTCATCTGCATACCCCTGCTGCTGCTCGGGCGGAGGCGGTGGCCGCTCGTCGCGCCGGCGTCCGTGTGGATCACCAGCGCGGCGCTGAGCTTCGTCGACCACCAGCTGATCACGACCCAACCGTCGGTATACCTGACTGGGATGGGCGCTGCCGTGCTGCTGGGCGGTCTGCGATCGGCCGTCGAGGCTCGCGTCGGACTGGCAGTCGTCCTGATCTCTGCGGCCATCGTGATCGCGCACGATCCGACCGAAAGTCCTCTCGACCTGGTCTTCAGCACCTCGCTCTTCGGTGTGGCTTGGCTCGTGGGGTACGCCCTCCGTGCCCGTGCCGAACGCAGCGAGGTGGCTGAGGAGCGGGCGCTGCGCGCGGAGCGGGACCGGGAGTCGGCGGCCCGGCTGGCCGTGGCCGAGGAGCGGGCCCGGATGGCGAGGGAGCTTCACGACGTCGTCGCCCACGCCGTCAGCGTGATGGTGCTCCAGGTCGGGGCCGTGCGACACCGGATGCCCGCAACGTCGAAGGAGGGCGAGGCGCTGCGCAACGTGGAGCACGCCGGGCGGACCGCGCTCGCCGAGATGCGCCGACTACTCGGCGCCCTCCGGGAGGGTGACGACCTGCTGGAACTGACGCCCGGGCCCGGCCTGCAAGACCTGGAGGCGTTGGCGAAGGACGTGCGGGGCGCGGGCCTCGACGTGCGTCTGCACGTCGAGGGAGAGCCGGCGACGCTGCCGAGGTCGCTCGACCTGTCGGCCTACCGCATCGTCCAGGAAGGGCTCACCAACGCACTCAAGCACTCCGGCGGCCGCAGGGCGGAGGTCACGATCGCGTACACGCCGGACTGCCTGCGCCTCGAGGTGCGCGACGACGGCGTGGGCGGCGCGCGGAACGACGGACTCGGGCACGGGTTGGTCGGCATCGGCGAGCGGGTCAAGACGTACGGCGGCGAGATGTCGGCCTTCACCGCGACCGCCGGCGGCTTCGTGCTCCGCGCCTCACTGCCCCTGCACAGCGAGGCGTCATGACGATCCGGGTGCTCGTCGTGGACGACCAGGCGATGGTGCGGGCCGGCTTCCGGCTGCTGTTGGCCGACGAGGATGACATCGAGGTCGTCGCCGAGGCGAGCAACGGACTCGAGGCGATCACCGAGGCCGCGCGGGAGCACCCCCACGTGATCCTGATGGACATCCGGATGCCGGAGTTGGACGGGCTCGAGGCCACGCGCCGGATCCTGGCCGCCGACCCGGAGAGCCGCATCCTGATCCTGACGACGTTCGATCTCGACGAGTACGTCTACCGGGCGCTCGAGGCGGGCGCGAGCGGCTTCGTCCTCAAGGACGACCCGCCGGAGCAGCTGATCGCCGCCGTCCGCACGGTGGCCGGCGGCGACGCGCTGCTGTCGCCGTCGGTGACCCGGCGAGTGATCGCGCAGTTCACGCGCTCCCACCAGGAGCCGCCGCAGGCGGTGGCGGACCTGACTCCGCGGGAGATGGATGTCTTCCGGCTGATCACCAAGGGCTACTCGAACGCCGAGATCGGCAGCGAGCTGTTCATCAGCGACACCACGGTGAAGACCCACGTGACCCGGCTGCTGCAGAAGCTGGAGCTGCGGGACCGCGCCCAGGCGATCGTGCTGGCGTACCAGACCGGGTTGTTCGAGGCCTGAGCCTCCTCCTTTGGTAGGACCGGCACCCGCCCATGGTGCCCCTCGAGGAACGACCTCGCGACGACGCGGCGACCCCCTCGACGTCCCTAGCGTCGTCGGCATGACCTACCTGCAGCTCGACTCACTGACCGAGTGGATCGGCGCGACGTCGCGATGGACCTCACCGCACTCGCCGGACCCACGACCCGCCACACCGACCCGAAGGACGTACCGCCCATGATCACCATCGAGAACCTGTCCAAGAAGTACGGCGCCACCACCGTCGTGCACGACATCTCCTTCACCGCCCGATCCGGTCGCGTCACCGGCTTCCTCGGCCCCAACGGCGCCGGCAAGTCCACCTCGATGCGGATGATGGTCGGCCTGACCACGCCCACCGAGGGCACGGCCACGATCAACGGTCGCCGGTTCGCCGACCTGCCCAACCCGGGCCGGGAGGTCGGCGTCATGCTCGACGCCTCGGCCCAGCACGCCGGGCGCACCGGCCGCGAGATCCTGACCATCGCCCAGCAGATCATGGACGTCCCGGCCCGCCGGGTCGCCGAGATGCTGGAGGTGGTGAGCCTCACGCCGGCCGAGGCAGACCGGCGCGTGGGCAACTACTCCCTGGGTATGCGGCAGCGGCTCGGGATCGCCGCAGCCCTGATCGGCGACCCGCAGGTGCTGATCCTGGACGAGCCCGCCAACGGGCTCGACCCGGCCGGCATCCGCTGGATGCGCGATCTGCTCCGCGACTACGCCGACGGCGGCGGAACGGTCCTGCTGTCCTCGCACCTGCTGGCAGAGATCGAGATCATCGCCGACGACATCGTGATGATCGGGCAGGGCCGCATCGTCTGCCAGGGCTCGAAGGCAGACCTGCTCGAGGCCGCCGGGACCGTCGTCCGCTCCGCGGACATCCCCGCACTCCAGCAGGCACTCGCCACCGCCGGCGTCACCGCGACCGTCGCCCAGGACGGATCGCTCCGCACCGAAGCCGACCCCGCCTCGGTCGGGCGAGCGGCGTACGACGGAGGCGTGGTGCTCACCGAGCTCCGCACCGCCGACAGCGGCGGCCTCGAGGAGATGTTCCTCGATCTCACCGCCGACACCCAACGAGAGACGACCCGAGAGAGGGCAGCCGCATGAGCGCCACCACCGCCGTCCAGGCAGACCGCGTCACCAGCGGTCGACGTACCGAGTTCGCACCGATCCCGCTCAGTCGGGTCGTCCGCGTCGAGCTCCGCAAGATGTTCGACACCCGGTCGGGCTTCTGGCTGATCGCGAGCATCGTGATCACCGGTCTCATCGCGACGATCGCGACCATCGCGTTCGCGCCCGATGCCGACCTGACGTACTACAACTTCGCCAAGGCGGTCGGGTTCCCGATCACGGTGATCCTGCCGATGATCGCCCTGCTGTCCATCACCAGCGAGTGGAGCCAGCGCAGCGGCCTGACGACGTTCACCTACGTCCCCAGCCGTCGGCGCGTGGTCGTGGCCAAGACCTGGTCCGCGGTCATCGTGGCGATCGCCTCCATGCTGTTCGCGTTCGCGGTCGGCGCGGTCGGGAACGTCGTCGGCAGCGCTATCGCCGGGACTCCCACCGTGTGGGACCTCTCGGTCGGCCACGCGACCACGATCGTGCTGGGCAACCTGGTCTCGCTGTCGATCGGCGTCATGCTCGGCATGCTGCTCCGCAGCTCCGCCGGCGGACTGGTGATGTACTTCGTGCTCGTCCTGCTCGTGCCCAACCTGACGAGCCTGCTGGCCGCCAGCCAGGACTGGTTCAAGCACCTGCAGCCGTGGGTGGACCTGCCTTTCGCGCAGACCAACCTGTTCGAGGGCATGCACACCGGCGAGCAGTGGGCGCAGATCGCCACCGCGTTCACGATCTGGATCATCGTCCCCGGCTTCTTCGGGCTCCGCCGGGTGATGCGGTCCGAGGTGAAGTGACCCGGTCCACGACCGAGGCCCTGCCACTCATCGAGTGGCAGGGCCTCGCGGCGTCACGAGGTCCGAGGCCAGCGGCCTGCGCGCGAGAGTACCTAAGATTTCCCGGCAAAGGGTCGAGGATCCACGGATTGGGGGTGCCTCAGGTTAGGGTCACCTTGCCCTCATGGCGCTTACACACAGCGACGGTGAGAGTGATCTCTCCATGGGGAGGGACAAGCACATCACACAAGGAGAAGAATGAAGCTCATCACCAAGGGCGCGGTCGCCGCCGTGTCCGTCGCGACGCTGGTCAGCATGGCCCCCGCCGCACACGCCGACGCCGCGCAGAGCGTGACGGTCCGACCGGGCGACTTCGTCACCGCGCTCTCCGACACGCGCCCGACCGGTCACGTGGAGTTCCTCAAGGACGGCCTGCACGTCTGGACCGAGGGCACCGCGTCCACCGACAAGGCAGCCGAGTACGTCGCCGTTCCCACCCAGGGCATCCCCTCGTCGGTGACGCTGAACTGGTTCGGCACGCAGCCGCAGCCTGGCTCGCAGATCGTCTTCGACGCGGACGGCACCGACGGCAACGGCAACGACTACAACGTCCTCGTGGGCGAGCCGACCTTCTACGGCGACGACTTCTGGCTGACCAACGGCTCCAGCGCGACGGCCAAGACCGTCTGCCCGGCGACCACCGGTGGCTTCGGCTCCGCGTGCCACGGCACGCTCGCCCAGTGGCAGACCGCTCTCGGCGCCGCACGCGTCTACGCCACCGGCTTCTCGCTGGGCTCGGGCGTCAAGGGTGACGGTGTGCTCCACGACATCGTCTTCGGCGACACCGACTACACGTTCACGAGCCAGGCCGCGACCACGAAGGTCCCGGTCACCGGAGCCGCCACCGTCGTGACGGTCACCCGCAAGCACGCCACCGTGCTCAAGATGCACTTCCGCACCGACGTCTTGATGGCCAACCAGTCGCAGGGCCACAAGCTGTGGTTCAAGGTCACCGACAACGGCAAGGTCGTCTACCACACCCAGATGGGTGCCGCACAGCGCGCCTCGACCAGGCTCCGCCTCGCTGAGGGGACCGGCAAGCACAAGGTCGTCATCCTCAAGAACGGCGTCGTGGACTCCACGACCGTCGTCCGCACCGGCAAGTGAGCAACCGCTAGCCGACGCCTGAACATCGTCGGGTCCTGCCAGGGTGACATCCCTGGCGGGGCCCGACGTTTTCTGTCTCCAGCACCCGGGCACAGGCGATTTCACCCTGCGCGGGCGATACGACGACGCGGGCCGCCGCGGCATCGTGACGGGTGAGCCAAGGGAGGCAGACCATGACCACGACCGCCACCAGCACGACAGCCCGCCCGGCCGACGTCTTCGTCGTCTTCGGGATCACCGGCGACCTGGCCCGGGTGATGACGTTCCGGTCGCTCTACCGGCTGGAGGCGCGGGGTCTGCTCGACTGCCCGATCGTCGGCGTCGCGGTCGACGACTGGACCGTCGACCAGCTCGTCGAGCGCGCGCGCACCTCGATCGAAGGGACGGGTGAGACGATCGACGAGGAGGTCTTCCAGCGGTTCGCCGCGCGGCTGTCCTACGTCGGTGGTGACTTCACCGACCCCGCGACGTACGCGCGGGTGAGCGAGGCGATCAAGGGCGCCTCCACCCCGGTCTTCTACCTCGAGATCCCGCCGTTCCTGTTCGGCAAGGTCGTCGCGGGTATCGCGGACGCGGGGATGAGCAAGGGGGCGCGCTTCGTCATCGAGAAGCCCTTCGGTCACGACCAGCAGTCGGCCCGCGACCTGGCCGCCGAGCTGCACCAGTACGTCGACGAGTCGCAGCTGTTCCGGATCGACCACTACCTCGGGAAGATGGGTCTCGAGGAGATCATCTTCCTCCGCTTCGCGAACGCGATGCTCGAGCCGATCTGGAACCGCAACTACATCGAGAGCGTGCAGATCACGATGGCGGAGGACTTCGGCGTCGACGACCGGGGCAGCTTCTACGACCCGGTCGGCGCCCTGCGCGACGTCGTGGTCAACCACCTCATGCAGGTCGTGGCGGCCGCCGCCATGGAGCCGCCGTCCCGAGGTGACCTGGCCACGATCAAGGAGTCGCAGGTCGCCCTGTTCCGGGCAGTCGTCGAGGCCGATCCGGCCCACTACGTCCGCGGACAGTACGACGGCTACCAGGACATCAAGGGCGTCGCGGCCGGCTCGACGACGGAGACCTACGCCGCGCTCCGCCTCGACATCGAGAACTGGCGGTGGTCCGGCGTCCCGTTCTTCATCCGCACCGGCAAGAAGCTCCCGGTGACCCAGACCGAGCTGCGGCTGGTCTTCAAGCGCCCGCCCCGACTGGGCTTCTTCCCGGCATCGCACCAGCCGGAGTCCAACCAGCTCGTGATCAAGCTCGACCCGTCCACCGGGGTCCGCATGCAGGTCGACGCACGACGTACCGACACCGGCCGGATCGGGCCGATCGAGCTCGACATGGAGTTCGCCAGCGAGGGCGGCGAGGGGGCGACGCCGTACGAGGTCCTGCTCCGAGCGGCCATGGTCGGCGACAGCACGAGGTTCAGCCGGCAGGACGGGATCGAGGAGACGTGGCGTGTCATGCAGCCTCTGCTCGACGCCCCACCGCCGGTGCACCCCTACGCGCAGGGGACCTGGGGCCCGGCCGCGGGAGACGACATCACAACCGAGGTAGGAGGCTGGCAGACACCCTGGATGCCTGCCTGACCGGTGTCCACCTTCAACGCTGTTCTCTCGCCGTTCACCTGACGGGCGTACCGTCGGGGGCGTGAAGGGGAGGAACGCGGCCACCCCGTCGGGCGCGCCGCTCACCCGAGCCCGCCCGGTGGAGGGCGACCGGGGACCGGACTCGGGCAGCGTGGCTGCGCTCCGTCCCGCCGCTGTGGTCCGCACCGCCCTCGTCGACCTGATGCTCCAGGCCACCGAACCGGTGATCTCCGTCGTCGCCCCTCCGGGGTACGGGAAGTCGACCCTCTTGGCGCAGTGGGCACAGCGTCGCCCCGGCCGGGTCATCTGGGTGTCGTGCGACGAGGTGGCGGAGGACGGCGATCCGATCGGCCACGTGACCTCGGGGCTCGACGCCGACTCCGGGCCCGTTACTGTCGTGCTCGACGGGCTCGACGCCTGGACGAGCCGGGCGAGCGGCCGGTCCGTGGCCGCACTGGCGAAGGAGCTACCGACCGGCTGGCGGCTCGCGCTGGCCTCGCGCGAGGAGGTGCCCCTCCCCGAGGCTCGGATGCACGTCGACCGCCGCCTGGTCGAGATCGGTGCCGACGACCTCGCCATGTCCCGCGCCGAGGCCTCCGGACTGCTCCACGCGGCCGGGGTCGAGCCGTCCGAGGAGAGCACGGCACGGCTGGTACAGCAGACCGAGGGCTGGCCGGCCGCGCTCTACCTCGCGGCGCTGGCCATGAAGGTAGACGAGGCGACCGACGACCGGCCGTTCACGGGAACCGACCGGCTGATGAGCGACTACCTCCGCTCCGAAGTCTTGTCCCGGCTGTCGCGGTCCCAGCGCGCGTTCCTGGTCCGTACGTCGATCCTCGACCGGCTCAGCGGACCGCTGTGCGAGGCCGTGGTCGGAGAGACCGCCGGCATCCGTCTGCTCGAGCAGCTGCGACGGCGGCACCTGCTCGTCGTACCGCTGGACCGCCACGGCGAGTGGTACCGCCTCCACCCGTTGCTGCGGCAGCTGCTCGAGGCCGAGCTCCACGCCGAGAGCCCCGACTCGGTCGCGGACCTGCACGCGCGCGCCGTCTCGTGGCTGGAGGCGAACGGCGAGCCCGAACGGGCGATCCACCACGCGTATCTTGCCGGCGACTCGAAGCGCTTCGGGCAGCTGGTGCTGGCGACCATGCAGCAGGTCTGGGCGAGCGGTCAGATCGACACGGTCGTCCAGTGGATGGAGCGGCTCGGTCAGCGGGCACCGGCGCCGCACACGCCCGCGATGATCGCCCACGGCGCCCTGATCTTCGCCCTGCTCGGGCGCGAGGGGGACACCGAGCGCTGGACGGCGGTGGCCGAGAGCCTCCCCGGGACCGGGGTGCTGCCCGACGGGAGCACGGTCGAGGCGACCCTGGCGTACCTCAGCGCCAACCTGTGCCGCGAGGGGCTCCAGGCGATGCGACGGGACTCGGAGGTGGCCCTGGCGGGTCTCGGTCCGAGTAGCCCCTACCGAGCCACGATGTTGCACACCCAGGGGTTGTCCTACCTCCTCGAGGGCGACCTGGAGTCCGCCGACGCGTCGTTCACGCACGCCTACGACCTCGCCTCGAGCCTCGAGACGTGGCCCTTGGCCGCTCTCGTGCTAGCCGAGCAGGTGCAGGTCGCGGTCGGGCGAGACGACTGGACCGCCGCCGACTCACTGGTCAAGCGCTCGCTGGAGATCGTGGCCCGTGGTCCCTTCGACGACTACTGGACCAGTGCGCTGGTCTTCGCCTCGGCCGCTCGGACCGCGGCCCACCACGGTGACATGGCGGACGCGCGTGAGCACGCGAAGCGTGCCGCCCGCCTGCGGCCCCTGTTGACCTACGCCCTGCCGGTCGTCTCGCTCCAGGCACTCGTCGAGCTGGCCCGCGCCTACCTCGCACTGGTCGATCCGGGTGGCGCGCGGGCCGTGCTGGAGCAGATCCGCGGCATCCTGCAGCAACGCCCCGACCTCGGCACCCTGGCGGTCGCCGCCCACGCGCTGGACGAGCGGCTCAGCCAGATCACCGCCGCGACACCGATCGGTGCGTCGTCGCTGACGGCGGCCGAGCTCCGGCTGGTCCCACTCCTCCCGACCCACCTGACCTACCCCGAGATCGGGGAGCAGCTCTTCATCTCCCGCCACACCGTCAAGACCCACGCCGGCTCGGTCTACCGAAAGCTCGGCGCGTCGTCGCGCGCCGAGGCCGTCGAGCGGATCAAGCAGCTCGGGCTGATCTGAGTCTCGACTCCGCTTCACCGGCGAGAGAGCTCCGCTCGACCGGTGAGAGAGCTCAGCCGAGCCTGTCCACGAGGTGGTCGCCCACGCGCAGCGCGTTCGCCATCGCGGTGAGGGCCGGGTTCACCGCTCCGATGCTCGGGAAGAAGCTGGTGTCGACGACGTACAGGTTGTCGAGCTCGTGCGCCTTGCAGTCGGTGTCGAGGACCGACGTGGCGGGATCGCTGCCGAAACGGACGGTGCCGGCCTGGTGGGCGCATCCGGCAACCGGGATGTCGTTCTTCATGTAGACGTCACGCGGGATCAGGTGGTGTGGGTGCATCCCGAGGTGGCTCAGATGCTTCTTGACCCGGTGGTAGAGCTGCTCCATCGGCTCCTGGTTGTTCGGCGTGTAGCTGAGGACGACGTTGCCGTCGCCGTCGAGGGTGACCCGGTTGCCCGGGTCGGGCAGGTCCTCGACCGAGAGCCAGAAGTCGACGGCGTGCGACGCGACGTCGCCCAGCGCAAAGGTCGGCGCCAGCTTGGTCTCGATCGGCTTCTCACCGCGGTACATCGGCGCCGACGACTTGCCGACCATCTGCAGGTTGCCCATCGGGAAGTCGAAGTCGGCGTCACCGAAGTAGTAGTCGTTGAGGCCGAGCGTCTTCTGGAACCTGGTGTCGTTGGGTTCGGTCGACACCGCGAGGAACGCGCGACTGTTGTGGAACACATAGTTGCGTCCCACCTGGTCCGAGCCGTTCGCCAGACCGTGGGGGTGACGGTCGTTGGCGCTGGCCAGCAGCAGCTTCGCCGAGTTCGCGGCTCCGGCGGACACCACGACGATGTCGCCGGTGAAGCGCTGCTCCTCACCTTCGACGTCGGCGACGACCGACGTGACGGTCCGACCGGACTCGTCGGTCTCGAGCCGGCGTACGACGGCGTTGCGGACCAGGTGGACGTTCTCGTGCTCGATCGCCGGGCGTACGGCGATCACCTCCGCGTCACTCTTGGCGTGCACCAGGCACGCGAAGCCGTCGCACGTGGCGCAACGGATGCAGGGGCTGAAGGCGGGCTCTGCCTCGTCGAGCAGGATGCCCGAGGGTGAGTGGAACGGATGCAGCCCGACCTCGGTCAGGTCGTCGAAGAGCCGCTGGATGCGCGGCTCGTGCGAGACGGGGGGATAGGGGTACGGCGCGGACGCCGGCGGCTCGGTCGGGTCCTCGCCGCGGGCGCCGTGCACCTGGTAGAGCTCCTCGGCCTGCGTGTAGTACGGCTCGAGCACGCCGTAGTCGATCGGCCAGGCGGGTGAGATCCCGCCGTGGTGCTTCAGCTCGCCGAAGTCGCGCTCGCGCAGCCGGTAGAGCGCGGCGCCGTAGAACTTGGTCGCACCGCCGACGAAGTAGTGGACCTGCGGCTGGAACGCGTTGCCCTTCCCGTCGCTCCAGCGGTCCTGGGAGACGTAGCGGTTGTCCACGAACACCGCCGCGGCGTCCCAGTTCTGCACCTCGCGCGGCAGCCAGTCACCGCGCTCCAGGATCAGCACCCGCTTGCCAGACGGTGCCAACCGATGGGCCAGCGTGCCGCCCCCTGCGCCCGAGCCGATGATGACGACGTCGTAGTGGTCGCTCATGAGATGGTCCCTTCTGGGAGGTCCTGGCGTTGGGGTACGGCGGCCGGTCGGTCGCCGAGGGCGATGTGGGGGACGTCGGACTCGTGGTCGCCCCAGGCGATGCGCTTCGGCGTCGACGAGGCCTCGACGGTGGCCGCGTGGTCGCGGTCGAAGTAGTCCCAGGCCCAGCTGAGGAACGCGTCGGTCTTGCTGTGGGCGCCGCTGAGCAGGCTCGCGTGCACGCCCAGCCAGGCGGCGAAGGCGATCGGTCCCTCGACCTCGTGCCGCCGCTTGCCGACCTCGGCGACGGCGGCGTTGCGGCCGATCATCGCCATGATTCCCTTGTCCTTGTAGTGGAACGGCTTCGTCTCGGTCCCGCGACGCTCCCGCAGGATGTTCGCAGCCGCCCAGCGCCCGGCCTGTTGGGCGACCGAGCCGAGCTGGGGGAGCGTCGTACCGTCGCTGCCGGGGATGTTGGCGACGTCGCCCACGGAGTACACGCCGGGGAAGCCCGCGACGGTGAGGTCGGGCTGTACGTCGATCCGCCCGCCGCGCCCGGTCGGTAGGCCGCCCATGCCGGCGAGCAGGGCGGCTGACTCACCGCCACCCCAGACCACGGTGCGGGTGGGGATGACGGTCCCGTCGTCGAGCTCGACCCGGTCGGCGTGCACGGAGGAGACACCGGTCCCGAGCCTGATCTCGGCGCCGTGCTTGCTGAGCTTCTTGTGGGCATAGGCGTGGGACTTCTCGGAGAACGCGCCGAGCAGCGCCTGGCCCCGGTCGACGAGGTAGATCGTGCCGGGGCGTGGGATCTCACCCAGGGCCGCCAGCGCGCGGGTGAGCTCGGCGAGGGCACCCGTCACCTCGACGCCGGTGGGGCCGCCACCGACGACGACCACGTCGAGGCTCTCGTCCAGCGCCTGGGCGTCGTCGCCGGCGGACTCGACCAGCTCCTGGAAGTGCAGCCGGAGTCGCTCGGCGTCCGCGACGGAGTAGAGCGGGAAGGCGTGCTCGGCCGCGCCCGGTACGCCGAAGTACTCGGCCCTGCCACCGGCCGCGACGACCAGGTGGGACCCGGTGACGACGCTGCCGTCGGCGAGCGTGGCGCTGCGAGTGCCGGGGTCGAGGGCGGTCACCTCGGCGGTCAGCACCTCGACCGTCGGATACTCCCGGAAGATGGTGCGGTGGGGCCGGGCGATGTCCTCGGCCGGCAGCTGGGAGGTCGCCACCTGGTAGAGCAGCGGCTGGAACTGGTGGTAGTCGTTGCGATCCACGAGCGTCACCGAGACGCCCTCGTCGCCCAGCTCGTGGGCGCAGGCCACGCCCGCCAGCCCACCACCGAGCACCAGCACGCTCACAGCGACAGCTCCTCCCTGAAGTCGGTCAGGACGATTCGCCCGGCAGCCTGGATCAGGGCCAGGTGGGAGAAGGCCTGCGGGAAGTTCCCGAGGTGACGGGCGCGCTCGACCTCGAACTCCTCGGCGTACAGGCCGAGCGGCGAGGCGATCCGGAGCAGCCGCTCCATGAGGCTGGTCGCCTGCTCCATCTCACCGATCGCCGCGAACGCGGAGACCAACCAGAACGAGCAGATCAGGAACGTCCCCTCCTTGCCCGAGAGACCGTCGTCGGTCTCGTCGGTGCGGTAGCGCATCACGAACCCGTTCTCGGTCAGCTCCTCGGCGATCGCCAGGACGCTGGCGCGGATCCGCTCGTCGGTGCCCGGCAGGAAGCCGAAGAGCGGGGCCAGCAGGGTGGACGCGTCGAGCGCGTCTGTCTCGTAGTGCTGCCGCAGGACACCGCGATCGTCCACGCCGTGCGCGAGGATGTCCTCCTTGATCTCCTCGGCGATCGTGGACCACTCGTTCTCGAGCTTGTCGTCGTCACGGATCGCGGCGAGCTTCGCGGCCCGGTCGAGGGCCACCCAGCTCATCAGCTTCGAGGACACGTAGTGCTGGGGCTTGCCGCGGGCCTCCCAGATGCCCTGGTCGGGCTCCCGCCACGACGCGATGGCGCCCGCCGCCTGCGACTGGACGAGCGGCCACAGCCGTCGGGGAAGGTGCTTGCTGCGACGGGTGTGCAAGAGCACCGAGTCGAGGACGGCGCCGTACACGTCGTTCTGGCGCTGGTCGAAGGCGCCGTTTCCCAGCCGCACGGGACGCGCGCCCTCGTAGCCGGACAGCTCGTCGCGGGTCGACTCGGAGAGGTCGCGCCGGCCGTCGATGCCGTACATGATCTGCAGGCCGCCGTCGGCGTTGGGCTCGAGGTCGGCGACGAACTGCATGAACTCGTCGGCCTCCCAGTCGAGGTTGAGGTAGTGCAGCGCCTGGAGCGTGAACGTCGTGTCACGCATCCACGTGTAGCGGTAGTCCCAGTTGCGCTCGCCGCCGGGCGTCTCGGGCAGCGACGTCGTCAGGGCCGCGACCGTGGCGCCGGTCGGCATGTAGGTGAGGCCCTTGATGGTGAGCGCGGACCGCTCGAGCGGGTGGCGTAGGGCGTGGTCGGGGATCCGGGCGCGGGCCAGCCAGTCGCGCCAGAACTGCACCGTCTCGTCGACGTGCACGGCGGCCTCGACGGCGTCGCCGGGTCCGGCGAAGCCCTCCGCCCACGACATCGCGCAGAACGCGCGCTCGCCCTTGTGCAGCACGTGCCGGGCTCGGGCGGTGCCGCCCTCGATGCCGATCGACATGTCGGTGCTGAGGCGGAACGCCGGGCCGGTGGCGTCGGCCGCGTCGGCCCGGTGTCCTTCGGAGTCGGCGAGGGTCCACCCGGCCTCCACGCGGCCGTAGTCGAAGGCGGGCTCGCAGACCATCTCCACCTCGACCGTGCCCTCGAGGCACTCGACGGTGCGTACCAGCAGGTGGGAGGCGTCGTCGTCGGCCGGTGGGCGGGTGTGGGGAGTGACGGTGTCCGGCCCCTTGCGGGGACCCATCACCAGGGCGTCGTGCACCTGAATCCAGCCGCCGGGCGTGTGCCAGGTGGTGGTGAGCACGTTCGTGCCGGGCACGTAGGTGCGGGCCGTCGGCACGTTGATCCCGTAGGGCCCGAACCGGAACGACCCGGCGCCGCGGTCCAGGATGTTGCCGAAGACGCTGGCCGAGTCGAACGCCGGCAGGCACAGCCAGTCGACCGATCCGTCGGGAGCGACGAGGGCGCCGGTGTGGCAGTCGGAGAGGAACCCGTAGTCGGCGATGGGTGGGAAGGGAGAGGTCGTGTTCACGTCGCCGTCCTTCGGGTGTCTTCGGCGAGCCGGCGCGTCGCCATCAGGTCCAGCCTCGGGCGCAGGGATACGGGCGGCATCACCCTAGGTGGATGATCTATGGGCGGCTTCTCACTCGCCGACGACGCGGTCGGCCACGTCGGGGACGCCCTCTTCCGGCAGGAGGCTGCGCTGGTCGAGGACGTAGAGGAGCACGAAGCCCGGCATCACGACCAGGACCGCGACCACGACGGTGACGATCAGCGCTCCCAGGGTGCCTGAGGGGGCGGCGGCGTCCGACACGGTGAGGGTCTCGGGCAGCAGGTAGGGCCACTGAGCCACACCCCAGGCGATCACGATCCCCGCCACCGCCAGAACGGCCAGCACCCGCGCACCGCGCGCGGCGTCGCGCATCAGCAGCACGAGGGCGCCGATCCCGCAGAGGACGCCGACGATGACGACTGGGAGAGCGCGACCGGTCATCCCGTCGAAGACATGGGGAGCATCGTTGTGCAGGACCACCATCCCGACCGCGCTGACGACCGCGACGACGACCGCAGTGATCACCGCACGGCGGCGGAAGTACTCCACCATCTCGTCGTCGCCCTCGCGGCGGGCCTCCCAGACCAGGTAGACGGCCGCCAGGTAGGCGACGGCCACGACGGCCAGGACGCCGGTCACGATCGACGTCGGGTTCAGCCAGCTGTCGATCCAGTCGCCCGACTGGCCACCGGCGGGTACCTGTCCGGAGGCGATGCCACCGGCGACCGTTCCGAGGAAGAACGGCACCAGCACCGACGAGGCGGCGAACGCCGCTCCGAAGAGGCGCCGGTTGCGCAGGGTGACGACAGATTTGCGGAAGGCGAAGCTGGCCCCGCGCAGGACGATGCCCAGCGCGGCCAGTGTCAGGGGGACGAACAGCGTGAGCATGATCGAGGCGTACGCCTCGGAGAACGCCGTCCAGGTCACCACGAACACGAAGATCAGCCAGACGTGGTTCGCCTCCCAGACGGGGCCGATCGAGCGCTCGATGAGGGCTCGGGGCCGGGCGCCGCGCTCGGGGCTGCCGGCGGTGAGGTCCCAGAACCCGGCGCCGAAGTCGGCGCCGCCGAAGACGGCGTACGCCGCGAGCCCGAGCAGCAGGACCACCGCGACGAGGTCGCTCATCGGGTCGCCTCCTCGGTCACCGGTACGTCGTCCGACGGCGCGTAGGGGCTGTCGACCTCGGCGAACCCGCCGGCTCGCCGGAACCGCCTGCTCATCCCGCGCAGCACGAGGATCGCGGTCACCCCGAGCGCCAGGTAGAGGAGCGTGACGACGATGAAGCTGATCCAGACGCCGGTGTTGGCCGTCGCCGCGTCCTCGACCTTCATGTAGTTGTAGACGATCCACGGCTGGCGGCCGACCTCGGTCACGACCCAGCCGGCCTCCATCGTGATCACCGCCAGCACTCCCGACGCGGACGCGAGGGAGAGGAAGACCTTGTTGGTCGGCATCCGCCGTCGTATCGCCCAGGTCGCGCCGTACCAGAGGGAGAGCAGGAAGAGCAGCGTGCCGAGGCCGACCATGATGTCCCACGAGAGGTGGACGACGTTCACGTCGGAGATCGACGGGCGGTCTGCCGTCGGCGTGCTGTCGAGGCCCTGGACCACCGTGTTCTTGCCGGTGCTGGGGTCGGACAGGATCGAGGCGAGGCCGGGGATCGGGATGCCTCCGACGACCTGGCCGTTGGAGTTCAGCTTCCCGAGCAGGGTCTCGGGGACGTCGCTCGAGGTCTGGGGCACGAGCTCGATGGCGGCGAACTTGGTGGGCTGGTCGTTGTAGACCCAGCGGGCGAGTGCGTCGCCGACGCCCATCTGGATGGGGGTGGCGATGGCAGCCACGCTGAACGCGATCACGAAGCCGAGCCTGTGATAGCGGTCCGTGCGGCCCTTGAGCATCGCCGCGGCGTACACCGAGGAGATCATGAAGCCGCCGACGAGGTAGGCGGCCACCAGCATGTGCGCTGACTCCAGGGGCATGGCGTCGTTGAAGATCACCGCGACGGGGTCGACCGAGGTGACCTTGCCGGCGGAGTCGAGGGTGAAACCGGAGGGGGAGTTCATCCACGAGTTGGCGGCCACGACGGACATGGCGCCGAAGATGCCCGCGATGACGATGGGGACCCCGGTCCAGAAGTGCGCCCAGGGAGACATCCGGCGCCAGCCGTAGATGTAGATGGCGACGAAGATCGCCTCGGTGAAGAAGAAGATGCCCTCGAACCCGAACGGCACGCCGAAGGCCTCGCCCCACTGACCCATGAAGCGCGGCCAGAGCAGCCCGAACTCGAAGCTCAGCACCGTCCCGGTCACGGCACCGACGGCGAACGTGACCGCCATGTACTTCGACCAGCGCTGGGCGAGCAGGAGTGCGTCGGCGTCGTCGTGCTTGATCGCTCGGTAGTTGGCGATCAGCGTCATGAACGCCCAGGAGACGCCGAGCGGTACCAGGATGATGTGGAAGGCGAGGGTGAACGCCATCTGGGAGCGGGCCCACGGGACCGGATTCACCGCCAGGACCTGTACAGCTGCGTCGAACACGTCGCCGGCCTCCTTCTCCGCGTGCCACCGCCCCGGGCGACGCTAGAAGCCTGACCGGCGCCCCGCCGCCGTGGCATCACCCGTTGAGGATGACATCCGCGAGTCAGGACTGACCGTTGAGCAGGTCCTCGAACGGCGTGGGGTGGGTGAAGGGGTCAGCGGGGAGCGTGGTGCCCCGACGCAGGATCTTGTCGGCGAGCTCGCCTGCGGCGCGCTCGATCCGGGTGGACAGCGAGCCGCCGCTGACAGGGGAGCCGGAGCCGAAGTCCGAGCTGGCGGCGAAGACCCCGGTCGGTACGACGTCCGCGCGCAGGTAGGCGAACAGGGGTCGCATGGCGAAGTCGAGCACCAGCGAGTGGCGCTCGGTGCCGGCGGTCGCGGCGAGGAGGACCGGCTTGCCCTCGAGAGTGGCGTCCTCGAGCACGTCGAAGAAGCTCTTGAAGATACCGGAGTAGCTCGCCGAGAACACCGGCGTCACCGCGATCACGGCGTCGGCCTCGGCCACCCGTCGTACGGCCTCGGACAGCGCGCCGGTCGGGAAGCCGGTGAGCTGGTTGTCGGTGATCAGGTGGGCGAGGTCGCGCAGCTCGATCACCTCGATCTCCGAGGCCTGGCCCTGGGCCGCGAGTGCTCGCTGGGTCGCGGCGCCCAGCGAGTCGGACAGGATCCGTGTGCTCGACGGGACGGAGAGGCCTGCGGAGACCACGGCGATCCGGCTGGTCATGCGTGCGTCTCGACCGTCTCGACCGTCTCGACCCTCTCCACCGACGAGGCGGCGGCGGCCACGAGGCTGGCGTGGGTGGGGGCGTCGGGCACGTGGGCCGGCTTGAGCGCCGCGAACTCGCGACGCAGCACCGGCACGACCTCCTCGCCGAGCAGGTCGAGCTGCTCGAGCACGGTCTTCAGCGGCAGCCCGGCGTGGTCCATCAGGAACAGCTGGCGCTGGTAGTCGCCGGCGTACTCGCGGAAGCCGAGCGTGCGCTCGATGACCTGCTGCGGCGAGCCGACGGTCAGCGGGGTCTCGCGGGTGAAGTCCTCCAGCGACGGGCCGTGCCCGTAGACGGGCGCGTTGTCGAAGTACGGCCGGAACTCGTTGACCGCGTCCTGGCTGTTCTTGCGCATGAACGCCTGCCCACCGAGTCCGACGATCGCCTGGTCGGCGGTGCCGTGGCCGTAGTGCTCGTAGCGGCGGCGGTACAGCGAGACCATCCGCTGCGTGTGGGAGGAGGGCCAGAAGATGTGGTTGGCGAAGAAGCCGTCGCCGTAGTACGCCGCCTGCTCCGCGATCTCGGGCGAGCGGATCGAGCCGTGCCACACGAACGGCGGTACGCCGTCCAGGGGCCGCGGCGTCGAGGTGAAGCCCTGCAGGGGGGTGCGGAACTTGCCCTCCCAGTCCACGACATCCTCGCGCCAGAGGCGGTGGAGCAGGTGGTAGTTCTCGATCGCGAGGTTGATTCCCTCGCGGATGTCCTTGCCGAACCACGGGTAGACCGGGCCGGTGTTGCCGCGTCCCATCATCAGGTCGACGCGCCCGTCCGAGAGGTGCTGGAGCTTGGCGTAGTTCTCCGCGATCAGCACCGGGTCAGTGGTCGTGATCAGGGTGGTGGACGTCGAGAGGATCAGGCGCTCGGTCTGGGCGGCGACGAACGCCAGGGTCGTCGTGGGGGCGGAGGCGATGAACGGCGGGTTGTGGTGCTCGCCGACCGCGAAGACGTCGAGGCCGACCTCCTCGGCCTTCTTGGCGATCTCGATGGTCGCCTTGATCCGCTCGTGCTCCGTCGGCGTCCGGCCCGTCGTGGGGTCGGGCGTCAGGTCGCCCACGGTGAAGATGCCGAACTGCATGATGCCTGCCTCGCTCTGGTCGTTGCGGATTCAACTACTCCCTCAACGTCATTGAGGGTCCCATGATTCCCGTCGTCGTGAAGGATGGGCCCATGCCCGACATGGTGAAGGTGCGCGTGAGGTTCAAGCCGTCCGAGGACCTGCCGTCGAGCGAGGACCTCTGGGCCGAGCCGGTCGACGAGGCCGCTGGGACCTACCGGCTCCAGAACAGCTCCTTCATGGTGCCCCTCGGCGCGGGCGACGTCGTAGGAGCGCAGCCCGCCGGCGACGGCGTCCTCCAGGTCGTCGAGCTCGTCGGCCCGGGCCCGTCGATCCTCACCGTCGTCGCTGCGCCGCCCGGCGTCGACCTGGACCTGCAGCCGATCGTCGAGGAGTGGTCCGCGCTGGGGGCGGTGTGGACCGAGGGACGATCCGGCATGCTGGTGACGACGTGGTCGGAGCAGATGCGGCTCGAGCAGATCGAGGCTGTCATCCGACCGAGCGCGGCCCGCGGCCTGACCTGGCTGTCCACCGAGTTCCCCGCCTCCCGGGTCGCCGCCAACATGCCGGAGATCGACTTCACCCCGATGGGCTGATGCCGCTCGCGGTCGGCCCGGACCAGTCTGGCGTGAGCCCAACCGGCCGAGGTCGACCGGCAGTCCACTCGGGGGACAGGGCTGAATTGGCAAGGGGATCGCGATGTCCACCAGCGCTTCGGTTCCGCTCCGCTCGACGATTCCTGCCCGCTTGGACAGGCTGAGCTGGAGCCCCTTCCACACCCGGATGGTCGCCGGCCTCGGGGCCGCCTGGATCCTCGACGGGCTCCAGATCACCATCGCCAGCTCGGTGACGGGGGTGCTCTCCAGTCCCCAGACGCTCGGCATGACGTCCGGCGAGATCGGGCTGATCGCCTCGGTCTACCTCGTCGGTGAGGTCGTCGGGGCCTTGTACTTCGGGCGGATGTCGGACCGGATCGGCCGCAAGCGTCTGCTGATCATGACGTTGCTGCTGTACCTGCTCGGCACCGGCGCCGCGGCGTTCGTCACCGGCCACCACCACGGCTGGCTGCTGTTCTTCTACGCCACCAGGTTCGTCGCCGGCATGGGCATCGGCGGTCAGTACGCGGCGATCAACTCCGCCATCGACGAGATGATGCCGTCGAAGTACCGCGGACGCGTCGACATCTGGATCAACGGCACCTACTGGGCCGGCGCGATCATCGGCTCGTTCGTCTCGTTGATCTTCCTGAACGCCTTCGCCATCAATGTGGGCTGGCGCCTTGCCTTCCTGATGGGGCCGGTGCTGGCACTCATCGTGATCGTCGTCGGCCGCACCCTGCCCGAGAGCCCGCGCTGGCTGATGACCCACGGCCGCGTGGACGAGGCGGAGGCCGAGCTGGCGAAGATCGAGGACGCCGTCCGCAGGTCCGGCGGTGAGCTGACGCCGGTCGACGACAGCCAGGCGATCAGCCTGGTGCCGGAGGAGCAGTACGGCTACCTGGTCTTCCTGCGCCTGGTGTTCCGCGAGTACCCGAAGCGCGCCGTCCTCGGCGCCACGCTGATGATCACGCAGTCCTTCCTCTACAACGCGATCTTCTTCACCTACGCCCTCGTGCTGGTCAACTTCTACGGCGTGAGCGCGACCAAGGTGCCGCTCTACGGCCTGGCGTTCTCGATCGGCAACCTGCTCGGGCCCTTGCTCCTCGGTCGGCTCTTCGACACGGTCGGTCGCAAGCCGATGATCGGCGGCACCTACCTGCTGTCCGGAGCACTGTTGCTGGTCAGCTCGTGGCTGTTCGGGGCCGACGTCCTCAATGCGACGACACAGACCCTGATGTGGGTGGTGATCTTCTTCTTCGCATCCGCCGGCGCCAGCGCGGCGTACCTCACCGTGAGCGAGACCTGGCCGATCGAGATCCGAGCAGAGGCGATCGCGGTGTTCTTCGCGATCGCCCAGATCTTCGGAGCCCTCGGGGCGGCCTTCTACGGCGTCCTGATCGGCGACGGACAGAGCCGCACCGGCATGGTGTGGGGCTACATCATCGGCGGCGCCATCATGATGATCGGGGGAGTGGTCGAGCTGTTGATCGGGATCAAGGCCGAGGGGCAGTCGCTGGAAACGGTGACCAAGCCGTTGACCTCCGTGTCCACTGATGACTGACCCGGGCCGGCCGCGCGACCTGGCCGTCCCCCGCGACTGAGGAAGGTCCATGGCGTCGAGCGCGGAGAACCGGGTCGTCAACCTCGCCGGTCTGGTGCAGGGCATCACCCTGGTGACCTTCCCGGCGGCCGGGACGATCTTCACCGACCCGACCGAGTACGACCTCAGCAACACCCAGTACGGCGCGATGTTCCTCCCCCAGGTGGTGACGGCCATCGCCACCTCCCTGCTCGGCGCCAGGCTGGCGCAACGGTTCAGCAGCAAGCAGGTGCTCCTCCTCGGGCTGCTGGCGAACATCAGCGCCATGCTCGTGCTGGTCCTCAGCACTGCGTTCGAGGGTGACCCTGCCGCCTTCCCCCTCCTGCTGATCGCCACCGGGCTCCTCGGGGCCGGCTTCGGCCTGACGGTGCCCGTGCTCAACACCTACGCCGCCGCCTTCCAGCCCGACCGGCCCGACCGGGCAGTCCTCACGCTGAACGCGCTGCTCGGGCTGGGCACCGCGCTGGCGCCTGTCTTCGTGGCGGTCTTCGTCGGGCTCGGCTTCTGGTGGGGCCTGCCCCTGCTGTCGACCGGCCTCCTCGTCCTGCTGCTCCTGGTGGCGAGCCGCCTGCCGCTCCGCATCGAGCCGGTCGCTGCCACCGAGCAGCAGGCGGAGCCCTCAGGGATCCCGGCGCGATTCTGGCTGTTCGCGGGCTTCGCGGTCCTCTACGGCGTCTGCGAGACCATGAACGGCAACTGGTCGGAGCACGACATGACCGCCTCCTTCGGTGCCTCGACAACGCAGGCGGCGCTGGCCCTGACGGCGTTCTGGGCGATGGTCACCGTGGGCCGTCTGCTGTTCGCGGCCGTGGGCCGGTGGCTCCCGCCCCCGACCGTCTTCCGGATCCTCCCAGTGGTGCTCGTGGGCACCTTCGCCCTCACCGCCTCGCTCCAGGACGCCGCGCCGGCGTGGGGAGTCGTCGTGTTCGCTCTCGCCGGACTCGGCTGCTCGGCCCTGCTGCCGCTGACGATCAGCCTCGGACAGGGCGCCCTGCCCAGGATCTCGGCGGCGGTCGCCGGAGGTGTGATCGCCTGCTACCAGGTCGGCTACGGCATAGCCGCCTTCGGCGTCGGCCCCCTCGTCGACCACGGGGTCTCGCTGCCGACGCTCTACGGCTGGACCGCGGTCGCAGCCGCTGGCATGGCGCTGCTCGGGTGGGCG
The DNA here is from genome assembly GCA_963794355.1 of uncultured Actinomycetota bacterium. Lineage (GTDB taxonomy): Bacteria > Actinomycetota > Actinomycetes > Propionibacteriales > Nocardioidaceae > Nocardioides. The sequence goes on from CAWCDN010000016.1 coordinate 250,064, forward strand.
ATCACCCGGGCCCGGACGAGCGACCCCGTGCCGGGCTCGTAGCCGGCAGCGCCCACCACGTGTCCATCCGCGGTACGGCGGGCGCGCTGCGCCCGTCCTCGAGCACGCGCGCGAGCCGGAAGAGGTACGCCGCGATGCCGGCCGCGCCCTGCATCCACCCGGGACCCGGAGGCAGCAAGGGGTCGTCGTTGCGGTGCTCGACGAAGCGCCAGTAGGTGTACGCGCCGTCGCGGATCGCGCGCTCGACCAGGGCGTCACCCAGCACGGTCGCGAACGCAAGGTCGCTCTCCTCGCCGGTGCGCTGCCACACGTTGAGCACCACGTCGCCGACGCCCGCCGTACCGCAGCAGCGTCCGTCGTTGTCCCAGAAGCCGGGGTAGACGCGCTCCGGGATGCCCGATGCGCGCAGCGAGTGCAGGCACGCGCGCTCCCACTCGTACGGCGTGCGGCCGGCGACGGCGCTGACCCCGGCCCGGTCGAGGGCGGCGAAGAGCAGCGACGTGCCGGCCGGTCCGTGGCACCAGGTGTAGGTGTAGGTGTCGAGGTCCGCGTGGTCGGGGACCACGTGGGGGACCCGCATCCCGCCGTCGCCCACGTCGGCGAGGGTGACGAGGTGCTCGGCACCGCGGCGGGCGGCGTCGACCACGTCGTCGCGACCCAGCGCGGCACCGGCCACGGCGAGTGCGCCAGCGACCCCGGCCACGCCGTGTGACCAGTTCGGCATCTGACTGCGTGGCTCGATCACGAACCGCGGCGGGATGAACGGCCAGTCGAGGCCGGCGGGCGTCTCGACCTGCTCGGCGAGCAGCAGGTCCGCCGCTCGTGACGCGAGCTCGGCCGCGCCGGGCACGTCGTACCGCATCGCCCAGAGCGCGCCGAGCAGCACGCTCGCCGTTCCGAGGGTCGCGTCGTTGCAGCGCCCCTCGGGTACGGCGCGGGGCGGCTCGAGCCAGGATGTCGGCCAGCCGTCGGACGTCGCCAGCGCAATCAGCCGGGCCACGGCGAGGTCGGCGCCGGGTGCGTCGAGGGCGGTCAGCACCCCGACCGTGCTCACCAGGCCGTCGAAGTAGTCGTACTCAGTCGCCTCGGGGACCCGTCGCACCAGCGTGCCGGCGATGTCGGCGCCCAGGGCGGTCTCCTCGGAGGTCAGGTCGCGAGTCAGCCGGATCTCCGACATGACGTGCGCGAGACCGCCGACTCCGGAATGCATGCCGTAGGGATACTCACCCGGCTCGGCCTGGCCGGGATGCTCCGGGAGCCACACATCGCCGTCGTCGCGGCGTACCTGCGCGAGCACCCAGGCCCACGCCGCCTCCGCCAGGTCGCGGTCGATCTCGGGCTCGGTCATGGACCGATCCTGGCACGGCGCGAAGGCCGGGCCCTGCGTCAGTCGCGGTCCCAGGGTGCCTGGTCGTCCATCTTGGCGTAGTACTTCGCCAGGTGGCTCTTGACTCGGTCGACATCGCGTGCGGGGAGGTCGGCGCCTCCCCGCCCGCCCTCCATCACGTTGGCCGCCGCCATCACGCCCCGCGGTACGGCGCGCAGCCGGCCGTCGATGACGTCGGCGATGAGCAGCTTGTACGCCGTGAAGTTCTCCTTCTTGTCGGCGTCGTACCAGACGTGGGCGTCGCGGTACTTCTGGTTGGGCTCGTCCTCGGCGCCGGCCCAGGCGCGGACCCGCTTCTCGGCGGCGTCGCCGTCCCACGCGCGGTCGCGGTCAGCCAGAGGCAGGTCCTGGAAGCTCGTCACAGCCATGTCGGTCACGTACCCGGTCGCCCGCGGCTCAATCGGGGGCGGGACGACTCAGTCGAGGGCGCTCAGGTCGGGCGGCACATCGACGGCGTACTGCTGGAGGACCGTCAGCGGCACGACCTCGAGCGCCCGCTGGTTCGTCGAGGCGAGCACGACAGGCGGGGCGACGCCGTCGCGGTGGGCCTGCAACCAGCGGGCGGCGACCACGCACCAGCGGTCGCCGGGCTGCAGCCCGGGGAAGGAGTAGGCGAGCATCGGCGTGGTCAGGTCGTTGCCGATCGACCGCTGGTGGGTGAGGAACTCCTCGGTCACCACGGCGCAGACGGCGTGCAGCCCGACGTCCTGGTCGCCGCACGAGCAGAATCCGTCGCGGTAGAACCCGGTCACCGGGTCGCCGCCGCACGGCTCGAGCAGGCCGTCGAGGACGTTGCGCTCGTCGGAGGGATCCGTCATGGCCAGCATCATGCCGAACCCCCGGCGGTCGTGGACCGTCCCTGGCGTCGGGTGACCAGGCCGCACTGACCGATCGGTCGGACATGACCGGATCGAGTGACAGGCGGGCGCGCTCCACCTACAAAGGAACCCTCGGGGATGGGGGTCCATGACATGTCGCATGAGTTCATGCGTGCCGGCGAGGAGGCCGCGCAGGACGAGTTCGTCCTGCTCCGGTGGCGGCGCTACGGCAAGGACCGCCTCTACGTCGCGCGGTCCGACGGCAGCAAGGTCGGGTACTGGGACCTGCTCACCGACGAGCCCCACCCCGAGAGTCCGGAGCTGGCCGGACTCCTGGCCGCCGCCGTGACCACGTCGAGCTGGCCACCGCCGGGAGCGTTCGCGGCCGACAACGACACCGTCGAAGCCGCCGTCTGGCGGCCGGAGCGGTCGTAGGGCGGAACGACGTTCCACCGCTGGTTGAGGAGGGCGCGCTGGCGCCCGTCTCGAAACCCCGGTGACGTACGCAGCGCGGCTACTGGTGGTCTCGACAGGCTCCGCCGACGGGGCCGGGGGTCAGGCTTCGGTGACCTCGACGTGCTGGGGGTAGAAGGCGACGTGGTGCGCGATCTCCGAGACCGCGTCGTACGGCGTGCGGTAGGTCCACACCGCGTCGGGGACCACGGTGTCGCCGTCGGCCAGCGAGTAGTACGACGCGTCGCCCTTGAAGGGACAGTACGTCTCGTGCGTCGAGGGCTGCAGCACGTCGGCGTCGACGTCGTCGACCGGCAGGTAGTACACCGGCGGGTAGCTCGCCTCCTGGAGGACGAGCGCGCGGTCGGTGGTCGCGATCGTGCGGTCGCCGAGGCGGGCGGTCACGGTGCGGTCGGCCGGAGTGACGGTGATCGGGTGGTCCGGACCCGGGACGAGGACCTGCTTCTCGGTCATGCAGGGCCAACCCCGACAACACGCCGAGGATTCCCGTGGGCCGAAGGGGTGCGCCGGGGGGCGGCGAGTGGCACGATCCGCTCATGCCTCGTCGTACGCCGGTTCGCCGCGCCCTCCTGACCCTCCTCGCCGCTCTCGCTCTCGCCCTCGCCACCCTGACTGTGGTGCAGTCGACCTCGACGTCGGCCTCGGCGGCGGTGGACCCCTTCACGGTGCGGGCCGGCACGACCCAGCTCGAGGTGCTCGACGCCACGACGCTCGAGGGCACCCAGCTCGAGCTGCTCCATGGCGGTGCCGTCGTCGACACCGGCACGGTCGACAGCCAGGGCAGCCTGGTGTGGCGCAAGCTCCATCCCGGCTTCTACAGGGTGCGCACGACCGACCAGCCCACCGCCTTCGAGTCGGCACCGGCCCACGTCACGGCGTTCACCGCACCACCGCCCGCCCAGACGTTCTACGACGGCCAGACGCTGACCCCGGGCTTCAACTTCATCCAGACCCGTGACGGCACCACGCTCTCGGCGAACGTCGTCCTGCCCAACCCGGCCCTGTTCGGCCCCGGCCCGTACCCGACGGTCATGGAGTACTCCGGCTACGACCCGAGCAACCCGCGCAACACCAGCTTCTCCTCGCTGATGAACGGGCTGGGCTACGCCTACGTCGGCGTCAACATCCGCGGCACCGGCTGCTCCGGCGGCTCGTTCCTGCCGTTCGAGCCGCTGCAGAGCCTCGACGGGTACGACGCGGTCGAGACCATCGCGGCCCAGTCGTTCGTCAAGGGCGGGACGGTCGGCCTGGTCGGCATCTCCTACCCCGGCATCTCGCAGCTCTACGTCGCCCGCACCCAGCCTCCCCACCTCTCCGCGATCACGCCGCTCTCGGTCCTCGACGACAGCTACCGCGCCACCCTGTGGCCGGGCGGCATCCTCAACACCGGCTTCGCCGTCTCGTGGGCGAGCCAGCGCTTCGCGGACTCGCAGCCGTACGGCGAGGGCTGGGAGCACGACCCCGACCCCGCCAACCCCGGCGCCAACGCCACCTGTGACGCCAACCAGCTGGTCCGGCTCCAGAACCCCGACCCGGTGGCCCTGATCAGCGACAACCACTTCTACAACAAGGCCTACTACCAGCAGATCGACCCGAGCCGGTTCGTGCACAGGATCAACGTGCCGGTCTACCTCGGCGGAGCCTGGCAGGACGAGCAGACGGGGGGCCACTTCCCCGACTTCATCCACCGCTTCACGTCCTCACCCGCGGTCTACGCGACGATGTCGAACGGCGGGCACGTGGAGTCGCTGGCGAACCTCACGTCGTTCAACCGGTACGCCGACTTCCTCTCCCTCTACGTCGCCCACGCCGTGCCGCAGCCGCTCTTCCGCGACATCGCGGGACCGAGGCTCGCCGGCGCGATCACGGGCATCGACGGGCTGACCGCCCAGCCCGGCGCCACCTACGCCGGCATGACCTACCGGCAGGCGCTGAAGGCGTACAGCAAGGGCGGCCACGTCCGGATCATGTTCGAGAGCGGTGCCGCCAAGGGCGAGCCCGCCGGCGCCCCGGCTGCCCGCTGGGTGAAGAGCTTCAAGTCCTGGCCGATCCCGGGACGGAAGGTGACGCGGCTCTACCTCGGGCCTGGCGGTGGCCTTTCCGACAAGCCGGTCACGAGCGGGCCGGCCACGACCAAGGCGCACTCGTTCAGCGCCGACCCCAAGGCGTTGCCCACCACCGACTTCAACCCGGCGAGCGGCAACATCTGGGGTGCCCACCCGACGTACCACTGGAAGCAGATCCCGAAGGGCAAGGGCCTCGGCTGGGTGACGTCGCCGCTCAAGCACAACATGGTCACCATCGGCACCGGCTCGCTCGACGTGTGGGTGAAGACCCCGGCCAAGGACGTCGACCTCGAGGCGACGATCAGCGACGTGCGGCCCAACGGCCGGGAGGTCTACGTGCAGAGCGGGTGGCTGCGGGCCAGCCACCGGGCTCTGATCGCGAGCCGTTCGAGCGCCACGAAGCCCGTGCACGTCGACACCGCAGCGAGCAACAAGGCGATGCCGAAGAACAAGTACCGGCTGCTGCGGCTCGAGATCTTCCCGTTCGCCCAGCCGTTCCGGAAGGGCGACCGGATCCGGATCACGCTGGACGCACCCGGCAACGCCCGGCCGTCGTGGGCCTTCGCGACCCTCGACCACGGACAGAAGGTCACGGTGGCCACCGATGCGAGGCACCGGTCGCTGCTGGCGCTCAACGTCGTGCCCGGGATCTCGGTGCCGAAGAAGGCGCCTGCGTGCGGTGACCTGCGCTCGCAGCCCTGCCGCACGTTCCGGGGCTGACCCGAGCAGCACGTCGTACGGGCCGACCCCACGCGGGGCCGGCCCGTGCGAGGCGCTGCAGGCAAAAGCTGCGCAAAGCGCGGACACGACCGGTCCGAGCCGCGTAGAAACATCCATGGAGCTCGCTGGGCCGGGTGCCGCAGATGCGCGGCGCCGGTCCAGGTAAAGGAATGCACCTGGCCCTCCGGGGTCAGGTCTTTTGCCCACCCCCGGAACTACCATTTCCTCAACATCTGGGGGGGTGTGGCGAATGGCCGAGTCCGACAAGGTCGTCGACGGCGTCATGCGGGCGACCGGGGAGTCTTACGAGCACGTCTCCAGTCTGTGCATGATCGCGCACGAGACGGTGGACGAATGTCTGAGTGACGACATCGCGGTGGTTGCTCCGCCGCTGGTGATCGGACGACTCGGCTGTCCGGTGCTCGACAGGTTGCTGCTGCGGCTCGGCGACGGGCAGTGGCAGCTTCCGGAGAGCGTCGACGTGTCCGAGGACGAGCTGTCGATGGCCCTGATGCTGCCGACCACGACCGTGAAGCGCTACCCACTGATCGGACGCTTCGGTCTCCTCGCCCGGTGCATGGACCGGCTGCACATCGCCGACGGAGATGCCGAGCGATCGATGCGGATCCTCGACGCGTGGCTCGCCACCTTCAAGTACACCGACGGCAAGCCCGGCGCCTACCAGGTCTGGGCGCTGCCGGGCCGCGACGCCTTCGAGGGCTGGCTGCTCGCGCGGCTCGACCTGCTGCACAAGCTGGGCTACCCGGTGCGCCTGGCCAACGAGGAGATGGACGGCGTGCGCGGCCAGCAGCACATGTTCGTCGACGGTCGCCGTGCCGACCTGCTGTTGCGGTTCACCTCCGACAGCCCGAGGGGGAAGGCCGACGACTGGCTGGTCCTGGAGAACAAGATGACCGCCGTCGGCATCGGTGCCCTCGACCAGCTCGCGTTGTCGGTGGACTGGCTGCGGGCGGAGTGCCGGCCCGGCCTCGTCCACGGCATGCTGATCGCCGACGGACTCAGCCTCGAGGTCGAGCGGGGCCTGCGTGAGCACGGCTTCGACTACCAGTCGATGACCTCGATCGGCTACCGGCGCTGGGTGCGCCAGCACTCGCCGCTCCACCCGGAGGTGCCGCGCGACGCGACCACGATCAACTACCCGCAGAACTTGTCGGTGCGCGCCCTGGTGGCCGCGCTGCGCTGAGAGATCTCCCTACAGGAGAAGGCCCCCGCCGGAACCCCATGCCCGGCGGGGGCTTCTCACGTCCGTCTGACATTTGTCGTGGTCGATCGCCCACATCCGGCTCTGCCCCGCGGGCGCGCGCGTTCCTAGCGTGGACGTGTCGCTCGGGACGCGAGCGGGAACGGAGACGGGACATGAGCGGAACGCTGCAGGACCAGGCGGCACGACGAGTCGGCACCTGGCACGACGACTGGCCGGTCGCGGTGGTCGCCGGCGCAGCCGCGGCCGCGGTCTGGGCCGTGGCGACGATGGCCGGCATCGAGGTCGCGGTGGGATCGGGGTCGAGCACCCGGGACATCGGGCTGGTCTCGGTGATCGTCACGGCGGTCGTCGTGGCCGTGGCCGGCGCCGGTCTCCTGCGCCTGCTCGAACGTCGTACGGCGCGAGGTCGGCGGACCTGGACCGCGATCGCCGTGGCGGTCTGGGTGATGTCGTTCGCCGGCCCGGCCGGCGCCTCGACCCGGTCGGCCGCGCTGGCCCTCGTCGCCCTCCACCTGGTGGTCGGCACGGTGGTGGTCGTCGGACTGCTGCGTCGGCACCCCGACCGCGTAGCGTGACCGCCGTGCGGAACCGGTTCGGCTGCTCGTGGCAGCGCAACGCCTCCGTCGTGTGGACGCCGGTGCTGCTGTTGGGGCCGGTGCTCGACCTGCACGGGAGCCCGGGAGAGGTCGCCTTCCAGGTCGTGCTGATCGTCGTGATCGCGGCCGCGTCGGTGACCGCCGCACTGACCGGCGGGCCGCCGTGGCGCAACCGCTGGGCCTACGTCGCGCTGTCGACGTTGGTCGCGGCGACCTTCGCCGGTGCGACCCACGGCAGCAGCCAGTGGCTGCCCACCTGGATCCTCCTCGGCAACGCGCTCGCGACCGTGCTCCGCGGACGCATGCTCGCGTTGGCCATCCCCGCAGTCGCCGCCGGCTCGATGTGGGCGGCGACGGTGGTGACGCCGCACCAGGCGAGCCGGGTCTGGGCCGAGGGCTTCGTCGTGCTGCTGGCCGGGGTGGCGAACGCAGCGTTCACCGCTCTCATCGACACCGTGGCCGAGCTACGACGTACGCGAGCGGAGCTGGCCAGGGTCGCGGTGACCGAGGAGCGCGAACGGTTCTCCCGCGACCTGCACGACCTGCTCGGCCACACGCTGTCGGTGATGGTGGTCAAGGCACAGGCCGTACGACGCCTGGCGGCGCAGGACCCGGACGCCGCTGCCCAGCACGCCGCCGACATCGAGCAGATCGGCCGGCAGGCCCTGGTCGACGTACGACAGGCGGTGGACGCGATGCGGGCGCCGACGCTGGCCGAGGAGCTGGACGGGGCACGACGCGCGCTCGACGCCGCCGGCATCGAGACCGTCGTCGAGGACTCGGCGACGCCGTCGTCGGGGGCCGACGAGGTGCTGGCCTGGGTGGTCCGCGAGGGCGCGACCAACGTGCTGCGGCACTCGGGGGCGAGCGCGTGCCGGATCGCGGTCACCGACCTCGGCGATCGGATCGCGCTGACGATCGCCGACGACGGCGTCGGCGGACCGACCGCGCCGGCGTACCGCACGGGCGGCCTCGAGGGTCTCCGTGACCGGGTGGTGTCGGCCGGCGGTGTGCTCGACGTGGTGCCGAGCGACGAGGGCTTCCGGCTGGTGGCCACGCTGCCGGGGGGCGCCGCGTGATCCGGGTGCTCCTGGCCGAGGACCAGGCGATGATGCGCGGCGCCCTGGCCCTCCTCCTCGACCTCGAGGACGACCTGGAGGTCGTGGCGCAGGTCGCCGACGGTGCCGAGATCGTCCCGACGGCGTTGGAGGTCCGCCCCGACGTCGCCCTGCTCGACATCGAGCTCCCCCACGTCTCGGGCCTCGAGGCCGCTGCAGCGCTGGCCGAGGCGCTGCCGACGTGCCGGGTGGTGATGGTGACGACGTTCGGGAGGCCGGGCTACCTGCAGCGTGCGATGGCCGCCGGCGCTGTCGGGTTCCTGGTGAAGGACGGCCCGATCGAGGGGCTGGCCGAGGCGATCCGCAAGGTGGCCGCGGGCGCGACCGTGGTCGACCCCGAGCTCGCCGGGCAGGCGCTGCGGACCGCGGTCAGCCCCCTGACCCCGCGCGAGTGCGACGTGCTGGCCGCCGGTGAGGACGGCGCCACCGTCGCCGACATCGCCGCGCGGCTGCACCTCTCGGCGAGCACGGTGCGCAACTACCTCTCCGACGCGATCGGCAAGACCGGCACCCGCAACCGCACGGAGGCCGCGATCGTGGCGCGTCGCAACGGCTGGCTCTGAGCCGCAGCCGCCTCAGGGCGCCAGCGACAGCAGGTACGCCGCGAAGCCCGCGGGTGCGCGGCCGCCGAGACGTGCGGAGGTGAGCACCGGCATCCGTGACGTCGCCGACCACGTCGTGCCGAGCGCCTTGATCCGCTCGACGAGGTCGACGTCCTCGCCCGCAGCGAGGTCGCGGAAGCCGCCGGCCTCCTCGTAGGCCGCGAGGCTGAAGCCGAGGTTGGCGCCGTAGACGTAAGGGTGGCCGTCGCGCAGGTGGTGGCGCGACCACCAGCGTGCGAGCCGGCCAGGCTCCAGCTCCTGTGCGTCCGGCCAGACGGTTCCGAGCACGAGACCGGACCCGGCTGCCGCGAGGTCGAGCTGGAGGCTCAGCCAGTGGCTCGGGACCTCGCTGTCCGCGTCGGTGCAGGCCACCCAGGTGTGGGCGGGCTCCGACGGATGCGCACGTCGCGCGTGGTCGACGCCGAGACGGCGCGCCGTACCGACGCAGCCCGAGTCGGTCTCGAGGGCGTCGACCTCCGGGAACCGGGCCACGACCTCGGCCGAGCCGTCGGTGCAGCAGTCGAGCACCACCGTGACGGAGCACGACAGCCGCGGCCGGCGCTCGCGGGCATGGCAGACGGTCGAGGCGATCGCGGCCAGCTGACGTCCGAGCAGGCTGCGCTCGTCGTGGGCGGGCACCACGACGTGCACCTGCTCGATGACGGTCATCGGTCGTACGCCGGCCAGATCGACGCGTGCACCCGGAGCTCGACGTCGCGGTCGGTGTAGGTCGCCTGGAGCGGCGGCACCGGACCGTCGGCGAAGCGGCGGTGCACCTCGTCGGCGTCCATCACCCAGCCGTGGACGCGGTGTCGCCAGTGGCACAGCACGACGACGCCGTCGTCGGTGAGGCTGGCCGCGACCCGCTCGACCAGCCGGTCGAGGGCTGCGGGGCTGAGGAAGTACCCGATCTCGGAGACCACGATCAGGTCGAAGGTCTCGTCGGGCCACTCGGCCGGCACGTCGAGCCGGGTGAGGGTGACGTCGGCGCGGTCGGCCAGGCGGCGCCGCGCGCCGTCCAGCGCGGCCTCGGAGCGGTCGAGCCCGAGCACCGCGTCGGAGCGCGAGGCGAGGGCCTCGGTGAGCGCACCCGTCGAGCACCCCACCTCGAGCACGCACCGGAAGCGGGGCCGAGGGAGGGCCGCGAGCGTGAGGTCGCGCTTGCGGCGCTCGTACCACCGCGAGTCGACCCCCCACGGGTCCTGCGACGCGCGGTGCAGGTCGTCGAGCTCGTCGTCGGGGGAGTCAGCGCCGGTCGTGACCACGAACCACTCGTGGTCACGCGCGAAGTGGGCGAGGAAGTCGGCGTCCAGCAGCGTCTCGTCGCCCGGCGCGGACGAGAGCGGCGTGACCTGGCTGACGTGGGCCGCGATCGCCTGGTGCTTGGCGGCGGTGGCGGTGGTGGCGAGCGGGAACGGTCTGAAGGTCTGCACCCGTGGGTCGGCGGTCGTGGCCCAGTGCCAGAACCACACCGGGAACTCCCAGTGCTCGGCATCGGTACGACGTGCAGCCGTCGCCGCCGCGCGGCCGACGGCCTCGTGGTCGGGGTGGCCGTCCTCGGTCCAGGTGGAGGCGAGCACCGTGGCGCGGCCGTCGCCCACGAGGTCCACGAGCGCAGTGGTGATCGCCGCGACGTGATCGCCCAGGGCACCGTCCGGCAGCCCGAGCCGGGTGACCGCGTCGCGGGCCACACCGAGACACGCAGCGGCCGCGGCGTACTCCTCCGCCCGCCGCGAGGCCAGTGCCTCGGGGGTGTGGCTCGGCGAGCGAGGGTGGCTGCCGTTGCCGTCGCTGGCGCAGAGGAGATGGACGTCGAGGCCGGCCGCGGTCGCGGAGGCGATCAGGCCACCCGCCCCGAGCGACTCGTCGTCGGGGTGCGCGGAGACGACGACCAGACGTCGTACGCCGTCGAGGATGGCGGGGGTGCGCCCGCCCGGGCTGAGGGCCGGCGTCCAGACCTCCGCCGCTGTGCCCTGGCCGGGGGCCGTGAAGTCACCGGGCAGGGTGCTCACCACCATCGCCACCCGGCGTGGTCGGCCAGCGTCTGCTCACCCTGCCGGGCCAGGTCCCGCTCGGCGTGGTGCTGGCGGACGTAGACGGTGAGGTCGGCGACGCGGCGGGCGTGGTCCTCGTCGCCCGTCAAGGGCGCGGGTCCCAGCGCGTGGCCGACCCGGTGCAGGACCTCCTCGGCGGAGTCGGCGACGACCTGGCGGGCACGTTGGGCGACGAGCACCGACTCGCCGGCCTCGGTCGTCGGATCGTCGGCCACCACGGCCGCTGCCGCCAACACCGCGCTCGCCCGGGCGAGCGCCGTGTCGACGGCGCCGAGGTGGAGCAGCGCGACCTGGTCGGGCTCGCGTCGAGCCGCTGCGACGCGGAGGGTGCGCGCGAGGGCGACGGCCGCGCCGTACCAGATCGCAGCGACGCCGACGCCACCCCAGGCGAAGCCCGAGCGCCTGAGGTACCACTGCGGCTGGCAGATCTGCACCGCCGGGACGCCGTCGAGCGCGATGGCTGTGCTGCGCACCTGGGCCAGGCCGCGAGCCGCCCAGCCGGCCGACTGCCCGGTCTCGCCCGGCGAGGTGGTGACCCCGGCGTGGTCGAGGCGGATCGCGAAGAGCCCGCGCTCGTGGTCGTCGATCCAGGCCGTGACCAGCGCATGGGTCGCGCGGTCGGCCAGGGAGCACCACGGCTTGACGCCGTCGAGGGTCCAGCAGCCGCCCTTCTCGCGCGCGTGAAGGCGGTGCGGCCCCTCGGCGGCGTAGACCTGCCAGAGGCGTGCGGCGTCCCAGTCGGGCGAGCTGCCGTCCCAGTCCTCGTCGCGGACCTGTCCGTGACGGCGCGCCTCGCGCAGGATCGCGAGCGCGTCGAGGTGGGGCTCGGTGACCCGCGCGACGGTCAGGTCGACGGCGCCGAGGCTGGCCAGCGACTCCCACAGCGTGAGGGTGTCGCCCTGCATCGGCAGCGGCAGCCAGGGCCCGAGGGCACGCGCCACGTCCTGGGCGGCGTCGAGGTCGGGCATCGCGCCCGGCGTCACCGCCGCGCGGGCGCGTTCGGCGGCTTGGCGCGGGATCGGACCGGCCGCCTTCCGCCGCAGAGAGACGGCCTCCGTCGGCACTCGGACCCTCCCTTGGTTCGACTGTCTCAGCCATCGTAGGGGCCTGGGGGACAGTGGTGGTCCATCCCCAGGGGTGGGCACAGGTCGCCCCTCCCGACCTACCGCTGGCTTCGCTAGCGTGGCGAGGATGGGGACGACGAACGGACCGCTTCGGATCGCGTTGATGAACGACTACGAGGTCGTCGTCCGCGGCCTCCGGACGATGCTGGAGCCGTACCCGGAGCGGGTTCACGTCGTCGAGCTCGACAGCCAGCTCCCGGTGGTGAGTGACGTCGACGTGCTGCTGTACGACGCGTTCAGCCGCGAGCGCGTGGTCGGCCCGGTGCGTGAGATGCTCGACGAGACCAACGTGCCCGTCGTGATCTTCACCTGGCACGTCGGACCCGACCTGGTCGACGAGGCGCTCGCGCTCGGTGCCGCCGGCGTGGTGTCCAAGTCGTCGACCGCCGGGGAGCTGGTCTCGGCGCTCGAGCTCGCTGCCGCGGGTAGGCCGCTGGCGCCGCCCAAGCCGCATCCGGAGGACGACCCCGCGGGCGGTGATTGGCCCGGGCGGTCGGAGGGGCTGACCGCCCGGCAGGCCGAGGTGCTCGCCCTGATAGCTCAGGGGTTGAGCAACGACGAGGTGGCGGAGCGCGCGTACATCACGATCAACTCCCTCAAGAGCCACGTGCGCGCCATCTATCGCAAGATCGGCGCCGAGAGTCGGAGTCAGGCCGTGCTCTGGGCGCTCGAGCACGGCTTCGAGCCCGACCGGGTGCGGACGATCGTGGAGGAGTAGGGCTCAGCGACGGCCGAGTGGAAGCCGCGAGCGCCATCGCTGCCAGGTGAGCGCGAACCGCCAGCCGAGGAACAGCGCACCCAGCACGATCAGCGCCACGATGATGAAGGACAGTGCGATGCCCTCGCCGAGCGAGGCGCGCACGACCATCCCGATGACCACCGTCCAGAGCCAGACGCGGATGCCGGCGCGCAGGCTGAGCGGGTCGGTGCGGGTCACCGCACACAGCAGCAGCGCGAGCGCGGTACCGAGGAGGAAGGGCCACGCCGTGTGCCACACGCCCGCCGTACCGGCCGACTCGTGGTGGTTGGAGCGCCCCACGGCGGCGAACACCACCACGACGAGGGTGTCGGCGACGACGCTGATCGGCCAGGCGTTCCGGCGGCTGTTCCACGACACGGTGGGAGTCTCTCAGGTGGCCCCGTCGGTGTGGATCTGGCGGTGCCCGGTGGTTGAGGAGCTCGCTCTGCGAGCGTGGCTCGGTGGTTGAGGAGCTCGCTCTGCGAGCGTCTCGAAACCACCGGGAAAGAAAGTCTCAGATCCCTGTGGACAAAGGGATTCCGCGCCGTCCGAGTGTCGGTGGGCGGTGCTTGGGTGGACGTATGTCGACGATGTCAGTGCCGCTCGAGGAGCACCCGCTCCTGCGCTGTCTGGCGTCGGTCGACGCGGCGCTCGACGATGCGGGTGAGCTCGATCCTGCCTTCCTGCCCACGCCGGACAAAGCGCGAGCGCTGCGTGCCGTCGACCGTGAGCTGGCACGGCTGGAGGGGCTGCGGCTCCGCCTGCTGGCCGCCTCCGGCGACGTAGCCGCCGACGAGGGCGCGCGCTCGGCAGGCGTGTGGCTCGCTGCTGGGAGCCGGGCCGGTGCGGCCGACGGCGTCCGCGCGCAACGTCTGGCCGAAGCGTTGGAGCGCTGGGCGGAGGTGGGGCGTGCGCTGCGAGCGGGCGTCATCAACCTCCCGCAGGCGACGGTGATCGTCACCGCGCTCGACGAGCTGCCGTCCGACCTCGGGGCCGAGACGACCGCGAAGGCGTGTGCACAGCTCCTCGCGGACGCCGGCCACTTCGCGCCGCGACAGCTGCGCGTGCTGGGCCGAAGAGTGCTGGAGGTGGTCGCCCCCGACCTGGCCGAGCGTCGTGAGGAGCAGCTGCTGCTCGCCGAGGAGGAGCGCGGTCGGCGGCTGACCCGGCTCTCCTTCCATCCTCGCGGTGACGGCGTCACCGACGTGATCGCCCGTGTGCCAGACGCGGTCGCCGACCGACTCCGTGCCTACCTCGATGCGTTCACCTCTCCGCGCCGCCGTCATCTCGCAGCGGCGGCCGACCTCGACCTGGTGCCCTTGCCTCGCCGCCGGGGCCTGGCGTTCTGCGCCCTGTTGGAGCACCTGCCGGCCGACGGGCTGCCGACCCAGGGTGGCACGCCGACCTCGGTGGTCGTGATGCTCGACTGGGAGTCGCTGCGCCGTGGTCTCGGCGTCGCCGAGCTGTCCACCGGTGGCCGGGTGAGTGTGTCGGAGGTGCGACGCCTGGCCTGCACGGCCGGCGTGCTACCGGCCGTGCTCGGCGGGGCAGGCGAGGTGCTCGACCTGGGCCGCGCTCGGCGATTGTTCTCGCCGGCCCAGCGCAAGGCGATGGCCGTCCGCGACCGCCGTTGTCGGGCCGAGGGCTGCGACATCCCGGCCGCGTGGTGCGAAGCCCATCACGCGGCCGACCCGTGGTCGAAGGGCGGCCGTACCGACCTGGCCGACGGCGCCCTCCTCTGCTCGTTCCATCACCACCGTGCCCATGACCCGCGGTGGGACGCCCGACGCCTCCCGACGGGAGAGGTCCGCTACCGCAGGCGAACGTGAGGTTCAGTAGCCGACGAGGTGCGGCGTGGCGCTGACGACCTCGAGGGCGACGGGCGCGCCGGGCACCGTCAGGGTGTTCGGGATGGCGTGCCAGGCGCCGTCGCCCACGCGGTAGCGACCGGCGTACGTCGTGTCGACGCTCGGACTCACCTCACCGACGTGGAGGTAGCGATAGGTGATGCGCAGATCCGGGTACGCCGCGCCCGCGTCGGACGTGGACAGGTCACCGTCGGCGTCGGCCGAGCCGAAGTGCCAGCGATACTGCGTCGGCGTGGCCTCGATGGTGACCGGCTGCCCGATCAGGGTGACGGTCTGGGTCGTGGGCCGGGTGTTGGTGGTGTAGAAGTTCGTGTCGAAGTTGACCAGGGTCCGGCCGTCGGGCGGCTGCACCACCAGGGGTGACGCCGGCCAGACCAGGCGCTCGAAGGCGTGCTGCACCGCGCCCGGAGTGATCCCGCCGAGGTGCTGGGCCTCGTCGTCGGTGAGGCACGCCTGCCAGCCGAGCGGCTCCGGGTTGGCGTCCTCGTAGACGTTGAACAGGCTGCCCTCGTGGCCCTCGATGTTGCAGCGGCCCGGCTCGGCGCAGAACGCCGTGCCGCCGACGCCGCAGGCCGGCCGGATGGAGTAGGTGTGGTCGGAATGCCCGGCGATGTAGTCGTTGGTCTCGCTCCCGGACCTGATGCAACCCACCGTCGCCCCGTCAGAGCCATCCAGAGCCAGCACAACGCTTGATCGTCTGCAGAGCGCAGCAGGAGCGAGCCAGATCAAGCGGTGGCCACGAGACATGCGACGAGTACCAGGAGCCCAAGAGCATCAGGATCAGCAACCTGCACGAGCTAGCTGACACGCCATTCGAGATCCGGCTGGGCTGCGAGCCGTAGCTTGAGAACGTGAGCCGGTCCGCCCTGCGAAGCGCTTGACTGCGGCAGGCGGCTGACGTCTTGTACTTGGTGGGCGAAGAAGTCGAACGTGCAGATCGAACGACTCGTCTTTCCGGGGTCTCGACCACCATTCCGGACGTGTCGAACGAGCGGACCGCTCGGGTCTTGTAGAAACCACCTTCGGCGTAGACGTCTCTGACCGTCTCGCGCCAGCTTCGTGCAAGCCCTGCATCTGCGCGACATGGCGAGGTACTGAGCGGTGTCCCCGGTGTTCTGCATCCGCTGTCTCGGCCTGGCCCAGCGCCGGATGAAGTGCTCCGCGCTCTCGCGAGCAGGCGGGTCGCTGGTGGCCACCGAGTGGGGCGGACTGGCGACGGGCGGATCGGCGATGGACGAGTCGTCGCCGCAGCCGGCCAGAACGGCAGGCAGGGCCAGCGCGGGCACGGCCAGCAGACCGGCCAGAGTGCGACGTGCGGCCATCGCGGTGCCTCCCGAGCGGATGCCTTCGATGCGCCCCCACCGTACCCATTCCTCGCCCCCACGGCACCTGCCGCACCGACCCCTGTGGATGACCGCCGATCGGCGGCATCGAGCTGGGCCCGGAACGACCTGGTGTCTCCTCGGGGTCGCTGTTCCTGACACCTCTCCGTCGTACGACGGGCAGCTGTGTCGACAGCGCGTGGGCACGAGCTCAGGCAGGCTCGGCGAGGAGGTCGTCGAGGGCGATCGGGAGCACGTCGTGGTCGTGGGCCAGATGGACCACGTCGACCGTCGCCCCGGAGCGGCGGCCGGCTTCGAGCAGGGCACGCGCCCAGGCCCGGTCGCCGGGATCGGGGGCACCGCCTCCGGGCCGCGACCGCAGGAACGCGAAGCGCAGGCCGGGAAGGGCGAGGTGATCGAGGAGGCGGGCGAACGCCGCACAATCCTCGTCGCCCGGGGTGTCGGAGGCCTCGACGATCTCCATGATCTGCGGCACCGGCCGGTCGTCCTCGATCACCACCATCCAGATCGTGCAGGACGCGAAGCCCAGCGGCGTCATCAGGTGCCGCCACATCTGCTCGAGGTCGGCCTGGCTGCGCACCAGCGGACGGAAGGGTTGCTCGGCCATGGCCACGACGATGCCCCGATCGCGAGCCGCCCGCGAACGCCTCTCCACAGGCCCGCGATCCATCAGGTGTCGACGACCTCCGAGCGGGAGAGACTCCCGCACCACGGAGGGAAGGAGCCCGATGACCATCGAGTACGCCGGAGCCGTGGAGGTGGCCCCGCCGTTTCAGGGCCGTGATGCGATCACGCTGACCGGCTCCGGCTGGTCGACCGCGTTGGGCGGCCGGACGCTCCGGCCGCGGCACGACCTCGACCTCGATGTCTGCGTCCACTCGCTGCGCGACCTCGTCTCGCTCGACGCGGGTCGGCGCCGCTACGACGGCGTCGTCGTGGCCTACGACGACGCCACGGGCGTCCTCGTCACGATCACGGCCCGGGACGGCCGTGTCACCCGACGCCGGCTGCGGCGGCCTCCACCCGTGACGCCGTCGAACGTGATCGACCTCGCCACCCACCGGCGGACGATCTCACGTCGGATCGGCTAGCCGTGGCCGCCGGAGCCGCCCGGCCGCCACCGGCGGTGCCCGGAGTCGGTGCCCCGCGAGCGGATCAGCTCGAGCCGCGGCTTCGGGCCGTCCGAGCGTCCCGTCTGCGGCTTGCGTCGCCCGGCGCGCCACGGCATCGGCCACACCGCGCCCGGACCGTCGTAGTCCTGCTCCACTGCCGCGTGCAGCGTCCACATCGGGTCGTAGAGATGCACGCGACCGAGCGCGCAGAGGTCGGCCCGGCCGGCCATCAGGATCGAGTTCACGTCGTCGTACGACGAGATCACGCCGACCGCGATCGTCGGTACGCCGAGCCGGTTGCGGATCGCGTCGGCGTACGGCGTCTGGTAGCTGCGCCCGAACGCCGGCCGCTCGGCCTTGGTCACCTGCCCGGTCGACACGTCGATCGCAGCCGCGCCCGCCTGACCGAACGCAGCAGCCACCGCGAGCGCGTCCTCCAAGGACTGGCCGTCGTCGACCCAGTCGGTCGCGGAGATGCGCACGGTCATCGGTCGGTCCGCGGGCCACACCTCGCGCATGGCGTGCCACACCTCGAGCGGGAAGCGGAGCCGGCCCGCGACATCGCCGCCGTACTCGTCCGTACGACGGTTGGTCACCGGCGACAGGAAGCCGGACAGCAGGTAGCCGTGGGCGCAGTGCAGCTCGAGCAGGTCGAAGCCGGCCTCGGCCGCGCGACGTGCGGAGCCGACGAACTCGTCGCGGATCGCGTCCATCGCCGCCCGGTCGAGCTCGCGCGGTGTCTGGTTGTCGGGGGAGTAGGGCACGGCGGAGGCCGCGGCGACCGGCCAGTTGCCGTCGGGGAGCGGCTCGTCCATGCCCTCCCACATCAGCTTGGTCGACCCCTTCGCGCCGGAGTGGCCGAGCTGGCAGCCGATCGCGGCCGACGACTGACCGTGCACGACGTCGACGACGCGCGCCCAGCCGTCGCGCTGCTCGTCGGTCCAGAGCCCGCCGCAGCCCAGCGTGATCCGGCCCTCGGGGGAGGTGCAGATCATCTCGGTCATCACCAGCCCGGCACCGCCGAGCGCCTTGCCGCCGAGGTGCACGAGGTGGAAGTCGGTCGGCAGGCCGTCCTCGGCGACGTACTGGTCCATCGGCGAGACGATCACCCGGTTGTGGAGCGTGAGCCCCGGACCCGTCGCGGCGCGGAGGGTGACCGGCTGGAACATGGGGGGTGTGTCGGGGCGTCCCGTGGTCTCGACGAGCTCGACCGACGGGACCGACGCGGTTGACGGGACCGACGCGGCGAACCACTGCTCGCAGCGCGCGATGAAGCCCGGGTCGCGGACGCGCAGGTTGTCGTAGGTGACCCGGCGCGAGCGGGTCATGATGTTGAACGCGAACTGCGTGGGCTCCTGGTGGACGTACTGCCCGAGGTTCTCGAACCACTCCAGGCTCGCCTGCGCCGCGCGCTGCGTGGAGAGCACCACCGCACGCCGTTCCGCGTCGTACGTGGTGAGGGCCTCGGCCACCGTCGGCTCCTCGTGGAGGCAGGCGGCCAGCGCGAGGGAGTCCTCCATGGCCAGCTTGGTGCCGGAGCCGATCGAGAAGTGCGCGGTGTGGGCGGCGTCGCCGAGCAGCACGACGTTGTCGTGGACCCACGACTCGTTGCGGACCGTCGTGAAGCTGATCCACCGGGAGTTGTTGGCCATCACCTCGTGACCGTCGAGGACGTCGGCGAAGAGCTCGCGCACGAGCGCGATCGACTTCTCGTCGGACTCGCCGGGAGCCCACTCCCGGTCGGCGTACTCCTCGAAGCCGGCCCGACGCCACACCTCGCTGGTCATCTCGATGATGAACGTCGAGCCCGTGGCGTCGTAGGGGTAGGCGTGGATCTGCATCACGCCGTACGGCGTCTCGCGGATGTGGAAGGTGAACGCGTCGAAGACCTTGTCGGTGCCGAGCCACATGTAGCGGCAGTCGCGCACGTCGAGGGTCGGCCGGAAGGTGTCGGCGTAGCGCGACCGGACGATCGAGTTGAGCCCGTCGCAGGCGACGACCAGGTCGTACGACGCGGCGAGCTCGGCGACGTCGGGGGCCGTCGTACGGAAGCGGAGGTCGACGTCGAGGTCGCGGCAGCGCTGCTGCAGGATCTCCAGCAGCCGACGTCGGCTCATCGCGGCGAACGCGTGCCCGCCGCTGGTGACCACCTCGCCCTTGAAGTGGACGTCGATGTCGTCCCAGAGCGCGAACTCGGCCTGCATCTGCTCGAAGACCACGGGGTCGGCGTGCTCGATGCCGCCGAGCGTCTCGTCGCTGAAGACGACCCCGAACCCGAAGGTGTCGTCCGGCGCGTTGCGCTCCCACACCGTGATCTCGTGCCGCTGGCCGCCGCGCTCACCACCCACCGCCGCGAGCTGCTGGGCGAGCGCGCTGAAGTAGAGGCCGCCCGGCCCGCCCCCGATCACCGCGATCCGCATCCCATGAACATAGCGCTTTCTTGACGGGCGTTGTCAAGACGCAATAGCCTCACCGGTATGGTCGGCGGCGTGGTCTCGACGAGCTCGACCGCCGGAGGTTCGTCCTTCGGCCTGACGCCCGACCAGGTGGCGTACGCCGCCTGGGTACGACGTGCGGCTGCGGGCGTGGGTGCGATCGAGCCCGTCCACGGCGCCGTCAACCGTCCCCTGGTGAAGGCGATGGGCGACGCCGGCCTGCTGCGCGGGCTGTTCGGCGGTGCACCCGACCAGCCTCCGCGCGACGCGGCCGCGATGCAGCTGTGCCTGCTGCGCGAGACGCTCGCGACGGTCAACACGGAGGCCGAGACCGCGCTCGCACTCCAGGGCCTGGGCTCCTACCCGATCCTCCAGTCGGGGAACGCCGCCACCCGCGACCGCTGGGTCCCCGGCGTGGCGAGCGGCGACGTCGTACCGGCCTTCGCCCTCTCGGAGCCCGATGCGGGGTCCGACGCCGGAGCCCTCGCGCTCGAGGCGCGGCCCGACGCCGACGGCTGGACCCTCCACGGCACCAAGACCTGGATCTCCAACGCCCCCGACGCCGACGTCTACTCCGTCTTCGCGCGTACGACGCCCGGGACGAAGGCGCGCGGCGTCACCGCCTTCGCCGTGCGAGGCGACAGTGACGGCCTGACCGGCGAGCGGCTCGACATGGTGGCGCCCCACGCCCTCGGGACGCTGCTCTTCGACGGAGTCCGGGTCTCGCGTGAGGACGTGCTCGGCGAGGTCGACCAGGGCTTCGCGGTCGCGATGCGGACCCTCGACCTGTTCCGCCCGAGCGTCGGTGCCTTCGCGGTGGGCATGGCTCAGGCCGCGCTCGACGCCAGCCTGGCCTGGGCGACCGAGCGCGAGCTGTTCGGCGGCCGCCTGATCGACCAGCAGGCCACCCAGCACACGCTGGCCGAGATGTCGACGCGGATCGAAGCCGGCCGGTTGCTCGTCCGGCGCGCGGCCGCGACGTACGACGGCGGCGGCGACGACGTGACCACCAGCGCGGCGCAGGCCAAGCTGTTCGCGACCGAGACCGCCCAGTGGGTGGTCGACCAGGCCGTGCAGCTGCACGGTGCGCGAGGGCTCCAGCGCGGTCATCTGCTCGAGCGGCTCTATCGTGAGGTACGGGCGCCGCGCATCTACGAAGGCGCCTCCGAGGTGCAGCGGACGATCATCGCCCGCGGGCTGATGAAGCCCTCGAGCGCAGGAAGGGCAGCCGAGTGACGCGTTACCGCGCGAGCGCCAAGATCACCGACGACTGGCAGCACTTCGACTTCTCCGTCGCCGACGGTGTCGCCACGGTGACCCTCAACCGGCCCGAGAAGCTGAACCCGCTCACGTTCGAGAGCTACGCCGACCTGCGCGACCTCCTCACCGAGCTGCCGCACCGCGGCGACACCCGGGTGCTGGTGATCCGCGGCGAGGGCAAGGGCTTCTGCGGCGGCGGCGACGTGAACGAGATCATCGGCGAGCTGATCCGGATGGATGCCGCCGGCCTGATGGGTTTCACGAAGATGACCGGCGACACGATCCGGGCGATGCGCGAGTGCCCGATCCCGATCATCGCCGGGATCCAGGGGATCGCCGCCGGCGCAGGCAGCGTGGTCGCGATCGCCGCCGACTTCCGCATCTGCACGCCGCAGGCGCGTTTCGCCTTCCTCTTCACCAAGGTCGGGCTGTCCGGGGGCGACATGGGAGCGGCGTACCTGCTGCCCCGGCTCGTCGGCTACGGCCGCGCCACCGAGCTGCTGATGCTCGGCGACACGATCGACGCCGAGACCGCCGACCGCTACGGCCTGGTCACCCAGCTCCTGGACGACGCCGACGACCTCGACGCAGCCTGTACGACGCTCGCCCGCCGCCTCGCGGACGGGCCGACACTCGGTCTCCAGCAGACCAAGTCACTGATCACCCGCGAGCTCGACATGCCGCTCGGGCCGGCGATGGAGCTCGACGCGATGACCCAGGCGCTGCTGATGACCACCCACGACCACGCGGAGTTCCACGCCGCGTTCAACGACAAGCGCAAGCCCGACTGGAAGGGGCGCTGATTCATGCATGACTTCTTGAAGGTCGACGACCTCCTCACCGACGAGGACCGCGCGATCCGCGACACCGTCCGCGACTTCGCCCAGAGCGAGCTCGCCCCCCACGTCGCCGAGTGGTACGACGAGGGCACGCTGCCCGACGACCTCGGCCGGCTCCTCGGCAAGCTCGGCCTGCTCGGCATGCACCTCGAGGGCTACGGCTGCGCCGGCACGAGCGCGACGGCCTACGGCGTGGCCTGCCGCGAGCTCGAGGCGGTCGACTCGGGGCTGCGCAGCTTCGTCAGCGTGCAGGGGTCGCTCGCCATGTTCGCGCTGCACCGGTGGGGCACCGAGGAGCACAAGGAGGAGTGGCTGCCGCGGATGGCGAGTGGCGACGCGATCGGCTGCTTCGGGCTGACCGAGTCCGACGCCGGCAGCGACCCGGGGTCGATGAAGACGCATGCCCGCAAGGACGACCCAGGAAACGAGCAGAGTGACTGGGTGATCAACGGCTCCAAGATGTGGATCACCAACGGCACGCTGGCCGACGTCGCGATCGTCTGGGCCCAGACCGACGAGGGCATCCGAGGGTTCGCCGTACCGACCGACGCGAAGGGCTTCGAGGCCCACAAGATCAAGCGCAAGCTCTCGCTGCGCGCGTCGGTGACCGCCGAGCTCGCCTTCGACGACCTGCGCCTGCCGGCGTCGGCGGCGTTCCCCGAGGTGCGTGGCCTGAAGGGTCCGCTCTCGTGCCTCAACGAGGCGCGCTTCGGGATCATCTGGGGCGTGGTCGGCGCTGCTCGCGCGTGCCTCGAGGAGTCGCTGGCCTACACCGGCGAGCGGGAGCAGTTCGGCAAGCCGCTGTCGTCGTTCCAGCTCACCCAGCGCAAGCTCGCGCTGATGGCGGTCGCGGTCAACAACGCCTCGCTGCTGGCCTGGCGGCTGGGAGCGCTCAAGGACGCCGGCACCCTGACCCCGATCCAGGTCTCCTACGGCAAGTACGCCAACGTGCGGGCCGCGATCGACGTCGCTCGTGAGGCGCGCACGACGCTCGGTGGTGCGGGCATCACCCTCGACCACACGATCATGCGGCACATGAACAACCTCGAGACCGTGATGACCTACGAGGGCACCGAGGAGATGCACCTGCTCTCGGTGGGTGGTCAGCTGACCGGCATCCCGGCCTTCCGTTGATCGCGCTCGTCACCGGCGCCTCGAAGGGGATCGGGGCCGCCTGCGCGCTGACCCTGTCGCAGGCCGGACACCGGGTCGCCCTCGTGGCGCGCGACGAGGTCGCCCTGAGCCGGGTGGCCGATGGACTGCCCGGCGAGTCGCTCGTCGTACCGGCCGACCTGCTGGACCCCGCCGCTCTGGACGGGGCGTTCGCTGCGGTCGAGGATGCCTGGGGGCCGGTCGAGATCCTGGTCGTGAACGCGGGCGCGTCGATGTCGGCGCCCCTGGTGAAGACCACCGACGACGACTGGCAGCGGATGCTCGACCTCAACCTGACCGCGCCGTTCCGGTGCCTGCGACGGGCGCTGCCGTCGATGACGGAGGCGGGGTTCGGTCGCGTCGTGGTGATCGCATCCGTGGCCGGCAAGATCGGCAGCGCCCGGATCGCGGCGTACACCGCGAGCAAGCACGGCGTCCTCGGGCTGGTGCGCACGGCCGCCTCGGAGGTCGCCCGCACCGGTGTCACCGTGAACGCGGTCTGCCCGGGCTACGTCGACACCCCGATGACCGATGCGTCGGTCGCGAACATCTCCGCCGGCACCGGTCGCTCCGAGGACGACGCCCGCCGGATCCTGGAGAACATGCAGCCGATCGGGCGCCTCGTCACGGTCGACGAGGTCGCCGCCGTGGTGATGCTCTGCGTCGACAACGGCGCGATCAACGGGCAGGGTCTCAACGTCGACGGAGGAGCGGTGCAGAGCTGATGGGCGACTTGAACCGGATCAACCCCGACACGCTCGCGAAGCCGTCCGGCTTCTCGCACGCGGTGGTCGCGCGCGGCACGACGGTCTTCCTGGCCGGCCAGACGGGCATGGACGCCTCCGGCGCGATCGTCGAGGGCGGGGTGGTCGCCCAGTTCGAGCAGGCGCTGGCCAACCTGCTCCTCGCGCTCGGCGCGGCCGGTGGCACGCCCGACGGGCTGGCGTCGTTGACGATCTACATCGTCGACATGGACGACTACCGCGCCCACGCCCGCGAGATCGGCGAGGTCTGGCGGCGGCTCTGCGGCACCGACTACCCCGCCACCGCCGGCATCGGCGTCTCCCGGCTCTGGGACGCCGAGGCGCTGGTCGAGGTGCAGGGGTACGCCGTCTTGTGATCGGGCGTGATCGTTGACAGCTTCACCACGTTCACATGGTGAAGCGTGGCTTCTCGTGTCGAATTCGACGTGAGAAGCGCGGTTTCACCACGTTCTCATGGTGAAACCGAGGCTTCTGAGGTGAACCCAGGCGATCTCACCCCGCCACCAGGGCGGCGGCGTGCTTGGCCGCGGGGTCGCGCAGGCGGCGGTCGAGGGTGGCGAACAGGCCGGCCGCCTTCTCGCCCGGCCAGCCGTCGGGCAGCAGGGCGAGCGGGATGCCGGGGTCGAGGTAGGGCAGCCGGCGCCAGGCGGTGAGCATCGGGACGTACGCCGCGAACGCGCGGCCGGTCCCGGGCTCGCGCAGCCGCGTCAGCCCGCGGCACTCCTCGAGGAACTCGTCGTACAGCGCGGCGATCGCCGGCAGGTCCCACCACTCGGCGACGCGCGTCGCCGTCGGCCCGGAGCCGAGGTGATCGCCCCGGAAGAGCTCGGTGTACGACGCCAGCCCCTGGCGTTCGAGCGCCGCCAGCGTCTCGTCGTACGCCGTGCCAGGCGCGATCCACACGCCGGGCGCGGCGGTGCCGAACCCCAGCCGGGTCAGCTGCGACCGCAGCTCGTGGCGCTTCCCGCGCTCGGCCTCGGGCACCGAGAACACCACCACCAGCCAGCCGTCGTCGACCGACGCCCGCGGCCGCGACCAGATCCGGGCGTCGCCCTCGCGCAGCACCGCGAGGGCGCCGGCCGACAGGGCGTAGCCCGCCTGACCGTCGGTCCGGGCCGGCTGCAGCACGCCCCGCTTCTTGAGCCGCGAGACCGACGAGCGGGTGGCGGCCGCGTCGACGTCGAGGTCGGCCATCAGCGCGATCAGCGCGCGCACCGACAGCCCGTTCGCCTCACCGCGCGCGTAGAGCCCGAGCAGGGTGAGGATCAGGTGGCGCGGCGACTGGTCAGCCATGCTCGGCACGGAGTCGGAAGCGCTGGAGCTTGCCCGTCGCGGTGCGCGGCAGCTCGGCGACGAATTCGATCGCGCGCGGATACTTGTACGGCGCGATCTCGGCCTTCACGAAGTCCTGGAGCTCGACCGCGGTGACGGCGCCGGCGCCGGCCGCGGTCACGACGTAGGCCTGCACGAGCATCCCGCGCGCCTCGTCCGGCACGCCGATCACGGCGCACTCCGCGACGGCCGGGTGCTTGAGCAGCGCCTCCTCCACCTCGGGCGCGGCGATGTTGTAGCCCGAGCTGATGATCATGTCGTCGCTGCGAGCCTGGTACCAGAAATAGCCCTCGTCGTCGCGGATGAACGTGTCGCCGGTCAGGTTCCAGCCGTCGCGCACGTACGTCGTCTGACGCGGGTCGTCGAGGTAGCGGCAGCCCGTCGGGCCCTTCACCGCCAGGCGCCCGGACTGGCCGTCGGGCAGCTCGCGGCCGTCGTCGTCCACGACCGACGCGGTGTAGCCGGGCACCGCGCGGCCGGTCGAACCCGGTCGGATGTCGTCGCCCGCTGCGGAGACGAAGATGTGGAGCATCTCGGTCGCCCCGATGCCGTCGATGATCTCGACGCCGGTCGCGTCGCGGAACGCCTCCCACGTCACCTTCGGCAGGTGCTCGCCGGCGGAGACGGCCTTGCGCAGGCTCGCGACCCGCTGACCCGAGGTGATCAGCGGGAGCATCGCCTTGTACGCCGTCGGCGCGGTGAAGCAGACCGTCACCCCGTGCACGTCGATCAGGTCGGCGAGCTCGGGCGGGGTCGCCTTCTCGACCAGCAGCGTCGATGCGCCGGCATGGAGCGGGAACAGCAGCACGCCGCCGAGCCCGAACGTGAACGCGAACGGCGGGGTGCCGGTGAAGACGTCGTCCGGTGAGGGCTGGAGCAGGTGGCGCGAGAACGTGTCGCAGACCGCCAGCACGTCGCGGTGGAAATGCATCGTCGCCTTGGGGCGTCCGGTGGTGCCGGAGGTGAAGGCGAGCATCGCGACGTCGTCGCTCGAGGTGGGCACGTCGTCGAACGTCGCGGGCACGGCCGCGAGGCGCTCGGCCCAGGCGTCGTCGCCGAACGCCAGGGTCGGTACGCCGAGCGGCTCGACGGCGTCGAGGAAGCGGTGGTCGACGAGCGCGGCGTCGAGGCGCGCGATCTCGTGGATCGTCTGGAGCTCCCCCGTGCGCAGCAGCGGCATCGTGGTGACGGCGACCGCCCCCGCCTTGAGCACCCCGAACCAGGCCGCCGTCAGCCACTGGTTGTTGGGTCCACGCAGCAGCACCCGGTTGCCCGGGACGATCCGGAGATCCTCGACCAGGACGTGTGCGACACGGTTCGCGGCCGCCACCAGCTCGTCGTACGACCACGTGGCGACGCCCGGTTGGTGAAGGCACGGCCGGTCACCCCCGAGGCGGGCCGCCACGTCGTCGAGCAGTGCGGTCGCGGCGTTGAGCCGGTCGGGGTACTGCAGCTCGGGCAGCGTGAACACGAGCTCGGGCCACTGCTCGGCAGGTGGGAGATGGTCGCGACAGAACGTGTCGACGTGGGCCGAGGGCAGCAGCTCCATGGTCGACAACGTATGCCCTGTTCGTGACGGCGGGCAAGAGAACGCGATACGCAGGAGTCTGCCGCACGGCCGAGTACGCTCGCCCCACCCGACCGCTGGGCGGGCCGGCAGAGATGAGGAAGTCGATGGTCTTCTGGGGCTTCGTGGCGGTCGGCGCCCTTCAACCAGCCGGGCAAGGGCGACTGACCCCCAGCATCTCCGGGGATCACGCATGCCGAGTCCGTGGCGCCCGCGCGGCGTCCGGCGTACCGTGGATCGCTCGGGGAAGGGGTTAGTCATGTGGTTCTACATTCCTGCGGCGATCCTGATCGTCGCCTTCGGGTTCTGGTTCAGCCGGACCAACCTGTTCCGCCATCAGCTGCACGGGCAGAGCAAGGACCCGGGCCAGATGGGCGCCCACCCGGGCGGCTGGAACGAGAACGGTGGCGGCGGCGTCTGAGCCTGCCGCTCGTCACACCAACGAGTCGTAGATCGCCTTCGTCTGCTCGGCGATCGCGCTCCACGAGAACGACTCGATCGCGCGCTTCCGCCCGGCGCGACCCATCGCCGCAGCGCGGTCGGGGTCCGAGACCACCGAGGTCAGCGCCTCGGCGAAGTCCGCGACGTACTGGTCGGGGTTCAACGGCGTGCCCGTGCCGTCGTCCGCTTGCTCGATCGGCACCAGCAGCCCGGTCTCACCGTGCACGACGACCTCCGGGATGCCACCGGTGGCGGTGGCGACGACGGCGGTCTCGCACGCCATCGCCTCGAGGTTGACGATCCCGAGCGGCTCGTAGATCGAGGGGCAGACGAACGCCGTCGCACCCGAGAGCAGCGCGACGACGTCGGGGCGCGGCAGCATCTCGCGGATCCACACCACGCCCTCGCGGGTCTCGGCGAGCTCGGCGACCAGCCCCTCGACCTCGGCCAGGATCTCGGGGGTGTCGGGGGCGCCCGCGCACAGCACGAGCTGCACGTCCGGCGGCAGCTCCCGGCAGGCGCGCAGGAAGAGCGGCAGGCCCTTCTGGCGCGTGATCCGGCCGACGAACACCACCGACGGGCGGTCGGGGTCGACACCCTGGCGACGCACCCGGTCGGGGTCGTCGACGCGCGACCAGCCGTCGGTGTCGATGCCGTTGTGGACGACGTGGACCTTGCCGGGGTCGACCTCGGGGTAGGCATGGAGCACGTCGTCACGCATCGCGGCGGAGACCGCGACCACCGCCGCCGCACCGAGGTACGACGTGCGCTCGGCGAAGGAGGAGAGGGCGTAGCCCCCGCCGAGCTGCTCGGCCTTCCAGGGCCGCAGCGGCTCCAGCGAGTGGGCGGTCACCACGTGCGGCACGTCGTAGAGCAGGCCGGCGAGGTGGCCGCCGAGGTTGGCGTACCAGGTGTGGGAGTGCACGAGATCGGTGCCCTCGCAGCCGCCGGCGATGGCGAGGTCGACGCCCATCGTCTGCAGCGCTGCGTTGGCCGCGCCGAGTTCCGGCAGGTCGGCGTACGCCGTCACCCCGGGCTCGTCGCGCGGCGCGCCGAAGGCCTGCACGTGCACGTCGAGGTCGGCGAGCCCACGCAGCGCACGCACGAGCTCGGCGACGTGCACCCCTGCACCGCCGTAGACAGCCGGGGGGTACTCCTTGGTCAGGATGTCGACGCGCATGGCGCGGACGCTACCCCTATCTCCTCGGCACCCGACATGACTAACGTGGCTGCGCATGAGCCCGAGCAGCCGCAAGCGAGTCCTGGCCATCGTCCTCGCCGGCGGGGAGGGGAAGCGACTGATGCCGCTCACCGCCGACCGGGCGAAGCCGGCCGTGCCGTTCGCGGGCATCTACCGCCTGATCGACTTCGCGCTCTCCAACGTGGTCAACAGCGGCTACCTGCGCGTCGTGGTGCTCACGCAGTACAAGTCGCACTCGCTCGACCGTCACGTCACCACCACCTGGCGGATGTCGGCGCTGCTCGGCAACTACGTCGCGCCGGTGCCGGCCCAGCAGCGCGTCGGCAAGCACTGGTACCTCGGCAGCGCGGACGCGATCTATCAGTCCCTGAACCTGATCCACGACGACAAGCCCGACATCGTCGTGGTCGTCGGTGCCGACCACGTCTATCGCATGGACTTCTCCCAGATGGTCGACCAGCACGTCGCGAGCGGCGCCCCGTGCACGGTCGCCGCGATCCGGCAGCCGATCTCGTTGGCCGACCAGTTCGGGGTCATCGACGTGAGCCCCGAGAGCCCGCAGATGATCCGGGAGTTCCTGGAGAAGCCGAAGGACCCGGTCGGCCTGCCCGACAACCCCGACGAGGTGCTGGCCAGCATGGGCAACTACGTCTTCGACGCCCAGGCGCTGCTGGAGTCGGTGACCCGCGACTCCGACATGGTCGGCTCCAAGCACGACATGGGCGGCGACATCGTGCCGGCCTTCGTACGACGCAACGAGGCCGGCGTCTACGACTTCAAGGACAACGAGGTGCCGGGCGCCACGGAGCGCGACCTCGGCTACTGGCGTGACGTCGGCACGATGCGCTCCTACTACGACGCCCACATGGACGTCGTCATGCCGCTGCCGGTCTTCAACCTCTACAACACCGAGTGGCCGATCTTCACCGACTACGGCCCGCAGCCACCGGCGAAGGTGGTCAACGGCGCCGACGGCAGCACACCGATCTCCGAGCAGGCACTGTTGTCTCCGGGGGTCGTGATCTCGGGTGGCCAGGTACGCCGCTCGGTGCTGTCGCCCGCCGTGCGGGTCGAGCAAGGCGCGGTCGTCGAGGGCTCGGTGCTGATGAACAGCGTGCGGATCGGGGCCGGCGCGACCGTGCGCAATGCGATCCTCGACAAGGAGGTCGTCGTGCCTCCCGGCGCGGAGATCGGGGTCGACCAGGAGCTGGACCTGAAGCGTGGGTTCATGGTGGAGGACGGACTGACGGTCCTGGGCAAGGGCCAGCCCTTCCGCGACGCATGACGGAACCGGTCGCCGCACGCGCACGTCGTACCTGCATGAGACGCATCCTCGGGGCCCTGGTGGCGACCGCTGCGCTGGGCTGCACGTCCGCCTGTGGCTCCGCGACGTCGAGCTCGACGGCCACCTCACCCTCGGCGCAGGTCCCGGACAGCCCGAGCGCCGGGCCGATCACCGGCGCGAAGGTGCTGCCCCTGATCTCGCAGACCGGTGGCGGCGGGCAGGTCTCCGACCGGGCCACGTTGCTGGGCACGCGAGCCCAGGTGGCGTCGTTCACCCGGCAGTTCCGGGCACCGGGCCTGGGCCAGCGGGTCGGCGCGGCCGCCGCCGAGGCGGCGAAGAGCGGACACCTGGTCTACGGCGCCGTCGTCGCGCTCGGCTGCGACGTGCCGCCGGGCGCGCTGGTGTCGCTCGACGCGAACGGCGAGGTGCAGCTGACCGCCGAGGAGGTCGCGAGTCCGCGGCCGGAGTGCCTCGCCCCGGTGACCACCGTCGCGCTGGCCACCGTGCCGGGAGCGGACTGACGCCCAGCCTCCCGCGTCGCCGACCGCGCCGCGGTTAGCGTGAGCGCTGTGGAGCCGTGGAACACCTTCGTCGAGGGCGACAACCTCGACGTGCTGAGCCGGCTCGCGCAGGCGGGCGAGCAGTACGACGTGGTGTACCTCGACCCGCCGTACAACACCGGGAACCCGTTCGCCTACAGCGACAAGGTGGCCGGGCCGCGCGCCGACCGCCACCGGGCGTGGGTGTCGATGATGCGGCCGCGGCTCGAGGCGGTGCGCGCCGTGCTGTCCGAGCGCGGCGCGGTCTTCGCCAGCATCGACGACCACGAGGTCACCCGGCTCCGCCTGCTCCTCGACGAGGTCTTCGGCGAGGACGCCTTCCTGGCGCAGATCGTGGTGAACCTCAACCCCAAGGGTCGTCAGCTCGGCGGTGGGTTCGCGACCTCGCACGAGTACCTGCTCGTGTACGCCCAATCGGTGCCGGCGTGCGCGCTCGACCCGTCGAGCCCGTCGACCGTCGACCCGCGGGACTTCCCGCTCGTCGAGGGCGACGGCCGTCGCTACCGGCGCCTGCCCTTGCGCAACACCAACAAGAAGTTCAACCCGGTCACCGCGCCGACCCTCCACTTCGCGATCCACGGGTCACCCGAGACGGGCCGCGTGGCGACGGCGCCGTTCGCGGACTCGGTCGAGATCAAGCCGGTCTTCGGCGACGGTGCGCCGGCCGTGTGGAGGTGGTCGGCGACGCGGATCGACGAGCGACCCGACGACCTGGTCTGCCGGTGGGTCGGCGGGGCGCTGGGCCGGCGCGCCGACGTGTTCCAGAAGGACTGGCTGCACGAGGGGCGCCGCAAGAAGCTGCGCACGATCTGGCTCGCCTCCGAGATCGGCTCGACCGACACCGCGGTCGCCGAGCTCAAGGTGCTGGTCGGTCACCTCTTCGAGTCGCCCAAGCCCACCGGGCTGCTCCGTCGGATCCTCGAGACGATGCCGCTCGACGCGCGCGTCCTCGACCCCTTCGCCGGCAGCGGTACGACGGGTCACGCGGTCGCGCTGCAGAACCTCGCCGACGGTGGGCGTCGTACCTGCCTGTCGGTCAACGCGCCCGAGCCGGTGCGCCCGGGCTCCAACGCCGACCTGGCCGGGTTCGCCCGGGTCAGCGACGTGACGCGCGCCCGCCTCCGCGCGGTCGCGGACGTCGTCGGGGGCGGGTTCGCGGAGGGATGGGTCACCTCCGAGAATTCTTGACTCGTTCAAGAAAACGGGCCAGGATCGACGGGTGCCGAGTCCCGACGTACCGCAGCTGCTGCGCGGTGCCGGACTCCGTGTGACGCGGCCGCGCTCGGAGGTGCTGACCTCGGTCTATGCCCGGCCACACGCCGACACCGACTCGATCATCGGCGCGGTGCGCAGCACCCTCCCGACGGTGTCCCACCAGGCCGTCTACGACTCGCTGCGTGCCCTGACCGAGGCGGGCCTGCTGCGTCGGATCCAGCCTGCCGGGTCGGTCGCCCGCTACGAGGCGCGCGTCGGTGACAACCACCACCACCTCGTCTGCCGCTCGTGCGGCATGGTCGTCGACGTCGACTGCGCGGTCGGCGAGGTGCCGTGCCTGACCGCGGCCGACGACCGGGGCTTCGCGATCGACGAGGCCGAGGTCACCTACTGGGGCCTGTGCCCCTCCTGCACTGCCCAGCAACCACAACCCGTCTGACCGTCAAGAGATCGAGAGGTAGTCCCATGGCTCAAGAGCACGACGCCAAGGTCGGCGACATGAACGTCGAGTCCGCCGAAGGACCCGTCAGCACCAGCGACGTGGACGGAGCCGCGGGTGGGTGTCCCGTCGCGCACGAGACCGCGGCGTACCCCGTCGAGGGCGGCAACGCCAACCAGCGTTGGTGGCCGACCCGGCTGAACCTGAGGATCCTCGCCAAGAACCCCGCCGAGACCGACCCGATGGGCGACGGGTTCGACTACGCCGCCGAGTTCTCCTCGCTCGACCTCGCCGAGGTCAAGAGCGACATCGAGCAGGTGCTCACCACCTCGCAGGACTGGTGGCCCGCGGACTTCGGCCACTACGGCCCGTTCATGATCCGGATGGCCTGGCACAGCGCCGGCACCTACCGGATCAGCGACGGCCGCGGGGGTGCCGGGGCAGGGCAGCAGCGCTTCGCGCCGCTCAACTCCTGGCCCGACAACGGCAACCTCGACAAGGCCCGCCGGCTGCTGTGGCCGGTGAAGAAGAAGTACGGCAAGAAGCTGTCGTGGGCCGACCTGATCGTGCTGACCGGCAACGTCGCCCTGGAGTCGATGGGCTTCGAGACCTTCGGCTTCGGGGGCGGGCGTGAGGACGTCTGGGAGCCCGACGAGGACGTCTACTGGGGCCCTGAGCAGGAGTGGCTCGGCGACCAGCGCTACACCGGCGACCGCGACCTGGAGAACCCGCTGGCCGCCGTCCAGATGGGGCTGATCTACGTCAACCCGGAGGGCCCGAACGGCAACCCCGACCCGCTGGCAGCGGCCCGCGACATCCGCGAGACGTTCCGCCGGATGGCGATGAACGACGAGGAGACGGTGGCGCTGATCGCCGGCGGCCACACCTTCGGCAAGACCCACGGTGCCGCCGACCCGAACGAGCACGTCGGCCCGGAGCCGGAGGGTGCGCCGCTGGAGCTCCAGGGCCTCGGCTGGCGCAACACCTACAACACCGGCAAGGGCGAGGACGCGATCACCAGCGGCCTCGAGGTCACCTGGACCACCACGCCGACCCAATGGAGCAACGGCTTCTTCGACCACCTCTTCGGCTACGAGTGGGAGCTCTCGAAGAGCCCGGCCGGCGCCCACCAGTGGGTGGCCAAGGACGGCGCGGGCGCGGGGACGATCCCGGGGCCGGGTCCGGACTCCGCCAAGCGGGCGCCGACGATGCTCACCACCGACCTGTCGCTACGGATGGACCCGGTCTACGAGGAGATCTCGCGGCGCTTCCACGAGCACCCCGACGAGTTCGCGGACGCGTTCGCGCGGGCGTGGTTCAAGCTGACCCACCGCGACATGGGCCCGATCCAGCGGTACCTCGGCCCCGAGGTGCCCTCCGAGGTGCTCCTGTGGCAGGACCCGGTGCCGGCGGCCGACCACGCCCTGGCGGGTGCCGACGACATCGCGTCGCTCAAGCAGCAGGTGCTCGACGCCGGGCTGAGCATCTCCCAGCTCGTGTCGACCGCGTGGGCGTCGGCGTCGACGTACCGGGGCAGTGACAAGCGGGGCGGTGCCAACGGCGCCCGGATCCGGCTCGAGCCGCAGAGCGGCTGGCAGGCCAACGACCCCGAGCAGCTGGCGCCGGTGCTCCGCACGCTGCAGGGCATCGCCGACGCCTTCAACGACCAGGACGGCGACGCGAGGATCTCGCTGGCCGACCTGATCGTGCTGGCAGGGAACGCGGCGGTCGAGAAGGCTGCGGCCGAGGGCGGGTACGCCGTCGAGGTGCCGTTCACCCCGGGCCGCACCGATGCGAGCCAGGAGCAGACCGACGTCGAGTCGTTCGCGGCGCTCGAGCCGACGGCCGACGGCTTCCGCAACTACCTCGGCAAGGGTCAGCGGCTCCCCGCGGAGTACCTCCTGGTCGATCGCGCCAACCTGCTCACGCTCACCGCTCCCGAGATGACCGTGCTGGTCGGTGGTCTGCGGGTGCTCGGGGCCAACCAGGGCGGCTCGACCCACGGCGTCCTCACCGACCGGCCGGGCACGCTGACGAACGACTTCTTCGTCCACCTGCTCGACCTCGGTACGACGTGGAGCCCGACGTCGGAGGACGCGGAGACGTTCGAGGCCCGCGACGGGTCGGGTGCGGTCACCTGGACCGGCACCCGGGCCGACCTGGTCTTCGGCTCGAACTCCGAGCTCAGGGCGCTGGCCGAGGTCTACGCCAGCGACGACGCGGGCGAGATGTTCGTCCGCGACTTCGCCGCCGCCTGGGCGAAGGTCATGGACCTCGACCGGTTCGACGTCTGACGCGCGTCTCAGACAGACCGACCGACGGAAAACGCGGAACGGATTCGCCGACACTCGCGTGTCGCGCGGATCCGTTCCGCGTTTTCTCCCTGCGAGCGCCGAGTTGTCACAAGCCGACTCGGCGTCTAGTCGGTCGGGGCGCCGTCGGGCCAGGCGGTGATGCAGACGCGGTTGCCGGCGCGGTCGGAGAGGATCCACGCGGTCGGTGCGCGCGCGTCTTCGATGACCCGGCCGCCGGCGGCGAGGGCGGCGGCGACGCGCCCCTCGGTCTCTTCGCGCGCGACGGACACGTCGAGGTGCATGGCATGTCGCAGCGACTTGGCCTCGTCGAGATCCTGGAGCCAGACGGTCGACCCGTGGCCCAGCGGATCGACGGCGTTGTCGTCGGACGCCTCGTCGTACCCGAGCACCGCGCGCCAGAAGCCCACGTCGAGCTCGTCGGGCCGCGCCGCCACGGCGAGCTGCACCTCCTGCACCGCTGACCGGTCGGCCACCGCCCCGTGTGAGCGGGCGACGGCCGAGATCGCACGGGCCAGCTCGACGTGCCGCGGCTCGAACAGCCACAGGTCGCGGGTCAGCCGCACGCTCAGCCGGCCGTCCGCGACCGTGAGCAGCGCCCCGGACCCGGCCAGACCGTCGACGGCGGCCACCAGACCGGCCAGCCGGGCCGCCTCGACGAGCGATCCCACGCGGAACACCGCCACTGCGCCGCCGTGCAGCACCACCCAGTCCTCGACGCCCTCGGAGCCGAGGAAGTCACGCCAGTCCTGCTCGCCCACGTCTGCCCTCCTGCACCCATGATGGGGCCATGACGATACGCGTGGCACTGGTGACCGGCGGCTCGAGCGGGATCGGAGAGCAGACGGCGCTCCAGCTCCGCGACGCCGGTTTCACGACGTACGCCGTCGCGCGACGTGTCGACCGGATGGAGGCGCTGGCGAGGGCCGGCGTCACGACGTTCCCGATGGACGTCACCGACGACGCCTCGATGGTCGCCGGCATCGAGCGGGTCATCGCCGAGCAGGGGCAGCTCGACGTGCTCGTCAACAATGCCGGCTACGGGTCCTACGGCGCCGTCGAGGACGTGCCGATCGACGAGGCCCGCCGCCAGTTCGAGGTCAACGTCTTCGGCCTCGCTCGCCTCACCCAGCTCGTCACGCCACACATGCGGGCGCAGGGGTCGGGCCGGATCATCAACGTCAGCAGCATCGGCGGGAAGTTCTACGAGCCGCTCGGGGCGTGGTACCACGCGACCAAGTTCGCCGTGGAGGGCCTCAGCGACAGCCTCCGCGTCGAGCTCGCGCCGCACGGCATCCGGGTCGTGATCATCGAGCCCGGCCCGATCCGCACCGAGTGGAACACCATCTCCCGCGACAGCCTCGTGGAGGTGAGCGCCGGTACGGCGTACGAGGACCAGGCCGAGAAGGTCCGCTCGCGCATGGAGAAGGCCGATCAGCCGATGAGCTCCAGCGGACCCGAGGTCGTGGCTCGCAAGATCGTCAAGGCCGCGACGACCAGTCGCCCGAAGCCGCGCTATCCCGTCGGTCGCGGCGCCGGCACCATCCTGGGCGCGCGACGCGTCCTGCCCGACCGCGCGTTCGACCAGATCGTCAAGCGGCTGTACTCGTGAACCACGACGCGTGGGGCGGGTCCACCGGGACCCGCCCCACCCACATGTCAGACGCCGACTGCTCAGGCGGCATCGAGCGCCGGCTCCACCGGCTGCTCGGCCACAACCTCCACCTCCAGCTCGTCGCGACGGATCAGGGTCAGCGACGCGACGACGCCGACGGCCGCGACGATCGCGCCGACGAGGAACGCCCACGAGAATCCGTCGACCAGGGCCGACGGCAGGGGCGACCCGTTGCCGAGAGAGTCCGCGGTGTGCGACGTGGCGATCGTGGACAGCGCGGCGATGCCGAGCGCGCCACCGATCTGCTGTGACGTGTTGATCAGGCCCGATGCCAGCCCGGCCTCGGAGGGGACCACTCCCGCAAGCGCCGCGATCGAGATCGGCACGTAGGAGAACCCGATCCCGACCCCGATGAGCAGGAAGCCCGGCAGCAGGTCGCGGACGTAGCTGCCTCCCACTGATACCTGGGTGAAGAACAGCAGGCCAGCGGTCATCATCGTCATCCCGGTCACCAGTACCGGCTTCACGCCGACCCGGGTCACGAGCTGGCCGGCGACCCCCGACCACACGATCGCCGTACCAGCGACCGCGAGGTAGGCAACGCCGGTCTTCATCGCGGAGTAGCCGAGGACCTGCTGCATGTAGAGCGTCAGCATCAGGAACATCGAGAACAACGCGGTTCCCAGGATGAACCCGGCGACATTCGCCCCGCTCACGGTCCGCGTCTGGAGGATCCCGAAGCGCATCAAGGGCTCCGGGTGGCGAAGCTCCCAGGCGACGAAGGCGCCGAGCAGGACCAGGGAAGCACCGAACACGCCGAGGGTCTCCGCCGCGAGCCAGCCCTTCTGGCCGGCCTGGGTGATCGCGTAGACGAGCGACGAGAGTCCGCTCGTCACCAGGACCGCGCCCGGCAGGTCGAACCGCGTGACGCGGGCGTCACGGCTCTCCGTGAGCAGGACCGGAGCCAGCGCGAAGCCGACGACGCCGACCGGGACGTTGACGAAGAAGATCCACTCCCAGCTGAGGGCGTCGGTGAGGACTCCGCCGAGCAGCACGCCAGCCACGGCGCCGAAGCCTCCGACGGCGCCCCAGGCACCCAGCGCGATGTTGCGCTCGCGACCTTCGGCGAACGTCGTGGACAGGATCGACAGTGCAGCCGGCGTGATGATCGCGGCTCCGAGGCCCTGGAAGGCGCGAGCGCCGATCAGGGACGGCTCTGACCACGCGAGACCGGCCAGCAGCGAAGCGACCGTGAACACGGCGGTGCCGACCAGGAAGATGCGGCGTCGCCCCAGCATGTCAGCGGCCCGACCACCCAGCAGGAGGAACCCGCCGAACACGAGCGCATACGCGCTGATGACCCACTGGAGGTCGCCCTGGGAGAACCCGAGGTCGACCTTGATGGAGGGAAGCGCGACGTTCACGATCGCGATGTCGAGGACCACCATGAACTGGACGACGCAGAGGAGAGCGAGGGCCAGCCACCTGCGGTCGGAGGGCGCCTCCCGCGTTGCATTCGATTCTACTTGCGTTTCTGAAGTCATGCCGGCGACTCTAGCCGTGGCTACTTCACTTTTACAAGTAGATTCTTCTAAATCGTTACCGAGTGGTATCCTTTCGGCATGGCTAAGCGCTACGAGCAGTACTGCCCGATGGCACATGCTCTCGATCTCGTCGGCGACCGTTGGGCCCTGCTCGTGATCCGCGAGCTGATGCACGGACCGAAGCGCTACACCGACCTCGTCGAGCACCTGCCTGGCATCGGGACCAACATCCTCGCTGCGCGCCTTCGTGAGCTCGAGGGCAACGGCGTGGTCACCCGGCGTACCTTGCCGCCGCCCGCGGCGTCGAAGGTCTACGAGCTGACCGACTACGGTCGTGAGCTGCGGCCGGCCATGCGTGAGCTGGCCCTGTGGGGTGCGCGCTCCCTGGGGCCGCCCACGGATCGGGACGAGCTGTTCGAGGGCTGGTTGTCGAACGCGATGGACATCGTGATGGCACCCCTCGCACCGGCCGGCCGCTTCGAGTTCCGGGCCGGCCCGGAGGTCGCCTCGCTTGTCGACGGGGAGGTCGTGGACGGTCGGATCGACGACGCGGACGTCGTGGTGGAGGGCGACGCGGAGGGCATCTACTCGCTGTTCGTGGACCGTTGCCTCGACGGGGTCACGATCGAAGGCGACCGAGGTCTTCTGGACGCGCTCCTCGATGCGGCCCCCTCGCGCGCGGCCTGGCCCGTGGCGACGTAGCGGCGCACTGTCCGACCCGCGGTCAAAAGGCTCAGACCCCGGCGGCCCGCTCCAAGGCGTCGAGCTCGGAGTCGAGGTGGGTCAGCAGCCGCTGGAGGTGGGGGACGGTACGGCGACAGCCGGTCAGGCCGAACGCCATCTGGTCCGCGTAGGAGTTGCAGGTGATGTTGAGGGCCATGCCGTCGATCGGGATCGACAGCGGGTAGGTGCCCTCGAGGCGCATCCCGTTGAAGAACTGTTTGGTGCGCGGGCCGGGGACGTTGCTGATGATCAGGTTGTACGGCGGCTTCACCAACCCGCTCATCTTCAGCATCGGGCCGAGGATGGCCGGTGCCTGGCCGAGTGCGCTCATCGCGAGGATCTGCACCGGGGTCATCTGGGCGAGCGCACGCTTCCCGTCGGCCATCGAGTCGTGCACGGCCGAGAGCCGGTCGCCGGCGTCGGGGAGGTCGGTGCCGAG
The DNA here is from genome assembly GCA_963794355.1 of uncultured Actinomycetota bacterium. GTDB lineage: Bacteria > Actinomycetota > Actinomycetes > Propionibacteriales > Nocardioidaceae > Nocardioides. Next base: position 288,433 of record CAWCDN010000016.1, read on the forward strand.
CTTCACCATCACCGAGCCCACGGCGTTGCCGCCGGACGCCGAGGCGATCTGAGCCTCCTTGGCTTTGAGCCCGATCGGCACCATCGAGATCAGCGTGCTCTCGGGCAGCGCGTCGAGCTCGAGGAGGTAGGTGCGCATCGCACCGCTGCACATCGCGAGCACGACGTCGTTCAGGGTGGTGCCGGTGGCCTTGCCGATCGCGCGGAGCCGCTCGAGTGGCCAGTCCTGGGCGGCGAAGCGGCGGGCGGCGGTGATCGGCTGGTTGAGGATCGTGCGGGGGGCGTAGAGCGCGAGGGCGCTGGTCTCGTTGCGCACCGAGCGGTTGAGGGTCTTGATGAGCGCGCTCGGCAGCCCCGCCGCCTCGGCGCCGATCCCGAGCGCCGAGCGCATCGCCTGCATCGGCAGCTCGGCGAGGTCGAGGGTGTCGCGCGCCTCGACGGTCTCGGGCGACCGCCGCGGCCGGTTCTCCCAGGGCGCCGGCATGTCGGTGCGCTCGGGGTCGGTGCTGAGGATGCTCTGGAGGAGCCGCATCGCGGAGACTCCGTCGACGAGGGCGTGGTGGAGCTTGCAGTACATCGCGACGCGACCGTCGCGCAGCCCCTCGATCAGGTGCCACTCCCACAGCGGGCGCTCGAGGGCGAGGCGCGTGGAGTGCAGGCGCGAGCACAGCTCGAGCAGCTCGCGCACCCGCCCGGGCTTCGGCAGCGCGCTGTGGCGCACGTGGTACTCGATGTCGAAGTCCTCGTCCTCCACCCATACCCACGAGCCCGCGGTCTTGACCGAGCGGTGGGGGTGCTTGAGGAACAGCGGCGAGATGTCGTCGCTCTCGCGCAGCTGCGTGTAGAGGTCGCGGACGAAGTTCCGGCCGGCGCCCTCGGGCTTGGAGAACAGCTGCAGCCCGCCCACGTGCATCGGCATCCGCCGGTTCTCCGCCATCAGGAAGCCTGCGGCGGTGGGGTCGAGTGGGTGCACCATGCGTCCGATCCTTGCGGGTGGGCCACGGGAAATCCATCGTGCGAGGATCGGCAACATGGTGGCGAGTCCGTTCGAGGGTGCCCTCGCGCGCAGCCGGACCTCGCTCGACACGCGCCTCGACCGGTGGCGCACCAAGCGCTGGCAGATCGCCCAGTGCGCCGTCGCAGCCGGCGTCGCGTGGTTCGTCGCGAAGGACCTGTTCGGCCACACCGCGCCGTTCTTCGCCCCGGTGGCGGCCGTGGTGTCGCTGGGTACGTCGTACGGGCAACGCCTGCGGCGGGTCGCCGAGGTGACCGTCGGCGTCGCGATCGGGGTCTTCGGCGCCGACCTGCTCGTGCACCTCATCGGGCAGGGCGGGTGGCAGATCACGCTGGTGGTCGCGATGGCGATGACCGCCGCGATCCTCCTGGACGGCGGGCAGGTGTTCGTGATCCAGGCGGCGGTGCAGTCGATCGTGGTGACCACCCTGCTGCCCGACCCGGGCGCGGCGTTCACGCGGTGGACCGACGCGCTGATCGGGGGTGCCGTCGCCCTGGTAGCGGCCACCGCCGTACCGGCGGCCCCGCTGAGGCGACCCCGCGAGCAGGCGGCGAAGGTGCTGCGGAAGGTGCGCGACCTGCTGCAGGCGGCCAGTGACGTGATGGTCGACGGCGACGTCGACGTCGCGATCGACCTGCTCGCCGAGGCGCGCGCCACCGACCCGCTGATCCGCGAGCTCCAGGACGCCGCCGACGAGGGGCTCGACGTGGTGGCGTCGTCGCCGTTCCGGATCCGGCACGGGCCCGGGCTGCGGAAGATGGCCGAGCTCGTCGAGCCGCTCGACCGCGCGCTGCGCAGCACCCGGGTCCTGGTGCGCCAGTGCGCCGTCGCGGCCTACCGGGGCCAGGAGGTCCCGCACGCGTACGCCGTCCTCGCCGCCGAGCTCGCCGCTGCGGTCGAGGTGGTGGCCATCGAGCTCGATGCCGACCGGCTGGCGACGGCCGCCCAGCCCGCGCTGATCGCGGTCGCGATGGGGACCGGCGAGGTCGAGCGCACCGACGACCTGTCCTCCGAGGTCGTGCTCGCCCAGCTGCGCTCGATCATCGCCGACCTGCTGCTGCTCACCGGGATGGACTCCTTCGAGGCCACCGACGCGATCCCGCCGGTAAGGCGCGACTGATGCCCTCCTCGGACCGGACGTGGGTGCTCCACGTCGACCTCGACCAGTTCATCGCTGCCGTCGAGATGCTGCGCCGGCCCGAGCTCGTGGGACGGCCCGTCGTGGTCGGCGGTCGCGGCGACCCGACCGAGCGCGGCGTGGTCGCCACCGCGTCGTACGCCGCCCGCGAGCACGGCGTCGGCAGCGGGATGCCGTTGCGCATCGCGGCCCGGAAGATCCCCGACGCGGTCTTCCTGCCCGTCGACCGCGCGGCGTACGACGAGGCATCGGCCCGGGTGATGGCGACCCTGCGAGCGCTGGAGTGGGGCGGTGTGCCCGTCGTGGTCGAGGTGCTGGGCTGGGACGAGGCGTTCCTCGGCCCGGGCGAGGGCCACGGCGAGCTGGGCGACCCGCGCGCCTTCGCCCAGCACATCCGCGACCGGGTGCTGGCCGCCACCGACCTCCACTGCGGCGTCGGGATCGGCGACAACAAGCTGCGCGCCAAGATCGCCACCGCGTTCGGCAAGACCGGGGAGGGCGACGGCTCGGGGATCGGGTACCTCACCGAGGCCGAGTGGTTCGACGTGATGGGTGAGCGGCCGACCACCGCGTTGTGGGGGATCGGCTCGAAGATCGGCAAGCGGCTGGCGGCGCTCGACATCCACACCGTGCGTGAGCTCGCGGACTCCGACGCGCGGATGCTCGCCGCGGCAATCGGGCCGACGATGGGGCCGTGGTACCACCGGCTCGGCCGTGGGGCCGACAGCAGCCCGGTCGACGCCACCCCGTGGGTGCCGCGAGCGCACGGGCGCGAGGAGACCTACCAGACCGACCTCACCTGGGACGTCGTACCGGACGAGGTGCGAGCCCTGACCGCGCGGGTCGTCGACGACATCGACAACGAGGGGCGACCGGCGGCACGGGTCGGGATCAAGGTGCGGTACCGGCCGTTCATCACCGTCAGCCGTTCGCTCACGCTGCCTGCTCCGACCAACGACGTGACGACCCTGGCCGACGCCGCGGTGTCGCTGCTCGAGCGGGTCGATCACCACCGACCCGTGCGGCTGCTCGGCGTGCGGCTGGAGATGGTGGAGCCAGAAGGGGGCTACACGAGGTGACGATGGACTGGCAGGAGTGGCACCGCGACTACGAGGATGCCGACTCGTCGGTGTCGCGACGTCTGGTGCAGGTGAAGGCGTGCCTCGCCACGTTGCTCGACGAGCATGAAGGCCCGCTGCGGCTGCTCAACCTGTGCTGCGGCGACGGCCGCGACACGATCCCGGTGCTGGCGGCCTCGGACCGCGAGGTGGACGCGTGCCTGGTCGAGCTCGACCCCGGGTTGGCCGAGGCAGCGCGCCGCGCGGCGGACGAGGCGGGCGTCCGCGTCGAGGTGCGAACGGGAGACGCCGCGGCGGCGGCGACGTACGCCGACCGGCTCCCGGTCGACGTGCTGATGCTCGTCGGGGTGCTCGGGAACGTCTCCGATGTCGACGCGGAGCGCACGATCCCGGCCTGCGCCTCGATGGTCGTCGAGGGAGGCGTGGTGGTCTGGTCGAGGAGCAACCGCTTCCGCGCCGAGCCGACCCACGGTTACGCGGACCCGGCGGAGTGGGTGCGCGACCGGTTCGAGGCGCACGGCTTCGCGACGCGGGAGTACGTCGTACCGGAGGTCGACGCGTGGCGCCTCGGCGTCTCCGTCCTGCGCCGCGCATCGAGCGCGCCGCTGCCGGAGAGCCTGTTCAGCTTCGTGCGGTGAGGTCGTCCAGGGCCCGCTGCCACGGCTCGTGGCTTCCGTCGTACGGCGGATCCCCGGCGAGGATCGCGGCGCGGACCCGGTCGCGGGTGGCTTCGGCGAGGGCGACGATCTCGGGGGGATAGCCGAACTCGACCGTGTGCTCGGCGAACTCGTCCTCGTCGTCGACCACCACGTCGCCCTCTCGGCCGCGGATCACGTCGAGGTCGAGATCGACGGCGCGCACCGTGTCGCCGTCCCAGACCGGGGCCGTGGTCATGTCGACGTACACCCAGACGCGCGACGGAGCCTTGTGGAAGGTCGGCAGGAACCCCCGCTCGTCGTCGTCACCCGGCGCGGGAACCAGCCCGATCTGGTCGTGCTCGGAGCGCACGTCGCGCCCCGGCCGCACCATCCGGGTGCCCGCCGGGATGCCGATCCAGTCGCCCTGCTCGTCGCTGCCGAGCCACAGCCCGGGAATGTGCCAGTGCGGCCGCCCACCCCACTTCTCCATCTCGATCCGGACCGCGTCCCCGAGCACCCACCCCATCCCCCCATCCTCCCCCACCAAGTCGAGACGTCACCGATGGTGTGTCGAGACGTCACGGATGGTTTGACGAGGCGTCACGGATGTCGCCATCAGCGACGTCTCGACGCGCCACCAGTGACGTCTCAACGCTTGGGGGGCTTGCGGTGTTTGGCGACGGAGGCGACGACGTCCTGGTAGCGGGAGCCGGTGATGCGTGCGAACTGGTGGAGCGCGTGGGCGTCGAGACCGACCAGCACCCGGGCCTTCCCGCCGAGGACGCCCTTGGTGACGATGATCTCGGCGGCCCGCCCGGGCGACATCGTGGCCATCTTCTCGTCGAAGATCCGGGCGCTCTCGACGGCGTCCTCGCGGTCGCTGTAGCGGCCGTTGCGGGCGATCGCGGTCTTGATCCCGCCGGGGTGCACGGCGGTGACGCCGACCGGGTGACCCGCGACGAGCATCTCCTCGCGCAGCGACTCGGTGAAGCCACGGACGGCGTACTTGGAGGCGTTGTACATCGACTGGCCCGGGATCGAGATCAGGCCGAAGAGCGAGGAGATGTTCACGAGGTGGCCGTCGCCCGAGGCGATCAGGTGGGGAAGGAACTCCTTGCTGCCGTGGACCACTCCCCAGAAGTTGATCCCCATGATCCAGTCCATGTCGCCGTACGCGAGATCCTCGACGTCGCCGGCCAACGCGACGCCGGCGTTGTTGACGACCACCTCCACGCGGCCGAACTGCTCGGCGACGGCCGGGGCGTACGACGTCATGGCGGCGCGGTCGGCAACGTCGACGCGGTCGCTGCGCACCTCCCGGGCACCGGCGGCCTTCACCAGGTCGACGGTCTCGGCGAGGCCGCTCTCGTCGACGTCGGAGATCGCGACCAGTGCACCGCGCCGGGCCACGTCCACGGCCAGCGCGCGGCCGATGCCGGAGGCGGCCCCGGTGATCACGACGACCTTGTCGTCGAGCGTCTTCACGCCCCCACCCCTTCCGACACGTCGCGGACCGCCACCGCAGGGGACGCGTCGTACGCCTCGGGGTCGAAGCGGGCGAGGCGGCGGCGGAAGGTGACCGTCGACTTGGGCCACAGGACCGTGTTGCGGCCGTGGGTGTCGAGGTACCACGACGAGCAGCCGCCGGTGTTCCACACCGTGCGCTTCATCCGGCGCTGGAGCCCGGCGTTCCAGGCGCTCTGCGCGTCCGACCGCGGCTCGAACGCGGCGTACCGGTGGCTCCGCAGCGTGCGCACCGCGTCGAGGAGGTAGGCGACCTGTGACTCGATGATGAACACCATGCTGGTGTGGCCCTGGCCGGTGTTGGGGCCGGTCATCAAGAACAGGTTCGGGAAGCCGTGGACGGTGGTGCCCTTGTACGCCGACATGCCGGTGTCGGCCCACTCCTCGGCCAGGGAGCGCCCGCTGCGACCGACGATGCGCTCGGCGATCGGCAGCTCCGTGGTCCAGAAGCCGGTGGCGACCACGATCACGTCGACCGGGTGCTCCGCGCCGTCGGCGGTCACCACCGCGGTCGGCGTCACGCGAGCGATCGGGTCGGTGACGAGGTCGACGTTGTCCGCGGCGAGCGCCGGGTAGTAGGTGTTGGAGCGGAGCACCCGCTTGCACCCGATCTGGAAGCTGGGCGTCACCTTGGCCCTCAGCGCGGGATCCTTGATGCCGTGGTGGAGGTTGGCCAGCGCCGCCTTCTGCGCCGGCAGCCCGAGCCGCGGCTGCCAGGTGAACATCGGCACGTAGCCCTCGTGCGACCAGTAGATGCCGGTCCGGTAGAGCCGACCGAGGGCTGGGATCCGCCGCAGGGCAGCGCGCTCGGCCTTCGGGTAGGTGCGGTCGTTGCGGGGGATCACCCAGGGCGCCGTGCGTTGGTAGACATCGAGGTGGCCGGCCACCTTCTGCATCTCCGGAACGATCTGGATCGCGGAGGCGCCGGTGCCGATCACCGCGACGCGCTTGCCGTCGAGGTCTGCCGAGTGGTCCCAGCGGGCGGAGTGGAAGACGGCGCCGCCGAAGGTGTCGAGACCGTCTATCTCGGGAAGCCGCGGCTCCGACAGGCCGCCGGCCGCCGAGACCAGGGTCCGGGAGCTGACCGCGCCCGCCGTCGTACGGACCTGCCAGCGCTGGGTCGTCTCGTCCCACGCGGCGTGCTCGAGCTCGGTGTGGAACCTGACCTTGTCGCGGACGCCGTACTCGTCGGCGATGCGGCGCAGGTAGCGCTGGATCTCCGGCTGGGGCGAGTACGACGAGCTCCAGCCGGGGTTGCGGGCGAAGGAGAACGAGTAGAGCTGGCTGGGGATGTCACAGCAGGCGCCGGGGTAGGTGTTGTCGCGCCAGGTGCCCCCGACGTCGGAGGCCTTCTCGATCACGAGGTAGTCGGTCTCGCCTGCCTCGGCCAGCTTGATGGCCGCGCAGAGCCCGGCGAAACCGGACCCGATGATGAGGTGGTCGACGTGGGTGGGCAAGGACTGCTCGGCCATGGGGGTGACGCTAGCCGTTCGCCGGTCGGTGTGGTCGTGGCTGGTGGTGGTCGACTATCCCCCGGCGGCCCCTGTCAGCCGGTGGTCAGGTCGTAGACGGTGACGCCGTCGATGGTCTGGGCGGTGAAGTTGTCCTCCACCCAGGTGCTGATCTGCGACGACGTGCTGCCGCCGGCGCTGGGGCCGGCGCCGCCGAAGCCGGCGTTGCCCTGGGCGATGAAGTAGTGGATCTTGCCGTCCCTCACCCACTGCTCGAACTGCGCGAGCGTCGGGCTCGGGTCGGAGCCGTTGAAGCCGCCGATGGCCATCACCGGCTCCTGCGTGGCGAGCTGGTAGCCGGCCGCGCTGTTGGAGCCGATGGCCGCGGCCACCCAGGTGTACGACGAGGCGTCCGTCTCGAGCAGGGCGGTGAGCGCCGAGCTCGAGGTGCTGCCGTCGAGCAGGCCGCCCGTGCTGGCGCCGCCCGTCGTACCGCCCGTCGTAGCACCCGGGCTCGTCCCGGTGGGCGCGCCGGCCGGGGGAGTGCCTCCGACTCCGCCGGGACCACCGCCGGGACCGAAGCCACCCCTGGACGACGGACCGGCGCTCGGGATCGAGCCGGAGTGGGCGGTGGCGGCCGTGGCGACGGAGTACGCCGCCGGGCCGGCCAGGCCGGCCACCAGGGCGGCGATCGCGACGGCGAGCCCGAGTCGGCGGGGTAGGTGGTGCACGCCGACGACCAGGGCGGCGCTGACGAACCCGAGGACCAGCACGGCGTACCGCAGCCAGGGGTGCCACGACACGTCGCGGGCGAGCAGCTCGTAGGAGAGGGCAGCGGTCAGGGCGGTGGCGAAGCCGAGGACGCCGGTGGCGACGAGCGAGTCGCGGTGCCGCCAGAGGACGAGCCCGCCGATCCCGACCAGGGCGCCGACGGCCGGGGCCAGGGCGACGGTGTAGTACGGATGGAAGATCCCGGCCATGAAGCTGAAGGTGAGGCCGGTGACGAGCAGCCAGCCGAGCCAGAGGGTCAGCCCGGCGCGCACCGGCAGGGCGGTGCGGCCGCGGGCGACCCACAGTGCGGCCACGCCGAGCACCAGGGCGGCCGGGATCAGCCACGCCACCTGCGTGCCGACCTCGGAGCCGAACATCCGGAACAGCCCGGTCGCACCCCACTGGCCACCGGTGGTGTTCCCACCGCCGACCGATCCGGTCTCGGAGCCGCTCAGCCGCCCGAAGCCGTTGTAACCGAGGGTGAGCTCGAGGATCGAGTTGTGCTGCGAGCCGCCGATGTAGGGGCGCGACGCCGCCGGCCAGAGGCTGACGATCGCGATCCACCAGCCGGCCGCGAGCACCATGCCCGCGGCAGCAGCGAGGAGGTGCAGGATCCTGCGCCTCCAGGTGACTCCTGCGAAGAGCGCGTAGACCGCGATCAGCGCGGGCAGCACCAGGAACGACTGGAGCATCTTCGCCAGGAACGCCAGGCCCACCAGCGCCCCGGCCAGCACCAGCCAGCGCGCGGCGCGGCCACCCACGTGGGAGGCCTCGACCGCACGCAGCGTCGCGTACGCCGAGCCCACGAGCAGGAGCACGAGCATCGCGTCGGGGTTGTTGAAGCGGAACATCAGGACGGCGACCGGGGTCAGTGCCGTCACGGCACCAGCGAGGAGGCCGGCGCCGGCGGAGCCCGTCGTACGACGGACCGTGGCGTAGAGCAGGCCGACCGCAGCCACGCCCTCGAGCGCTTGCGGCACGAGGATGCTCCACGACGACAGACCGAAGATCCGTACCGACAGCCCCATCGGCCAGAGCGCCAACGGAGTCTTGTCGACGGTGATCGAGTTCGCGGCATCGGAGGAGCCGAAGAAGAACGCCTTCCACGACTCCGAGCCGGCCTGGGCTGCGGCGGAGTAGAAGGAGTTCGCCCAGCCGGAGGACCCGAGGCCCCACAGGTAGAGCGCGGCGGTCGCGACAAGCAGACCGGCGAGCGCCCACCGCTCCCACGGCTCGGGGGGCCGAGGGGCGGCGGCGCTCGCCGGCTGCCGGCCCCGACTCGCGAACGGAACCGCGAGCCAGGGACGTCGCGGGGTCACCGGGTCAGCGGTGACGGCGTCGCGTGACAGGACGGACGAGGTGGTCTCCGTGGTCATGTCCAGACTCTCACCCGCCTGGCTGGGAGACCCCCCTCGTCCTCCTGTGGCCGGTCTGTGAAGGGAGCTGGCCGGGGTAGTCCGTGACGATTGGCAGGTCTTTCAGCCCGAAATGGCTGCGATTCGTCACGGACTACCCCGACGAGCCCACAGAGCAGAGGGGTCAGGAGGGGGGTCAGGAGGGGAGCGAGACCGCCACCTCGGTGTCGCCGGGGCGGGAGCGGAGGCTGACGGTGCCACCGTGGGCGGTCACGATCGCCTGCACCAGCGACAGACCGAGGCCGGCGCCGCCGGCGTCGCCCCGGGTGCGGGCAGCGTCGCCGCGGGCGAACCGCTCGAAGGCGTGCTCGGCCAGCCCCGGCGGGAACCCCGGCCCGTCGTCGTGTACGGCGAACCCGCCGGGGTGGGCGGAGACGGTGATGGTGGTGCCCGCCGGGGTGTACTTGCGGGCGTTGGTGAGCAGGTTGGTCACCACCTGGTGCAGCCGCTGCACGTCGCCGTCGACCTCGATCGACTCCTCCGGGAGGTCGAGCTGCCAGCGGTGACCGGGGTCGACGACCCGCGCGTCCGAGACGGTCTCGACGAGCAGCCGCGAGAGGTCGACGGTGTGGCGCTCCAACGGGCGGCCCGAGTCGAGCCGGGCCAGCAGCAGCAGGTCCTCGACCATCGAGGTCATCCGCGCCGACTCCTCCTCGACCTTGTCGAGAGCCGTGCGCGTGGTCAGGGGGTCGTCGGGACGGCGCCGCGCCAGCTCGGTGTAGCCGGCGATCGTGGTCAGCGGCGTCCGCAGCTCGTGGGACGCGTCCGCCACGAACTGCCTCACCTGCTGCTCGCTCTCGTGACGCGCGGTGAGCGACGACTCCACGTGCGCCAGCAGCGTGTTCAGCGCCGAGCCGACCTGACCGACCTCGGTGTTCTCGTCGGTCAGCCGGTCCGGCACACGCTCGGCGAGGTCGATGTCGCCGGTGGCCAGCGGGAGCTCGGAGACGGAGTGTGCCGTGGCCGCGACCTCGCGCAGCGGCTGGAGCTGACGGCGTACGAGCACCGTGCCCACGCCCGCCGCGGCGGCGATGCCCAGAGCGGCGAACAGCGTCTCCCAGGCGATCAGCTTCGAGACCGGGCCGTCGACCGATGACGTGGGAAGCCCAGCGAACAGGATGTCGCCGTCCGGAGCCTGCGCAGTGGCGATGCGGTACTCGCCGCGCCCGGGCACGTTCACGTCCTGCAGACCGTCCTCGACGGAGAGGCTGGTGAAGGGGCTGAGGGCGGTGCCGTCGAGCCTCTTCAAGCCGTCCTCGGTCGTGACCTGCGCGTACGCACCGCTGCTCCTCGCGACTCCGCTGAGGGTGCCCTCACGGGGAAGATCGAAGGGTCGGTTGTCGCGGTCCCCGTCACCCGGCGGTGTGATCGGCCGGGTGCCGCTCCCTTGTGGCAGCCGGTGCACGAGGGCGTTCACGTCCGAGTCCAGTCGTCCGGACAGGTAGAAGCGGAGTGCGAACGTCGCGGCGCCGGCGATCAGCAGGGTCGACACGGCGACCAGCACCACGAGGGTGATGACCAGTCTCGAGGTGAGCGAGGCGAAGCGCTTCACGGCCGACTCACGAGGTCGGCTTCAGCACGTAGCCCGCGCCACGCATGGTGTGGATCATCGGGTCGCGGCCGGCGTCGATCTTCTTGCGCAGGTAGGAGATGTAGAGCTCGACGACGTTGGCTTGGCCGCCGAAGTCGTAGTTCCACACCCGGTCGAGGATCTGGGCCTTGGACATCACCCGCTTGGGGTTGCGCATGAGGAAGCGGAGGAGCTCGAACTCGGTGGCGGTCAGCGCGATCTCCTCACCGGCACGTCGTACCTCGTGACTGTCCTCATCGAGCTCGAGGTCGCCGACCGTCAACAGGGCCGACGACGCCGCGCGCCGCGCGCCGGTCCGACGCATCAGGCCGCGCAGCCGGGCCACCAGCTCCTCGAGCGAGAACGGCTTGGTGACGTAGTCGTCGCCGCCCGCGGTGAGCCCGGCGACGCGGTCCTCGACGGAGTCTCGGGCGGTCAGGAACAGGACGGGTACGTCGGGATCGGCGGCGCGCATCCGCCGCAGAACCTCGAGGCCGTCGAAGTCGGGGAGCATCATGTCGAGCACGACGGCGTCGGGGTCGAAGGACCGCGCGGCCGACACGGCCTTGGTGCCGGAGTGGGCGGCAGCGACCTCGAAACCCTCGTAGCGCAGGGCCATGCTGATCAGCTCGGCGATGTTCTGCTCGTCGTCGACCACCAGCACGCGCAGGGGGGATCCGTCGACGCGGGTGAGCTCCATGGCCACCAGTGTGACCACCTGGGCTGTGAGTTTCCTGTGACCTCGCTGTCCGGGTGTCACGACGTTCTCCGAGCCGATCCACAGCATGGCCACAGTCCGAAGGCGCACACTGGCCGTCATGAGCGACACCGACCAGACGACCGCCCCCGCCCCGGACCCCGCGACGCCGGCGTACGCCGTCCCCGTCGCCCCTCCTGCCAAGGAGCGCTTCGTCGACCGCGTGGTGGACATGCGCGCCGTGATCGCCGTGGCCCTGGCCGCACTGATCATCGGGGGGCTGAGCGGCTTCATCCTCGGCGAGCACACCGGCGGCGGCGACGACCGCTTCGGCCGGGGCGGACCCCGCGGCTTCCCCGGTGGGTTCCAGCCCGGCCAGGGAGCGCCCGGCCAGCAGGGCCAGCCGCCCTTCGGGCAGGGCCAGCCGATGCGCTGACCGGCGTTCGGCAGGAATCAGCTCGCGGCGTCGTACATGCGCAGTGCCATCAGCGGACAGTTGCGGACGGCGTGACGCGCGGCGTCCTCGTCTCGACGCGGTACGACGGGGTCGCGGTCACCTGAGCGAGCCATCGGGAACCCCGAGTCGTCGGTCACCAACAGCCGCGGGAGGAGCTCGACACAGCTTCCGTGTCCGTCGCACCGGGTCCAGTCAATGTGCAGGCGCGTGGTCACGACGCCCGCCTGACCCGGCTGGGGCACCAGCCGTCGAGGTGCGCGGCCACGTGGTCGCGGAAGACGTCGAGGGTCGAGGTGACGAAGCGGGCACTCCCGTCGGGATGGGCGCAGGCTCCGCGCCCCGTGATCTGAGCGCTCATCCGGGCGAGGGCGTCGGCCAGCTGAGGGTCGCGGACCCCGGATGCCAGGCGGTGCAGGTTCCTCGCCAGGTACGGGAGCCCGTTCAGGCACGGTCCGCACTGCCGGGCGGACTGCCCGTCCCGTCGTGACCTGTGCACGTCCTGTGAGGGCCCTGGGTCGGCGGTGTCCGTTCCCTGACCACCACCTGCCGACCGGTGGGGGCTGGGGGCGGAAAACGCGGAACGGATCGGCGGCACGCCCGGCTGATCCGGCGATCGGTTCCGCGTTTTCCCTGGCCCCGGCCGGTAACTCGGTGGGAGCGGCGACCGGGGCTGGTGGAGAATCACCCGCGTTGTGGACATCTCCTTCCCGCCCGAGCTTCCGATCAGCCAGCGGCGTGACGACATCGCGGCGGCCATCCGGGACCACCAGGTGGTCGTCGTCGCGGGCGAGACCGGCTCGGGGAAGACCACCCAGCTGCCCAAGATCTGCCTCGAGCTCGGACGCGGCGCGGGCGGCCGGGGTGGGATGGTCGGCCACACCCAGCCGCGCCGGATCGCGGCCCGATCGGTCGCGGAGCGGCTCGCTGCCGAGACGAGGACGTCGCTGGGCGACGAGATCGGGTATCAGGTGCGCTTCACCGACCGCACCTCGCCGAGCACCCGGATCAAGGTGATGACCGACGGCATCCTGCTTGCCGAGCTCCAGCGCGATCGGCAGCTCCGTCGCTACGACACGATCATCATCGACGAGGCCCACGAGCGGAGCCTCAACATCGACTTCCTGCTCGGCTACCTCAAGCAGCTCCTGCCGCGCCGGCCCGACCTCAAGCTGGTCATCACCTCCGCGACCATCGACCCCGAGCGTTTCGCACGCCACTTCTCCGATCGCCACGGCAGGCCCGCGCCCATCATCGAGGTGTCCGGGCGCACCTATCCCGTCGAGATCCGCTACCGACCCCTCGTGGTCGCGACGGGCTCGGGTGACGAGGAGATCGACGACGAGGGGGAGGTGCTCGTCCGCGACCAGACCGAGGCGATCCTCGACGCCGTACGCGAGCTGTCCGCCGAAGGTCCGGGCGACATCCTGGTGTTCCTGCCGGGCGAGCGCGAGATCCGCGACACCGCCGACGCGCTGGCCGACCTGAAGCCCGACCGCGGACGCTCCCTCGAGATCATCCCGCTCTTCTCGCGCCTGTCCGCCGCCGAGCAGCACCGCGTCTTCTCCTCCCACGGAGCAACCGTGCGCCGCGTCGTCCTCGCCACCAACGTCGCCGAGACCTCGCTGACCGTGCCCGGCATCCGGTACGTCGTGGACCCCGGTCTGGCGCGGATCTCGCGCTACTCCCTCAAGACGAAGGTGCAACGTCTCCCGATCGAGGCGGTCAGTCAGGCGTCGGCGCGCCAGCGGTCCGGCCGGTGCGGCCGGGTCGAGGCGGGCATCGCGATCCGCCTCTACGCCGAGGAGGACTTCGAGAGCCGGCCGGAGTTCACCGACCCCGAGATCCTGCGCACCAACCTCGCCTCGGTGATCCTGCAGATGACCTCGCTCGGGCTCGGCGACGTCGGCCGGTTCCCGTTCGTGGAGCCGCCGGACCGTCGCAACGTCTCGGCCGGTGTCCAGCTGCTCGAGGAGCTGGGGGCGTTGGTGCCGACGAGCTCGACCGGCGAGCGGCGGCGGCGCGGCGACCTGACCAAGGTCGGACGACGGCTGGCGCGACTCCCGATCGACCCCCGGCTCGGGCGGATGATCCTCGAGGCCGAGCGGCTCGGCTGCGTCCGCGAGATCCTCGTCATCTCCGCCGCACTCTCGCTGCAGGACCCGCGCGAGCGCCCGCTGGAGGAACAGGCCCAGGCCGACCAGCTGCACGCGCGGTTCAAGGACCCGACCTCCGACTTCCTGACCTGGCTCAACCTCTGGCGACACCTGCGCGCCCAGCAGCGCGAGCTGTCCTCGAGCGCCTTCCGCCGGATGTGCAAGCGGGAGTACCTCAACTACCTGCGGGTGCGCGAGTGGCAGGACTTCGAGTCCCAGCTGCGTCAGGTCTGCAAGGAGCTCAAGGTCGAGCTCGGGAAGGAGCCGGCCTGGGCCCGCCGCCGCGCGAGCGAGGAGGTCGAGACCGCCGGCGCGCCGTACGACGCGGACGGCATCCACCAGGCGCTCCTGGCGGGGCTGCTGTCCCACGTCGGCGTGCTCGAGGAGCGCGACCGGTCGGCCCCGGGCCAGAAGCCGCGGGGTCCGCGGGAGTACGTCGGCGCCCGCGGCGCACGGTTCGCGATCTTCCCCGGCAGCGGCCTGCGCGGGAAGAACCCGGCGTACCTGATGGCCGGCGAGCTCGTCGAGACCGGCCGGCTGTGGGCGCGTCAGAACGCTGCGATCAAGCCCGAGTGGGCCGAGCGGATCGGTGCCCACCTGGTCAAGCGCACCTACAGCGAGCCGCACTGGTCGCGCCGGCGCGGCTCGGTGATGGCCTACGAGCGCGTCACGTTGTACGGCGTTCCGCTGGCCACCGACCGGCCGGTCGCGTTCGGCGCGATCGACCGCGAGCTGAGCCGCGAGCTCTTCATCCGCCACGCCCTCGTGTACGGCGAGTGGTCGAGCCGGCACCGGTTCCTCGCCGAGAACCAGCGGCTGCTCGAGGAGGCCGAGGAGCTCGAGCACCGCGCCCGCCGGCGCGACATCGTCGTGGACGAGCACACGCTCTTCGACTTCTACGACGCGCGGGTCGGCCCCGACGTCGTCAGCGGTGCGCACTTCGACCAGTGGTGGAAGCAGGAGCGGCGCACCCGTCCCGACCTGCTCACGTTCGACCCCGCGATGCTCACCCACGACACGGCCGAGGAGGTGCGCGCCGACGACTTCCCCGGGGCCTGGCGGGGCGAGGGGCTGACCTTCCCGATCAGCTACCACTTCGAGCCCGGCGCGGCCGACGACGGGCTGACGATCGACGTTCCCGTCGCGACGCTGAACCGTGTGGCCGCCGACGACTTCTCCTGGAACGTGCCCGGCGTCCGCCACGAGCTGGTCACCAGCCTGATCCGGAGCCTGCCGAAGAACCTGCGTGTCAGCTTCGTGCCGGCGCCCGACAAGGCGCGCGAGTTCCTGGCAGCCGTGCCGCCCGGCGAGGAGCCGCTGCTCGCCTCCCTCGAGCGCTGGGCGCGCTCGTCGACGGGGGTGGTGATCCCCCGCGACGCCTGGGACTGGTCGAAGGTGCCCCCACACCTCCAACCGACCTACCGGGTGGTCGGTGAGACCGGCGACGAGCAGGCGCGCGGCAAGGACCTCGAGGCGCTCAAGGCACCCCTGCGCGGACAGTTCGACGAGGCGCTCGCTGCGGTCGCCGACGACAGCGGCCTGGGTGCCACCGGTCAGACCACCTGGACGTTCGGCGAGGTGCCCGACGAGATCCTCCAGACCCGGGCGGGCCACCAGGTGCTCGCCCATCCGGCGCTCACCGACGAGGGAACGACCGTCGGCCTCGGGGTCTTCGGCTCCGCCGACGAGGCGGCGGCGCGCCACCGGCTCGGCGTACGACGGCTGCTGCTGCTCGCTCTCCCCGCGGGCGACCCGACGGCCGGCCTCGACACCACCGCCAGGCTCGGCCTGGCCGGCTCGCCGTACCCGAGCGTCGCGGAGCTCCTCGACGACCTCCGCGCTGCGATCCTCGCCGACGTCGTGGACGCGCGGCCCCCGGTCCGCACCCCCGAGGAGTACGACGCGCTGGTGACGGCCGGCCACGAGGCCCTGCGAACACGCACCGACCCGGTGCTGACCGAGGTGCTGCGGATCCTCTCCGACTGGCGCGACGTCGACCGGATGCTCAGCGGGCGCGCGGAGCTGGCGACCCTCCCGGCTCTGCAGGACATGCGCGAGCAGCTCGGCCGGCTGATGAGCCGCGGGTTCCTGGGGGAGGCGGGCGCCGACCGGCTGCGCCGCTTCCCGACGTACCTCCTCGCGGTGCGGCGCCGGCGCGAGCGGCTCGCGGACGACGTGCTCCGCGATCGCCAGCTGATGGACCAGCTCACCGGGGTGCAGGACGCCGTCCTGCACCAGCTCGCCGCTCTGCCCGACGGTCGCCCACCGGGTGAGCGGCTGCGGCGCGCGCGCTGGATGCTGGAGGAGTACCGCGTCTCGCTCTTCGCCCAACAGCTGGGCACCGACGGTCCGGTGAGCGACCAGCGGATCCGCGCGCTCCTCTCGGTCTGAACACGAGGCTCGGGTTCTCCCTCCGCCCGCGGCCGCGGCGACTACCGTGGAGCCGTGACCCAACGCCCGCACCACCGCCCGCTCGCGCCGGGCGACCGCTTCTTCAGCGGTCTCGACTCCGGGGACGACCCGGTGCGGGTGGCCGAGGCTGCCGACCGCGCGGCCGAGCTGCTGGTGCGCGGGGCGCGCGCCTCCGACGACGACGCGGTCGCCGAACGGGTCCTCCACCTCGCCGACACCGAGGGCATCGAGATCATCGCCGAGGCCTGGGCCAGCCGCCCCGCCGAGTCCGTGGCCGGCTGCCTGTGGCGGCTGTACCTCCTGCGGTCCTGGGTGTACGCCGACCCGGTCGGGGTCGCGAGGGAGTTCGAGGCGGGGCGTCATCACGCCACCGTCGACGGCGTGGTCGCGGGCGTGGCCGACCCACCCGGACCCGACGAGCTCCGTGACATGGTCGATCAGGTGCTGCGCGGCATCGCCGGCGGCGACTTCGCCGACGTGCTCCTCCGGGCAGCGGCGTTCGCCCGTGTCGTCGCGACCGGCCGTGCCGCGTTGCCCGAGTCCGACGCTCTGGCCGCTGCGCGGATCCAGTCCGTCGCCGACCAGCTCGATCGTGCGGCTCGCCTCGAGCTCGCCGGTCACCTGGTCTAGGCCCACTCGACTTTCTCCACATCGGCTCCGCCGTTCGGAATGCCGAGGGACGGCGCCCGGTTACAATGGTCGAGTGCGCCGGGCCGCGGCAGCCCCGGGTCCCAACATCAGCCGCTACGAGCGGCCACGCGCCGTGAGGCGCTCCCGGTCCGGCGCACTCACCTCTTCCGGCTACGGCTAGGGTTTCGGCCGTGCAGAGGCGAGTCGGGCGAAGGGGACAGGTGATCTCCGGCCTGACCATGGCGGCCTGCCTCGTGGCCGGCAGCCTGTTGGCGTCCTGCGACTCCTCGACGTCGTCGAGCGCGACACCCTCCAGCCCGCCGACCACCGAGCCGTCGTCGTCCCAGCCCTCGTCGACCCAGCCCACGCGACTGCCCCGCCAGACGCTCACCTTCGGCGTGGTCGGGTCGGCCGACGAGGTCGCGAGCTACCGCCAGATGGCGTCGCTGTTCGCCCCGCTGAACCGCCAGGTGACCGTGCGCGTCCAGGCCTGGCCGACCGATGCCGCGATGATGGCCGACCTCCGCTCCGGGGCGGCCGAGCCCGACGTGTTCATCGCCTCGCGGCGCAACCTCCTCGAGCTGACCCAGCGCCAGCTCATCCAGCCGATCGACGGCCTGCTCGACGACCGCGGCGTCGACTTCGGTGACGACTACCCGCGCGGCACGCTGACGGCGTTCGGCAGCGACAGCCGGCTCAACTGCCTCCCCTACGGCATCTCGCCCTCGGTGATCTTCTACAACAAGCGTCTGGTCAAGCTCGGCCAGGTCACGCCCGACCCGCCGGTGCCAGGCGAGGGCTGGTCGCTCGACCAGTTCGCAGCGTCGACGCGTTGGGCGGTGCGCCACCACCCGAACGCCGCCGGCGCCTACGTCGACCCCAGTCTCGGCGGCATCGCGCCCTTCGTGCTCTCGGGCGGCGGCAGCCTCTTCGACAACGCGGACCCGCCGACCACCCTCACGCTTTCCGACACCGCCAGCCAGCAGGCCCTGATCCGCACGGTGCGTCTCATGCACCGGCCGGGGGTGAGCCTGACTCCTCGGGAGCTGACCGAGAAGACGGCGCTGGAGTGGTTCGAGGGGGGTCGGTTGGCGTTCTTCGAGGGCTCCCGCGGGATCGTGCCGGCCCTGCGGACGCAGCTCGGGTTCGACTTCGACGTGATGCCGATGCCCGATCTCGGTACGCCGGCCACCGTCGGTGGTCTCACCGGGCTGTGCATCTCGAGCAGCGCGACCGACGCCGGCACGGCGGCGGACTTCCTGGTCTACGCCAGCACTCCCGAGGCCCTCGGTTCGGTCGCCTCCGCCGGCTACCTGCAGCCCGCCAACCAGGCCGTGGCGCTCTCCGACGACTTCCAGCAGCCCGGCCGGCTGCCGGTGCACGCGTCGGTGTTCACCCTCAGCGTCAAGAGCATGCAGTACCCCCCGCTCATCGACCGCTGGGACGAGCTCGACGCCGCGATCGGTCCGACGCTGACCCGAATGATGCACGGACGGGCCGTCCAGGTGCCGCAGCGCACCCGCGAGGTCGACCAGCAGTCGCGCAGGGTGCTCCGCGTCGACCCGACGGCCAGCCCGAGCGGCTCGGGTCAGTCCTCGGGCTGAGCGCGCACGATCGCGTCGACCAGTACCGGCGTCACCAGCTCGACCTGCCACGGGCGGGCGCCGTACGACGCGAGCCGTTCCGCGACCGCCTCGGCCTCGGGCTCGGGCGGGGTCCACATGACGCGGCGCACCGAGTCGGGGGAGACCAGGTTCTCTGCGGGCAGGCCGTGCTCCTCGGCGAGTGCGGTGATGCCGTCGCGGGCCAGGGTGAGACGTTCGGCGGCGACGGGGTCGCGCTCGGCCCAGGCACGGGGCGTCGGCGGACCGTCGGTGCGTGGCGCGCGCACGGGCAGGTCGTCCTCGGGCATCGTGGCGGCGCGCTGGAGCGCGGCGAGCCAGCGATCGGCGTACCGCTGCGCCCCGCGGCCGTGGAAGCCGCGGGTGCCGAGCAGGGCCGAGCGGGTGGTCGGCATCGCCATCGCCGCCGCGATGATCGCGCTGTCGCCGATCAGGCGGCCCGGCGAGACGTCGCGGTCGCGGGCGAGCTCGTCCCGGGCCTCCCAGAGCTCACGGACGGCGCCGAGCAGCCGACGGCCGCGGACCTTGTGGAGCCCGGAGGTACGGCGCCACGGCTCGGCCCGCACGGCCGGCGTGAAGCTGCGGAGCGCGTCGAACTCCTGGCGCGCCCACTCGTCCTTGCCGGTGGCCACGAGCTCGGCGGCCAGCACGTCACGCAGCTCGACGAGCACCTCGACGTCGAGCGCGGCGTACTCCAGCCACGGAGCCGGGAGCGGCCGCGTCGACCAGTCGGCCGCGGAGTGCTCCTTCTTCATCGACTGGCCGAGCAGGGTCTCGACGAGGGTGGCGAGGCCGACCCGGGGGTAGCCCAGCAGCCGCCCCGCGAGCTCGGTGTCGAAGAGCGCGGACGGCACCAGCCCGACCTCGGCGAGACAGGCCAGGTCCTGCGTCGCCGCGTGCAGGATCCACTCGGTGCCCTCGAGCACCTCCTGGAGCGGGTCGAGCGAGTCGAAGCCGATCGGGTCGACCAGGAAGGTGCCGGCGCCCTCACGACGAAGCTGGATCAGGTAGGCGCGCGAGGAGTAGCGGTAGCCCGAGGCCCGCTCGGCGTCGATCGCGACCGGGCCGGTGGCCGCGGCGAGGGCGCGGCAGGCGTCCGCGAGGGCGGGCGGGGTGTCGGTCAGCGGCGGGAGGCCGTCGCGGAGCCCGAGCAGCGGGGCCGGGGGCGCCTCCTCCGGCACCGCCTCGTCGGGGGCCGCGTCACTCGGTGGTAGGACGCTGGTCGCTGCTTCGTCGTCCGGCTCAGCCGGGGGAGGAGGAGAGGCAGAGTTCATCGTCAGGGACCGGCTCCACGCCGACCACGACGACTGGGCATGGCGGTCACGCCCTCGGGGACCGGCGGCAGACCCGCCGCCGTACAGAGTAGTTCTCCCCAGGCCTCGACATGGTTCTCGATCTCCAGTCGCCCGTCGACGACCTGCGGCGTCCACGAGGCGCGGATCTCGATCTGGGCACTGCCCTCGTCGTCGGCCATGGCGCCGAAGCTGTCGGTGGCGACGCGGGTGACCGTGCCCGATGCGGACCCGTACGACGCGCCGTGCGCGGCCAGCGCCTCGGTCAGCCACGACCACCCCACGGCCGCGAGCGCCGGGTCGGTGATCATCTCGAGGTCGATCTCGGAGCGGGCATAGCCGACGCAGCGGAAGGTGCCGTCCCACGAGTCGTTGCCGGCCGGGTCGTGGAGGAGGATCAGGCGGCCGGTGCTGACGTCGACGCCGTCGACCGTCACGTCGGCGCTCAGTGCCGTGGCGTACGGCGCGATCCGCTGGGGCGCCGGCATCGGCTCGCACAGCACCTCGGGGCGCAGCCGGGCTTCGCCCATGGCGCGCACTGCCTCCTGGAACTCAGGAGGGTTCGGTGGCGTACCCGCTCCGGGGCGCGCCTCTGGGCCGGCGACCATGCCCTCACAGTAGGCGGCACCTCTGCCGTGGTGTGCGAACACGCCGGATGGAGGTCGACCCACCCCGCACGGATTCGGTGGGACCGGGCGGAACTGGGACGATGCGGCCATGACCTCACCTCACGACAGCGTGTTCCTCCGGGCCGCTCGGGGGGAGCCGGTGGACCACACCCCGGTGTGGTTCATGCGGCAGGCCGGGCGGTCGCTGCCGGAGTACCTGAAGCTCCGCGAGGGCGTCGGGATGCTCGAGTCGTGCATGGACCCCGCGCTGACCACCGAGATCACCCTCCAGCCGGTGCGCCGGTACGGCGTGGACGCGGCGATCTTCTTCTCCGACATCGTGTTGCCGCTCAAGGCCGTGGGCGTCGATCTCGACATCAAGCCCGGCGTCGGTCCGGTCGTGGCCCAGCCGGTGCGCACGCTCGAGGACGTCGCGGCGATCCCCGACCTGACGCCCGAGCACGTGCCGTTCACGACGGCCGCGATCACCTCGCTCGTCGCAGAGCTGGGCGGCACGCCGCTGATCGGCTTCGCGGGCGCGCCCTTCACCGTCGCGTCGTACCTCGTCGAGGGCGGGCCGTCGAAGGAGCACGCGAAGACCAAGGCGATGATGTTCGGCGCCCCCGACGTCTGGGACGCGCTGATGCGCAAGATCGCGGGCATCTCCGCGGCGTACCTCCGGGTGCAGGTCGAGGCCGGCGCGTCCGCCGTCCAGCTGTTCGACTCCTGGGCTGGCGCGCTGACGCCCGCCGACTACCGCGCGTCGGTGATGCCCCACTCGGCCCGGGTGCTCGCGGCGGCAGGCGAGCTCGGGGTGCCCCGCATCCACTTCGGCGTCGGCACCGGCAGCCTGCTGGGACTGATGGGTGAGGCGGGGGCCGACGTGGTGGGCGTCGACTGGCGTACGCCGCTCGGCTCCGCGATCCCGCTCGTGGGTGACCGGGCCGTGCAGGGCAACCTCGACCCGACGCTCGTCTTCGCCCCGACCGACGTGATGACCGCCCGCGCTGCGGGGATCATCGAGGCGGGTCGCGCCGCGAAGGGCCACATCTTCAACCTCGGCCACGGGGTCATCCCCTCCACCGACCCCGACCAGCTCGCCCGGCTCACGGAGTTCGTCCAGTCGTACTGAGGGGGCGCGGGCCGTCGGTCCCCCCAGGGTCGGCCAGGTTCAGTCGGCCGACGACGCCTCGGCCGGGGTCGCGACCCGGCCCCGCCACACGCGGCGTCCCCACCACCACAGGGGCAGGCCGAGCAGGGCGAGCACCAACGCGAAGGGGAGCACGGCGCCGATCGCGGTCAGCGTGACCACTACCGTCCCCGTGAGCGCTGCCCAGCCGTGCGACAGGCCGGTCAGGAAGCCGGCGTGGTCGAGGGCGCCGGGCGCCGTCGTGTGGGCGGGCGGCACCGAGATGTCGACGTTGATCGTCGACATGCTGGTCTGGCTGACGAGGTGGTCGCGCTGCGCCTTGAGCGACTGGTACTCACCGCGCCGCTGGGTGATCGCACTCTCGAACCGCAGCAGCTGGTCGATGGTCGTCGCCTGGCGCTGGAACGAGTTGAGGTCGTGCAGGCTGATCCGCAGGGTCCGCAGCCGCTGCTGCACGTCGATCACCTGGGTCGTGACGTCCTTCCCGCTGCTGCTGGAGTGCACGACGGTGCCGAGCTGTTCCAGCGAGTCCATCGCGGTCGTGAACGATGCGACCGGCACCCGTAGCACCAGCGTCGAGTCGCGGATGACGCCCGACTTGTCGTAGACGGTCTGCTCGTCGTCGACCGTCCCGTGGAGCCGGTTCAGCAACGCGTCCACGCGGGCGCGGGCCTCCTGCGGATCCGCGGTGTGCAGCACGATGTCGCCGGTCTTGATGACGGCTCGCTGGTCGACGACGGTGGAGGCATCGACCGTCTTGCCGCCGGTGTCCGCGAAGCCGGCCGCGGCGCGTGGGGCGGTGGCCGCGACACTGTCGGAGTCGGCTGCGGCACTGCCGGCGACCGAGGAACTGTTGGTCGGCGCGCTGCACGCCGTCAGCGCGACGACACCGACGACACCGGCAAGGGCGAGGCGTGGGCGGGTGAGGATCATGCGGGTCCGACGGCTCGAGGCTGCCGACGGTTCCCTGCGCCGCGCTCCCGGCCGGGTGGGAGAGTGACGGCGTGGCCGAGCGATCCGACGTAGTGGTGGTGGGCGGCGGCGTGGCCGGTCTGGTGGCTGCGCGCGAGCTGAGCGGGGCCGGGCTGTCGGTGCTCCTGCTCGAGAGCTCGCCGGTCCTCGGTGGCAAGCTGCGGCTCGCCGAGGTCGGTGGCGTCCGGCTCGACGTCGGGGCGGAGTCGATGCTGGCGCGCCGGCCCGAGGCCGTCGACCTGGTCACCGAGCTGGGGCTCGAGGTGGTGCACCCGACCGCCGGGTCGACGCAGCTCTGGACCCGCGGCGCCCTGCGTCCGCTGCCGCGCACGCTACTCGGCGTACCCCTCGACCTCGACACGGTCGCCGCCACAGGCGTGCTGTCCGACGCCGGTCTGGAGCGGGCACGCCACGAGACGATGCTGCCGCTCGGCCCGGACGACGTGTCGGTCGCCGAGCTCTTGGGCTCGCGGCTCGGGCACGAGGTCGTCGACCGGCTGGCCGAGCCGATGCTCGGCGGGGTGTACGCCGGTCACGCCGACCACCTGTCGGCGAGGGCTGCCGCGCCGCAGGTCGTGGAGATGGTGCGTCGGCACGGGTCGCTGCTGGCCGCCGTCGCCGCGCTCCCCCCGCCCTCCGCCCCACCGCCGCCGATGTTCGCCGGCCTGGTCGGTGGCCTCGGCGGGCTGCCGCTGGCCCTCGCGGGGACCGAGGGCGTGGAGATCCGCACCTCGGCCACGGTCCGAAGAATCGAACCCACGACGTCCGGCTTCCGGCTGACCGTCGGCTCGACCCGTGAACCGCACACGATCGAGACCGAGCGGGTCGTGGTCGCGGCCCCGGGGCCGCCCGCGGCCCGGCTGCTGGCCGATGTCGCGCCGACGGCGTCGGAGGAGCTCGGTGGGATCGAGTACGCGTCGATGGCGGTGATCACGATCGCCGTCCGCGCGCTCGACGTCGGCGACTCGTCCGGCTTCCTGGTGCCGTCGGTGGACGGTCGGCGGATCAAGGCGTCGACGTACTCCTTCAACAAGTGGGGTTGGGTCGGTGCCGCCTCCGACCTGCGCCTGCTGCGCGCCTCGATCGGCCGGCACCGCGAAGAGGCCTCGCTGCAGGCCACCGACGAGGACCTCGTGGACCATGTGGTCGGCGACCTCTCGCTGGCGACCGGTCAGGAGATCCGGCCCGTCGATGCGCACGTCCAGCGCTGGGGCGGCGCCTTGCCCCAGTACGCCGTGGGCCACCTCGACCGGGTTGCCCGGATCCGAGCCGCGGTCGCCGCCGTACCAGGCCTCGAGGTCTGCGGCGCGGCGTACGACGGCGTCGGCATCCCGGCCGTGATCGGCTCGGCCCGTCGCGCTGCCGCCGAGGTCACTCGCGACCGGTGACCGGCGGCTGCCAGGCGAGTCCGCCGCCGAAGCTTCTCGATGCCTGGCGCCGCCAGTGTGAGCCGTCGCGCAGGACCGACCAGATCGGGCCACCGTCGGCGGTCGAGACCCTGCCGGGCAGCGACACGAGCAGCCGGCTGTCGTCCGGTGCCCATGCGATCCCCGGCGTGTAGCTGCTACAGGCGCATCGGTCGATCCGGTGGACCTCGGTCACCAACGGGTCAGCGCCCACCGTGACGGCCTCCAGGGTGATGGCCGCCGATCCGGCGGCCGGACCGGCACGGGTCACGAACGCGATGGAGTGCCCGCTCGGCGCCCACGCGGGCGTGCCGAGCACGCTGACGCCCGGCGGCAGCGTCACCAAGCGGGTGACGTGCCCGCTCCTGGGGTCCATGGTCTCGAGCGTGGCCCTCCCGGCTCGGTGCGTGGTGTAGGCGAGCGCGAAGTCGGCGGGCGACCACGAGATGCCGGACGGAAGGGCGCCCACCTCGAACCGGGACGGAGCTGCTGCACCGGTCACCTCGTCGATCACGATGGCCTGCTCGTCGCGCCTGGCGCTCTGCGTCAGGTCCTCGTTGTAGGCGACGAGGCAGTCCGGATCGGGACAGGGACCCAGCGACAGGTTGCTCCCGGTGCGTAGGTCGAGGCGGTGCACCGTGCCGTCGACGGCGTAAGCCAGGGACGCGCCGTCAGCGGAGAACCGAAGTGGCGCCTGGGGGACGGCCGTGGACGGCAGGTGCGGGACTGGGGAGCCGGTCACCTGGACCACGCGGCCGTCGCTCGTGACGGCGAGCACGGCGCCGCCGTGCAGCGTGGCGGGCGTGGGAGCCGGCGCGGGCTGCGGCGTGCTGGGCCGGTGCCCGTTCATCGCCACCCCCGTGACGACGACGACTGCCGCAGCCAGCGCCGCTCCCGCCTTCACCATGCCCCGGCGCCGACGCGTGCGCCGGAGCTCGACCAGACGCCGTTCGACGTCGAGAGGCGCAGTCGTCTCGGCGACGGCGCTGGTCACGCGGGAGTCCAGGTTCATCACGCGTCCCCTTCGTCGTCGTGGAGGTTCAAGGAGACGCGGAGCGCCGCGCGGGCCCGGCTCAGGTGCTGCTTGACCGCGCCTTGGGAGCAGCCGAGCACGGTGGCGATCTCGGCGACCGGCAGCTCGTAGACGAACCGGAGCGCGGCCGCCTGCGCCTGCCGCTTCGGCAGTGCCCGGCAGGCGGCCCAGAGCTCCTCGGTGTCCTCGCTCAGCTGCTCGAGCTCGCGGCGCCCGGCGAGCCGGCTGACCGCGCGCAGCTCCACCACCTTGCGGCGGAAGGAGGACACGGCCAGGTTCACGCACACACGCCGTACCCACAGGTCGGGCCGGTCCAGCCGGGAGACCGTGCGCCACTTGCGGTAGGCGACGAGCATCGCCTCCTGCGCGACGTCCTCGGCCACTGCCGAGGAGCACAGGCTGCGGGCCAGAGCCGTGAGACGGGTGAGCTCGGCCCGATAGAAGTCGTCGAAGGGCGGAGGAGCCGTCGACACGCGGTCGACCCCCGTCACCTCTGCCCCGATGCGATCCATCGTCACACCCGTCTACTCGTCCGAGCGCCCGATCAGGATGACACCGCGTCGGGATCGGTGGCGACGGCGCGGCACAATGGAGGCGTGAGCGAGCAGACGCAGGCCGCGCGGACGCGGGAGATCAACGAGATGGCCCGCTACACGATGTGGTCGGTGTTCCGGCTCGACGTACCACTCGGGCCGGACGACGGCGGTGCCGACCGTGGCGCGGAGGCCGCCGAGGTCACCGAGCTCTTCGGCAAGCTCGCCGCCGACGACGTCGTCGTGCGCGGCACCTACGACATCGCCGGACTCCGCGCCGATGCCGACGTGATGGTGTGGTGGCACGCCGCCACGAGCGAGCAGCTCCAGGACGCCTACCACCGCTTCCGTCGTACGGCGTTCGGTCGACGCCTCGGGCCGGTGTGGTCGCAGATGGCCCTGCATCGGCCGGCGGAGTTCAACAAGAGCCACGTGCCGGCGTTCCTCGCCGACGAGGACGCGAAGGCGCACCTGTGCGTGTACCCGTTCGTGCGCTCCTACGAGTGGTACCTCCTCGAGGAGACCGAGCGCCGCCGGTTGTTGGCCGAGCACGGCCAGATGGCACGCGGCTACCCCGACGTGCGCGCCAACACCGTGCAGAGCTTCGCGCTCGGCGACTACGAGTGGATCCTCGCCTTCGAGGCCGACGACCTCGGGCGGATCGTCGACCTGATGCGCCACCTGCGCGGCTCGGAGACCCGGCGCCACGTGCGCGCCGAGATCCCCTTCTACACCGGCGCCCGCGCCACCGTCCCCGACCTCCTCGCCCGCCTCCCCTGACCCGTTGAGCGAGCCCGGAGGGCCTAGCTCAACGAGGTTCGGCGGGTTGGTCGGCGGGTTCGAGCGTGATCGCGATGGAGTTGATGCAGAAGCGGTCGCCGGTGGGGGTCCCGTAGCCGTCGGGGAAGACGTGGCCGAGGTGGGAGCCGCAGTTCGCGCAGCGCACCTCCACCCGCTTCATCCCGTGGGTGGTGTCCTCGATGTACTCCACGGTGTCGGTGACCGGCTGGTAGAAGCTCGGCCAGCCGCAGCCGGAGTGGAACTTGGTGTCGGACTCGAACAGCACGTGCTGGCACGCCTTGCAGCGGTAGACACCCTTGGTCTCGGTGTCGGTGTACTCGCCCACGAACGCGCGCTCGGTGCCGGCCTGACGCAGCACGGCGTACTCCTCCGGCGTCAGCTGCTCGCGCCACTCCTCGTCGGACTTCTCGACCTGATAACCCATGCCTCCCAGCGTACTGAGTCGCGCCAGGCTCCCGGCGGGTCGAGACATGACGATCCGCTGACGGCGCGAGCGACGCTCAACGGATCCAGACCAGCTGTGGGCCGAGCGCCGTGAACCCCGACGTCAGCAGCGCGTCCAGCTCGGCGCCGTAGGCGTAGTCGGTGAGGACCTGGTCCGGATGCAGCGCCGACGCCGCCGCGATCAGCCCGTCGGACTCGGTCGCGGCACCGGCTCCCCAGGCGTTGGAGATGCCGACGTCGGCGTCGCCCCGATGGATGACACCACCGCCGACCAGAACGCCGCCTCGGCGGCACGACAGGATCCGGAAGCGTGGGTGGTGGAGCACGGCCGGCGGCAGCACCTGGTCGTAGTCGTGCGCCGCGCTCCACTCGGCGAGCGCCTCGGCGGTCTCGACCTGTGACCACCCCGCAGGCCATATCTCGGGGGTGCTCGAGGCGTCACGGTGGACCCAGGTGGCCGCGAACAGGAGGTCGAACCCGCATCGGTCCAGATCGAGATCCCCGAAGGAGTCGGCCACGGTGCAGTGCTCGAAGGCGTCCACCGCGCGTAGGACGCGAGCCGCGTCCAGGTGCGGCTCCAGGGTCTTCGCCGCGGAGTGGAAGGGCGGGGGCCGGTCGAGCGACGACCACAGCCCGCGCTCGACGTGCACGGGAGTGCCGTGCAGGCCGAAGACGTCGTCGTACCAGCGCCGGCTGGCCCCGACAGCCACGCGCAACCGTGGATCCATGGGGCCATTCTCGTGCGGTTAGCCTGGCCGCATGCCGAAGACGCCTGCTGCGGAGGTGGTCGCGGGCGAGCGCGCTGTGCGCGTGAGCAGCCCCGACCGGATCATCTACGAGGCCACCGAGCACACGCCCGAGGTCACCAAGCTGATGGTGGCGGAGTACTTCGCGAGCGTCGATGACGGCCTGATGCGGGCCCTGCGCGACCGTCCGACGGCGCTCGAGCGCTGGACCTCCGGCGTGCGCGAGGGCATGAAGCTGGCCACCGGCCCGCAGGACCGCGATGCCGACGCGTTCTACCAGAAGCGCGTCCCCAAGGGCGCCCCCGACTACCTCGAGTCCGTCGAGATCACGTTCCCCAGCGGCCGCAAGGCCGAGGAGATCTGCCCGACCGAGATCGCGGTCCCGGTGTGGTGCGCCCACATGGGCACCCTCACCTTCCACCCCTGGCCGGTACGACGTACCGACGTCGACCGCCCCGACGAGCTGCGGATCGACCTCGATCCCCAGCCCGGTACGACGTTCGCCGACGCCGTGCGCGTGGCCGGCGTCGCGCGTGAGCTGTTCGAGGAGCTCGGGCTGCGCGCCTGGGCCAAGACCAGCGGCAACCGTGGGGTCCACATCTTCGTCCGTATCGAGCCGCGCTGGGAGTTCGTCGATGTGCGCCACGCGGCGATCGGCTTCGGCCGCGAGCTGGAGAAACGCGACGACGGCGTGACCACGGCGTGGTGGAAGGAGGAGCGCGGCGCGCGGATCTTCGTCGACTACAACCAGAACTGCCGCGACCGCACCATGGCTTCGGCGTACAGCCTCCGCCCGATCGCGGGCGCCCCGGTCTCGACGCCGATGAGCTGGGAGGAGCTCGCCACGGTCACCGACCCCGCGGCGTACAACCTGTTCACCGTGCCCGAGCGCCTCGCGGACGGCGACCCGTGGACCGGCATCGACGACGAGCACTACTCGCTCGAGCCGCTGCTGGCCCTCTTCGAGGAACAGGGCGCGGTCGAGCTCAACTACCCGCCCGACTACCCGAAGATGCCCGGTGAGCCGCCGCGGGTGCAGCCGAGCAAGAAGGTCGCGGCCCACTGGGACGAGCAGGGCAACCGGATCCCGGACTGACGGCCGGGACGCGCACGCCCGCCGGCGCCTCCGCCCTAGGGTGGCGGCATGCGCTCGCTGCGGTCGGTCCTGGGGCGCTCCGGCCGCGTCTCGGTGGCGATGGCGACCTTGAACGGCGAGCGGTACCTGCCCGCGATGCTCGACAGCCTGGTCTCCCAGACGCGGCCGCCCGACGAGCTCGTCGTGCGCGACGACGGGTCCTCGGACCGCACCCTCGAGCTGGTCCACGACTTCGCCGTCGGCGCGCCGTTCCCCGTGCACGTCGTGCCGGGTGGCGTCCGGCTCGGTTACGCGCAGAACTTCGTGGCGGCCAGCCGCGCCTGCTCGGGCGACCTGATCTTCTTCGCCGACCAGGACGACGCGTGGCGGCACGAGAAGCTCGAGACCGTCGCCCGCTACGTGTCGCGCGGCGACGTCTCGGCGGTGTTCCACGACTTCTCGCTCGTGGCCGCGGACGGGACACAGCTATCGCCGTCGTACGCCGAGGTGCTGGGCGAGCGAGGCTTCCGGCCCGTCGTGGCGCTCAAGGGCTGCAGCATCGCCGTGACCCGCGGCTTCGTCGACACCTGGGGGTGGCCACCGCTCTCGTCGCCGGTCTCCCACGACTTCTGGGTCACGCTCCTGGCGACCGCGTTCGGACAGCGCCGGATCCTCCCCGACGTCCTCATCGACCACCGGATCCACGAGGCGAACACCTCGGGCTGGGTCCC
This sequence comes from uncultured Actinomycetota bacterium, assembly GCA_963794355.1. Taxonomy (GTDB): domain Bacteria; phylum Actinomycetota; class Actinomycetes; order Propionibacteriales; family Nocardioidaceae; genus Nocardioides. The sequence continues at coordinate 317,795 of CAWCDN010000016.1, forward strand.
CGACGAGGACTCGCGTGAGTTCACCACAGCGGATGACGGCGCCACCGACGTCGACCTGCTCATCGACCTCGTGGTCAAGCCGCCGCGGCTGCGGGGCATCACGCGGACGTTCCTCGACGTGGTCCACGAGCGGGGTGACGCCGTCGATCCCGACGCCGCGCGCCGGCTCCGGCGCAGCCTGCGGCTCAACCGCCGCCGCCACCGCGAGGGCAGTGACGGGGCTGGACCCTAGGGTTGCGGCGGCGGGGTCGAGGGGCGATTCTTCGACGCCTTGGTCCAGGCCCGCACCCCCGGCTTGACCGGGTGGTAGACCAGGCCCGGCCGGTCGAACTGCTCCGGGGCCTCGTGGAAGTAGCGGGGACGCACCGGCCGGAAGGCGAAGGTCAGGTCGGTCCGGGTGCCGTCGGGGGTCTTGCCGACGTAGATGCTGCCCCGACGCTCGGGCGGCGTGAACGGCCCGTCGTTGCCGAGGTCCTCGATCCGCGCGCCGGCCGACAGGGCGCTGGTGGGCAGGGTGAACTCGTAGTGGCCGCCCCACGCCTGGTCGGCCATCGCGACGGCGTACCAGTTGACGAGGTCGCGAGACATCCGCATCAACGGGTGCAGGGCCCGGACCATCCGGTCCTCGGCGACCCGGTCCGGCGCCGTCGCGGTGCGCCAGTGCGGCCAGTCGAGACACTGCTCGCGGTACATCAGGGTCGTGGTGAGGAGATCGGCGTCGTTGCCCGCGAACGGCGCGAACAGGTCACCCCACCGGCCGGCGAAGTCGACGTCGTACTCCATCACCCAGAGGTGGTCGGCCCGCAGCGCGCGCAGCACCGGGATCAGCGCGGTGTCGAGGTACCCGCCCTGCACACCGCCGTTGCGCTCCATCGCGCGGTAGCGGCCGGCCATCACCTCGGCCGGGTTGTCGTAGGCGAACGGGGCCTTCGGCCGCGCCCCCGCGTCGGGGTTGAAGATGAAGTGCCAGGTGACCTCGGCGCTCGACTCGGTCACGAGTCGCCGGAAGTGGCGCCTGACCCGCGGCGAGCGCACGTGGGTGAAGAAGATGCCGGCCGCGGTCATGAACGCCCCCGGTCGAGGGCCCGCAGGAAGCGGTCGCGGCGGCGCCGACCGAGCCCCGCATCGACCACACGACGTAGCCGGGCAGCCACGCCGGCGGCCTCCTCGGCGTCCTGGTGCTCGCTGAAGTTGAGCAGCAGCGGGCTGTGGTCGACGTCGACCACCACGCTGCCTGCCCGACCCAACGGCCGCGCGGCGACGCGCGCCAGTGGTACGTCGAGCACGACGCCGTCGCGGTCGCCCGGGCCGAGGCGCAGCGAGCCGGAGCTCACGATGACGCGGTACGTCGTCACCGACGTCGTAGGTGCCGAGCCACTCGCGAGGCGCGCCCGGCCGTCGAAGCCGGACACCGTCACAGGCCCGTGACGCCCTCGCCCGCGCCGGCCTGCTCGTCGAAGTTCTCGTGCTCGAGCAGGTGGAGCACGGGGACGCCGATCGTCCGGCGCGCGCGTGAGGACCAGTCGCGGTGGAAGAACTCCGAGACGAGGTGCGGCCGGGTCAAGATGATCGCCTCGCGCCCGTCGACCCGCGAGATGGTGGCCGACAGCGCCTCGATCGGATCGCCTTGGACGACCTCCCCGTCGGCCTCGGCGCCCGCGGTGTGGAGGGCCTCGAGCGTGGCCTGCAAATCGCGCGTCGACTGGGCCTCGGTCTCCTCCCGGACGATCTCGATCGTCTCGGGGTCCGGCGGCATCGGGGGCGCGCCGGTCAGGGTGTCGCCCCCGAGCGTGCCCATCGCGGCCTCGACGCGGGCGGCGGCGTCCTCGGCGGGCAGCAGCACGTGGTAGCTCACATCGTCATCGAGCCCCTCGTGCAGCGACCGCACCTGGGCGGCGTCGGCGGCGGAGAGCGCCTGCTCGATCATCAGGACGACGTGGTAGGTCTCGCTCATCTCAGCTCCCGGTGCATGGTGCGTGGCGCCGAAAGCCTAGGCCCTCAGCCGCTCAGGACGTCGGTCAGGTCGTAGGACACGGGCTCGTCGAGCTGGTCGTAGCCGCAGCTTTCCGGGTCCCGGTCGGTGCGCCAGCGCCGGAACTGCGCCGTGTGCCGGAACCGACGTCCCTCCATGTGGTCGTAGGCGACCTCGATCACCAGGTCGGGGCGCAGCGGCGTGAAGCTGAGGTCCTTGCCCTGGCTCCAGCGGCTCTGGGTGCCCGGCACCCGGTCGGGGTTGGCGGTCAGGAACTCAGCCCACCGCCCCCACGGATGCTCCTCGATCGGCACGACGAGCGGCTGGAGCTGCTCGATCAGCTCGGCCCGGCGTGCCTCCGTGAAGCTCGCGCTGACCCCGATGTGCTGCAGCTCGCCGTCCTGGTAGAGCCCGAGCAGCAGGCTGCCCAGCAGGGGCCGCTCGGGGGTGCTCGTCTTGTGCTCGCGGTAACCAGCGACCACGACGTCGGCGGTGCGCTCGTGCTTGATCTTGAGCATCGTGCGCGCGTTCTCGGCGTACGGCGCACCCAGCGGCTTGGCGACCACCCCGTCGAGACCGGCGCCCTCGAACTGGTGGAACCACTCCTCGGCCTGGGCCGGATCGGACGTCGCCTGCGTGAGGAAGCACGGGCCCGTCAGCCCCGTCAGCGCCTTCTCCAGCGCCGTCCGGCGATCGGTGAACGGGCGATCGACGTACGACGTGTCGCCCAGCGCCAGCAGGTCGAAGGCGACGAACCCGGCGGGTGTCTTCTCCGCGAGCATGTCGATCCGGCTCTTGGCCGGGTGGATCCGCTCCTGCAGCGTCTCGAACTCCAGCCGGTCGACGCCGTCGTCGCCGCGCAGCGCCACGAAGATCTCGCCGTCGAGCACGACCCGCTCCGGGAGCTGGCGACGCATCGCCTCGACCACCTCGGGGAAGTAGCGGGTCAGCGGCTTGGTGTTGCGGCTCGCGAGCTCGACCTCGTCTCCGTCCTTGAAGACCAGGCAGCGGAAGCCGTCCCACTTCGGCTCGAAGCTCAGGCCCTCGATCCCGTCGACGATGTGCTTCGCCGGGTCGGGGATCCCCTTGACGCTCTTGGCCAGCATCGGCCGCACCGGCGGCATGACGGGCAGGTCCATATGCCGACCCTAGACCGCGGCCGGCGTCCAGGCTCAGACCGCTTGGCTCCCCGGGTAGGAGTCGAACCTACGTCGCTAGTCCTGATTCAAAGTCAGGTGCGAGCGAGGACCGGTCGGCCCGGCGGAGCCGGGGCGACCGACCGCAGTGAGCGTCGTGGGCGCTTGCGCTCACGACGGATCGGAGCCGGTCGGGGTCGTCGCCTGTCTGGCTCCCCGGGTAGGAGTCGAACCTACGTCGCTAGTCCTGATTCAAAGTCAGGCGGGCCCTGCCGGCAGACCAACCGGGGTGCCTAGAGGGAGGGCCCACCAGGCGGGCAGCACCTCGGCCCGGCAGACCAACCGGGGAATGCCTAGAAAGGGTAGGGCCCACCAGGCGGGGCAGCACCTCGGCCCGGCAGACCAACCGGGGAATGCCTAGAAAGGGCAGGGCCCACCAGGCGGGGCAGCACCTCGGCCCGGCGCGCAGCGAGTTCCCCAAGAACGACGATGGCCATCCCGGGACGGCCGGAGGTTACGTTGGACCCATGCCGAGTGACCTGACCGTGATCGTGCTCGCGGCGGGCGGCGGGACCCGGATGAAGTCCAAGACGGCCAAGGTCCTCCACGAGATCGCCGGCCGCAGCATGATCGACCACGTGCTCGCGGCCGTGCAGGCGCTCGACCCCCAGCAGGTCGTCGCGGTGGTCGGCCACCAGCGTGACCAGGTCGGCCCTCACATCCAGGCGTTGATGCCCGGGGTCACGCTCGCGGTGCAGGACGTGCAGCAGGGCACCGGGCACGCCGTACGGATCGCCGTGGAGGCGGCCGGCACGACGACCGGGACGGTGCTCGTGGCCGCGGGCGACACCCCGCTCCTGCGGGGCGACAGCCTGCGCGACTTCGCCCAGGAGCACCGGGCTGCCGAGTGCGCCGTCAGCGTGCTGAGCGGGGTCGTCCCGGATCCCCACGGCTACGGCCGGGTCGTCCGCAACGACGAGGGCGACGTCGAGGGCATCGTCGAGGAGAAGGACGCGAGCGCCGAGCAGCGCGAGATCCGCGAGATCAGCTCCGGCATCCTTGCGTTCGACGCGGAGTTCCTGCGCGATGCACTGCCTCGGGTCGGCAACGACAACGCCAAGGGCGAGTACTACCTCACCGACGTCGTCGGGCTCGCTCGCGACGCGGGGCTGGCCGTCGGTGCCTTCCCGCTCGACGACGTGATGCAGACGCAAGGTGCCAACGACCGCGTCCAGCTCGCGGAGCTGGGCCGCGAGCTCAACCGGCGGATCGTCGAGGACTGGATGCGCGAGGGCGTGACCGTCATGGATCCCGCGACGACCTGGGTCGACTCCGCCGTGCTCCTCGCACCCGACGTGACGGTCCTGCCCGGCACCCAGCTCCTCGGCGCCACCGTGGTCGGCGAGAACGCGGTGATCGGCCCCGACACCACGCTCAAGGACTGCGAGATCGGCCGCGGCGCGCGGATCGTGCGCACCCACGGCGACCTCGCGGTGATCGGGCAGGGGGCGACCGTCGGGCCGTTCGCCTACCTGCGACCCGGTACGACGCTCGGTGACCGCGGCAAGATCGGCGCCTTCGTCGAGACCAAGAACGCCCAGATCGGTGAGGGCGCCAAGGTGCCCCACCTGTCCTACGTCGGAGATGCAGAGATCGGCGAGGGCACCAACATCGGGGCCGGCACGATCTTCGCCAACTACGACGGCACCCACAAGCACCGCACGACGGTGGGCAAGGACGCCAAGACCGGCGCGAACAACACGTTCGTCGCCCCGGTCACCATCGGCGACGGCGCGACGACGGGCGGCGGGACCGTCGTACGACGTGACGTGCCGCCGGGCAACCTGGCCGTCTCGGGCGGCCCTCAGCGCAACCTCGACCGACGGGCTCCGGCGCCCGACAAGACCTCGATGGGCGACGCTGCCGATGGTGGGGGAGAATCGTGAGCCGTGACCGCTAAGTCGAAGAAGACCACCAAGAAGCACCTGATGGTCTTCGCCGGGCGGGCCCATCCACTCCTCGCGGAGGAGGTCGCCACCGAGCTCGGCATCGGGCTGGTGCCGATGCAGGCCTACAACTTCGCCAACTCCGAGATCTACATCCGCTTCGACGAGTCGGTGCGCGGCTGCGACGCGTTCGTGATCCAGAGCCACACGGCTCCGATCAACGAGTGGATCATGGAGCACCTGATCATGGTCGACGCCCTCAAGCGCGCGTCCGCCAAGCGGATCACCGTGGTGATGCCGTTCTACGGCTACGCCCGCCAGGACAAGAAGCACCGGGGCCGCGAGCCGATCTCCGCCCGGCTGATGGCCGACCTCTTCAAGACCGCCGGCGCCGACCGGCTGATCACCGTCGACCTGCATGCCGACCAGATCCAGGGCTTCTTCGACGGCCCGGTCGACCACCTGATGGCGCTGCCGATCCTCGCCGACCACGTGCTCGAGAAGTACGGCGACCAGCGGCTCGCCGTGGTCAGCCCCGACGCCGGCCGGATCAAGGTCGCCGAGCGCTGGTCGGCCAGGCTCGGCGGAGCGCCCCTGGCCTTCATCCACAAGACCCGTCGTACCGACCGACCGAACGAGGTGGTCGCCAACCGCGTCGTCGGCGACGTCACCGGCCGGATCTGCGTGCTCGTCGACGACATGATCGACACCGGCGGCACGATCGTGCAGGCGGCCGAGGCCCTGATGAAGGACGGCGCAGCCGGGGTGGTCATCGCCGCGACCCACCCGATCATGTCCGGCCCGGCGGTCGACCGGCTCAAGAACAGCGGCGTCACCGAGATCGTGGTGACCAACACGCTCCCGCTCTCCGACGAGCAACGGTTCGACAAGCTGACCTGTCTGTCCATCGCGCCCCTGCTCTCCCAGGCGATCCGCGAGGTGTTCGAGGACGGGTCGGTCACCAAGATGTTCGACGGTCACGCGTGAGGAACATCTGTCCCAGCTTCACCATGTGAAGTAGGCGAACCTCCGCTTCTCACGGCGAATTCACCGTGAGAACCGTGGCTTCACCACGTTCTCATGGTGAAGCCGGGACAGATGGTGCCTATCCCGCCGCCCGCACCCGCAGCGCGACGTCGTAGTCGTCCACGCAGTCGCGCCAACCCCGGCGCAGGACGGTGTTGTCCGTGCGCTCGGAGGCGGCGTCGAGGTCGGCGCGCAGCTGCTGGAGCCGCTCGAGGGCCATCGGGGTGCGCGGGGCGGAGAAGGCGATCTCGGCGGCGAACGCCTGACCGCGCTCGGCGACCCGCGGTGCGTCCTGGAGGTAGCGCTCGACGTACGGGGCGAAGAACTCCTCCTGGCCCGGCGTCCACAGCCCGGCCACGAGGGCCTCGAAGTCGCGGTTCGACACGGTCGGGTCGATGATCGCCTCCCACGCCTCGGCCTTGGCCGCGGCGTCGGGTCGGCTCGCCAACGCCGCCAGCGACGACTGGTGGCCGCTGGAGCTGCGGTCCGCAGCGGCCTCCGTCTCGACGAGGTCCGCGCCGGCCTCGCCGAGCACCACCAGGCGTCGTACGGCGAGCCACCGGGTGTCGCGGTCGACCTCGAGGCCGGGCCGCGCCTCGCCGGACTCGAGCCACCGACGCAGCAGGCCGGCGTCCGTCGTGCTCTGCGCCAGACGCCGCATCGAGGCGAGCCCGCGATCGGCGTCGCCCGCCGCCAGTGCGGCCGTGCACACCTCGGCCACCACGCGCTCGGCGTCGGCGTAGGCCTGGGGCGCCGTCCACTGGGGCAGCACGACCCGCGTCACACGCCGCAGCACGCTGTCGAAGACGACCGGATCGGTCTCGGCGGCGAGGTGGCGCTGCACGAGGGCGAGGTAGTCGCCGACCGGCGCCAGCCCCGAGCGCACCCGGGTCGACGCGTTGGTCCAGGTGACCGCCCGCAGCAGCGGGTCGGGCAGGTCGGACAGCCCGTCCACGGCCGCCTGCCACGACACGTCATCGAGCAGGACGGCGGCATAGGCCTCGTCGGCGGCGTTGGGGATGACCGCTCGGCCGGCGAACTCCGGTAGCGGCAGCGGCTCCGACTCCAGGTCGACCAGTCGGGTGCCCGACAGGTCCGTCCCGGCGAGCCCGGCCACGCTGAACCGGTGGGGCCGTGAGCCCTCGCGTTCCAGCACCGGTACGTCGCCGTCGCGGGTGACCCGGATCGTGTCGTAGCCGGTGGTGCGCAGGTAGGCCTCGGCCCATCCGCGCACATCGCGCTCGGTCACCGAGTCGAGGGCCTCGAGGTAGTCGGCGAGCTCGGCGTTCGCGAACCGGTGTCGCGTCAGGTAGACGTTGGTGCCCTTCACGAACGTGTCCCAGCCCAGCCAGGTCACGAGCTGGTGGAGCACCGAGGCGCCCTTGGCGTAGGTGATCATGTCGAAGTTCGTGAACGCCGTGTCGACGTCGACGAGGTGCTCGGCGTCCTCGGCGATCGGGTGGGTCGAACGCCGCGCGTCCGCGACGTACCCGGTCGGCTTGCGGTTGAGGGAGAAGTCGGGCCACGAGCCGAGCACGCCGGCCTCGTGCGCCACGTGGTAGCCCATGAAGTCGGCGAACGACTCGTTGAGCCACGTGTCCTGCCACCACTTCATGGTCACCAGGTCGCCGAACCACATGTGCGCCATCTCGTGGGCGATCACCGTGGCACGGTCGACCAGCTCGCCGGCGTCCGGATCGTTGCGCGGGAGGTACTCGTCGCGGAACGTCACGCAGCCGGCGGTCTCCATCGCGCCCCAGTTGTGGCCAGGGCCCATCACCTGGTCGTAGGAGTCGAAGGGGTACGGCTCGTCGAAGGTGCGCGTGTAGAAGTCGAAGCAGGCCTCGGTGACCTCCTTCATGTTCTCGAAGTCGCGGTCGAGCTCGGCCGCCAGCGAGGCGCGCGCGTGCCAGCCGAACGGCAGGCCGGCGTGCTCCCAGGTCCGCGAGGCCCACGGGCCCGCGCAGACGGTGAAGAGGTACGTCGAGATCGGCGGCGTGGTCGTGAACGTCCAGAGGTGGTCGGCGTTGTCGACGAGGCGGCCGTTGGCGACCACCGTCCAGTCCTCAGGCGCCCGCACCGTCAACGTGATCGGCGCCTTGAGGTCGGGCTGGTCGAAGCACGCGAAGACCCGATGGGCGAGGTCCATGCCCGCGTACGCCGCGACGTAGGTCGCGTCGTCGGCCGGGTCGGTGACGGTGTGCATGCCGTCGCCGTCGTTGACGTAGGGCACGCGGGCCTCGACCACCACCTCGTTGGTCGGCGCGAGGTCGTGGAGGGTGATCCGCGTGCCGTCGTACGACGGCGACTCGACGGCCGTCCCGTTCACGGTCAACCGGAGGTCGGAGGCGTTCGCCAGCTCGAGGAAGGTGGTGGCGCGAGGGTCCTGCAGGTCGAAGGTCACCGTGGTGCGACACCCGAACGACTCGCGTGAGGTCAGGTCGAGGTCGAGGCGGTAGGTGACGTCCGAGATCAGGGCGGCGCGGGCGCGGGCTTCGGTGTAGGTCAGGGACACCCGACCGACCCTAGGACGTCGCGGCCCGGGCCGCACCCGGGAACCCCCGAGGCGGTGCGGGACCTGCGCCGTCCGTCGATTGGCGCGGCCCGAGGCACGCTGACTACACTTTCACTCGTTGCCTCGGCGAGGGACTCCCCGACAGGGGTCCGTGATCGACAGGGCCGGCCCATTGCACGCCGCGCTGACCCTGTCGCGCGGCGTTTCTCGTTGCCGGCCCACACCGACCTCCCGGTCGCGCTCACGACAGACAGGCGCGGCCACCCTCACGGAACGAGATGAGCCAGATGCCCGAGAAGATCACCGCCGAGATGCGCACCGAGTTCGGCAAGGGGGCCGCCCGCCGGATCCGCCGCGACCACAAGATCCCCGCCGTCGTCTACGGCCACGGCAACGACCCGATGCACCTCACCCTGCCGGGCCACGACACGATGATGGCGCTCAAGCACGGCGGTGCGAACGCGCTGCTCGAGCTCGACATCGAGGGCACCTCCCAGCTCGCGCTGGCCCGCGAGGTGCAGGTCGACCCGCTGCGTCGCGTGCTCGAGCACATCGACTTCGTCGCCGTCCGCAAGGGCGAGAAGGTCACCGTCGACGTGCCCGTGCACGTCGTGGGCGACGCCGTCTCGGAGACCCTCGTGGTCACCGAGAACGCGACCGTCCAGGTCGAGGCCGAGGCCACCAACATCCCCGAGTTCATCGAGGTGTCGGTGGAGGGCGCCGAGGTCGGCACCCAGATCCATGCCTCCGACCTCGAGCTGCCGGAGGGCACCACGCTCCTCGTCGACCCCGACACGCTGGTCGTCAACATCACCCAGGCGCAGACCGCCGAGCAGCTCGAGGCCGAGCTCTCCGAGGCCGAGGCCGACGCCGGCATCGTCCACGAGGTCAGCGACGAGGAGGCCGCTGCCGAGGCCGAGGCGTCGTCCGGCGAGGCCGAGGGCGACGCTGCTCCTGCCGAGGGCGACTCCGCCGAGTGACGTCTCCGCGCCGATCGGGGTGGCTGCAGAGGCTGCGCTCCGCGTTCGGCGCGGACCACGACTCGAAGACCGCTGACATGGCGACTGGCGACGCGTGGCTCGTCGTCGGGCTGGGCAACCCCGGTCCGTCGTACGCCGGCCACCGACACAACGTCGGCTACCTCGTGACCTCCGAGCTCGCCGACCGGATGGGCGCACCCTTCCGTGCCCACAAGTCCGGTCGGGCCGAGGTCGTCGAGGGACGACTGGGCGCGCCCGGCACAGACGCCCCTCGCGTCGTCCTGGTCCGCGCGCGCTCGCACATGAACGAGTCCGGGGGAGTCGTCAAGCAGCTGGCGGCGTTCTACAAGGTCCCGCCGGAGCGGATCGTGGCCGTCCACGACGAGCTCGACCTGCCCTTCGACACCATGCGCGTGAAGCTCGGGGGCGGCGACAACGGGCACAACGGGTTGCGCTCGATGCGCTCAGCACTCGGCACCGGCGACTTCTACCGGGTCCGGATCGGGATCGGTCGTCCGCCCGGCCGCCAGGAGGTCTCCGACTTCGTGCTGTCGAACTACTCCGCTACCGAGCGCAAGGACCTCCCCCTCCAGATCGTCACGGCTGCGGACGCGGTCGAGTCCCTCGTCACCGATGGTCTGGCGCCCACCCAGAGTCGCTTCAACTCCTGACGCTGGCCCTCTGACCTGTCGTTTTCCCCCAGATCGGGCACTTTCGGGGCTTTCTCTGGCCTCGCGCCTTCCGTCGGCACGACAATGCTGATGGACCCGCGTGGGGACTCGGGTCCATCGACACAGTGCATGCCGGGGGCCGGACAGGGAGTGCAGCCTGCCGCGCATGCGGGGGGAACACATGAGCGAGCTCAGCGACGTCACACCACAGGTGCTCGGCCTGACGGCCTGGGAGCCGGACAAGGTGGTCACCGGCGTCGAGGTGGACACCGAGGAGGTCGACGGCGGACGGATCCTGATCCGCCCGGTCGTCTCCGACGTCACCCCGTCGCGCGGTTCCCTCGCGCTCGCCGAGTCGACGTCGCCGACCCCGTCGAGGCTGGCCAGGTTCAAGGCACAGGTCGCGCCCGACGCCTGGATGCTCGGCCAGCTCGCCGCGGTGTTCGTCGTCTCCCTGGTCGCGGCCTGGGTGGTCGGCGCCGGACTGCTCGCCGTCGCCCTCGTTCCTGCCGTCACAGTGGTGGCCTACCGCGGTCGGCACGCGCTGGCTGCGAGCCGGAATTCGACCACGCTCCTGCGCGACCTGAGCGTCGTCCTCTCCCTCGTCGCGCTGGCCGTCGCCGCCGACGGCGTACCGACCGCCGCGCTGTCGCAGTCGGTGGTCGTGCTGGCCTCCGCTGGCCTGGTGATGGTCGTGATCGCCGCCGTACGACGTCGCGTGTGCCCCGCGCCCCGCGTCCTCGTGGTCGGCGATCGAGCCGGTATCTCCCGCGCTGCGATGCGATGGTCCGACGGACGGTCCGTCGAGGTGGTCGCCGCCGTGCGCAGCGACGCCGGCATGGCCGGCGGCCCCGGTCTGACGATCGTCGGAGTGCCGACGACGGCCGGTCTCGAGCGGGTCCCGGCGCTGGTCCGGCGACACGGCGTCGACCTGGTCGTGGTGTCCTCGGGCGACGGTGTTTCCGACAGCGAGCTGCGGCGGCTGAGCTGGCTCCTGGAAGGCACCCACGCCGAGCTCCTGGTGCTCGACGCCGTCGGCGGCGCCGACCCCCACCGGGTAGTCCCCGTCCGGTTGGCGGGCGCCACCGCCCTGCGCGTGCTGCCGAGCAGTCCAGGAGCGGCGGTGCGGACGACCAAGGCGCTGCTCGACCGCGTGCTCGGTGCGGTGCTGTTCGTGCTCTGCCTGCCGATCCTCGGGCTGCTCGTGCTCGTGGTCCGGCTCGACTCGGCCGGCCCGGGGCTCTACCGCCAGGTCCGGATCGGTCGCGACGGCAAATCGTTCGTGATGTACAAGCTCCGCACCATGACCGTGGGAGCCGAGGGTCAGCTCGAGGCGCTGCTGGAGCGCAACGAGGCCTCCGGGCCGCTGTTCAAGCTCCACGACGACCCGCGGGTGACCCGGGTAGGTGGCCTCCTACGACGCACGTCGCTCGACGAGCTGGCCCAGCTGATCAACGTCGTACGCGGCGAGATGTCGCTGGTCGGACCCCGGCCGGCGCTGCCGAAGGAGGTGGCGCTCTACGACGACGTGGAGCTGCGCCGGCTCGCGGTCCGGCCCGGCATCACGGGACTGTGGCAGGTCAGCGGGAGGTCCGACCTCTCGTGGGACACCGGCATGTCGCTCGACCTGCGCTACGCCGACAACTGGCGGATCCGGGGCGACGCCTCGATCCTGGCTCGGACGCTCGGGGCCGTTCTCCGTCGTCGGGGCGCCTACTGACCGATCGGCGTGGGTGGCCAGTCCTGTATGGGCACTTCGGACCCGGTGATTTCCGGGACGTTTCAACCTTTCGGGCCCGAGGCGTGGGAGAAACCTAAAAGTTTCCTATGGGATGTCGACATTTCTCCGTCAGGCCAGCATGATGCAGGTACAGCCGGGCCCGCACTGCTGATGCAAGCAGTCGGAAGGGCGCCATCCAAGGGGGTGATGGCATCTCCGGTTGTGACGCCTTCCTGGGGGGATTGGGCGTCTTGGGGGGAAAACTCAATGTCCAGAAGTATCAGTGTGGAGCGCACCGGGCATGGCCGTCGCAGGCCGTGCCAGGGCGCAGATCGAGCGGTGAAGCGCGCGTCCGCTCGTCGAGTGACGCCTGAGCACGGCCGTCCCGTCGATCTCGACGCCGTCGCCGACTACGAAGACCGGATGCACGCCGTCAGGTCCGGACTCGCCGCGGTGACCGCGGCGGTCCAGCTCCTGACAGCCGACCAGCCGGGCTCCGACATGCAGCAGCGGCTCGGGCCGATGCTCGTCGAGGAGATGCAGCGACTGCAGCGCCTCGCGTCGGCGCCCGACCTGAGCTCGCTCGTGGAGCAGCCGGTGCGCGAGATGGATCTCGACGAGATCGTCCGCAACGTCGTGCTCACGCGTCGGCTGGCGCGTCAGGACGTCTCCTGGGAGAAGTCGGGCCTGGTCATCAGCGGCCGACGGGACGTCGTGGTCGAGCTGTTGAACATCCTGCTCGTCAACGCCTGGCGGCACGCGCCCGGTGCGGCGACCCGGATCCGGGCGTCCCGCGACGGGTCGATGATCCGGGTGAGCGTGACCGACACCGGCCCGGGCGTTCCCGAGGAGCTCAAGAATCTGATCTTCGAGCGCGGGGCCCACGGCGAGGACTCCGAGGGCGACGGTCTCGGCCTGTCGATCGCGCAAGGGCTCGCCCACGGGCTCGGCGGCACGTTGGAGCTGGTCACCGACACCCACGTCGGTGCACGCTTCGACCTGACCCTCCCGCAGGGTCACCTCGACGGTGCGGCATGAGCGCCGGCTACCGCGTCACCGTCGTCGACGACCACTCGCTCTTCGCAGAGACGCTCGTCATCGCCCTTCGGGCCGAGGGCTTCCAGGCCCAGTGCGTCGTCCCGCGGGACGACGTGTCTGCCGGCAAGCTGGCGCGCAGCATCGAGCAGACCCATCCCAACCTGGTCCTGCTCGACCTCGACCTCGGCGTCGGGAAAGACGGCACCAGCCTGGTGCCGAGCCTCGTCGGGTCGGGGGCCACCGTCGCGGTGGTCACCGGCTCGTCGTCGGCGGCCCGTCAGGGAGAGGCGCTCGCGTCCGGGGCGGCGACGGTCATCCACAAGTCCGTGCCCTTCGCCACCATCATCGAGATCGTGACCCGTCTGCGGGCGGGTCGGGCGGTGATGAACCGCGAGCGGCGAGCGGAGCTCCTTCAGGTCCACCGCGAGTCGATGGCCGCCCAGCGACAGGTCCGCGAGCGCTTCGACCAGATCACGCGTCGTGAGTCGGAGGTGCTCGGCCTCCTGATGGCCGGACACCAGGTCAGCGAGATCGCGCGCACCCGCTTCGTCTCCGAGTCGACGGTGCGCACCCAGGTGAAGTCCATCCTGGCCAAGCTCCAGGTGAGTTCCCAGCTCACCGCCGTCGGGTTGGCCCACCAGGTGGGCTGGAAGCCACCGCAAGTACCCCCGGCCACGGCTGGCCGGTCCGCCCGTTCCAACGCGGGTGGGCGGTGGGCAACGGCAGGCTGATCCTCAATTCCGGCGATGGCCGGTCGTGGGGGGCGGGTTAGGTTCGTGGAACGTCGTATGGGGGGAACGTGATGCTGAAAGTCCGGGTGGTGGCGACGACGTTCGCCACGGTGCTCGCGGTGGGGCTCACCGCCTGCGGGTCGCACCAGTCCGCCGACACAGCGACGACGCCGTCGGGCGGCTCGTCGGGTGCCTCTTCGTCATCACAGGGTTCGTCCGCGCCCGACTCGTCAGCCTCGGACGCGGCGTCGGGCTCCGGCACCAAGGCGGCCACCGGCCACCTGCCCAAGGGTGCCTACGACGACACCAGCGGCACCACCGCGCGTCACCCGAAGAACCAGAACGCCGTGCTGGCGCAGCTCCCTGGAAGCGCATCCGCGTCGCGCGGCTGCGTCGCGGTCGGCAAACGCCCCGACGTGCGGGCGGGGTCGATCGCCATGGGTAATTTCGCCGATGCCCGCGCCAAGTTCCGCAAGGCCAAGAGCGCCTACGTCGCGGGGGAGTCGTTCTTCTACGTCATCCCCGCCTCGCGGTCCGCCGGTCGCGTCACGGTGACCGCCACGCGCCTCGGGGGCGGTGGGCGGGTGGCCCGGGCGTCGTCTCACCACGCGGAGCAGGCCGCCCAGTGGAAGTACTTCCCGATCAACCTCACCCTGACGTCGTCGGGCACCTGGCGCTTCCGGGTGTCCACCCCGACGGCGTCCGCCTGCTTCGACGCGCGTTTCACCACGTGAACCGAGGGTCCGTAGGCGGACTTCGAGCTCAGTGCACGCGCTGACGGAACGGATTGCCCTGAGCCAGCTGTCCGACGACAGTTGACGCGCGGCTGCCGGGCTCGAGGTGCGGATCCCCGCGTCCCGACTTGTTCGAGTCCCAGTAGACGAGAGCCTTCAGCCGTGGGAACAGGGACAGCTGGTGGCGAACGGTGCGCAGATAGGTCACCCGGTCAGTCTCGGGAACGTTGGCGAAGGCCGCCCACTCCGACAACATGATCGGCTTGTGCGGGTGGTGCCGCACGGACCAGCGGTAGAAGCCGGGCCACGGGGCGTGGGGCGAGAATCGCTGGTTCATGCTGCTCCTGGCGAAGGAGTGACACACCTTCTGCGAGACACAACCGTAGATGTCCGCGGCGATCCAGTCGACGTAGGCGTTGCCGGGGTAGAGGCGTGGGAACCACGGCTCCGAGTCGGCGCCCTGGTCGCCCATGACGTTCCAGACCCAGACCACGTTGTGCACGCCCTGCGCCCGGAAGACGTCGACCACGTGACGGAACATGGCGGCGAAGTCCGCGGCACGATGCCCGGAGCCCGGCGCCTCGACAACCTCCTCCTCGGGCTCGTGGTGGATGCTGATGAAGAGCTTGTGCTTGAACGTCCGCTTGAGGTACCGCGCCTCGCGGACCAGCTGCGCGTCGTCCCGCCCAGCGGCGACCTGGGCCCAGGAGAGCGCGCCGTCTGGCACGTAGTCGAGGTCGAGCAGCCGGTGGTGTCCGGGTTGTCGGGCGAGGGCGCGCTCGGTCCGTGTCGGGAACAGCTCGTGGTTGAAGTGGTAGCTCTTGTAGATGTCGACGCGCGCGCCGAGCTGGCGCTCGAAGGCGCGGGTGCCGGCCTTGCGGTTGTGCCACATGCCCGGTGATACGCCCCACCACAGCCCGCACGAGGGCACGAGCTTCGGTGAGACCGTGCAGGAACGGGTCGTCGTGGCCTTCTGGGGCGCCTGCTGGCGCTCGGTTTGGGGGAGGGTGGCCGACAGGCTCTGGGCGCCGGCCATGGACGTCGTCAGCGCGGCCAGCACGGACGTGGCCATCAGGGCGACGAGGACTGGCAGGGCGCGACGACGTGGACGCGTAGACATCGGATCTCGTTTCCGTCGGGGGCAGCGGTGAGCGAGACGAGCCAGCATAGGGCGAACACCCACGGGCTGGCGAACCGAGGACCCAGCCGGATGCGCCCGGACGGCCGAACGCGACACTGCCCCGGAGCGGTAGGAGCGCTCCGGGGCAGTGTCGGTCAGGTGACGGTCGGGCTCAGCTGGGCTTGAGGGCGATGGTCCACATCGCCGCCTTGTCGCTGCTCGTGTCGGTCGTCGCGGTGAGTCCGCCGTAGGCACCCGCTCCCACGAGGCCGCCCGAGTCAGCCACGAACACGCTGTAGCGACCCGACGTGCCGTTGTCATAGGCGTCATCGCGCTTGACCACGGATCCGGGGGCGGTCCAGGCGGACACCGCAGCCGACTTGTCGGTCCAGAACGTGACGACGTAGTCGCCGCCCGCCGCGGGCACCGTCGGTGAGGTGTGGCTGGTGCCACCGGCGTCGCCCGCGCGGCTGAACGCGTCCACCGGCGTGGTGGCCGATACCCCGGAGTACACGGCCAGGCTCAGGATCGCCTTGCCGGATGCCGGTGCGGTCAGCGTCACCTTACTGCCCGGATCACCCGCACCTACCTGCTTGACGTAGGCGCTCGAGTTGATCGTGGCGTTGGTCAAGGTCGTGCCCAGCTGGGTCCAGCCGGCACCCGGCGCCGACCACGACGCTGAGGAGCTGCTGGTGAAGACCAGCGCCATCGTGTCGCCTACGTGCGCGCCGGCCGGGATGGTCACCGACTTCGAGGTCTGGGACCCCGGCGCCGAGTGCGCCGACGCCACGAACGCGACCCCGGAGGGGCTACTGACCGTGACCGAGACCGGGTGAGTGACGGTGTTCGTCGCTCCCTGGTTGTCGGTGACGGTCAGGCTCACGTTGTAGGTGCCGGAGGCGGCGAAGCTGTGCGTGGGCTTCTGCTGCGTGCTCGTGCCACCGTCGTTGAACGTCCAGGCGTACGACGCGACCGAGCCGTCGGCGTCGGAGGACCCCGAGCCGTCGAACGCGCAGGTACCCGAGGTGTCACAGCTCGAGCCGAAGCTGGCCACAGGGTTCTGGTTCGCTCCCGACGCGGCAGGCTTCAACGCAATCGTCCACATGATGGCCTTGTCGCTGGCGGTGTCCGTGGTCGCCGTGAGGGCGCCGTAGGAGCCGCCGGCCACAGGGCCGCCGGAGTCGGCGAGCAACGAGCTGTAGCGCCCCGACGTCCCGTTGTCGTAAGCGTCGTCCCGCTTGGTGACGCCCGCAGGAGCCGTCCAGGCGGACACTGCCGCCGACTTGTCAGTCCAGGACGAGACCACCCAGTCACCGGCACCGACCGAGAGGGACGGTGTCACGTGGCTGGTGCCACCAGCGTCCCCCGCAGCCGCGAACCCGTCGATCGGAGCAGCCGTCGAGACGCCGCTGTACACGCCCAGGCTCATCACCGCCTTGCCCGAGGTGGCCGAGGTCACGGTGACGTTCGAACCAGGGTCGCCCGCGGCCACTTGCTTGACCCACGCCGAGGAACGAATGGTCGCGTTGGTGAGCGTCGTGCCGATCTGGCTCCATCCAGCCCCAGGACCGCTCCACGTTGCCGACGCGGAGGAGGTGAACACCAGCTCCATCGTGTCGCCCACGCTTGCTGTGGCAGGAATGGTCACGGACTTGGAGGTCTGCGACCCGGCGGCCGAGTGAGCGGCCCCCACGAACTGGATCTGCCTGTTGAGCGACGTGATCGACACCGGGTGCGTCACGCTGGCGGTCCCGCCACTGTTGTCCGTCACGGTCAGGGTCACGTTGTAGGTGCCCAGCGCGCCGTACGCGTGCGACGTCGTGGCGCCCGAGCCTGCCGCGGATCCGTCCCCGAAGTTCCACGAGTAGCCCACGATCGAGCCGTCGGTGTCGGTCGAGCCGGTGCTGTCGAAGGCGCACCCACCACCCGTGCAGGTGGAGGAGAAGACCGCGGTCGGCTTCTGGTTCGCCGGAGGCGAGGCCGCGAAGAACAGCGACCGGTTGCTCCAGTCGACCCCACCGGTGGCCACGCTGTTGACGAGCTGCGGAGATCCGGTCACGGCGCCCCCGCTGAAGGCGACCGAGTTGAGGCTCCCGTCGCCCGACTTGACGTAGTACAGCGTGCTGCCCGAGACGAACATGCCGTCGGCGTTGCTGAAGTTCACCGTCGACGGAGCGTTGAACTCGGTGTTGTCCACGATGCCGCTGTCGGGGGAGAACCAGACCCAGTGGAGGTTCGGGTCACCCTTGAGCGTGAAGTAGAGCCGGCCCGCCTGGTAGGACATGCCGGTCACCGAGGACATCTGTCCGTAGAGGGTGGGCGAAGCCCCGTCGAACGTCGTGCCGTCATTGGTGTCCACCCCGTCCCAGTAAGGGTCGTGGTACGGGTCGACCTTGGTCGGCGTACCGAACGTGGACCCGTTGAGGGTGGTGCGGTAGAGGAAGCCGTCGCTGGACCCGTAGAACAGCTGCTTGCCGACCATGAAGGCGCCATGTGTCTGGCTCCAGGGGATACCCGTGCCAGGCACCGTGGTGGGACCGGTCGCGGTGGTCCCGTCGAAGCCCACCGCAGACAGGGTGTCCGTGGGCGGCGGCGGCGCCGGGACGTCCGTGTTGATGATTTCGATGCCGTTGATGAGGGGGTTCTCCGTCACGTGGGCGAGGGAGATGTTGATGTCTCCGTCGCTCGTCACGTTGAACGACTTCATGACGCCCGTCTGGTCACCGGTGTCGGCGACGATGTCGTAGTTGGGCAGCACGGTGGAGCCCTCGACGTTGACGTCGAAGACGCGCTGACCCGTGCCACCGGTGCCGGTGTAGCGGTTGGCGAAGTAGAGCCGCACCTCGGTGTGGGTGCCTGCAGGCACCGGGAAGTCCCAGCTCTGTGGCGGGCTGTCGGTCGGGCTCCAGAGCTCGTGGTCGAAGATGCCGGCCGGCGTCGTCGACGGCACGTTGGCGTTCAGATGGGCCACCGGGCCGTAGTCTGCGGCGTTGCTCTGCTGATTGCGGAAGGGGCTCGGCGACGCACCGTCGTCCTCGCTCCAGTTGGGACCACCGTCGGTCGAGTCGATCGCGGGACCGCCCGCATCGACGCGGTAGAGCACATTGGTCTGGCCGTTGGCCGCGAGGCGGCCGAGGTACACCGTGCCAGGGAGTTGGCCAGTGGTGGTCGGCGCCAGCGTGTAGCCGCCCTGGTAGGGGAAGAAGGCGATCTTCATCCGGTGGTACTTGTAGTTGCCGATCCAGTTTGCGTCATAGCCCATCCAGAGCCCGGTGGGCGTGGCGAGCAGGGTGTAGACGGCGGATCCGAGAGGGTTGTGACCAGGGTTCCAGGTGAGCGGGCGGCCGCTGACGGGGTCGAGCGCCGCGAGCCCGGGGCGGGCTACGGCACCGGGCTGGGCCCGGTCCACGCCCTGCGGGTTGTTGTTCCACCGGTTGTGGCCACCGATGTAGACCACGTCGGGTGTGACCGTGGTGCCCCAGACGGTGTCGCCGCCGGTCTCGTCGACCCAAGTCGGCTGGATGTCGGTGCCCGCGGCGGCCGTCTCGAAGCGAGCCGTCGCGTCGCACAGAGTCCCCGGGTTGCCACCACCCGTGGCGTTCACCACGAAGTAGGAGCCGTCGGGTGAGAAGGTGACGCCGCGTGTGTAGCCGTCGAAGGCCCAGTTGAAGCAGTACGGCGCGTAGCGTGTGGTGGACCAGTTCGGGTCGACCACCGCGCTGCCGGAGTTCAGGTCGACCATCGCGAGCTGGTCGCGCAGCAGGCCGTCGGCGGTCTTGAAGTTGCCGGTGAGGATGAGCCGCGAACCGTCGGGGGACACGTCGATCGCCCATGGGCCGATGTAGCCCTGCGCGCCGCCGCCGGTGTCGTTGTGGTGGCCAGCCAGCTGGACGTTCATGTAGGGGTCAACGGCGCCGGTCGTGGCGTTCAGCGCGGCGATGCCGGCGTGGGCCTTGCCGCCGACCTTGCTGAAGAACCCACCGACGTAGAGACGACCGCCCGAGACCGCCATGTCGCGGATCATGCCGAAGTCGAACGTGGGCCCGTGGAAGGTGGACACAGGGGCGCCGGTATTGGTGTCCAGCAGGGTGAGGAACTGCGCAGCGTTGCCCGAGACCGAGGTGAACGAGCCGCCGACGTACACGGTGTGGTCGTTGGGGCCGGGCATCACCGAGAAGACCTGGCCGTTCGGCACTGCGTTGAACGTCGTGCTGACCGCGCCGGTCGTGGCGTTGATCGCGGCGAGGTACGGATGCGAGACCCCGCCGATCTTGGTGAACGTGCCACCCATGACGAGCGTGTTGCCCACCTGGGCCACGCTCCACACCGCGCCGTCGTCGATCTGCGGGGTGACAGCCGACGGCACCGCCGACGGCACCGCGCCTTGCGAGGGCGCAGGCGTCGACGCCTGGTGCGCCTGCACCGGCGACGAGCCCAGGGCCATCAGTCCCAGCATCGGCAGGGCCAAGCCCAACAGAATTCCCACAAAGCGCCGTCGAGCCATTGGCTTCCCCATCCTTCGGGATCCGCAGCCCCCCCGGACTGCGCGATCATGGGCCATCGCTCAGACGCGAGCCCGCTCTGACCGTAGGTGTCGGATCAAGGAGGATCGCCCCCCAAATGGGCGAAATGGTGCCCTGCCGGCCGTGGACCCATCGGCGCGCTGCCTCAGCGGGGTCTGTGCTGCCACCCCTTCGCCCTCAAGCGATGACCATCTCCCCAAAGTGGTGGACCCGGCTCACTCGCGCCCGTGCTTCGATGGAGTCCTACGAGGATGCAGGGTGAGGGGACGATGAGCGTGGCGCCGGTGACCGCGGACAAGCCCAGCCTCCGCCAGATGCGTCATCTCGTGCCACGACCACTCCAACCCGCCGCGCGATCGCTGTACCTCCGGATCGGCCCCGCAACCTCTCGTTACCGCATGGAGCCGTCCTTCCTGGTGATCGGTGGGCAGCGGTGCGGCACCACCACCATCTTCAAGTCCCTCTCTGACCATCCGCAGGTCATGCGGCCACCAGTCGAGAAGGGCACGGACTACTTCACCCTCCATTACACGCGTGGGCGTTCGTGGTACCGCGGGCACTTTCCCGTGTCCGCACCGGCGCGCCGTCGTGCCGGCAAGTCGATGCCCGTGGCGTTCGAGGCCTGCACGTACTACATGTTCCACCCGTTCGCGATCGAGCGGATCGCCACGGACTTCCCCAACATCAAGCTTGTGGCGATGCTCCGGGATCCGGTGGATCGCGCCTATTCCGCCTACAAGCACGAGTTTGCTCGTGGGTTCGAGCCGGAGGCCGACTTCGGACGGGCACTTGACCTCGAGGACGAGCGCCTGCAGGGCGAGATCGAGCGGATGCGCCTGGACCCCGACTACGAAAGCCACGCCCACCGTCACCAGGCCTACACTCGACGAGGCCAGTACGCCGAACAGCTTGAGCGAGTCCTCCAGTACTTTCCGGCCGAGCAGCTCCACGTGATGGAGAGCGAGCGGTTCTTCGCCGAACCCGAAGGCGAGTTCGCCTCCTTGCTGGACTTCCTTGAACTCGACCCTTGGTCGCCCGCCAGCTTCGAGCAGCACAACGCGCGCCCGAGTGCACCGATGCCAGAGCACCTTCGCGAACGTCTCCGTTTGCACTATCAAAGCCACGATGCCCGGCTCGCCCTTCTCCTCGGCCGTCAACCCGGCTGGCTCGTCTGATTCGCCTGCGAAGGGCCTGTCCAGCGCAGTGCGGTGTCACCGTGGCGTTCGACTGGCAATCCTGTGGCAGCAGATCAGGGGTCGGCCGGGCAGGCCAGGTGCTCAGAGAGGCCGACGCGTCTTCACGCGATCACCCACGTGAGGCAGGCTGATCCCGAACGCGCCCAGTTGTAGAGTCCGATGCCCCGCAAGGGTGCCGAGGATCAACAGGACCGTGCCGGTGACCCCTGCGGCGATCAAGCCGGTCCAGCTGTCCCCCACAGCCCGTTGGATCACCAGGGCGACCACGCCGAAGGAGCTGAGGGTGAGGGCGCCTGCCAGCAGCGTGGATCGGGCGACCGGGTGAAGGCGAAGTGCGAGGCCCACCTGAGTGGCAGCCGCCAGGTTGCGTATGCAGATCGCCGCCGACCAGCCGATGGCGGCTCCGAGAACGCCGAGCCCGGGGATCAGCAGAACGTCGATCACGATATTCACGGTCAGCGCGCCCAGCGCATTGAAGAGGTTCCACGAAGTGTGTCCGGCCATGGACAGCACGACGTCGACGAGTCCGCACCCGGTGGCGACGAGCATCGACATCGCCAGCCACACCAGGACCGCGGCGCCAGAGCCGTACCCGCGACCGAAAACCTGGAGCAGCGGTTCGCGGAAGATCAACAGCGTCAGGTACAGGGGCCACGTCAGGAGGATCAGCCATGCGGTGGAGAGCTGGTAGATCTCATTGGTCGCCACTCGATCTCCGCGAGCAATCGTGTGGCTGAGTCGTGGTTGTGTGGCCTGAGTGAACGCCGTAACGGCCATCTGTCCCACCACGATGAAACGGGTCGCGGCGGCGTACACGGCGGCCTGAGCGACCCCCGCGAGTGCCCCGACCAGCACGATGTCGAACCGCTGCATGATCACTTGGATCACGTTGGTCACCCCGCGAGGTCCAGTGAACCTCCAGAACTCGCCCGTCGTGGGCGCAGGGACGTGGAGGGTCGCAGGCAGTCGCCGCGCCGCACGTGTCCAGTACACGTAGGCGGCGATCGCGGCAGCTGCATACGGCAGCGCCCAGGCCAATCCGATCCACCCCGCAGACTCCGTGGTCAGTGCCACGGCAACGAGAGCAAGCTGGAGGACGGGCCGTCCGACCAGTTCTACCCATGCATTGATCCGCATCGTGCCGAAACCTCTGAGGGCGGCCAGCCAGACTGCCTCGGCCCCGGCGATCGGCACGAATACCGCCAGCACTTGTAGGAAGCGGGCGGTCTGGTCCGCGTGGTCGCCTGCCACGAGCTCGGCGACGGGATGCGCGGCGAACAAAGCAACGACGGTCACGGAGAGACCCGTGAACAAGACGGGCAACAGCGCCGTGCGAACAACGCTGGGGATGGTGCCTGGGGCGTCGAGGGCGCGGGCGCGGGCCACGAAGTAGACGACACCCGTGGTGGTGCCGAGCTGACCCACGGCAGTGATCAGGAGAAAGAGCGACGTGCTGGTGAAGAACACCCCGGCGTCGGCACGTGCCAGGGTCCGGGTGATCAGCACCGTCATCGCGAACAAGGCGATGCCGGTGACCAAGGAGCCGAGCAGGTTGGCGGCTCCGCCGCGCGCCACCCCGCGGAGATCCCCGGCCGAAGGCTTCAGGTCGTCCGGTGACGTCACGTCGGGCTCAACGCTCACGGGGCGCCGCCCCGCTCGACCGCCGACGTGCCGACCTCGATCGCGGGAACGATCCAGTCGTTGATCCTGCTCAAGGGTGTGCCGCCGACCGTGGCCTCCCCATTCTCGAGGTACGACGTGGACAGCTCCAGCACGTAGAGCAGGGCAGTCCATGCTCTGGCATCTGCTGCCACCCCCATAGGACCCAACACCGCGTCCAAACGATTGAACAGGGCCCTGAACGCGTCGGCTGGAGCAGACTTCTGAAGCGTCACGAGGCGGGCCACTTCGTGGTGACAGGCGTCGAAGCCGACCGGGACCCCGGTGCGGAAGCCTTCCCAATCCCAGACCAGCACTGAGCTTCCGGAAGGCGCCATGTTCCAGGGTGCCCAGTCTCCATGCCAGCTCCCGAACGAAAGACTCGGGGCGGGGGTGGCGAGCAGTGCGCGAAGCGTGCTCCTGAGCCTGGTGGCTGGCGATGGGGCGGCCATGGCAGACAGGCGGGCATGAAGGGCAGCGACGAAGTCGCTGTCGGGCAAGCTGTGCTCTGTGATGCCACCGACCGCGGCCACCTCGTTAGCGGCCGCCACCACACGGTCGCCAGTGACACCGGCTCTGCTGGTGGACATGAGCGCCTCCTGCACGAGCAGGGCGCGGGAAGACCAGGAACCGCAGTGGAGAACACTGGGCACGCGCACTGTCGAGAGGGCGGCACTCTGCAGGCCGGCAAGAGTCTCAGCCTCGTGACGGATGAGTGCGTCGGTGGCCGCGCTGACTGCAAGCTTGGCGAAGGCAACCGGCGTACCTGACGAATCGAGCAGCTGCAGGACCGGCTTCTGGACGGCACGCTCTGGGCCAACGTACAGCGATACGTAGACGCGTCGTCCGAGCAGCTCGCTGAGGTGGGTGTCGATGCCCCCTTGCGACGGAAGGTGCATCCGACCGGGGAGCAGCTCGCCGATACCGATCCGTAGACCGAGGCTCCCCACCTCTGCGGCGATGCGTCGAATGCCGATCGCCGACGTGCGGTATCGACGCAGGGCGGCAGCCGATACCCGCCACGGCCGCAGCGGCAGGATGACGCGTGGCGAGCGGGCATTGGGCAGTGCGACCAGCTGCAATGCGGGTGACGTCGAGACGGTATCGGGCTGCCCCGGCCAGAGGCTGTCGAGAGCGTCGATCACGTAGGTGCTGGCGGTCATCACGGGACGTCAGATCGGGTCGTCGGCGCTGGCGATGGTGGGCGGTTCGGGAACGGGAGCTGCCCCGGTCTCGACCTTCTGGTCCAGCACTATCAGGCCGACAATCTCAGCGCCGAGGCTCCGGTGTCGGACGGCCTGCTCGCGTATCTCGGTCATGGTGGTGAGGCCATCGCGTCCCACCATCACAGTGGCGTCTGAGAGACCTGACAACGCAACGGCCTCAGAGGTGGTCACCTCAGGAGCGAGCAAGATCACGTAGTCGGCAACCTTGCTGAGTCTTTCCAGGAGTGCGCTCATGCGCTCGCTGGAGAAAAGGTCGCGCAGCGACCCGAGGTTCCGTCCGGCGGGAAGCATCTCGATGTGATGCCAACGAGCGAGCTTGAGCTCTCGTGACTGTTTGCTGACGAGGTGGCCGGCCAGGCCCGGACGAGCGTTGAGGGGAAAGTCGGGCCTGGACTCGCCCTCGAGACTGGCGTCGACGATCCGGACGCGATATCCGGCCTCACTCAGCGCCAGCGCGAGGTTGCAACCCAGGTAGCTCACGGGTCCGCATCCGGCAAATGACGTGACGGTGACAATGGACGGGCGCTCCGTGGTGGCGATGACACCGGCGCGCGCCTGACGATATGCCTCCCGCAGTGGGTGCCCCGTGTCGAGCCCGTCGACGAATCTGCTGAGCTCGGCGTCATGGTGCGAGATCCAGCTGAGGACGGGCAGACCTGCGACGGCAGCACTGCGGCCGACGTGAATACGGTCGTCCAGACGTTCCCGCACCATCACCACGACGAACGCCGCCACGAGGCCCAGGAGCACGCCTCCGAAGATGACTACGACAGGGCGCCCAAGCACGGGCGCACGTCCGGCGGAGGCCGTCTTGACGATGGAGCCGGCATTGGTGTTGAGGGCATTGAGCGTCGAAAGGCTGTCCGTGAGGCCCGAGAGCCTTGTCGTGAGCAGCTGCACGTCGACAGTCGTCTGGGGCGACACGCTGCCGGCCGATATCTGGGCGAGCGTCGACTTCAGCGACGCCTTCGTCTCTTTGATCTGCTGCTGGAGAGTCTCCCGCTGTCTCGAGACGCTGGCCTCCGCTTGGCTCGTCCGGTACGCCAAGAAGGCGTCGGCCACAGCGGTTGCGCCTATCCGGGCGTTCTCGGGGGAGGTGCCGGTGTATTCGATGCGCACGATCTGGGTGTTCTGGGGCACGATCGCGGTCACCACGCCGGGCTTGCGCCCCAGGCTCTGGCTTGCCAGATCGAGCACCTGATGGGAGCTGGCGATGCTGGCCTCGGTCTGCATGGCCACCGTCAGGGCCTGCGGGTTGGACGAGGATGCCGTGGCTAGCGCATTGCCGGAGAGCGGCTGCAGGAACACGCTCGTCGCCGAGGTGTACGTCCCTCCGCGCGCCGTGACGTAGGCGGCGGACAACAGAAGCACGATCAGGAATGTGATCAGAGCGCTGAGCCAGCGGCGCCTGAATGCTGCCGTCAGCGGCGCAAGACTGGTCGTGCCGCCCGCTCCGGCGTGCGGCAGCGCTTGGGCGTGGTCGCGTTCGGTCGAACCACGCGGCTCCAGACGTGCCACCCGTGCCTCCCCACTGTTCTGGACCATAGTGCCCCGCGGAGGGTAGGGCCTGTCGGAAGACTTCACGATCACCTCAGTTGTTCGTTGTTCGGATCCCGGCGCCCGCCGACGCCTTGACTTTGTGGACAACCCGATCCCGGTGGCCAGCAGGACGCCTGCAGCCAGTCCATTTGCGGTTGGTTCACCCCAGGACACGGGCTGGGCGACGGGGCGTGTTGCACCAGCGAGTTCGCCCTGAAGTGGTGGGTCGATCAAGACCTGACGTCGCGACTTGTCAGCGTTCTGCCATCTGTTCGTCACGAGCACCTGCTCGATGGCCAGTTGACGCGCAATGTTGTGAGTGATCGGACCGCGTAGATGCCTATTCACCGCACCCAGGCCACGCTGCAGATCAAGCACGGATGCTGCGAACCCGTCGACCGCCGTGTCGGTCGCAGACATCTCGCTGTCCTGTTGCTGCTTCAGTTGCTGCTGGCGCGCCGCCAAGAGTCCTGCCGCCGCCGCCTCGGAACCCGCAGTCGCCCGCGCCCGAGACGAGCTCGTGTAGAGCAGATTGATCACGCGGGTGTTGGGGACCGCGCTGACGTCGAGGTTTCGACTGACCGCGTCACCCGATTCCCCCGTGGCCGCAACGACGTGATCAGCCACGGTGTCTCCGTCGACCATCTCGGCAAGGGTGTCCAGAGTCGTAGGCAGGAATCGTGTGGTGTCCGTGGCACCATCCTGTCCGCCCTCAGGGAGCACGACCGAGGTCGTCATCGTGACCGGTGGGGGTACGACGATGTGCCACGCCACGCCACAGATTGCTCCGAGGGCCACGGCTCCGACCGCTATCCGTGGCCGGGCTCTGAGAGCGGATACCACCCACGGCTGCCGAGCTGGCACTCCCCGTTGCTGGAGCTCGCGGCCGATCGTCCCGAGAGCCAGAAAGATCGGAAGGATCGCGAGATTGTCGGCGCTGTACACGGCCATGGTCGACAGATGCATGACCAAGATCGCGCAAGCCATCGTGACGTCGGGGCCGCGAATGCGGAACCCCCGCACCAGCATGAGAATCAGGAAGGCGAGGTAGAAGAAGCCCCCGACATAGCCGGTGGCGAATGTGATCAGGAAGAGCTGCCCTTGGGTGCCGAACGACGGCGGGCTACAACGTGGGCACGATGCGGTCGCGCCGCCGGCGATCGAGGTGAGACTCCCTTGCACGTCGCGGGTTGTGCCGTAACCGACGATCGGCGACGAGAGCGTGCTGACGAAGCCTCGCGTGGCCAGCTCGGTTCGACCCTTGTTGCTGTTCGGAGAGTCGAGGCGCTGCGAGACCAGCCCAGACAAAGGGGTGATGGCGAGCAGTACGACGGCCACGACAGCCACGGCCGTGGTCCCGATCAAGAGCCCTGTCCGGCGCTCGAGGGCAAGTCGCACGACGACAGTGGCCATAGCCATGGCGAGGGCGAGCCAGAGGCCGCGGTTGAGCGACGTGATGACGGGGACGACGGAGACGGCCAGGAGCACAAGAGCGATGGCGCGACGGCGGTGCGACTGGGACCCGCACCACGATCGCACGAAGCAGGGTAGGAAGCAGGCGAAGTTCAACCCCCACACGTTGGCGTACGGGAATGGAGCGCTAGGGCGCGTGATCCCTGAGATGAGGACGTGCTCGACGAGATTCGGATGGATCAGGGACAACACGTAAGCACTGCGCGTGAGCTGGTGGGGCAGCACGAGCTCCATCAGGGACGAGAATTCGACATGCGGGGCGAGGGTGCCGAGGAGGCCGCCTGCCACTATCCAGACGAACATCCAACCGAAGGCGTTGAGCACTCGATCGAAGGTGGCTCTTTCCCGCGCGTTGACGACGTAGAGCAGGATCACTGTTGCCTGCAGGTAGAACAACAGGCGCAGAGCCCAGGTCAGGTAACGGTTGATGTTGAGCTCTGCGACAGCGAGCGGAGCGTTGGATTGGACCACCAGGACGCCGAGACCGACCCACGCCAGGAAAAGCAGCCAGAACGAGAAGCCAGCAGGCAGCCTGAGCGGCCGGCGTCTGCTGAGCTCGAGGGCCAACGAAGCGGTGGCGAAGAGCATGACGAAGGGCGCCACCCCGAGCATCCACCAGATCGGGTAGCCGATGAAAAGCAGGCTGAGCTGCCAGCCAGGTGCGCGCGTCGGTCGTGTCAGCACGATTGCCGCCCCGTGGTTGGATGTGCGTGGCCGCCGGCACCTGCAGAGGATCCACGATGAGCCAATCGGAGTACACAGTCGCCATCACCGGTGAGCGCCTCGTTTTTGTGGGCGGCTTGCACCGCAGCGGTACGACGCCGCTGACGCGCGCGCTCGCTGCCCATCCCGAGATCAGCGGCCTGACCAACACCGGCGTGCCTGAGGACGAGGGTCAGCACCTTCAGGACGTGTACCCCCGGCTGCGCAGCCTGGGAGGCATGGGGCGGTTCGCTCGGCACCCGCGTGCCCATCTGACCGAGAACTCCGACCTGGTGAGCCCGGAGAACGCGTCCCGTCTCCTGGCGGCACTGACGCCGTACTGGGACCTCGACCGGCGTCTGCTGCTGGAGAAATCGCCCGCGAACCTGGTGATGGGACGGTTCCTGCAGGCCCTCTTCCCGGGGTCGGCGCTCGTCGTCGTGGTGCGCAACCCGGTCGTGTCGGCACTGGCCCTGGAGAAGTGGAACCCCCTGCTCGTGGCTCGCAACGGTCGTCGGCGAACTACCTTGGTCGGCCGTGTCGAGAACTGGGTCCGTGCGCACGCGATCCTGCGCGGCGACCTCGCTCATCTCCGACGGGTGCGCGTACTGCGGTATGAGGATCTCGTGGACCGGCCAGATGTGGAGTTGGGCGCGATATCGCGCCTCCTCAGACTGTCCACACCGATCACAAGCGATTCGATCCGGAGCGGTCGAAGCGACGAGTACGCCGAGCGTTGGGCGGCCATGGCCACGGGCAATCCGGTGCAGCGGCGGGTCCGAGCGCGCATCGTCGACCGGTTCGCAGGCGACATGCTGGCCTACGGCTATGACGCAGAGACGCTGGCGGCCGATCCTCTTTGGCGTCCCCCACTGACGCAACATCACGACCCCTAGATGCCGTGCCCGCGGCGGTTCAACGCCGTGACGATGCGTTGCCATGTCACCAGGCGAGCGGCAACGGCGAGGGCGAGCCAGCCGCGAGGTTCTCGCGGACGAGTCAGGATTGATCGCCGAGCCCACCGCACAGCATCGCGTCGCTGACTCATCGCCGCGCAACCGAACGCGAGCTTGCCGTACGTCAACGCGGCTCCTGTGCGATCGCGCTCGATCTCCGGGTACCGCTCGAGCATCCACATGCGCGCGGCGTTGCGGTCTGCCCACTGCTCGGAGAAGTAGGAGGATCCACCCCACGTGACCTGGACGAGCGGCTCGTCCACGTGCACGATCGGACGCCGCGCGCGAGGCGCGTAGCAGGAGGTCCCAGTCCTCGGCCATGCTGCGCGGCAGGGTCTCGTCGACGAGTGCCGATCCTGGTCGAGCAGGGCCAAGCGGTCCACGATAGGAAGGACGACGAGTGCAGCATCGCCATGCGGGAGCGCAGAAGGGCGGTGTGGTCGACGTGATCGCGTCCGGCGAGGCGGACGCTTCGCTTGCCCTGGTAGTCCACCGTCATCGCCGTCGTGACGAACTCCGCGCCCGGCGCGGCTTCCAGAGCTGCAACCTGAGTGGTCAGCTTGGTCGGCAGCCAGACGTCATCGTCGTCGCAGAACGCGATGAGATCAGCGGATGAGGCCACGATGCCGGTGTTGCGACTGCCCGCGAGACCAGGCGTCCGCTCATTGCCCATCACCATGACCGGCCGCTCATCGTCGAGCCGCTCGAGTGTCCGGTCCGGCTCGGTCCGGTCGAAGACGACGAACACCTCCATCGGCCCGTCGTAGTCCTGATCCAGGACGGACTGGATAGCGCGTCGTACCAGCTCGGGTCGAGCGTGCGTCGGGATCACGACCGATACGGAGGGGACCGTGATCGGCGCCACTCCTGCCTGGTCAGACGTCAACGCAGTCGATCGAATCGTGCTCATCCGCACGCCGGCGCTGCCACGTAACGCCCGACCGTCAGGTGGCCTCGTCCGACTCCGTCGTAGCTGAACCCGTGAGCGGCGACGGCCTGTGGGTCGAGCAGGTTGCGCATGTCGACGATCGTGCGCGTCTCCATGACGCTTCCGGCCATGTCGAGGTCAGCCTCGCGGAAGACCGGCCACTCGGTGGCCACGACCAGGACGCGTGCACCTCGGCAGGCATCGACCGGTGACGCGCACACCGTGACCCCGTCGACCGGCTGACGAACGGCGGGGTCGAACGCTTGGACGCGACAGCCCGAAGCGGTGAGCTGTCGAGCGATCTCAACTGCGGGCGAGTCACGCAGGTCGTCCGTGCCCGCCTTGAACGTGAGGCCCCACATGGCCACGACGGCACCCTCTGCGGACGGCGCCAGCTCGCGGAGCACTTTGGCCACCATCCAGCGCTGGTGCTCCTGGTTGTAGTCCGTGGCCGCGCGCAGCAACCGGAAGTCGAAACCGCGGCTCAACGACGTGTGCAGCAAGGCCGAGGTGTCCTTCGGGAAGCACGATCCACCCCACCCTGGACCGGGGGACAGGAACGAGCGTCCGATGCGGTGATCGGAGCCCACGCCGTCCATGACCGCAGCAATGTCTGCCCCGGCGGCTTCACACACCTCGGCCATCGAGTTGACGAAGCTGAGCCGTACAGCCAGGTAGGCGTTGGCGGCGTACTTGATGGTCTCCGCGCTCGCCGCGTCGGTGAGGATGATGTGAGTGTCCAGCGCGCGGTACAGCAGGGCCACACGCTCCGCCGCACCGCGCTCGTCGCTCCCGATCACGACGCGGTCGGGCTCGAGGAAGTCACGGACCGCCGATCCCTCGGCCAGGAACTCAGGGTTGGCCGCAACCATCACGTCGTCGCGACCGATCGCGCTCTTCACCAGCGCCGCCGTCCCGACCGGCACGGTTGACTTGTCGACCACGACGGCTCCCGGCCGCAGGTGCGGCCCGATCTCTCGGGCGACCTCGAGCACGTTGCTCAGATCTGCGCTGCCGTCCGCGGCCGGCGGAGTCGGAAGACACAGGAACACGACGTCTGCGTCGGAGGACGCAAGCACGTTGTCCGTCGTGAAGTCGAGGCGCTGCGAGGTCACCATCCGGGAAACCAGCTCAGGTAGTCCTTGCTCAACGAGAGAGAGGTTGCCCTCGAGCAATGCCTGGACGCGCCCCTCCGACGTGTCGGCACACATCACGGTGTGGCCGAGGTGTGCGAAGCAGGCCCCGGCAGTCAGACCCACGTAGCCGGTACCGATCACGCATACGCGCAGCCCCGTCAGCGGCAAACTTGTTGACTCGGATGTAGTCGTCATCGATCCCCCCCGCGCGAAGGCGCACGGGCGCGCTCGCAATCCCTTGGATCGTATGCGGAGAGGGTCCTCGGGCTGGTCGCCCATATTGAGGAACGAGCATTTCGAAGTGTTGCGCTTCCACCATTTGAGCGACGCGCTCCCGCCCTCCCGGCCCTACCGTCAAAGCCGGACATCCGACGCGGAGAGGACCATGACCCAGCTACGAGAGCGCACCGGAGTGCGCGATTTCGCAATGGCTCCGAGCGAGGCGGATCTGCATGCCGTCTCCACGCACGACGCGGCAGCCACGTGGATCCGCCCGGGACGCACCTTGCTCGTCGCCTCGACGGGCGGGCACCTCGAGCAGCTCTATCGACTCCGGCAGCGCTTCAGTCCCTCACTGGGTGAGGTGGAGTGGGCGACCTTCGATACCGGGCAGTCACGTCACCTCCTGGCCGACGAGGTGGTGCACTACGTGCCCTTCGTGAAGCCACGAGACGCGAAGGGAACGCTCCTGGACGGGATCGAGGCCGCTCGACTGCTCGGCCGTGGACGCTTCGCTCGAGTGGTCTCAACCGGCGCCGCCGTGGCAGTCCCGTTCCTCGGCTTGGCGCGCGGTCGCGGCATGGCCGCTCACTACATCGAGAGTGCCGCCCGCAGCGACGGCCTCAGCCTGTCTGGACAGATGGTGTCCCGTGTTCCCGGTGTTCGGCTGTACGGGCAGTACCCCGGCTGGTCCGCCGGACGGGTCCAGTTTCGCGGATCGGTCTTCGACGGCTTCACACAGGGAGCTCCCCAACGGCTGCGACCTCTGGAGCGAGTTGTTGTCACCTTGGGAACTCAGCGTGACTTCGGTTTCCGCCGCGCCCTCGAGGCGCTGCTGCGGGTGCTTCCCGAGTTCTGCTCCCCGTCAGTCGAGATCCTGTGGCAAACCGGGGCGACGGACACGACCGGGCTGCCGATCCGGGCCGTGGAGAGCGTGCCTCGTGAGGACATGGTGCAGGCGTTCGCAGAGGCGGACCTGGTGGTCAGCCACTCCGGCGTGGGCACCGCACTGATGGCACTCGAGCACGGCAAGTGCCCGATCCTGCTGCCGCGGCGTCACCAGTTCTCCGAGCACGCGGACAACCACCAGCAACTGATTGCTGACGAGCTCGGGCGCCGCGGGCTGGCGATCTGGTCGGACCCCGACGACCTCACGCCGGGAGACATCGAGGTGGCAGCGCGGATGCGTGCTGTGCGTGACCCGGCGCCGGTCCCGTTTCTGCTGCAACCCGACTGACCCCGACGAGTTGAAGCGGCCCTGCGCGCTACCACATGGGTGGGGTGGCGGCCGCCTCCACCACGCGGATTTTGCGTAAAGAACTGGTCCGAGCTCTGGGCATCGGACGTTGATTGGCCGAGGATGTAGTCGAGCGGACCGACTCGGGGGAGTCGAAGAGTTCCGGTCACACGGCGGGACCTCGAGGGTCTCGATGGGGGGATGGTTATCGTGAAGTTGGCCTATGCGCGTCCCGAGAGCGCGGAGCCGTCGCCACAGCCAGCGTCGCCTGGCGCGCGGCCGGCGTTGCGGGTGGTTCCTGACCCACCGTCGGAGCCTCGCCCGTGGCTACCGCGGCGGCCGAGCCGCCGAGCCGTCGTGCGTGCCCAGGTATGGGGCATTCCTGTGTCGACAGAAGCACAAGCCCTCGAGACGGTCACCGATGAGGCGACACTCGACTCGCGCATCGCCGAGGCCATTCGCCTGCTTGGTCGGCCCTGAGCGGCCGACACTAGGCTGCGTGGGTGACCGAGACCGATGCCCAAACGTTCGACGACCACGCTCTGGCTGCCTGGCTGGCCGAGGCCGCGGGCGAGCGCCTGCTCGAGGTGCGCGGGCAGGGTCTGGTCGGTCGGGAGCTGAAGGACGCCGGCGACCAGGCCGCGCAGGAGGTGCTGGCACGGCTGCTCGCCGAGCACCGGCCGGACGACGCGGTGCTGTCGGAGGAGGCGGTCGACGACAAGGCCCGGCTCACCGCTAGCCGGGTGTGGATCATCGACCCCCTGGACGGGACGCGGGAGTTCTCCGAGCCGCCCCGTGACGACTGGGCCGTCCACGTCGCCCTGTGGCAGGACGGCGAGCTGGTGGCCGGCGCCGTGGCCCAGCCCGCGATCGGCGAGACGTTCGACACCGGGCACCCACCCGTCGTACCACCGCGGACGAGCACGCGCCCCCGGATCGCCGTCTCGCGCACCCGGCCGCCCGCCTTCGTCGAGGCACTGGCGGCCGAGATCGACGCCGAGCTGGTCCCGATGGGCTCGGCGGGGGTCAAGGTGATGTCGGTGGTGCGTGACGTGACCGATGCCTACGTGCACGCCGGCGGACAGTACGAGTGGGACAACGCGGCCCCGGTGGCGGTCGCTCGCGCTGCCGGGCTGTTCTGCTCGCGTGTCGACGGCTCCGACCTCCGCTACAACCAGGACGACGTCTCCCTGCCAGACCTGATCGTGTGCCGTCCCGAGCTCTCCGAGCAGATCCTCGAGTTCGTACGACGGCACGGCACCCACTGACGTATCTCGCCGCACCCTCCGCGCCTCCTCACCCCAACACGACGGCACGGAAGGGGGAAGCTCATGTGGGACACCGTGGTCGAGACCACCACCCATCTGTCGCACGAGATGCCCTGCCCCTCGTGCGGGCACGCCACTCACCGCTTCCTGGCCTGCTCCGACCACTGCGAGTGCAGCGGCTTCCACCCGTCGTACGGCGGCGACGAGATCTTGCGCTGAGCCGGAACCTCGCACGCCCGGCGCGCGTCGGATCGGCATGCTGACGCGTCGCGACACCCTGCGGATCCTCGGCGCCTCCGGCCTGGCCGCGCCGGCGCTGACCGCCTGCGGAGGCGGTGACGGCCCACCAGCCGCGGCCACCGACCCTGCCGGCGTCAGGCTCGTCAGTGCTGACGTCGCCGTCAGCCAGGGCGACTCTCGCGCGGTCCCAGGCGTGGTCTCGGCGATGGGCGCGTTCACCGGCGACCTCTGGGGTCGCCTGGCACCGACCGGCAACCTGGCGCTCTCGCCGTACTCGATCGCCGTGGCCCTGGCGATGACCGCGAACGGCGCCGCCGGCGCCACCCGCTCCCAGATGCTCGACGTGCTCCACATCCGCTCCCTGGCGACCCACAACGCCGGCTTGGCCGCCCTGACCCGGTCGCTCGAATCACTGGCGGGACCGGTCACCCTGGCGGACGGAAAGTCCGGGGAGATCGACCTCGCGAGCGCCGACCAGCTGTTCGGCGACGCGGAGACGCAGTTCGGCCGGGCGTTCCTCACCGTGCTCGCCAAGGAGTACGACGCGGGCATGCGGACCGTGGACTTCAGGCACGCCCTCGAGGCCTCGCGCACGGCCATCAACGACTGGACCGCCCAGCAGACCCACGACCGGATCCCCGACATCCTGCCGCCGGGGTCGGTGGACCCGACGACGAGGCTGGTGCTGGTCAACGCCCTCTACTTCAAGGCCCCCTGGCTGAGCCCGTTCGAGAAGGTCGCGACCACGCAGCAGGCCTTCCACCGCGCCGACGGCTCGCGGGTCGTCGTACCGATGATGCACGCGGCTCCCGACGGGGCGAGGTACCTGGCCGGCCCGTACTGGCGCGGGGCTCGCCTGCCCTACGCCGGCAACGGCCTGGCGATGACGGTCGCGCTGCCCGACCGTGGCCACGAGGCTGACGCGCTCGCGGGCCTGCTCGACGGCGCCCTCACGGCCGGAGGGCAACCGGGTGCCGAGCTGTCCATGCCGCGCTGGACCTTCCGCACACCGACGGGTCTCCGGCCGGCGCTGATCGACCTCGGCATGCGGCTCGCCTTCGGTGACCGTGCGGACTTCACTCCGATGTCGCCCAGCGATCCGCTCTACGTCAGCGACGTGCTGCACCAGGCGTTCGTCGCCGTCGACGAGGCAGGCACCGAGGCCTCCGCGGCGACGGCGGTCGTGATGGACGAGCTGAGTGCGATCGTGGCGCAGCACACGCTGGTGCTCGACCGGCCGTTCCTGTTCGTCGTCCACGACACCGCACACGGCACGCCACTGTTCGTGGGTCGCGTCGCCGACCCGAGCTGAGCTAGCCGGAGACGGCCACCGGCTCGTCCGCCTGCGGGACGTCCTGCGGGTCCGCCGCATTGGGTGCGCGGTCGAGCCAGGTGCGTCCGAGCCAGTACGAGAAGTACACGTGCACCAACAGGATGCCCCAGTAGGCCTCGGCGGCGCGGTAGCCGTAGTCGACGGTGTAGTCGAAGGGGCCCGAGAGATCGGGCCGCACCATCTTCGCGAGCCGCCAGAGCACGAACCACGCAGCCGCGAGCGACAGCACCCAGCCCAGTCTGAGACCCGGCCGGTCAGGGGCGCTGCGGTCGAGGATCCGGCGATCGAAGAGGTCAAAAGCGAGGGGGCCGAGCAGCAGCATGACCAGGTCCTCGGACTGGTCGAGCACCCAACCGGTGTTGAAGAAGACCACGATCATCAGCAACACGACCGGAGTCACCACGAGACCCCAGCGCATCGGGCGCCGCGGCTGGACGTAGACCGTCAGGAAGGCGGCACCGTAGAACGACTCGCTGTAGGTGTAGTAGTCGGAGGTCCAGCCCGAGTGGTACTCCATCCACCGGCCGAAGGCGTACAGCGCCACACCCAGCATCACCGCGAGCGCCATCGGATGACGCTGCCGCGCCGCCCAGGGGCGGAACCACTGGATCACCGGGCACAGCAGGATCGCGAGGCCGAGGGCCTCGCGGTTGTGGCCGATCTCGGTCGCGAGGGTCGCCGGCAGGAAGTCGGCGAAGACGTGCCAGTTGATCAGCGCGGCGACGGCGATCAGGGCGCCGAAGAAGACAGCGCTACGCACCGAGGGCTTGGTCATCCTCGCAAGGTACGCAGCGCTCCCCCGCCTTGTATTCACGAACATCGGGGAATGGCGGGGCCGAGTTCGGCGGCTGCCCCTCGCGGACGGGCGCGCGCAGGCGCACACTGGGCAGATGCCGTCCGATCCGGACCAGCAGGACCCCGGGCTCCCGCGAGAGGTGCTCGACGACCGGCCGGTGCCCAGGGCGCGTCGGCGGTCGGGACCTGACCCACGGGAGGTCCGCGCCCCCGCACCTGCGCGGCCGAGGCGAAGGCGCTGGGTGGGGTGGGCGGTGGCCGTGGCGCTCGTCGTCGGCTGCCTCGCGTGGTACGGCGACCACCGGGTGCGGGCGAGCGAGACGGCGGCGGTCCAGCGGTGCGAGCGACAGCTGCACACGGCCTCGGTGCTGGCCGACGTCCGGATGGGCATCATGGTCAACTACGTCCGGCCTCGCGTCTCGGACACCCAGGTCAGCCCTGATCTCCACCTGGCCGACCTGATGGCGTCGCCCGCGCGCCAGCAGCTGCCGAGCGTCCTGCGCGCCGACCGGCGCTGCCAGTCGGTCGCCGTACGGCCGTGGCACTTCTCACTGGTCTCCCGCCGCAACACGGCGACGGCGTACGCCGCTGCACTGGTCGCCCTGCTGCGGGCAGTCGCCTCGAAGGGGTCCACGCCGTTCCGGCACGATCCGCCCTTCACCGAGCTCCGGGCAGCCGCCGGGGCGGAGTGAGCACGTACCGACGCGGCGAAGCCGTGGCGGGACGAGCGCAAGGAGCGCCGCCGCCCGCATGCGGGCTAGGCACGTCGGCGGTCCCGACTATCCTGGGCGCGCACCCCCTCCCGAGTCCGGTTGGGGGCTGTCGTGCTGTCCGTCCCGTCCGTTCCTGTGCTGCCGAGGTGTCCGTGGTCCTGTCCACCGTGTCCGAGATCGTGCTCTCCGACCGCGCGCTCGCCGAGCCGATGGCCGACGCAGCCCGGATCGGCCTGCTCGACCTGACTGCCCCGGCGGGGCTGCGGCCGTTCCTGGTCGAGGGCCTGGTGCGGGCCGGTCGCACCGTGCTGCTGGTCACCGCCACCGGACGCGAGGCCGAGGAGCTGACCCAGGAGCTGGGCTCGCTCGTGGACCCGTCCGCGGTGGCTCTCTACCCGAGCTGGGAGACGCTGCCCCACGAGCGACTGAGCCCTCGCAGCGACACCGTGGGTCGTCGGCTCGCGGTGCTTCGTCGGCTGCGGCACCCCGACCCCGGTGCCGGGTCGGGCCGGCTGCACGTGGTCGTCGCGCCGGTGCGCTCGATCCTCCAGCCTCAGGTGAGCGGGCTCGGAGACCTCGTGCCGGTCGAGCTGGCGCCCGGTGACACGGTCGCCCTCGACGACGTCGTCACCCGTCTCGCCGACGCGGCGTACACGCGCGTCGACCTGGTGGAGAAGCGCGGCGAGTTCGCGGTCCGTGGTGGTCTGGTCGACGTGTTCCCTCCGACGGAGCAGCACCCCGTGCGGGTGGAGTTCTGGGGCGACGAGGTGGACGAGGTCCGCGCGTTCGCGGTCGCCGACCAGCGCACCATCGAGCCGCTGCCCCGGCTGTGGGCTCCTCCGTGTCGCGAGCTGCTGCTGACCGAGGAGGTACGTCGTCGCGCGGCCGCGCTGGGCGAGGCCCACCCCCAGCTGGCCGAGATGACCACCAAGATCGCCGCCGGCATCGCCGTGGAGGGCATGGAGTCGCTGGCGCCGGTGCTCGTCGACGAGCTCGAGCTCCTCGTCGACGTGATGCCCGCCGACACCCAGATCGTCGTGGTGGAGCCGGAGCGGGTCCGCAGCCGCGCCCACGACCTGGTGGCCACCAGCGAGGAGTTCCTGGGCGCCTCCTGGGCGGCCGCCGCCGGTGGTGGCACCGCTCCGATCGACCTCGGCGCCGCGTCGTACCGCGACCTCGACGACGTGCGCGCCCACAGCCGGGAGCTCGGGATGCCGTGGTGGACGGTCAGCCCGTTCGGCCTCGACGCCGAGACCAGCGCGGGTGCCGCCCAGGCCGTCGGCGCCGTCCCGATCGAGGGCTATCGCGGCGACCTCGAGCGCGCGGTCGCCGACCTTCGCGGCTGGCTCGCTGACGGCCTCCGAGTCGTCGTCGTCCACCCCGGCCATGGCCCTGCCCAGCGCATGGTCGAGGTGCTCGGCGACCACGACGTGGCCGCCCGCCTCGTCGAGCCGGGCGACGACGCTCCGCTCGAGCCGGGGCTGGTCACGGTGACCACCTCCACGCTCGTCCACGGCTTCGTCGACGCAGCCGTCGGCCTGGTGCTCGTGACCGGCGACGACCTCTCGGGGCAGCGCTCCACCAGCCGCGACCAGAGCCGGATGCCAGCGCGGCGCAAGCGGCAGATCGACCCGCTCGAGCTCAAGGCCGGCGACTACGTCGTCCACGACCAGCACGGCGTCGGCCGCTTCGTGGAGATGCGGCAACGCGAGGTGCAGGGCGCCACCCGGGAGTACCTCGTCCTCGAGTACGGCGCGTCCAAGCGCGGCGGACCGCCCGACCGGCTGTTCGTCCCCGCCGACAGCCTCGACCAGGTGACCCGCTACGTCGGCGGAGAGCAGCCCAGCCTCGACCGCCTCGGCGGCGCCGACTGGGCGAAGCGGAAGGGCCGTGCCCGCAAGGCGGTCCGGGAGATCGCGGCCGAGCTGATCAAGCTCTACGCCGCCCGACAGGCCACGCAGGGCCATGCCTTCGGCCCGGACACGCCCTGGCAGCGCGAGCTCGAGGACGCCTTCCCGTTCCACGAGACCCCCGACCAGCTGACCACCGTCGATGAGGTCAAGTCCGACATGCGCCGGATCGTGCCGATGGACCGCCTGGTCTGCGGCGACGTGGGCTACGGCAAGACCGAGATCGCGGTGCGTGCGGCGTTCAAGGCGGTGCAGGACGGCAAGCAGGTCGCGGTCCTCGTGCCGACGACCCTGCTCGTGCAGCAGCACTACACGACGTTCGCCGAGCGGATGGGCGCGTTCCCGGTCACGATCCGGTCGCTGAGCCGGTTCCAGACCGAGAAGGAGGCGCGCGAGGTCGCCGACGGCCTGCGCGAGGGCTCGGTGGACATCGTGATCGGCACCCATCGCCTGCTCAACCCCGACATCCGGCTCAAGGACCTCGGCCTGATCGTGGTCGACGAGGAGCAGCGCTTCGGGGTGGAGCACAAGGAGCAGATGAAGCGGCTGCGCACCAGCGTCGACGTGCTGTCGATGAGCGCGACCCCCATTCCACGCACCCTGGAGATGGCGATCACCGGGATCCGCGAGATGTCGACGATCACCACCCCGCCCGAGGAGCGGCACCCGGTGCTGACCTACGTCGGCGCCTACGAGGACCGCACCGTCACCGCGGCGATCCGTCGCGAGCTGTTGCGTGAGGGCCAGGTCTTCTTCATCCACAACCGCGTGCAGTCGATCGAGAAGGCGGCAGCCCGCATCCGCGAGCTCGTGCCGGAGGCGCGGGTGGCGGTCGCCCACGGCCAGATGGGGGAGCACCAGCTCGAGCAGGTGATGCTCGACTTCTGGGAGAAGCGCTTCGACGTGCTGGTCTGCACGACGATCGTGGAGTCGGGCCTCGACGTCTCCAACGCCAACACCATGATCATCGAGCGCGCCGACGCCCTCGGCCTCTCCCAGCTCCACCAGCTGCGCGGTCGGGTCGGCCGCTCCAGCGAGCGGGCCTACGCCTACTTCCTCTACCCCGCCGAGAAGCCGCTCACCGAGACCGCCCACGAGCGCCTGGCCACGTTGGCCCAGCACTCCGACCTCGGCGGCGGCATGGCGATCGCGATGAAGGACCTCGAGATCCGGGGCGCCGGCAACCTGCTCGGGGGCGAGCAGTCGGGCCACATCGCCGACGTCGGCTTCGACCTCTACGTGAGGCTGGTGGGTGAGGCCGTGCAGGAGTTCCGCTCCGACGGCACTCCACCCGACGACCTCGGCGAGGTGCGCATCGAGCTGCCCGTCGACGCGCACCTGCCCCACACCTACATCCCCAGCGAACGGCTGCGGCTCGAGATGTACCGCCGGCTGGCCGAGGTGCGCACCGACGAGGACGTCGACCAGATCCGCGACGAGCTCGACGACCGCTACGGCGAGCCGACGGTCGAGGTCGCGTCGCTGCTGCTGGTGGCCAGGTTCCGCGCCCGCGCCCGCCAGGCAGGCATCTCCGAGGTCACCATCGCGGGTCGCAACGTGCGCTTCGCGCCCGTCGACCTGCCGGAGTCGCGCGTCATCCGGCTCAGCCGTCTGTACCCCCGCAGCATCGTGAAGTCACAGCTCGGCTCCATGCTCGTTCCCCGGCCCCATGTCGAGGGCGCCGGGGCACGTCCGATCGACGGGGTCGCCCTGCTTGAATGGGCGCGTACGGTCATCGACACCGTCATCGATCCAAGGGAGTCGTCATCGTGAGTGCAGCGCGTCTGCCGGGCCGGTCCGTGGCCCGGTCCGTGGTGCTGGTCGGCCTCGTCCTCACGGGGCTCGTCCTGAGCGGGTGCGCGTCGGTCGGCATCAACCCCGGAGCCGCCGCCGTGGTCGGTGACGAGTCGCTGTCGATGCGCCAGATCAACCGCGCCACGCAGCGCTACTGCCGGGCCTACGAGCCGCAGATCACCCAGGCCAACCAGCGGGTCCCGATGCGCCTCCTGCGGCAGTTCGTCGCGGCCAGCCTGTCGCAGCGGCTGCTCGGCGAGCAGCTCGCGCAGGAGTACGACGTACAGCCGACGTCGCAGTACGCCCAGCAGGTGACCAAGGTGTCGCAGCCCTTCGCCAAGGCCGCCCCCGAGCTCCGCGATGCCGTCGTCGACGTCGAGGCCGGAGCCCCCTACCTCCAGACCGTGCAGATCGCGGTCGGCGAGAAGCTCCTCGCCGAGGCCGGCCAGCCGACCACCGACGCCAAGGCCGCGCTGCAGCGCGGCCAGGTCGCCACCACCGACTGGCTCAAGGACCACGAGATCCGCATCGACCCGGTCTTCGGGCTCGGGGTGGACGCCGGGCAGTTCAAGGCCGCGCCCGACAGCACGTCGTACCCGCTGAGCGCGCTGGCCTCGCAGGGCGCGGTGACCTCGGGGCAGCCCGACCCCGCCTACCTCGCCGCGCTGCCGGCGTCGGCGGTCTGCGGCTGACGATGGCCCCGCGATGACCGGGGAGCCGCTGCTCGACTTCCTCGACGACATGCGGCGGCTGCGTCGCGACTGTCCCTGGAAGCGCGAGCAGACCCATCGCTCGCTGGCGCGCTACCTGGAGG
The DNA here is from genome assembly GCA_963794355.1 of uncultured Actinomycetota bacterium. Taxonomy (GTDB): domain Bacteria; phylum Actinomycetota; class Actinomycetes; order Propionibacteriales; family Nocardioidaceae; genus Nocardioides. The sequence continues at coordinate 359,045 of CAWCDN010000016.1, forward strand.
AGGAGACCTCCGAGGCGCTCGAGGCGATCGACACCGGCGACCTCGGCCACCTGCGCGAGGAGCTCGGAGACCTGCTGCTCCAGGTCTACTTCCATGCGGTGATCGCCGAGGAGTCGGGCGACTTCACCCTCGACGACGTCGCGCGCGGGATCAGCGCCAAGATGCATCGCCGCAACCCCCACGTCTTCGAGGCCACCTCGCCGACCGACCTGTCGGCCGCCGAGGTCAACGCGCAGTGGCAGGAGATCAAGAGCGCCGAGAAGCAGCGGACCTCGCCGTACGACGGGATCGCTGCCGGCCTGCCCGCCCTGCTGCTCGCGACGAAGATCCTCGAACGCCGGCCCGACGCCTCCGCCGACCTGCCCTCCGCCGGTGACCGCGAGGCCGACCTCGGCGACCGCCTGCTGGCGCTCGTCGACGAGGCGGTCGCCTCGGGCGTCGACCCCGAGCAGGCCCTCCGCGACGCCGTCCGCCGGGCCGTAGCACCCTGACCTGGCACTCCGGACACGCATGCAAGCGTCGACCTGGCACTCCGGACACGCGCGAGCGCCCTGACCTGGCGCTTCGGACACGCCTCAGTCCCGACAACCGTTCTCCGATCGCCGGGTCGACGTCCGTAGCTGTCGCTGAGTCGCCGGGTCGACGTCCGTAGCTGTCGCCGAAACGCCAGGTCGGTCAGACGGGGGGAGCGGGGTCGTACTGGATGCCGCGGCGCACCTCGCGGGCGCGGTCCTCGCCGGCCAGCCGGACCACGAGGTGGAGGGCCATGTCGATCCCGGCGCTGACGCCGGAGGCGGTGATCATGTCGCCGTCGTCGACCCAGCGGTCGTCGGGGCGTACCTCCACGGAGGGGTCGTTCTCGGTGAGGCCGCCCAGCGCGTTCCAGTACGTCGTGGCGGGGCGGTCGCGGAGCAGCCCGGCCCGTACCGCGACGGGGGGCAGGCCCAGTTCGTCACCCACCCGGTGCCTGCCGCCGGCGACGGCCTCGCCGCCACCTGCGCCTGGATGGTCGCCCACCTGTCGGAGCCGATGACCGTCGACGACATGGCCCGTCGGGCGGGCTGGTCGGCGCGCACGTTCGCCCGCCGCTTCCTGGCCGAGACCGGTACGACGCCGCTGCGCTGGCTGGCCGCTCAGCGGCTGGACGAGGCGCGCCGACTGCTCGAGACCACCGACCTCGGGATCGACCAGATCGCCGAGCTCAGCGGGCTCGGCACCAGCGCCAACCTGCGGCTCCACCTGTCGCGCCGGCTCGGGGTCACACCGACCGCCTACCGGCGCACCTACCAGGGCGCCTCGGCCTGACTCCGGCCCGGCGCAGGGGGTCGCCGTCCGCCGCGCGGGTGCTGCACGGTTCGGCCGCGACGCGTGGCTAGTCTGAGCCGCATGGCGATCATCGAAGCTGTCGGCGCGCGCGAGATCCTGGACTCGCGCGGCAACCCCACCGTCGAGGTCGAGGTGGTGCTCAGCGACGGGACCTTCGCCCGAGCAGCCGTCCCGAGCGGCGCGTCGACCGGCGCCTTCGAGGCCGTGGAGCTGCGCGACGGCGACCAGGCCTACGGCGGCAAGGGTGTCCAGAAGGCGGTCGCCGGAGTGGTGCAGACGATCGGCCCGGCGCTCGAGGGCCTCGACGCCGACGACCAGCGCCTCGTCGACCAGACGATGCTCGACCTCGACGGCACGCCCAACAAGGCGGACCTCGGCGCCAACGCGATCCTCGGCGCCTCGCTCGCCGTGGCCCGCGCCGCGGCCGACTCCGCGGGGCTCCCGCTCTACCGCTACGTCGGCGGACCGAACGCCCACCTGCTGCCCGTGCCGATGATGAACATCGTCAACGGCGGCTCGCACGCCGACTCCAACGTCGACATCCAGGAGTTCATGATCGCGCCGATCGGCGCGGCCACGTTCCGTGACGCCCTCCGCGAGGGGGCCGAGGTCTACCACGCGCTGAAGTCGGTGCTGAAGAAGAAGGGCCTGGCCACGGGGCTGGGTGACGAGGGCGGGTTCGCGCCCGACCTGGAGCACAACCGCGCGGCCCTCGACCTGATCGCCGAGGCTGTCTCGGTTACGGGGCTCGGCCTCGGCACCGACATCGCGCTGGCGATGGACGTCGCGGCGAGCGAGTTCTGGAACAAGGGGGACAACGGCTCCTACTCCTTCGAGGGCGGCACCAAGTCGGCCGACGAGATGACGGCCTACTACGCCGACCTGGTGGCGGCGTACCCGATCGTGTCCATCGAGGACCCGCTCAACGAGGACGACTGGGACGGCTGGAAGACGCTGACCGACGAGCTCGGCGACCGGATCCAGATCGTCGGCGACGACCTCTTCGTCACCAACGTCGAGCGGATCCAGCGCGGCATCGACTCCCGAACGGCCAACGCCCTGCTGGTCAAGGTCAACCAGATCGGGTCGCTCACCGAGACCCTCGACGCCGTCGACCTCGCCCACCGCAACCGCTACCGCTGCATGATGAGCCACCGCTCCGGCGAGACCGAGGACACCACGATCGCCGACCTCGCGGTGGCCACCAACTGCGGCCAGATCAAGTCCGGAGCCCCGGCCCGCACCGACCGCACGGCGAAGTACAACCAGCTGCTCCGGATCGAGGAGGAGCTGGGCGACGCAGCGAGGTACGCCGGGGCAGGGGCCTTCCCGAGGTTCGGGGCCTGACGCCCGATGCCCTCGTCCACGCCGCAGCCGAGGCCGCGCCGCGCCCCGAGCGGGCGCCCCGGCGCGCGACCCGGTGGTCCGCGGCAACGCCCGCGCACCCGGTCCGAGGCGCAGGCGCCGACCGTGTCCTCGGCCCCCGAACGCCGTCAGTCGCGCTTGACCGGCCGGGCGATGGTGCTCGTGCTGGTGCTCTCGGTGCTGACGATCTCCTACGCGTCGTCGCTCAAGGCGTACTTCCAGCAGCACTCCCAGATCCAGACCCTGCGGGCGCAGATCGCGTCGAGCGAGTCGAGCATCCACGAGCTCGAGGGCGAGAAGCAGCGCTGGCAGGACCCGGCCTACGTCAAGGAGCAGGCCCGGGCGCGCTTCGGCTACCTGATGCCCGGCCAGACGTCGTACGTCGTGATCGGCGCGGACGGCAAGCCGCTGGCCGCGCAGGCGACGCTGAGCGACCCGCGGACCTCGACGACCAAGACGCCCACCGCCTGGTGGACCTCGGAGTGGAAGTCCGTGGAGCTCGCGGGCAACCCGCCGGCCGCGCCGGCGCACCAGCCCTTGAAGTACCTCGGTGGCAACGCCCGCTGAGCCGGTCGCCGCTGCCGACCTGGCTGCGGTCGAGGCCCAGCTGGGCCGGGCTCCTCGAGGCACCCACGCCGTGGGCCATCGCTGTCCCTGCGGCCTGCCCGACGTCGTCGTGACCGAGCCCCGGCTGCCGGACGGGACGCCGTTCCCGACCACCTACTACCTGACCTGTCCGCGGGCCGCCTCTCTGATCGGGACCCTCGAGGGCTCCGGGGTGATGCGTGAGATGGAGGCCCGGCTCGCCGACGACGCCGCCCTCGCCGCGGCCTACGCGGCTGCCCACGAGGCCTACCTCGCAGCCCGCGCGGAGCTCGGCGAGGTGCCGGAGATCGAGCGGGTGTCCGCGGGCGGAATGCCGGACCGGGTCAAGTGCCTCCACGCCTTGGCCGCCCAGGCGCTCGCCGCGGGGCCGGGGGTGAACCCGCTCGGCGACGAGGTGGTCGGACGGCTGGGTGCCTGGTGGGCCGAGGGTCCCTGTGTCTGAGGCGGCGGGGTCCGAGATCGCCGCCATCGACTGCGGCACCAACTCGATCAAGCTGCTGATCGGAGACCTGCCCGCCGTGTCCATCCGGGAGTCGCGGATGGTGCGGCTCGGTCAGGGAGTGGACGCCAGTGGATCGCTGGCCGACGAGGCCCTGGCGCGCACGTTCGCCGCCGTCGACGAGTTCGCCACGTTGATCCGCGAGCACGGCGTCGAGCGCCTCCGGTTCTGTGCCACCTCGGCGACGCGCGACGCCCGGAACGCCGAGGTGTTCACCGCCGGCGTGCGCGAGCGGCTGGGCGTGGAGCCCGAGGTTCTCTCCGGCGACGAGGAGGCCGACCTGGTCTTCACCGGCGCTACCCGGACGCTCGACGAGCGGCTCGCACCACCGGTCCTGGTCGTCGACATCGGTGGCGGGTCGACCGAGCTCGTCCTCGGCTCCGACGTCGCGGACGTCGCCAGCTCGACGGACATCGGCTCGGTGCGCCTCCACGAGCGACACCTCCACGCCGATCCGCCGACGCGTGACCAGGTCGACGCCTGCCTCGCGGACATCGACCGTCACCTCGCCGACGGCCCGGTCCCGCTGGCTCGGGCACGCTCGGTGATCGGCACCTCCGGCACCGTGAAGACCCTGGCTGCGGCGATGCTGGACCTGCCGGCCTACGACCGCGACGCGATCGACGGCGCAGTGCTCGGAACCGCCGAGACACGGATCTACGTCGACCGGCTGGTGGCCATGACCGTGGCGGAGCGGCGTGCGATCCCGTCGATGCATCCCGGCCGTGCGGACGTGATCGGCGCGGGATCCCTGATCTGGTCACGCGTGCTCGAGGCCGCCGGTGTGGAGTCCTATCGGGTCTCCGAGGCCGACATCCTCTACGGCATCGCGTGGTCGCTGGTCGAGGGGCCATGACCGACCTGCCGCTGCTGCCGCACCCGGTGACCGGGACGCCGTACCCGAGCCCGGTGCCGGCGGGCACGGGGTGGCCGGACGACCCCTCGGCACCGGACACCCCGGTCGCGCGCACCGCTGCCGCCGTACGACGGCTGGCGGCGACCGATGACCTCCGTGAGCTCGACGCCCGGGTCAGCGTGTGCTCGGCGTGTCCACGACTGGTCCGCTGGCGCGAGGAGGTCGCTCACGACAAGCGCGCCTCGTTCGCCGACCAGCCCTACTGGGGCAGGCCGATCGCGGGGTGGGGAGCGCCGACGACCGGGGCGGGCGAGGCGCGGATCGTGGTCGTCGGCCTGGCCCCGGCCGCGAACGGCGGCAACCGCACCGGCCGGGTATTCACCGGCGACTCCTCGGGGGACTGGCTCTTCGCCAGCCTGCACCGGGTCGGGCTGGCGACCCAGGAGCGCAGCGAGCACGCCGGCGACGGCCAGGCTCTCGTGGGAACGCGCATGGTGGCCACCGTGCGCTGTGCCCCGCCGGCCAACAAGCCGACGGTGGCGGAGCGCGACACCTGTGCGCCGTGGATCAACCGCGAGCTGGAGCTGCTCTCCCCGACGCTCCGGGTGGTGGTCGCACTGGGCGCCTACGGCTGGGACGGCGCACTCCGCGCGCTCACCGGTGCCGGGTTCGCCGTGCCGAGGCCGAAGCCGCGCTTCGCCCACGGCGCTCGCGTCGCGCTGACGTCCACGGATGGCGCGGTGACCCTGCTCGGCTGCTACCACCCCTCCCAGCACAACACGTTCACCGGACGGCTCACCCCCGACATGCTCGACGACGTGCTCGGCGCCGCCCGCGACCTGGCGGGCGTCTCTCTATAGTCGTGGCGCGCCGCCCCCGTATCCCAACCGGCAGAGGAAGCCGCCTTAAAAGCGGTTCAGTCTGGGTTCGACCCCCAGCGGGGGCACAGCGTCACCTTTACCATCTCCCCCACCGAGCGGTTCCCCTCGAGATCCGGCGCAGGCGTACGCGCGGGTGCACGGGTGGCTGCTCGGCCAGCAGGCGCGGGGCTGCCGCTACGACCGGGTCAGCCACCTCTACTCCTGCCAGTTCGTCAAAACGGGCCACGAGCTGGGTCTACTGGGTGACCTCCGGCGCCGCCCCGGTGCGGGTCCCGGCCGGCGTGCACCACGTGCAGACCATGTACGGCGTGAAGTCGGCGACCCACCCGGGCGCCAGGCTCCGCATCACCAACGCGCCGGTGCCGGCCTACCGCTGACCCGGTTGCCTCACCCCTGCGGGCCCGCGTCCACGAGCTCGCGCAGCTCGTCGAGCCAGCCCTCCTCCGACGGCCAGGTCGAGCGGATCAGCCAGGTGGCGCCAGCGGCCGCGAACTCGTCGGCCGGAACGCCGGGTGCCCACTGCACGACGAGATCCCACCCGTCATGCGGGTGGGGACCGACGTACGCCGCGAGGTCGTCTGGAGACAGGAACGGCGTGGCGATCGGGATGTAGCCGTCCCACCGCTTGGCCCGTGTCAGCGGCCGCGTGTGGGGCGCGCGACCGGCGACCCAGATCGGGATCCGCGGCCGCTGCACCGGCACGGGACGGATCGACGCGTCGACGTCGAGGTGGTCGCCGTGGTGGGAGGCCGTGCCGTCACCGAGCAGCCCGGCGAGCACGGTGAGCGCCTCGTCGGTGATCGCCGCTCGCACCTGGTACGACGGCTCGTCACCGAAGTCGGAGAAGTCGAGGTCGGGCGGGTCACCGAGGCCGACGCCGAAGACGGCGCGGCCGCCACTGAGGTGGTCGAGCGTGGTCAGGTGCTTGGCGACGACCTGCGGACGGCGGCGTGAGAGGGGCGTGACCATGGTGCCGAGTCGCATCCGCCCGGTCTCCTGGGCGATCGCGCCGAGCAGCACCCAGGGGTCGTGGGCCTCCACGACGCCGTCCCAGCTGAGGTGGTCCCACAGGAAGAACCCGTCCCACCCCGAGGCCTCGGCCCGGGTGGCGAGCGCCACCACCTCGGCCGGGTCGGTGAACGGCGGAACACTGAGTCCGAATCGCATCCGGCGAACCTAACAGCGCGCGGACGCCGTACCGCCGGCAGCGACCGCGACGCTCGGGTTCCGCACAGCCGCTCGGTAGGATCGGCCCCAGCGGTCCGTCAGAGCGACGGCCGTGGCGGCCTCCGAGGAGAGACCATGCAGAGCAACAACCCCGTCTTCCGCAACTCCGACGAGTTCAACGGACGCGCGAACACGTACGGCAACCAGGTGTACGACGGAAGCGGCGCCACCCAGGGCTACGGTACGACCGACCCGTCCACGTGGAGCACCGGCACCCCGACCCATACCGGCGTCGGCACCGGCCGGATGACCATCGACAGCGTGGTCCAGAAGACCGGCCTGTCGATCTTGATCGTGATCGTCGCGGCCTTCGCCACCTGGGTGATGACACCGGACCTGAGCACCAGCACGGTGTCCAACAGCTCGATCCAGACCGTTTTCGCGTGGATGACGATCGGCTCCCTCGGCGCCTTCGGGCTGTCGCTGGTCAACTCGTTCAAGCGCGTGATCAGCCCGGCCCTCGTGCTGGCCTTCGCAGCGCTCGAGGGTGTCGCGCTGGGCGCCTTGAGCAAGTGGTTCGACTACGCGTTCGGCGACGGCATCGTCATCCAGGCAGTGCTCGGCACCTTCGCGGCCTTCGCCGGCACGCTGGCGGCGTACAAGTTCTTCAACATCAAGGTGAGCACCAAGTTCCGGATGTTCGTCATCGGAGCGATGTTCGCCCTGGTCGGTCTGAGCATTCTCGAGCTGATTCTGGGCCTCTTCGGCAACGCCATCGGGCTCTACGGCTTCGGCGGAATGGGCTTGGTCTTCGCGATCCTCGGCCTGGTCCTCGGCGTCTTCATGCTGATCCTCGACTTCGACTTCGTCGAGAACGGCGTCCGGGCCGGCCTGCCGGATCGTGAGTCGTGGCGAGCCGCCTTCGGCCTGACCGTCAGCCTGGTCTGGATCTACACCAACCTGCTGCGCATCCTGGCGATCATGCGTCAGTGACGACGCCGTCGTCAGCGGGGTCGTCAGCAGGGGCCTCTGGGACGGAGCGGAGCCGGGCACGCCGGCGCAGCTCCACCCAGAGGCCCTTCTTGTCCCCGAGCTCGGTGCCGGGTGTCTTGGCCGCCTTCACCGCCGCGGTCGCGACCGGCATCGTGCCCTCGCCTCGGGTACGAGGGGGCTCGTCCTCGCCGTAGCCGATCACGTTGAGCGCGCTCGGCACGAGCACCTCGGCGAGCGCGCGGTACCCCTGGGCCGACGGGTGGAACTGGTCGGGCCCGAAGAACAGCGCCGGTGCAGCCTCGAAGTCGGGGCCGAGGACCGAGGCGAGCGACACCGCCACGCCGTCGGCCTCGAGGGTCGCGATCGCCTGGGCCGCCGCGAGCCGTCGCGACCACGACCGGGCCAGCTGCTTGAGCGGGGGAGGGATGGGCTTGATGGTGCCGAGGTCGGGACAGGTGCCGACGACCACCTTCGAGCCCGCCTCGCGGAGCCGGCGCACGCCGTCGGCGAGTTGGCGCACCGACTGCGAGGGCCGCACCTGGTGGGTGACGTCGTTGGCGCCGACGAGGATCACGGTGAGGTCGGGGTCGGTGGCCAGGGCGCGGTCGATCTGGCCGGCGAGGTCGGAGGACTGGGCCCCGACCCGGGCGAAGGCGCGCAGGTGGACCCGGCGGTCTGCTCCGGCTGCGATCCCGCTGGCGAGGTGGGCGCCGGGGGTCTCCACCGCGCGGTCCACGCCGTACCCGGCGGCGCTGGAGTCGCCGAGCAGGGCCACCTTGATGGCCGGGCCGGGCCGGCCGCGGCCGTACCAGCCGGTGGAGTCGGGTGGGGGTTCGTCGCCGGCGTTGCCGATCGCGTGGCGGGCGAGGGACGCCTCGGCGCGCAGCACGCCGTACAGGCCGGCGCCCAGCACCGACAGACCCCCGCCCCCGAACGCCGCGGCGGAGGCCAGCTTGCGTGCCGCAGCCGCCTTCCCCATGCTCCCAACCTAGCGATCGGCGGAGGGGGTGAGGGGCGTCGCCCCCAGGCTCGGAGGGGCGCCGAGGTCGATCCGTGACTCGGGTCTCACCCGAAATTGGAACGATCTAACGTGCCCGAAACATTGAACCCGGAGAGTGGACATCGACGGGCCGGCGAATGGCCCGCACTCATCCGAGACAGGAGACGCAGATGAACGCGACCAGGATCCGCACCTTCGGCCGGCAGCTGATGCGCCGCGCCAACGGCTACACCCTGTGGGCCTTCAACCCGCAGCCCGAGCTGACCAGCCGCTACGACCGCGGCTGACCCGCACCGTCGACCCACCAGCCCCTCGTCATCAGCGCGAGGTGGGTGACCCGCTGCTCGCGGGTGTGACGGTGACCGAGTACGCGGCGGATGAGGGCCGCCTCGTCCTCACGGTGCACGTGCTCGAAGCCGCACGAGAGCCCGAGCGCCGCGAGGTCGTCCGGCGAGATCCGGGTGACCCAGGGCTCACCCACCGCGGCCACGCGTGCGGCGCGCTGCGCCTCCCAGGCGCGGGTCAGCGCCGACGCGTGGGCGTCGGGGACGGCGTGGTCGAGCACGACCGCGGTGTGCGGCTGTGCCGCCAGCGTGGTCAGCGTGGCGGTGATCGCGTCGAGGGTCAGGTACGGCGTGACGCCGAGCCACCAGAAGAGCACCGGTCGACGGAGGTCGACGGCGCCCGCGAGCAGCGACGCGAGGTCGTCGCGCTCGAAGTCGACGGGGAGGTGGGTCACCGTCGGCGGCACGTCGATCCCGGCGGCGGCGAGCCGTTCCTGCTTCCACGCGGCGGTGGCGGGGTGGTCGATCTCGACGACGTGGAGCCCGGCGTACGGGTTGCGGTAGCCGAAGGTGTCCAGTCCCGCGCCGAGCACGACCAGCTGGTCGAGCCCGTGGGGCACGGCCGCGGCCAGCACCTCCTCGGCGTACCTCGCCCGCGCGCAGACGAACAGCTGCATCCGCCGGTCGAGCGTGATGGCCTCGAGGTCGTCGGGCGGCTCCCCGAGGATCCGGACCGCGAGGGGGTCGTGGAGCACCGTGCCGCCGTCCATGAGCTGGTGGATGGCTCGGTAGCGAGCAGCGGCCAGGGCGGTCTGACTGGCAGGGCTGTCGACGTCCACCAGCGCATTGTCGCCGATGTCGGGGGCGCCCGTGACCGCGGCTATGTTGGCCCGCATGGAGTACGTGGAGTCGCTTCTCGACCTCATCGGCCACACCCCGCTGGTGCGCCTGCACGGCACCCTCGACCTGCCCTCGGGCGACCAGGGCGGACCGCTCGTGCTCGCGAAGGTGGAGTACCTCAACCCCGGCGGCTCGGTGAAGGACCGGATCGCGGAGCGGATGATCGACGCCGCCGAGGCGTCCGGCGCGCTGCAGCCCGGCGGCACCATCGTCGAGCCGACCTCCGGCAACACCGGGGTCGGGTTGGCCATGGTCGCCCAGGCCCGGGGCTACCACTGCGTCTTCGTGTGCCCCGACAAGGTCAGCGAGGACAAGCGCAACGTGCTCAAGGCCTACGGCGCGGACGTGGTCGTCTGCCCGACCGCCGTCGCGCCTGAGCACCCCGACTCCTACTACAACGTCAGCGACCGGCTCTCGAGGGAGCCGGGTGCCTGGAAGCCCGACCAGTACTCCAACCCGAACAACCCCCGCTCCCACTACGAGACCACCGGCCCTGAGATCTGGAAGCAGACCGAGGGCCGGATCACGCACTTCGTGTGCGGGATGGGGACCGGTGGCACCATCAGCGGCGTGGGGCGCTTCCTGAAGGAGCAGAACCCCGGCGTGCAGGTGATCGGCGCCGACCCGTCCGGCTCCGTCTACTCCGGCGGCTCCGGTCGGCCGTACCTCGTCGAGGGCGTCGGCGAGGACTTCTGGCCCGAGACCTACGACCGTTCGGTCGCCGACAGGGTGATCGAGGTCTCCGACGCCGACTCGTTCGCGTTCACGCGCCGGCTCGCGCGTGAGGAGGCGATGCTCGTCGGCGGGTCGTCCGGGATGGCGGCGTACGCCGCGCGTCAGGTCGCCCAGGAGCTGGCCGGGACGCCCGAGGGCGACGACGCCGTCATCGTCGTCCTGCTGCCGGACTCGGGTCGCGGGTACCTGACCAAGGTGTTCAACGACGAGTGGCTGGCGCAGTACGGCTTCGCCACGGGTCTGGCCTCCGCCGACCAGAGCGTGGGCGAGGTCCTGCGCGGGAAGTCCGGTCGGCTGCCCGACCTGGTGCACACGCACCCCGCCGAGACGATCGCCGAGGCCGTCGCGATCCTCCAGGAGTACAGCGTCTCGCAGATGCCCGTCGTGCGCGCCGAGCCTCCGATCGTGGCGGCCGAGGTCGCCGGCTCGGTCTCGGAGCGGACCCTCCTCGAGGCGCTCTTCACCGGCCACGCCCACCTCACCGACCGGGTCGAGGACCACATGTCTCCGCCGCTGCCGACCATCGGCTCCACGGAGTCGGCCCAGGACGCGGTCTCCCTGCTCGAGGACGCCGATGCGGTGCTGGTGCACGAGGACGGCAAGCCGGTCGGCGTGCTGACCCGTCAGGACCTCCTCGCGTTCCTCGCCGGCGCCTGAGATTCGGCTGCTCGTCCGCTGGGCTGCTTGTCCCGCTGTCACCGGCTGCCCCGGCTTCATCACGTTCACATGGTGAAGTGGTTCTTCTCTCGTCGAATTCGACGCGAGAAGCGCGGACTCACCACGTTCACATGGTGAAGCCGGGGTCAGCGCGTCCGACGACCCCACGTCCTACGGTCGGGGCATGGATGATGTCGGATCTGCACTGGAGGCGGCCCGGGCGGCCCACGCGTCGGCCACCGAGGCGCTACGGAGGGCCGAGGCGGCGGCGGCCGCAGCGGGAGTGCCCGAGCCGGGGCTCGAGCCGCGGGTGATCGACCACCTGGTGGTCAAGCGGATCAGCGTCGTCGAGGACGACGGGACGCTTCGGATCGTGATCGGCAACTCGACCCACGCGGCCACTCTCCCCGTCCGCGGCCGACTGCTGGAGCACCCCGGGCGCACGCCGTCGGCCGGGCTGCTCTTCGTGAACGACGAGGGCACCGAGTGCGGCGGCCTGCAGTACGCCGGTGCCACCGGCCCCGACGGTCGGCACCAGTCGGGCTACCTGACCGTCGACGACTACGAGCAGAACGAGAGCCTGCGCCTAGGGATGGTGCAGTCCGGGACGTCCTCGCAGAAGTTCCTCGAGTACGTCGATCGGCCGGACTGGTCGATCGCCGACCTCGTCGAAGGGGCGGACCAGCCGGACGGCGTCGCGGCGTCGCGGATGCGGCTCGCCCGCGAGGAGGACGGGTCGGTGGGGCTGGTGCTGCGCGACGGCGAGGGGCGCGACCGGCTGCGACTCGTCGTACCGGCGGAGGGGGAGCCGCTGATCGAGGTGGTGGACGCCGACGGCACCGCGCGGTCCCTGGTGCACGGCTAGGCCCAGCCTGTCCCGCGCGACGGTAGGCCTGTCGGCCGCCCCACGTCCCTCCCCTCGAGCCTGACGTTGCGTGCCGGACTAGCGTGGAAGACGTGACAGATGCACCGATCCCCCGCACTCTCGGTCAGCTCCGCGAGTCGGGCCACGTCCAGAAGCACCTCCGTGACGAGATCCGGGACAACCTCCTGGCCAAGCTGGCCGCCGGCGACGATCCGTGGCCGGGCATGCACGGCTTCGACGACACCGTGATCCCCCAGCTCGAGCGAGCGCTGCTCGCCGGGCACGACGTCGTACTGCTCGGCGAGCGCGGCCAGGGCAAGACCCGGCTGCTGCGCTCGCTGGTCGGCCTCCTCGACGAGTGGACGCCGGTCATCGGCGACGCCGAGCTCGGCGAGCACCCCTACGACCCGATCACCCCGGCCTCCCGCCGCCGGGCCGACGAGCTCGGCGACGAGCTGCCCGTCGAGTGGCGCCACCGCGACGAGCGGTACGCCGAGAAGCTCGCCACCCCTGACACGTCGGTCGCCGACCTGATCGGTGACGTCGACCCGATGAAGGTGGCCGAGGGCCGCCACCTCGGAGACCCCGAGACCATCCACTTCGGACTGATCCCGCGCAGCCACCGCGGCATCGTCGCCATCAACGAGCTGCCCGACCTCGCCGAGCGCATCCAGGTCGCGATGCTGAACGTGATGGAGGAGCGAGACATCCAGATCCGGGGCTACGTGCTGCGGCTGCCCCTCGACACGCTTGTCGTCGCCAGCGCCAACCCGGAGGACTACACCAACCGCGGCCGGATCATCACGCCGCTCAAGGACCGCTTCGGCGCCGAGATCCGCACCCACTACCCGACCGAGCTCGACGACGAGATCGCGGTGATCCGGCAGGAGGCGCAGCTCGTGGCCGAGGTGCCCGACCACCTCGTCGAGATCCTGGCGCGGTTCACCAACAACCTGCGCGAGTCGAACTCGGTCGACCAGCGCTCCGGGGTCAGCGCTCGCTTCGCGATCGCGGGCGCCGAGACCGTGGCCGCATCCGCCTTGCACCGGGCGACGCGTCAGGGTGAGGACGAGGCGGTGGCCCGGGTGGTCGATCTCGAGACCGCCGTGGAGGTCCTCGGCGGCAAGATCGAGTTCGAGACGGGTGAGGAGGGCCGCGAGGCCGAGATCCTCACCCACCTGCTCCGTACCGCGACCGCCGAGACCGTGCGCCACCACTTCCGCGGTCTCGACTTCGCCCTGCTGGTCGACCGGATCGAGGCCGGCCAGATGGTGACGACCGGCGAGCAGGTCACCGCCCGTGACTTCCTCACCGGCCTGCCGGTGCTCGGCGAGTCCGAGCTCTACGACGAGGTCTGCGACCGGCTCCATGCGGGCAACGACGGCGAGCGGGCCGGGGCCATCGAGCTCGCGCTCGAGGGCCTCTACCTGGCGCGCAAGATCAGCAAGGAGTCCGGCGGCGGGGAGACCGTCTATGGCTAGCCCGAGCATCGAGTTCCCGGTGACGGTGAGCGCCGGCAGCCTGCGTGAGGATCCCGCGTCGGGCTGGACCGTCCCCCACCAGTGGACGAGCGAAGGCGTCGTGGTCGAGGGAGACGGCAACGGTGCGGCGGTGCTGCACCTCTCGGTGGCGCTGTGCGTCCTCAACGACACCTTCCGCGAGGGCGAGGCCCTCGGGGTGCCGGTCACCGGCGTGCGGGTCCGTGCTGGGGGCAGCTTCGACCGGGAGAGCTGGGTCTCGACCGGTGTCACCTACGCGGTGGCGGTCGACTCCTCGGCACCCGCAGGCGCCATCGCCCAGATGCTGGCGAAGGTCGACGAGGTCGCCGAGATCCCGCGCGTGCTGCGGGCCGGGATGACCGTGGAGCGTGAGGCATGAGCCGCCACCAGCCCCGCTCCCGCTACACGGCGTACGACGGTGGTCCGGACCCCCTCGCGCCTCCCGTCGACATCGCCGAGGCACTCGACGCGATCGGCCAGGACGTGATGGCGGGCTACAGCCCCGAGCGCGCCATGCGCGAGTACCTGCGCCGGGGCAACCGCGACCAGCGGGGCCTCGACGACCTCGCTCGCCGGATCGCGGAGAAGCGGCGTGAGCTGACGCAGCGACACAACCTCGACGGCACTCTGCAGGAGGTGCGCGAGCTGCTCGACCATGCGGTGCTCGAGGAGCGCAAGCAGCTGGCCCGCGACATCGACCTCGACGACGGCGACCGCGCCCTGCGCGAGCTCCAGCTCGACAACCTGCCGCCGTCGACGGCCGCGGCGGTCAGCGAGCTCAGCCAGTACGACTGGAAGAGCCGCGAGGCCCGCGAGGACTACGAGCGGATCAAGGACCTGCTGGGCCGCGAGATGCTGGACCAGCGCTTCGCCGGCATGAAGCAGGCGCTCGAGAACGCCTCCGACGCCGACCGTGCGGCGATCAACGAGATGCTCACCGACCTCAACGACCTGCTGTCCAAGCACGCCCGCGGTGAGGACACCGCCGAGGACTTCGCCGACTTCATGGACAAACACGGCGACTTCTTCCCCGAGAACCCGCAGAACGTCGACGAGCTGATCGACGCGATGGCGCAGCGTGCGGCGGCGGCCCAGCGGATGATGAACTCGATGACGCCCGAGCAGCGGGCCGAGCTGATGGAGCTCGCGCAGCAGGCGTTCGGCTCGCCGGAGCTCATGCAGCAGCTCTCGCAGCTCGACGCGAACCTCCAGTCGTTGCGCCCCGGTGAGGACTGGGGCGGCTCCGAGCGGTTCGACGGCGAGCAGGGGCTCGGGCTCGGCGACGGGACCGGCGTGCTCCAGGACCTCGCGGACCTCGACGACCTCGCCGAGCAGCTCTCGCAGTCCTACGACGGCGCCCGGCTCGACGACGTCGACCTCGACAAGCTCGCCCGCCAGCTCGGCAACGAGGCGGCCGTCGACGCGCGCACCCTGCAACGCCTCGAGCAGGCGCTGCGCGACTCCGGGTACCTCAAGCGGACCAGCGACGGCCAGCTCAAGCTCAGCCCCAAGGCGATGCGCCAGCTCGGGAAGGCCCTGCTCAAGGACGTCGCCACCCGGATCAGCGGCCGTCAGGGGCAGCGCGACGTACGCCAGTCCGGGGCCGCCGGGGAGATGTCGGGCGCGACCCGCGAGTGGGCGTTCGGCGACACCGAGCCGTGGGACGTCACGCGCACGATCACGAACGCCGTCCGGCGGGTCGCTTCGTCCGAGGGTGTGCGGGCTCCGGGGTCGGGCGAGCGGGCGCCGCTGCGGATCCAGGTCGGGGACGTCGAGGTGTCCGAGACCGAGGCGCGTACCCAGGCCGCTGTCGCCCTGCTGGTCGACACGTCGTTCTCGATGGCGATGGACGGCCGCTGGGTGCCGATGAAGCGCACCGCCCTGGCGTTGCACACGCTCATCCGGTCGCGCTTCCGCGGCGATGCTCTCCAGCTGATCGGCTTCGGCCGGCACGCACAGGTGATGGACATCGAGGAGCTCACCGGGCTCGACGCGATGTGGGACAAGGGCACGAACCTGCATCACGCGCTGCTGCTGGCCAACCGGTTCTTCCGCAAGCACCCCGGCGCCCAGCCCGTGCTGCTGATCGTCACCGACGGCGAGCCGACGTCGCACCTCGAGGCCAACGGCGAGGTCTACTTCGAGTACCCGCCCCACCCGCTGACCGTGGCCTACTCGGTGCGCGAGCTCGACAACTCCGGGCGGCTCGGTGCGCAGGTGACGTTCTTCCGCCTCGGCACCGACGCCGGGCTCGCGCGCTTCGTCGACTCGATGGCCCGCCGGGTCGACGGCCGGGTCGTCGCCCCGGAGCTCGACGACCTCGGCGCGGCCGTCGTCGGCTCCTACCTCGGCTCGCGCGCACCGGGTGGCCTCGGACAGTACGGCGACTGGTTCGGCGGGCGGGGGTACTGGGTCGACTGAGGACGTTTCGACCCGGCGGAGCCGGGGTGAAACGTCGTCAGGAGGCCGCAGCGAGCTCGCTCGCAAGGCGGCCTGACAGCCAGCCCAGGGGCGGCCCCAAAGCACATCCCACCAGCCCCACCGACCACACCAGCCCCACACCAGCCCCATGTCCTGCCCCCAGGTGAACAGCAGGTGAACTGACGGCGTAACAATCGGCAAACTGGGCCCCAGGGATTTCCCTGGAGGTCACCTTGGCCCCACACTCAGAGCCGTGTCGGCACAGCTGCTCACCCTGGTCCTCGTCGTGGTCGTCGCGCTCGGCTTCGACTTCACCAACGGCTTCCACGACACCGGCAACTCGATGGCCACCACCATCGCCACCGGTGCCCTCAAGCCCAAGACAGCGGTCGCCCTGGCCGCCGTCCTCAACCTCGTCGGAGCGTTCCTCTCCGTCGCGGTGGCCCTGACCGTGACCAACGCGGTCGTCTCCATCCAGAACTCTGACGGAGCCCCCGATCCGGCCCTGACGGCCGACCACGGATCGGCCCTGCTGCTGATCATCCTGGCCGGTCTGGTGGGCGGCATCGTCTGGAACCTGACGACCTGGCTGTTCGGTCTCCCGTCGAGCTCCTCGCACGCGCTCTTCGGCGGCCTGATCGGTGCCACGATCGCCGGCATCGGCTGGGGCGGGGTGCACTGGACCGGCGACAGCACGAAGCTCGACGGCGTCGTCGGCAAGGTGATCCTGCCAGCGTTCGCCTCACCGGTCATCGCCGCCGTCGTGTCCATGGTGGGCACCTGGCTGATCTTCCGGGTCACCCGTGCGCTGGGCGAGGGGTTGAACAACGGCGGCTTCCGCTGGGGTCAGATCGGCACCGGTTCGCTGATGGCGCTGGCGCACGGCACCAACGACGCGCAGAAGACGATGGGTGTGATCACGCTGTCGCTGATCGCCTACGGGAGCTGGACCGACACCTCCTCCATCCCGTTGTGGGTCAAGGTCTCCTGTGCCGTG
This sequence comes from uncultured Actinomycetota bacterium, assembly GCA_963794355.1. Classification (GTDB taxonomy): domain Bacteria; phylum Actinomycetota; class Actinomycetes; order Propionibacteriales; family Nocardioidaceae; genus Nocardioides. The sequence goes on from CAWCDN010000016.1 coordinate 376,096, forward strand.
GCGATCGCCCTCGGCACCTACGTCGGTGGCTGGCGGATCATCCGCACGATGGGCAAGGGCATCACCGAGATCGAGGCACGCCAGGGCACGGCCGCCCAGGGCTCAGCCGCCGCAGTGATCCTGGCGTCCACCCAGCTCGGGTTCGCTCTGTCGACCACCCACGTCGCCACCGGATCCATCCTGGGCAGCGGTCTCGGCAAGCCCGGCGCCCACGTGCGCTGGGCGGTCGCGGGTCGGATGGCGGTGGCCTGGTTCATCACGCTCCCGATGGCGGCCCTGGTCGGCGCGGCCATGTGGGAGATCGGCGACGCGGTCGGAGGCGGCCTGGTGGGCGCCCTCGTGATGGTCGCCATCCTGGTCGCCGTGTCCTGCTTCATGTACGCCCGTTCGCGGCGTCACCCGATCAACGCCGAGAACGTCAACGACGACTGGGAGGGCCCGAGCGCGGTCCTCGAGCCGTCCGAGACCGTTGCGGCCTAGGAGGCTTCCGTGTTGTCGTTGTTCCTCCAGGACATCTGGAAGGTCCTGCTCTACAGCCTCCTGCTCGGTGCCGGGCTGCCCGTGCTCTACGCGGTCGGTGTCCGCGCCTCGGCCCTCGGCACGGTCGGTGCCGACGGCGGCCAGACCGCGACGACCGCCGCAACCGCGGCCGTACGACGTCGCCGCCTGATCGGCAGGGCCCTGGCGGGCGTCTGCTTCCTGGTCGTGCTCGGTGGCATCGCCCTGGGCCTCGCCTCGATCGTGGCCTCCGGTCACGGTGAGCAGCTCAGCTTCGAGCAGGGCTACCCCACGTTCGTCCCGAAGAGCTGACCGTGATGCCCGAGCCGACCACGTCGCTGGGGCAGAGCGTCCTGGACTGGCTGCGGGCCGGCTACCCCGACGGCATCCCGCCCCAGGACTACGCGCCCATCCTCGGCGTGCTGCAGCGCCGCCTCACCCACGAGGAGATCCACGCGATCGTCGACGGACTGGTCGAGCAGGCGATCCGCTCCGAGGACCCGATCACCCGGGCGGACATCGAGACGATGATCGAGGGGACCGTCTACCAACGACCGCTGCCGTCGGACGTCTGGCGGGTCTCAGCCCGGCTCGCGGCCGGCGGCTGGCCGCTCGCCGATCCCCACTCCGCCTGATCGGTCAGGCGAGGATCGCGGCCAGCTCCTCGACGCCGTCGACCAGGCGGGTGCCGGGGCGGGCCCACGACGCGTTGGCGTCGACCGCTCTCACCGGTACGCCGTGGGGCAGCACGCTGTTCGCGACCAGGTCGTCGGCCAGCCGCTGCGAGCCGGTGCGGTCGTAGCCGCACGGGGCGACGACCACCACGTCCGGCTCCGCCGCGTGGACGGCCTCCCAGGTGACCCGCTGCGACTTCGCTCCACCCGTCGCCAGGAGTGGCACACCGCCGGCGATCTCGATCATCTCAGGGATCCAGTGGCCGGGCGCGAAGGGCGGATCGGTCCACTCCAGGAACATCACCCGCGGCCGTGACCGACCCGCGACCTCGCGACGTACGGCGTCCAGCCGCCGCCGCTGGTCGGCCACGAGGTGCTCGGCCTCGGCCTCGTGGCCCGTCGCACGGCCCAGCGTCACGATGGAGGCGAAGACCTCGTCGAGCGTGTGGGGGTCGATGGTGAGGACCTCGGCGGTGCAGCCGAGGTGGGCGAGGGCGTCGTCGACGACGGAGACGTCGACGGCACACACGGCGCAGAGGTCCTGGGTGACGACCAGGTCGGCGTCGAGGCCGGCCAGGGCGCCCTCGTCGAGGTGGTAGAGGTCGTCCCCGCGCGCCATCGCGGCCACCACGAAGGCGTCGATCGCGGCCGGCTCCAGCCCTTCGGGCATCGCGGAGGTCGAGACGATCGGGCGGCTGCGGGCCTCGGCCGGGTAGTCGCACTCGAAGGTCACGCCGACCACGTCATCGCCCGCTCCGAGGGCGAAGAGGATCTCGGTGGTGGAGGGCAGCAACGAGACGATCCGCACGCGTCCACCGTAGATGGCTAGGGTCGGCGGGCGATGAACGACGACGCGACAGGCCTCTGGGACGAGACGACGCGACCGACCCTCGAGGAGGGGGACGGCACGTCGTACTCCACGGCGCAGGAGGCCTACCACCGCCACCTCGTGGAGATCCACGACCACCTGCGCAGTGAGCTGACCCGGCTCCAGAGCCTGGTGGAGGAGGTACGACGCGGCGTGCTGACCGCGGCGGAGGCGCGCTCGGAGGTGCACGCCATGTCGCTGCGCCAGAACAATTGGACGCTCGGCGCCTACTGCCAGTCCTACTGCGGCTTCGTCAACGGCCACCACACGCTCGAGGACACGAGCGTCTTCCCACACCTGCGCAACGCCGAGCCCGCCGCGGGGCCGGTGCTCGACCGGCTCGCCGAGGAGCACGTGGTCATCCACCACCTGCTCGACGACGTCGACCGGGTGCTCGTCCGGTTGGTCGGCGACGCCGACGAGGACTCCCTCGACGCGGTCGAGGCGGCGCTGCAGGCCCTGGGCGACCGCCTCCTCAGCCACCTCGCCTACGAGGAGCGTGAGCTGCGCGGCCCCCTGGCCCGGCACGGCTTCTACTGACGGCGGGGCTGAACCGGAGGAAACGCGGAACAATTCGTCGACCCGCCGACGTCGCGTCGGCGATTGTTCCGCGTTTTCCCGTCCGGACGCGCCGCCTAGAGTGCGGCCGTGACCGACCCGACGACGACCACCCTGATCCTGCTCGGGCTGGCCGGGCTTGCGGCGGGGTTCGTGGACGCCGTGGTCGGGGGCGGCGGGCTGATCCAGCTCCCGGCGCTCCTGCTCGGACTCCCCTCCGCGCCGCCGGCGACGATCCTGGGCACCAACAAGCTGAGCTCCATCTGCGGTACGACGGTCAGCAGCGCGACGTACTACCGCCGGATCCGCCCCGACCCGCGCACGTTCGGGCCGCTGATGGCCTGCGCGTTCGTCGGCTCGGTCGGCGGTGCGTTCGTCGGCTCCCACATCTCGGAGGCGGCGTTCGACCCCATCGTGCTCGTCGTACTGATCGTGGTCGGCGGGTACGTCGTGTTCCGGCCGACGCTGGGGGAGACGACGGCACTGCGCTTCCACGGCCACCGCCACACGGGGGCCGCGATGGCGACCGGCCTGGCGATCGGCTTCTACGACGGCGCCCTCGGCCCCGGCACCGGCAGCTTCTTCGTGATCACGCTGGTCGGCCTCCTCGGCTACAGCTTCCTCGAGGCCTCCGCGAAGGCACGGCTCGCGAACTGGGCCACGAACCTGGCTGCCCTCTGCGTCTTCGTGCCGCAGGGCTCGGTGCTGTGGAAGGTCGGCCTGGTGATGGGCGGCTGCAACCTCGTCGGCGGCTACGTCGGCGCCCGTACGGCGGTCGCGCGCGGCGTCGGCTTCGTGCGGGTGTTCTTCATGATCGTGGTCTCGGCCTTCATCATCCGGATCGGCGGCGACGTCCTCGGGTTGTGGTGACAGCGGAAACCCTGGTGCGCGACGTCGTCGCCGGTGGCTAGCGTCGCGGCCATGACCTCCACGAGCTTCTCTGCCGACGACCGCACCGACCCGCCGCTGGTCGCCGACGAGGCGACCACGCTGCGCGCCTTCCTCGACTTCCATCGAGACACGTTCCGCTGGAAGTGCGCCGGCCTCACCCAGCAGCAGCTCGCCGAGGCGCTGCCGCCCTCGGACATGACGCTCGGCGGGATGATGAAACACCTCGCCATCGTCGAGTCGGGCTGGTTCGAGGAGACCTTCCGCGGCGGTCAGACGATGCCGCCGTTCGACACCGTCGACTGGGAGGCCGACCGCGACTGGGAGTGGCACACCGCCAAGGACGACACCCCCGAGGAGCTCCGGGCGCTCTTCGACGAGGCCGTACGCCGTGCCGACGCCGTGATCGACGCGGCCCTGGCCACGGACGCCGGGCTCGACGCCACGTCGTCCCGGGAGAGTCGCCGCGAGGGCACGCCGTTCAGCCTGCGCTGGATCCTCGTCCACATGATCGAGGAGTACGCCCGCCACAACGGCCACGCCGACCTGATCCGGCAGTCCATCGACGGAGAGACGGGGGAGTGACCGACCCGGATCCCCGAATCCGGCTCGCCACCGACGCTGACTGGCCGTGGATCTGGCCGTTCTTCGCCGAGATCGTCGCCGCGGGTGAGAGCTACGCCTTCCCCGAGGACCTCACCCTCGAGTCGGGTCGAGGATGGTGGATGGAGCAATCACCCGGCCGCACGGTCGTCCTCGAGGACAACGGGCGGATCCTCGGCAGCGCCAAGATGGGACCCAACCGGCCCGGCCGTGGCGACCACGTCGGCACCGCGTCGTTCATGGTGGATCCCCGGGCCTCGGGCCGGGGCGTCGGAGGGGCGCTCGCGTCGTACGTCGTGGCGTGGCACCGCGACCACGGGTACGCCGGCATCCAGTTCAACGCCGTCGTCGAGACGAACACCGCCGCCGTGCACCTGTGGGAGTCGCTCGGCTTCGAGGTCGTCGGGACAGTGCCCGGTGCCTTCCGGTCGGCCACGCACGGCCGCGTGGGCCTGCACGTGATGTACCTGGCGCTCGGGTGAGCGGGGTCAGCCGGCGAAGCCGGGGAGGTACTCGGTGAGGATCTCGCGGAACGGCGCCTCGGCGCCGAGCTGGCTGAGCACGCCGACCCCGCCGAGCCAGGTGCGGTGGATGAGCAGGTAGTCGGGCGGCAGGTTGAGCTTGAGGGCCAGCGTGAACGTCGGCTCCTTGGGGTTGTTGAGCCGCTGGAACTGCGCCTGGAGCCACTCGCGCGTGAAGCGGAAGCGCTCCACCTGCGTGGGCTCGACGAAGGGCGCGAGGTAGTCGAGCACGAGGTCGGGGTCGAGCTTCACGCCTTGCTTGATGAACCCTTCCTGCCGCAGACCTGCGACGAGCTCGTCGGGGTCGCGCAGCCCCGCGATCCGGATCAGCGCCCCCATCGCCTCGGGCAGGGCGCCGCCGGGCAGGCGGGCCACCGCGCCGTAGTCGAGCACGCCGAGCCGACCGGGGCTGCCGTCGTCGTTCGGGATGATCCGGAAGTTGCCCGGGTGGGGGTCGGCATGGAGCATCCCGGTGCGCGCGGGGCCGGAGAAGAGGAAGCGCACGAACAGCTCGCCGTAGTGGTCGCGCTCCTCCTGCGTGCCGGTCTGGATGACGGTGGCCAGTGACGCAGGGCTCTCGAGCCACTCGGTGACCAGCACGTGCTCGCCGACCGCGACCACGTCGGGTACGACGATCTCGGGGTCGTCGCGGTACGCCTCGGCGAACGCGCGCTGGGCCTCGGCCTCGAGGGTGTAGTCGAGCTCGTCGTTGGCGCGTGCCTGGAGCTCGGCGATGAGTGGCTTGACGTCGATCCCCGGCGCCATCGGCCCGATCGTCCGGGCCAGCCGCGCGAGCTGGCGCAGGTCGCTGCGCAGCGCGTCGCCCGCACCGGGGTACTGCACCTTGACCGCCACCTCTCGGTCGTCCGACCAGCGGCCGAGGTGTACCTGTCCGATCGAGGCGGCCGCGGTCGGGCCGCCGTCGAGCCAGACCAGCTCGTCGCGCCAGTGGGCGCCGAGGTCGGCCGCGATCTGGTCGCGCACGACCTGCGTGGGCATCGGGGGAGCGGAGTCCTGGAGGCGGGTCAGCTCGGCCCGGTACGGCGCGCCCAGCTCGTCGGGGAGCGCGGCCTCGAGCACCGACATCGCCTGGCCGAACTTCATCGCCCCGCCCTTGAGCTCACCCAGGGTGCGGAACAGCTGCTCGGCCGTGCGCTGCTGGATGTCCGACATCACCACGTCGGCGTTCTTGCCACCGAGGCGCTTGCCGAACCCGAGCGCGTTCCGTCCGGCATACCCCAGGGGCAGGGCCGCCAGCCGCACGGTGCGCGCGACGGCCTTCCGGGGGAGCTCGGTCATGTCGCCATTGTCGCCGACGGGTGGTGGGATCCCCGCCTCGGCGCGGCGAGCGGGTGGCCAGGCAGGTGGCAAGGCGGGTCAAGCGACGGCGCGACCGCACGTCGTACCGTCGGCGGGTGGCCACCTGGGCGGACGTCGAGCGGGTCGGCCTGTCCCTGCCCGAGACGCGCCTGGGCGACTCCCACGGCGGGGAGCCGGTGGTGCTGGTGCGTTCGCAGCAGTTCGCGAGGTTCCGTCGCGCCGAGGACGGCGAGGTCCTGCAGTTCTGGGTCGCCGACGAGGACCTGGTGGCTGCCTACGAGGCAGAGCCGCGGGTGTTCCGGGGCGCCCGAGGCTTCTCGCGGAAGGTGGTGATGGCGCGGCTCGCCGCCCTGAGTGACCCCGAGCTGCGGGAGGTGCTGGTCGAGTCGTGGTCGTGCCGGGCCACCGCGACGCTGCGCAAGGCCCACCCGGGCCTCCGCTGACACCGAGCCGAGGCCCGGGCCTCAGTCGACGGCGAGCTCGCCCATCTGGTCCCACCCGGTGCCGTCCACCTGGCGGCTCACGATCTTGGGGGTGGCGCGGAGCGCCTGAGGCATGTCCTTCATCGCCTGCTGGAAGTGGTCGCTGTTGACGTGGGGGCCGGCGCCGTCGTCGGTGAAGGCCTCGCACAGCACGAACTCCGAGGGGTCCTCGATCGAGCGCGACCACTCGAACCACAGGTTCCCGGGCTCGCCGCGGGTGGTCTGGGTGAACCCGTCGACGAGGTCCATCCAGCGGTCGGTCCACTCCGGCTTGGTGGGGAACTTCACGACGATGAAGTACACGAGGGCGCCTCCTGGGTCCGGCGATCCGTCGTCCGGGCCGCTCTTTCATGCTGTCCGGCCTGTGTCGGCGTCGTCAACCCAGGCACGATGGGGGGCATGGCCACTGTCCGCTCCGGACCGGTCGAGCGCAGCCTGTGGGTGCTCGAGGTGGTCGCCGAGCGCGGAGGAGCCAGCGCGCGGGAGATCTCCGACGCGTGCGGCCTGCCGCTGCCGACGGTGTACCGGCTCGCCAAGGAGCTCGTCGATGCCGACTACCTGGTGCACCTGCGGGCCGACCAGCGCTACGAGCTCGGCCACAAGCTCCATCTCCTCGGCATCTCGCTGCACCACCAGCTCGGCCTGACCGCGCCGGTCACCTCCGAGATCCAGCGGCTGCACGAGATGACGGGGATGGCGGGATATCTGGCGATCCTGCGAGGTCCCGAGCTGGTGGTGGCGCACGTCGTCGACTCACCGGAGTGCCCGCGCCTGCGCCCGATCCGCTTCGGCTTCCACGAGGCGCCCCACGCCACGGCGTTCGGCAAGATCCTGCTCGCCGAGCTCGACGGCCCAGGCCGCGACGACTACGTCGCCCGCCACGGGCTGCGCGCGCTCACCGCGCACACCATCACCGAGCAGGGCGCGCTCGAGGGGGAGCTCGGCCAGGTGGGCAGGAGCGGGATCGCCTGGGAGCACGAGGAGTTCCTGCCGGGCTGGTCCTGCGCCGCGGTCCCGGTGCGAGGGGGCGACTCCACCTTGATCGGGGCCGTCGCGATCTCGGCGCAGGCCGACCGGCTCACCGGTACGCCGAGCCCGATCGCCTCCTGCCTGCGACAGGTCGCGTCGCGGGTGGGGGCCGCCTACCGCGGCGTTATCACTCGGTGAGAACCCGTGTGGCCGCGGTCACATCGCGGTCGTAGCGTCCGTATCGGACGTCGCGAGGACGCGAGGTCGGGAGAGCGCGGAGGAGACGGTGATGGCGGACGACCCGAGCGGACTGACCGAGACCCAGGAGAAGCTGCTCCTGAGGCTGCTGCGGGTCGCCTACCCCCATCCCGGGTTCCCGGACGGCCCGTATGCCCGCACCGCCAAGGCGGTGCAGGAGGCCGACGCCGACGGCGTCCTCCCCGCGGGGCTCGACGCCCTGGACGAGGCCGCGGGAGGCGACTTCGCGGACCTGTCGGACGACGACGCGACGGCCGTCATCGAGAAGGTCGCGGACACGCCGTTCTTCAGGCTGGTCCACTCGACCACGGTCGTTGCTCTCTACGACGACCACGAGGTGTGGGAGATCCTCGGCTACGAGGGCAGCGCCTTCGAGAAGGGCGGCTACGTCGACCGCGGCTTCGACGACCTCGACTGGCTCCCCGACCCACGGATCACCGAGCTCGAGGGCGAGTCCCGCGTCGAGCTGCTGGGCGGTGAGCGGTGATGGCCACGATCGACGAGAAGGATCCGGTCGTCGTCATCGTCGGCTCTGGAGCGGGCGGCGGCACGGTCGCCCACGAGCTGACCGCGCGCGGCGTCGAGTGCGTCCTGCTCGAGGCCGGGCCGCACCTGACCGGTGACGACTACGAGAACGACGAGTGGCGTGCCTTCGGCCAGATGGCGTGGCTCGACAACCGGACCACGAGCGGCAGCTGGCGGGTCGCCACCGACTTCCCGAACCTGCCCGCCTGGATCGTCAAGGCCGTGGGCGGTACGACGACGCACTGGGCGGGCGCGACGCCGAGGTTCATGGCCCACGAGTTCCGCGCCCGCACGACGTACGGCGACGTGGCGGGCGCCTCGCTGCTCGACTGGCCGATCGGCCTCGACGAGATGGCGCCGTGGTACGACAAGGCCGAGATCGCGATGGGCTCGACGCATCGACACGGGCGCCCACCCCTCCCGGCGAACAACAACTACAAGGTGTTCGCCAACGGCGCCGACAAGGCGGGATACCGGTTCTACGCCACGGGGCCCTACGCCACCAACGCCGCGCCGTACGACGGTCGTCCGGCGTCCAACCAGGACGGCTTCAACTTCCAGGGCGACAAGGGCGGCAGCAAGTGGTCGACCCTGGTGCGCGAGATCCCCAGGGCGCTGGCCACGGGACACCTCGACCTCCGACCGGAGTGCCAGGCCGTCCGCATCACCACCGACACGTCGGGCAAGGCCGACGGCGTCGAGTACCTCGACGCTGCCGGCGCCCTGCACCGGCAGGCGGCGCGCGTCGTCTGCGTGGCCGGCAACTCCATCGAGTCGCCCCGCCTGCTGCTGATGAGCGACAGCCCGCAGCACCCCGACGGTCTGGCGAACTCCTCGGGGCAGGTCGGCCGCAACTACATGCGGCACATGACCGGCTCGGCGTACGCGACGTTCGAGCAGCCGGTGCACATGTACCGCGGCGAGACGATGGCCGGGATCATCGCCGACGAGGCGAAGCACGATCCCTCACGCGGGTTCGTCGGTGGCTACTACATGGAGACCCTGGCCCTCGGACCGGCGTTCCTGGCCAGCTTCATCGAGCCGGGCGAGTGGGGCCGCGGGTTCACCGAGAAGATGGACGCCTACGCGCGCACCGCGGGGATGTGGCTGGTCGGTGAGGACATGCCGCAGGCCGACAACAGGGTGACGCTCAACCCCGACGTCAAGGACGAGCACGGCCTCCCGGTGCCCGACGTGCACTTCGACGACCACGCCAACGACGTGGCCATGCGTCAGCACGCCTACGAGGCTGCCGACCGGATCTACGGCGCCGTCGGCGCCCTGTCGGTGCACCACACGCCGCCGTACCCCTCGACGCACAACCTCGGGACCAACCGGATGAGCGAGCGCCCCGAGGACGGCGTGGTCGACAGGTGGGGCGGAGCCCACGACGTCGCGAACCTGTTCGTGAGCGACGGGTCGGTGATGACCACCGGAGCTGCGGCGAACCCGACGCTCACCATCGTCGCCCTGGCGATCCGGCAGGCGGACCACATCGCGGAGGAGATGGCCGCCGGCCGACTCTGAGGTCGTCCGGCCGAGGAGCGTGACGACGGCGCCCCGCGCGGAGCGCCGCCGCACGTCACCCGCGGTCGGGTCGCGGCTTGAACTCGCGGACCTCTTGGGGCCAGCCGCACGCGACGGCGATCTTGCCGGCCCACATCTTGGCGGCCTCGTCGTCGGGCACGTCGACGATCGTCAGTCCGCCGAGGTACTCCTTGGTCTCGACGTACGGCCCGTCGGTGATCACGAGGTCGCCGCTGGTCGCGTCCGCGCTGTAAGCCTCCTCGATCTCCTCGACGAGACCGCCGGCGAAGACGAGCACGCCCGCCTCCTCCATCTCGTGCACGACCGCCATCGCACGTGGTCCACGACCGCGGAACCACTCCTCGTCGTGGTCGCCCACCCACTGCTGGTTGAAGAAGATGGCGTACTCGGTCATGTCTGCTCCTCGTCTCGGTCGCGGACCCGATGTCCGCCTCACCCCCTCAACGAACGGGATGAGGCGGATCCGACACCCCTCAGGCGGTCTCGGGGAACCTGATGCCGGTGTTGGAGTGGCAGCGGTAGCCGAAGGGGTTCTTCGCAAGGTACTGCTGGTGGTGGTCCTCGGCGTAGAAGTACGGCGTCTCGGACGCGGACCGGATCTCGGTGGTGATGTCACCGACGCGCTGGCGGTGCAGCTCGTCGCCGTAGATCTTCGTCAGCTCGCGCGCGGTCTGCTCCTGCTCGGGAGTCGTGTAGTAGATCGCCGAGCGGTACTGGGTGCCGACGTCGTTGCCCTGGCGCATCCCCTGGGTCGGGTCGTGGACCTCGAAGAAGGTCTTGACCAGGTCGGCGTAGCTGACCACGGACGGGTCGTAGACGACCCGCACGGCCTCGGTGTGGCCGGTGCGGCCGCTGCAGACCTCCTCGTACGTCGGGTTCGGCGTGGTGCCGCCGGCGTACCCGACCGAGGTGGACCAGACCCCCGGCATCTGCCAGTAGATCTCCTCGGCGCCCCAGAAGCAGCCGAGGCCGAACACGGCGACCTCGTAGCCCTCGGGGGCGGTGGGGGTGACGACGGGCGCGTCGAGGACGCGGTGCTTCGGGGCGATCACGAACTCGCTGGTGGCGCGGCCGGGCAGCGCCTCCTCCGCGGTCGGGAGGGTGGTCTTGTGGCGGGAGAAGATCGACACGGTTACTCCTTCTGGCGCCTCTGGAGGGGGCGTCCACCCAGTCCAACACACGGGCGGGCCCGGGCGTTCCCGGCAGATCTGACCAAACCATGACGCCCGGGGCGGGTGACCTCTGTCCCACGCGTCCCGGCTTCACCATGTTCTCATGGTGAGACGCGGGTTCTCATGGCGAATTCGACGTGTGAAGCAGTGCTTCACCACGAGAACATGGTGAAGCAGTGGCGTCCGCCCACCTGCGGCGGTCCCGGTCAGAGATCCACCACTACCCTCGTCGGGTGACCCAGGAACATCGCAGCAAGTCAGGTTTCGACACCCGCGCCATCCACGCCGGCTACGAGCCCGACCCGACCACCGGGGCGGTGATCCCGCCGATCTACGCGACCAGCACCTACAAGCAGGACGGCGTCGGCGGCCTGCGCGGCGGCTACGAGTACAGCCGCAGCGCCAACCCGACCCGCACTGCTCTCGAGGGTGCGCTCGCCGCGCTGGAGGAGGGCGAGCGCGGCTTCGCGTTCGCCAGCGGCCTGGCCGCCGAGGACACCATCCTCCGGGGACTCACCCGGCCGGGCGACCACGTGGTCATCCCGAACGACGCCTACGGCGGCACCTTCCGGCTCTTCGACAAGGTCGAGCAGCCGTGGGGGCTCGAGCACAGCCCGGCACCCGTCGGCGACGCCGACGCGGTGCGGGCGGCGATCCGGCCGGGGCGGACCCGGATGGTCTGGGTCGAGACGCCCACCAACCCGATCCTGTCCATCGCCGACATCGAGACGCTGGCCCGGACCGCCCACGAGGCCGGGGCGCTGCTCGTGGTCGACAACACCTTCGCCTCGCCGTACCTCCAGCAGCCGCTCACCCTGGGCGCGGACATCGTCGTGCACTCGACCACGAAGTACGTCGGTGGGCACAGCGACGTGGTCGGCGGCGCCGTGGTCGTGCGTGACCTCGATCTGGCCGAGACCATCGCCTTCCACCAGAACGCGATGGGCGCCGTGCCAGGCCCGTTCGACTGCTTCCTCACCCACCGAGGGCTGAAGACGCTCGGAGTCCGGATGGACCGTCACTGCGACAACGCCGAGCGGGTCGTGGAGTTCCTCGGCGCGCACCCCAAGGTCGCGCAGGTGATCTACCCCGGCCTGCCCGAGCACCCCGGGCACGACGTCGCAGCCCGGCAGATGAAACGCTTCGGCGGCATCGTCAGCTTCCGTCACGTCGACGGCGAGCAGGCGGCGCTCGACACCTGCGGCCGCGCGGAGGTGTTCACCCTCGGCGAGTCGCTCGGTGGGGTCGAGAGCCTCATCGAGCACCCCGGCCGGATGACCCACGCCAGCGTCACCGGCACCGAGCTCGAGGTGCCCGCCGACCTGATCCGCCTCAGCGTGGGCATCGAGACCGCCGACGACCTGATCGCCGACCTCGACCGTGCCCTCGCCTGACCCGTCGCCGGAGCAGGGAGTCGTCGTCTGCGTCGACTTCGGCTCGACGTTCACCAAGGCCTCGCTCGTCGACCTCGCCGAGGGCCGGATCGTCGCCGCCGCGGAGCACCGCACCACCATCGACACCGACGTCCTCGACGGGTACGACGCGTGCCTGGCGTCGCTGGCCGGCCAGGACGCACGAGCGGTTGACGCCCCGACCCTCGCCTGCTCGAGCGCCGGCGGCGGACTGCGGATCGCCGTGGTCGGCAACGAGGAGCTCGTCACGGCCGAGGCCGGACGCCGGGTCGCGCTGTCGAGCGGCGGCAAGGTCGTGGTCGTGCTGGCGGCGGGCCGCGGTGACGACCTGAGCCGGGTCGGCGACAGCGAGCCCGACGTCGTACTCCTCACCGGAGGCACCGACGGGGGCAATCCCGAGCCGATCGTGGCGTCCGCCCGCGAGCTCGCGGACTCGTGGCATGGACCGGTCGTCGTGGCCGGCATGGTCGAGGCCCGCGAGGTGGTCGCCGGGATCCTGGCCGCCAACCCGCTCGTGGTCGCGCCCAACATCGTGCCGCGGATCGGGGTGCTCGCTCCCGACGGCGCACGCGCGGCGATCCGCGAGCTCTTCCTCTCCCACGTGATCGGCGGCAAGCACCTGAGCAGCAGCGACGACTTCCTCGCCATGGTGCGCGGGGCCACACCCGACGTCGTCCTCACCGGTGTCGAGCTGCTCGCGGAGGCGGCGGGCGACACGGTCGTGGTCGACGTGGGTGGAGCCACCACCGACGTGCACAGCGTGGTCGAGCTCGACCCCGAGGACGCCGGGCTCGGTCGCGAGGTCGTCGCCACCACCCGCGTGACGCGCACGGTCGAGGGTGACCTCGGAATGCGCTGGTCGGCCGTCACCACCGCCGAGGCGTCTGGTCGCACCGATCTGACCGACGCCGCGTCCCGGCGCAACGCCGACCCCGGCTTCGTGCCGGCCGACGACGTCGAGGCCGCGATCGACGAGGACCTCGCCCGCCAGGCCGTGGGCCTGGCCCTGCGTCGCCATGCCGGCCGGAGCAAGGTCGTGGTCAGCCCCGAGGGACGCGTCGTGGAGCGCACGGGAAAGGACCTGCGCGACGTCGACCTCCTGGTCGGCTCTGGTGGCGTGCTCCGGCACGGTCGCGAGGGCGTCGCCCGGCGAATCTTCGAGGGCAGCATCGGTGACCACGTCGAGGGCGGCTGGCAGCTGCCGAGACGCGCGGACGTCACCGTCGACAGCGACTACCTGCTGGCCGCGGTCGGGCTCCTGGCCACCGAGCACCCGGATGCGGCCCGCCGACTCGTGCGCCGCCTGACCGCCTCAGAGGTCGCGTAGGTTGACCCCGTGAGCAACGACGCCGCGACGGGACCCGGCACGCCGGGCGACGAGGGCGCCGGGGAACGGCTGTCCAGCCGCCTGGCCCACCAGTGGCTGCGGCGTCCCGAGCCCCGCCAGCCGGTGGCGATCGAGACCGGCACCACGAACTTCTCCCGCGCCGAGGTGCCGTGGGGGCTCGACCTGGCAGCTGCCTGGGCGTGGCGCCTGATCGTGATCGGGATCGCGACGTACGCCCTGTTCCGCGGCGTCGAGTACTTCGCCGAGCTCACCATCCCGGTGATCGTCGCGCTCCTGATCTCCGCGCTGGGCTCGCCGTTCGTGGCGTGGATGGAGCGGATCGGCGTACGCCGTGGGGTCGGTGCCGCCATCGTCGTCCTAGGTCTGCTCGCCCTGGTGGCCACGATGCTCGCCCTGGCCGGGCAGCAGGTCGCCAGTGGTGCCAACGACCTGGCAACTCAGGTCTCCGACGGGCTCGGGGAGATCAAGGACTGGCTGCGCACGGGACCGTTCCACGTCAGCGACGCACAGATCAACGACTACATAGAGAAGGCGCAGACCTACCTCGCGGACAAGGCGCAGAGCGGTGCCTTTCTGAGCCAGGTCACCGGCATCGGCAGCGCGCTGACCCACATCCTGGCGGGGCTCTTCCTGGTGCTCTTCTCGACGTACTTCTTCCTCGCCGACGGCGACCGGATCTGGGCATGGTTCGTGCGGCTCTCGCCCCGCGCCGCGCGCTCCCGCGTCGACAGCTCCGGGCGCGTCGCTTGGATCTCGCTGACCCAGTTCGTGCGGGCCACGGTGATCGTGGCGATCACCGACGCGGTCGGTGTGATGATCGCCGCCTCGATCCTCCAGGTCCAGTTCGTGCTGGCCATCGGGGTGCTGGTCTTCCTCGGCGCGTTCGTCCCGATCGTCGGCGCGTTCGTGGCCGGCACCGTCGCGGTGCTGGTCGCCCTGGTCGACCACGGCATCGTCGTCGCGCTCCTGATGCTCGGGGCCGTGGTGCTCGTGCAGCAGATCGAGAGCCACGTGCTCCAGCCGTTCCTGATGGGACGCTTCGTCTCCATCCACCCCCTCGGCGTCATCGTGGCGATCGCTGCCGGCATCCTGCTGGCCGGCATCCCGGGCGCCCTGGTCGCCGTCCCGATGGCCGCGGCCGCCAACGCCGTCGTCCAGCACCTGGCGAGCGAGACGAGGGTGGGCGAGGATCCGGAGGAGGCGCTGGAGGTCGACTACGAGGACACCGGCCAGCACGTCGACACCGACGTGCCGACCGGCAGCGCCGACGACGGCGCCGTGGGTGACACGGACGAGGCCGGGGTGGCCGACCAGTTCGACAGCGACCACGAGGAGCGGGAGCCCGGAGATGGCTGACGAGGCGAGGGTGTCGATCGACGACATCGAGCGGGCCGCCGAGCTGATCGAGGGGGTCGCCGTCCGCACGCCGATGGAGGAGTCGCGCTGGCTCTCGGCGCTCACCGGCAACCCGGTGCTGCTCAAGTGCGAGAACCTCCAGCGCACGGGGTCGTTCAAGATCCGAGGTGCCTACACCCGGATGTCACACCTGACCGAGGAGGAGCGGTCGCGAGGCGTGGTGGCCGCGTCGGCCGGCAACCACGCGCAAGGAGTGGCGCTGGCCGCGCAGTTCCTCGGCATCAAGGCGACGGTGTTCATGCCCGAGGGCGCACCCATCCCCAAGGAGAAGGCCACCCGCGGGTACGGCGCCGACGTGGTCTTCCACGGCCGCTACCTCGAGGACGCGCTGGCCGAGGCCGGGAGGTTCCAGGAACAGACCGGCGCGGTGCTGATCCACCCCTTCGACAGCATCGAGGTGGTGTCGGGCCAGGGCACGACGGGGCTCGAGATCGTCGAGCAGGCGCCCGAGGTCGAGACCGTCGTCGTTCCCTGCGGCGGCGGGGGGCTGCTCGCCGGCATCGCCATCGCGGTCAAGGCCAAGCGGCCGGGTGTCACGGTGATCGGGGTGCAGGCCGAGGGCGCGGCCGCGTTCCCCGGATCCCTGCAGGCAGGTCACCCGGTGCCCCTCAGCTCGATGACCACGATGGCCGACGGGATCGCGGTCGGGCTGCCCGGCGAGGTCACGTTCGCGGCAGTCCGCGAGCACGTCGACGAGATCATCACGGTCTCCGAGGCGTCCCTGTCACGGGCCGTGCTGGCCACCCTCGAGCGCGCGAAGATGGTCGTCGAGCCGGCAGGCGCCGCTGCTGTGGCCGCGATCCTCGATGATCCGACGCGCTTCTCCCGCCCGACCGTCGGCGTGCTCTCGGGCGGTAACATCGACCCGCTGCTGCTCAGCAAGGTGATCCAGCACGGCATGGCCGCCGGCGGTCGCTACCTGAACCTCACCCTGCGCATCCCCGACCGCCCGGGCGGCCTCGCGCGGCTGCTGTCGGAGGTCGGCGAGGCGGGCGCCAACGTGATCGAGGTGGCCCACGCACGGATCAACGCCGACCTGTCGCTCGACGAGGTGCAGGTGCACCTGCAGCTCGAGACACGAGGCGAGGCGCACGCCGAGATGCTGCTGGCGCGGCTACGCGAGCGCGGGTACCGGGTCTTCGAGTGAGCACGTGGCGGCGCGACGCAGTCGCGACGCAACGGCGGCGATCCCCGGTGAGCCGGGGAACCCGACAGACCCCGGCCGAATGCAGCAGGGGTCAACCCGCGAAGGGGACGGCGGTGACGATCTCGATCTTGGCGACCTTGCCGTTCGGCTGCTCGAAGTCGACGGTCTCGCCGGCCTTGTGGCCGTCGAGGGCGGCGCCGAGCGGTGACTGCGGGGAGTAGACCTCGACGTCGTCGCGGTCGTCGGCGATCTCGCGGGCGCCGAGCAGGAACGACTCGTCGTCGTCACCGGCGTAGCGGTAGGTGACGAGCTTCCCGGCCGAGACGGTCTGGTCGTCGGGGGAGGGATCGGTGGTGGCGTCCTTGAGGAGCTCCTCGAGCTGGCGGATGCGGGCCTCGTTGGTGCCCTGCTCGTCCTTGGCGGCGTGGTAGCCGCCGTTCTCCTTGAGGTCGCCCTCGTCGCGGGCCGCGCTGATCCGCTCGACGATCTCGGCGCGCAGGGGACCACGCCTGTTCTCGAGCTCTGCCTCGAGTCGGTCGAAGGTCTGCTGGGTCAGCCAGATCATGCGGATCTCCTCACAGGACGCGTTCGGATGTGCCCTGTCGTGTGTTGGTGTCGTGGGTGCGCCACACCGCGGTTCATGGGACGTGCTGGTTGCGTCGTGGTGGCGCGGCCAGAAGCGAGAAGTCTACCAACGGATGCCGCTCAAACCCACAAACGCGCAGGTCAGCGGGGATTGTCCTGCCCATCGGCGATGCATCCCGGTACGTCGACGGCGGTGGCCTCGCGCTCGGTGCGGACGGTCACCGTGTTCGTGCCGGAGCTGGGGGTGAACGTGAGCTCGCCGACGATCGAGTGGTCGCTGGCCAGCGCCTGCACGGTGCACGTCGGGTGCGACCCGGCGTCGTGGATCGTGACGTCGACGCGGGCGGTCGTGGAGTGCGCGTCGACCGGGTCCCAGCCGAGCAGCTGCGACTCGACCTTCGGCGTCGACTGGACGAATGCTGCCCACGCCAGCCACGCCAGCGCGACGACGGCGCCGACGACGACCGCCACGATCGTCGTCGGACGGCGCCACGCGGGAGGCGCGGCGTACCGCTCGGACAACGTCTGCTCCACGTGCCTCATCGTCGCACGCGACCCCTCGGCTCCTAGACTCCCGACCATGTCCCAGCACCCCCACGGTGCCGCGCGCCCGGGCGACGGTCTCCGGCTCATGCACGTCCACGCCCACCCCGACGACGAGTCGAGCAAGGGTGCAGCGAGCACCGCCATGTACGTGACGCAGGGCGTCGACGTCCACGTCGCCACCTGCACGGGCGGCGAGCGCGGCTCGATCCTCAACCCGAAGATGGACCGGCCCGACATCGCCGCCAACATCACCGAGGTACGACGTCAGGAGATGGAGCGCGCCCGCGACATCCTCGGCATCCGCCAGGACTGGCTCGGGTTCGTCGACTCCGGCTGGCCGGAGGGCGACCCGCCACCGCCGCTGCCGGAGGGCTGCTTCGCACTGGTGCCGCTCGAGGAGTCGACGGGTCGGCTGGTCGAGCTGATCCGCAGCTTCCGCCCCCACGTCCTCACGACGTACGACGAGCGTGGCGGCTACCCCCACCCCGACCACATCCGGTGCCACGAGGTGAGTGTCGCGGCCTTCGAGGCGGCCGGCGACCCGGAGCGGTTCCCGGACGCCGGCGAGGCGTGGCGGCCGCTCAAGCTCTACTACCACCACGGCTGGAGCTATGCGAAGACCGTCGCGCTCCACGAGGCGATGCTCGCGCACGGCCTCGAGTCGCCGTACGCCGAGCGGTTGGCGAACTGGCAGCGCGAGCCGGAGTGGGACGAGCGGATCACCACCCGGGTCCCGTGCGGGGAGTTCTTCGGGGTCCGCGACCAGGCGCTCCTGGCCCACGCGACGCAGATCGACCCCGACGGGCCGTGGTTCTCGATCCCGCACTCGATCCAGCAGCAGGTGTGGCCGACCGAGGACTTCGAGCTGGTCACCAGCCACGTCGAGACCACGCTCCCCGAGGACGACCTCTTCGCGGGGATCTCGCCAGACTGATCCCGCCAGACTGATCCGGCCAGGCTGATCCGGCCTGTCCGATTCCGGCGGCGCCTGAGACAATGGCGTCATGCAACACCTGGCCCTCCTCATCAAGGCGCTCGACCCCGTTCCCGACGACAACGACGTGAAGGCCGGGTGGGGCGCGTTCGCGATCTTCGTGCTCCTGATCCTGGCGGTGGCGATCCTGTGCTGGAGCTTCGCCAAGCAGATGCGCAAGGTGAAGGCGGCGAACGAGGCCGGCGTGTACGACGAGGTCGACGACGGCTCCGACCAGCTGCCGCCGACCCACACGAACGCCGACTCCTGACCTCAGCATGCCCGTGGTCGACCCGCACCCCGACTCCGCGCTGCACGACGGCGTCGCCGCTCTGGTGCTCGCAGCCGGTGGCTCGCGCCGGCTCGGGCAGCCCAAGCAGCTGCTCGCCTATCGCGGCGCGACGCTGCTCGACGCCACGCTGACCACGGTCCGCGAGGCCGGCTTCGAGCAGGTCGTCGTGGCCCTCGGTGGCGCGGCCGACGAGGTGCAGTCCCAGGTGGATCTCGGCGACACCGACGTCGTGCTCAACCCCCACTTCGGGGAGGGTTGCGCGACCTCGATCCGGTCCGGCCTCGACCACGTCCATCCCGCGATGCGCGGGCTGGTGCTGCTCCTCGGTGACCAGCCCGGCGTGACGGTCGACGCGATCCGCGCGCTGGTCGCGGGCGCGCGCGGCCACGCCGTCGGCGTCTGTCAGTACGACGACGGGCCCGGTCATCCGCTCTGGTTCGGCCGCGGCATGTTCGACACCCTGCGCGGCCTGCACGGCGACAAGGCAGTGTGGAAGCTGGTCGACGCCGGTGACGATCTCGCCCGAGTGCCGGTGCCGGGCGTCGTACCTCGTGACGTCGACACCTGGGACGACTACCAGGCCCTCCTCGCAGCGGAGGACTGAGCGAGGTCGCGACGTGGCCTTCCCCCGGACACACTCGAAGGTGGATAGTGCGTAGTTGTGATCTCAACCAGATGAGAGCGGGGTAGGACACGTGCTGGACCAGTCCACACTCGACGAGCTCGAGGCCCGGCGGGCCGAGCTCCGTGACAAGCACCTCCGTCCGGTCGAGGAGCGGAGCTCCCCCGGACGTGGCATCCACCACGCGGCCCTCATCTGCTCCGACGTCGAGCAGACCATCCGCTTCTACCAGGACGTCCTCGGCTTCCCGTTGGTCGAGCTGGTCGAGAACCGTGACTACCACGGCTCCTCCCACTTCTTCTTCGACCTCGGGAACGAGACGCTGCTGGGCTTCTTCGACTTCCCGGGGCTCGGGCTCGAGCCGGGGATCGAGGCGATCGGCGGCGTGCAGCACATCGCGATCTCGATGCCGCGCGACCAGTGGGAGCAGGCTCAGAAGCGGTTGGACGAGGCGGGCGTGAGCTACGCCGGGCCGGATCTCGGGATCGAGGAGTCGATGTACTTCAAGGACCCCGACGGCATCCAGATCGAGCTCCTGAGCGATCCGTTGATGTACTTCGCCGGTCACCGGCTCGACGAGTGACGACGTACCGGCGGCACGGCTGACCGGACGCCCGGAGAGGTGTGGACATGAGCGAGTGGAACGCCATGACGTACGACGGCAAGGCGACGATCCTGCGCGTGGTGCGCGACGAGGCCGAGCGGATGTTCGCCATGGCCGGGCGCCCCGAGGTGTGGGAGTCGCCGACCGCCTGCGCGGGCTGGACGACGCGAGACGTCGTGGGTCACATCATCGACACCACCGAGGGGTACTTCCGGGCCTTCGACGCCGCTCGCGGCACCGGTGAGGTGCCGCCGCCGCACGGGCTGGCCGTGATGGCGCAGCTGGCCAACGAGGGAGCGACGGCGTTCCGCGGGATGCCCCAGGCGGAGATGATGGACCGCCTGCGGAGCGACTTCGAGAAGATGCAGGGCATCCTCGAGCCGCTCGGTCCTGACGACTGGACCGGCCTGATGGTCACCCACGCCTACATGGGGCCGGTGCCGGCGTTCTTCTACGCCGCCGGGCAGCTGATGGACTACGGCGTGCACTCGTGGGACATCCGCGAGACCAGCGGCCGCGGCCACGCGCTGTCGGGCGAGGCGGCCGACCTGCTGGTGCCGTTCATGTTCGCGATCTGGCAGGGCACCGTGCGCGCCGAGACCGTGACCGAGCCGTTCACGATCGGGGTCCGTGTGAGCGGGCGCAACGCGGGCGACTACCGGGTGTCGGTCAGCAGCGAGGGCCTGACCTACGAGACCGGCGAGATCGAGAGCCTGCCGGCCTACCTCGAGTTCGACGCGGCCAGCCTGGTGCTGCGGGCCTTCGGCCGCACCAACGGCGGCACGGTGCGTGGCGACACGGCGCTGGCCGAGCGGTTCCTCAACCTGTTCTTCAGCATCTAGCCGGGCTGCGCGTCGTACTCCTCGGCCGGGTGGCCGCTCGGGAGCCGGTGCTTGGCAACCCGCGACGTCGGTGTGCGCGGAAGCGCCTCGAGCCTCTGCCAGAACCTCGGTACCTTGAACGCCGACAGCCGGGCGGCGGTCCACTCCCGGAGCTCCTCGAAGTCGAGCGGCTGGCCGGCTGCGGGCACCACGAACGCCTTGACCTCGTCCTCGGTGAGCTCCGACGGCACCGCGACGACGGCGACCTCGAGAACGGCGGGATGGGATGCGATCGCCTCCTCGACCTCGGCGGGCGAGAGGTTGAGCCCGCGCCGGCGCAGGACCTCCTTGACCCGCGAGACGAACGTGTAGGTGCCGTCGGGGTTCGCGGTGACCAGGTCGCCGGTGTGCAACCATCCGTCGACCACGGTGGCCTCGGTCTGCTCGGGCATCTCCCAGTAGCCGCGCGTCACCGTCGGGTTGCGCAGCAGGAGCTCGCCCGACATGCCGGTTGCGACGTCGTGGCCGTCCTCGTCGACGACGCGCGCCTCGTTCACCGTGCCGAGCGTCGGGTGCTGGCGCGGGGAGCCGAGCGTGCCGAACGGCCGTTCGCCGTGTCGCCAGATCAACCCGTACGGCGACTCCGACAGCGCGTAGCCGCACACGACCCGTAGCCCGAACCGTGCCTCGAACGCCTCCTGCCACTCCCGCGCGGGTGAGGGCCCGGTGTAGCAGAGCCGGAGGTCCGTCTCGGCGTCGTCGGGCCGGGGCGGCTGGCGCATCAGGATCTCGAGCATCGCCCCGATGGCGTTGAACTCGGTCGCGCCGTGGCGACGGGCCGCGTCGAGGAAGCCGCTGGCCGAGAACCGGGGGAGGAGCACCAGCCCCGCTCCGGCCGCGAGCGAGCCGAGCACGGAGTAGGCGGGCGCGTTGATGTGGAACAGCGGCAGCGAGGTCATCAGGCGGTCGTCCCTCGTCAGCTCCATCCACCACGGGAAGCCGACGGCCGCCATCGCGTAGGCGCGATGGGTCTGCATGACCAGCTTGGACCTGCCCGTCGTACCCGAGGTGGGGATGAGGACCGCCAGGTCGTCGGGGGTGACGCGCGGGCCCGGCCGGTCGCCGGTTCGCGACTCGTCGGCGTCGGCGAGGAGGACCTCGAGGTCGAGGACGTCGGTCGCCGTCAGGTCTCCGCTGGCCGCGTCGACCAGAGGTCGCAGTGTGGCGTCGGTGACGACGGCGCGCGGGCGCACCTGGTGGACCAGCCCGGTCAGCTCGTCGAGCGTGGCACCGGGGTCGGTGGGCACGGTGACCGCGCCGAGCGAGGCCAGGGCCAGCCAGCACACGACGTACGACGGGGTCGTGCGGGCCGTGACGACGACCAGGTCGCCGTGGCCGACCCCCGCGTCGCCGAGCCGCGCCGCCAGCCCCGCCACCCGGGTGGCGACGTCGCCGAAGGTCAGTCTCTCGTCGTCGGTGCGGATCCACACCCCTCCGGCGTCCCTCGCCACGGCGGCGGCCAGCAGGTCGGGGATCGTGTCTCCCACGGCTCGACCCTACGTGCGGGTGAGCCGCACGAGGGCGTCGTACGCCGTGCGGGTGCTGCCGTCGGGCTGGGTCACCTCGCGGGAGACGCGCTCGGCCCGCCCCACCTCGAACCTCTCGCCGTCGAGGTCGCCGAGCACCTCCTCGGCCGTCATCAGGACGTCGGGGTGCTGAGGCCCTCCGACCCCCTCGGTGAGGTTGGTCGTGTCGTGGGCGACGAGGAGGAAGACGCCACCAGGGCGCAACGACGCGAAGCCGTTGCGGACGGCTGCCCGCCGCTCGTCGGCCGGCAGCTGGAGGTAGGCCACGACACAGAGGTCGAACGAACCGTCGCCGCGCCACGCGGTCGCGTCGGCGCAGACCCAGTCGACCTCCACGTCCCCGGCGAGGGTGCGCCCCTTGTCGAGCCCCGCCTGCGAGAAGTCGACGGCGGTGACCCGCCAGCCTCGGCGGGCGAGCCAGATCGCGTTGCGTCCCTCGCCCGCGGCCAGGTCGAGCGCCCGGCCCGGCTCGAGAGCGGCGACCTCGGCCTCGACGAACTGGTTCGGCCCGGCCGACCAGACCAGCTCGGTCTCGCGGTAGCGGTCGTTCCAGGCCTCGGCGTCCACGGCGTGCATTCAACCACCAGGATGATGCGAAGGCAGTCGCGCTGGGCGAGGTTGACGGGCGTAGCTGCTCCGGACGCGAACCCGGTGAGCCTCAAGGTCTGAACCGACACGGTGGATGATGACCCGATGGGCACCGACCGCTACGTCGTCGACTTCCCGGTGTCGGGCGAGCGCGGACGCAGCACCTCGGCCGTCGGCCGCGCCGTCGTGGCCGACGCGCTGCGTGTCGTCGACCCGGTCGGCGCGCTCGACGCGGAGCAGGAGACCAACTGGCGATCGGGCTACCTCCTGCACTTCCGCCGGCTCGTGGAGGCCGGACTCACCTCACGCGAGGCGAGCCTGGCGATCGCGGCCGCCGGGCTCGACGCCCTGCATGCGCGGATGACCGCCGCCGGACTGGGAGGTGACGACGTGCCGCTCGCCCATTGGGCGTCCGCCGATCCGGCGGAGCCCCTCGGGACCGTCGAGGTCGCCGGCGCGGGCGAGCCGGAGCGAGAGCTGTCGCTTCCCTTCCGCGGCGACCGGCTGCGTGGCGACGCCGTGCACGAGCGGCTCGACGCGTGGGTCACGGCCGGTGTGATGGAGCCGTCGGCGGCCGACGCCGTACGCCTCGTGCTGGCGAACCCCGACTGGCTCGCCCTCGAGGGCCACACGGTCGCCGTGCTCGGCGCCGGCTCGGAGATGGGGCCGCTCCAGGCCCTGCTCCGCTGGGGCGTGCGGGTGGCCGCCGTCGACCTGCCGGTCCCCGCCGTCTGGGAGCGCATCCTCCAGGCGGCCTCGACCGGGGCCGGGTCTCTGCTCGTGCCCGCCCCGACCGGGGTCGGTACGTCGGGTCTCGAGCGGCGCGCCGGCGCGGACCTGCTCGCCGACGTTCCGGCCGTCGCCCACTGGCTCGGCGACCTGCCTGGCCCCTTGGTCCTGGGCAACTACGTGTACGCCGACGGTGGCACCAACGTCCGTCTCTCGGCGGCCGTCGACGCCCTCACCCTGCGCCTGCAGAGCGCGCGCGACGACGTGGCCCTGGCGTTCCTGGCGACGCCGACCGACGTGTTCGCCGTCCCACGCGACGCGGTCGAGAAGTCCACCCGCAGCTACGAGCACCGCTCGGGTACGGCGAAGCTGGTCTCGCGGCCGTTGCGGACCGTGACGGGTGGGCGCCTGCTACGTCGTGCCTACGTGCGCGACGCCGACCCCGGTGTCAACGACAGCCTGGTGCCGCAACAGGGACCCAACTACGCCCTGGCCAAGCGGCTCCAGCGCTGGCGCGCGAGCGTGGCTCGCGAGGCCGGAGCGGTCGTCTCCCTCAACGTCGCGCCACCCACCCGGACCCGCTCGGTGGTCAAGAACCGCGCTCTGGCCGCCGCCTACGCCGGCGCCCACCGCTTCGGCGTCGAGGTCTTCGAGCCCGCCACCGCGAACGTGTTGATGGCCGTCCTCCTCGTGCACGACCTTCACACGAACGGCGGCCCCGTCCACGACCAGCCCTGGCAGGACGAGGCCTACGCCGCGGTGCACGGCGGCCTCTGGCGCGCGTCGTACGCACCCCGCAGTGCGCTCGGCCTCGCCGCGCTGCTCGGGTACGGCGCCGCCCGCGGCTAGCGGACCCGAGCGGGCACCGGGCTAACGTGGCCGGATGGCGAACCGACTGGCGTCTGCGACCTCGCCGTACCTCCTCCAGCACGCGGACAACCCGGTCGACTGGTGGGAGTGGGGCGACGACGCCTTCGCGGAGGCTCGGAGCCGGGGCGTGCCGATCTTCCTCAGCGTCGGGTACGCCGCGTGCCACTGGTGCCACGTGATGGCGCACGAGTCGTTCGAGGACGAGGCGACCGCGGCGCAGCTCAACGCCGAGTTCGTGTGCGTCAAGGTCGACCGCGAGGAGCGACCCGACGTCGACGCCGTCTACATGGATGCGACCGTCTCGATGACGGGGCAGGGTGGGTGGCCGATGACGGTGGTGCTCGACCACGACGGCAGCCCGTTCTTCGCCGGCACCTACTTCCCCGACCGTCCGCGGATGGGGCAGCCGTCGCTGCGCCAGCTGCTGACGGCGCTGACCGAGGCCTGGCGCGAGCGACCGGACGACGTACGACGATCGGCTGCGTCGGTGCGCGAGCACCTGGCCCGGCAGACCGCGCTGGGTGGCGACGCCCTGACGGCGGGGGACCTCGACGCGGCCGCGGCGCTGGTCGCGCAGGACTTCGACGCGGCTCACGGCGGCTTCGGAGGCGCCCCCAAGTTCCCGCCGTCGATGGTGCTCGAATGGCTGCGCCGGCGTCCCGGGGCCTCGGAGCGCACGATGGTCGGCCAGACCCTCGACGCGATGGCGCGGGGCGGCATCCACGACCAGCTGGGCGGCGGCTTCGCCCGCTACAGCGTCGACGCCGCCTGGGTGGTGCCGCACTTCGAGAAGATGCTCTACGACAACGCCCAGCTCGTCGGCCTCTACGCCCGCTGGGGCACCCCGCTCGGCGACCGCGTCGCCGCGGGCACCGCCGACTGGATGCTGCGCGAGCTGCGCACCGAGGAGGGTGGGCTCGCCTCCGCGCTCGACGCGGACAGCGAGGGCGAGGAGGGCCGCTTCTACGTCTGGACGCCCGACCAGCTGACCGACGTGCTGGGGGAGGAGGACGGCCGCTGGGCGACCGATCTCTTCGCTGTGACCGGCACCTTCGAGCACGGCACGTCGACCCTGCGGCTGCCGCACGATCCCGACGACTGGGCGCGGTTCGACGACGTGCGCTCGCGCCTGCTCACCGCCCGCGCGGCGCGCGTGCGGCCTGCCCGCGACGACAAGGTGGTCGCCGCGTGGAACGGTCTCGCGATCGCCGGCCTCTGCGACGCCGGACGGCTGCTCGGGCGCGAGGAGTACGTCGACGCCGCCCGCGACGCGGGCGACCTGCTGGCGCGGCTCCACGTCGTCGACGGCCGGCTCCGGCGCGTGTCGCGCGACGGCCGGGTCGGTGCTCCTGCTGGGGTGCTGGAGGACTACGGCGCTGTGGCCGGCGGCTTCCTCGCGCTGTGCGGGGTGACCGCCGACGAGCGCTGGCTCGCGTCCGCGACGTCGCTCCTCGACACCGCGCTGAGTCTGTTCCGCGCCGACGACGGCGGCTTCCACGACACCGCGTCCGACGGCGAGCGACTGGTCGCACGGCCGCGCGACCCGAGCGACAACGCGAGCCCGTCGGGGGCGTCGGCCACCGTGCACGCCCTGCTCGGTGCGCATGCCCTCACCGGCGACGGCCGATGGCTGGAGGCTGCCGAGGAGGCCCTCACGACCGTCTCGACGCTGAGCCGTCGGGCGCCGCGGTTCGCCGGGTGGTCGCTCGCGGCGGCCCAGTCGCTGGTCGACGGAGCGCCGGAGATCGCGGTGGTCGGACCGGCCGGGTCCGAGCGCGATGCGTTGGAGCGGCGGGCGCGATCGTGGCCCGGCGCGGTGGTCGTCGTGGCCGACCGTGCCCGGCCCGACATACCGCTCCTGGTGGGGCGGGAGGCCGTCGACGGGCGCCCCGCGGCGTACGTCTGCCGCCACCAGGTCTGCGCCGCGCCGGTGACCGGACCGGACGATTTGGCCACGAGCGGGCGCCCGGTCATCTAGTCTGCTCACGACCGCAGCCGGGGGGTGCGGCGAAGCAGATCGAGGTTTCGGGGTGGGGGATCGAGCCGGGGGTGACGTCCCCCCTGTGCAGGACACGACGCATCTCGACGATGTCGCGCGCATCGCGACCGCCGTCCGCGAGGTCGTCGACGCCGACGCCGCCGTGATCAGCAGGGTCGTCGACGACGAGTGGCTGGAGGTCGTGGCCGTGGCCGGCGCGTCGGACCGCGCCTCGACCGGCCACCGCTGGCCACGCTCCGATCTCGTGCGCTACCTCGACGACTCTCGTCGGGTCGGGCGGCTCCACGTCGCCACCCGCACGCACGACTCCTGGGTGCTCGCACCGCTCACGACCCAGGGCGGCGACCTGGTCGGCGTCCTGAGCACCGTCGGGCCGGTTGCCGCCGACCTCGCGCCCGGCGCGCGTGACCTCGTCGAGCTGTACGCCGACCAGGCCCGGCTCGCCCTCGACCTGCTGCACGAGCACCATGCCCTCGTCGAGCACCTGCGGCTCTCGGACGCGGCACAGTCGATCCTGTACGACGCGGTCGAGCGGCGCGACGTATCCGACCTGCTGGCCGCGCTCACCGCGCCGGTCGCCGCGATGATGCACGGCGGTGTGGTGTGGGCGTGTGTCGAGGTCGCCTCCGGTGCGCACGCCGAGGCCGCGTCGTACCCGGGAGAGCTGGCCGCCCGACTCGATGCCGATCTCTGCACCCTCCTCGACCCGCTGGTCGACACCTGCTGGTCGGATGACACGACGCTCACCGACGACGACGCGCCGCTGCTGGGCCGGATCGCCGGCGTCGCCCAACAGGAGCGGCCCCTCCTGGCCGCGATCGGGAGCGGTAGCGGCGCGCGGGGGGCGCTGCTGGTGCTGCGCGGTGAGGAGGACGACCCCTGGGTCGGCCACGAGCGCGATGCCCTGGCCAACCTCGGTCGGCGACTCGGCACGGTCGTCGAGCAGCTCGAGACGCGTCGCCGCGACCAGCACCTCGTCGACGAGCTCCGCGAGCTCGACCAGTACCGCCGCGACCTGGTCGCGTCCCTCACCCACGACCTCAAGACGCCGGTGACCGCGATCGCGCTCAACGCCGAGCTGCTCGAGTCGGACCGGCGGCTCGCCGAGGCGGGCTCACACTCCGTCGCCGCCATCCGTCGCAGCGCGGAGCGGCTGGCGAGCATGGTGGACGACCTGCTGGCGCTGGCCCGCGCCGAGGAGGGCATGGCCGATGGCCGGAGCGGCGACGCGGACGCGGTCGCGCTGGTGCGCGAGGCCTGCCGCCAGGTCGAGCTGGAGGCCCAGCAGCGCGGGGTCCGGTTCGTGCTCGACCTGCCGGAGAGCCTCACCGTCTCGCTGGACGGAGGGGCCCTGGCCAGGGTCTACGTCAACGTGGTCAGCAACGCCGTGAAGTTCAGCCTCCCCGACGGCGAGGTGCGGATCGCGCTGCGCGAGGTCGACGGCTCGGTGGAGATGGTGTGCGCCGACGACGGCATCGGGATCTCCGAGTCGGACCAGGGCGCCGTCTTCGACATGTTCCGGAGGTCGCGCGACGCTCACACTCGCGGCGTTCCCGGCAGTGGCGTGGGCCTGGCGATCTCGCAGCGGATCGTCGCCCGCCTCGGGGGCAGCATCGACCTCGACTCGGCCCCGGGCGACGGCTCGACGTTCACGGTGCGCGTCCCGAACGGCTGAGCGGGCCGCCGTCAGCGCAACGAGTACGTCGCCAGGGAGACGCCGACGTAGTGGGTGAAGAAGGCGAGCACGGTGAAGGTGTGGAACACCTCGTGGAATCCGAACCACCGGGGCCACGGGTTCGGCCGGCGGAAGCCGTAGACCGCGCCGCCGAGCATGTAGAGCGCCCCACCGGTGGCGATCAACACCATCACGGCCACGCCGACCCCCACGCCGTACCGCTGCGAGCCCTCGGCGAACTGGGGGAGGACGACCAGCGCGGCACATCCGAACGCCATGTAGATGGGCGTGTGCAGCCAGCGTGGAGCGCCGATCCAGAAGACGCGGAAGGCGATCCCGAGGAGGGCACCCGCCCAGATCACCACCAGCATCACGACCCGCGAGGTGCCGTCGAGCAGCAGCAGGCAGAACGGCGTGTAGGTGCCGGCGATGAGCAGGAAGATGTTGGCGTGGTCGGCCCGGCGGAGCACACCGCCGACCCGGGGCGACCAGCGACCGCGGTGGTAGACCGCGGACGTGGTGAACAGCAGCACCGACGATGCGACGTACACGGCGGAGCCGAGCCGCGTTGCCGCGGTCGGCGACAGCGCGATCAGAACGATCCCGGCGGCGAGCGTCACCGGCGCGGTCCCCAGGTGCAGCCAGCCGCGCAGATGGGGCTTGACCTCGGCGACCTGATCCGCGACCTGATGGGCCAGGGTGTCCAGGCCCGCGCGGATGGAGTCGTTCATACAGAGACAGTACGCGGGTGGCGGGCGCGCATCGGCGGAACCCCGGAGAACAGGCGGTTACCATCAGGTGTGGCCGCGATCCCCGAGCTCAAGGAGCGAGTGCGCCGCCTCTTCTACCCCGCCTACGAGGCGCGGATGGTCAAGGCGCTGCCCAAGGAGCGCATCCCGAAGCACATCGGCGTGATGCTCGACGGCAACCGACGCTGGGCCAAGGGTGTCGGCCACGACCCGAACCACGGCTACCGCGCGGGCGCGGCCAACATCGAGCCCCTTCTCCAGTGGAGCGAGGAGGTCGGCGTCGAGGTGGTGACGCTCTGGCTGCTCTCCACAGACAACCTCAACCGCCCGCCCGAGCAGCTCGAGGGGCTGCTCGACGTGATCGCCGACGCGGTCGATGCCCTGGCTGTCCAGCACCGCTGGCGGATCCACCCGGTGGGCGCGCTCGACCTGCTGCCCGCCGCTCTGTCCACCCGTCTCAAGGAGGCGGAGGAGTCGACGCGCGACGTCGACGGCCTGCTGGTCAACGTCGCCGTGCCGTACGGCGGTCGCCGCGAGATCGCCGATGCGGTGCGGTCGCTGCTCCAGGAGCACGCCGAGCGCGGCACCAGCCTCGAGGAGCTGGCCGAGGTGATCGACGTCGACCACATCGCCGAGCACCTCTACACCAAGGGCCAGCCCGATCCCGACCTGGTGATCCGCACGTCCGGCGAGCAGCGCCTCGGTGGCTTCCTGCTCTGGCAGAGCGCCCAGAGCGAGTTCTACTTCTGCGAGGCCTACTGGCCCGACTTCCGCAAGGTCGACTTCCTGCGCGCGATCCGCGCCTACGCCCAGCGTGAGCGCCGGTTCGGTTCCTGACCTTCCGGTCACCTCCTCTTCACCCCGCGTTCTGGCGTGTCGGCTCAGAAACGTCACGTGAGCGGCGTACGTTCCCGCTATCGGTCAGGCGGGGAAGCCCGGCCGAATCGGGAGGCCCGTTCGTGAGTGCTCACGACCAGTCAGTGCGGCGGATTCCGTCGCGCTCAGGAGGCCGGCACCCCGGCCTTCGGACACCTCTCCGGTCCATCTGCTAGCGCGTCAGGGCCGGGCGAAGGGTGCGCGCGCGGTCTGGTGAGGGGAACCCGGTGCCGCAGGCCACGCAGGGGACGAAGCAGTCCTCGTCCCACAAGCGCCCCGTCCGAACCTTCGTGCTCGACACCAGCGTGCTGCTGTCGGATCCCGGTGCGCTGCGCCGGTTCGCCGAGCACGAGGTCGTCCTCCCGGTGGTCGTGATCACCGAGCTCGAGGCGAAGCGCCACCATCCGGAGCTCGGCTTCTTCGCCCGTACGGCGTTGCGCGTGCTCGACGAGCTGCGCGTCACCAACGGGCGGCTCGACGAGGCCGTGCCGATCGGTGACGAGGGCGGCACGATCCGCGTCGAGCTCAACCACACCGACGCCGCGTCGCTGCCGTCCGGCTTCCGGCTCGGCGACAACGACACCCGGATCCTCGCGGTGGCACGCAACCTCGCCAACGAGGACAACGACGTCACGCTGGTCTCCAAGGACCTGCCGATGCGGATCAAGGCGTCCGCGGTCGGCCTGCGGGCCGAGGAGTACCACGGCGAGCGCACCGGCGACTCCGACCCCGGCTACAGCGGCATGGCCGAGCTCGAGGTGCCCGCGGCGAGGCTCGACGAGCTGTACGACGACGGCTGGTCCGACATCGAGTCCGCACGCGAGCTCCCGTGCCACACCGGGCTCGTCCTGCTCTCCGAGCGCGGCACGGCGCTCGGCCGGGTCGGTCCCGACAAGCACGTCCACCTCGTCCGCGGCGACCGCGAGGCCTTCGGCATCCACGGCCGCTCCGCCGAGCAGCGGATCGCGTTGGAGATGCTGCTCGACCCCGAGGTCGGCATCGTGTCCCTCGGCGGCCGCGCCGGCACCGGCAAGTCGGCGATGGCGCTGTGCGCGGGCCTCGAGGCCGTCCTCGAGCGACGCCAGCACCAGAAGGTCGTGGTGTTCCGGCCGCTGTTCGCGGTCGGCGGCCAGGAGCTCGGCTACCTGCCCGGCTCGGAGTCGGAGAAGATGTCGCCCTGGGCGCAGGCGGTCTTCGACACCCTGGGCTCGATCACCTCCCGGGAGGTGATCGAGGAGATCCTCGACCGCGGGATGCTCGAGGTCATGCCGCTGACGCACATCCGCGGCCGCTCGCTGCACGACGCGTTCGTGATCGTCGACGAGGCCCAGTCGCTCGAGCGCAACGTGCTGCTCACGGTGCTCTCGCGGATCGGGGCCAACTCCAAGGTCGTCTTGACCCACGACGTCGCGCAACGCGACAACCTGAGGGTCGGGCGCCACGACGGGGTGGTCGCGGTGGTGGAGAAGCTCAAGGGCCACCCGCTGTTCGCGCACGTCACGCTGACCCGCTCCGAGCGCTCGCCCATCGCGGCCCTGGTCACCGAGATGCTCGAGAACGTCACCCTCTGAATCCACCGTCGTCCGCGTCGGCGGCCGTGACCGTTTCGTGATCGTCGACACCTTCCGCTGGGGCAGGAGTGCACGGATGTGATCCATGTGACGTCTGAGCCGTAAATTCCCCGGGATCGACGGCACTTTCTGGTGCGTTCGGTTTGCACGCCCCTGGCGAGTCATGCAAGGTGAACGGGCAGTCCGTTCCACGTCGGGGGTCCTTCGTCGAACCCCGGCACGGTGCGGACTGTTCCGAGTCGTCTACCCCCCGAGATCTCCTGTGCCCTCAGAGCAGTACGCCCCCAAGCACCGGGCTGCGCCTGCCCCCACGCCGCCGTCGGCCCTCGTCGGCCGCCGTCACGCGGGGGAGCGAGCCCATCCGGCCCGCAAGGTCCTGCGCAGCACGCTCACCTTCGGCGGTCTCGCGGTCGCCGCGACCGGCGTCGCCGTGGCAGCGGGCGTCCTGAACACCTCCGGCGCCCCCGTGCACCTCGCGGACTCCCTCGGTCCGGTGGCCGCGGCCGGCGCGGGCGCCGGTGCGAGCACCGACCAGACCTCCACGTCGGCAGCCCTGGCCCACCGCAGCCCGGTCGTGTCGCGATCCTCCGACCGGCGTGAGAGCCGCGACCCCGCCAAGGCGGCCGCGCTCGGTCTGACCAGCGGTCCCGCGGTCGGCGGCGAGGAGAAGCTCTCCGCGCAGGACCCTCAGGACATCGCCGAGGCTCTGCTCACGTCGTACGGCTGGTCCTCCTCGGAGATGTCGTGCCTGGTCCCGCTCTGGATGGGCGAGAGTGGTTGGCGCCCGGACGCCGAGAACTCCTCCTCCGGTGCCTACGGCATCCCGCAGTCGCTGCCCGGCTCCAAGATGGCCACGGCCGGAGCCGACTGGCGCACCAACCCGGTCACCCAGATCAAGTGGGGCCTCGGCTACATCCAGGAGCGCTACGGCTCACCGTGCGGCGCCTGGGGCTTCAAGCAGGGCCACGGCTGGTACTGACCCGCACGGGCAGAGCGCATGGAGTGATCGGACGGGCCGGTGCCGCCTGCACGACGCGGGCGACGAGGTCAGGGCTGAACAGCGCGGTCGGCTGGTCGACCAGACCGGCGACCCGTAGGAACCGCCTGGCCACCTCCGGGTCCGGACGAGCCCGTCGCCTGGAGGGCGGATGGAGATCACCGGGAGACGGCACGGGAACGAGGTTGTCGAGCGGCATCCTGTCTCGGGACAATGGCGGTTCCGGGAGCGGTGATGTACACCTTCGAGACCTGTCAGCTGGACCCCGCACGCTTCGAGCTGCAGCGCGGCGGCGTGGCGGTGCACGTCGAGCCCCAGGTCTTCGAGGTGCTGGTCTACCTGCTCAGCCACCGCGACCGGGTCGTGCCCAAGACCGAGCTCCTCGACGCGATCTGGGGCAACCGGTTCGTGAGCGACTCGACCCTCACCAGCCGCCTCAAGGAGGCTCGGAAGGCGATCGGGGACGACGGCCAGGGCCAGCGGCTGATCGCCACCGTGCGCGGTGTGGGCTACCGGTTCGTGGCGCCGGTGACCGACGACCATCCGGCCCCGCTCCCGGTGCGCGCGGCGCGCAAGCGGGCCGCCCAGGAGATCCGCTACTGCACCTCTCCCGACGGCGTCCGGATCGCCTACGCCTCGACCGGGTCCGGCCCGCCCATGGTGAAGGCGGCGAACTGGCTCACCCACCTCGACCTCGAGTGGGACAGCGCGATCTGGGCGCATTGGATCGACGCGCTGTCGGCCCGTCACCGTCTGATCCGGTACGACGAGCGCGGCTGCGGCATGTCGGACTGGGAGGTCCACGACTTCAGCCTCGACGCCTGGGTCGAGGACCTCGAGCTGGTCGTTGACTCGGTCGGGCTCGATCGGTTCCCCCTGCTCGGGCTCTCGCAGGGCGGCGCGGTCGCCCTCGCGTACGCCGTACGCCATCCCGAGCGCGTGAGCCGGATCGTGCTCGTCGGCGCCTACGCCCGCGGCCGCCTCGCCCGGGCCGCCACCCCCGAGGAGCACGAGGAGGCCGCCCTCGACCTCCAGGTGGGTCGCGTCGGATGGCGACGCGATGATCCGGCGTACCGGCAGGTCTTCGCCTCCCAGTTCCTGCCCGACGCCGACCGGGAGCGGTGGGACGCGTTCAACGCTCTGCAGCGGGCCACGACGTCGACCGACAACGTCGTGCGCTTCCTCGACACCTTCGCCAACCTCGACGTCTCGGCGCTGGCGGCCCAGGTGTCGTGCCCGACCCTCATCGTCCACGCCCGTGGCGACCGGCGCGTGCCCACGTCGCAGGCCCGCGAGCTCGCGGCGCTGATCCCGGGCAGCCGGGTCCACCTCGTCGACAGCGGCAACCACATCCTGATGGCCGACGAGCCGGCGTGGCCCGAGCTGGTCGACGAGCTGGACGCGTTTCTCGACGCGTGACCTCGGGTCAGCGGGTCGGTGCGCCGAGACCGGTCAGGCGGGCGCTCTCGTCGTACAACCGCTGGGCGAGCTCGTCGTCGCGGGCGAGCTCGGAGGGCTCGCGCAGTCGGTTGCGGTGGTAGTACCCGCCGGTCTGTCCCTCGACCTCGGGGCTCGTGGCCAGGTAGGCCAGCCGGGAGCCGCCGACCTTCGGGGTCTCCATCTTCCAGCGCTTCAGCACGGCGAGCACCGGCTGCGCGAACCACGGAGCGCCGCTCCAGATGTTGGTGGCGATCGCGCCGGGATGGAGCGACGTGACGGTGACGCCGGTGCCCTCGAGCTGCTGCGCCAGGCTGCGCGCCGTGAGCACGTTGGCGAGCTTGGAGCGCCCGTAGGCCTTCATGATCGAGTAGCCCTGCTCGAAGCCGAGGTCGTCGAGGTCCATCGTCGCGGAGTAGTGGGCCTCGGACGAGGTGAACACGACCCGCGCGGGGGCGCTCTCCACGAGTCGGTCGCGCAGCAGGGCGGTGAGCAGGAAGCCGCCGAGGTGGTTGACGGCGAACGTCGACTCGATGCCGTCGGCGGTCTCGGTACGACGGGAGAAGACGGTGCCGGCGTTGTTGACCAGCACGTCGATCCGGTCGCAGGTCTTCAGCAGGTCGTCGGCCAGACGGCGTACGGCGTGCTGGTCGGCGAAGTCGCACAGCAGCGAGTCCACGCGACAGGTCGGCTGCTCCGACGTGAGCCGGCCGACCGCAGCCGCGGTGCGTTCAGGACTGCGGCCGACGAGCACGATCCGGCACCCGGGGTCCGCGGCCGCGACCTGGCTCGCACACTCCAGACCGATGCCGTCGCTTCCGCCGGTGATCACGTAGGTCGTCACGGGTGCGTCATCCGATCCACGTCGAGCGCCTCGTCGAGCTGGGTCTCCGTGAGCTCACCACGCTCGACGTACCCGAGGTCGAGCACGGTCTGCCGGATGGTGGCGCCGTTCGCGAGTGCCTGCTTGGCGATCGTCGCGGCCGCCTCGTAGCCGAGGTAGCGGTTCAGCGGCGTCACGATGCTCGGCGACGACTCGGCGTAGGCCCGCATCCGGTCGAGGTCGGCGGTGATGCCGGCCACGCAGGCCGCCAGCAGCCGGGACGCGTTGGCGAGCAGGGCGATGGACTCGAGCAGGTTGCGGGCGATCACGGGCAGCATGACGTTGAGCTCGAAGCTGCCCGATGCGCCCGCGAAGGCGATCGCCGCGTCGTTGCCGATCACCTGGCTGCAGACCTGGAGGGTCGCCTCGGGGATCACCGGGTTGACCTTGCCGGGCATGATGCTCGAGCCCGGCTGGAGGTCCTGCAGGTGGATCTCGGAGAGCCCGGCCGTCGGGCCGCTGCCCATCCACCGCAGGTCGTTGCAGATCTTGACCAGCCCGACGGCGTAGGTGCGGAGCGCTCCGCTGAGCTCGACGAGGGAGTCCTGGGTGCCCTGCGCCTCGAAGTGGTTCTCCGCCTCGGTGAAGCCGCCGCCGGTGTCGTCGTTCAGCCGCGAGATGGCGCGCTCGGCGAAGTCGGGCGCGGTGTTGATCCCGGTGCCGACGGCGGTGCCGCCCAGCGCCAGCTCGCGGACCCGAGGAAGCGTGCCGGCGACCCGCGAGCGGGCGAGCGCGACGGTGCGGGCGTAGCCGCCGAGCTCCTGGCCGAGGGTCACCGGCGTGGCGTCCATCAGGTGCGTGCGTCCGGACTTCACGGCCCCGGCGTACTCCTCCGCCTTGCGGGCCAGGGTTTCGTGGAGCAGGGCCAGGCTCTCGTCCCACGGCCCCAGCTCGAGCACGGCCGCCACGTGGATGGCGCTCGGGAAGGTGTCGTTCGACGACTGGCTGGCGTTGACCACGTCGTTGGGGTGGCACTCGACACCGGCCGCCGCGGTGAGCGACGAGATGACCTCGTTGAGGTTCATGTTGGTGCTCGTCCCCGAGCCGGTCTGGAAGACGTCGATCGGGAACTGGTCGTCGTGGGCGCCGGCGACGATCGCGTCCACCGCGGCCATGATCGCGTCGCGCTGCTCGGGAGTGACGACCTCGAGGTCGGCGTTGGCCTGCGCGGCCGCCGCCTTGATCCGGGCCAGGGCGTGGATGAGGGGAGGTGGCAGCGGGCGTCCGCTGAGGGGGAAGTTGTCGACCGCGCGCTGGGTCTGGGCGCGCCACAGCGCGTCGGCCGGAACCTCCACGTCACCCATCGAGTCGTGCTCGGTGCGGGTCTGCGCTGCCGGACCGGAGGAGCTCATGGCTCCGACGCTACCCGGCGGGATCGCGCCGCCCGACGTAGAGCCAGTAGCGGTCGTCGCGGTCCTGGAGCCGGACGTCGTGACACCTCTCCTCTACCGCGCCGAAAACCGTCCGGAGGTCGGTCTCCAGCTCGGGCTCACGCGCCGCGGACCACACGACGACGGCCCCGCCCGGGGCCAGCCGCTCGCGCACCGCCTCCAGGAACGGCTCGCGGTAGAGCGCCTCGTTGGCCTGGTGGACCAGGTGCCCCGGGCCGTTGTCGACGTCGAGCAGCACCACGTCGTACGACGCGGGGCCTGCCTCCGTCACCGCGGTCGCGACGTCCGCGATCACGACGCGGGCCCGGTCGTCGGCGAGGAGCTGCCGGCCGTGGGGGATCGTCCCGTCTCGCATCCACTCGACGAGAGCCGGCTCGATCTCGACCACGTCGCAGTGCTCGACGCGACGGTCGCCCAGCACCCGGTCGAGGGTGAAGCCGAGCCCGAGACCGCCCACGAGCACGCGGCGCGGCTGCTCGACCAGGCCGAGCGCGACGTCGGCCAGGGCGTACTCGGAGGCGTGCTCGGCGGTGTCCATCACGAAGATCCCGTTGGCGCGGAGCTCCAGCACCGTCGGGCCGTCGGTCTCGGGATGGCGCTCGCGGAGCACGAGCTCGCCACGCTCCGACTCGCTCCGCGCGATCTCGACGTACTCCACGCGATCACCGTAGGCGACCCGCCGAGGGAGGCGAGGACTTGGTCCGCGAGATAAAAGTAGAGTAAAACGGTCGACATAACGGACGCCTCGGCGGACAGGAGGAGGAGCCATGAGCGAGACACCGTCGACACCGCGCGTGGTCGTGGTCGGAGCAGGTGCGGCCGGAAGCCTCACCGCCCTCCACCTGGCGCGCACCGCTCGCCGTCGAGGCACCCCGCTGGAGGTCGTCCTGCTCGACCCCGCGGCCTACCGCGCCCGCGGCACGGCGTTCGGCACCGTCGACCGCCAGCACCTGCTCAACGTGCCCGCCGGCGCGATGAGCGCGCTGCCCGAGGAGCCGGGGCACTTCGTCGCCTGGCGCGCACGCCAGCACCCCGAGCTACTGCCCGAGCCGGCCGTCTTCGCTCCCCGCACGGAGTGGGCCCGCTACCTCGACGAGACCCTCACCTGCGCGTTCGAGGGCGACGTGCCGCTCGGGCTGCGGCACCTCCGGGCCCGCGCGACCGGCGTGCGCAGCGACGGCGCGGGGGTGCTGGTGACGGCGGACGACGGTCAGGCGCATCGCGCCGACGCGCTCGTGCTGGCCACCGGCGAGCGTCCGCCCGGTACGACGTGGGCACCACCGGGCCTGCGTGACTCGGCGTTCTTCGTGCCCGATCCCTGGGCGCCCGGCGCTCTCGACGTCGTACGACGTGACGCGGCGGGTGCCGCGGACGTGCTGCTGGTCGGCACCGGCCTCACCATGGTCGACGTCGTCCTCTCGCTCACCGGGCCCGACCGCCGCGCCGACCGTCACCTCCATGCCGTGTCGAGGCATGGTGAGCTGCCGAGCCGGCACGCCGACGAGCTCCAGCTGGCCGCGATCCCCGAGATCGACGACTGGGGCCACACCCTGGAGGACTACCGGGTCCGCACTGCCGAGCACCTCGCCCGCGTCGAGCGGGCCACCGGCGACTGGCGGCCGGCGATGGACGGGCTGCGGACCGTCGTGCAGGCGTTGTGGCAGCGCCTCGACGAGAGCGACCGCGAGGAGTTCCTCCGCGTGGACGCCAGCGCCTGGGGACGGCTCCGCCACCGGATGCCTCCCGAGTCGGCCGACGTCGTGTCTGCGCTCGAGCGGGCGGCCGTGCTGACCCGTGCGTCGGCCGAGGTCGTCGACACCGAGCCCCTCACCGGCGGCGGTCTCCGCGTCACCCTCAGCGACGGCACCGTGCGCGAGGTCGGCTGGGTCGTGAACTGCACGGGCACGAGCACCACCCTCGCCCCGGGCGTCGACCCGCTCTTCGACGATCTGCTGACCCCCCGGGGCGGTGTCGCCCTCGGGCGGACCAGCACCGCCGCGATGGGGCTGCGCACCGAGGCGGGGCGGCTCGTGGACTCCGCGG
The DNA here is from genome assembly GCA_963794355.1 of uncultured Actinomycetota bacterium. Lineage (GTDB taxonomy): Bacteria > Actinomycetota > Actinomycetes > Propionibacteriales > Nocardioidaceae > Nocardioides. Next base: position 414,140 of record CAWCDN010000016.1, read on the forward strand.
GCTCGACCGGGGCCCCGATCTGGACGCTCGGCAGCGTCCGCCGCGGAGAGCTCTGGGAGTCCACGGCGATCCCCGAGATCCGCACCCAGGCCGCCCAGGTCGCGGTGTCGCTGCTCGACGAGGTGGCGCCCCTGCCGCGTCGGCTCGCCGACGGCCGGCTCGTGGGCGGCCATCACCCGATCGCCCGGCCGCGCGACCCGCTCGGTCTGCCGTTGTCGACCACGGCCGAGGCCGCGGCGGCGTACAACGCGGGTCTGGAACGGCTGATGCGGCTCCAGTCGGGAGCCGAGGAGCGACTCCAGGAAGCCGTCGCGCTCGATCCCGGCTTCGCCCTTGCCCATGCCTCGCTGGCGATGCTCGGCCACGAGGCCGGTGCCGGTGGCGACGTGGCCGCCTCGCTGCAGGCCGCCCGCGAGGCGGCTCGCACCCGCGCCGACGAGCGCGAGCGCAGTCTGGTGGACGTCGTCGGCCGCAGGGTCGAGGACGTACGACGTTCCGGCGCGACGGCGTTGATGAACCACATCGCCCAGCACCCGCGCGACGTCCTCGCCGTCTCGGCGGCCGTGCCGACCATCGCGTTCTCCGGGGTCACCGACATCCAGCAGGAGGCCTGGGAGCTCGTCGAGGGCCTCGCCCCGGCGTACGGCGACCACTGGTGGTACATCTCGCTGCTGGCCTTCACCCGTCAGGACCAGTCCCGCTTCGACGACGCCGGCCTGCTCGCCGAGAGTGCGCTGTCGTGCGAGCCGACCTCCGGCCATGCCGTGCACGCCCAGACCCACGTGCTCTACGAGACGGGCAAGCACGACACCGGCCGGGCGTGGCTCGACCACTGGGTCGCCGAGAGCGGTCGCGCGGCCAGCCATCGCGCCCACTTCTCCTGGCACGCTGCGCTCCACGAGCTCGCGCTCGGCGACACCGAGGCCGTGCGCCAGCGCTACTACACCCAGCTCGCACCCCCGACGGTGACCGGGGTTCGCGCCCTCATCGACTCCGCGTCGCTGCTGTGGCGGTGGACCGTGACCACCTCGGGCTGGGACGCCGCGGCCGGCTCCACGACGTTCGCGGGCGAGGGCGCACCGCCGCCCGTCGACTGCGTCCTCGAGGCGGCGGGTGCCGATCTCGTGGACCGGCCCGAGACGCCGTTCGTCGCCCTCCACTCGGCTCTCGCGCTGGCCGCGTGCGGCGATCTGGCCCGGCTTGCTGCGCTGCGGGCCCACTGCGAGGGCTCCGGCGACCTGGCCGTGCGCACCACCGTGACCACCGTGTGCGACGCCCTGCTCGCAGCCGGTCAGCACGACTGGGCGCTGGCGGCGCGACTGCTGTCCGACGTGCTGCCCGGCCTGCCGCGCGTCGGCGGCTCGGCCGCGCAGCGCGAGATCGTCGAGGAGACCCTGCTGTTCTGCCTGGTCAGCGACGGGCAGGCGGAGCGGGCGCTGGCCCTGCTGGACGGACGGCTCGACCGTCGGCCCTCCCCGATCGACGGACGCCGCCGCGCGTCTCTGGGGACTCGCGGCGGCGTCCGCCTTCCCGTCGGCTGAGCGACGGAGCTGGTGACCCGGGGTACAGCGTGCCTCGGTTGTCTGCTCCTTGTCCAGGGTTTGTCCCAGGTTGTGACCTAGACTGACGCGGTGTTCTCCGTGGCGCACGCAGCGCGCTTGACCGGCATCGCTCCCGCCACCCTGCGGATGTGGGAGCGCCGCTACCAGGTCGTGCAGCCGGCGCGCAGTGATGCCGGCTACCGCCTCTACGACGAGCAGGGGCTGCGCCGCCTGGCGGCCATGCAGGCGCTCGTGTCCGCGGGTTGGTCACCCCGGCTGGCCGCCGAGCAGGTGCGGTCGGGCACGGTCGAGGATCTCGGCCGCACCGAGGTGCCTGCCGTCGAGCCGGGGCCGCTCGACCTGCTGGTCGCGCTGGCGGCGGACCTCGACCCGGCACGCCTCGAATCCGAGCTGACCCGGATGTTCGCGTCGGCGCCGTTCGAGGACCTCGTGGACGACTGGCTGATGCCGTCGCTGGTCCGGCTCGGTGAGGCCTGGGCGGTCGACGCCGTGTCCGTGGCAGGGGAGCACTTCGTGTCCGCGGGCGTCCACCGTCACGTCGCCCGGGTCCTCGAGGGCGCCGGAGCGGCCACCGGCGGCCCGCGGGTGATGGTGGGGCTCGCGCAGGGCTGCCACCACGAGTTGGGCGTGCTGAGCTTCGCGGCGGTGCTCCGCCGGGCGGGAGCCGAGGTCGTCTACGTGGGAGCCGACCTCCCGTCGCACGGCTGGGCGGTCGCCGCTGCCTCGCTCGCGGTCGACCACGCCGTGCTCGCCGTCGCGACCATCGGGGACGTGCCGGGGGTGCGTGACACGGTCGCCGCGATCACCGCGAGCGCACCGGCCATCGCCGTCCACGTCGGCGGTCGCCACCAGGACCTGATCGAGCCGCCGGCCCATCGGCTCGGCCACCTGCTGGCGCCGGCGGCCAGGCAGCTGGTCTCGAGCGCTACTCGGCCGAGCGGACCCGGATCGCCGACAGCGGCACGGTGACGGCGCCGGACGGGTCGGTGAAGAAGTCGTTGCCCTTGTCGTCGACGACGATGAAGGCGGGGAAGTCCTCGACCTCGATCTTCCAGACCGCCTCCATGCCGAGCTCGGCGTACTCCAGCACCTCGACGGACTTGATGCAGTCCTGCGCGAGCCGGGCGGCCGGGCCGCCGATCGACCCGAGGTAGAAACCGCCGTGAGCGGCGCACGCCTCGGTCACCTGCTTGCTTCGGTTGCCCTTCGCCAGCATCACCATCGACCCACCCGCGGCCTGGAACTGCTCGACGTAGGAGTCCATCCGGCCGGCCGTGGTCGGGCCGAACGACCCCGAGGCGTAGCCCTCCGGCGTCTTGGCCGGGCCCGCGTAGTAGACCGCCATCTCCTGGAGGTACGACGGCATCTCCTCGCCGGCGTCGAGCCGCTCCTTGATCTTGGCGTGCGCGATGTCGCGGGCGACCACGAGCGGGCCGGTGAGGGAGAGCCGGGTCTTCACGGGGTACCGGGTGAGCTCGGCGAGCACGTCGGACATCGGCCGGTGGAGGTCGATCCGCACCACGTCGTCGTCGAGGTGCTCGTCGGTCGTGTCGGGCAGGTACGACGCCGGGTCGGTCTCGAGCTGCTCGAGGAAGACCCCCTCGGGCGTGATCTTTCCGAGTGCCTGTCGGTCGGCCGAGCACGACACCGCGATCGCGACGGGGCACGAGGCGCCGTGCCGAGGCAGCCGGACCACCCGCACGTCGTGGCAGAAGTACTTCCCGCCGAACTGGGCGCCGATCCCGAAGCCCTGTGTCAGCTTGAAGACCTCCTCCTCGAGCTCGAGGTCGCGGAAGCCGTGGGCGCTCATCGAGCCCTCGGTCGGCAGGTGGTCGAGGTAGTGGGCGGAGGCGTACTTCGCGGTCTTGAGCGCGAACTCGGCACTGGTGCCGCCGATGACGACCGCCAGGTGGTACGGCGGGCAGGCGGCCGTGCCGAGCGAGCGGATCTTCTCGTCGAGGAAGCTCAACATCCGCGTCGGGTTCAGCACCGCCTTCGTCTCCTGGTAGAGGAAGGACTTGTTGGCCGAGCCGCCGCCCTTGGCCATGAACAGGAACTTGTACTCGGGGACGCTCCTGCCGTCGACCGAGTGGTCGGGCGTCGAGTAGAGCTCGATCTGCGCCGGCAGGTTGGTGCCGGTGTTCTTCTCCTCCCACATCGACAGCGGCGCCAGCTGGGAGTAGCGCAGATTCAGCTTCGTGTACGCGTCGTACACGCCCTGGCTGATCGCCTCGCCGTCGTCGGCGCCCGTGACGACGCCCTCGGACTTCTTGCCCATCACGATCGCGGTGCCGGTGTCCTGGCACATCGGCAGCACGCCACCGGCGCTGATGTTGACGTTCTTGAGCAGGTCGAGGGCGACGAACCGGTCGTTCGCGCTCGACTCCGGGTCGTCGATGATCGTCCGGAGCTGCCGCAGGTGCGCCGGGCGCAGGTAGTGGGCGATGTCGTGCATCGCCTCGGCGGTCAGCAGCCGCAGCGCCGCGGGGTCGACGGAGAGGAACGTGCGACCGCCCGCCTCGAAGGTCGAGACGCCCTCGGTGGTCAGGAGGCGGTACGGCGTGTCGTCGGCCCCGATCGGCAGCAGGTCGGAGTAGCGGAACTCGGGCTGGACGGCGTTGCTCACGCAGGCAGATTAGTCCCGGGGTGAGCGGCCGCAGTCACCGGCCGAGCTGCGGATCGGTGGTGCCGTCGCGCCCGCTCTCGAACCGCCCGGCCAGGCCCCGCTTCACGCCGGGGTGCCCCGCGACCGTGACCAGCACGTCGTACCAGCCCTGGGTGGTGGTCACGTCGACGCTGACCTTCTTGGTGCCGCGCTTCGCCACGCGAACGGTGCGGTCGGCGCCGTACGCGTCGGCGACCTTCACCCGGATCGCCTCGCCGGACCGGTTGTGGAGGCTCAGCACGAGCTTCCCGTGGTGACGCCGGCCGTGGACCTCGAGCACGGGGTCGGTGGTGCTGCCGGCGAAGCGGCGGAAGAACCCGTTCGGGCCGTGGAAGCTGACGTCGAAGCGGCCCTTGGTCTTGAGCTTCGGCGAGAGCGTCTTGCCCGAGCCGACCGTGTAGCTGAACGGCGCGCCCTTGACGTCGTTCGACCGCGCCTGCACCTGCGCCCCGAGCTGTCCACGGTTGACGATGGTGAAGTCGAGTCCGCCGGCCGAGACGTGGAGATCGACGTGGAGCCGGTAGCCCAGGGCTCGCGAGGGACGGACGCCCGGCTCCTGCTTCGGCACCCGCTGCAGGTGCGGCGGGTCGGGGACCACGGACGGGTGGCGGAGCTTGTCCGGTGGCAGGAAGGCGTCGGTGTTGGGCAGTGCGGGAGCAGTGCCGGGTGTCATCGAGAAGTCGAACGCCGAGGTGAGGTCGCCGCAGACCGCGCGCCGCCAGGGCGTGATGTTCGGCTCGTGCACGCCGAACCGCTGCTCCATGAACCGGATCACCGAGGTGTGGTCGAAGACCTCGGAGCACACCCAGCCGCCGGTGCTCCAGGGCGAGATCACCACCATCGGGACCCGGACGCCGAGGCCGTAGGGGCCGTGCGTGCCGTCGCGGCCGGTGTAGTGCTCGTTCTTCGTCGCCACCGTCGATGCGCCGCCGAGGGCGCCGACGCTGGGGTACGGCGGCACCACGTGGTCGAAGAAGCCGTCGTTCTCGTCGTAGGTGAGGAACAGTGCGGTCTTGGCCCAGACGGCCGGGTCGCTGGTCAGGGCGTCGAGCACCTTGGAGACGTACCAGGCGCCGAAGTTCGCCGGCCAGTTCGGGTGCTCGCTGTACGCCTCGGGCGCCACGATCCACGAGACCTGCGGCAGTGTGCCGCCCTGCACGTCGGCGGCGAGCTGGTCGAAGAACGTCGTGTTGGCGACGTGCTCGACGTCGGTGCCCTTGCGGGCCCTCTCGAACAGCTGGTCGCCGGGCACGGCGTTCTGGTAGTCCTTGAAGTACACCAGTGAGTTGTCGCCGAACGTGCCGATGTAGGCGTCGAGGCCGAAGCCCCAGTTGTGTGCGGCGTCGAGCCCGTTGCCGAGGTCCTGGTAGACCTTCCAGTCCACGCCGGCGGCCTGCAGGCGCTGCGGGTAGGTGGTCCAGGAGAAGCCCGGCTCGGAGTTGTCGACCGCGGGGCCCCCGCCGAGGCCGTTGTTGCCGGCCCAGCCCGACCACAGGTAGTAGCGGTTGGGGTTGGTGGGGCCGAGCATGCTGCAGTGGTAGCCGTCGCACACGGTGAACGCGTCGGCCAGGGCGTAGTGGAACGGGATGTCACCACGCTCGAGGTGGGCCATGGTGGCCGGCGTGGCCTTGGCCGGCACCCACCGGTCGTGGTGTCCGTTGGCGAACGCCGCGTGCTGGCTGTTCCACCCGTGGTCGATGTCCTGGAGGAACTTCAGACCGAGGTCGTCGAGCTCCGGCCGGAACGGCAGCACCTCGTTCTGGAGCTTCTTGCCGGACGGCTGGCGCCAGATCGGCTTGCCGTTGCGCTGCACCGCCGGGTGCGGGTCGCCGTACCCGCGGACCCCTTGGAGAGTGCCGAAGTAGTGGTCGAACGAGCGGTTCTCCTGCATCAGCACGACGATGTGCTCGACGTCGGCGATGGAGCCGGTGGCCCGGAACGCCGGGATCGACGCCGCGCGGGCGATCGACGGGGTGAGGACCGACAGGGCGGCGCTTCCTCCCGCGAGCTGGAGGAATCTACGGCGGTCGACCTCGGGCATGCGGCACTCCTTGGTATGAGGCGAGTTGACGTCCTCGGGCCCGGATCCTCTCAGACCGGCCCTAGTCTCGACCATCGTGAGCTCGTATGCACTCCTCGTGTCGCCGTCCGCCAACCGGGTGTACGCGCGGAGCGCGCCCGCGCTGACCGTCGCCGAGCTCGCCGCGCTGGGCGAGACCGTGCTGTCGGGGCGGCTCGGCGAGGCACGGCCCGAGCAGCTCGCCGGCGTCGGCTACGTCGTGTTCGAGGCGGACCTCGACGAGCACGGCCTCGGCTACGTCGGGAACGTCTCCACCGCCATGGCGCTGTTCGAGCGGGGCGGCGAGGCGCTGCGCCCGGTGGAGCTCCGCCGGCTCGACTGCCTCGACGACGACCTGCTGACGATCCTGAAGTACCAGGGGAAGACCAACGAGCTGTTCACCAAGCTCCTGCTCAACGTCACGGTCCTCGCGTCGGGCAGCGCCGCTCGCATGCTGACCGACCGACTGCGGGTCCTGGACCCGCTCTGCGGCCGGGGCACGACGCTCAACCAGGCGCTCATGTACGGGTGGCACGCCGCCGGAGTCGACACCGACGACCGCGACGTCGAGGCCTACGCCGCGTTCCTGCCGCGCTGGCTGAAGGACAAGCGCCTCAAGCACACGGCCGGCACCAGCCGCCTGCGCCGCGACGGCCGCACCCTCGGCCGCCGCTTCGACGCGGATCTCGCCGTCGACAAGGAGGCGTGGGCCGCCGGCGACACGATCAGCGTGAGCGTCGCCCACGCGGACACCCTGGAGACGCCGACGATCTTCCGCGCGGGCAGCGTCGACGCGGTCGTCACGGACGCGCCGTACGGCGTGCAGCACGGCAGCCGGACGGGCGGCGGGCTGCAGCGGAGCCCGCTCGACCTGCTGTCCGCCGCCGTGCCCGGCTGGGCGCAGGTGCTGCGACCCGGTGGGGCCCTCGGGATCGCGATCAACACCCGCACCAGCCCGCGCGACGACACCCTCGCCGTGCTGGCAGGGGCCGGCCTCGAACCGATCGACACCCCGGCCTACCGCGGCTTCGCCCACCGCGTGGACCACGCCATCGAGCGCGACGTGGTGGTCGCGGTCAAGCCCCGTCTCGGGTCCTAGCCGGCAGCCGACCGGTCAGTGCTGCGACCGGGTGCCGATGTCGATGCCGTTCACGACCTCCTGGTGACGCACCCGCCAGCGGCGGTTGGCGGCGTCCCAGAACTTCGAGTCGTGGTTGGTGGTGGCCACGATGCCGAAGCGCGGGTGAGCGCCCTGGGGGACCCGCACGAAGCGACGCATGTCGAGCGAGCGGATCCCGGCGATGCCGGTCGCGTGGTAGGTACGGCCGCCGTGGAGGCTGTGGCTGAGGTCGGAGCTGCCCATCTTCGAGCCGTCGTGGCACAACGACACGGCTCCGACCGACGTGCCGGCACTGACGCCGAAGAACCCGACGCCGAGGTCGACGGGGAAGCTCTTGCAGCTGCTGACGTTCTCGGCGGACTTGCCGAGGGTGTAGGAGGCGCTGACGATCTTGGTCTTGCCGATGCTGACCAGGTCGGTGTCGAGCCAGCCGTAGCCCATGTCGCCGCTGCGCTTGGTGATGCTGGTGTCGACGTCGACGAAGTAGAAGTCGTACTTGGAGTTCTCGTCGGCGATCCGGTAGGTGCCGACGGTGAAGTGGAGCCGGGCCTGGGCCTTGGTGAAGAGGAGGATCACCCCGCCGTCCTTGCACTCGGGGCAGATCCGCTTGAAGTGCATGGTGAACGTCTTGATCTGGCGGTTCTTGGCGGTCTGGAAGACGCCTGGCTCGGCGGTGGCCGACTGCAAGGTCAGCAACGGCACCGACGCGATCAGCACCACCAGCATCGAGAGCAGGGTCAGCGTCCGCGAGATCCTCATGATGGCCCCTCCGAGTGGCTACCTGGCGACGGGCCCGAGCGGCCGCGACGTCCGGCAGGCTAGCACCCGCCGGCCAGGTTTAGGCTGACTCCATGGACACCCCGGACCCGTCACAGCTGCGGATCTCCGACCAGGACCGCCACCAGGTCGCGGAGGTCCTGCGCGAGGCGGCGGGGGAGGGCAGGATCGACCTCGAGGAGCTCGACCAGCGGCTCGACGCGACGTACGCGGCCCGCACCTACGCCGACCTCGTGCCGATCACCCTCGACCTACCCGCCGTCCCGAGCACCCAGCTGCCGGCCCGCCCCGCGGCGGCCACGCCGTCACCGGTGGTGTCGGGCCCGTCGGAGGAGCGCCACCTCGCCATCCTCGGCGGCCTCGAGCGCAAGGGCGACTGGATCGTTCCCGAACGCCTGACCGTCGTGGCGTTCATGGGCGGCGCCGACCTCGACCTGCGCCGTGCCCGCTTCGCCGCCCGCGAGGTCACCTTGACGATCAACGCGGTGATGGGCGGCGCCGACATCAAGGTCAACCCCCACACGCACGTGATCATGGAGGGGGTCGGGATCCTCGGCGGCTACGCCGGCCCGTCGGACGACCTGCCAGCCGAGCTCGACGAGAACAGCCCGGTCGTGCGGATCAAGGGCTTCGCGATCATGGGCGGCGTGAACGTGACGCGCAAGCCTGCGCCGGAGGACCGGCGCAGGCTCAGGCGTGGCTCCGACTGACTAGCTCGCGCCCTCCTGCTCGGCGGGCGTCGCCACAGCGTCCTGCTCCTCGGCCACGGCCTCCGTGGAGGTGTCGCTGGGCACGGTGCCGGCGTTGTCGGACTCCAGGGTGAGGTTCTCCCCGGTGGAGGGGTCGAACAGGTGCATCTTGGAGGAGTCGACGAAGATCTCCGCCTCGTCGCCCTCCTGGATCCGGCTCGCGCCGTCGAGGCCGATCACCAGCTGCGTGCGCATCGCCTCGCCGTCGAGGTCGCGCTCGAGCTGGTTGAGCTGGTCCTGCACCTCGCGCGGGGCCTCGAACGGGATGTAGGCGTAGGCCTCGTTGCCGAGCCACTCCACGACGTCGACCTTGGCCTTGAACGTCGAGCCCTGCGCCCGGCTGGAGTCCATCACGGAGGCGTCCTCGAAGTGCTCGGGCCGGATGCCCGCGATCAGCAGGCCCTTGCCCTGGGCCTTCGCGGCCTTGGCGTCGGGGATCGCGACGGTGCCGAACGGGAGCTTGACCTGGTTGCCCTCGACGGTCGCGGGCAGGAAGTTCATCGGCGGGCTGCCGATGAACCCGGCCACGAACAGGTTGCCCGGCTGGGTGTAGAGCTCGCGCGGAGTCGCGAGCTGCTGCAGGATCCCGCGCTTGAGCACCGCGACGCGGTCGCCGAGCGTCATCGCCTCGGTCTGGTCGTGGGTCACGTAGACCGTGGTGATCCCGAGGCGCTTCTGGAGCCGGGAGATCTCGGTCCGCATCTGGCCGCGGAGCTTGGCGTCGAGGTTCGACAACGGCTCGTCGAACAAGAACGCGTCAGCGTCCCGCACGATGGCCCGGCCCATGGCGACCCGCTGGCGCTGGCCCCCGGACAGGTTGCCCGGCTTGCGCTCGAGGTGCTCGTCGAGCTCCAGCGTCTTGGACGCTTCGCGTACCTTGCGGTCCACCTCGTCGTTCGAGGCGCCGGCCAGCCGGAGCGGGAAGGCGATGTTCTCGTAGACGGTGAGGTGGGGGTACAGCGCGTAGTTCTGGAACACCATCGCCAGGTTGCGGTCGCGTGGCGCCAGGTCGTTGACCCGTCGGTCGCCGATCATCATGTCGCCCGAGGTGATGTCCTCGAGTCCCACGATCATGCGGAGCAGCGTCGACTTCCCGCAGCCCGACGGCCCGACGAGGATCATGAACTCCCCGTCGGCCACGTCGATGCTGATGTCGTTCACGGCGGGGAAGCCGTCGCCGTACTCCTTGACGATGTTCTTCATCTCGATGGCGGCCATGTGATCAACCCTTCACTGCGCCGGAGGTGAGGCCGGCGACGATCTTTCGCTGGAACAGCAGGACGATGATGATGACGGGGATGGTGACGATGACAGATGCCGTCGCCAGCTGGGCGTACGGCGGGTTGAACGGGTCCGGCCCTACGAAGAAGGCCATCTGGGCCGGCACGGTGCGCGAGGCGGTCGTCGACGTCAGGGATAGAGCGAGCACGAACTCGTTCCAGGCGAAGAAGAACGTCAGGATCGCCGCGGTGAACACACCCGGCGCCGCGAGCGGCACGATCACCTTGCGGAACGCCTGCCAGGACGTGGCCCCGTCGACCTGGGCCGCCTGCTCCATCTCCCACGGGATCTCCCGGAAGAACGCCGAGAGCGTCCAGATCGCCAACGGCAAGGTGAACGTCATGTAGGGGATGATCAGGCCGGGCCAGGTGTTGAACAGGTGGAGCGTGCGCCACATGTCGAACAGCGGGCCGACCAGCGCCACGACCGGGAACATCGCGATCGCGAGCGCCATCGAGAGCACCAGCCGCTTGCCCTTGAAGTCGAGGCGGGCGATGGCGTACGCCGCCAGGGTGGCGATGGCTACCGCTAGCACGGTCGCGATGATCGAGATGCCGAACGAGTTGCGCAGCGACGCCAGGAAGTCCTGCGACGAGCTCTTGTCGGGCGTCATGCCCAGCAGGACCTTGTAGTTCTCGAAGGTCGGGTCCTTGGGGAGGAACTGCGGACTCCCGACGGTGGTCTCGGCCAGGGACTTGAACGACAACGAGACGATCCACGCGACCGGCAGGAGGCACCAGACCATGATCAGCGCGAAGCCGACCCAGGTGCCGACTGTGGACTTCTTCATCAGCCTTCTCCTCTCGCCGAGGCCAGGTCGACCCGGAAGGTCTTCACGATCAGGTAGGCCAGCAGCAGGACCGTCAGGAAGAGCAGCACGGAGAGCGCCGATCCCATCCCGAGCTGGAACTGCTCGATGGATTGTCGATACGTGAGGAACGACGAGGACTCGGTGTTCTGAGCACCTCGGGTCATCACGTAGATGTTGTCGAAGATCCGGAACGCATCCAGGGCCCGGAACAGCACCGCGACCATGATCGCGGCCTTCATGTTGGGCAGGATCACCTTGAACAGCCGCTGGGTGGCCGTGGCTCCGTCCACCTTCGCGGCCTCGATCATGTCCTCGGAGATCTGCGACAGGCCGGCCAGCAGCAGCAGCGCCATGAACGGCGTGGTCTTCCAGATCTCGCTGACCATGATCGCGAACATCGCGTGCCAGTGGTCGCCGTACCAGTTGGTCGAGGCGCTGATGCCCGGCAACCAGGAGAACCACGCGTTCACCCAACCGTTGTTGATGGAGAAGGTGAACTGCCAGGCGAACGCCGAGACCACCGTGATGATCCCGTAGGGGATCAGGATCGAGGTCCGCATCAGGCCGCGGGCGAAGATGATCCGGTGCATCACCATCGCGAACGCGAAGCCGATCACGAGCTCCACCGCCACGGTGAGGATCATGATGACCACGGTGTTCCACGTGTCTCGCCAGAACAGCGAGTCGGTCAGGATCGTGCCGTAGTTGGCCAGCCCGACGAACGCCTTGTCGTCGGGCGCGGTCAGCCGGTAGCGGAACAGCGAGAGGTACAACGCCCGGAACATCGGGTAGGCGGTGACCAGGAGCATCATGATCACCGCGGGGGCGACCAGTCGTTGCCCCAACCGGTTCTCGGCGACAGAACGGTCGCTGCCGACGTGCTTCTGACGAGGTGCGGTGATCTTCCCTTCCGGGACAGCGGTGGTCGTCACAGCAGGCTCTTTCCTTGGAGGACGCTCTCGATGAACGCCGACGACGAGGCAGGGGTCTTGGAGTTGACGGATGTCGGTGGGTGCCAGGTGCTCTGGAGCGCCCCGGAGATGTCACTCCAGTACGGCGTGACGGTGCGCGGTGCGGCTGCGTCGAGGCTCTTCTGGAACAGCGCCAGCAGTTCGGGCGGGTAGAGCTTCTGCAGCTTGGGGTCCTGGTATCCCGCCTCACTGGCCGGCATGTTGCCGGTGAGCACGGCGTTCTCGCCCTGGTTCTCGGGCTTGACGATGCAGGCGGCTGCCTTCGACGCGTCGTCGATGTGACCCGAGTAGGCGCTGACGCCGATCCCGATGCCGCCGTACGGCGGACGCGAGGGCTTGCCCTCGACGGTCTCCGGATACATCGCGTAGCCGATGTCCTTGGCGACGTCGGGTGCCGTGGCGTCGTAGTTGTGCCAGATGTAGGTCCAGTTGACCATGAACGCGCCGGACGACGAGCCGAACGTGCTCCCGGCCTGGCCCTCCTGCGACACGGTCAGGTCGGGAGGCGCAGCCTTGGAGTGGGCGAGCTCGCTGATGACCTTGGCCGCGTCGTCGCCGGCCGGGCTGTTGACGTCGACCGTGGCGTCGGCGCCCTTGTCGGCGTTGACCACGATCGAGCCACCGGCGCCGGAGATCAGCGCGTTGATCCACACGACGTAGCCCTCGTACTTGTTGGCCTGGACCGCAACGGTCCCGCCGTTGTCGGAGGCGGACGTGATGATCTGGTTCCACGAGACCGGCTTGCTCATGTCGGGACCGTTCTTGTCCACGAACGACTTGCGGTACCAGAGGACCTGCGTGTTGGACCAGAACGGGTAGGCGACGATCTGGCCGTTCCAGGTGGCCGCCGCGGTGGCGCCCTTGAACGACTGGTCCTTGAGGACCTGTTGCTCCTCGGCCGAGATCGGCGCGAGGAACCCGGCGTTCGACAGCTCCGCCGTGTACGGCGGGTCGATGCTCATCAGGTCGATCCCCGAGTCGTGCGCCGCCAGGCGGCGGGCGAGCTGCACGCGCTGCTGGTTGGCGTCCTGCGGCAGCGTCTGCGTGACGATCTTGTACGCGCCGTTGCTGGCGGTCGTGCACGCGGCGGCCACCGCTGCCTGCCCGCCGCTGTCGGGATTGATGTACCAGGTCAACGTCGGTACGCCACCCGAACTGCCACAGGCGGTGAGGACTCCCGCTGCCAGGCTCAGGGCAGCGAACGAGCCCGCGATGCGATGCCGAGACACGGTGGACACCGCTCCCCGAGATCGCTTGGGGACAGACATGATTGCTCCCTCCACGAAAGTGAACTGCCTCACATCTAGTACCCATTTCCCGCCCCTGGCAAGACCTTGACTCTCCACCCCCGGTGTGCCGCACGGGACGCGTGGGATCTCGGCGGCGCGCCGCGGAGCGCCGGCACGGCCGGGAGACCGTGGCGCCGGCGGCGGTCGTCCCGCTAGTGTGAGCGCTCTCTTCACTACGGATCGTCCGGCACGTACCTGCCGGTGAAGGAGTTTCGTCATGGCTACAGTCACGTTCGAGAAGGCTCAGCGCTGGTATCCCGGCACCGACAGCCCCGCCGTTCCCGGCCTCGACCTCGAGATCCACGACGGGGAGTTCATGGTCCTCGTCGGACCGTCGGGCTGCGGCAAGTCCACGTCGCTGCGGATGCTCGCCGGCCTCGAGCAGGTCGACTCCGGCAGGGTGATGATCGGCGAGCGTGACGTCACCGACGTACCGCCCAAGGACCGCGACATCGCGATGGTCTTCCAGAACTACGCGCTCTACCCCCACATGACCGTGGCCGACAACATGGCCTTCGCCCTCAAGATGGCCAAGGTGTCGACCGCCGAGCGCGACCGGCGCGTGAAGGAGGCGGCCCACCTCCTCGGGCTCGAGGAGTTCCTCGAGCGCAAGCCCAAGGCGCTCTCGGGCGGCCAGCGCCAGCGCGTGGCGATGGGCAGGGCGATCGTGCGCAACCCACAGGTCTTCTGCATGGACGAGCCGCTGTCGAACCTCGACGCCAAGATGCGGGTACAGACCCGCACCGACATCGCCAAGCTCCAGAGCGACCTCGGCGTGACCACCGTCTACGTCACCCACGACCAGGTCGAGGCGATGACCATGGGCCACCGGGTGGCGGTGATGAAGCTCGGCGAGATCCAGCAGGTCGACGTGCCCCTGAAGCTCTACGACCGTCCGGTGAACCTGTTCGTCGCCGGGTTCATCGGCTCGCCGCAGATGAACCTGCTGCGCGCGCAAGCCGTCGACGGCAAGGCCCGGATCGGCGCGTACGACGTGCCGGTCGATCCCGCGGCCGAGCGTCGGATGAGCGGTGACATCACCGTGGGCGTGCGTCCCGAGTCCTGGCGCCTGGTGTCCGCCGAGGACGGCGGCCTGCCCGTCGACGTGACGGTGGTCGAGGAGCTCGGCGCGGACGGCTACGTCTACGGCACCTGCGACGTCGAGGGGACCCCCGCACAGGTGATCGTCCGCGTCTCGGCCCGCGGCACCGTCAAGCAGGGCGACCGGATCCACGTCACGACCGACCCGCGCCAGGTGCACGTCTTCGACACCGACTCGGGGGAGCGGATCTCCGACTGAGGCGGGTCAGGCCCGGGCCGCGGTGCGGGTGATGGCGTCCACGAGCGTCTCGTAGAGCTCAGGGGGCAGGTCGTGCGCCATCCCCTCGACGAGCAGGAGCTCGGCCCCCGGGATCGCCGCCGCAGTGGCGCGGCCGCCGGAGGTGTGCACCATCGGGTCCGCCAGGCCGTGCACGACCAGGGTCGGCACGTGCACCTGATGCAGTGCGGCGGACCGGTTCGGCTGGGTCAGGATCGCCATCATCTGGCGGAGGGCGCCACTGGCCGACACTCCACGGTCGTAGGCCTCGCCGGCCAGCTCGCGGGTCTCCTCCTCGTGCCGAGGGAACCCGGGCGAGCCGATCATCCGCCACATCCGCACGCTGCTCTCGGCGTAGGCCTCGCGGCCGGGCTTGATCGGGCGGAGGAGGGCGGGCAGCAGCCTCGGGTTCTGCCAGCCGACCGAGCGCTTCCCGGTGGTCGACATGATGCTGGTCAGCGAGCGGACCCGCGCGGTCCGCTCGATCGCCATCGTCTGCACGATCATCCCGCCCATCGACACGCCGACGAGGTGGGCCGACCCGATCCCGAGGTGGTCCAGGAGGCCGAAGGCGTCGTCTGCCAGGTCATGCAGCGAGTAGGGCGCCCGGGTGCGGCGTCCGGCGAACGCCTCCACCAGCATCCGCCGGGTCACCCGCCCCTGTCCCCGCGACGAGCGGCCGACGTCGCGGTTGTCGAAGCGGATCACGTAGTAGCCGCGCCCGGCGAGCATGGTGCAGAAGTCGGGATCCCAGAACGTCATCTGGGTGGCCAGCCCCATCACCAGCAGGAGCGGCTCGTCGTCGGGGTCGCCGAAGGTCTGGTAGCACAGCACCATCCCCGACGACACCGGCGCGAACAGCTCCGGTGACACGGTGACCTCGGGGACGCCAGGGACCTCGGAGGCGGCACTCACATACCCACCGTATCCGAACGGCGACTGCACGAAACGCTCCGGCTTGATCCACATGGGTGACGCCCAGCAGCGTCTGCAGGCCGTACCGTCGATCCTCGTGGCCACCTTCGTGAGTCGGTACGGCGTTGCCGACTTCCTGCTGCCGGAGGGCTTCGCGGCGCCGCGAGCTGCCGCCGTGCTGCGCGAGGTCAGCGTGGTCGCCGAGGCGGGGCGACTGGCCTGGTCGCGGCTCGGCCCAGCGGTGCACCATCGTCCGTACGCCGGGCAGCGTGCCGTCCGCGACCTGGACCCGGTCGTGCTGGTGCCCGGTTTCCTTGCCGGCGACGCCACCTTGGCGCTGATGGCCCGCTCCCTGCGCGAGCAGGGCCACCGCACCTATCGCTCCCACATCCGGGCCAACGTCGGCTGCACCGTCCAGGCCGCCGACCTGCTGGAGTCGCGGATCGCCTCGGTGGTCGCTCGTCGCGGCCGCCGGGTGCGGATCGTGGGCCACAGCCTGGGCGGCATGCTCGCGCGCGGGCTCGCCGTACGCCGTCCTGACCTGGTCTCGGGCATCGTCACCCTCGGCAGCCCGATGCTGGCGCCGGGCGCGCACCACGCCACCCTGACGCGGAGCCTGGACGCCCTCGTGCGACTGAGCCGCGCCGGCGTGCCCGGCCTGATGGCGCTCGACTGCATCGCCGGCGACTGTGCCCGGGCCAGCTTCGACGAGAGCCGGGCACCGCTGCCGCGTGACGTCGCCTTCACCGCGGTCTACTCGCGGCGCGACGGCATCGTCGACTGGCGAGCCTGCATCGACCCGCTGGCGGCTGCGGTCGAGGTGCGCTCCTCGCACCTCGGGATGGCGGTCGACCCGACTGTGGTCGACGCCGTACGTCGAGCGCTCGTCGAGCCGCCCTCAGAGCTCGGAGATGGCGTCTAGCTTCTCGAACTGGTGCTCGCTGGTCACCAGGCGGACCGTGCCGCTGCGCGAGCGCATCACCAACGACTGCGAGGTCGCGCCGTGGGCCCGGAAGTGGACCCCCTTCATCAGCTCGCCGTCGGTGATGCCGGTGGCCACGAAGAAGCAGTCGTCACCGGTGACCAGGTCGTCGGTGGACAGCACGTGGTCGGGGTCGAGGTCGTGCCCGGCGTCGAGCGCGCGCTGCCGCTCGTCGTCGTCCTTGGGCCAGAGCCGGCCCTGGATCACGCCACCGACGCACTTCATCGCGCAGGCCGCGATGATGCCCTCCGGCGTGCCGCCGATGCCGAGCAGGAGGTCGATGCCGGTCTCGGGCCGCGCGGCCATGATCGCGCCGGCCACGTCGCCGTCGACGATGAACTTGATCCGCGCACCGGTGGCGCGCACCTCGTCGGCGAGCTTCTCGTGACGCGGGCGGTCGAGCATGACCACCGTGACGTCCTCGGGGTGGGAGCCCTTGGCCTTTGCGACCGCGTGGATGTTCTCGGCCACCGGGTTGCGGATGTCGACCGCGTGGGCGGCCTCGGGGCCGGTGATCAGCTTCTCCATGTAGAAGACGGCCGACGGGTCGTACATCGACCCGCGCGGCGAGCACGCCAGCACCGAGACGGCGTTGTTCATGCCCTTGGCCGTGAGCGTCGTACCGTCGATCGGATCGACCGCGACGTCGCAGTCGGGTCCGGTGCCGTCGCCGACCTCCTCACCGTTGTAGAGCATCGGGGCGTTGTCCTTCTCGCCCTCGCCGATCACGACCACGCCGTTCATCTGCACCGACGCGATCATCTTCCGCATCGCGTCCACCGCCACGCCGTCGGCGCCGTCCTTGTCGCCCCGCCCCACCCAGCGGGCGGCGGCGAGCGCAGCGGCCTCGGTGACGCGGACGAGCTCGAGGGCCAGGTTGCGGTCCGGTGAGTCGGGCGCGGTCTCCAGGCTCGCGGTCATGGCCGCATGCTATCGGTCGGTTCCGGCCCTCCGACCGGCGCTCCGACCGGCAATGGTCAGGGTGAGCCGAAGCCGGCGGTGTTGAGCGCCTTCTGTCCGGCCGGGCTCAGCACCAAGGTGATCCACGCCTGGCTGAGCGAGGTGTTCTTCGACTGCCGCAGGGTCGCGATCTGGCACTGCTGCCCGTTCTTGCTGGCGAAGACGCTCGGCGAGTTGAGCTGCACCGACTGGGCGCTGACCATGCTCGCCTGATCGGTGGTCGCCAGCACGTCGCCCGGGTCTCCGGCCGCGGCCTGGTTGGCCAGGTCCGCCGAAGCGCCGAACTGGAAGTTGACCGTCGACCCGGCGTTCTGGTTCTCGAACTGCTTGCCCAGCTGGGTGAACACGGCCCGGAGCGAGGAGTCGGCGAGGACCGTGATCGAGCTCGGGGCGTTGCGCTGACCGCCCGGACCGGTGGAGCTGTCGCTGCCACCGCAGGCGGACAGCGGGATCAGGGCGAGCAGGCCGACCAGCAGGACGAGGCGGTTCGTGAGGTTCTTCATGGGCGCTCCGCGGGGTAGTGGAGCGGCGAGTCTTGCGCACGGCCCGTGGACTTCGCCTCGCCCGTGGTGGGTGAACTGTGCTGGAGGACCCGGCGGGTCAGCTCGTGAGCCACAGCGTGACGGCGGCCGCGAGCAGGGCCGGCGGGGTGAGGCTGAGCGAGACGCGGTGGAAGGCGGCACTGCGCGGGGCCGCGTCGTACGTCGTGAGCGTGCGGCGCCACAGCAGGTTGGCCAGCGAGCCGGTCCAGGTCAGGCCGCTGCCGATGTTGAGGCCGAGCAGGGCGGCAAGCACCGCCGTCGTCCCGAGCGGCGCCACCAGGGGCACCAGCAGCAGGGTCGCGGAGAGGTTGGTCAGCAGGTTGGCCAGCACGGTGGCGATCACCGCGATCAGCACGATCGCGCCCAGCGACAGCGAGTCGGGCACCAGGTGGGCCACCGCGTCGCCCAGGAAGCCGGCCGACAGCCCGGCCACGACGACGCCGAGCGCGAGCACCCAGATCGCGAAGCCGGGATGTGCGGCGTGGACCAGGTCGCGGACCCCGAGCAGGCCGTGGCGGTGACCCCAGGCGGCGAGCACCAGGGCCGCCGCCGCCGAGACCCACCAGGGCTGACCGCCGAACGGCGAGACCAGGGCGAACCCGGCCAGCATCAGGCCGACCACCACGAGCGGGAACGCCGGGACGGCTTGCAGGGGTGTGGGGTCGGGCCGGGGCTCGCCGGTCAGGTCGCGGCGGAACAGCAGCCGCAGCCCGACGTACTCGACCACGAGCACCACGGCCAGCACCGGGGCCATCGCCAGCGCGAAGCCGGTGAACGTGAGGTCGAGGTGGGGGAGGGCCAGCAGGTTGGTGAGGTTGGAGACCGGCAGCAGGAGCGAGGCCGAGTTGGCCATCCGCAGGCAGGCGTAGGTGCCGGGCTCGGCCGGCACCGAGCGAGCCAGGCACGCCGCGAGGACCACCGGCGTGAGCAGCACGACCGTGGCGTCGAGGCTCAGCACCGCGGTGACCACGGCCGCGAGCAGGAACACGCCGGTGAACAGCAGCGCCGGCTTCCCCCCGCTCCAGCGCCCCACCCGTTGGGCAGCCGAGGTGAAGAGCCCGGCGCGGGCACACACGTCGGAGACCACGAGGATCGTGACGAGGAACGCGACGACGGGAGCGAGGCTGGTCAGGGCGCTGCGCACCTCGGCCGACGTCAGCAGCCCGGTCGCCAGGGTGACGGCTGCGCAGGCCAGGCCGACCAGCGCCTCCACCCCGCCCGACGGGTGCACGAACGCCACGGCCAGCATGCCGCCGAGTGCCAGCACGACGACGACGTCTGACGGGGGTGGCACGCGCGAAGCCTAGGTGCACCTGTGAGGATGGCCGCTCGAGAGGCAGGGCGAGCAACGGGGAGGACGTCGGTGAGCGAGCAGCCCGGCCGCTACCAGCGGTCGCCGGCGGGCATGGTCGGCGCGCTGCTCGTGACCGTCCTGGTGATCCTCGGGTTCGTCGTCTTCCGGTCGTGCATCCGCAGCGACCTCGACGTGAAGCCCCAGCGCGTGGACTATCGCGCGGACGTGGGGTTCGCCCAGCAGAACGGCGCTCGTCTGGTCTACCCCGCGTCGTTGCCGAGCGGGTGGTACGCCACGAACGTCGACTACACGCCCGGCACGCCACCGACCCTGCTGATCTCGATGCTGACGGCCTCGCGTGACTACGCCGGGTTCGTGCAGTCGTCGAAGAGCGCGCCGGAGGTGCTCACGACGTACGTCGACTCAGACCCGACGGCCGGGGCGCCGGTGACCCTCGACAGCGGTCTGGTCACGCAGTGGGACACCTGGACCGACGCGGGCGGAGACACGGCCCTGGTCGCACAGTGGCACGGCGAGACCCTGATGGTCTTCGGCTCGGCGCCGCAATCGGACCTCGAGACGCTCGCCGGCACGCTGAGCGCCGAGCCGCTCCGGGCGGCGTCCTCCTCGGCGTCGTCCTCGTCGTCCTAGTCGTCGTCCTCGTCGTCGTCGAGGGCGGCGTCGAGCCGCTTCCGCGCGCCGTCGAGCCACTCCTCGCAGATCGTGGCGAGGCGTTCACCGCGCTCCCACAGGGCCAGGCTCTCCTCGAGGGTGGTGCCGCCGGCCTCGAGGGCGCGCACCACCTCGATCAGCTCGGCGCGTGCGGCCTCGTAGCCCGGCTTCTCCTCAGGCATGGTCCTCCTCCGGGGTGGGGGCCGGCTCGACGGCGGACGTCGTCGCGAGGACGCGTCCGTCGGCCAGCCGGATGCTCAGGTCGGCGCCGACCCGGGTCTGCTGGGTGGATGTCAAGACGGAGCCGTCGGCGGCCTGGACCACGGCGTACCCGCGCTGGAGCGTGGCCAGCGGCGAGAGGGCGCGGGCTCGGGCGCGCCGGTGGGTGATGTCGTCGCCGGCGCGGGCGAGCGCATGGGTCAGCACGCGGCGCGAGCGGTCGCGGAGGTCGGAGATCTCGATGCCGCGAGCGTCGAGGAGGGTGCGAGGGTCGGCCAGGGCGGGTCGCGCCCGGAGGTCGGCCAGGGCCTGCGACTCCCGGTCGACCAGCTGGCGGACCAGGGCGCGGATCCGCTGGGTCGCCCAGTCGACGCCGCGCAGCTCCTCGGCCATGTCGGGGACCAGCTGCTTGGCGGCGTCGGTGGGCGTCGAGGCCCGCACGTCGGCCACCAGGTCGAGCAGCGGCGTGTCGGGCTCGTGGCCGATCGCGGAGACGACCGGCTTCCGGGTGCCGGCGACCGCCCGCACCAGGGCCTCGTCGCTGAAGGGCAGCAGGTCCTCGACCGAGCCGCCTCCACGCGCCACGACGATCACGTCGACCTCGGGGTGGCGGTCGAGGCGGGCGAGGGCATCGATCACGTCGTTCGCCGCGCGCGAGCCCTGCATCGCGGCGTACGCCGTCGCGAAGGTGACGCCCGGCCAGCGCCGGCGGGCGTTCTCCACGATGTCGCGCTCGGCGGCGGAGCCCTGGGCCGTGACCAGACCGACGCAGCGCGGAAGGAACGGCAGCGGCTTCTTCAGCTCGAGCGCGAACAGGCCCTCGGCGGCCAGCAGCTGACGGCGGCGCTCCAGGCGGGCCAGGAGCTCGCCGAGCCCGACCATCCGGATCTCGCGGGCGACCAGCGAGAGGGTGCCGCGGTTGGCGTAGTAGTCGGGCTTGGCATGGATCACCACGCTGGCGCCCTCGACCAGCGGCGGGTTCAGGCTGTCGAAGAGGGTGCGGGCGCAGGTCACCGGGATGGAGATGTCGCCGGCCGAGTCGCGCATGGTCATGAACACCGTGCCGAGCCCCGGACGCCGGCTGATCTGCGCCATCTGCCCCTCGACCCACACCGGACCGAGCCGTCCGACCCAGCCCGAGATGGCCAGGGCGATCTGCCGCACGGGCGCGGGCGCCGCGAGCGAGGTCTCCAGGGCCATGGCCGCGAGCGTAGGCCCTCCCGCCGACGCCACGTCCACGCCGTACCGGGGGTGGATCGGGCTCGATGACCACTGCTTCACCATGTTCACATGGTGGAGCGCGGCTTCTCATGGCGAACTCGACGCGGGAAGCGTGGCTCCACCACGTTCACATGGTGAAGCAGTCCACTCCGCGCGACCTCCCGCCGACTCTCGAGATCGCGGGCGGCTCCGTAGACTCGCGCCCATGAGCGTCGATCTGGGAATGCCCACGCAGGGCGTGCGGCTGGCTGCTCCTCGTGGCTACTGCGCCGGCGTCGACCGCGCGGTGATCACGGTGGAGAAGGCCCTCGACCTGTACGGCGCGCCGGTCTACGTCCGCAAGCAGATCGTCCACAACAAGCACGTCGTCTCCGACCTCGAGTCACGCGGCGCGGTGTTCGTCGAGGAGCTCGACGAGGTGCCCGAGGGTGCCACCGTGGTGTTCTCGGCCCACGGCGTCTCGCCCACGGTGCACGCGGAGGCGCAGGAGCGCGGGCTGAAGACCATCGACGCAACCTGCCCGCTGGTGACCAAGGTGCACCACGAGGCCAAGAGGTTCGCCGGCGACGACTACGACATCCTGCTGATCGGGCACGCCGGTCACGAGGAGGTCGAGGGCACCTCCGGTGAGGCGCCCGAGCACATCCAGCTCGTGCAGGGACCCGCCGACGTCGACGCGATCGTGGTGCGCGACCCGTCGAAGGTCGCCTGGCTGTCGCAGACCACGCTCTCGGTCGACGAGACCCTCGAGACCGTCGACGCGATCCGCAAGCGCTTCCCCGAGCTGCTCGACCCGCCCAGCGACGACATCTGCTACGCCACCCAGAACCGGCAGCTCGCGGTCAAGGAGATCGCCCACGACGCCGACCTCGTGATCGTGGTCGGGTCGGCGAACTCCTCGAACTCGGTCCGCCTCGCCGAGGTCGCCCTCGAGGCCGGCGCCAAGGCCGCCCACCGGGTCGACGACGCGAGCGAGATCGACGACGCCTGGCTCGAGGGGGTCGACCACGTCAGCGTCACCTCCGGGGCGAGCGTGCCCGAGGCCCTCGTCGACGGCGTGCTCGCCTACCTCACCGAGCGCGGCTACCCCGACGCCGAGGCCGTGCACAGCGCCGAGGAGTCCCTGATCTTCGCACTGCCTCCCGAGCTGCGCCGGGACCTGCGGGCCGCGCAGAAGGCCTGAGCACGACGAGCAGGCCGCCCGGCGCGCTGCCGCTGGTCGAGGAGGGCGCTCTGGTGGCGTCTCGAAACCACGGTTCCTCGCTACGCAGCCCGCTCGTGCCTCGCAGAGTGCTGCTCGGTCGCCACACGACGTAGCGGTAGAGCAGGAAGTTCGCGACCACGCTACCGCCCAGCGCGACCACCTTGGCCGCCATCAGCGGCACAGTGAGCACGTCGTGGACGGCCTGGATCAGCAGCGGCTGGAGCACCCACAGGGTCGCGACGTTGGCGGCCACGAACAGTACGGCCTGGCGCAGCGTGCCCCGAGTCGCACCGAAGGTGTGCCGCCCGTTGACCAGGAAGCTGAAGACCATGCCCGCCGAGGTGGACACGACGTTCGCCACCACGAGGCCGAGCGGCGCGTGGAACACCCAGAACAGCGCCAGGTCGATCACGGTGTTGCAGACGCCGACGGCGAGGAATCGGACGACGGTGCGCGGGGTCATGGTCCAGGAGTACGCCGCGAACCTGCAGCCGCGCTGCGACGTGCCTGTGAGCGGCCTGCGAGCGTCCCTAGACTCGGGGCGTGGCCCGCTACGTCGACGTCCATCCGGACAACCCGCAGCCTCGGCTGATCAAGCAGGTCGCCGATGCCGTGCGCAACGACGACGCGCTGATCGCCTATCCGACCGACTCGGGCTACGCGCTCGGCACCCGGATGGGCAACCGCGAGGGACGGGAGCGGATCCTGGCGATCCGCGACCTCGACGACAAGCACCACTTCACGCTGATGTGCTCCGACTTCTCCCAGCTCGGCCAGTTCGCCCAGATCTCCAACAGCGTGTTCCGGGCCATCCGCGCGGCGACGCCAGGCCCCTACACGTTCATCCTCCCGGCCACCGGCGAGGTGCCCCGGCGACTGCTGCACCCCAAGAAGCGGACGGTCGGGGTGCGGATCCCCGACCACGCCGTGTGCCACGCGCTGCTCACCGAGCTCGGCGAGCCGCTCGTGTCGAGCTCGTTGATCCTGCCCGGGGAGACCGAGCCGCGGGCGCTCGGCTGGGAGATCAAGGAAGAGCTCGACCACGCCGTCGACGTCGTGGTCGAGGGGGGTGAGACCCTGGCCGAGCCGACCACGGTCATCGACTGGTCGGAGGGTTACCCCGAGATCGTGCGGCTGGGGGCGGGGGACGTCAGTCGCTTCGAGGAGTGACGGCTCAGCGCGCGGCGTCGGCGAGGGCTCCACGCTGACGCACGAACAGCGTGGTCAGGCACACGGCGTACCCGGCGAAGAGGGCGAGGCTGTGGTGAGCCAGCCCTGAGACGACCGCCTGGACGACGCCGTCGTGGGCGGTCGCGATCACGCCGGGGCCGTTGAGCGCTACGAGCACCATCGTTCCGCCCATCAGCATCGGAGGCAGGACGCCGACGGTGAAGAAGTCGCGTGGCCTCACCATCAGCGCGGCGCCGAGGCAGACCACGACGAAGCACAGGTCGAAGAACAGCAGCAGGTGGCCGACCGCGAGCACCTCGAGCGCGGCCACCGTGAGGACGACGGCGCTCGCGAGGGTCGCGACCTCGCTACCGGGTGTCTCGCCCATCCACCGCGACCGGTCGTCGTCGCGCTCGTGAGTCGTCGGTGCGCGACCGACCCGGGCAGACACGGCCGTCACCCGTCGTCACCCTCCACCCGGAGATCGAGGTCGACGTCGTGGACCAGGCACCGGTGGAGGCTGACCCGTGCGCGTACGGCGCGGCGGTAGGTCGGATGGGCGCGCGGAGCGCGTGGGGTGTGGCGGTGCGCGCACAGCGGCAGACCGACGCGGGCTCTCGCATCGGCCCCACCTGAGCTCGTCGAGGGGCTCACGGGGCCACCGTATGCTCGGCGACCTCCCCGTCGTCCGCGGCGCGCCGAGGCAGCCGATGCACCGATCCGACCGCCCGCACGGCGGTCTCGATCTGCGAGGGCGAGTCGAGCACGTCGTCGGTGGCGTCGAGGTCCTCGAACCGCCGAGCAGCGACGAGGACCCGCGACTCCCACGAGCCGACGGTCTGGTTGTAGGCGCCGACCGCGGTGTCGAGCGAGCGCCCGAGCTTGCCGAGATGGGTCCCCATCGTGCGCAACCGGTCGTGGAGGTCACGCCCGACACGATGGATCTCGCGGGCCTGGTCGGCCAGCGACTCGTGGCGCCAGCCGTGGGCGACGGTGCGGAGCAGGGCGATCAGGGTGGTCGGGCTGGCCAGCACGACGCCGCGCTCGGCGGCGTACTCGATGAGCGAGCCGTCGGCGTCGAGGCCGGCCGCCAGGAACGACTCGGCCGGCAGGAAGAGGACGACGAACTCCGGGGTCTCGGGCAGCGATCGCCAGTAGCGCTTGGAGCCGAGGAGCTCGATGTGGCCACGCAGCTGGCGAGCATGCCGCGCCAGCTGGGCCTCCCGCTGGTCGGGGTCGTCGGTCGAGGTCGCGTCGAGGAAGGCGTCGAGCGGCACCTTCGCATCGACCACCACGCTCCGTCCACCGGCCAACCGGACCACCAGGTCGGGACGCTGGGCGCCGTCGGCGAGCTGGACCTGCTCGTGGAAGTCGCAGCGGTCGACCAGGCCGGCCAGCTCGACGGCGCGGCGGAGGTGGAGCTCGCCCCACCGGCCCCGGACCTGCGGACGGCGGAGCGCGGTCGACAGGCTCTGGGTCTCGCGCCTCAGACCGTCGGCGGTGTGGCGCATGTCGAGCACCTGCTGGTGGAGCTGGCCCTGCCAGGTCGCCCGCGCGTGCTCGAAGTCCTGGAGCTGGTCGCTGAGCCGGTCGAGACCCTGCATGACCTCGGCCTGGTCGACCATGCCCTGCCCCAGCCCCCCGACGTACGACGGTCGCGAGCGAGCCCAGAGCACGCCCACCAGCCCACCCAGGGCGAGCCCGACCAGCAGCACCACCAGCTCCGACATCACGTTCATGGGCCTACCGTCCCAGGGACCACCGACAACACTGGTTACCGTGTGCCCCATGAGGCACAGAGCGCGCGCGGGAGTCGTGGCGATCGGAGCGTGTCTGCTCCTGTCCGGGTGCTTCGGCTCCGGGTCGTCGGAGCCCACGGCGGCCGACACCGACAGCCAGCCGGCCCCGCCGACCAGAACCCCGACAGAGGGGTCCTCGGACACGCCGACGAGCCCTGCGACGTCGGAGCCGACCACCGCCCCGACCTCGAGCGCGACGCCGGCGTCCGCCGTGCTGAGCTTCACGCCCAAGTCGAACGGCCGGCACTCCCACACCTGCTTCGCGATCGGCGGCACCGCTCCGGTCGACTACGTCTACTACCCGGTGATGGTGAAGTCGTCTGCGCCGGTGACGCTCGACAGTGCGGCGGTCACCTATGCCGACGGCGTGCAGGTGGCGGGCTCCTGGGTGGCGCCGGCGGCGTCGACGGGCGGCACGGGTGTCGTCGAGGGCTGGCCGGCGCCCGCGATCCTCGTGCAGGGCAGCAGCGTCCAGTGGAACAAGCGGGTCCCGGCCGCCGGGGCGACGCTGGACCCTGCGACGGGTTGGTACAACGTGTTCCTCCACCTGCGCGTCTATCCCGACGCGCTGCCGCTCCACACCGATGGCGTGGTGCTGACCTACCACCAGACCGGCGATCCCCAGACCGTCACGTGGGTCGACCACCTGGCCTTCAAGACGACCTGCTGACGCTCAGTCGCTGAGGTCGACGACCACCGGTGCGTGGTCGGACGCGCCCTGGCCGGCGCGCTCCTCGCGGTCGATGAATGCCCCGGTGACCCGACCGGCCAGCGTCGGGGTCGCGAGCACGAAGTCGATCTTGAGCCCGCGGTCGCGCTCGAAGCGCTGGCGGTAGTAGTCCCAGTAGGTGTAGCCCGGGGCGTGGGCCCGGGTCACCTCGGCGTACCCGTCGTCGAGGAAGGCCTGGAACGCCGCGCGCTCGGGAGGGGTGACGTGGGTGGAGTTCTTGAACTGGGCGGGGTCGAAGACGTCGTCGTCGGTCGGGCAGATGTTCCAGTCGCCCACGAGCGCGGTCTCGCGGTCCATCCACTGGCCGGCGGCGTCGCGCAGCCGCGCCAGCCAGTCGAGCTTGTAGACGTAGTGGGGGTCGTCCGGCTTGCGGCCGTTGGGGACGTAGAGCGACCAGATCCGTACGCCGTTGCAGGTCGCGGCGATGGCCCGCGATTCTGCGGCCAGCGGGTCGCCGTAGCCAGGCATGCCCTCGAAGCCGACGGTCACGTCGTCGAGCCCGACCCGACTGATGATCGCGACGCCGTTCCACTGGTTGGTGCCGGCGGCGGCGACGTCGTACCCCGCGGCCTGGAGGCCCATCAGAGGCAGCTGGTCCTCGCGCGCCTTGGTCTCCTGCAGGGCGAGCACGTCGACGTCGTGCCGTTGGAGGAACGCCTCGACGCGTTCGATGCGTGAGCGCAGCGAGTTGACGTTCCAGGTGGCGATCCGCATCCGACCAGCCTAGGGGCGGTCCCGAGGACGGTGCCCCTGCGGTGCCGATGGTGCTAGGACCACCGTCCGATGGTTTCTCCGACCGCGTTCACGACACGGTAGGTGCTGTACCGACAAGCACTCCCCCGAACATCTCCCAAGGAGCACACCATGAACCGCATCACCTACCTCGCCGCCGCGGGAGCCCTGGTCGCCACCTCCGGTCTCGGCGCGTGGGCGGCCAACGCCGCCACGTCCGACGGTCCCTCCGCCCAGGTGAAGACGACCCAGAAGCACGGCGCCGACGACCCGGCCGGCCATCGCCACCACCACCGCCACGGCGCCGACGACCCGGCCGGTCACCACCGCACCGCGGCCTCCCAGATCCGCCACCAGAGCACGTCGAGCTCCGAGCCCGGCGACGACAACGGCGGGCGCGGCGAGGCCGAGCCGGGCGACGACCACGGCAACCACGTGGAGCCCGGCGACGACCACGGCAACCAGACCGAGCCCGGCGACGACCACGGCAACCACGCCGAGCCCGGCGACGACAACGGCGGCCAGGGCGAGCTCGAGCCCGGCGACGACCACGGCAACCACGTGGAGCCCGGCGACGACCACGGCAACCACGCCGAGCCCGGAGACGACCACGGCAACCACGCCGAGCCCGGCGACGACCACGGCAACCACGCCGAGCCCGGCGACGACCACGGCAACCACGCCGAGCCCGGCGACGACAACGGCGGCGGCAACGAGCCCGGCGACGACAACGGTGGCCACGGTCACGGCAGCGACGACTGACGCCTCCCCCCGCACCACCCCACGACGCCCGGCTCACCCCCTGAGCCGGGCGTCGTCGTACGTGCTGCTGCTTGGATCTCCCCATGAGACGCGCCGTGATGGTGATGCTGGGGATCGCGATCGCCCTCGACGTGGCCTACTGGTCGATCTGGCTCATCCAGCGTGACTGGCTGGCCAGCGAGCACACGCAGGCCTACTACGACTTCGAGAACGCCTTCCCCCTGGCCGACCTCTGGTTGGGCATCGCGTGCGTGATGGCGCTCGTCACCTTGGTACGACGTCGCCCGAGCGCCCTGCTCTGGCTCATCGCCACCGGCGCGGCCGGGCTGTACCTCGGCTGCATGGACCTGCTCTACGACCTCGAGCACGGGATCTTCGGCAAGGGCGGTGGCGGCGCGTTCGAGGCGGTCATCGTCGCGGTCACCTGGATCTTCTCGATCACCGTGCTGCGGTTCGCGTGGACGCGCCGCGCGGAGCTGTTGGCGGGAGCGGACGATTCGGGTCCACCGCCCTCCGCTCCGTAGACTCGCCCGCCGTGGCACTCACCATCGGCATCGTCGGTCTCCCCAACGCGGGCAAGTCCACGCTGTTCAACGCGCTGACCAAGAACGACGTGCTCGCGGCGAACTACCCGTTCGCGACGATCGAGCCCAACGTCGGCGTCGTCGGCGTCCCGGACGACCGGCTCGGGCCGCTGTCCGAGCTGTTCGGCTCGGCCCGGATCCTGCCCGCCACGGTGGAGTTCGTCGACATCGCCGGCATCGTCCGGGGCGCCTCGGAGGGTGAGGGTCTCGGGAACAAGTTCCTCTCCCACATCCGCGAGTCGGCTGCGATCTGCCAGGTCACGCGCGTGTTCCGCGATGAGGACGTCACCCACGTCGACGGCGAGGTCAACCCGGAGTCCGACCTCGGCACCATCCAGACCGAGCTGATCCTGGCCGACCTCCAGACCGTGGAGAAGGCGATCCCCCGCTTGGAGAAGGAGGCCCGCGGCACCAAGGCGCTGGCCGCCAACCTCGACGCCGCCCGCGAGGCCCTGGCCGCGCTCGAGGCCGGCACCCCGGTCATCAACACCGGGATCGACCGGACGTTGATCCGCGAGCTCTCGCTGCTCACGGCCAAGCCTTTCATCTACGTCTTCAACTGCGACGCCGACGAGCTCGCCGACGACGACCTCAAGAAGAGGATGCAGGATCTCGTCGCGCCGTCCGAGGCGATCTTCCTCGACGCCAAGTTCGAGTCCGAGCTCGTCGAGCTCGACTCCGACGAGGAGGCGCGCGAGATGCTCCACGAGATGGGCATCGAGGAGTCGGGCCTCGACCAGCTCGCCCGCGTCGGCTTCGACACCCTCGGCCTCCAGACCTACCTCACCGCCGGCCCCAAGGAGACGCGGGCCTGGACGATCGCCAAGGGCGCCACGGCCCCCGAGGCCGCCGGCGTCATCCACACCGACTTCCAGCGCGGCTTCATCAAGGCCGAGATCGTCTCGTACGCCGACCTCCTCGCCGCGGGCTCCATGCAGAAGGCCAAGGAGGCCGGCCGCGTCCGCATGGAGGGCAAGGACTACGTGATGGCCGACGGCGACGTCGTGGAGTTCCGCTTCAACGTGTGAAGCGGTGCCTAGGGTCCGTGGTCGTGGCCGGAGGACGACGAGTCGTCGGCGGGTGGCGGCTCCGGCTCTTCTGCCAGCGCCACACCGGTACCCGTCGTGACGCGGGGCCCGACCGTCACCGAGGCGGGCGCGACACCGGCTCGGCGGGCGATCGCAGCCTCCACGGAGCGGAGCAGCCGATCGCTGAGCAGCGGCCCGGTGTAGAGGATGTCGAGCCTCTGGGCTCCCTGGACAGCGGTGTAGTGCCCGAGCGCATCAGCAAGGATGCCCTCCCTGGCGATGTCCCTCGCGAGGACCGCTGGGTGGGAGGCGCGGACGGTGAACGTCAGGTCGTGGACGAGCACCGACTGCACGGCGTACGCCGGGGCCTCGTCGCCCCACCCACCGCCCTCGAGGGCCAGGTCCATCACGCCTTGACCGTCCGCCAGGGATGCGTCGGGCGGAAGGACCACGACGAGGTCCGGAGCGAGCTGCTCGAGCGGGATCGGGTCCAGCACACTGGCTGAGATGGGCGACACGGTGGTGCCGCCGAGGAGCGCCGCGCGATGCAGAGCTCTGCGCGTCGTGGCCAGATCGGCGGCAGGGTCGTTGCTGCGCACCGCCAGCACGATGCGACGACGCACCATGAGCCCGTCGAAGCTCACCTGAGGGCGGTCGTTGCCGACGTCGGAGCGAGCCTCCGCGACGACCAGCGCTCGAGGTCGATGCTCCGCGGGAGCATGCGGGCCGGCGGCTGTGCACCCGGTCAGGGCGGCCCAGAGCAGCACCGGGGCGGCTACCCGGACGGCGTGCTTCATCTCAGGTGCCCGCCGGGAGTCTCGGCCGGTACGTCGGGGCGAAGCTCGTCCCAGCGGTGGTGTCGACGATGGGTGGGTCCGAGGCGATCGGGTCGTTCGCACGGGGGTCGCCCACGGCGAACTGCACCATCATGTCGTGGTCCTCGTGCGAGAGGTTGTGGCAGTGGATCATGTAGCGGCCATCACCCTGGGGTTGGTTGTCGAACTGGATCAGCAACGTGACCGACTCGTTCTCACCGGCGTAGAAGACGTCCTTGGGCCCACCTTCCCAGGCGAACGGCCTGCCGCCGTTGGTGTTCCGGGCGATGATCTTGGCGTCGATGAGGTGGATGTGGACCGGGTGGAACCATCCCCCCGACTCGTTGACGATCGTCCACTGCTCGACGGAGAAGGGTCTCGGGTTGGCGAAGAGCTCGGTGAACCCGCTCGCTTCCACGTCCTCCCACGTCACCCCGTTGATCGTCCATTGACCGCCCTTCCGGATGAACCTCAGGGTGCGTTTCGCGACGGCCATCTCCGGTGTCAGTGACATCGTGTCGAGCGCCCCGCGGGCGCTGTCGGGAACCGGACCCGGGTCGAGCGTGGTGGGAATGCTGGTGATCGTCGAGGCCGGCCCGGAGTCCTCGACCACCTGGAACCTCATGATCTTGTCGGTGTCGGCGAAGTCGATGTTGTTCTTGTTGCTCAGGTTGCGCAGGTCGACGGTCTGCCCGACCTTGAGGTGACGGAAGTCGATGAGGATCTCGTAACGTTCGGCCGTGCCGTGACGCCACGACGCCACGGGCTGTACGACTGGCGTCATGCCGGCGTCGGTGCCGACGACGTAGACCGGGTCGCCGTTGGAGAGGGTGGGGCGGTAGGACCGAGAGATCGAGGCGTCGAGGACCCGGAACCGATAGATCCGGGGCTTGACCCTCATGGTCGGCCACGGCACCCCGTTGACCAGGATGATGTTGCCCCAGAGGCCCTTGGTGCCGTTGTCGTCGAAGTGGAGGGAGCCGTCCGCGTTGAAGATGGCGTCCGACATCATCAGCGGCACGTCGTACTCGCCTTGGGGAAGCTGGGCGCGCTCGAACGGATCCGAGAGCGGGTAGAAGGCGGCCAGTCCCGAGTACACGTTCTGCGCGGTGACGAGGTGCCGGTGGTCGTGGTACCAGAGCGTGCGTGCGCGTTGGGTGTTCGGGTAGTGGTAGTCCTTGACCGACCCCGGCCGGGTGATGTCGTTGGCGTAGCCGTCGTACTGCGGCAAGGACTCCGAGCCGTGGAGGTGGGTGGAGACGTCGATGGCCTGGGGGAGGATCAGCCCCCCTGCCGGGAACCGGTTGCGGATCCGCACCTCGACGCGAGCCCCTCGTGTGGCTCGGATGGTCGGACCCGGGAAGATCCCGTTGTAGCCGGCGACCGTGGTCGTCAGCCCCGGAAGGAGGTGCGCCTGGCCGAGCTCGGCGTCGAGCGCGAAGCGGGCGAAGGGCCGGGCCGGATCCCCGTCGTCGAAACCGGTCTCGAACGGCAAGAGCTCGGGAGGGCGCATGAACACGCCCGTGAACGGCACCGGCGTGTTGCGCGCAGGCAACAAGCGCACCGGCGCGCCGGCGCCACGTGCGGGTTCCAGCTCGGCTCCGGCTACACCCACAGTGGCCAGCGCGCTCATCTGGAGCACAGTTCGTCGTGTGGGCATGTCGACCTCCTGGGGAGGCACGTCGACCACTGCTACGGCATCCGTGGCTCCCAGCCTCGCCGCCATGCGGCGAGCAGCGGAGGGGTGCCTTGCCGTTCGCGACCCTTCCAGAACGACCTTGGAGAAACCTTGTGGAGACCTTGGATGCGGAACGGCCCCGAGCGCGCGCTGTCCCGTGGCCGGGGCATGAGCCACCGAGCTCGGCCCCGACTGCTCTCAGGTGTGGTCGGCGCAGCAGGGAGTCGGGTTCGGTTGCTCGAACGGCACCAGCCCGGCCCGATGACCGGGGCGTACGACGAGCACCAGCCGGCCGTGCTCCACGACCGGCCGGACGAACTCCTGGGTGTCGACCAGGTCCTCCAACGACGGGAACGTGCCGGCCAGTCCTCGCACCTGGTCGATCGCCGTACCGACGAGGATCTCGCGGACGGTGACGGTGCCGATCAAGCGGTGGTGGCCAGGGAACACGAACAGCCGGGTGCGGTCCGGCAGGTGGGCCACGTCATCGGCCTCGTGCACCACCACGCGGTGCACGGGCCCGAACGTGGTCCCGACGTAGGCCGGGGGCTCGGCGGCGTCCCCGCCGAGCTCCCGGTAGTCGTGTTCCGCGTCGCGGGTGGACGCCCATCCACCCACGACCGTGGAGGCGGTCGTCATCGGGGCAGCACCCAGATGGGGTTGGTGTAGAACCACAGGTCGTCCCACGGGTCCGCCTGGCCGAGCACGTCGGCGGCCGGCCCCTGGGCGTCGACGGAGGCGCCGTTGATGCCGATCTGGGTGCGCTTGCCGTCGCTCCCGCGGAGCCGCACGTAGAACGGGTCGCGTGACGAGCCCAGGTCGTAGCTGAGCCGGATCATCCCGTCGCTGCCGCTGACGTCGAAGGTCTTGACGACCTTCGTGTCCGGAGTGTGGAAGGAGTCGCGGTCGGCCGAGGCGCCGGTCACCGCGCCGCGGATCACGTCGACCTTGGCCAGCATCGGGATGAACTGGGCCCAGTTCGGAGTCGCGGCCGTCTCGATCTCGATCACCAGCTCCAGCCGGTCACCACGACGGCTCTGGACGACGCTGCCCAGGGCGTAGCCCGGGTCGCGCGAGCCCGCCTTGCGCACCCGCACGTCGAGCGACGACAGCAGCGAACCGTGGTCGACCCACACCCGCCCGGCGCGCAGGCCGTTCATCACCGCGGCGTAGGAGAAGTCCGTCGCGCCGACGTGCGTCCGGCTGTAGTAGCCCGGCCAGAAGTCGCCGTTGGTGGTGCTGCCGCCCGTGTGGCCGTGGATCGGGTCGCCGTAGCGGCCGTTGGCGTCGAAGAACGCCTGGGTGTCCTGACCTGGCGGTCGCACGGAGTCGTCGAGGTAGACGGTGTGCGAGTCGGAGTTGGCGGTGATCCACCACGGCCGGCCCTCCGCCAGGAGGCTGTCCCAGAGCCCGCCGACCGTCGAGGTCATCCAGTCGTAGCCGCCCCACGTCACGTAGCTCTCGGGCGGGTACGTCGCGAAGCTGTCGGCGGTGGGTGAGTTGTCGTAGAACCCGCGGCCCGAGCCGACGCCGAACGGCGTGGGGATGCCGGCCGCCTGGTGACCGGGTGCGCCCTCCATGCCGAGCGCGATCCCGGGCTGACGCTCGCGCCACCCGCGGATCTCGTGCGGCGAGTCGAGGCCCTTGCGTGCCGGGTGGTTGGCGAAGAACATCGCGTCCTTGACCCTGCCCTTGGTGACGCTCGCCGCGAGGAAGTCCAAGCCCTCGAGGGCGGCCTGCTCGTGGGCGGCGCTGCTGGACGTCGTGCCGTTGACGACCCCGTCGAAGGCGTTCTCGAACTCCTTGAGCACGGCGACCTCGTTGCGGCCGGGGTGCACGAACACCGTGCCGTGCTCCGCGGAGGGGATGTTCCACTCGAGGCCCTGGAAGACCAGCGTCTCGTCGTCGTAGAGCTCACGGGCGGCGACGATGTCGGGGTTGACCTTGTCCACGCCGATCTTGGCGTGGGCCACGCTGCCGTGGTCGGTGATCACCATCCAGTCCAGGCCGTACGCCGAGCCGTGCTTGACCTGGTCGGCGACGCGGTACATCGCATCGCTGCTGCTCTGGGTGTGGATGTGGTGGTCGCCGGCGAGCCAGCGGTACCCCGAGCGGGGGCTGCGGCGGCTGGGGTGGTGGCCGTGCACCGCCTGGTCGGCGAAGGCCGGGGTCGCGGGCAACACCGAGGCGGTCGCGATGCCGGCACCGAGGAGACCTGCTCCGCGCAGGAAACCGCGACGGCGGAGCTGGCCCGGTGCCAGCTCCGAGTCGGGCACCGACAGGTCGAAGGCCGGGTCGGAGCCGCCGGACGTCGAGTGGTCGTGGTGGTGGCTGTGGCTGTGGCTGTGGCCGTCATCGGGTCCGTGGCTCACGAGTTCTCCTCGGTGGTGGGCGGGGTGACGGTCCGCGGCCTCAAAGGCACAGCGCCGTCATCGCCAGCCAAGCCGTGCCGGGCCACGCGCGAGCAAGGGATCGGTGAACAGCCGATGAAGTCCGCAGCCGACCGTCAGGGCCGCGCCGAGTGGCCCGGCAGCCCGTGGGTGCGGTGGTCCTCCTTCATCCCGGCCTCGCGCAGGTGTCGCCGCCCGGCGGTGAGGTCGTCGCGGACGGCCGCCTCGAGCTCGCGGAAGAACGTCCAGTAGCCGTCGTCGTACTCCTCGACGATCTGGAACGTCCACCGCCCGTCGAGCACGTTGCGCCCGAACAGCTCCTTCTCGAGCCGGTCGGCCCACGCGGTGTGTCCGGCGTCGCGCAGCATGTGCATCGCCTCCTCGACCCGCCGGTCGCTCTCGCCGGCGAGCTGGTGGAAGGCGTAGAGGTGGCCGCGGGCGCGCTCGGTGGTCTCCAGCGCCTTGGTCAGCTTGCCGACGGCGTCGACGGTGGCGCCGTCCACTCCCTCGGGGAGCTCGTGCTCGGGTGCGGGTGTCTGGCTCATGTGGGTCCCGTACCCACCCTGGGCCGGTCGTGCCACAGTGACGTCATGCGCGAGTCCGTGTACGACGCGATCGGCGGGGCGGACGGCGTGCTCTCGCTGGCGCACGCGTGGCACGAGCGGGTGCTGGCGGATCCCGTGGTGTCCCACGCGTTCGAGCACGGCTACCGCGACGACCACACGGAGCGGCTGGCGGCCTACTGGGCCGAACAGCTCGGTGGCCCGCCGGCGTTCTCCGCGACCATGGGCGACCAGAGCCACGTCGTACGGCTGCACTCCGGGAACGGCGTGCACCACGAGATGGACGAGCGTGCGGTGCAGTGCTTCGTCGACGCCCTGGACGACGCGGGGCTGCCCGAGGACGCGGAGCTCCGGGCGACGCTGACGGCGTGGTTCCGGTGGGGGACCGCGCTCATGGACGCCCATCCCGACTCCGCGGACGACGTCCCGGACGACCTCGCCCTGCCCCGGTGGGGCTGGGACGGCCCGGTCACCGGCTGACCCGGCCGAGGGGAGGAGAGCGACATCACAGGCGCGGCAATTGGATCGATCCAAGGAAAGGGAGAACACTGGAGACGAGGGAAAAGACAACTATCGAAGGAACCACCATGTCCCGCCTGATCGACGATCTCAACGTCCTGCACGACCGCTACGTCGAGTCCGTCAACATGGCCATCGGCGACAACGACCTCGACCGCGCCGACCGGCTCGCCGCCCAGTACGACGACGAGGCGATCCTGATGATCGCGCTGTACGAGGGCCGCACCGACATGCTGCCCCTGCGCCGGCCGCGGCACGCCGACTCCGGTCTGCGCGCCCTGATCCGCCGCCTCACCCACCTCCGCGCCGCCTGAGCCGACCCACGGCAGGATGGGGGACGTGAGTCCCCCGTCCGACCCCGAGCTCGAGAGTGCCAAGGAACGCGGTTGGCGCGAGGTCACCGAGATCGACCGCGCCCTCGAGCGCGGCGAGATCGACGAAGCCGGCTGGCATGCCGCCGTCCTCGCGATCATCGAGCGCGCCTACCTCGCGGCGACGACGCCGCAGAGCCAGTCCGGCCACAGCGGTGACGCGGCCGCGTGGGAGTGCTCCCGGCGACTGGTGATGGAGGCCGTCGACCGTGACGGCACCTTCCTCGACATCGGCTGCGCCAACGGCCTGCTCATGGAGTCGGTCACGACCTGGGCTGCCGAGGACGGCCATCGCGTCGAGCCCTACGGCGTGGACATCTCGGCTCGCCTGGCCCACCTGGCCCGCGACCGCTGTCCGCAGTGGGCGGACCGGATCTGGCACGGGAACGCCGCGACCTGGCAGCCCCCACGACGCTTCACCTACGTCCGCGCCGGGCTGGAGTACGTGCCCGGGCGGCGGCGACCCGCCTTCGTCGAGCACCTGCTCACCTTCCTCGAGCCGGGCGGTCGGCTGATCGTCGGCAAGTACAACGAGGAGACCGGCAGCGACGACCTCGCTGCCGCGGTCGAGTCGTGGGGCCAGCGGATCAGCGGTCGGGCGACCCGGCCGCACGTCCACCCCGCCCTGTCGTACAAGGCGCTCTGGGTCGATCGCGATCGCTAGACCAGGATGAAGATGAGCATGATCGCCACCACCACGAGGGCGACGGTCATCACCACGCCGAGCCCGAACGGCGGCAACGGCTCGTGCCGCCGCATCGCGCGCTCGACACGCGCCCAGCGCACGAACGAGCCGAGCCCGACCACGGCACCGAGCGCGATCAGCCCGACGGCGAGGATCGTGCGGAGGCCGTGCGGCCCGTCGATGGTCAGCGCGTGCAGCGCGACGCCGCCCGCGAGCATGGCGAGCGAGGTGCGCACCCACGCCAGGAAGGTTCGCTCGTTGGCGAGGGTGAAACGCGGGTCCGGCTCCTCGCCCTCGTCGTAGACCCATCGCGGCTGCCGGTTCGTCACGCCCTCATCGTGCCGTAGCGCGCCGCCGTCGGCACTCCCTCCCACGCGGATCGGAAACCTCGGAAGTCGCCGGTGCCAGCCGTTAGGCTCGTGGGGTCCTGTTGGGGGACCACGAGAACAGGCAGGAATCCATGGCGCGACGGGGGTCACGCTGCGCGGGGTACGTCGTCGCGGGCGCGCTCGTGCTGGTCTCCCTGCCCGCCGTCGCCTCGTCGGCCACACCCGGCGCCGCCGGTGCTGCTGCCGACCCACGTCGTACCTCGGTGACGCGCCTGCAGAGCGTCCCGGCCTACCTCGGCAGGAGCCGACTCACCGCGCTGGTGCCCCACGGCGGACCGGTGAGCTACCGCCTCCCCGCGCTACCCGCCGGAGGCACAAGGCTGATGGGCGACTGGGACGGCGACGGCGCCGAGACGCCCGCCATCTTCGTCGGCGGTGTCTGGCGGCTGTCCGGGCACGTGGTCCGGCCCAGCGGCGCGCCGCGGACCGTCGCCTTCGGCCAGGCCGGTGACCGGCCGGTCACCGGCGACTGGAACGGCGACGGCATCACCGACCTCGGGGTCGTCCGGGGCGACGAGTGGCTGCTCACCCTCGGGCCGGTGCCCACGACGACCGACGACTCCGCCCCGGTGGTGTGGCGCGACGTCACGTTCGGGAGCCCGGCAGACGTCCCCGTGACCGGCGACTGGGACGGCGACGGCGTCAGCGGGCTCGGCATGGTCAACGGCCGCACCTGGCTGCTCGCCCGCTCCGTCGACGACCTCGGGTCCGCGACCTCGCTCTCGTTCGGACGCCCCGGTGACCTGCCGGTGACGGGTGACTGGAGCGGCCGCGGCAGTGATGGCATCGGGGTGGTTCGCGGTCACACGTGGTACCTCAGCAACAGCCCGCTCCGCCCCCGCGCCGACGTGGTCACGACGCTGGGCCGCGTCACCGGCGGCACACCCGTCTCGTGGTCGGTGCCCGTCGTACCCCGCACCACCACCTGCCCGACGCGACGGCCCACCGCCGTGCGCGGCAACGCGAGCTGGGTGGTGCCCAGCCCGGCCCTCGACCGCAGCGTCAAGCGGCTGCCCGACCGCACCACCCGCCAGGTGCGGGCTTCGCTGGAGTCCGCCGAGCGCTACCTCCTCGGCGCGCAGTACGACGCGCTGTGGCGCCCCACGGCGGCGCGCCCCTATCTCGGCCTGCTGGGCGGCAAGACCGACGAGCTGGCGATCCGGCTGCCGGCGATGTCCGCGCTGACCGTGGCCGTCGGCCTCCGCACCGGTGCCGCCGACCCGGCCGTCGTGGGTCGGACCACCGCTCAGGCCACGGCGTACGTCGACCAGCTCGTGCGGTCGATCACCTGCCAGCACGAGGCCGTGAGCCCCGACGGCTGGGGGCAGGGTTGGGAG
This sequence comes from uncultured Actinomycetota bacterium, assembly GCA_963794355.1. Taxonomy (GTDB): domain Bacteria; phylum Actinomycetota; class Actinomycetes; order Propionibacteriales; family Nocardioidaceae; genus Nocardioides. Next base: position 452,303 of record CAWCDN010000016.1, read on the forward strand.
ACGGCCCACTGGGCGATGCTCACCGGCGCCGCGGCCTGGCTGGTCTGGGACCGGCTCTCCGCCCAGACCCGGTCGGACGTGGTCGCGATGATGGTGGCCGAGGCCGATCGTCAGGCCCGTCTCGCCGTTCCCTACTGGGCGCTCGCCGACGGGACCGTCGTCACGCCGGGCGACACCAAGGCCGAGGAGTGCGCCTGGAACGCGGGGTTGCTGTCACTCGCAGCGGCGATGATGCCGGCTGCCCCGGACGCCGCGATGTGGCGGGCGCAGGCGGCCGAGCTCGCGGTGGCGGCGTACTCCGTGCCGTCCGACGTGACGTCGTCGACGGTGGTCAACGGCGAGCCGCTGTCCAGCCGCGTGCAGGGCTACAACGCCTACGCCGACGGCACCGTGGAGAACCACCAGCGGATCCACCCCGACTACGCCGCCAACGTGCAGCTCCTCTGGCTCGCCGCCGACTTCGACCGGCTGGCGCGCAAGCCGGCTCCGGAGGCGTTGTTCCACGACGGGGGCCTGGTCTACTCGGCCCTGAGCACGCGCACCTTCGAGCCCGGAGCCACCAGCCCGGCCGGAGGCACGTTCCTCGCGCCGGGCGGTACGACGTACGTGGGCGGCACCAACACCGTCTACTACCCGCAGGGTGACGACTGGGGCGTGGTGCGCCGCGCCCACTTCGTGAGCCTCGACGCCCACGCGCTCGTGTACGGCGCGTACCTCGGCGCCACCGGCTGGCCGGCCGGCCAGGCGCTGACCCAGCACGTGCACGGCCAGCTCGCGCTCGTCGCGTCGAGCGGCGCGAACGACGGCCGCACCTACTCGGTCGACCCCGCGGTCGCGGCCACGCAGGACACCTACCCCGGACGCGAGGAGTACGCCGCCCAGAGCCTCGCCTCGGCCTGGCTCGCCCTCTACGTGCGCCGGATCGGGATCCCGCGGCTCGACCGCGGCGACCTGCCCGTGCCGGTGCCGACGGTGAAGGCGCCGCACGCCCCCGCGGCGGCGGCCACGCTCGCACCGTGAGCGACGACCGGGCGCTGGTCGTCGGCGCGGCGATCGTGCGCCAAGGCAGCCTCCTCGCAGCCCGTCGTACGACGCCCGCGGCGGCAGCCGGTCGGTGGGAGCTGCCCGGTGGCAAGGTGGAGCCGGGGGAGTCGCCTGAGGACGCCGTCGTCCGTGAGATCCGCGAGGAGCTCGGCTGCCGGGTCGTCGTCGACGGCTGGCTGGAGGGGGAGCAGCCGATCGCTTCCGCTCACGTGCTCCGGGTCGCGCGGTGCCACCTCGTCGACGGCGAGCCGGCGCCCGGCGACGTCCACGACGAGCTGCGCTGGCTGCCGGCGGACCGCCTCGACGAGGTCGACTGGCTGGAGCCCGACCGACCCTTCCTGCCGGGCGCGCGGAGCCTGCTCCTAGGGTCGGAGGCATGAGCGACTCACCTGACCAGCGGCTGCTCCTCGTCCACGCCCATCCCGACGACGAGACCATCGGCACCGGCGCGACCATGGCCAAGTACGCCGCCGAAGGACGCGGCGTCACGCTGATCACCTGCACCGGCGGTGAGATGGGCGAGATCCTGGTCCCCGAGCTCGAGCACCTCGCCGCCGACCGCGACGACCGGTTGGCCGAGCACCGGCGCGGCGAGCTCGACGAGGCGATGCGGATCCTCGGGGTCACCGACCACCGCTTCCTCGGCGGCTTCGGCCGCTTCCGTGACTCCGGGATGGAGTGGCACGCCGACGGCCATGCGGTGCCCAGCAGCGACGTACCGGAGAACGCCTTCTGGAACGCCGACCTCACCGAGGCCGCCGACCTCCTGGTGGAGGTGATCCGTGACCTGCGGCCGCAGGTGCTCGTCACCTACGACCAGTTCGGCATGTACGGACACCCCGACCACATCCAGGCCCACCGCGTCGCGATGTACGGCGCGCAGCTCGCCGCGGTGCCGTCGTACCGGCACGACCTGGGCGAGCCCTGGGAGATCGCCAAGATCTACTGGACCGCGATGCCGGAGAGCCGCATGCGCGAGCGGATCAGGGCGCTGCGCGAGGCCGGTGACACCACGTCGTTCGGTGGGCTGGACCCGGACGGGCCGCTGCCGATGACGACGCCCGACGCCGACATCGTCGCCGCGGTCGACGCCGACGCCTACGTCGAGCAGAAGCTCGACGCCCTCCGCGCGCACCGCACCCAGGTGTCGGTGGACGGCCCGTTCTTCGCGTTGTCCAACAACGTGGTGAACCGGGCGTGGGGCACGGAGTTCTACCGCATCGCCCAGGGCCGCGTCTCGGCCGACGGACCCGAGGGTCTCGAGTCGGACCTCTTCGCCGGTCTCTGACCCGGGGACCCGGTCGGCGCGTTCCGCCACCGCGCGGGGCGATCGGTCCTAGCATGCGGCCGTGACGCGCTCGACCCGGCGAGGCGACCGACCAGGCCCGGAGAGCGAGGGCGGTCGGGTGGTCCTGCTGCTCATCCTCGGTCTCGCTCTGCTCGCGGGTGGCTGCTACGTCGCGGCCTACCTGGCGGCCAGCGACAAGGTGCCGGTCGGCACCAGCGTGGCCGGCGTCGAGATCGGAGGCCACTCACCGGCGTCGGCGGCATCCGTGCTGCGCGACGAGCTCGGTGGTCGCGCGCGGACGCCGTTCACCGTCGTGGTCAACGGTCGGACGATGCAGGTCTCGCCCCGTCGGGTGGGCCTCGACGTCGACTACACCGCCTCGGTGCAGGTGGCCGGGGCGGCGCGGAGCTGGCGGCCTGCCCGGCTGTGGACCTACTACACCGGAGGTGCCCACCTCGACCCGGTCATGGTGCTCGATCGCGCCCGTCTGGCCGCGCTGATCGACGGTCTCGACGGGTCCGACGGCAGTACGCCGGTGGACGGCACGGTGACCTTCCATCGCGACGGGTTCGTGGTGAACCCTCCCCAGGACGGGCTCGCGGTCGATCTCGACGGAGCCGTCGCAGCCTTCCAGGACGCCTACCTCAGCGACGACCCGCGCGTGCAGCTGCCCCTGGTGACGACCGCACCGACCATCGACGCCGAGGCCGTGCGCCGCTTCGTCGCGCACTTTGCCAACCCGGCGATGGCGTCGGCCGTCACCCTGCGCCTGGGGCAGGACGCCGTGCGGCTCCCGCCCGCGTCGTACGGCTGGCTGCTCGGCGCCGAGAAGGTCGGCCACAGGCTGCGGCCCACCGTGCAGGCCGACGCGCTGGCCTCAGTGGTCACCCACCGGCTGGGTGCCGCGCCCGCCGACGCCCCTCGCGACGCCACGGTCGCGCTCGTCGACGGCCGGCCCCAGGTGGTGAGCGCGAAGGCCGGCATGGTCTTCGCACCGGACGCCCTCGCGGCCGCTCTGGTCGACGCGATCGGCGCACCCGACCGGACGGCGCGGGTGGAGGCGACCCGCCGGGCCGCCTCGTTCACCGATGCCGACGCGCGGGCCCTCGGCATCACCGACCGGATCTCGACTGCCACCGTGCGCGTGCAGGCGGACCCCCGTGCGGGTGGGCTGGCGGCTGCTGCGGCGCGGCTGGACGGCACCGTGCTGAAGCCGGGCGACACCCTGTCGCTCCGCGACCGGCTCGGCCGCGGCGTGCCCGGTGATCCGGCCGCGACCCAGCTGGCGACGGCGACCTTCAACGCCGCCTGGCTCGCCGGGCTCGAGATCAGCGCCCACGCCACCCTGCCGGCGTACACCGGCACGTACCCGATGGGGCGTGACGCGACCCTGGGTGACGGTCAGGACCTCGCCTTCGTCGACTCCACGTCGTACGGCGTGCTGGTGTCGGCGACCACGACACGACACGCCCTCACCGTCAGCCTCTGGTCGACGCCACGCTGGACGGCCACCTCGAGCCACGACACCCCGGCCGACGTCGTGCCGCCCGCCCGCGTCGTCCACCACGGCAAGGGTTGCCACGCACGCGCCGGTCACCCCGGCTTCGACGTCACCGTCACCCGAGCCCTCGCGCGCGTCGGGTCGGGCGCCGCCGGCCCGAGCACGTCGTACCCCGTGCACTACGAGCCGGTGCCGACCGTGGTGTGCCGTCGCTGAGGCCTTCTCGTCAGCCCGACGTCTTGTCGAGCAGCTGCAGCAGGTCGTGCGCGGCCAGCTCGACTTCCTTGTGCCGCCACTCCGACGCGCGGTAGACACAGGCGATGAGGGCGGTGCGGTGGACCCGCCGGAGGTCGCCGTAGACGAAGGCGTAGCGCGCCTTCGTCTCGTCGGTGGCGCCCTCGGTCAGCCCGAGGTGCCAGGCGGCGTAGTCCTGCCACGAGTGCCGCTCGAGGAAGGCGTTCTGCGCATCGGCGCCGGGCTGCACGTTGCCCCAGTCGCTGTCGAGCACGTACTGCTTCTTCTCGATCAGCTCCCGGCAGTGCGCGACGGCGTCGGGGTTCACGTCGTAGGAGGCCATCGGCCCATCCTGCGACGCCGACGCCGCCGCGCACCACCCCGGCGGTTCCCGGTTTAGGGCGCGAGCCGGTGCAGGTCGCGCGGGAAGAGCGTGACCTCGCGGATGTTCGGTGCCTCGACCAGACGGCCGACCCAGCGCTCGAGCCCGATCGCGAAACCTCCGTGCGGCGGGATGCCGCGCCGGAACGCCTCGACGTACGACGCGTAGGGCTCGTAGGGGTAGCCGCGCTGCTCGAGCGTGGCGACGTAGTCGGCGTACCGGTGCAGCCGCTGCGCCCCGCTGACCAGCTCGATGCCGCGGAAGATCAGGTCGAACGCCCTGCTCCAGTGCGGGTCCTCCGGGTCGGGGTGGCTGTAGAACGCGCGGCTCGCGGTGGGGTAGCCCTCGACGATCACGAAGTCGGAGCCGTGCTCTGCCTTGGCCCACTCGCCCAGCGCGCGCTCGTGGGCGGGGTTGAGATCGGGCTCGTCGGCCGGCGCCCCGGCGATCTCGAGCGCCTCGCGGAAGTGGATCGTCGGGAGCTCGGCAGGCACCTCCGGCAGCTCGAGCCCGAGCCGCTCGACGGCGGGCGCGGCGTGCTCGCGGATCCCGTCGACCATCCCGGCGACCACGTCGCGCAGGCAGGCGATCACCTCACGGTGGTCCTCGATGAAGCCGAGCTCCACGTCGAGCGAGACGTACTCCGCGAGGTGGCGCACGGTGTCGTGCGGCTCGGCGCGGAACACCGGGCCGATCTCGTAGACGCGCTCGAAGACCCCGACCAGCTGCTGCTTGTAGAACTGCGGACTCTGGGCGAGGTACGCCGGGCGGCCGAAGTAGTCGACCGTGAAGACGTTGGCGCCGCTCTCGGTGGCCGACTCCACGAGCTTGGGGGAGTGGACCTCGGTGAAGCCCTCGGCGTCGAGCGTGTGGCGGAAGCCGCGCAGGCTGGCTGCGGCCAGCTCCCACTTCGCCCGCTGGGCAGGGTGCCGCCAGGTGGTCGCGGCGTGGTCGAGCAGCGTCGGGAGTCCGGTGGTGAGAGTCGGGCGCCAGAGCTCGACCGCCGGGGTGTCGGCGGGCTCGCCGAGCGCGGTCACCGTCGCGTCGGTCACCTCGACGCCGCCGGGCGCCTGCTCGTTGGCCGTGGCCGTGCCCGTCACCGTCAGCGGTGTCTCCTCCGGCGGCACCGGCGTGCCCGCGGGCAGCACCACCTGGGCCAGCCCGGTGCGGTCGCGGACCACCAGGAACGTGATCTTCGCCAGCTCGCGCCGACGGTGCACCCAGCCGTCGAGCCGGACCAGGTCGCCCGGCGTGGCCGCGGGGAGCTCGGATGTGAGTGTGCGTCTCATGACACCTCCAGTTGCAACGAGGCCCTGGAGGTGTGGGCGGGGGCAAGGTCGCGGTGCCACCACACCTTCGCCGACCCTGGTCTGCTGCTGGTCGGCCTCTCGCTGTCACGTCGTACGCACGGGCTCCCGCTGCTCTCCCGGGTCGGAGGGGGTTCGTCAGGCCCCGCGGTCGCCGGGTTCCAGGGTACGGCGCGGCGCCGCGCCGTACGAATCACGAGGGAACACTTCCGGAGGGGGGCCAGAAGCCCCTGGTCAGGAAGCCTTGACCCGAGGACAGTCGAGGTTGTGACTGCCGCGCCCCGGCGATCGCCGTGATCCGCCTGGCCATCGTCAACGACTACGAGCTCGTCGTCGCGGGCGTCGCAGCGATGCTGTCCGCCGACCGTTACCGGATCCAGGTGACAACACTCGACACGTCGGCCGACTCCGTGGCCGAAGTCGACGTCGTCCTCTACGACACGTTCGGGCCCGCGAACAGCTCGATGGATCGTCTGGCGGACCTGGTCACCAGGAGTGGAGTGCCGGTGGTCGTCTACTCCTGGAAGCTCAGGCGCGACGTGGCGCAGGAGGCGCTCGGCCGCGGCGCGGCCGGCTACCTGTCGAAGGCTCTGAGCGGACCTCAGATCGCGGACGCCGTGCAGGCTGTGGCCCGTGGCGAGGTCGTGGTCAGCCCCGAGGTGGTGCCGGCGCAGGCCCTCGTCGGCGGCGACTGGCCGGGTCGGGTCGGCGCTGACCTGAGCGCGCGGGAGGCCGAGATCCTGAGCATGATCGCGGCCGGGATGAGCAACCAGGAGATCGCCGACCGCAGCTACCTGACCATCAACTCGGTGAAGTCCTACATCCGCAAGGCCTACCGGAAGATCGGCGTCGAACGCCGCTCGCAGGCCGTCCGCTGGGCCCTCGAGAACGGCTTCGCCGCCACCCCCGGCACGGCGGCCGCCACCGCACCACCCTGGACCTGACGGCGACCAGGCACCCCCTGCGCAGGTCACCGGGTTTCGAGACGGGCGCGGGGCGCCTTCCTCAACCGGTCGGTAACACCCGTGCCCTTGGTTTCCTTACCTGCGCCCGGAGCCACGGACCCAGGAGCGATGTTGTGCCCGGTGCCTCCCCATGGGGGCACCGGGCTGCCTGAGGGCCTTCGACGAACTACAGGTCAGGACGACGCGCAGTACCCGCAGGTGTCTCACACGCATAGGAGACGGACAGCAGACGCTTCGGGGCCGCCGGGCCGTCCCACTTGTGACGGGTTGGACGCTTTGGACTGGACGGGCTTGGGGTCTAGCTCGGTCAGTTCTCAGGCTGGATCAGGCCAGGTGGCCGTGCTTCAGGTCGACTCCGAGGTCGCCGCCGTCGTCGAAGTCGGCGATCACGGTGACCGTCTGGCCCTTCTTGATCGTGGAGAGCTCGTCTTGCGACATGTCGTGAACGCTGACTGAGAGGAACGCGTACTGGGAGCCGTTGGTCAGGTCCAGGACGTAGTTGTTGTCGTCGAAGATTTCGGTGTCGATCTTGTCGACAACGCCGGTCACCTTAAGGGTCTTGTCCTTGTAGGTCTGGTCGGCTGCGAGTTCGTTGTCTTCGAAGTCCTTGATCAGCTTGCCCGCGTTGACGGCCACGTCGTAGTCGGCTGTGGGCTGCTCGGCGGGGGCCGTGGAGGGCTTGTCAGCCTTCGCCTTCCTTTGCTGGTGCGAAGCAGCAGGCGCTCGGTCGTGCGAGGGCTGGTCGGCGTCGGCCTTGTCATCGCCACCACCGGCGTTTGCGAGGGCGCTGATCCCGATGATCGCGACGGTCGCGACGCCGGCGATCTTCCAGAACTTGCCCTTCTTCTTGGGCTGCTCCGGCGCCGGACCAGTCGGCGGCAACGCGTGCCAGGTGCCGTCCTCGCCGAGGATGTGGTTGTTGGCGACGTCGCCGGGGGTGTAGTTGGGGGTGGTGTCGGTCATGACGTTTGTTTCTCCTGGATGAGGGCGGTAGCCGGTGCTGTGGGCTCTTAGGCTTCAGTATGGAGCATCTATCGCATTGAGTATGAAATCGCTGTGACTGTGTTCTGAGTCACCTATAGGTGCCCTGTGATATCCTGCGAAGCATGGCCAGGCCGTATAGAGACCCTGTAGAGCTACTCACCGCGCCGGTGCCGGCGCAGTCACCGTTCATCCCGACGGACGCCAGAATGGTCGTCGGGGAGGTAGCGCCGGCGTCGCCCGAACCGATCCCGATCGTCCTGCTGCCAGGCTTCGAGTACCGGCTCCGGGAGTGGCGCCACCCTGAGACCCATGAGGTCCATTGGCAAATAGAGCGTCGCAAGGCCGCTCAGTACGGAGAAGACGACAGCTGATGACTCCTGCTCCGCCGTTCACTCGTCCAGTTCACGACGTGTCCGGATTCGCGGTACTGGCCGGCGGTGGGCACGCCGACCAACTTGGCCCCGAAGGGCCAACTGGCGGCTACTAGTGCTGCTGCGTCCCCGCGTGGAAAGAGTGTTCGTCGGGTCGCGGGATTGGACACGAGGTGTCGACGGCGTCCTAAATCAGGTCGAGGTTGTCCGCGATCACGTCGGTGACGACGCTCCGATCCACGGCGTGCTTTGCTCCGTCGAAGCCGACTGGCCACTCATCGGTGGCTCGTGCACCACCCGCGCTGTGGAGGCGCTCTGGCCCAAGAAACTCACGTGTCAGCAGCCTCGCCCCCTGTGCCGGCGACACCACCGCCTCAAGACCCACACCACCTGGACCTACCACCGCCGCACCGATGGCACGTACCACTGGACCACCCCTCACGGCCACACCCACGACGTCTCGCCCCCACGCGGAGGCGAGCCGATCCCCTGAGGTCTGCGACCGAACCGAGGAGTCTGCGCTCGAGGAGGCACGGCCCATGTGGAGGCCCGCGACCTCGTGCCGGCCCACCCGCAGGTCGCCGTGGCCTGCGGGGCGTGGCTGGGCAGTCCTCAGGGAGCCCCCGGTCGAGCTCCGCGGCCGTTCGCTGGCGGCCCTCGTGACGGCGCTCAACGACGCGCCTCGCTACGGCGGCGACGAGAGCTGCACGGCACAAGAGGGCCATCGCCCGCCGGATCGTCTTCCGGTACGACGACGGCCGCATCCTGCCGATCGAGGTGACCGCGAGCGCCTGTGGCTACGCCGACAACGGCGCGCAGCAACGCACCGACCTGGTCTCGTGGCTCGGGGCCTGGGACGAGCAGCTGACTCGTAGGGGCTGACGCTGACTCAGTCCAGGCAGAGGCAGAACGGGTGCCCGGCGGGGTCGAGGAACACGCGGAACTTCGTGCCGGGCTGGTGGTCGTGCTTGGTCGCCCCGAGGGCGATGACAGCCTGCTCGCCCGCGTCGAGGTCGTCGACGATGACGTCGAGATGCATCTGCTGGGGCACGTCCTGACCAGGCCAGTCCGGCGGGGTGTAGGAATCCACGCGCTGGAACGACAGGCAGTGGCCGTAGTCGGCGCGGACGTCGGCCCAGTCGGGTGAGGCCTCCACCTTCCAGTCGAGCATCGTGCCGTAGAAGGTGGCGAGGGCGGTCGGGTCGGGGCAGTCGAGCACGAGGCCCGGGAAGCGTGCGATAGCCATGCCCGGCAACCTACCGAGGTTTCCGGACGGATCGCGTCCGGCAGTGGCGCAAGGATTGAACAAGGTAAAAGGTGGGTAGTGGACCCTCAGGAAGGATCCACATGACGCGTCACCAGGCCCTCGAGCTGCTCATCACCCGCCGGATCCCCGGCGAGGTCTCCTCCATCGAGGCGACCCTGCGAGCGATCGCCGGCCGGATCGACGCGGCGCGCGACGACGAGGAGTACGCCGCGGTGCACCAGCGCCTCGACGAGCTGCTCACCGCGCGCGAGCGCGCCCGCATCCAGGCGCGTCCCGAGATCCTCGTCTGACCTAGGGCGCCGCCAGGTAGCGGTTCGTGTGGTGGATCCGGAAGCCGAGCCCACCGTAGAGCGCCAGCGCCGGTTCGTTGTCGGTCTCCACGTGCAGCCAGACCGTGGTCGCGCCCTGCTCGGCGCCCCACTCCAGCAGCGCCGCCATCATCGCGGTCGCGTGACCTCGACCGCGGTGGCTCGGCTCGACCACCAGGGAGTGCACGCCCAGCCAGTCGCGGTCGAGCCCCGCCCGCCCGGACCCGACCTCCTGCCCGTCCACCCGTCGTACGACGCGCACGCGCGGCCCGTCCTCCTCGACCTCGACGTCGAGGTCCGACCCGGCCAGCCGCGAGGCGTGCGCCAGCGAGGTGAGCAGGAAGTGCGCGTCGCCCCCGGGCACCGGCGTCCAGCCGAGCCCGGCCAAGGTCTCCTCCTCGGCCGAGCCCGGCTCCACCTGCACGAGCGCCTCGCGCCCGCGGGCGGCATAGAAGTCCCGTACGGCGCCGGCCGCCTCGGCGAGCGGCAGCCCGGGGTCACCGAGGGCGAGGCAGGAGTTCGTGCGCTTGAGCAGTCGGCCGACGGGCGCCGGGTCGGTGCGCAGCTCCCACTCGCCGAGCGGCACGCGTTCGACGAGCGGCCACAGGGGGAGCGAGTGGCGCTCGGCCTCGCGGGCCGACACCCGCTGCCGGACCGAGGCGCGCGGCGGCACCGGCTTGCCGGTCACGATGTCGGCGACCAGGATCTCGACGGGAGCCCCGGAGTCCGGCTGCACGGTGCACACGCCGTCCCGCCACGACGTGCAGACGCCGAGCACGTCGGTCATGGCCGGCCCTCCTGACGGGCCGCTCTCGCCTCGCACCACCCGGCGTACGACGACCCGACGGCCCACGACATGGGGGCCCAGGCCGTGGGCGGTTCGGGGCTCGGGCACGGGGGGATACTAGGCTGCGTAGCAACCGATCAACCGTGCTCGTCAGGAGGACCAGGTGACCTACGTCATCGCCCAGCCGTGCGTCGATCTCAAGGACCGCGCCTGCGTCGACGAGTGTCCGGTCGACTGCATCTACGAGGGCAAGCGGATGCTCTACATCCACCCCGACGAGTGCGTCGACTGTGGGGCGTGCGAGCCGGTCTGCCCGGTCGAGGCGATCTTCTACGAGGACGACACCCCGGAGGAGTGGAAGGGCTACTACGACGCCAACGTCCACTTCTTCGACGACCTCGGGTCGCCCGGCGGTGCGGCCAAGCTCGGCGAGATCGACCACGACCACTCACTGGTCGCGGCGCTCCCGCCGCAAGAGCACGACGAGTGACGCTTCCGCGATGACCGAGCCGGTCTCGCATCGGCTCCCCGACTTCCCGTGGGACCAGCTCACGGCGTACGCCGCTCGGGCGCGCGCCCATCCGGACGGGATCGTCGACCTCTCGGTGGGCACCCCCGTCGACCCGACGCCCGACGTCGTACGACGGGCCCTGGAGTCGGCGTCCGACTCGCCTGGCTACCCGACCACGGTCGGCCGGGTCGAGACCCGGCAGGCGGCCGTCGACTGGCTGGCCCGTCGACACGGGGTGACCGGGCTCGGGGTCGACGGCGTGCTGCCGGTGATCGGCACCAAGGAGCTGGTCGCCTCGCTGCCGACGCAGCTCGGCCTCGGCCCCGAGGACCTGGTCGTGCAGCCCGAGCTGGCCTACCCGACGTACGCCGTCGGAGCCAGGCTCGCGGGCACGCGACTCCTCGCCGCGGACTCCCTGACCCAGCTCGGTCCGCAGCGCCCGGCCCTGATGTGGGTGAACTCCCCGGCCAACCCCACCGGGCAGGTGCTCGGGGTCGAGCACCTGCGCAAGGTCGTCCAGTGGTGCCGCGAGCGGGGCACGCTGCTGGTCAGCGACGAGTGCTACCTGGAGTGCACGTGGGAGGGGGAGCGGCCGCGCTCGGTGCTGCACCCCGACGTCTGCGGCGACAGCCACGACGGCCTGCTCGTCGTCCACTCCCTCTCGAAGCGGTCCAACCTCGCCGGCTACCGGTGCGGCTTCGTCGCCGGTGACCCAGCGGTCGTGGCGGAACTGCTGGCCGTCCGAAAGAACCTCGGTCTGATCCAGCCCGGCCCCCAGCAGGTGGCGATGGCGGCCGCGCTCGGCGACGACGGCCACGCCGTACAGCAGCGCCAGCGGTACGCCGGGCGGCGGGCCCTGCTACGCGCTGCCCTCGTGGCGGCCGGCTTCCGGATCGACCACTCCGAGGGGTCCCTCTACCTCTGGGCCACGCGCGATCAGGACTGCTGGGACACCGTCGCCGACCTCGCCGGGCTGGGCATCCTCGTCGCGCCCGGCACCTTCTACGGGCCGTCCGGGCAGCGTCACGTCCGCGTCGCCCTGACCGCCACCGACGAGCGCGTTGCCGCGGCGGCCGGGCGACTGGCGCCGATGTCCTGACAGCGCTCCCGCATGGGGGTGCTCGGCGACGTCGTCGCAGACCGGGCAGCGCAGGTGGTGGCCGAGGTGCTCGAAGAGCATCGTGTCGAAGCGGAAGAGGCCGCGCACCGGCTGACCGCACAGGGTCCGTTCGGAGCCTCGGTCGACCGCGTGGCCCCATTTCTCGGGCACGCGGTGCGCGCCGGGCGACACCTGGCTCCCGGCGCGATAGGCAGCGGGCAGCACGATCCGTGAGACCCGGTCCGACGCCACCACCCAGCCGCCCACGGGGTGGAACCTGGCACGACAACATGAACGCCAGGCGTCGTGAGCGTGTCGAGCAGGCGCGACATATGACCTGCCCCTGGCCCTCTAGGACCAGAATCCTCAGTAGGGACTGGCGATTCGCTCAACATCGAGCGGCTGTTCGCGAGCCGTTCACCTGACCCGGCACTCCCGTTCGGGTGCCCTCCCCACGCTGCTCTCGTCACGGCCCACGGTGGGGCCGTACGACGACGAGAGTCCCAGACACGTTGATCACGATCCCTGCCCAGGCGGCCCGCGCCCGCTTTCCGAGGAGGCGACCGTGACCGGGGTACCGGTCCAGGACCGGTCGACGGACCTGCTGCCGGTCCCACGCAAGATCGTCCGGAGGCCGACCGGCGGCGACGCCGTCTTCGTGCACACCTTCCGCACGGTCGGCGCCTCCGTGCTGGTCATCACCGGTGGCATCGGCGTGTTCCTGGCCCTCCAGTCGATCCCCACGCTGCGGCACTACGGCCTCGACTTCTTCAACGTCCACGAGGGTTGGAACTTCGACACCGACAAGGTCAGCGTCGCCTCCCTGCTCGTCGGCACGGTCGAGGTCGCGCTGATCGCGATCTCGATCGCCTTCCCCCTGGCCCTGGCCACCGCGCTCTACATCAGCGAGTACGCGCCGCCGAAGCTCCAGGCGACCTTGGTGACCGGGATCGACCTGATGGCCGCGGTGCCGTCGATCGTCTACGGGCTCTGGGCCCGCGACCTGGTCCAACCCCATGCCGGCACGGCCGCGATGTTCATCGACCGCCACGTCGGCCCGTGGGCGGCGCACGGCAACGTGCTGACCTTCCTCGTCGACGTGATGCTCACCAGCGCCGCCATCTGGCTCGTCCTGCGATGGGCGGCCCAGGTCCAGAGCCGGTGGACCCGGATCCCGCTCTACGTCTCCCTCGCGTGCGCGGTCGCCCTGATCCCGGTCCTGCTCACGGTGCACGCCGACCCGAACGCCGCGAACCTGGCGCCGCAACAGTCGTCGTACCAGAAGAGCGCCTTCATCGCCGGCATCGCGGTCGCCATGATGGTGCTGCCGATGGCCTGCGCGATCATGCGGCAGGTCTTCAGCCAGACCCCTCCCGGTGAGAAGGAGGCGGCCCTGGCCCTCGGTTCGACCAAGTGGGGCATGATCCGCGCGGTGGTCCTGCCGTTCGGCAAGGGCGGCATCATCGGCGGCACGATGCTCAGCCTCGGGCGCGCGCTCGGCGAGACGATCGCGGTCCTGCTGATCATCAACCAGGTCTTCGCGATCAAGCCCAACGTCCTCGAGACCGGCACGGCGACGGTCTCCTCGACGATCGCGGCGCAGTTCGGCGAGGCAACCGGCATCCAGCTCAAGGCGCTGCTGACGGCGGGCTTCGTGCTCTTCGTGATCACGCTGATCGTCAACACCCTGGCGGCGATCGTCGTCAACCGCAGTCGCTCCGGGAACGAGACGGCATGACCGCGCTGCTGGCGCGTGCCGAGACCGCGGACGAGGAGGGCCCGCGCACGTTCCGCCCGGCTCCGCCCTCCGAGTGGGACCGCCCGGTCCCCCGCACGTCACTCGGCCTCCTGCCGGTTCCCTACCGCTTCCTGACATGGGGCGCGCGGTTCGGCGCCATCGGCATGGCGTGGCTGATCGTCTACCGGTTGCTGCCGATCCAGGGGATCGGATGGTTCGTGGTGATCGCCGCCCTCTGCAACCTCATGCTGCTCACCGTCGGGACGCTGGTGATCGACACGCCGGTCGCGATGGCCGACCGCGTCGCGCAGTGGGTCTTCTCGACGGCCGCCGTCATCGTCTTCTGCACCCTGGCCACGATCCTCAGCTTCGTCTTCATCCGTGGCTGGGCGGCGCTGCACTACTGGAACTTCTTCACCCAGACCATGCACACCACGCTGCCCGATGCGCCGTACAACCAGGGCGGCGTGTTGCAGTCGGTCGTCGGCACGCTCATCGAGCTCGGGATCGCGATCGCGATCACCCTGCCCCTCGGAGTCGCGACCGCTGTGTACGTCAACGAGGTGGGCGGCCCCTTCGCCCGGGTGATCCGCACCGTCGTCGAGGCCATGACGGCCCTCCCGTCGATCGTGGCGGGTCTGTTCATCTACTCGCTGTGGATCATCCTCCTGGGCCAGCCGCGGTCCGGCCTCGCGGGTGCGCTCGCGATCAGCGTGATGATGCTCCCGATCATCGCCCGCGCCGCCGAGGTCGTGCTCCGCGTCGTACCGGGAAGCCTTCGAGAGGCGTCCCTGGGGCTGGGTGCCAGCCGGTGGCGAACGGTCTGGCACGTGGTGCTTCCGACGGCGCGCCCCGGCCTGGCCACGGCTCTGATCCTGGCGGTCGCACGCGGCATCGGTGAGACCTCACCGGTCCTGATCGCCTCCGGCTACGCGACGTTCATGGTCACGAACCCGACGCAGGGGGTGATGAGCTCGCTGCCGCTGTCGGTCTTCAACAGCGTCATCGCCCCGGAGCCACAGGCGGTGGTGCGCGGTTACGCGACGGCCGCGGTACTGCTGATCCTGGTGCTGATCCTGTTCGTGATCGCGCGTCTCCTGGCTCGCCCTCCCTCGGCCAAGCCAGCGTTACGGCGGCGCATCTGGAACTCGCTGAGCACCGCCGTACGCCCTGCACCGGCGCCCGCGCCCGCTGCCCCCTCCCAGGTCACCGAGGAGACCACGTGAAGTCCCGCTTCCGTCCTGCCGCGCTGCTCGCCGCGGTCATCGCGTTCGGCACGATGATCACGGTGGCCTCCGCGCCTGCGGGCGCCGCACCCGAGTACGCAGAGATCGAGGGGTCCGGCTCGACCTGGGCCTACGGGATCATCGCGCCCTGGATCGCGCAGGTGCAGTCGGCCTTCGGCATGCAGATCACGTTCAACCAGTCCGGTTCGTCGCAGGGCCGCAAGGACTTCGCGAACGGGGTCACGGATTTCGGCGACTCCGACATCCCCTACCAGGGTGTGGACCCGACGACCGGCCAGACGGACGCGAGCACGCGGCCCTACGCCTACGCACCGGTGGTTGCCGGAGGCACCGCGTTCACCTACCACCTCACCGTGGGCGGTCACCTCGTCACGAACCTGCGCCTGTCGGGCGAGACCATCTCCAAGATCTTCACCAACAAGATCACGAACTGGGCCGACCCCGCGATCACCAAGGAGAACGGTGGTCACGCGCTGCCCTCGGAGACGATCAAGCCGGTGGTCCGCTCGGACGGCTCGGGTGCGACCGCCCAGTTCACGCTCTGGATGGACAAGCAGTATCCGTCGATCTGGCGACCGTTCAACGGCGGCAAGGCCGGCCTCACCTCGATCTTCCCTCGGCAGGGCAACCAGATCGCCGTCGCCCAGGACGCGGGCGTGATGAACACGATCAAGGGCTCGGGCGGCGAGGGCGAGATCGGATACACGGAGTACTCCTACCCGCTCCAGGCGCACTACCCGGTCGTGTACGTCGAGAACCGGGCGGGCTACTACGTCCAGCCCACGCAGTACAACGTCGCGGTGGCCCTCACCCAGGCCAGCATCGTCGGCTGCAACAAGAACGGCACGTGCAACCCGAGCGGCGTGCCTGCGAACAGCTACCTGACGCAGAACCTCGACCGCGTCTACACGTTCAAGGATGCGCGGACCTACCCGCTCTCGTCGTACTCCTACATGGTCCTCCCGGCGAGCAAGACCGACCAACGGATGACGGTCCCGAAGCGGCAGACGCTCGCGGACTTCCTCAGCTACTCGCTGTGCACCGGTCAGCGGCTGGCCGGCCCGTACGGCTACTCGCCGCTGCCACTGAACCTCGTCAAGGCAGCCTTCGGCCAGCTCGAGAAGCTCGGTCCGACGGCGCAGGGCGGCGCGGTGGCGGGCGTCCACGTGAAGAACCCGTCGGCCAACCTTGCCTCCTGTGACAACCCGACGTTCGTGAAGGGCAACCTGGCAGCCAACCACCTTGCGCAGATCGCGCCGTTGCCGCTTGCCTGTCAGAAGGCGACCAACGCACCGTGCGGCAGCGGCACGGTGGCGCCCGGCACCAACGGCACCACCGCTCCGGACGGCACCCCCAAGGGCACCAACGGCTCGACCGACCCCGGTGGGACCGGCACCACCCCGTCCGGGTCCGGGACCCTGCCCGACGGCACGGCTCCACCGGGGGGAGCGACGCCGGTGACGGGCGACGGCACCACGACCACCGCCGGCGACACGCTCTCGACGGCCGCCACGTCGCCGACAGCCACCGAGCTCGCGGCGCAGAGCTCCGACAGCTCGATCTGGGGCTGGACCGCCGTGCTCGAGCTCCTCGTCATCGTGCTGCTCCCCGGCCTGTACGTCGCCTGGCTGCGTCGTCAGAAGGGGGCACGATGACGCGCGCACCCCGACTGTGGGCGCTCGTCCCGGTGCTCGCGTTCGCGTGCGCCACGATGCTGACGCTGGTGTCCGGCCAGACGGCCTCCGCCTCTCCGGCCCGCACCACGACCCACCAGGCCCACGCGAAGGCCGGCTGCACGGAGTCCTACGGCGGGCACGCCCAGGGCGACCGCTGGTCGGCCACCGAGCCGCTGGTGCGCACCTTCTTCGACGGCGGCGGCGCGACCAGTACCCGCAACTGCTTCGCGTTGTCGGTCGACAAGCACACCGACATGCAGGACCACGAGCGGATCACCGTGAAGTGGTCCGGCGCCCACGTCACGAACGGTCGCTCGCTCAACCCGTACGGCGAGAGCGGTCTGCCCCAGGAGTACCCGGTGGTGCTCATGGAGTGCCGGGGAGCCGACCCGAAGAACTTCGCCGGCGGCACGGTGCCCGCTGGTCACGAGGAGGTGTCGCCCCAGACGTGCTGGACCAACACCTACTTCCAACGCACCAACTCCGCCAGTCCGGGCCAGGGGATCTGGCAGCAGGACTCCGCGAGCGGTGACAGCACCGAGCACCTGCAGGGGATCGACCCTGCCGACGTGCCCGACAACTGCAACGTCAACGCGAACTTCGACTACTCGATCACCCCGTTCAAGGCGAACAACGGCACGCTCTACGCCGGCTGCTCGTCGCAGTCCATGCCGCCGGAGGCGACCGTCAACTCGGTGAGCATCCCGAACGAGGTCTACGCGTTCACCAACCCCGACGGCACCGGGACCTTCCCCTTCGAGGTACGGACGTCGCTGGAGAACCAGTCGCTGGGATGTTCCTCCACGGTGCCGTGCACCCTCGAGGTCATCCCGATCGACGGGATCAACTGCGACAACCCGGACCCGGACGCACTGTGCAACCAGACTGGCGCCCTTCCGCCCGGCAAGGTGAACTCGGGTCAGGCACCGCAGGACGCGGTGGCTCCCGCGTTCTGGTCGTCGGCGTCGAACTGGGACCGTCGCGTGCCGGTCCCGCTCACCTTCGCCCCGCCGTCGAGCGTGTGCACGGTCGCCGGTGCCGGCAAGCCGGTCGCCTTCTACGGGTCCGAGCTGCTCGGCCAGACCGCTCTGCAGTGGACCCCGGCGTTCTGCCTGAACAAGAAGCGCTTCAACTGGCAGAACAACGTGATGTCCGACGATGCCGCCTTCGAGCTGATGGAGGCGGGCACAGCCGCGGCCGCCGAGGTCTCGGCCAGGGGCTCGGCCGACACGGGAGGCGTGGGCTATGCGCCGACGGCCGTCACCGGGTGGGCGATCGCGTTCAACATCGACAAGGCCGACAACGGTGGCCAGCAGAGGTCGATCAAGCTCAACGCGCTGCTGCTCGCCAAGCTGCTGACCGAGTCGTACCCGGGATCGACCACGGTCGCCGCCGGGCACCCGGGCTTCTCCCAGAACCCGCTCTCGCTGAACCTCGACCCCGACTTCATCAAGCTCAACCCAGGGCTGGACACCACGCACTGGTCCGAGGCCGCCGCCACGATCCTGGCGACGTCGACCAGTTCGCAGGTCATGTTCCAGCTGACGTCGTACATCGCCTCGGACCCGAAGGCGATGGCGTTCATCAACGGCAAGCCCGAGCACGACGGCCCGTACACGATGCGGGTCAACCCGGCGTACCGGGAGGTGCGGCTGCCCGTGGACTCCTGGGAGCAGCGCGACACCTGGCAGTTCAAGACCGCGCCGAACTCCTGTCTCAAGGCCCAGGGCGACTCGATGCCTCCGTACATGCCGCTGTTGGCGAACCCGGTCACGAGCCTCCAGCTCGCCGCCCAGGCGATGCTCTTCAACTGGCCCAACGTCGAGACGGGGTGCACCGGCACCGGCACCGACCAGGACCCCTACCAGCTCGGACGTGTGGCTCCCCAGGGCGTGGGGAACCGGTTCATGCTCGGCCTGGTGACGCTGGGTGACGCCCAGCGCTACGGCCTGACCACCGCGAGGCTGCAGGCCGCACCCGGTCACTACGTGGCGGCGGACGACGCCGGCATGAAGGCGGCACTCGCTCTGGCCGAGCGGGACAAGGGCCTTCGTCCGTTCGGACTGGAGCAGTCGAGGATCCGCAGCTCGGCTCGGGCCTACCCCGGCACGATGGTCGTCTACACCGCGGCGAAGACGCACGGCCTCGACGCACGGACCGCCCACGACGTCGCCCAGTTCATCCGCGTGTCCGTGACGGAGGGTCAGCAGCCCGGCCGCGGCAACGGCCGGCTCGCGGCGGGCTACCTGCCGATCACGAGCTCGGGTGTCACCCAGCCCCTCTACCAGCAGGCTCAGCAGGTCGCTGATGCCGTGGAGGCTCAGAAGGCGCCCCGGCAGACGTCCACGCACAACCCGGCCGGTCCGGGGGCTCCGACGACCCCCGGCGGCGGCAACCCGTCCGCACTCCCGCCGGCCGACGCCCCGCTACCCGGCGGGCCACCGGGGACAGCCCCGGCCGCGCCGGTGCAGGCGCCGGCCAAGAGTCCCGTCACCGACGCCCAGGTCGTACGGACCGCGGCGGTCTCCTCGGGAGCCGGCTCCGGGCTGCTGATCATCCTGCTCATCGTCGCTGTGGTGGCCGGCCTCGGGGCCGTGATCGGCCGCGCCGTCCTGGCCAACAAGGGGCTGCGATGAGCACGTCGACGCTGTCCCAGCCGCCTCAGTCGCCGTCGCCGCCACCGGCGCGCAGCATCCGGCCCATCCGGCCCGGCGAGCCGGCGGAGACGCTCTACATCTTCTCGTCGGCGTGCACGATCGTCGTGCTGGTCTGCCTCTGGATGCTGCTGCAGATGCTGGTGCTGGGCCATGTGAGCGAGGCCCGCGCCCAGCACCTGCTCTACACCGAGTACCGGACCCAGCTGGCCACGGAGACCGCGCCGACCGGTGCGCTGGACTACGACGGCAAGCCGGTCGTCGAGGGCAGTCCGGTGGCCCTCATGTCGATCCCCGCCCTCGGCTTGTCCCGCGTGGTCGTCGTGGACGGCACCGCATCCGGCGACCTGCTCAACGGTCCGGGTCACCTGCGCACCACCCCGCTCCCCGGCAACGTCGGC
The DNA here is from genome assembly GCA_963794355.1 of uncultured Actinomycetota bacterium. Classification (GTDB taxonomy): domain Bacteria; phylum Actinomycetota; class Actinomycetes; order Propionibacteriales; family Nocardioidaceae; genus Nocardioides. Next base: position 472,067 of record CAWCDN010000016.1, read on the forward strand.
GTCTCGCTGGTGATGGGACGCAGCACGACCTACGGCGCGCCGTTCGGCAAGCTCGCCACCCTCCAGTCCGGCGACCTCATCACCGTGATCGGCGCGCAGGGCAGGGTCACCTACCAGGTCCGTGACGTGCGTCGCGCGGGCGACCCGATCCCACCTGCGCCCACGGGAGCCAAGGCCGGCCGACTCATCCTCGCCACCGCGGACACGCCGGACCTCGCGTCCACGCTGGTGCCTCGCGACGTCGTCTACGTCGACGCCGACACCACGAGTGCCTACCCCTCGGGAGCCGTGTACCCCGCGGTCCCCGACGCGGAGAAGGCGATGGAGCACGACCAGAACGCGTGGCCGCTGCTGGTGCTGCTGCTGGCGCTCGTGGCAGGACTCGTCCTCGCGGTGAGCGTGGCCAGACGACATGTCCGAGACGCGCTGGTCTGGCTGGTGGCGGCACCGGTCGCGATCGCGCTCGCATGGGCGGTGACCGACCAGGTCATGCGCCTCCTCCCGAACTTGATGTAACCGCATCGAGACCGAAGAAGAACACGAGATCAGGAGCAACTGATGTCTGTCCGCAAGATCAGCGCCAAGCTGGGGCTGGCCGCCGTGGCCGCCTCCGGACTGGCTCTCACCGTGCTGGCTCCGGCCACCGCGGACACGGTCCCTGCTGGCCCCGACTACGTACTCGGCACCACCGTCATCGGAGTCGGCTCCGACACCATCCAGTGGGTGGACGACGCTCTGTCGGCCAACTACAACACGTTCAACGCGGCGCAGGCGGTCAAGACGCCGTTCTGGGCCAACTTCGACGCGTGCGTCGGCAAGGACGTCGGTGGCACCGGCGTCAACCCTGACGGGTCCGGCTTCCCGTGCGGCGCGGACAACACGGGCACCAAGGCCGGCGTCAAGCGTGACGAGGGCATCGTGGATCCGGCGGCCGCCGGTGGCGCCCTTCCGAGCGGCTCGGGCGATGGCCGCACCCTGCTGCGTACGCCCACCGACAAGCTCTTCAACGACGTGGCCTACGGCCGCTCGTCCGGACCGATCAACACCACCGACCTCGCCGCCGGCGAGATCGCGCTCCCGTTCGCCGTCGACAAGATCGTCGTCGTGACGCACCCCGGTGGCCCGGCTCCGGCCTCGCTCACCGGTCCGCAGGTCCTCAAGATCTACAACGGCACCTACACCAACTGGAACCAGGTCGGCGGCAAGAACGCAGCGATCCACGCCTACATGCCGAAGGCCGGGTCGAGCACGCTGAACGCGTTCCAGTCGTTCCTCGCCGCCCTTGACGGCGTCAACGAGGCTCCGGGCACCGACAACGACCCCGCCTCGCACTCGGCTGCCTCGCAGATCTGGCAGGGCCAGGCCGGCGCCCCGGCGATCACGAACGCCAACTGGAACACCGGCTCCCCGACGGCGGTCCCGCCCACTGCGGCGAACGTCGAGGAGCACGACCCTTCGGTCGTGATCAAGGACGCCAACGCGATCGAGCCCTTCTCCTATGGTCGGGCCCAGCTGGCCAACGGCGCGGCACAGACCGTTCGCATCGAGGGCGGCTGGTCCGCTGACCGCGAGCTGTACCACGTGGTCCGCGGCCAGGCCATCGCGGGCGCGGCCTCGACGCCGTTCATCTACGGCGCCGACGCCGGCGTGCTGGAGGCGCTGTTCTCCAACACCGGCTACGTCTGCACCAACGCGACGGCCAAGGCCGACATCGCGGCAGCCGGCTTCTGGCCGCTGCAGGAGGGCACGGTCGTTGGTCGCTGCGGCGTCAAGAACGCCAACACCGAGGACACCATCAACCCCTCCGCCGCCAGCGGAGTCGACGAGGGTGCAGCCACGACCACCAACGCGTTCGTCTCCAAGGGCACGGTCCACGTCACGGTGGCCAGCGCCGGTGGCACGCCGACCGGGTCCGTCCAGGTCGTCGTCGCCACGCCTTCGACGCCCACCGGCGCCGCGGCCGCGTCGTTCCACACGACCGTGGCACTGGCCGGCGGTGCGGCAACGGTGAAGCTGCCGGCGTCGGTCTCGGGTCTCAAGACGTTCGACGTCGCCTACCTGCCGACCGGCTTCGGCGCGAAGTCCTCGGCCGGTGGTCACACCGCCCTGGGGTCGTCCTACGACCAGTTCAACTCCAGGGTCGCCGTGGCCAAGGTCGCGACCTCGGTGAAGGCGAAGGCGTCGCCCGCCACGCTGAAGAGCGCCAAGGGCCGTAGCAAGGTCGCCGTCACGGTGAAGCCGGCCTCGGGCTCGGCCAAGCCCACCGGCAGGGTCGACATCATGCGCGGCCACAAGAAGATCGGCACCGGCAAGCTCAAGAACGGCAAGGTGACGATCACGATCAAGGGCTCGTCGCTGGCGAAGGGCAAGAACAAGCTCGTCGTCAAGTACGTCCCGTCGGGCAGCTTCACCAGTCCGAAGAAGGCGCCCAGCATCATCATCCACCGCACGAAGTGACACCCGGGTGGTGGGCCGGAGTCCGCTCTGGCCCACCACCGCACGTCGATGCACCACCCCACACCTGAGAGAGATCACGACATGAGCAGCACGAGCGATCGGACGCAGGTGATGCCCGCGGTCCCGGCACCCGTTCCGGATGCCGGCCCCGGTGTCCAAGCGGTGCGGACGGCCGAAGCCCCGACCACCAGGCTCGCGACCTTGGAGGCTCGTGAGGTGAGCTGCTGGTTCGGCGACCACATGGTGCTGGACCGGGTGTCGCTGACGATGCGAGCAGGTGGCATCACGGCCCTGATCGGCCCCTCCGGTTGCGGCAAGTCGACCTTCCTGCGCACCCTGAACCGGATGCACGAGCTGGTGCCGAGCGCGCAGCTCGCCGGACAGGTGCTGCTCGACGGGGTCGACGTCTACGCGCCCGAGCGCAGGCTCACCGACGCGCGTCGCGAGATCGGGATGGTGTTCCAGAAGCCCAACCCGTTCCCGGCGATGTCGATCCGCGACAACGTCCTCGCGGGCCTGAAGCTCACCGGCACCAGAGCCGGCCGCTCCGAGAAGGAAGAGCTGGTCGAGCACTGCCTGCGTCTGGGTGGGCTGTGGAACGAGGTCAAGGACCGCCTCGACGCTCCCGGTGGCGGTCTGTCGGGCGGCCAACAGCAGCGTCTGTGCATCGCTCGCTCGATGGCGATCAGACCGCGCGTGCTGCTGATGGACGAGCCCTGCTCTGCCCTCGACCCGACCTCCACCCGGGTGATCGAGGAGACGATGAAGTATCTGGCCCAGGAGGTGACCATCGTGATCGTCACCCACAACATGCAGCAGGCCGCGCGAGTCTCCGACCAGACGGCGTTCTTCCTGGCCTCTCACAACACCCCCGGTGTCATCGTCGAGCACGGCGACACCGCGGCGATGTTCGACAACCCGCAGGACCGACGTACCCGGGACTACGTCCAGGGACGGTTCGGCTGAGCGGCGTGCGCCGGGGCATGGTCGGCGTCGCGACCGTCGTCCTGCTCGTGGGTCTGGTGGCCGCGTTGGCCGTCGCGGACCGCACCGGGACCGAACCACTCGAGATCTCGCGCGCCGTGGTGCCGGACGCTCCCGACCAACGACTCGCCCCGGTGGCCGCTGCACCGGCCCGCCTCCCCGGCGCCCCGCGCGTGAGCGCCGCGTGGGTGACCCGCACGGCGGCGCAGGCCGGTATCCCGGAACCCGCCGTCCGGGCGTACGGCGCCGCCACGCTGGCCGAGAACCGGGCCGAGCCCGCCTGCCACCTCGGCTGGACCACCCTGGCCGGGATCGGCTGGGTCGAGTCGCAGCACGGCACGATCGGAGGGCGGACGCTGGGCAGCGACGGGAGGTCAGTCCCGCCGGTTTTCGGACCTGCGCTGGACGGTCACGGAGACGTCGCGGCGATCCGCGAGTACGACGGCAGCTGGGCCCGGGCGGTCGGCCCGCTGCAGTTCCTGACGACGACCTGGACGACGTGGGCGTCCGACGGCGACGGCGACGGGGTCAGCGACCCCCAGGACCTCGACGACGCGGCCCTGGCAGCCGCCCGCTACCTGTGCGCGGCGGGCGGCGACCTGGTGACGGGCTCGGGTTGGGTGGCGGCGGTGCGTGCCTACAACCACGCCGACTCCTACGTGCGCGCGGTGTACTCCGCGGCGTCGGCCTACGCGACGCGGACCGCTCCCGACTGATCCGGCTGAGCCCCGGATCAGGCGTGCGGCGCGGGCATCGCCCAGGCGTCCTCACCGACGGAGGCGACCGCCAGCTCGTGGTGCGCGTCGAAGGTCTCGGCCACCGGGGCGTCCTGGACGTTCTCCGGGATGCGCACCGCGATGATCGACTCCAGCCGCACGACCGAGTGCTCGGAGTGCGTGCTGAGGACCAATCCATGACCGTCGAGACCAGCCACGGTGCCGCGCAGCCAGTGACCCTGGACCAGTACCTCGACGGGCAGGTGGTTGCTCTCGGCTCGGCGTAGGGCCGTACCGATCGTGAACAGCGTTGAGTCGTGCATGTGAAACCCCCCAAAGCCCCCCCGGGCTTGCACTTGTAGGTGGAACTGTACGACGAGACAGCCCGATCGCGACGGATTCGTGAGTCAAATGTTCGACACGGTTCGGATACGTAGCCGAAACGGGCTACCTACCCCACCAGCACGGAGGTCGAGGACGCCGAACCACCTCGTCGCCAGCCCGCGTCGCTGCCGGTGGCCCAGTCGCGACCGTCGTAGCCCACGTGCTGGAGGCCGAGCCCCGGGGCTCGGCCGACGAGGTACGACGCGATCGACCAGCCCTGCGGTCGCGACGCCGCAGTGATCTGCATCCGGGAACCTTCGGTCACGCTCACCTCGACCGCGCCGAAGGCCGGCGCGAGGGTACGACGCAGCGCCGCCGCCCGGCGCGCGGCCGGTGCCTGGGCGTCGGACGAGGCGTCCAGGTGACAGGCGAACGAGGCGGGGGAGAAGCCGGTCAGGGCGGAGGCCAGGGCCCGCGCGTCGGACTCGTAGACGGCGTACGCCGAGGGGTAGCCCGACCGCTGCACGCGCTGCGCGGCCACGGTCACGGGCAGGTCGGCGTAGCCGGGCACCCGGTCCAGCGCGTCGTAGAAGGCGTTGGTGGCGTGGACCGGATCGAGGATCTCCTGCGGCGTGCCCCAGCCCTGCGACGGTCGCTGCTGGAAGAGCCCGAGCGAGTCGCGGTCGCCGCCGTGCAGGTTGTAGAGCTTCGACTCCTGGAGCGCGGCCGCCAGCGCGATGGTGGCGGCGTGGGCCGGCATGCCGCGTCGCACCGCGATCGCGGAGATCAGGCTGGCGTTGCGGGCCTGGGTGGCGGTGAGCACCACGCTCAGACCGTTCACCTTCGTCGTGCACAGGCCGACGGAGTCGTCGGTCGAGGTCGAGGAGTGGCGCGAGACGCCGTACCAGACGCCTCCCACCACGAGGGCGAGCGGGACCACCACCGCGGCCGTCCGCCGCACGATGCCCATCAGGTCTCCATCACGCGCACGTCAGTTCGCGTGCAGCGCCTCGTTGAGGGCCACCCCGCCGGCGCGCCACGGCACGACCTCGACGGTGCCCGTCACCGAGTTGCGGCGGAACAGGAGGTGGCTGCCACCGGAGAGGTCGAGGGCCTTGACCACGCGACCGTCCGGGAGCGTGACCTTGGTGCCTGCCGTCACGTAGCACCCGGCCTCGACCACGCAGTCGTCCCCGAGGGCGATGCCGATGCCCGCGTTGGCGCCCAGCAGGCAGCGCTCCCCGATCGAGACGACCTGGGTGCCGCCGCCGGACAGCGTGCCCATGATCGAGGCGCCGCCGCCGACATCGGAGCCGTCACCGACGACCACGCCGGCCGTGATCCGACCCTCGACCATGGAGGTGCCGAGCGTTCCGGCGTTGTAGTTGACGAAGCCCTCGTGCATCACGGTCGTGCCCTCGGCCAGGTGGGCGCCGAGCCGGACCCGGTCGGCGTCGGCGATCCGGACGCCGGACGGCACGACGTAGTCGGTCATCCGGGGGAACTTGTCGACGCCGAAGACCTGGAGCGGGCCCTGGCCGCGCAGGCGGGCCCGCGTGACCTCGAAGTCGTCGACCGGGCACGGGCCGGCACTGGTCCAGACCACGTTGGTGAGGACGCCGAAGATCCCGTCGAGATCGAGCCCGTGCGGCCGCACCAGCCGGTGGGAGAGCAGGTGGAGGCGCAGGTAGGCGTCGGGCGCATCACGGGGTGGCTCCGCGAGGTCGATCTCGACCAGCCTCACCTCGGTACGGACCCGCCGCGCCGGGTGATCACCGACCAGGGCGTCGAGGTCGGCGGACGGCCTCGCGTCGCCCTCCGGTGCGCCGAGCGCGGGGGCGGGGAACCAGGTGTCGAGCACCGTGCCCTCGCTCGCGCCGTCGGTCACGACGGTCGCCAGGCCCAGGCCGTACGCCCTCTGCTCAGTCACGCGGGGAGTCTACGGAGCGCGCCTACTGGCCGGTGCGCCCGTCGACCCGCTCCCGCAGCAGGTCGGCGTGGCCGCAGTGCCGCGCGTACTCCTCGATCATGTGGACGACGATCTCGCGCAGCTCCGACTCGTCCCCGGCCGGCCCGACCAGGGTGCCCAGGTCGTCGTACCGCTCGTAGACCTCGCGCGCGTGCGCGACCTCGCCGCGCCACGACTCCCAGGCCTCGGCCACGAGGGCGGGGTCCTCGACCGCGCCGTTGAAGTCGAGGTCGCGGTCCTCGGGCGACTTGAACGGCCGCGAGAGCTCCATGTGCCCCTCGATGAACCGGCGGAACCAGTGGAACTCCACCGAGGCGAGGTGGCGCAGCAGGCCGAGCATCGACATCGAGGACGGTGGCACCGACCGCCGTGCGAGCTGCTCGGCGTCGAGGCCCTCGCACTTCAGCTCGAAGGTCATCCGGAAGTGGTCGAGGTACTCCGCGAGCACCGCCTTCTCACCGCGCGGCGTGGTGCCGGTGTCGCGCGGGTCGTCCTCCGGGTCCAGCCACATGTCGGGGTACTGGCGGCTCTGCTGCTCGCTCATGCGCCCTAGCCAACCGAGTCGCGGAGCCGACCTGCAACTCGTTACGCTGGGACCACAGGCGTTCGAGCCGTCATCAGCGGTGAGCCTCCGGAAGAACGGCGTCTCGTGCGCTCAGTAGAACCGGACGGGTGGGCCCGTCACAGCCCGCGAACGAGCGGTCGCTCCATCACACGGAGCGGCAAGCGAGGTGGTACCGCGGCGAACCCGTCGTCCTCGTGGAACTGACGGGCTCAACCGACGAGGACACCACTGATGACGTACCCCAAGGTCTCGACCGATCCCGCCGCAGACGGCGCGCAGGGCGGCGTGCCGGCCACCCCGCGCTTCCCGCAGATCGAGGAGCGGGTGCTCGGCTACTGGGAGGCCGACGACACGTTCCGGGCCAGCGTCGAGCAGCGCGACGCGGGGGAGAACGGCGACAACGAGTTCGTCTTCTACGACGGCCCGCCGTTCGCCAACGGCCTGCCGCACTACGGGCACCTGCTCACCGGCTACGTCAAGGACCTGATCCCGCGCTACCAGACGATGCGCGGTCGCCGCGTCGAGCGCCGGTTCGGCTGGGACACCCACGGGCTGCCCGCCGAGCTCGAGGCGATGCGCCAGCTCGGCATCAAGACCACCGACGAGATCCTCGAGATGGGGATCGAGGCGTTCAACGCCGAGTGCCGCAAGTCGGTCTTCGAGTACACCGACGAGTGGCGCGACTACGTCACCCGTCAGGCCCGCTGGGTCGACTTCAACCACGACTACAAGACCCTCGACCTCGACTACATGGAGTCGGTGATGTGGGCCTTCCAGCAGCTGTGGGACAAGGGGCTCGCCTACGAGGGCTTCCGCGTCCTGCCCTACTGCTGGAACGACGAGACGCCGCTGTCCAACCACGAGCTGCGGATGGACGAGGACGTCTACCAGCAGCGGCAGGACCCCGCCGTCACGGTCGGCTGCCGGCTCGAGACCGGCGAGATCGCGCTGGTCTGGACGACGACGCCCTGGACGCTGCCCTCGAACCTGCTGATCATGGTCGGACCCGACATCGAGTACGTCGTGGTGGAGTCCGACGTCACCGGCACCACCGAACGGTACGTCGTGGGTGCGTCGCGGCTGGCGGCGTACGCCCGCGAGCTGAAGAACGAGGACAGCGAGTCGGTCCTCGACCAGGTCGTCGAGCGGCTGACTGGTCGCGACCTGCTCGGTCGCAGCTACACCCCGCCGTTCACCTACTTCGAGGGGCACCCCCACAGCCACCGGGTGGTCGAGGCCGACTTCGTGACCACCGAGGACGGCACCGGGCTGGTCCACAGCGCCGGCGCCTTCGGCGAGGAGGACAAGGTGATCACCGACCGCGAGGGCATCGAGCTCGTCGTGGCCGTGGCCAAGAACGGCACGTTCACCTACCCGATCACCGACTACGAGGGTCTCCACGTCTTCGACGCCAACCTCGCGATCATCGAGCACCTCAAGAACATGACGCGTGGCGTCGCCGACACCGGCTCCGTCACGCCCGGCACCGTGCTGCTCAAGCGCGAGTCCTACGAGCACTCCTACCCCCACTGCTGGCGCTGCCGCGAGCCGCTGATCTACATGGCGGTGTCGTCGTGGTTCGTCAGCACCACGAAGATCCGCGACCGGATGCTCGACCTCAACCAGCAGATCCGATGGGTGCCCGAGCACATCAAGGACGGCCAGTTCGGCAAGTGGCTGGAGAACACCCGCGACTGGTCGATCTCGCGCAACCGGTTCTGGGGCAGCCCGATCCCGGTCTGGAAGAGCGACGACCCGGCGCACCCCCGGATCGACGTCTACGGCTCGCTCGACGAGCTCGAGCGCGACTTCGGGGTGCGCCCCGACGACCTCCACCGGCCCTTCATCGACGAGCTGACCCGGCCGAACCCCGACGACCCGACGGGGCAGTCGACGATGCGCCGCGTCACCGACGTCATGGACTGCTGGTTCGAGTCCGGGTCGATGTCGTTCGCGCAGGTGCACTACCCGTTCGAGAACGCCGACTGGTTCCAGCACCATTTCCCGGGCGACTTCATCGTCGAGTACATCGGCCAGACCCGCGGTTGGTTCTACACGATGCACGTGCTGGCCTCGGCGATCTTCGAGCGCCCGGCGTTCGAGACCTGCCTCTCCCACGGCATCGTGCTCGGCAGCGACGGCCAGAAGATGTCGAAGTCGCTGCGCAACTACCCCGACGTCCGCGAGGTCTTCGACCGCGACGGCGCCGATGCGATGCGCTGGTTCCTGATGTCGTCACCGATCCTGCGCGGCGGCAACCTGATCGTCACCGAGCAGTCGATCCGCGAGGGTGTCCGCCAGGTGCTGATCCCGCTGTGGAACTGCTGGTACTTCTTCTCGCTCTACGCCAACGCCGCTGGGTACGACGCGCAGCGCTCCACGTCGTCCACCCACCCGATGGACCGCTACCTGCTGGCGAAGACCCGGCAGTACGTCGACACCGCGACACGCCAGATGGACGACTACGAGGTGGCCAACGCCTGCGACACCACGCGGGCGTTCCTCGACGTGCTCTCCAACTGGTACATCCGCCGTTCGCGCGAGCGCTTCTGGGCCGCCGACGGCACGGTCGACACCGACGCCTTCGACACCCTGTTCACCGCTCTTGAGACGGTATGCCGCGTCGCCGCGCCGCTGCTCCCGCTGACGACCGAGGAGGTCTGGCGCGGGCTCACCGGCGAGCGGTCGGTGCACCTGACCGACTGGCCGTCGGCCGACGACCTGCCCGCCGACCAGGAGCTGGTCGAGGCGATGGACCAGGTGCGCGACGTCTGCTCGGCCGGCTCGGCGTTGCGCAAGGGCGCCTCCCTGCGCAACCGGCTGCCGCTGTCGACGCTGACCGTGGTCGTCGCCGGCGCCGAACGGCTGACCGGCTTCGAGGAGATCGTCGCCGACGAGCTCAACGTCAAGGACGTGCGGCTGCTCGGCGTCGACCACCCCGACGCCGCGTCGTACGGCGTCTCCCAGCGGCTCACCGTCAACGCCCGGGCGGCCGGTCCGCGCCTCGGCAAGGACGTGCAGACCGCGATCAAGGGCTCGAAGTCCGGCGACTGGTCGGTGTCGGAGAGCGGCGAGGTGACCGCGGGCGGCCTCGTGCTGCAGGAGGGTGAGTACACCCTGGAGACCGTCGCCGCCGGCGGCGACGACTCCGCGACCGGGATGCTGCCGGGCGGAGGGTTCGTCGTGCTCGACACGTCGGTGACGCCCGAGCTCGAGGCCGAGGGCGTGGCGCGTGACCTGGTGCGCGCCGTGCAGCAGGCACGGCGCGACGCCGGGCTCGACGTGTCCGACCGGATCGCGCTCACCGTGGTGGCGGCCCCGGGCGTCGCGGACGCCGCGCGCACCCACGCCGCCCTGATCTCGCGCGAGACGCTGGCGACGTCGTTCGACGTGAGCGAGGCAGCCGTCGAGTCGCCCGTCATCGAGCTCGAGCGGGCCTGAGGGCTGGTTGGATGAGCCTCGTGGAACTGGACCTGACCGCCGACGTCGTCACCCTCACCGAGCGGCTCGTCGACCTCGAGTCGGTCAGCCGCAACGAGCAGGCGATCGCCGACGCCGTGGAGGCGGCGCTGGCGCCCCTGCCGCACCTCACCCTCACCCGGCGCGGCCACACCGTGGTCGCCCACACCGACCTCGGCCGGGGTGAGCGGGTGGTCCTGGCCGGTCACCTCGACACCGTCCCGCTCAACGACAACCTGCCGAGCCGCAACGACGGCACGAACCTCCACGGCCTGGGCGCGTGCGACATGAAGGGCGGCGACGCCGTCATCCTCAGGCTCGCGGCGACCGTGCGCGAGCCGGTCCGCGACGTCACCTTCATCCTCTACGAGGCAGAGGAGATCGAGAGCGAGTTCAACGGGCTGGGCAGGCTCGCGGTGAGCGACCCCGACCTGATGCGCGCCGACTTCGCGATCCTGATGGAGCCCTCCGACGCCGTCGTCGAGGCGGGCTGCCAGGGAACCATGCGGGTGGAGGTGAGCGTGCACGGCGAGCGCGCCCACAGCGCCCGATCCTGGAAGGGTGTGAACGCGATCCACCGGGCCACCCCGATCCTCGAGCGGCTCTCGTCGTACGACGCGCGGATGCCGGTGATCGACGGGCTGACCTACCACGAGGGGCTCAACGCGGTCGGCATCAGCGGCGGCGTCGCGGGCAACGTGCTGCCCGACCTGTGCACCGTGTCGGTCAACTACCGCTTCGCGCCGGACCGCAGCGAGGCCGAGGCCGAGGCGTTCCTGCGCGACTTCTTCTCCGGGTACGACGTGCTGGTCGCCGACAGCGCGCCCGGCGCCCTGCCCGGGCTCGACCGGCCAGCTGCCCGGGAGTTCGTCGAGGCGGTCGGTGGCACCGTGAACCCGAAGTTCGGCTGGACCGACGTCTCGCGCTTCGCCGCCCTCGGCGTGCCCGCGGTCAACTTCGGTCCCGGCGACCCGATGCTGGCGCACAAGCAGGAGGAGTTCGTGCCGATCGCCCAGATCCGCCACTGTGAGCAGGCGCTCCGCACCTGGCTGGGAGGCGGCCCGCTGTGACCGAGAAGAAGCACGAGAAGTTCAAGGGCCCGGTGGTGATGCGGCGCGCCCAGGTCGACGGCACCACGACCGACCAGCGCCTGCTCGACTCCCGTGGCTCGACCGACTGGGTGCACACCGACCCGTGGCGGGTGCTGCGGATCCAGGCCGAGTTCGTGGAGGGCTTCGGCGCCTTGGCCGAGCTCGGTCCGGCCATCGCGTGCTTCGGCTCGGCCCGCACCAAGCCCGACGACCCGACGTACACGATCGGTGAGGAGGTCGGGCGGAGGCTCACGGCGGCGGGATTCGCGGTGATCACGGGCGGCGGTCCGGGCGCGATGGAGGCCGTGAACAAGGGGGCGAGCGAGGCCGGAGGCACGAGCGTCGGGCTCGGCATCGAGCTGCCCTTCGAGGCCGGCCTCAACCAGTGGGTCGACATCGGCATCAACTTCCGCTACTTCTTCGCGCGCAAGACGATGTTCGTGAAGTACTCCCAGGGCTTCATCGTGCTGCCCGGGGGGCTCGGCACCCTCGACGAGCTGTTCGAGGCGCTCACGCTCGTGCAGACCCAGAAGGTGACGAGCTTCCCGCTGGTGCTGCTCGGCGTCGACTACTGGCGCGGGATGATCGACTGGCTGCGCGACACCGCGCTGACCCACGGCACCATCAACCAGTCGGACATCGACATGCTCACACTCACCGACGACGTCGACGAGGCAGTGGCTCTGATGGTGCGGGCCCGGGAGAAGGACGTCCGCCGATGATCTGGTTCTTCGCGATCCTGATCGTGCTCGCGCTCGGCGGGGTCGCGATGGTCGCCGCCGGACGCGGCGAGCCGCTGGCGCCGTCGTACGACGACGCGCCGGACTCGCTGGTGCCCTCCGACGGCCCGGTCACCGCCGACGACCTGCGCCGGATCCGCTTCCCGCTGGCCGTGCGCGGCTACCGGATGGCCGAGGTGGACGCACTGCTCGAGCGGCTCGCCGAGGAGCGTGAGGCGGCCGACCGGCTGGAGGTCGAGCCGCCTGCCGTGTCCGGGGCGGATAGTGACAGCGACCCGCCGACCTCGGCACACTGAGCCGCTGTGAAGCCCGAGTACATCGTCTACGTCCTCACCTTCCTGTCCGCCGTCGTCGTGCTCCTGACTCGGGTCCGGCTCTCGCAGGCGCGGGCGGCGGGGCAGCACCAGGTGGGGATGGGCACGGTGAACACGCACACGGTCTGTGGCGTGCTCGCGCTGGTGCTCTGGGTGTACTTCCTGGTGACCGGGCACGACAACTCCTGGGTCGGGATCGTTGCTCTCTTCTTCTTCTGGCTCACCGCCCTCGTCGGCCTGCTGATCCTGATGCGATGGGTGCCGAGTCGCGGCAAGCACGCCTCGGGCGCGACCGACGACAACTGGTCGGAGGGGCCGGGGTTGTCGGTCCTCGCCCATGTGGGGATGCTGGTGGGCGTGCTCGTGTTCACCTGGTACTTCGCAACTCACAGCTGATGCGTCCGTCGACTCGGGAGCCCCGTCCCCGCCGCGGCCTGGCAGCGGCCGGTCTCGCGCTGGCGCTGCTGCCGACGATGCTCGTGCTGCCCGCTCGCGGCGCCCCCGACACAGCTCCCGCGCGCCCGGCGGTGATCGGGCGTGCGGTGATCGGACACTCGGTGCAGGGCCGGCCGATCGTGGCCTGGCACCTCGGCGAGAAGGGGAAGCCGAAGGTCGTGCTGATCTCGCTCATGCACGGCAACGAGCCCGCGCCGCGACAGATCCTCACCGACCTGCGGGACGGCGCCCCGGTGCACGACCTGAACCTCTGGGTCGTGCCCGTCTACAACCCCGATGGGCTGGCCCACCACACCCGCGAGAACGCCCATGGCGTCGACCCCAACCGCAACTACCCCTACAAGTGGGCGCGCCTGACCGGTCACTACTACTCCGGCAAGAAGCCGGCCTCCGAGCCCGAGACCAAGGCGATGATGCGCTTCCTGGCGAGGGTCCGACCGTCGTACGTCCTCTCCTTCCACCAGCCCCTCCACGGCGTCGACATCACCGCCCGCCCGAAGTTCTCCCGACGGGTGGCCCGCGCGCTCGACCTGCCGATGACGAAGCTGAACTGCGGCAGCAGCTGCCACGGCACGATGACGATGTGGTTCAACCACGCCCTGCCCGGCTTCGCCCTCACCGTGGAGTACGGCGGGTCCCCGCCCGCCGCGAAGCTGCGCACCGCACCGGACAGGATCCTGCACCTGTTCGGGGCCTGGCGCGGCGGCGTGGTCGGCGTCGAGCGCAGCAGCTGACGTCGCCACCTGCACCCCGTGCGTCCCAGCGACGACGTACTCCCGTCGCTTCGTAGGGGTTGCAACGGCCGACAAGCGACGGGATCGCCGGTCGACCGGCGATTCGCGCAGACCCCTACCGCCCCTCGAAGACCGGCTTCTCCTTGGCCAGGAACGCGTCGACGGCGGCGGCGTGGTCGGCTGTCTTGCCGGTGCGCGTCATCTGGGCCGACTCGAACTCCAGCGCCTCCATGAGCGTGTGGTCGGCGGCGAACGTGAGCGACATCCGCATCGCACCCAGCGCGACGGTGGGTCCCGCGGCCAGCCGGGCCGCCAGGCCGGAGACCACCTCGGCGAGCTCGGCGGCCGGGACCACCTGGGTCGCCATCCCCAAGGCCAGCGCCTCGTCGGCCTTCACCGTGCGCGGGAAGTAGAGCAGCTCGATCGCCTTCGCCCGGCCCACCAGGCGCTGGAGGGTGAAGCTGGAGCCGGTGTCGCACGAGAGCGCGATGTTGGCGAACGCCAGGTTGAACCCGGCGGTGTCGGCCACGATCCGCAGGTCGCAGGCGAAGGCCAGGCTGGCGCCCGCGCCCGCGGCCACACCGTTGACCGCGGCGATCACCGGCTTCTGCATCCCGGCGATCGTGGCGACGATCGGGTTGTAGTGCTCATCGACGGTGCGGAAGAGCGAGTCCGTGTTGCCGCTCTCGAGGATGCCGACGTGCTCCTTGAGGTCCTGGCCGACGCAGAAGGCGCGCCCGGTGCCGGTCAGCACCACGCAGCGCACGGCGTCGTCGTCGGCGACCTGGCGCACCGCGGCGAGCAGCGCCTCCTTGGTCGCGAGATCGAGGCTGTTCATCGCGTCGGGACGGTTGAAGGTGAGGGTCGCGACGCCATCGGCGACCTCGAGCAGGACTGGAGCGTCGGTCATGGACGCAGGCTTTCACACCCCCAGGCAGCGTGCGACGAAGCGGTCGGAGGCCGGCTTGAGCCGCGCGGCCTCCCCGGTGAACAGGTCGACAGCGGCCTGGCCGGGCCAGTCGCGGGGGAGCAGCGCCGCCGGCAGGCCGGGATCGGCGAAGAGGAACTTGCGCCACTCGTGGACGAGCCGGAAGCGGGCGGCGAAGGCCGCACGGTCCTCGTCGCCCGGATCCTCCGTCGCGCCGCGGACCAGGGAGTCCGCCACCTCCGGCCACGCGGCGTACGACGTGGCGAGCCCGGCCAGGTCCCACGCCCCGACCGGATCGGGCACCAGCTCGACCGCCAAGCCGTGGCGGGCCACCCCGCCGGCCCGGGCCACGGCCTCGTCGACCTCGGGCCGCTCGAACGGGCACAGCCAGACGCCGGGGGCGTGCTCGGCGTACCCGAGGTAGTGCAGCTCCTCGCGCAGCCGTGACCGCGCACCACGCTCGCGGGGCTGGTCGACGAAGACGAGCCGCCATCGGCCGTCCCAGGGCTCGGGCTCGGAGCGGTAGATGCGGGTCGCCGCCTCGCTGAGCCGCTCGATGGCGCGACGCGTGGCGCGGTAGCCGGGCGCGGCGTCCACCCGGGCAGGCTCCAGCCAGCCCTGTGCGGACATCCGCGAGATCGCCGTTCGCACCGCCGGGGCGGCGATCCCGACCGGCTCCAGCAGCCGGATCAGGGCCGAGACCGGCGCCTGGTCTCCCCGCGAGCGGAGGTGGTCGCCGTACACGTCGAACAGGGCCGACCGTGCACGCATGCGGTCACTGTGCCAGTTCGGCGCCGGGGTACGACTCCGCACCTCGCCGCGATAGTAGATAATGGTGCGCACATCGTCGTGTGGGGTCGCTGTCCCCGCGCGTCCTGGCTCCAACAAGAAGAATGAGGTGCGCGGATGGCGGCAATGAAGCCGCGGACGGGCGACGGTCCGCTCGAGGTCACCAAGGAAGGCCGCGGCATCGTGATGCGCGTGCCTCTGGAGGGCGGTGGCCGGCTCGTCGTCGAGCTCAACGCCGAGGAGGCGGGCGCACTGGGAGACGCCCTGAAGGACGTCGTGGGCTGAGGTGCCCGCGACCACCACGACACTTCCGCCTCAGGTCTCACCTCCGGCGTTCGCCCTCAGCGGGCTCCTCCCGCACGAGCTCGCCGGCGTGGAGGCGGTCGCCTACCCGTTCACCACCGACGACGGCGCTCCGGTCCTCGGGCCGGGTGCCGAGGCCGCCGGTGACGCGCTCGGGATCGACCTGCTCGCGGTGCTCGAGTCGCGGCAGGCACGCGGCACGGGCGGTGAGGTCGTCGCCGTTCCGGTCGGCGGGCTCGCCGGCAACGCCGCGCTCCGCCTGGTGCTGCTGGTCGGCCTCGGCGACGAGACCCCCGGTGACTTCCGGCGCGCCGGCGCCGCGCTGGCGCGGCAGACCGTCGACCACGACACCCTGGCGACCACCGTCGCCGCCGCCGGCGACGGTGAGGCGCTGACCGCGTTCGTGGTCGGCGCGATGCTGGGCTCGTTCGGCTTCCACTGGCGCTCGCAGGGCCCCGAGCACCAGCCGGTACGACGCGTCGTGCTCGCCGCGGCGGACGACGACCTGTCGGCCGACCTCGAGCGCGGCCTCGAGCTCGGAGGCGCGGGCTGGCGCGCCCGGATGCTGGCCACGGTGCCGTCCAACCTCAAGTCGCCGCAGTGGCTGGCCGAGCAGGCCGAGGCCCTCGCCGACGAGCACGGTCTGAGGTGCGAGGTCTGGGACGAGCACAAGCTCGCCCGTGAGGGATTCGGCGGCGTGCTGGGTGTCGGCCAGGCGTCGGCCACGCCGCCGCGACTGATCCGGCTCGACTACTCGCCGGCACGCGGCGCTCGCAAGGCGCCCCGCGTGGTGCTGGTCGGCAAGGGCATCACCTTCGACAGCGGCGGTCTCTCGATCAAGCCGGGCGAGGCGATGTCGACGATGAAGCGCGACATGACCGGCGGCGCCGTGGTGCTGGCCGTGATGGCCGGACTCGCGCGGATGGGCTGCCCCTTCCGCGTCACCGGGCTCGTGCCCGCGGCCGAGAACGCGGTCGGCGGCAACGCGCTGCGGCCCGGCGACGTGCTCACCCAGTACGGCGGCCGCACCACCGAGGTGCTCAACACCGACGCCGAGGGCCGGCTCGTGCTGGCCGACGCGATGGCCTATGCGGTCGACAAGCTCGACCCCACGGTGCTGGTCGACGTCGCCACGCTCACGGGCGCGATCAAGGTCGCCCTTGGCCAGCGGGTGGGGTCGTTCTTCGCCAACCACGAGATGCTGGCCGCCCGCCTCTACGACGCCGGCCAGGCCTCGGGCGAACCGCTGTGGCGGATGCCGCTCGAGAGCGACTACGAGGACACCCTGTCGTCCACGATCGCCGACTCCAAGAACAACCCCGGCGGCCCCGGGGCCATCACCGCCGCACTGTTCCTCCAGCACTTCGCCGGCGACGTGCCGTGGGCGCACCTCGACGTCGCCTCCGTCGGTGACTCGCCGTCGGAGTCCTTCGAGTGGACCACCGGACCCACGGGCTTCGGCGCCCGCGCGCTGCTGACGTGGCTCACCGGCCCCGAGGCGCTGGCCGGCCTCTCCCGGTGAGCGGACTGCGCGGCCTCACCGTCCGCTGGTCGCTCGCCGGAGCGTCCGACGGCGTCGACCAGGCGCTGGCCGACTACGTCGCGGACACGTCGTACGACCGGTTCAGCGCGCTGCCCGACCTCGCCTACAAGACCTGGCGGACGGTGCCGGGGGAGTGGTTCGAGGGGTGCTACGTCTTCGCTCACGACGCCGCGCGCGCCGCCTTCCAGGAGGCCTTCACGGCCGGTGCGTCCGAGGCGCCGGGCTCGCAGATCATCGGCAGCCCCCCGGTGCTCATCGAGGCGTGCGCGGTCGTCGCGATCGCCGAGGGTGGAGCCGGCTTCCGGCCGGCGCGCCGCGCCTAGTCCTCCTCGGGAGCCCATTCCTTCTTGGCCATCAGCAGCCCGTCACCGACCGGCAGCAGCACCGGCACGAGCGAGTCGTGTGCCGCGATCTCGCGGCCCAGGTCGCGGATGACGAGGGTCTCCTCGTCGCGCTGCGACGGGTCGGCCACCCGGTCGTGCCACAGCGCGTTGTCGAACGCGACGACGCCACCGGGCCTCAGCAGCCGGAGCGCCTCCTTGAGGTAGGCGCCGTACTCCGCCTTGTCGCCGTCGCAGAACACGAGGTCGTAGTGACCGTCGGTGAGCCGCGGGAGCACGTCGAGCGCCGCTCCCGCGATGGTGCGGGCCCGCTGCGGGGCGATCCCGCCCTCGTTGAAGGTCTCGCGCGCGAGCCGCTGGTGCTCCGCCTCGATGTCGACGGTGGTGAGGATCCCGTCCGACCGCATGCCCCGCAGCAGCCACAGTCCGGAGACGCCGGTGCCGGTGCCGACCTCCACGACCGCGCGCGCCTCGATCACCGAGGCCAGGAAGCGCAGGGCGGCGCCGCCACCGGAGCCGATCGCGACCACGCCGACCTCCTCGGCCCGAGCGCGAGCCGCCGCGAGCACGTCGTCCTCGGCCAGGAAGTGCTCGGCGTAGGACCAGCTGGCGGACTTCGGTGGAGCAACGGACATGGTGGTCTCGGCCTTCCGGGTCGGGGACACGGCGACCCTATCGCGGGAACATCCGGCCCCCTTCCGTTCGTTGGAACCGTGACGCCCTCAGGGCGTTCACATGCTGCGAGGGGCGCTTCTCACAGGTTTCTCTCAGCCATGGAGACGAGAGTTCGGCCTAGGAGATCGCACTGTTCGGGTCATCGGCGCGCACGCGCCACCAGGAGGGACACGTGGACACCGAGTCGGCCGAGTCACCGGGTTCGCCCGCGGACGCCGTGCCCACGTGGGAGGAGATCGTCGACCGGCACTCCGACCGCGTCTACCGTCTCGCGCTCCGGCTCACCGGCAACCGCCACGACGCCGAGGACCTCACCCAGGAGGTCTTCGTCCGCGTCTTCCGCAGCCTCTCCACCTACACGCCCGGCACCTTCGAGGGCTGGATCCACCGGATCACCACGAACCTCTTCCTCGACCAGGCGCGCCGCAAGCAGCGGATCCGCTTCGACGCCCTGTCCGACGAGCGCGCCGACCGGCTCCGCAGCGAGCTGCCCACGCCCGACACGGCGTACGCCGACACGACCTTCGACGACGACATCGAGCGCGCCCTGTCGACCCTGCCACCGGAGTTCCGCGCGGCCGTCGTCCTCTGCGACGTGGAGGGGCTGTCCTACGAGGAGATCGCCGCCATCCTCGACGCCAAGCTCGGCACCGTCCGCTCCCGCATCCACCGTGGCCGCGCCATGCTCCGTACGGCGCTCGCCCACCGGGCCCCCGCGGACGGCCGCACCCGCTTCGGCGGACCCGCACCGCTTCCCCAGGGGACGACCTCGTGATCGGCCCCGGGATGGGTCACCTCGGCCCTCGCGTCAGTGCGCTGCTCGACGGGCAGATGTCGGCCGCCGACGAGGAGCGGGCCTGGGACCACGTCCACTCCTGCCACCAGTGCCGCGACGCCGTCGAGCGCGAGGGCTGGGTCAAGACGCGGCTCGCGACGATGCAGTACGCCGGCTCCGCGGCGCCGTCCCACCTCAAGGGCTCGCTCCTCTTCCAGGGCATCGCCGCCGGTTGGGACGCCCACGACGACGACGCCGACGCCACGGCGGTGGCGCGCTCGCGGCGTCACCTCGGGATGGCCGGCATCAGCACCGGCGCCGTCGGGGCGGCGGTGATGGGCGTGCTCGCCCTGGGCGCATCGCCGGCCAACGCGCCAGGCGCCATCGTGCGTCCGAGCGGGGAGTCGTTCGGCACCTCGCTGACCAACGCCATCACCGCGGTCGTCGATCGCGAGCAGCTCACCGGCCGTCGTGCGCCGGGTTCCGAGCGTCAGGACACTCCGCCGTTGGTGCGGGCACTGGGTCGTACACTCGCGCAGTAGGGCCGCGACGGCCCCCTTGGAGAGTCAGGACGGCGTGAGCGACGAGCATCCGGGCAGCACCGACGACACCGCGCCGCTGTCCACGTCCGACTCGCAGTCGTGGCTGCCGCCGCGCGAGCAGCAGCCGCCTCACCAGTGGACGCCTCCCGGCCCTCCCTCCGACGCCGGTGCCTACGACACGGTGTCGACCGGTCGCCCTTACGCATCCCCCGCGCCGACCCACCGCTACTCCTCACGCGAGGAGCCTCGAGACTCCCGTGGCGGCGTGCCGGGCTGGATGTGGCCCGTGGTCTCCGTGCTCGCCCTGCTCGTCGGGGTGGTCGGCGGGGTGGTCGGCGGCGCGGCGTACGAGAACTGGCACACCGCCTCCCGCGAGGGTCAGGTCAGTGGCGGGCTCGGTGAGTCCGGCACCGTCTCCCAGGCGCCCCTTCCCGCGAGCAACCACTCGGTCGCGTCGGTGGCGCAGCAGGTGCTGCCCAGCACGATCCAGGTGCTGGCCGAGTACCAGGGCAAGAAGGACGGCGCGACCGGCTCCGGCTTCGTGCTCGACCGGTCGGGGCACTACATCACCAACAACCACGTGGTCGCCGACGCCGTCAGCAACGACGGGCCGATCGAGATCATGGACCAGAAGGGCGACCGCTACTCCGCGACCGTGGTCGGCCGCAGCCCCACCTACGACCTCGCCGTGCTCTACGTGAAGAACGGCCCGAAGCTTCCCCCTGCGAGCCTCGGGTCCGCCGGAGTGCTCCGGGTGGGCGACGAGGTCGTGGCGTTCGGTTCGCCGCTCGGGCTC
The DNA here is from genome assembly GCA_963794355.1 of uncultured Actinomycetota bacterium. GTDB lineage: Bacteria > Actinomycetota > Actinomycetes > Propionibacteriales > Nocardioidaceae > Nocardioides. Next base: position 492,568 of record CAWCDN010000016.1, read on the forward strand.
AGCTCGACGGTGACTGCCGGCATCGTGAGCGCGCTGAACCGACCAGTGACGACCAGCGGCGCCGCCGCGTCCGACGCGGCGTCGTACATCAACGCGGTTCAGACCGACGCCGCGATCAACCCGGGGAACTCCGGCGGCCCGCTCGTCGACCTCACGGGCCGCGTGGTCGGGGTGAACTCCGCGATCGCGACGACGGGCAGCACCGGGTCGACCGAGGCGGGCAACATCGGGGTGGGGTTCGCCATCCCGATCGACCAGGTCAAGGTCACCGCCGACCAGATCCTGCGCACCGGCCGCGCGCGCTACCCGGTGATCGGCGCCAGTGTCGACACCGCTGACACCGCCGACACCGGAGCGAAGATCCTCGGCGTCACCTCGGGCAGCCCCGCGGCCGAGGCCGGCATGCGCAAGGGCGACCTCGTCACCGAGGTCGCCGGCGCGAAGGTGGCCGACGGGATCGCGCTGATCGTGGCGATCCGCGCCCACCAGCCGGGTGACACGCTCGCCTTCACGGTGCGGCGCGCCGGGAGCGAGATGCAGTTCAGGGTGAAGCTCGGGTCGCAGGTCGGCTGAGGGTTGGGACCGCCCTCTTACAGTGGCGGGGTGACCAAGACTTCCCGACGCGAGGCGGAGTCCGCACGGCGTCAGCGAGCGGCCGAGATCCAGCGCCAGCACAAGCGGCAGGAGCGCCGCCGCATCCTGATCGGCGGCGGCGTCGTCGTGCTGCTCCTCGCGGCCATCGGGATCGGGGTGTTCACCAACCTCGACAAGCAAGTGCCGTCGACCTCGACGAACCAGATCCTGCCGGCCGCCGTGACCGGTCAGCCGACCGCCCAGCCCGCGCCCGCGAAGGTCGCCAACCCGACCGACATCACGGGCCTGGTGGCCTACGACACCGCGGGCTACCCGGCCTCCGGCACGCCGAGCGCCGGCACGCTCGGCCACGACCACGTGCCAGGCCCGGTGACGTACGCCGTGACGCCCCCGGTCGGCGGCCCCCACAACGGCATCTGGATGAACGCGGGCGTCTACACCAAGCCGGTGCCGAGCGAGCGAGCCGTGCACAACCTCGAGCACGGCGCGGTCTGGATCACCTACCGCCCGAACCTCCCCGCCGACCAGGTCGCCCAGCTCGTCGACTTCTTCAAGAAGCAGTCGATGATCGACGAGCCCTCCGACCAGGGGCGGACGAACCGCTTCGTCGACCTCTCACCGTGGACGGACAACAGCCTGTCGAGCCCGATCGTGATCAGCTCGTGGGGCTACCAGCTGGGCGTCACGAGCCCGACCGACCCGAGGCTGCAGCAGTTCGTCGACACCTTCCGGCACAGCAAGACCTACAGCCCGGAGTACGGCTCGCCCGTGGACGGGATCCCCGTGCAGACCGGCGGCCAGCCGGCGATCAACGGGTCGTCGCAGCCCAACCCGGCCGGCTCGGCCGGCTAGCCCGGCTCGTCGACCCGGGGCTCGGACTCGCTGAACGGGTGGGTGTCGACGTAGGCCTTGGTGTCGTCGTACATCCGGGCGATGTAGGCCTCGAGCTGGGTCGCCTCCACGCGCCACTGTCCGCGGCCGCCGATCCTGATGGCTGGCAGGTCGCCACGTCGTACCAACGCGTAGACCTGCGCGCTCGAGGTGCTGAGGACCTCGGCGACGTCGGCCAGCGTCAGGAAGCGCGGCGTGGGAGGCATGGGGCCATCGTTGCACGAGTGACCGGGCGCCCGGTCCGGTCCCGGCCGGGTCTGTGGAGGAGGCTGCCGCCGAGGGCGGTTGTGGGGTGATGATGGCCCCGTGAGCAGGAATCTCGGGATGACTGACACGCCCACGGCACGCCGCGCATCGGCACCTGGGTGGCGCGACCCACGGCTCTGGATCGGCGTCGCGGTGGTCGCCGCGTCGGTGCTCGTCGGGGCGCTCGTGCTCGGCACGTCGGACGACACGGTGGCGGTGTGGGCGGCCACCGACACGATGGGTCCGGGCCACGCCCTGACCGCGGACGACCTGACGGTGCGCCGGGTCGGCTTCGCCGACGCGGGTGACGCGGCCCTCTACGTCGCGGCCGACGAGCAGCTGCCGTCGGGTCTGCGGCTCCTCCACGGCATCGCCGAGGGCGAGCTGCTGCCGCGCGCCGCTGTCGGCTCGGGCGACGACGCGGCACTGCGCCAGGTGCCGATCTCGGTGGCCTCCGACCAGGTGCCGGGCTCGGTCGGGGCCGGCGACGTCGTCGACGTGTACCTGCGCCCGGCCACCCGGAGCGGGTGCGAGGGCACCGCTGTCTGCAGCGGGCGACCGGTGCTGGCCGCCGTCACGGTGCTCGACGCGCCACCGGCCGACGAGGCGTTCGGCGCCCAGGGCGGCCGGATGCTGGTGCTGGGGGTCGACGACGGCGACGCGCACCGGTTCTTCCGGCTGCTCGCCTCGACCGACGACCCGTCGCTCACCGTGGTCGGCCGGGGCTGAGCGTGGTCGTCGTCCTCGTTGTCGCCGCGGGGGCCGCGTGGGAGTCGCCGGTGCTCGAGCTGGTCGCCGGGAGGCCCGGGCTCGTCGTCCTCAAACGGTGCGTCGACGTCGACGACCTGCTCGCCACGGGCAGCGCGGGCCAGGCGGACGCGGCGCTGGTCGCCCTCGACGCTCCCGGGCTCGACCCGGCCGCTGTCGACCTGCTCCATCGGCACCAGGTGAGGGTCGTGGCCGTCGCGGGCGGTGGCAGTCCGGAGGCCGTCCGCGCTCGAGCAGCCCGGGTCGGCGTCGACGCCCTGGCCGATGAGAGCGACCTGCCTCGCGTCGTCGACCTCCTCGAGCACGGGGACCAACCCGACGCCATGGCGGTCGGCGAGCCCGACGTGGAGGTCGCCGCCCCGACCGGCTCGGGCCGGGTGGTCGTCGTGTGGGGCCCGGCCGGTGCTCCCGGCCGCACGCTGGTCGCCACGTCGCTCGCTGCGACCCTCGCCGGCCGCGGGCTGCGGACGACCCTGGTCGACGCCGACCCCTACGCCGCGTCGGTCGCCCAGCACCTCGGCGTCCTCGACGAGGTGTCCGGCCTGCTCAGCGCCGCCCGCCTGACCGGCGAGGGGGCGCTGGAGGCGCGGTGGGGATCGGTGCAGCGGGCCGTCGGCGATCACCTGACGGTGGTGACCGGGCTGCCGCGCCCCGACCGCTGGGTCGAGGTACGGGCCGGCGTGGTCGAGCACGTCCTCGAGGTCGCCCGCAGCCAGGGCCACGTCGTGGTCGACACCGGCTTCGCGCTCGAGGACGACCCGGGCAGCGACCTCGGCGCGCGACCGGGGCGCAACCAGCTGACCCTGGGCGCTCTCGACGTCGCCGACGACGTGGTCGTCGTCGGTGCCGCCGACCCGGTCGGGCTCGCTCGTCTGGCGCGCGGTCTGGTCGAGCTCGGCGAACGCCGAGGCGGCGCCCCGGTGAGGGTCGTGGTCAACCGGATGCGCCCGACACTCGGCTGGTCCGAGCGCGAGATCATCGGCATGGTCGAGGGCTTCAGCCGGCTGGCCGGCGCCCACTTCCTGCCCGACGACCGCGACACCGCCGACCGGGCGCTGGTGAGCGGGACGAGCGTGGCCGACCTCGGCGACACCGAGCTGGGCCGCGCCGTAGCGGGCGTGGCCGAGGCCCTGGTGCCGTCGCCGTCGCCGCATCGCGAGCGGCGCGGCGGACTCAGGACGAGAAGAGCAGGTAGAGCCCGCCGACGGTGAACACGATCATCGCCAGCAGCAGCGGGATCTGGCCGGTCACCTGGTGCTTCGGGGGGAGGATCTTGATCGCGCGCTCGTGGGCGGCGATGACACCGAGGACGTGACCCGTGACCACCGCGATCACCTTGGTGACGGCGAGGAAGGTCGGGTGGTAGGAGAGCCAGTAGGGCACCGACCACGTGCCGGTGCCGAACAGGTTGCTGCCGTTGCTCAGCGGGTCGCTGGCCAGGATCAGCGTCTGCGTGCCGACCTCGACGAAGTAGCTCAGGTAGTGGGCGACGATGTAGCCGGCGACGATCGGGACCACCGAGAAGGCCAGCATCGACGGCAGGTCTCGGCGCCGGATCTCCGGCCCGACCCCGGTCGCCATGCACGCCACCCCGAGGATCAGCCCGACCCCGAGGCAGAAGCCGAGCAGGCCGAGGTTGTTCTGGAGGTACGTCGAGTAGCCGGTGCCCTGGATGAACGTCAGCCACCGGGTCGACTCCCGGAACGCGTCGAACGCCGTGCTGCCGAAGAGAACCGAGACGGCCGCGAGCAGACCGGGCGTGGCGGGCGTGGTGTCGAGGTTGGCCAGCGGGCTGCGGACCACGAGCAGGTCGCCGCGGCGGCCCCACACCGACATCCGGGCCACCAGGCTGGAGTAGACCTCGAACGGGTCTGCGCACTCGTAGAAGCGGTTCCCGAAGAGCGCGCCTCCGACGATCATCAGGGCGAGGTAGGCCGCGAGCCAGAGTCGGACCGGGCCGAGGTCGACGTTGTGGGGATAGACGAGCTCCATCCAGACGAACGCGAAGAGGCCGACCGCGGCGGGCCACATCCCGAGTCGCTCGGGGTAGGTGAGGACGCCGTCGTCGGGCTCGCCACCCGAGATCTTGGCGAGGCCGCCGTTGATCAGCCGGAACGGGCTGATCGCCTTCCAGACGGGCCCGAAGAGCAGAGAGGCGACGATCACCCCGACCCACATCCAGACGTAGAAGATGCCGAAGATCGGGTTGATCAGCAGGTCCTTGCCGCGGACCGCGATCACCACGACGTACACCAGGGCGAGCAGGCCCACCGCGCGGAGTGCGCCGCGCCAGAGGAGGCTGTCGATGGTGCGGGCCAGCCAGGGCGGCGCCGGCCGGCCGCTCGTGGCCTCGTCGTACCGCGGGTTGCGCCAGGCGAGGACCAGGACCACGAACGAGACGGCGACCGCCGCGGCCGCGCCGAAGATCGCGAGGTTGCGCGAGATCGGGAGGTCCTGCGCGCCGCCCAGGCCGTGCTGAGGAAGCAGGGCGGGCAGGAGCCGCGCGATCACTGGACCTTGAGCTTGAGGATGGTCTTCTCGAGCGTGTGCGACTCGACCGTGACGATGCCGGGCGCCTTGATCGGCGCCAGCGTGATGGTGGACGACCCGGCCTTGTACTCGAACTCCTGCTCCGGTGAGGAGTGGACGTGGATCTCACCGGGCTTGTCCGCGGTGACGTCGAACTCGATCGGCTGGCCGACCGCGACGTCGTACTCCTGGCCGTTCGGGTCCACCGTGTCGCCCGTGATGGTGATGGCGATCTGCTTGGTCTGCGTGGCGTCACCGGCGGTGCTCGAGTCGCTCCCGCCGCAGGCGGTCAGCGTCAGCGCGCCCAGGAGCAGGACGACGAGGGCGACGGACAGGCGGCGCATGGTGTGGCCTTTCTCGCAGGACTGGCGAACATGACGTCGTCGGCCCCCCGGCGGGCCTCTGTCAGAATCCCATGCGGGACAAGTCCGCAGGCGACAGGGGTGGAGATGGGCGAGCGGTTGCGGGCGCGCGACTTGGCGTTCCTGACGTCGGAGACCACGACGACGCCGATGCACAACGCCACGGTCGAGATCTTCGACCCCGGGACGTCGGGCTTCGACCACGACACGCTCGTCCAGCTGATCGCCGACCGGATCGCGTTCGTGCCGCGCTACCGCCAGCGGGTGCGGTGGGTGCCCGGCCACCTGGCCAACCCGGTCTGGGTCGACGACGCGCACTTCGACCTCGGCTACCACGTGCGTCGCTCGGCGCTGCCGCGGCCGGGCACTCTCGACCAGCTCCGCGAGCTGGTCGCCCGGATCGTGTCCCGACCGCTGGACCGCAGCCGGCCGCTGTGGGAGGTCTACTTCGTCGAGGGGCTGGAGGGCGGGCGCGTGGCCGTGCTGTCCAAGGCCCACCAGGCGCTGGTGGACGGCGCACAGATCGTCGACCTGGCGCAGGTGCTGCTGGACCGGACGCCCGAGCGGCGCGAGCTCGGCTCGGACGAGTGGCGGCCGGCGCGTCCGGTCTCGTCCTCGGCGCTGGTGCTCGAGGCGGTCCGCGACACGGTCGGCACGCCGTACACGGCGCTCGACACGGTGCAGGGCGCCACGGACACGATCCGACGCAGCGCCGATGCCGCGGCCCGGCGCGTCGGCACGGTCTTCAACGCGCTCGCCAACCGGCGCTCCGAGCAGGACACGCCGATCGGCGGCCCGCTCTCCCAGCAGCGCCGCTTCGTGACCGTACGGCGCGCGCTCGCCGAGCACCGCGCGGTGCGCGACGCCCACGGCGGCAGCGTGAACGACGTCATCCTCGCCACCATCACCGGCGGCCTGCGCAGCTGGCTGATGACCCGCGCGGAGTCCCTCGGCGGTCTGCGCGAGGTGCGCGCCGTGGTGCCGGTGTCGGTGCACGACGCCGAGCTCGAGGCCACCTCGTTGGGCACCCAGATCGCCGCCCACTTCGTCGACCTGCCCGTGGGGGAGCCGAGCCCGGTGGTCCGGCTGCACCAGGTGTCGTACTCGTTCAAGGCCCACCAGGACACCGGCCGCGCGGTCGCCGCCAACCGGATCGCCGGCATCGCCGGCTTCGCCCCGTCCACCTTCCACGCGATCGGGTCGCGGGTGGCGGCGGCCGAGCTGCGGCGCGGCTTCCAGCTGTCGGTCACCAACGTGCCGGGGCCGCAGTCGCCGCTCTACGCCGCCGGCGCGGTGATGGAGCAGACCTACCCGGTGCCTCCACTCCTGCCCGGGCACGCACTGGCGATCGGCGTGACGTCGTACGACGGGTCGGTGTTCTACGGCGTGACCGCCGACCGCGACCTCGTCCCGGACGCCGACGTGTTCGGCACCTGCCTCGGCGAGGCTCTCGACGAGCTCCTCGACACCGCCGGGGACGCCAGGCCGAAGGTGCCGCGCGGCCGCACCCGCCGGGCCCGCAAGCCGAGCTCGTCGTGAGGCTCTACCTGCCGGCGACGCTCGAGGCCCTCGCCGAGCTCCACGGCGACGGCCCGTTGGGCGTGGGCGACGACGTGGTCGTGGCCGAGGGCGACTCCGAGGACCAGGAGTACGACGCGCTGATGACGGCGGCGGAGTCCGCGGCCGCCCTCGCCGCGACGCTGCCTCCCGGGGAGCGACGCCGGGTGGTGGTCGTGGCCGAGGTCGCGGCGCCGGGCGTCCCGCCGACGGTGACCCTCGCGGACGTGGTGGCCGTGCACGCCGACCCGCCGGACGTACCCGAGGAGGGCGCGGCCCCCGACGACGACCTCGGCTGGTACGCCACCCAGGAGATCCCCGACCTGCTCACCAGAATTGATGGGGACAGCGGGGTCTGACAGCATCGCGGCATGGACGCCGTCACCCACCCGCCGCACCCCGTCAACGAGCCCAACCTGACCTACGCGCCCGGCAGCGCCGAGCGGGAGGCCCTGGTGACGGAGCTGGTGCGGCAGGAGCGCCGGCAGGTGACGTTGCGCGCCCACATCGGCGGCCGCAGGCGCAACGGCGGCGGCGCCGAGATCAAGGTCGTCCAGCCGCACGACCACCAGCACGTGCTCGGGGTGATGAGGAACTCCACGACCCGCGACGCCGAGGCGGCGGTGAAGGCCGCGAAGGACGCGGCGCCGGGCTGGCACGCGCTGTCGTTCGACGACCGCGCCGCGATCATCCTCAAGGCGGCCGACCTGCTCGCGGGTCCGTGGCGCCAGCGGATCAACGCCGCGACCATGCTCGGCCAGTCGAAGACGGCGTTCCAGGCCGAGATCGACGCGGCCTGCGAGCTGATCGACTTCTGGCGGTTCAACGTCCACTTCGCCCGGCAGATCCTGGCCGAGCAGCCGATCGCCAACAGCCCCGGCATCTGGAACCGCACCGACTACCGGCCCCTCGAGGGCTTCGTCTACGCGATCACCCCGTTCAACTTCACCGCGATCGCCGGCAACCTGCCGACCGCGCCCGCGCTGATGGGCAACACCGTGGTCTGGAAGCCGAGCCCGACCCAGCAGGTCGCGGCCAGCCTCACCATGGAGCTGCTCGAGGAGGCCGGGCTGCCGCCGGGCGTCATCAACATGCTTCCCGGTGACGGCCTCGACGTCTCGAAGGTCGTGCTCAGCCACCCCGACCTCGCCGGCATCCACTTCACCGGCTCGACCCCGACCTTCCAGCACCTGTGGCGCACCGTCGGCGAGAACCTCACGTCGTACCGCTCCTACCCGCGCATCGTCGGCGAGACCGGCGGCAAGGACTTCGTGGTCGCCCACCCGAGCGCCGACCCCGACGTGTTGCGCACCGCGCTGATCCGTGGGGCCTTCGAGTTCCAGGGCCAGAAGTGCAGCGCCGCGTCCCGCGCGTACGTCGCCAAGTCGGTCTGGGCGAAGATGCGCGACCGGTTCGTGGCCGAGGTCGAGGGACTGACCATGGGCGACGTCACCGACCTGTCGAACTTCATGGGTGCCGTCATCGACGACCGCGCGTTCGCCAAGCACAAGGCGGCCATCACGCGCGCCAAGCGCAACAGCCACCTCTCGATCCTGGCCGGCGGCCAGGTCGACGACTCGGTCGGCTACTTCGTGCGCCCGACGGTCGTGCAGTCGACGGACCCCAAGGACCAGATGTTCTCCACGGAGTACTTCGGCCCGATCCTCGCCGTGCACGTCTACGACGACAGCCGCTACGACCGGGTGCTCCAGCAGATGGAGTCGTTCGCGCCGTACGCCCTGACCGGCTCGATCATCGCCCAGGACCGGCGGGCGATCGCCGAGGCACAGGACCTGCTCCGCTTCGCGGCCGGCAACTTCTACGTCAACGACAAGCCGACCGGGGCGGTCGTGGGCCAGCAGCCGTTCGGCGGCGCCCGGTCCTCCGGCACCAACGACAAGGCCGGCTCGGCCGCGAACCTGATGCGCTGGACCAGCCCGCGCTCGATCAAGGAGACGATGGTCCCGCCGAAGGACTACCGCTACCCGCACATGGGGTAGGTCTCAGGCCCGCCAGTCGCCTGCCAGCCACTTCACGCCGACCTTGTTCTCGGCGTTGAACGCCTTGCCGAGGAAGCCGGCGATGAGGTCCTCGACCTTGCCGCCCACGAACGGCATCGAGACCTCGACCCGCAGGTCGATGGTCTGCAGGACGTCCGCACCGGACTGAGCGAGAGCCTCGGTCCCGCTCATCTCGCCGGGCTTGCCGGGGATCGTGACGTGGATGTCGGCCGCCGACGGCGACGACCAGGTCTCATCCTGCACGAACCGGATCTCGTCGCCGACCAGCTTCCGGGCGAAGCCGGGGATCCGGTCGGTGCCGTGGGCCTGCTCCAGCCGCACAGTCATCCCGGGGTCCGCGGGGGTGATCTCGCAGGCGAAGTCGACCACGTGCTGGTAGTCCGAGACGGCTTTGCGGAACGCGGGGTCGGCGTACATCGCGAACACCTCGTCCACCGTCGTACCGGGATAGGTCAGGGTGTGGCTCACACGCTTCATGCGCACATCATGCCCTCCGGCGGAGCGTGATCGGGCGGCCGCCGAGCGACGCTCCGCAGCGCGGTTTGTCCGCGCGTGTCGGGAGTCCTACTGTCGGGTTGTGTCAATGACGACCGACGTCGAGAAGTCCCATCTGCTGACCCAGGCGATCGCCCTCGCGGAGCGCAGCTCCGGGACCGGAGGCCCGCCTCGCGGAGACGTCGGGCCGCTCCTGCGTGCCTACTACCGGCACGTCTCCACCGACGACGTCGGCGACCGCTCCGCCGAGGAGCTGTACGGCGCGCTGGTCTCGCACTTCCGCACGGCCGACACCCGCCCCCAGGGCACCGCCCGCGTCCACGTCTTCACCCCGACCCTGGCCGAGCACGGCTGGTCGGCCGGCGGTCACTCGGTGGTCGAGGTCGTCACCGACGACATGCCGTTCCTCGTCGACTCCGTCGTCATGGAGCTGACCCGCCAGCAGCGCGACGTACACCTCGTCATCCACCCGCAGTTCGACGCCACCCGCGACGTGACCGGGCGGCTCGAGCACATCGCGTGCCCCGACAACGAGTCCGCCGAGCCGCCGGAGGGCGCCGAGCGCGAGTCGTGGATGCACGTCGAGATCAGCCGCATCGGGCACGACGAGGACGTCGACGCGATCACCCTCGACGTGCAGCGAGTGCTGCGCGACGTGCGCGAGTCCGTCGAGGACTGGGACCGGATGCGCCAGCAGGCCGGGGTGATCGTCGAGGAGCTGCGCTCCGACCCGCCCGCCTCGATCTCCGCCCAGGAGCTCGAGCGGGGCATCGCGTTCCTCGAATGGCTGTGCGCCGATCACTTCACCTTCCTCGGCTACCGGGAGTATCGCCTCGAGCGCGAGGCGGGAGGCGACCGCCTGCGCGGGCTGCCGGGCTCCGGCTACGGCCTCCTCCGCAACGACCCCGACATGTCGTCGTCCTCGGGCAAGCTGCCGCCGCGGGTCGCCGAGATGGCACGCGAGCACACCCTCCTCGTGCTGGCGAAGGCCAACTCGCGCTCCACCGTTCACCGCCCGGCGTACCTCGACTACGTCGGCGTCAAGATGTTCGACGACGCGGGCGAGGTCATCGGCGAGCGCCGGTTCCTGGGCCTGTTCTCCAGCGCGGCCTACACCGAGTCGGTGTGGCGGATCCCGCTGCTGCGCGAGCGCGCGAAGGACGTCCTCCAGCTCGTCGGCCTGGACCCCCACAGCCACGCCGGCAAGTCCCTCATCGACACCCTCGAGACCTACCCGCGCGACGAGCTGTTCCACACGCCGGTCGACGAGCTCGCCACGATGGCGGCGCGCGTCATGGAGACCCGCGGCCGTCGCCAGCTGCGCATCTTCGTCCGTCGCGACACCTACGGCCGCTACGTCAGCGTCCTGGTGTTCCTGCCCCGCGACCGCTACAACACCACCGTCCGCGAGCGCTTCTCGGAGATCCTCAAGGAGACCTTCCAGGGCGAGTCCGTGGAGTTCACCGTGCGGATGAGCGAGTCGTCGACGGCTCGTGTCCACTTCGTCGTGCACCCGCCGCGGGGGGTGGAGATCCCCGACATCGACGTCGCGGAGCTCGAGCGCCGCCTCACCGACGCCTCGCGCTCTTGGCGCGACGACTTCACCACCGCCACCATCAGCGAGTTCGGTGAGGACGTCGGGTCGCGGCTCGCGCGCACCTTCGAGGCGTCGTTCCCGGAGGCCTACAAGGAGGACTTCTCGGCGGCCACCGGGGCGCTCGACCTCGGTCGGCTCCAGGCGCTCGGTGACAGCGGCACCGACCTGTCGCTGTTCTCGCCGCTGGACGCCGCGCGCGGCGAGGCGCGGCTCAAGGTCTTCCGCCGCGGTGCACCCATCTCGCTGTCCGAGGTGCTGCCGGCCCTGTCGTCGATGGGGGTCGAGGTCGTCGACGAGCGGCCCTACCAGCTCGACCACGTCGACCACCCGTCGTACATCTACGAGTTCGGACTGCGCTACCCCCCGGGCATGCCCGACGACATGCGCAAGGCGTTCCAGGACACGATCCGCGCGGTCTGGGACGGGTTCAACGAGATCGACGGCTTCAACGCGCTCGTGCTCGGGGCCCGGCTGACCTGGCGCCAGGCCACCGTGCTGCGCGCGTACGCCAAGTACATGAAGCAGGGCAACAGCCCCTTCGCGGTCGACTACATCGAGGCCGCACTGCGTGGCAACACCGACATCACCCGCCTGCTCGTGCAGCTCTTCGAGGCGCGCTTCGACCCCGGACGCAACGGCCTGGCCGGCGACGCCGAGGCCCGTACGGCGCGGGTCGACGAGATCGTGACCCGGATCGAGCGCGCTCTCGACGACGTCGCGAGCCTCGACCACGACCGGATCCTGCGCTCCTACCTCACCCACATCAGGGCGACGCTGCGCACCAACTACTTCCAGCTCGGCGACGGGCCGTCGGGGGGCAAGCACCACGCCTACATGTCGTTCAAGCTCCAGTCGTCGGAGATCCCCGACCTGCCGCAGCCGCGGCCGCGCTTCGAGATCTTCGTCTACTCACCGCGGGTGGAGGGCGTGCACCTGCGGTTCGGCGCGGTCGCTCGGGGTGGCCTGCGCTGGTCGGATCGCCGCGACGACTTCCGCACCGAGGTGCTCGGCCTGGTCAAGGCGCAGATGGTGAAGAACACCGTGATCGTGCCCGTCGGCGCCAAGGGCGGGTTCTTCTGCAAGCAGCTGCCCGACCCCTCCGACCGCGACGCGTGGCTGGCCGAGGGGGTCGCCTGCTACAAGACCTTCATCTGCGGGCTGCTCGACATCACCGACAACCTCGTGGGCGGGGAGAACGTGCCGCCCGAGGGCGTCGTACGCCACGACTCCGACGACTCCTACCTCGTGGTCGCCGCCGACAAGGGCACCGCGACCTTCTCCGACATCGCCAACGGCGTCGCGAAGGACTACGGCTTCTGGCTGGGCGACGCGTTCGCCTCGGGCGGATCGGTCGGCTACGACCACAAGGCGATGGGCATCACCGCGCGCGGCGCGTGGGTCGCCGTACAACGCCACTTCCGCGAGCGTGGCGTCGACTGCCAGACGCAGGACTTCACCTGCGTCGGCATCGGCGACATGTCGGGCGACGTCTTCGGCAACGGCCTGCTCTGCTCCGAGCACACGCGCCTGGTGGCGGCCTTCGACCACCGCGACATCTTCCTCGACCCGAGCCCCGACGCGGCGACGTCGTTCGCCGAGCGCAAGCGGCTCTTCGGGCTGCCGCGGTCGAGCTGGCAGGACTACGACGCGGACCTGATCTCCGAGGGCGGCGGGGTCTACTCCCGGGCCCTGAAGTCGATCCCGATCAGCCCCGAGGTCCGCACGGTCCTCGACCTCGGCACCGAAGTGGCGGCGATGACGCCGGCGGAGCTGATGAAGGCGATCCTCCAGGCGCCGGTCGACCTGCTCTGGAACGGTGGCATCGGCACCTACGTGAAGTCCAGCAGCGAGACGCACGCCGACGCCGGCGACAAGGCCAACGACGCGATCCGCATCGACGGCGGCGACCTACGGGCCCGCTGCGTGGGCGAGGGCGGCAACCTCGGCCTCACCCAGCTCGGTCGCATCGAGTACGCCGTCGACGGCGCCGGCGGTCACGGCGGCGCGATCAACACCGACTTCATCGACAACTCCGCGGGGGTCGACACCTCCGACCACGAGGTCAACATCAAGATCCTGCTCGACCGGGTGGTCCGCGACGGCGACCTCACCGAGAAGCAGCGCAACCGGCTGCTGGCGGAGATGACCGACGAGGTGGCCGCGCTGGTGCTGCGCGACAACTACGAGCAGAACCTCGCGCTCGCCAACGCCGCCGCGAACGCACCGTCGCTGCTCCACGTCCACGAGGACTGGATGAAGACCCTCGAGCGGTCGGGCGTGCTCAACCGCGAGCTCGAGGGCCTGCCGACCTCGCGCGGCGTACGACGTCGGGCGGAGCGTGGCGAGGGCCTCACCACGCCCGAGCTGTCGGTGCTGCTGGCCTGGACCAAGATCGTCCTCGCCGACAAGCTGATCGACTCCGACCTGCCCGACGACCCCTACTGCCACGTCGACCTGATGGCCTACTTCCCCACGCCGCTGAGGGAGGGGTTCGAGGACGCGATCGCCCGGCACCCCCTGCGTCGCGAGATCATCGTCACCCAGGTGGTCAACGACCTCGTCAACGGCGCCGGCATGACGTTCTGGCCGCGGCTGATGGGTGAGACCGGCGCGACGCCGGAGGAGCTGACCCGGGCGAACTTCGTGGCGCGCGAGATCTTCGGCTCGCTGCCGATGCGCGAGGAGATCAAGACCTTCGACAACGTCCTCGAGGCCAGCACCCAGACGCTGATGCGGATCGAGATGCGAACCCTCGTCGAGCGGGCGTCGCGGTGGCTGGTCACCAACCGCCGCCCCCCGCTCGACAGCCAGGGGACGGTCGACTACTTCAGCGGGCCGATCGCGCAACTGATGGGAGAGCTGCCGTCGTTGCTCACCGGGCGCGAGCTGCGAGCCTACGAGAGCCGCAGGAAGAGGCTGGTGGACCAGCACGTGCCGGAGGACCTGGCCAGCCGCGTCGCCGTGCTCCACCCCGCCTACATGCTGCTCGGTGTCATCGAGATCGCCGACCGGATGTCGCTCGAGCCGGCCCAGGTGGCGCGGCTGCACTTCGCGCTCGGTGAGCGGCTCGGCCTGCCCGACCTCGTCACCCGGATCCTGGCGCTGCCGCGGGACGACCGCTGGCAGACGATGGCGCGCGCGGCGCTGCGCGACGACGTGTACGCCGTCCATGCACAGCTGACGGCGCAGGTGCTGCGAGACACGTCGGCGGAGGAGACGGTGCCCGCCCGGATCGCCGAGTGGGAGGACGGCGACTCCGTGGTCGTCCAGCGTGCGGCGTCGATCCTCCAGGAGATCTGCGCGGACGACACCGCCGACCTGGCCCGGATGTCGGTGGGGCTGCGGGTGGTGCGCGGACTGCTCGCGAACTGACGAGCAGGGCTCCGCGGCCCGGGCCGGTGTAAGACCCACTCGTGGGATGCGCGCCGTACAAAAGATTCGTGGTCTGTCGGTGGCCAGGGTTAGAGTCGACCAACGATGCCACCTGATCCCCACAGCCACCCGCCCGCCAGCGTGCACTCGCTGTGGCGCCTTCGCGGCTACCTCCGCACCCACATCCCGGCCCTCGTCATCATGCTGGTGACGTCGATGTCGGGCATCGCGGTGGCGATCGCGATCCCGCTGGTGATCAAACGGCTCATCGACGGCCCGATCGAGGACCACGACGCCAGCGGCATCCTGCCCCTCGGCCTGCTCGTGCTCGCCCTCGGCATCCTCGAGGCGGTGCTGATCTTCTGGCGACGCTGGGTGCAGAACAAGGCGGTCCTCGAGGTCGAGACCGAGATGCGCCACGACCTCTACGAGCGGCTGCAGGAGCTTCCGATGAGCTTCCACAGCGAGTGGCAGTCGGGCCAGCTGCTGTCGCGCGCGACCACCGACCTGTCCGCGATCCGGCGGTTCTTCGGGTTCGGCATGCTGTTCCTGGTCGTCAACATCACCCAGGTCGTGGTCACCACGATCGTGCTGCTCAAGCTCTACTGGCCGCTCGGGCTCGTGGTCGCCGCGACGTCCGCGCCCATCGTGTGGCTCTCGATGCGGTTCGAGAAGGGCTATGTCGTCGTCTCCCGCAACGTGCAGGACCAGCAGGGCGACCTCGCCACGCTGGCCGAGGAGGGCGCCGTCGGCATCCGGGTGATCAAGTCGTTCGGCCGCTCGCCGCACGTCGCCGAGCAGTACGACGTGGCCGCGCGTAGCCTGCTCGACACCAGCATCGCCAAGGTACGGCTCTCGGCCAGGTTCTGGACGTTCCTGGAGATGATCCCCAACCTCGCCGTGGTCGTCGTCCTGCTGCTCGGCGCGATCGGCGTCGGGCGCGGCGCCCTGACCCCGGGTGAGCTGGTCGCGTTCATCACCCTGATGCTGTCGCTGGTGTGGCCGGTCGCCTCGCTCGGCGTGATCCTGGCGATGGCCCAGGAGGCGATGACCGCCGCCGCCCGGGTGCTGGAGATCTACGACACCCAGCCCGACATCGTGTCCGGCACGGCGACCGCCCCCACGCCTCGCGGACACCTGCGCTTCGAGCACGTCGACTTCACCTACCCCGGCTCCGACACGCCGGTCCTGCGCGACGTGAACCTCGACCTCGCCCCCGGGGAGACTCTCGCCCTGGTCGGATCGACCGGCTCCGGCAAGACCTCGCTGACCGCCCTCGTCCCGAGGCTGTACGACGTCTCCGGCGGTCGGGTGACCATCGACGGCGTCGACGTGCGCGACTACTCCCTGCTCGACCTGCGCTCGTTGGTGGCGACGGCGTTCGAGGAGCCCACCCTGTTCTCGATGAGCGCCCGCGAGAACCTCACGCTGGGCCGCTCCGACGCGACCGAGGACGAGATCGCCGAAGCGCTCGAGATCGCCCAGGCCGGCTTCGTCCACGACCTGCCCTGGGGCCTCGACACCCGGATCGGGGAGCAGGGGATGTCGCTGTCCGGCGGCCAGCGCCAGCGCCTCGCGCTGGCCCGCGCCGTCCTCGCCCAGCCCAAGGTGCTGGTGCTCGACGACACCCTGTCGGCCCTCGACATCCACACCGAGAAGCTCGTCGAGGAGGCGCTGCAGCGGGTGCTCGCCGCGACCACCGGCCTCATCGTCGCCCACCGGGCCTCCACCGTGCTGCTCGCGGACAAGGTCGCGCTCCTCCAGGACGGCACGATCACCCACGTCGGCGACCACCGCCACCTGCTCGCGACCGTGCCGGCGTACCGCGAGCTGCTCGCGGCCGACGCCGAGGACCTCGACGACCTCGAGGGGGTGCCGGCGTGACCACGACCACCGACACCACCCCCACGGAGCAGGTGCCCGAGGGCCAGGAGTGGCGGGGCGTCGCCGCGGACGGTCGCGACGACCTGACCGACGAGACCACCGCGAAGCTCGCCGACCGCTCGCGCCGGCTGCTCAAGGATCTCCTGCGCCCCTACCACCGCATGCTCAGGCTCCTGCTCGCCGCCGTGCTGGTGGAGAACGCCGCGCGGCTGTCGATCCCGCTGCTGGTGGCGCTGGGCATCGACAAGGGCATCCCGCCGATCGCCGCCGACAACGACCTGCGGCCGCTGATGGAGATCGTCGCGATCGTGCTGGCGGCGACGATCGTGCAGGCCGTCGCGCGCAACATCTTCTTGGTCCGGTCCGGGCAGATCGGCCAGGACATCCTGTTCGAGATCCGGCAGCGGATCTTCCGCCACTTCCAGCGCCTCAGCCCGGCGTTCCACGACTCCTACACCTCGGGCCGGGTGATCTCGCGCCAGACCTCCGACGTCGACGCCATCTACGAGATGCTCGAGACCGGCTTCGACGGGCTGATCACGGCTGCGCTCACCCTCTTCGGCACCGCCGCCCTGCTTCTCTTCCTCGACTTCAAGCTCGGCCTGGTCGCGCTGCTCTGCGGCCCGTTCCTGGCCTGGGCCACGAACTGGTTCCGCAAGGAGTCGGCGAAGAGCTACCGCGTCACCCGCGAGAAGGTCGCGCTGGTGATCGTGCACTTCGTGGAGTCGATGAACGGCATCCGCGCCGTCCAGGCGTTCCGTCGCGAGCCCCGCAACCAGGAGATCTTCGACGACGTCAACGACCAGTACCGCGCGGCCAACCTGGTCGCGTTCCGGCTGGTCGCGTGGTTCATGCCCGAGATCCGGCTGATCGGCAACATCACCATCGCCGTCGTCCTGCTCTACGGCAGCTACCTCGCCTTCGACGGCCAGGTCACCGTCGGCGTGCTGGCCGCGTTCCTGCTCTACCTGCGCCAGTTCTTCGAGCCGATGATGGACATCTCGCAGTTCTACAACACCTTCCAGTCGGCCAACGCCGCGCTCGAGAAGATCTCGGGCGTGCTCGAGGAGGTGCCCGGCGTACCCGAGCCGACCAGCCCGGTCGCGCTGCCCGACGCGCGCGGTGACCTCCGCTTCGACCACGTGCGGTTCCAGTACGTCGAGGGCGTGCCGGTGCTGCCCGACCTCGACCTCGTCGTGCCTTCCGGCCAGACCGTGGCCCTGGTCGGTACCACCGGCGCGGGCAAGACCACGATCGCCAAGCTCGCCACGCGGTTCTACGACCCGGTCGACGGCAGCGTCACCCTCGACGGGGTGGACCTGCGCTCGCTCTCCTCGACGGACCTCCACCGGGCGGCGGTGATGGTGACCCAGGAGAACTACTTGTTCTCGGGCACCATCTCCGACAACATCCGCTTCGGCCGGCCCGACGCCTCGCAGGACGACGTGGAGGCCGCGACCCGCGCCCTGGGCGCCCACGGGTTCATCGCGGCCCTGCCGGAGGGCTACGACACCGAGGTCTCCAACCGTGGCGGCCTGCTCAGCGCGGGCCAGCGCCAGCTGATCGCGTTCTCCCGGGCCTTCCTGGCCGACCCCGCGGTGCTCATCCTCGACGAGGCGACGTCGTCGCTCGACATCCCCTCGGAGCGGCTCGTCCAGCGGGCGCTGCGCACGATCCTCTCGGGTCGCACCGCGGTGATCATCGCCCACCGCCTCTCCACCGTGGAGATCGCCGACCGCGTGCTCGTGCTCGAGCACGGCCGGATCGTCGAGGACGGCAGCCCCGCCGACCTGATCGAGGGCGGCGACGGCAGGTTCTCCGACCTCCACGAGGCCTGGATCCAGTCGCTGGCGTGAGAGCCAGGCCCGTCGTACCCCGTCACAGGCGCCCCACCCGACACGCCCTGCGGTGCAGGTCACAGCCGTTTCGGGCAGGCTGAGCCGAACCGGATCACCGGTGGCGACGTATACCTGGGTGTGGGAGGTGTGATGGCCGAGAGCCCTGATGTCGTGATGCAGCGGCTGCATGACGAGCACGCCGGCGCGCTCTGGGGACACTGCCTCCGCCTCACCAACCACGACCGCGCCCGTGCCGAGGACGTCTGCCAGGAGACGCTGCTGCGTGCCTGGCGCAACGCCTCGCTGCTCGACGAGAGCCAGGGCTCGGTGCGGGCCTGGCTGTTCACGGTCGCCCGCAACATCGTGATCGACGAGTCGCGCACCAAGCGCGCGCGCTCGGAGTTCCCGGTGGACGAGGTGCCGGAGCCGGGCCGCACCGACGACAAGAGCGACGAGCTGCTGACGACCTGGGTGGTCGCCGACGCGGTGACTCACCTGTCCTCCGAGCACCGCGCCGTGCTCCAGGAGTGCTACTTCAACGGTCGCTCCGTGGCCGAGGCCGCGCGCCGTCTGGCGATCCCCGAGGGCACCGTCAAGTCGCGCACCCACTACGCACTCCGAGCGTTGCGCCTGGCGCTGGAAGAGATGGGAGTGGTCGCATGAGCTGCTCCTACACGACCTGGGACGGCGCCTACGTCCTCGGCTCCCTCTCCACCTCCGACCGCCGCGACTTCGAGAGCCACCTGGCCGGCTGCGACTCGTGCTCGCGGGCCGTGCGTGACCTGGCCGGGATGCCCGGTCTGCTCGGCCGGCTGGATCCGGAGATCTTCGACGAGGGTGATCCCGAGCCGGTGCCCGACACGTTGCTCCCGCGCCTGATCGACGCGATGCACCGCGGTCAGCGCCGGCGTACCTGGATGACGGCGGGCTTGGCGGCCGCGGCCGCCGTGGTCGTCACCGTCGGCGGTGCGCTCGTCGTGGAGAACAACGACTCCAGCGCCCCCCAGGCCTCACCGACCTCTAGTGCGACGAGCCTGCCGGCGACCACCACGGTGGCGATGACGCCGGCCGGCGACGACGAGCCGATGACGGCCTCGGTGGCAGTCACCACCGTCGGGTGGGGCACACGTCTCGACCTGACCTGCAACTACCCGCAGGTCCCCGGCCACCACGAGAAGGGCTCGTACGCCCTGGTGGTGCACACCACCGATGGCCACGAGCAGCGGGTCGCGACCTGGAACGGGCTGCCCGGCCGCACGATGCAGCTCACCGCGGCCACCCACTTCCCCAAGGACAAGATCCGCTCGGTCGAGCTGACCTGGCTCGACGGGGGGCCCGTCGCCTGGGCCCAGCTCTGACCCTGCGGTCTCCCGCCGTACGACGAAGGCCGACCCGGTGACACCGGGTCGGCCTTCGTGACGGGGAGGCGCAGGGACGGCTCAGGCGGACACGGAAGCGCGCTCGCGAACCGGTGCCGCCGTGCGCCGCCCCTGCACGAGCAGGTAGAGCCCGCCGAGCATGGCGACGACCTCACTGATGGCTGCGGCCCAGACGTAGCCGCCCTGCCACTTCTCGTGGACGCCGTAGAGGCCCCACGTGGCAGCGATGATGAAGCCACCCAGGGTGCTGGCTCCGAAGCCGAACGCCAGGAACGGCGGCAGCCAGTGCTGCCAGGTCACCAGCAGCACCGCGATCACCAGGCCGGCCACCGCGTTGACCATGAAGAGGGGCCCGATCATGTGGAGGTCACGGATGCCGTCGAGCCACTCCTTGAGGTGCACGAAGGCCGAGACGAGTACGGCAGCAGCAGTGATCCAGCGGACGATCATGGGTCTCTCTCCGTTCCGGGGCCCGAGGCGGAACCCCTTACCTGGGGACACGAGCGCGATGGCGGTTCGGTTCGGTGCGACCGCGATCAGGGCGTGGTGGGACGTGATCCGAACGCCGAGAGGAAGCGATCGCGGAAGTCGTTCATCGGCAGCACCGGGGCGGCGGACGCCGGCTTCAGGCCGTGGGACCAGCCCCAGCCGGAGATCTGCCGCAGGACGGCCGGGTCGTGGGCCACCAGGGAGACCGGCACGTTGTGAGAGGCGTCGTTGCCACTGACGCCGGCATGCGGCTGGTGGTCACCGAGCACGACCATCACCAGCTTCTTGTCGTGGGAGTGGTGCACGAACGCGACCAGCGACCGCAGGGAGTAGCGGATCGAGCGGGCGTAGCGGTTCTGCTGGGCGTGGGGATGGGCGAGCGTGGCGAGCAGCGAGGTGTCGTAGGGGACGCCGGCGTCGCGCACGGTGTTGAAGATCGTGCCGTCGCCGAGCGAGTCCCACGGCACCAGCCGGGGCAGGGACGTCCACGGGGCATGGCTCGAGTCGAGGTCGATCTCGGCCATCACCGGCCGCCGGTGGGTCTTCAGCTCGAGGTCGTCGAAGGCGCGCAGGGTGAACTGGTCGGGGACGCGCGAATAGCCCAGGCGCGGCCCGTCGTACCCGACGTCGTAGGAGCCGTACATCCGGTGGAAGCCGTAGAACTGCTTGCCTTCGGGCCACGCGTGCCAGTTGGACGGGACGTCGGACACGGTGCGCCAGCCGGCCTTCTCGAACGCGGAGGACAGCGTGAGGCGGTCCGTGCCGAGCACCTGGTCGTAGCGCTGCTGGGAGTCGATCCAGAGCCCGCTCTGGAGCGTGGAGTGGGCGAGCCAGCTGATGCCCCCGAACGTGGGCGACTCCAGCCAGCCGCTCCGGGAGTGGAAGCCGAGCCGCCCGAGACGGGCGTCCGCGGAGGTGAGGGTGCGGTCGATCTGGGGGGCGAACCAGGAGTCCTCCACCGCGACGCGTCCGTAGCTCTCGACGAAGACCACCAGCACGTCCTTGCCGCGGAGGTGGGTCAGCAGGTCGCGGCCGGGGGTGAGGGCGTAGGCGTCGTGGGTGAGGTCCTGCTCGAAGACGGCGCGGTCGCGGAGCTCGGCACGCACCTCGTCGACCTGGTCGGAGACCAGCGACGCGGCCGGGGTGCCGGCCACCGGGATCCCGCCCACCCGGGCGCCGCCGACGCCGGCCACCGCCCAGACGAGGGCGAGCGCGACGAGGACGGGGGTCCAGACCCGTGGGGCGGACCGGACGGTACGACGCGTGCGGAGCACCGACCACACGCACACCGCGATGCCGGCTGCGAACCCGAGGACGATCAAGCCGCTCACGACGATCTCGCCGCCTCGGCCCAGCGAGGCCCGCATGAGGTCGAGCCCCGAGCCGAGGTAGCCCGGGTCGGTGAGCGGGTTGAACGGGCGGTCGAACGCCTCGTAGAAGCCGAGGTTGAGCACGCTCCCGACCACGACGAGGGCCAGCATCACCCCGGCGAGCGCGGCCACGACGCGACCCCAGACCGACGGCAGCACCAGGGCCAGACCGAGGAAGACGAGGAGCTCCACGGGGATGCCGAGCAGCACGGCGGCGGTGAGCTGCTCGGGCCGCTGCGGCACGACCAGGGCCAGCCACACCACCACCAGGGCGACGGTGTTGAGCACCGGGCTGACCAGGGGCGAGCGCGGGATCTGGTTCTCGTGACGGCGGCCCCACAGGGCGATGATCTCGCGGCCGAACGACTCGACGAGCAGCGCGAGCGCGGCGAGCAGCAGCACCTGCGCGGCCGGGGTCGGGAGCACCTCCGAGGCGGCGACGACCAGCACGACGCCCTGCACGGCGGCCACGACCTTGGCCCATGGGCGCAGCGGCATCGGTCCACCGAGCCAGGGCCAGACGGCGGTGGCGAACAGCAGGAGGTAGCGGGCGAGACCGATCAGCAGCACCCACGCACCCGCGATCGGCACGACGTACAGGCTGAGGACGAGGATCAGGAACGCGTCGGTCTCCATGTCGAAGGCCGCGCCCAGGCGGGTGACGCAGCCGCGGACCCGGGCCATCCGACCGTCCACGAGGTCGAGCGACAGCGCGACCGCGCTCATCGCCACGATCAGGAAGCGAGGCACCTCGGTGCTCCACGACTGCACGACGAGGCTCGCCACCGCGATGACCAGGGCAGCGCGGACCAGGGTCACGGTGTTGGCCGGACCCAGCTCGGCGAGACCGTCGCGACGCATCCCGAGCTCGAGCAGCAGCCACAGCGCGACGGTCAGGACGAGAGCGGTCGCCAGCGCGGGCACACCCAGCCCGACCGCCGCGGTCAGCAGCGCGAGCAGCGCGGCGACCCCAGGCAGTACGGTCAGGGGACCGCTGTGAACCGCTCGCACCGTGCCTCCGTATCTCCGGTTACCAGTCATACGATGGCGGACCGGCGTCGGTTCACAACCCCAGCCGGACGTGGAGGGAGCCGACGTGTCTCGAACGGCCCGCGCGTACTGGCTGAGTGAGCCCGGGTCCGGTGAGATCCGGCAGGTCGATCTGCCGGGCCCGGGCGCCGGCGAGGTCCGCGTCCGCACCCTGGTCTCCGGGGTCAGCCGGGGCACCGAGGCCCTGGTCTTCCGTGGTGGGGTCCCCGAGAGCCAGTACGACGTGATGCGGGCGCCGTTCCAGGAGGGCGACCTGCCCGGCCCGGTCAAGTACGGCTACCTGAACGTCGGCGAGGTCGAGGCCGGACCGCCCGACCTGGTCGGCCGCACCGTCTTCTGCCTCCACCCCCACCAGACCGCGTACGTCGTGCCGGCCGAGGCGGTGACGCCGGTGCCGGGTCGGGTCCCGCCGCGCAGGGCGGTGCTGGCCGGCACCCTCGAGACGGCCGTGAACGCGCTCTGGGACGCCCGACCGTTGGTCGGCGACCGGGTCGCGGTCGTCGGCGGCGGCATGGTCGGCTGCTGTGTCGCCCGGCTGCTCGCGGGCATCCCGGGCGTCGAGGTCACCCTCGTCGACGCGGACGCCGGCCGGGCCGACGTGGCCGACGCCCTCGGAGTCGGCTTCGCCGGCCCGGACGACGCCCCCGGAGACCTCGACCTCGTGGTGCACACCAGCGGCAGCGGCGCCGGCCTCCAGCTCTCGCTGGACCTGCTCGGCCCCGACGGCACCGTCACCGACCTCAGCTGGTACGGCGACAGCCCGGTCGAGCTCTCCCTCGGCGGCCGCTTCCACTCGGGGCGCCTCGGCATCCGTGCCAGCCAGGTGGGGGAGGTCGCGATGTCGCGACGGGCCAGCCGGACCCGCGCCGACCGGCTGCGGCTCGCCCTCTCGCTGCTCGACGATCCTGCGTACGACGCGCTGCTCACCGGCGAGTCTTCCTTCTCCGAGCTGCCCGAGGTGATGGCCAAGCTCGCCTCCGGCTCGATCCCCGCGCTGTGTCACACGATCACCTACGAGGGGGAGGACTGATGTTCGAGGTGACCGTCCGCGACCACATGATGGTCGCGCACAGCCTGCGTGGTGACGTGTTCGGTCCGGCTCGGGCGCTCCATGGCGCGACGTACGTCGTCGACGCGGCCTTCGCCCGCGACGACCTCGACGCCGACGGCATCGTCCTCGACATCGGCCGCGCCACGGAGGCGCTCCACGCGGTCCTGGCGGACCTGACCTACCGCAACCTCGACGAGGTCGAGTCGCTGGCAGGTCTCAACACGACCACCGAGGTGCTGGCGCGCGAGATCGCCGACCGCCTCTGCGCCCGCGTGCACGACGGCGGGCTCGGCGTGGCGGTCGGCGATCTGGCTCGGATCCGCGTCACCCTCCACGAGTCGCCCGTGGCCCGGGCGAGCTACGAGCGCGTGCCGTGAACGGCGCGGTCGTCCACGCCGTGCTCCCGACGGGCATCGACGACCCCACCCGGCCCAGCGGGGGCAACGTGTACGACCGTCGCGCGCTCGACGGTCTGCGCGCGCTGGGCTGGTCGGTGGTCGAGCACGAGGTCGGCGGCGACTGGCCGCGACCCGACCTCACCGACCTGGCCCGCCTGTCCTTGCTGCTCGACGGGCTGCCCGACGGCTCGCTGCTGCTCGTCGACGGCCTCGTGGCGTCCGGGGCTGCCTCCGTGCTGCCCGCTGCCTCGGCGCGGCTGTCGGTCGTCGTGCTCCTCCACATGCCGCTCGGCCCCGGTCCCGCCGAGGAGACCGTTCTGGCCTCTGCGGCCGCCGTGGTCACCACCAGCGAGTGGGTCCGCTCGCAGGTGCGCGCGTGGTACGGCCTGCGGCACGTGTACGCCGTTCGGCCCGGCACCGATCGGGCGCCGCTCGCCTCGGGGTCGGGCACCGACACCGCTCTGCTCTGCGTCGCCGCCGTCCACCCGGGCAAGGGCCACGACCTGCTGCTCGAGGCGCTCCACCTGCTCGGCGACCGGCCGTGGACCCTGGTCTGCGCTGGCTCGCTCGACATCGACCCCGACCACGTCACCGCTGTCCAGGCGCAGGTGTACGCCCACCGTTGGGAGCGGCGGGTGACCTTCACCGGCCCCCTGGGTGGCCAGGCCCTGCGGACGGCGTACCAGCGGGCCGACGTCGCGGTGCTGCCGTCGCGGAGCGAGAGCTACGGGATGGTGGTCGCCGAGGCGCTCGCCCACGGCCTCCCCGTCGTCGCGACGCGCGTCGGTGGCGTGCCCGAGGCGCTCGGCCGCGCCCCCGGCGGGGCCCTGCCCGGGCTGCTGGTGGCCCCCGAGGACCCCACCGCGCTGGCGGACGGCCTGGCGCGCTGGATCGACGAACGCTACCTGCGCGACCGGCTCCGACGAGCCGCTGCCGCGCGACGTCCGGCCCTACCGCACTGGGACCAGACCGCCGCACACCTCTCCGACGTCCTGGTCGGCGTCGGTGACCGGGTGCGTGCAGGCGCGGGGAGCGGCCGCAGATGAAGGTGCCCTGGCCCTGGCTCCGCCTGCTCGGCGGAGCCAGTGTCCTGGTCGCGCTCCTGTGGCACTTCGGCACCGGCCCGTTCGAGGAGGCCTGGCAGGTCACCACGTGGCCGGCCGTCGTGGCCGCGCTGCTGGTGACGGCGGCCACCACGCTGACGTCGACCTGGCGGTGGCGCACGGTGGCCCGGGCGTTCGGCGCACCCCTCGGGCGACGTGACGCCGTGACGTCGTACTACCGGTCGCAGTTCCTCAACGCGACGCTCCCCGGCGGCGTCCTCGGCGACGCCCACCGCGCCCTGCGACATGGTCGCGGCGTGGGCGACCTCGGCGCCGGGCTGCGGGCCACGGCGTGGGAGCGCGGCTCCGGCCAGGTCGTCCAGCTCTGCCTGCTGCTGCTCGCCCTGGCCGCCCTCGCCTCGCCCTTGCGCCCGCTCGCCCCGCTCGTCGCCGGAGGAGTGCTGGTCGTCGCGGTCGGCGCCTGGTTCGTGCTCCATCACCGGGGGCGTCTGTCCGCCGACCTGCACACCGTCCTCGGCCCCGGCACGGCGTCGCGGGTCGGGCTCGCCTCGTGCGGGTCGTCCCTGGGGCACCTCGGGGTCTTCCTGATCGCCGTGCACGCTGCCGGTGTCCGGGCCCCCTGGGGCGTCCTCGTCACCACCGGGCTCCTGGTCATGGTGGGCTCGGCGATCCCGCTCAACATCGCCGGCTGGGGACCCCGCGAGGGCCTCACGGCGTGGGCGTTCGGGATGGCGGGGCTGAGCTCGGCCGTCGGCCTCACCGTCTCGATCGTGTACGGCGTGCTGGCGGCGGTCGCGACCCTGCCCGGCGCCCTGGTCCTCCTGGGTGACGCCCTGGCCAGGCGAGGTCGTGGGAAAGTGGGGGAGCGGGCGACCGCGGAGGTCGACGAGCGCGAGGGAGTGCGGCATGGCTGAGCGGCCCTACACGCTGCTCAGCTGCAGCATGTCCATCGACGGCTACATCGACGGCGCCTCCGAGAGCCGGCTGCTGCTGTCCAACGAGCTCGACTTCGACCGGGTCGACCGGGTGCGCGCCGGGGTCGACGCGATCCTGGTCGGCGCCACGACGGTCCGCAACGACAACCCGCGGCTGCTGGTCCGCGACCCCGAGCGGCGGCGCCGCCGCCTCGAACGGGGCCGCCCGGAGCACCCCATCAAGGTCACCGTGACCGAGCGCGGGCGCCTCGACCCGTCGTTCCGCTTCTTCGCCGACGACGGCACCGACAAGCTCGTCTACGGCAGCAGCGCGGTGGTCGAGACGCTCCAGCACCGGCTCGGCCACCTGACCAAGGTCGTCGACGCCGGCGAGCCGGTGCGGATGCGCGACCTCGCCGAGGACCTCCATGCCCGCGGCGTGCGCCGCCTGATGGTCGAGGGCGGGGGTGCGGTGCACACGCAGTTCCTCGCCGACGACCTGGTCGACGAGCTCCAGCTCGTGGTCGCGCCGTTCTTCGTCGGCGAGCCGGGCGCACGGCGGTTCGTCGGTGAGGCCCACTTCCCCTGGCATCCGGGCCACCGGGCCCGGCTGGCTGCCACCGAGCAGATCGGTGACGTCGTCCTGCTGCGCTACGCGCTCTCCGAGCGCTACGAGGCCGACGAGCTCCCCGCCGACTGAGGCACGCCGGCACGCCGGCGGCCGCCCTTGTCCCGGGGCTCCGGGTCGGGGTCCTCGAGCATGATCGCGCAGCCGGCCAGCACCGCGACCACCTCGGCGATCGCAGCGCCCCAGACGTAGAAACCCGACCAGTGCTCGTGGGTGCCGTAGAGACCGACGGTGGCCGAGATGGTGAACGCACCGAGGGTCGCCATCCCGAAGCACGCCGCGAACATGCCCGGCAGCCAGTGCCGCCAGCGCACCAGCAGCACCGCGATCACCACGCCGGCGACGACGTTGAGGAGGAACAGCGGACCGATGATGTGCATGCCGCGCACGACCTGGATCCAGAGGATCAGGTGGATCGCCATCGAGGCGAGCACGGCCGTGGCCGCGACGTAGCGCATGGTCATCAGGTGGCCTCCTCCGCCGCCTCCCGGCAGCTGATGATCACTCGATGATCCACGAATCCGACCGCTCGCGGAGCGGAATCGGCCAGACGCCTACCCTTCGGGCATGACGCACACCCCTCCGAGTGCGGCCGAGCTGGTCAGGAGCATCACCGCGGGCGAGACCTCACCGGCCGCCGTCGTCGAGGAGTCGCTGACCCGGATCGGCGCCCGCAACGCCGAGCTCAACGCGTTCTCGGTGGTGCTCGACAACGAGGCCCGCGAGCAGGCCCGCTACCTCGACCTGGCGCAGAGCGGCGCCCGCGGGCCCCTGTACGGCGTGCCGGTGGCGATCAAGGAGGAGCTCGACGTCGCAGGCTGCGTCACCACCTTCGGCGGTCACGGCAACAGCACACCCGTGGCCGCGGACGGCGAGGTCGTCCGACGGCTCCGCGAGGCGGGCGCCGTGATCGTCGGCAAGACGCACATGCCGGAGTTCGGGGCCTGGCCCTACACCGAGTCCGTCGCCTACGGCTACACGCGCAACCCGTGGGGCACCGCCTTCACGCCCGGTGGCTCGAGCGGCGGGACCGCGGCGGCGGTCGCGTCGGGCATCGTCCCGATCGGGATGGGCGGTGACGGCGGTGGCTCGATCCGCATCCCGGCGGCCTTCTGCGGACTCTTCGGGCTCAAGCCGCAGCGCGGCCGCGTCACCACCTCGCCGATGGAGCACCTGTGGTGGTCGCTGGGCACGGTCGGGCCGTTGACCCGCACCGTGCTCGACTCCGCGATCGTCTACGACGTGATCCGGGGCCACCTGCCCACCGACAGGTGGCAGGCAGGTGAGGTCGGCTCGTTCGTCGAGGCCGCGGGCCGGGAGCCGGGCCGGCTCCGGATCGGCTGGACCGTGAAGCCGGTGACCAAGGGCGTCAAGCCCCACGCCGAGCACGTCGCGGCGGTCCGCGACACGGCGGCCCTGCTCGGCGACCTCGGCCACGACGTCCGCGAGGTCGACCCGGGATACCCCGACCCGACCGTCGCGTTCGTGCCGCAGTTCTTCGCCGGCATCCGCACCGAGGCCGACGCCGTCGAGCACTACGACAGGCTCGAGCGTCGTACCCGGGAGACCTACCGACTCGGCTCCTGGGTGACTCCGAAGGTGATCGACTTCGCGCTCCGCCAGACCGAGCGGATCTCCGCGAAGGCCAACCGGGTCTTCGACCCGTCGACGAGCTCAGGACAACGCCCCGTCGACGTCCTGCTCACCCCCTCCACGGCCCACCGGCCGCCGCGCGTCGGCGTTCTCGACCGAACCGGCTCGGTGCGCGCGTCGCTCAAGGCGATGCCGGCGATCGCGTACGCCGCGCTGTGGAACCTGGCCGGCAACCCGGCGTGCAACGTGCCTGCGGGGACGGCGGCCGACGGGCTCCCGCTCGGCGTCCAGCTCGTCGGGCGCACCGACGGCGAGGAGACGCTCCTGAGCCTGGCCGCCCAGCTCGAGGCGGCCCGGCCCTGGCCCCTGGTCGCCTCCTGAGAGTCGGCATCTCCACCCGTTCCCCTGCCCATCTCCTCCTGCTCTCCATGGAGGCGCCGGCGGCGTCCGCCAGCCTGTGAGCGCATTCAGACCACGGGGGTCTGGTGACTTTCACACCAGGAGAACAACGATGAGGTTCAACCGACGAATCATGGCCGCCTGCGGCGCAGCAGCGCTCGCGACCGGAGCCGCGATCGCGGTGTCCACGCATGCGGACGCCGCCGGCCCGAAGAACATCTTCCACATGCACCGGTCTCCGGGCATCGTGGCGTCCGGCTGCGTGCCGCACGCCAAGGCGCGCGTGGTGGTGCAGAACCAGGGTGAGGTCGAGGTGATGAAGGTGCACGCCACCGGCCTGCCCAAGCGCACCGACTTCGACCTGTTCGTGATCCAGGTGCCCAACGCGCCGTTCGGCGTCGGGTGGTACCAGGGCGATCTCGAGACCAACAAGAAGGGCGTGGCCGACGGCACCTTCGTCGGGCGATTCAGCCAGGAGACGTTCGCCGTCGCACCCGGTACGGCGCCCGCGCCCTCGGTGCACAGCACGCCGATCCCGGACGCCACCAGCAACCCGGCCTTCGGCCCGATCCACACCTTCCACCTCGGCCTGTGGTTCAACTCGCCGCGGGCCGCGGCCAAGGCCGGCTGCCTGAACACGCTGACGCCGTTCAACGGCGAGCACAACGCCGGCGTGCAGGTGCTCAACACCGACCAGTTCGCCGACGCGAAGGGTCCGTTGGGTCGGCTCAAGCCCTGATCTCGGCACCACGTCGCACCCTGGGGGGCGACAGAGGCACGGCCGCCGTCGCGGCCGTGCCTCTCCGGTCGCTGGGGTCAGCCGCGCGACGCCCGCTCGGCCCGGCCGAGCAGCAGGGTGCGCTCGCCGCCGTTGTCGGTGCGCTCGGCGGCCTCGATGAACGCGGTCGCGGCCTCCGCGTGCCGTCCGGCGCGCTCGAGGAGGTCGCCCCGGACGCTCGGCACCAGGTGAGACCCCGCCAGGGCCGGGTGGTCGGCGACGGCGTCGAGCACCGTCAGGCCGGCGTCCGGCCCGAGCGCGCGGCCGTGCGCGACGGCCCGGTTGACCTCGACCACGGGGTTGTCGCCGACCTGGGCCAGCACGTCGTACCACGCCGCGATGGCCCGCCAGTCGGTGTCCTCGGCCGTGGCGGCGCGGGCGTGACAGGCGGCGATCTGGGCCTGAAGGACGTAGGACCCGATCGGTCGCCCCTCGCGGGCCGCCCCCATCGCGCGGTCGAGGCTGGCCAGGCCGCGGCGGATCAGCAGCTCGTCCCAGGTGGCGCGGTCCTGGTCGTCGAGGAGCACGGGCCGCCCGTCGGCGTCGGTGCGTGCATGGAGCCGCGAGGCCTGGAGCTCCATCAGCGCGAGCAGGCCGTGGACGTCGGGCTCCTGCGGCGCGAGCCCGGTGAGCATCCGGGCGAGCCGGATGCCCTCGACGCAGAGGTCGGGCCTCATCCAGTCGTCTCCGGCGGTGGCGGCGTACCCCTCGTTGAAGATCAGGTAGAGCACGCCCATCACGTCGTCGAGCCGCTCCTCGCGCTCGCGGCCGACCGGTAGGTCGAAGGACTCGCCGGCCAAGGTCTTCTTGGCCCGCGAGATGCGCTGGCCCACGGTGGCGTCCTTGGTCAGGAAGGCGCGCGCGATCTCCTGCACGGTGAGTCCGCCGACGAGCCGGAGCGTGAGGGCGGCGCGGCTCTCGGGCGACAGGGCGGGGTGACAGGTGAGGAAGACCAGCCGCAGCACGTCGTCGTCGATGTGGTCGACGAAGGCGTCGAGGTCGGGCATGTCCACCTCCTCCTGCTCCTGCAGGGCGTGGCCGAGCTCCGCCGTACGACGGCGCAGGGTGTCGGCACGCCGGAACTGGTCGATCGCTCGACGTTTGGCGGTCTGCATGAGCCACGCCGCCGGGTTGGCGGGCACCCCCTCGACGGGCCACTGCTGGAGAGCGGCGACGAGGGCGTCCTGGGCGAGGTCCTCGGCGAGCGCGAGGTCTCGGGTCATCCGGGTGAGAGCGCCGACGAGTCGGGCCGACTCGTCGCGCCAGACCCGCTGGATCGTCTCCTGCGTGTCCTGGGTGGTCCCGCCCCCGCTGCCGGTCACCCGGTCAGACTAGGCGGCACCTCTCGCCGGGTCAGGAACCGGTGGGAGCCTCGTCGGGCTCGGCGATCCGGCGCATCTCGATCGCGCCCTCCCAGCCCGGCCAGTGCTCGAGATGGAGGTCCGCCATCGCCTGGCCCTCGGCCCGCGCCTCCTCCTCGGTCTCGAACCTCACGATCGCCCAGCCGCCGATGACCTCCTTGGCCTCGGCGTACGGCCCGTCGGTGACGTTCACGCTGCCGCCGCGGACGCGGTACTCGAGCGCCTCCTTGGCGGCGTACAGCCCTCCGCCGTCCAGGAACGAGCCGTTGGCGATGCCCTCGCTCATGTGCTCGCCCATCGCGTCGATGATCGCCGGGGGCGGGTCGGCCAGGGACTCGTCCATCTTCACGAAGCACAGGTAGCGCATCGGGTGTCCTCTCGTCGGGTGCCGGTGGGTCGGCTCGCCCGTACGTCGAACGGCCGGGCCGGGTTTCGACATCGTCCGGCCACGATCTTGTCAGCCGTCCACGGCCGCGACCAGCGCGTCGTACGTCAGCGCGGGGGTCGTCGACTCCACCCGGATCCAGGTGTCGTCCGCCAGGTCACCCAGCCGGGCCGTCGTCGCGCCGACCTCGTCGGCTCCGCCACCGTCCCAGAAGGAGCGCACGTACGCCGCCCAGCGGTCGCCGCGGGCCGCGGCGGCGTCGCGTTCACCGAACCGCCGCACGACCTCCTCGACGGACGCGGAGAGCAGGACGACGACGTACGACGCGCCGGCGCTCTGCGCGGCTGCGTGGAACCGCTCGAGCTGGTCGGGCAGCGCAACCAGCTGGGGGAGCACCACGTCGTGGCCGGCACGCAGGTGCTCGGTGATCATGGCCAGCCCGACGGTCCGGCTGAGCGCCGCGCTGTCGGGGTGCGACTCCCACCCGCCGATCATCCGCCGCACCGCGTCGATGTCGCACAGCAGCGTGCCGGGGTGCTCCTCGGCCCAGCGCCGGGCGAGCGTGCTCTTCCCGACCGCGGGCGGGCCGTTGAGGTGGATCAGCCGAGACACCGGGACAACGTAGCGAGCCGCGTCTCTGCGCCGAGTTCCTAGGCTGTCGCCATGACCGAGGTGATGCCGGTACCCCGCTCCTGGCCGATCGACCACGGACCGGAGCGGGCGATGCTCGAGAGCATGCTCGACTTCTACCGGGCGACGGTGGTCAACAAGGTGGCCGGTCTCAGCGACGGGCAGGCGTTCACCGCGGCCGTGCCGCCGTCGGTGCTGACGCCGGCGACGATCGTCAAGCACCTCACCGGCACCGAGCGGTTCTGGTTCAGCATCGACTTCGCGGCCCTCGACGTCACCTGGCCGTGGTCCGACGACGACGTGCACGGCAACTTCCGGATCGAGCCGGGCGACACGCTGGCCGCGATCGTGGCCGGCTACCTCGAGGAGTGCGAGGCCTCGCGGCGCGCGATCGCGGACGCGGATCTGGACGACGTCGCGCGCGGGGACGACATGGACTTCACCCTGCGCTTCGCGATGATCCACATGATCGACGAGACCGCCCGCCACTGCGGCCACCTCGACCTGCTGCGCGAGGTCACCGACGGCGTCGTCGGCGGCTGAGGCCGGTTGAGGAAGGCGCTCTGGCGCCTGTCTCGAAACCCGGTGCCGTGCGCAGGGCGGTGACTCGTGGTCTCGACAGGCTCGACCGACGGGGATCCCCCAGCGAGCTCTCGTCGCTTTGGTCGAACGTTCGTGCAAGAGCGCGTTGGTACGAACGTTCGTCCAAGAGTTGCGCGGGGGTGGTGTCGAGACGGTCGCTCGCGCGACCTCCTGACCCGCCAGCAGCGCACCGGGTTTCACGACGTACCGGCACTTCCGGCTGCAGTGCGTGGGGCGGATCGTGAGGTTCGACAAGCCCGCAGCGTCGGCATCCAGCGGGCTCGTCGGGGCGTCGTCGCGACCGAGCAGCACGATGGCGAGGCCGGCGACGAGGACGGCGACTCCGAGGCCGACGAGGCCGAGCACGAGCGACGGCTCCCGCGGCCTGAGTTGCTCTCGGGTGTGGCCGTCGTGCGCTCCTCGGGTCCCGGTCGGTCGTCCGAGGCACACCGTGCGGGTCGATACCGTGCGGGCGTGGCAGATCTGGCCCTGCTCGCCGATCGTCTCGACCTGATCGACCCCGACGGCTGACCAGCCTCAGCTGGCCTTCTTCGCGGCCTTCTTCTCGGTCTTGGCCGTGCTCTTCTTGGCGGTCTTCTTGGCGGCAGCCTTCTTGGCCGGCTTCTTCTTCGCCGGCGCGTCGTCGTCGGACTCGCCGCGCGCGGTCTTGGCCGCGTCGACCGACCGCTGCAGGGCGGCCAGCAGGTCGACGACCTCGCCGGAGGACTTGGTGGAGGTCGGCGTCCGCTTCACCTCGCCGCCCTCGATCTTGTTCTTGACCATCGCCTCGACGGCCTCGGCGTAGTCGTCCTCGAACTCCTCGGGCTCGAAGTCGCCGGCCAGCGTCTCGACGAGCATGTTGGCCATCTTCACCTCGGCCGGCTTCACCTCGCCGGCGTCGACGTTGAAGTCGGGCGTGCGGATCTCGTCGGGCCACATCATCGTCTGCATCACGATCACGTCGTCCTTGACGCGGAGCACGCCGACGGAGGTGCGCTGCCGCAGCGCGACGGTCACCACCGCCATCCGGTCGGCGTCGAGCAGGGCCTGGCGCAGCAACGCGTAGGGCTTCGCGCCGGTCTTCTCCGGCTCGAGGTAGTAGGACTTCTCGAAGAGCATCGGGTCGATCTGGTTGCTCGGCACGAACTTCTCCACCGCGATCTCGCGCGACGACTCGCTCGGCAGCGACGCCATGTCGTCGTCGGTGAGGATGACCATCTCGCCGTCCTCGGTCTCGTAGCCCTTGGCGATGTCGGCGTACTCGACCTCCTCGCCGTCGATCGCGCAGACGCGTTGGTACTTGATCCGGCCGCCATCCTTGGCATGCACCTGACGGAACGACACGTCGTGCGACTCGGTGGCCGAGTACAGCTTCACAGGCACGCTGACGAGCCCGAAGGACACCGCGCCCTTCCAGATCGCACGCATCTCATACCTCCGTGTAGTCGACGACGCGCTCCAGTATCGACCAGGGTCGCTCGGAACGCACGCGCCTCAGAACCGTTCGGTCAGGTGGGCGCGGTCGGCGGGCGGCTCGTAGGGCTCGGGCCACCACTCGTCGATCCGCGTGACCAGCCCTGCGTCGTCGAAGGTGAAGAACGTCAGACCGACCATGGGCTGACCGTCGAGCGTGGCGTCCACGATGCTGGATCCGCCGGTGCGATCGGCCACCGCACGGCGTACGTCGACGTGCCACTCACCCGGGAACTCCTGGAACAGCCGCACCAGGCCCTCGCGGCCACGCACCCGCTCGCGGGTCTGCTCGGTCTCGTAGTGGAGGTCGGGGACGAGCAGGGCCGCCAGCCCCTCCCAGTCGCGCTGCTCCGTGGCCGCCCAGAACCGGCGGATGGTCGCTGCGTGCTCGCTCATCCCGTCAGCCTGCCAGCCGCCTCCGACACTCCTGCCAGGATGGAGGCCATGCGTCCGATGCTCGCCACCCGCGGCACCTTCGTGCCGACCGGGGAGGAGTGGCAGCACGAGGTGAAGTGGGACGGCATGCGCGTGCTCGTCGAGGTACGCGACGGCGCGGCCCGGCTGTGGAGCCGGAACGAGAACGACGCCACCGTCTCCTTCCCCGAGCTCACGCGGATCCCGGTGCGCGACGCGCTGCTCGACGGCGAGGTGGTCGCGTTCGCCGACGGCGTCCCGAGCTTCGGCGCCTTGGCCGAGCGGATGCACGTCTCGCGCGCCGACCGGGCGCGGGCGCTCGCGGAGCGGCTGCCGGTCACCCTCCTCGTCTTCGACCTGCTCCGTCTCGGCGAGCGCGACGTCATGGACGAGCCGCTGTCAGCCCGCCGGGAGGCGCTCACCGATCTCGACCTCCACGACGATCGCTGGCAGACGCCACCGTCGTACGACGACGGGCAGATGCTGTTCGACGCCACCTACGACCAGGGCCTGGAAGGGATCGTCAGCAAGCGGCTCAGCAGCCGCTACCGGCCCGGCCTGCGGAGCAAGGACTGGCTGAAGTTCGCCCACCGCCGACGCGAGTCCTACGTCGTCGGTGGCTGGCGGCGCGAGACCGACTCCCACGACCGCCTCGGCGCGGTGCTCGTGGGCGAGCCCACGGCGTCCGGGCTCCTCTACCGCGGTCGCGTGGGCAGCGGCCTCGCCGGCAAGAAGGCGCTGATGCTCCGCGAGGTGCTCGCCGGCCTCACGCGTACGACCAGCCCGTTCGCCGACGACGTGCCGAGACCCGACTCCGTGGGTACGACGTGGGTCGAGCCGGTCCTCGTCGTCGACGTCGAGTCACTCGGCCCGTCCGCCCAGGGCCGGCTCCGCCAGCCGGCGTACGTCGGCGTCCGCACCGACCAGACCCCGGAGGACCTGTCGTGAAGAGGAGCCTCGTCGCCGTCGCCGCGACCGCGGCGGGCCTGACGCTCGTCACGCCCGTCGTCGATGCCCGCGCGGAGGCCACCCACGTCACCCTCGGAGGCGTGCGCGTAGCCCTTCACGCCGACACCCGCCAGGTGGTCACGGTCAACCGCACGCACGGCTATCACGCCCGGATCGGGTTCTGGCTGCTGCGCGAGGGCCGCTGGGCCCAGGTGTACGACGTCCGCGACGGTCGGATCGGCTACGGCGGGCTCGCCAGGCCGCTCCACCGGGTGCAGGGTAGCGGCACCACCCCGCTCGGCACCGTGCGGCTGATCTCGGCGTTCGGCCGCCACCCGCGTGGCACGGGCTGGGGCCTGCCCTACCGCCGCATCCAGCGCGGCGACTACTGGGTCGAGGACAACGGGTCGCGCTTCTACAACCGCTATCGCAACAAGGCGCAGGGCGGCTTCCGCTGGTGGCTGCCCAGCAGCGCCGAGAACAGCTCCGAGCGGCTCCGTGACTTCCGGGGGCCCTACGAGTACTCGGTGGTCACCAGCTACAACCGCGAGCAGGTGCGCCATCGCGGCGCGGGAATCTTCCTGCACGTCAACAGCCGCGGCGCCACGGCCGGCTGCGTGAGTGCACCCCGCGCATTCCTGAAGCGGATGATGTGGCGGCTCGATCCGGCCCAGGACCCCGTGCTGGCGGTCGGCAGATGAACCACCCCACGACGTTCTTCGTCTCCCCCGCTTCGCTCCTCCGTCGAACAACGCCGCGGGGACCCTGATGACGCCCAACGGCGAGGAGGTGCGGGTCGAGGTCGACGGCCGCACGCTCAGCCTGTCCAACCTCGACAAGGTCCTGTACCCGCGCACCGGCACCACCAAGGGCGAGGTGCTCAACTACTACGCCCAGATCTCGCCGGTGCTGCTCCCGCTGCTGAAGGACCGGCCGGTCACCCGCGTCCGCTGGCCCCACGGCGTCGAGCGAGACCGCTTCTTCGAGAAGAACGCCCCGGCCGGTACGCCGCGCTGGGTGCGCACCGCGGACGTGCCCACCACCGGGTCGCGGGGCGAGAGCCGCCACGGCGACCGCCTCGTCTACCCGATCATCGACGACCTCGCGACGCTCACCTGGGCCGCCAACCTGGCCGCCCTCGAGCTCCACGTCCACCAGTGGACGGTGACCAAGCAAGGGAAGCCGCGCGGCGCCGACCGGCTCGTGATCGACCTCGACCCGGGCGAGCCCGCGGGCCTGCACGAGTGCAGCCAGGTCGCCCTCCTCGTGCGCGAGAAGCTCGCCGAGCGCAAGCTCGAGGCGCGCGCGGTGACCAGCGGCAGCAAGGGGATGCACCTCTACGCCACGCTGCCTCGGCGCAAGGACTCCGACGCGGTCAGTGCGATGGCCAAGGAGCTCGCCGAGGAGCTCCAGGGTGAGAAGCCGAAGCAGGTCACGGCGACGATGACCAAGTCGAAGCGGTCGGGGAAGGTGTTCCTCGACTGGTCGCAGAACGCCGGCTCCAAGACCACGCTGTCGCCGTACTCCCTGCGTGGGCTCGAGCGGCCCACCGTCGCCACCCCGCTCACCTGGGACGAGGTCGAGGAGGGGGCGGACGACCCGCTCGCGCTCGAGCAGTTCCGCTACGAGGAGGTGCTGGAGCGGGTGGCCGAGCACGGCGACCTCTTCACCGCCTGAGTGCCGCCCCGGACCGCGAGGAGCCACGTCGTTACCGTCCCGTGCCACGTGCGTGTCTCCATCGTTGCCCGGCCTTACGTAGCGTGGCGGTGCCCGGTGCCCAGCGAGCTCCACGCCGCTTGTGCCGGAGGCTGCCGACCGACCGGGGGGTGGGGTCGGCTGAGCCGGTGGTCCGCCCGCAGGCCCCGCTGCGGGCGGACCGCGCCTCCCTGCGCCCGGCGCCGGAATCCCTCGAACGAGCCCGGGCTCGCGGACCGCGACCTATGCTCCGCACCATGGCAGCGGCGCATCGGGTGCTCCTCGTCGAGGACGAGGACGAGATCGCCGCGCCCCTGGTGCACACCCTCGAGCGCGAGGGGTACGACGTCGAGCGGGCCGCCACGGGACGCGCTGCCGTCGACCGGGTGCGCACCGGCGACCCCGACGTCGTGATCCTCGACCTCGGCCTTCCCGACATGGACGGCCTCGACGTCTGCCGGTCGCTGCGCGAGCAGGGCTACGAGGGCGCCGTCCTGATGGTCACGGCCCGCTCGCGCGAGCTCGACCGGGTGGTCGGCCTCGACTCGGGGGCCGACGACTACCTCGCCAAGCCGTTCGGCCTCGCCGAGCTCCTGGCCCGCCTGCGGGCACTGCTCCGTCGTACCGGCGTCCGCACGGCCTGCTCGCCACGTTCGGGGCGCCGCCTGCTCGTCGACGTGGACGCCCACCGGGTGTTCGTGGGCGACGACGAGGTGCCGCTGACCGCCAAGGAGTTCGACGTGCTCACCGTCCTGGCCGCCCATCGCGACAAGGTGGTCCCGCGCGCGCAGCTGATGGCCGACGTGTGGAGCGAGGGCTGGTACGGGTCGACCAAGACGCTCGACGTCACGATCGGGCGGCTCCGTCAGAAGCTGGAGAAGGCCGCCTGCGGGGAGCGCGTGATCACCGTGCGCGGGATCGGCTTCCGCCTCGAGTCACCCTGACCCTCTCTGGTCGGGCACTCACCCGAGCATCCTCGCGACCGTCTCCCGCGCGTGCTGCCGCATCGCTGCGTCGACCCCTCGCCGATCACCGGTCAGCAGCAGGTCGTGGAGCAGACCGCGGGCGACGGCGAGGTCGAGACGCGCCTGTGTCCGCGAACGCCGGGCCGGCACGCCGCGGGCGCGCCACATCGCGGCGAGTGCGTCGAGCCAGGTGGTGACCAGACGGCCCCGTAGCTCGATCGCGTGCGGCAGCCCGAGCATCGCGTGGCTGGACAGCTCGAAGAAGAGCGGCCCGTAGATGAGGGCGTCGTCGGTCACCAGCCGCCAGTAGCGCAGCCCGTCGTCGAGCGGGTCGGCGGTGTCGCTCGACTCCTCGACCATCCGCGCCAAGGTGGCGCGAGCCCCTTCCTCGACCGCGTCGACCACGGCCGCGAGCAGTCCCTCGCGCGAGCCGAAGTGGTAGATGAGCATCCGGTGGCTGGTCCCGATCGCCTCCGCCAGCCCCCGCAGGCTGGTGTCGCCCACGCCGTGCGTGGCGAAGTGGCCGATCGCGCGCTCGAGCAACGCGTCGCGGCCGGTCGCGACCTCGCTCACGCGGCCTCGGCCGCGACCTTGAGCGCCTCGGCCTCGAGGTCGACGTACTCACGCACCTTGCGGCCCAGCGCCAGCGCGACGACGCCGCTCAGCCAGCCGGACTGCTCCAGCACGAGCGTCAGCCGGGTGCGGCCGTCGCCGTCGGTGGAGACCGTGTGGCGGCCGACGATGCGGACACCGGGCTGACGGCTGGCCCAGGTGAACGTCGAATCCTCGACGAGCTCGCTGACCTCCCACTCGCCCGCGGCCAGCCCCTTCTGCTTGACGTGGGCGCGGCTGCCGACCCGGAGGTCGCCCTCGTCGAGGCGGCGGACCTCCTCGTACGTCGTGATCCGCTCCGGCCACCGCTCGATGTCGCTCAGCACCTCCCAGACCCTGGCCGGCTCGGCGGCCACCGTGAGGCTCTTCTCGTAGTCCATGACATCTCCTTTCTGGTGTACCGAATGGTACAACGACGTGACCCACGCCGCATCTCACGTGTGACGTCGCTCGCACCGCGGGCGCGTTTCCCGCGTGGAATAAGGGTTTTCTCAGGTTCTCGGATGTCGTGGAGTCGTGGTCCGGTGGGATCAGTGCTTACCGTCGATACCGAGATTGCAACCAGCACCAGCGGTCCCCGGGTACGCCGAGTCCTGCCTCCCCGGGCGGCCGTCCACCGAACCGACGTACCCGATCCGGGTCGTCGTGGGGCAGGAGTGGGGGACCCACCTTCGGGGTCCACGGACCCCTCGGGGTGAAGCCGCCGACCGGCGGCCGGGCACCTTCTTCGCCCGAACCCGACAGCTCACCTCACAGGCGTGGGAAGGAAACCGTATGTCCCACACCCTGTCCGTACGCCGTCGCGCCCTCGGCGCGGCTGCTCACACGACGCCGCGTCTGGTCACGGTCATCGGCCTGCTGGCCGGTGTCGTGCTCACCATGCTCGTCGGCCCCGCGCAGACTGCCCATGCGGCACCCGCGAAGGCCGCGCACCACCGCCACCACGCCGTACGCCACCACCACGCGCGTCACCACCGCGTACGTCACCACCGCTCCCACCACCACGCGCGTCACCACCACGCGGCGCACGGCCGCGTCGGCCGCGCCATGGGCATCGCCGCCGCCCAGCGCGGCAAGCCCTACGTCTACGGCGCCTCCGGCCCCAGAGCGTTCGACTGCTCCGGCCTGACGTCGTTCGCGTTCCACCGCGCCGGCTTCCGGGGCATGCCCCGCACGGCTGCCGCCCAGGCACACTTCGCGCGCCACATCTCGCGAGGCCAGATGCACCGCGGCGACCTGATCTTCTTCACCGGCGGGGGCGGGGTCTACCACGTCGGCCTGTTCGCCGGCTTCCGCCACGGACGCCGACTGGTGCTGCACGCGCCGTACCCCGGCCAGCACGTCGAGGTGCAGCCGCTGTGGACCAACGCCTGGTTCCCCGGCACCCTGCGCTGATCGCGTCCACCTGAGACCGGGCGTGGTGTCTCCGCAGACGCGGAGGACCGCGCCCGGCCCATGTGGGGTGCCAGTTCTGCCAGGATCACCCCATGAGCGGATCAGATCCCCAGAGCGCGCCCGCCGGCCCCGGCGGAGCTGCCGCTGTGGAGGCCGACCCGGCCTCGGTGATCCGGTCGCGGGCCTACCTGTCCGCGCTGGTCCTCGCCGGCATCCTCGGCATCCCGATCTCGGCGGCCGCCTACGGCTTCCTGGCCCTGGTCTCGAAGATGCAGGAGTGGATCTTCCAGGACCTCCCCGGTGACCTCTTCACGGGCACGACGCCTGCCTGGTGGCCCCTGCCGTGGCTGGCGTTGTCCGGCGTCCTCGTCGGCGCCACGATCCGCTACCTGCCCGGCAACGGCGGCCACTCGCCGGCCCTCGGGTTCCAGACCGGCGGTCCCCCGGTCGACCGGGAACTGCCCGGAATCATCCTCGCCGCGTTCGCCACCCTGAGCCTCGGAGCCGTCCTCGGACCCGAGGCGCCGCTGATCGCGATCGGCGGCGGGCTGGCGGCTCTCGCGGTGCATCTGGTGAAGAAGGACGCGCCCCCCATGGCGCTCACGATCATGGCCTCGGCCGGCAGCTTCGCGGCCGTGAGCACCCTGCTCGGCTCGCCGATCCTGGGTGCGTTCCTGATCATGGAGGTCGCGGGCATCGGGGGAGTGACGCTGTCGCTCGTCGCACTGCCGGGCCTGCTCGCGTCCGGCATCGGAGCACTCGTCTTCCTCGGCCTTGACAACTGGACCGGTCTCGGAACCTTCTCGCTGACCCTGACCTCCGTGCCGCCCGCCGTCGACCCGACCATCGCGACGATGGCCTGGGCGGTGGTCGTGGGCGTGATGGCGGCGATCCTCGGCTGGGCCATCCGGTGGGTGGCGCTGTCCTTGCGCCCCGTCGTCCACCTGAACCGGATCGTGGTGACCACGGGCATCGGCCTGCTCGTCGGCCTCGTGGCGATGAGCTACCAGCTGATCTCCGGCCGCGCCGCCACGCAGGTGCTCTTCTCCGGTCAGGACGCGTTGCCGGACCTGGTCGCGCACGTTGCGGACTACTCGGTCGGCACGCTGATCCTGCTCGGCGTCTGCAAGACCGTGATGTACGCCCTGTCGCTGAGCGCCTTCCGAGGCGGCCCGATCTTCCCGGCCATGCTGGTCGGCGCCGTGATGGGCATGGCGATGGCGGGGCTGCCGGGGATGAGCATGGCTCCCGCGATCGGGATGGGCATCGGCGCCATGTGCGTCGCGATGCTGCGGCTGCCCCTGACCTCGGCCCTGCTGGCGGTGATCCTGCTCGGGTCGGACGGCGTCGCCGAGACGCCCCAGATCATCATCGCCGTCGTGGTCGCGTTCGTGATCACCTACGTGCTCCCGCCCATCGTCCGGCCCGCGGAGGTAGCCACTCCGGCACCAGCCTGAGGCCGGGTCACGGGGCAGGGAACGGCGGTACGTCGAGCGTGTCGCGCGGGTCCTCGACAACGGGTTCGCCCGTCCAGCCGGCCAGGATGCGTCGGTAGGCCAGCGTGTGCTGGTAGAGGTCGTGGCCGAGCACGGTGGGGCCTGGATCGCCGAGAGGGGCCTCGGGGACCTCGGCGACCCAGTGGTCGGGCGCCTCGTCGGTGTCGGAGAAGATGCGCCACCCGAGAGGGTCCGTACGACGGAACAGGTTCGCCCACTCGCTCCCCGTCAGGTGGAGTCGGTCCATCAGCGGCGCTGCAGCCCAGTCCTCGTCGGACATCTCGTCGTCGCGTTCCGGTCTCTGGTACGCCTTGGGCAGGGGGTCGGACTCTCCTGCGTCGGGGAAGGCGTCACCGAGCTCGGCAGGCCCGGGTGTCCTCACGTACCCGATCTCCTGGTGTCCGAACACGCGCGGGAAGACGCGTCCGTAGAGAGCGCGGATCTGGCTGCCGAAGGTGATCACCCGCACGCGGCCCAGCTGGGAGCGGGGGAGCCGGCTCAGGAGTGCCGTCAGGATCGCCGAGCCCTGGCTGTGACCGGCGAGCACGACGACGCGCTCTCGTGGCGCGGCCTGACCGGTCGCGTCGGACTCGACCTGCAGGGCCCAGTCGACGCGGGTGTGCAGCTCCGGGACCACGCGTTCGGCGTAGCAAGGCGGCGACAGCGGGTGTGCCGCCCGTGGCCAGAAGGTGGTGAGGTCCCAGAGCACACCCAGGCCGCGCCGGGTGCTGTCCGACGTCCGGACCTTGGAGGCGATGAGGATGAGCCCGAGGCCCAGCAGCCCCGCCACCCACATGGACAGCGTGGCGATGTTGCGGGTCCACGGCCACAGGTCCCACGGCGGTTGCCCGGTCCCGGACAGGGCGATCAGGGCGAGGGCGAGCACGGCGGTGATCGCGCCGATGCCGTCGAGGAGACGTTCGGCGCGGTGGGCGAACGCCGCGGAGTAGCGGCCGGTGCGCGCCGCCGGCCGGTCACGTACCGGGATCGCGACGTCGTCGGTCAGCCGGGTGTCGAGAGCGCCGTGACTGCGACGGAAGCGGATCAGCGCACCCACGACGTACGCGACGACGAGCACGAGCCAGAGCAGCTGGATGATCGGTGACCAGATCAGCACCTGCGGCACCACCAGCGGCATCTGGGGGGGCTTGGAGACCGCGAGGGTGACCGGCCCGTCGTCGCCGGCGATCGTCAGGCTCCGGCTCGACAGCGGCAGCACGCCTGCCGGCACGAAGTCGGAGTCCTCGGCCGAGCAGGTGGTGTCGGTCTCGGTCACGGCTCGGACACAGCTGTCCTCGATGACGAGCTGAGGCGTGCTCAGACCCACCAGTCCGTGGGTGACGCGGGTGCTGTCCAGGGCCCTGGCGACCCGCGCGCGGGGCCCGCTCGACTCGGTCGACGGCTGGAAGAGCGAGGTCATCCGCACCGAGCCCGAGACCACGACGACCCGACGGCCGACCACGTGCACGATGGCGCGGTCGGCGGTGACCTCGCCGGTGGCGACGTAGCGGTCGTGGTTGCGAGGGTCCGAGGGAAGCGACTCGGCCGCGGCTCGGGCCGTCACGCTGGAGCGGGACACCAGGTCGGACGCGCCGTGGTCTCCGCCGTTGAGGTAGTTGGCCGTCGCGGCCACCACGCCGGTCGTGAAGAGCAGTGCCACCCAGGCCGCTGCGGCCAGCAGGACCGACGCTCCGGCGCCCTTCCACGCCACGTCGGAGTAGTCCTGCAGGTAGTGCCAGACGAGCAGGACGGCCAGCGCCACGACCAGGAGGACCACCGCGGCGATGATGGGGAGCTTGCCGTGGGGGAGCCAGGACGCGTGGAGGTGGATGGCCAGGGTCAGGCCGGCCAGCACGAAGACGGTGACGACGACGGAGATCGCTGCGGGCGCCGGCATCCGCCCTCCGGTGAAGATGCTCAGGTGCACCGCCGTCAGGGCGACGAAGACCCCGATGAACCAGAAGTTGTGGCCCACGAAGTCGCGATTCTCACGGAGCGGGTCCTGCAGCGAGATCAGCAGCAGGAGGTGCACGACCGTGACCACGAGCATCGCGAGGAACAGCACGTCGGGGAGCCGCTCGCGCAGGAACGTCTTGGTCGTCGCGCTCAGCGCGCCACGTCGTACGACGATCCACGAACGGTGCTCGGGGAAGTAGTCCACGTCGTCGGGGTGGATCACCTGCGACCACCCGGTG
This sequence comes from uncultured Actinomycetota bacterium, assembly GCA_963794355.1. Lineage (GTDB taxonomy): Bacteria > Actinomycetota > Actinomycetes > Propionibacteriales > Nocardioidaceae > Nocardioides. Next base: position 535,986 of record CAWCDN010000016.1, read on the forward strand.
GCCAGGGCGGAGAGGGCGACGGCCGCCAGCACGGCCAGCAGGATGCGCAGCGGGTGCCGGGAGTCGACGACGAAGACGTGGATGCCGGAGAAGGCGACCACCACGGCGAGCGCGACCGTGAGGTGGATCCGCTGGAGCTGGCGGGTGCGGACCGCTCCCTGCCACAGCTTCGGGTGGCTCAGCACGTGACCGGTGGTGCCCGGCGCCGTCAGCCCGGTGCTGGAGTCCTCGTAGCGCTGGAGCGTGGTGCGGGAGAGCACCCAGAGCAGCGCGATCACCGCGAGGGGGACCAGGCAGCCCATGGCCAGTCGCTGGCCGGCTCGCATCCGGGCGAGGAAGTCCAGGGCGCCTGGCAGAGAGCAGCCGGGACTGCCGCCGCGGTAGCACTGCCACGAGACCAGGTCGATGCCCACCAGGCACGGCGTGAGCACGAAGAACACGGTCAGGAGCAGGGCCCCCAGCCGCGTCGCGCGTGCTCCCCACCTCGCTCCGCCCTTGTTCTCGGCCAGCTGGAGGCGCGCCCAGTAGGACAGGTTGGCCAGGGCGAACGGCAGCAGCACCAGCCACAACGCCCGCTTGACCCAGCCGAGCACGCCCTTCGCCCCCGAGGTGAGCGCACCCCACGAGTAGGCCTCGACGCTGATCGTGGTCCCGGTGAGGTTGCGATGGGGAAGCTCGACTCCCGTGCGCGGGCGGAAGACGCCGGTCAGCCCGTCGCCCGCGACCTGGGCGACCTCGGCGTCGGTGAGGCCGAGCATCGACGCCGGCGAGGTGCCGTGCACGCCGTGCACACGCAGCTCGACGACCTCGGGCTCCGGCGGCCCCGTGCCCTGCCGTGGTGCCGCTCCGATCGGCGCGGTCATGGGACAGGCCTACCAGTGGGGCGCGGTCCCGGCAACGGTCGAGCGGATCGGACGCGCGTCACAGGAGTGCGCTGGCGCACCTTGCGTCGCAGGTCATCCACAGATTGGCCGGCACCCCTTTCCGCGGCGGTGAGGGGCGTCGTACCTTGCGGGGACGGATCTCTTACTCGGGAGGGATCGGCATGTCAGTCGTTGCCGCAGACGCGCACGCGGAGCTGGTCGAGTCACTCGACCAGCGGGTCCGCGAGGCCGTGCGCCGTGAGGGCGTCGACCCGCAGCGCGACGCGCTCGTCGTACGACGCCTGGCTGAAGGGGTGGTGCGTGCCCATGACGACCACAGCCTGACCGGAGCGGTCTCGCCGGTCGCCGACATCGACTCGATGGTCGGCGAGCTGGTCGCCCGGGTCTCCGGGTTCGGGCCACTCCAACCGCTGCTCGACGACCCGACGGTCGAGGAGGTGTGGATCAACGACCCGAGCCGGGTCTTCGTCGCCCGGCGCGGGCGGCACGAGCTGACCAATCTGATCCTGTCGGCCGCGCAGGTGCAGGAGCTGGTCGAGCGGATGCTGAAGAGCAGCGGCCGCCGGATCGACATCAGCCGGCCCTTCGTCGACGCGATGCTCCCGGAGGGCCACCGGCTCCACGTCGTGCTCGAAGGCATCAGTCGCGGCTGGTCGGCGGTCAACATCCGCAAGTTCATCCTCACCGCTGCCCGGCTCCACGAGCTGGTCGAGCTCGGCACCCTCACTCCACGAGCCGCTGCCTTCCTCGAGGCCTCGGTGCGGGCCGGGCTCAACATCCTGGTCGCCGGCGCCACGCAGGCAGGCAAGACCACCCTGCTGAACTGCCTCGCCGCCGCGATCCCCGGCGGCGAGCGCGTGGTCAGCGCAGAGGAAGTCTTCGAGCTGCGCTTCCCCCACCCCGACTGGGTCGCCATGCAGACCCGTCAGAGCGGGCTGGAGGGTACGGGTGAGATCCGGCTGCGCGACCTGGTGAAGGAGAGCCTGCGCATGCGCCCGAGCCGGATCATCGTCGGGGAGGTGCGGGCCGAGGAGTGCCTCGACCTCTTGCTCGCGCTCAACGCCGGCGTCCCGGGCATGTGCACCCTCCACGCCAACTCCGCGCGCGAGGCCCTGGTCAAGATGTGCACGCTGCCCCTCCTGGCGGGCGAGAACGTGTCCGGCCGGTTCGTCGTCCCCACCGTGGCTGCCAGCGTCGACCTGGTCGTCCATCTCGGGATCGACCCCCAGGGCGTGCGCCGCGTGAACGAGATCGTCGGCGTCCCCGGCCGGGTCGAGAACGACGTGATCGAGATCGAGCCGATCTTCGAGCGCGCCGGCGGTGAGCTACGACGTGCGGCGGGCATGCCGCCTCGCCAGGGGCACTACGAGCGGGTCGGTCTCGACGTGCACGCGATCCTCAACGGTGTGCGCTGATGGGCGTCCTGGTCGGGCTCGGCGTCGGGGTGGGGCTGCTCCTCGTGTGGTCGGCGTTCGCGGTTCCGCGTCGGGCTCCGCGCGTACGCCGGGCGCGACGTCGTACGGCGGAGCTCCTCGCCGGCGCGGGCCTGGGCCACGTGTCCGTGCCGGCGTTCGCCGCGCTCTGCCTCGTGTGCGGCGTCTTCGCGACGCTGCTCATGCAGGTCGTGACCAGGACCCCTCCGGTGGCGGCCCTGTTCGGCGCGATGGCGGCGTTCCTCCCGGTGACCCTCGTGTCGGCGCGGCGGCGCCGTCGGCAGCGCGAGTTCGCCGAGGTCTGGCCCGAGGCCGTCGACAACCTCGCCTCGGCCGTGCGGGCCGGGCTCTCCTTGCCCGATGCCTTGGCGGCGCTGGCGGTGCGAGGCCCGGAGCCGCTGCGGCCGTCGTTCGACGCGTTCGCGCTGGACTATCAGGTGACCGGGAGGTTCGGCGAGAGTCTCGACCGCCTCAAGGACCGGCTGGCGGACCCGGTCGGTGACCGCGTGGTCGAGGGGCTCCGGATCGCCCGCGAGGTCGGCGGCGGCGAGCTCGGTCGGCTGCTGCGCAACCTGTCCGGCTACCTCCGCGACGAGGCCCGCACCCGCTCTGAGATGGAGGCGCGCCAGGCCTGGACCGTCAACGGGGCCCGGCTCGCGGTCGCCGCGCCCTGGCTGGTGCTGCTGATGATGAGCTTCCAGACCACGGTCATCCGCCGCTACGCCTCGCCGGCGGGCACGGTCGTGCTGCTCGTCGCTGCCGCGACGTGCGTCGTCGCCTACCGGCTGATGATGAGGATCGGGCGGCTGCCGACCGAGCGCAGGATCCTGTCGTGAGCCCGGCGGTGACCGGCATGCTCCTCGGGGCTGTCGCCGGGCTCGGGTTGCTGCTGGTCGCCACGCGACTGCGGGTCATCCACCGCCCCACGCTCGAGCTGCGCGTCCTTCCCTACGTGCGCGACGTACCTCGGCCGGGCCGGACCCCCGGCCTCGAGCCCGCTTCGTCTCCGGCCGCAGCGGCGACCGGGGTGTTCGGGCCGCTGCTGCGCTCTTTGGCCTCGGGCGTCGAGCGGGTGCTCGGCGGGTCGACGTCCGTACGCCGCCGGGCGCAGCGCGCCGCCCTCGACCTCACGGTCCACGACTTCCGCATCCAGCAGGTGCTCTGGGGGCTCGGCGGCTTCGCCCTGGTCGCGGCGTACTGTCTGCTCGACGCCTTGAGCGGAGGCGGTGGCACGCTGTCGTCCCTGCTCCTGTGCGCGGTCGGCTTCGCCGCGGGCGTCCTCGCCCGCGACACCTACTTGACCTCCCAGGTGACCCATCGCGAACGCCGGATGCTGGCCGAGTTCCCGGTGATCGCCGAGATGCTGGCTCTTGCCGTCGCAGCCGGGGAGAGCCCGGTCGCCGCCCTCGACCGCGTCGTACGACGCAGCGGCGGCGAGCTGTCGCGCGACCTCGGCACGGTCCTCGCAGCGGTGCGCACGGGCGAGCCCGTCAGCCGCGCCTTCGACGACCTGGCCCGCACCACCGGGCTGCCGTCCGTCGCCCGGTTCGCCCAGGGCGTCGCAGTCGCCGTCGAGCGCGGCACACCGCTCGCCGACGTCCTGCACGCCCAAGCCGCCGACGTGCGTGAGGCGGGGCGGCGCGAGCTGATCGAGGTCGCCGCTCGGAAGGAAGTGCTGATGATGGTTCCGGTGGTCTTTCTCGTCCTGCCCGTGACCGTCCTGATCGCCTTCTGGCCCGGCGTGATCGGGCTCCACCTCACCACCCCGTGACCCCCGGAGAGAGAAGACCACCATGCACACACTCACCCTGCTGGCCATCCGGTTGCTCCTCGCCGTCACGGCGCCGCGGCCCCGCGACGAACGCGGCGACGTGCCGGGCTGGGTGCTCGTCACGGTGATGACGGCGGGCCTGGTCGGCGCGTTGTGGAAGCTCGCCGGCCCCCAGCTGAACTCGATGCTGACCGGCGCGCTCGACAGCGTGCGAGGCTGAGCCGTGGCCGGGCGTACGGCGTCCGGGCACGAGCGGCAGCGCGGGGCGGCCGTCGTCGACTTCGTCCTGGTGCTGGTCGTGCTCGTGCCGATCTTCCTCGGGATCCTCCAGGTGGGGCTGGTGCTGTTCGTCCGCAACACCCTGACCGCCGCCGCGGCCGAGGGCGCACGGTACGCCGCGACCCTCGACCGCGGCCCTGAGGAGGGAGCGGCGCGGACGCGGAGCCAGATCGACGGTGCGCTGGCCGGTCGCTACGCCCGTGGTGTCACGGCCCGTGAGGTGACCATCGACGGCGCCCCCGCGATCGAGGTCACCATCCACGTCGAGGTGCCGGCGCTCGGCCTCGGCGGGCCGGCGGTCGCGCTCGACGTCTCGGGGCACGCGATCGAGGAGCAGCCGTGACACGCCGCCGCAACCAGCGAGGCAGCGCCCTGGTCGAGCTGTCGTGGCTCGGGATCCTGCTGGTGCTGCCCATGCTCTGGATCGTGATGTCGGTCTTCGAGGTGCAGCGCGGCGCGTTCGGCGTCTCGACGGCGGCTCGCGCCGCAGCCCGGGCCTACGCGCTCGCCCCGGACGACGCAACCGGTGTGGTCAGGGCACGCGAGGCGGCCCGGGTCGCGCTGGACGACCAGGGGGTGGGCGACGCGCCCGCGGTGCGCGTGACCTGCACGCCGTACCCGAGCGACTGCCACTCCGGTACGTCGGTCATCACCGTCTCGGTGCACTCGCGGGTGATCCTGCCGCTGATGCCGAGCGCGCTCGGGGGCAACCGGCCGAGCTTCGCCCTCGATGCGACCCAGACGGTGCCGATCGGCCAGTTCCAGGAGGTGACCGGTGCGCGATGAGCGGGGCACCGGCACCCTGATCATCGTCGGGCTCGCGATGCTGCTGGCGATGATGGCCGCGGTGGTGACCGACGCCTCCGCGGCGTACCTCCAGCGGCAGGGCCTCGACACGCTCGCCGACGGTGCGGCCCTCACGGCGGCCGACGCCGGCGCCTCCGGGCAGGAGGCGTACGGCGAGGGGCTGACCTCCGACCTCCACCTCGATGCCGACGTCGCACGCGCCGCTGTGGCCGACTACCTCCACCGCGTCGGCGCCTTCGACCGGTTCCCGGGCCTCACTGCCCAGGTCTCGGTGGACGCGACGTCACACCGTGTGGTGGTCGTGGTGCACGCGGCTGTCCGACTGCCCCTCCACGTCCCCGGCTCACCCGACCACGCCCGCGTGGGTGCCACCAGCAGCGCGCAGGTCGGCGTCGACGACTGAGCCGTCAAAGGTTTCTTCAAGCAACGCCTGGCACCCTCGTGATCGCGAAGGGCTTCACCGGAGGCCCCTGTGTGGGGCGCGTTCTTGGGAGGAAGCCCCAATGAGCATCTCCACCATCTCTCGTGACTCTCTGAAGCCGCGGATCGGGCGCGCCAGGCGCGTCGTCACCACCGTCGAGTCGTCGGTGACCGACGCCGTCCGGCCGGTCACCCTGCCCGCGCTCCGCATCCTGCTGGGCGTCGTGTTCGTCTGGTTCGGAGCGTTGAAGGTGCTCGGCGTCTCGCCGGTCGCTGCGATCGTCTCCGGGACCCTGCCCTGGGCCGACCCTCGCGCCACCCTCGTCGTCCTCGGGGGAGCCGAGGTCGCGTTCGGGATCGCGCTGGTGAGCGGCTACGCCCTGCGCATGGTGCTGCCACTCATGGCGGCACACCTGGCGGGCACGTTCCTGACGTTCGTGATGCTGCCGCAGTTGATGTTCCGCCACGACGACCCGCTGCTGCTCACGGAGTCGGGCGAGTTCGTGGCCAAGAACCTCGTCCTGATCGCCGCCACCGTCGTCCTGCTCTGCCACACGCAGAGAGGTACGACGCGGCCCGTCGCGGGCACGGTCGAACGCTGAGGTCAGACCTCGACGGCGGTCTGGTCGACGGTCACGCCGTGCTCGTCGACGATCGTGGTGGTGGCCAGCATCCGCTGGTGTCCGTCGCGCACGAACTCGACGGTGACGACAGCGCCGACCTTCACGAGGTCCCAGATGCGCTCGTAGGTGTCGTCGCCGTTCAGCTGGACGACCCTGACGTGCTTCCCAGCCATCGGACTACTCCTCCTCGAGGTACTGCGCGGCCACTCAACTGGGGGGAATGCCCCCATCCTAAGGTGTCGGAGGCCCGGTCGTGGGTAAAGAATTCCGGGCCTCGCGCGGGCGGCTGGGCAAAGTCGGAGGCGATCGGACCGAACCATCGCAGCGGTCCGGTCATCGGAGCAGGTGAGGACCCACGGGGATGGGGTCCGTGACTCCGAGGAGAAGCTCATGCGCAAGCTCGTCATCACCACCACCGCCCTGACCATGGCCGCTGCAGGCATCGTTGCCGCGGCACCGGCCCAGGCAGGAGTGCCCTGGCTGGTCACCGTCAAGGCGAACACCACCCAGGTCACGCTGGGCCACGCCGTCACCTTCACCGGGCGGGTGACCCCGGCCGCCGCGGCGGCCGGGCACCAGGTCACGCTGCAGGTGAAGGCCGTCGGCAAGCCCTGGAAGTCCGAGGCGACCAAGACCGTCGGCGCCGCGGGTCGCTACCACCTGAGCGTCAAGCCCACCGTCAACACCGCACGTCAGTACCGCGTGGTCATGCCGACCACGAGCCAGCACGCGCGGGGGGTCAGCCCGGCGGTCCGGGTCAAGGTCTACGGCTGGAGCAAGCTCTACGACCACGCGGCGGTCAACGCCGACGGGATGGACCGTGACAACTCGATCAACCTCAACGGCGTCACCTACCCGAAGTCGATCGGTGCGTTCTGGACCGACCAGACGTCCATCGAGTTCAACCTCGACCACCGGTGCGTCGCCCTCAAGGGCACCTTCGGCATCGATGACGACTCGGAGACCGGCGCCCAGTCGACCGTCACCGCGCTCGCGGACGGCACGCAGGTCTACACCCACACGTTCCTCGTCGGGCAGAAGGCCGTGAAGCAGGTCGCGATCGACTCGCCGCTGAAGCTCAAGCTCACCGCTCTCTCGGTGGTGCCGCAGGTGAGCGGCTACGGCGCCGTCGGCACTCCGCAGGTCCTGTGCACCCGATGACCGCGGTGGCTGTGCGTACGACGCTCGCAGGGCTCGCCGCCGGCGCGGTGGCGCTCACCGGGCTGGCGCTGGTGCCCGGTGCGGCGCAGGCCGCCCCGAAGCCGGCGTGGCGACTCTCGCTGACCATCGACAACCGGGCGGTCACCGCCGGCCACAAGGTCCGGATGCACGGTCAGGTGTCGAGGGGCTCTGCCGGACTGCTCGTGATGTTGCAGGAGCGCGCCACTCCTGACCGACCTTGGTCGAACCAGCGGCAGGCCCGGGTCCACGCGGACGGCACCTACACGACGTACGACGTGCCGACGACGAACAAGTCGCGTCAGTACCGCGTGGTGATGCCCCGGACCAAGCAGCACTCCCGAGGAGTCACCCCGGCGGTCTCGGTCGCGGTCTACCAGTGGGTGCAGCTCACGTCGTTCCCGCAGTCGAACCCGACCTTCCTGCCGGCGGTGCCGTCGGTGTCGATGAACGGCGTCGACTACCCGGCGTCGCTCGAGGCCACGACGTTCCATCCGAACGGGCCGACCACGCAGTCGGTGGAGTACAACCTGAACCACCGCTGCCTGAGGTTCCGGGGCACCTTCGGCCTCTCCGACGACAGCCAGAGCGGTGCGCAGGCGTCGGTGCAGGCGGACGCCGACGGCGCGCCGTGGTTCGACCACGCCTTCGCCGTGGGGGAGTCGGAAGCGAACGTGTTCGCCTTCGAGACCGCCCCGCTCAAGGTGCACGTCCAGACCACCAGTCTGGTCGCCGGCCTGGACGGCCTCGGTGCGATCGGCACGCCCGAGGTGTTCTGCACCCGCTGAGGAGCGCAGGGGGAAGGCCCGGCCGCGGCGAGCACGCACTCGTCGCGGCCGGGTGTCGACGGTTCTGCCCGCGCTGGGCGGGTGCCGTAACGTTGACTCTCGTGGCCAGCATCGACTTCGACGTGGAGATCAAGCAGCTCCGGGCGACCATGAAGACGATCGGCCAGGTGCTCGATCTCGACGGCATGCGCGCCGAGATCGCCGAGCTCGGTGAGCGGGTGGCCGCCCCCGACCTGTGGGACGACCAGGAGAACGCGACTCGCGTCACCGGCCGGCTCTCCGCCCTCCAGGGGCAGCTCGACCGCTTCACCGAGCTCGACGGACGCATCGACGACGTCGAGATCATGATCGAGCTCGCGCAGGAGGAGAGCGACGCCGGCACCCTCACCGAGGCCGAGGCCGAGCTGGGCAAGATCCACAAGGCGGTCGAGAACCTCGAGGTGCGCACCCTCCTCTCCGGCGAGTACGACGAGCGCGAGGCGATCATCAGCGTCCGCTCGGGCGCCGGTGGCGTCGACGCCGCGGACTTCGCCGAGATGCTGATGCGGATGTACACCCGCTGGGCCGAGCGCAACAAGTACCCCGTCGAGGTCTACGAGACGTCGTACGCCGAGGAGGCCGGCCTGAAGTCGGCGACCTTCGCGGTCAAGGCGCCCTACGCCTACGGCACCCTCTCGGTCGAGGCCGGCACCCACCGCCTCGTCCGGATCAGCCCCTTCGACAACCAAGGTCGCCGGCAGACGTCCTTCGCCGCGGTCGAGGTCGTGCCCGTGCTCGAGCAGACCGACGAGATCGAGATCCCCGACGAGGACATCCGGGTCGACGTCTACCGCTCCGGCGGCCCCGGCGGGCAGTCGGTGAACACCACCGACTCCGCCGTGCGCCTCACGCACATCCCGACCGGCACCGTCGTCAGCTGCCAGAACGAGAAGTCACAGCTCCAGAACAAGGCCAGCGCGATGATCGTGCTGAAGGCCAAGCTGCTGGCCCTGAAGAAGGCCGAGGAGAAGGCTCAGCTCGACGCCATGCGGGGCGACGTCCAGGCCAGCTGGGGCGACCAGATGCGCAACTACGTGCTGAATCCCTACCAGATGGTCAAGGACCTCCGGACCGACTACGAGGTCGGCAACCCGCAGGCGGTCTTCGACGGCGACATCGACGGCTTCCTCGAAGCCGGGATCCGCTGGCGGATGGGCGCCGAGAAGGCCGCCGCCACCTGATCCACCGACGGTCGAGCTGTCACACCACGGGTCCGCGTCGGTCGAGCTTGTCGCGACCACGGTCCGTCGGTCGAGCTTGCCGAGACCTGTCGCGTGGTCGTGCTGTTGCGGTGGCGAAGAGCGAGAAGTGTGGTCGCCCGCGGCTGGGGTTGCGGTACCTCCGGACGTCGACTTTCGGCTGCGGCGTTGTTTGAGGTGCTCCTTGTGGTTCCGGTTCGCTTCTTCATTTTACCTTTCCGGAATTCCTTTTGTGGATTATCTCGAATCCTGGAATAAGCCCTGTGGATATCGCTCTGGATGTCGGTGGTGCCTGATTCGATATCCCTATGTCGATCTCGGAGCTCTCGCCCAGCGCCACCCCGTCGGGGGTGGTGGCCGAGGCCGTCGCTGCCCTGCGAGCGGTGGCCGAGACGCTGTGGTCCGCGAGGTCGGACGACGAGCTGGTCAGGGTCGTGGAGCAGGTCCAGCAGCTGGTCGCGGTCGCTGCCGCCGTCGAAGCAGGAGCGCTGGCCGAGGTCGACGCACGCGACGTGGCGAAGCAGTCGCTGCACTACGGGTCGACCGGTGACTGGCTGACCCATGTCGGCGGACTACGCCGTGGCGAGGGCAAGCGACGGGTGGTGCGGGCGAGGGCGCTGTGCCGGTCCGCTCGACGCGGACCAGAGCGGGGCTGGTCGCAGGGGTGGTGTCGCCGGAGCAGGCGGAGGTCATCGTCCGGTCAGTGGATGACCTGCCGCGCGGTGATCTGGGTCCGACGGCGCGGGGAGAAGGTCCTGATCGCCCAGGCCGGTCATCTCGATGCCACCGATCTGGCCAAGGCGGGCCGGCATGTCGCCGCGGTGGTCGATCCCGACGGCGTCGACCGCAGGCTCGAAGCCGCCTTGGAACGCGACGAACGCGCCGCACACCTGGGCCGCTACCTCGCGATCACCGACGACCGGGCCGGGGGAGTCCGCATCCGAGGAAGCGGGATCAGCGGAGGACGGCGCGCTGATCAAGGCGGCGCTTCTGCCGCTGACCTGTCCAGATCCCGTGGCCGATCCGAAGCGGCTACGAGCGACGTGACCACGGTGCCCGGCTCGTAGGACGCGCTGGTCACCGTCGCCCAGCACGCCCTGGCCACCGACCGGGTCCCCGACTGCCACGGCGCGCCCGCCCGACTGCTGGTGACGGTCGACCACCAGCTGCTGACGAAGCGGCTCCACCGACCGACGGCACCGACCTCCCGCCCGGCGTCCTACGCCGCCTGGCCTGTGACGCCGAGATCATCCCGGCCGTCTACGGGAGCCGAAGCGAGGTGTTGGACGTCGGCAGAGCTCCGGCGGCTGGTCACGCCCGCTCTGTGGACGGCCCTCGTCCTGCGCGACCGGCACTGCACCTTCCCGGGCTGCAGCAGAGCTCCGCTGATGTGTCACGCCCACCACGTGCAGCATTGGATATCCGGGGGCGAGACGAAGCTCGACAATCTCGCGCTGCTCTGCGGCCATCACCACCGCGTCATTCACCACACGCCTTGGGATATCCGCCTCCATATCCGCGACCGGCGCCCCGAATTCTTGCCACCGCCGAAATACGGCGTCGAAACCGCATGGATTCGATATCGGCCGCGTCGCGACTAACGCGGAGGGGCGACCGCCGTAGTCGACGTGACGGACGAGGGATTCTCGTGGTGGAGCTGCTTCAGCTTCTGCGGGGCGATGTGTACCTTCCCCTCCTTCTGCGGATGAGCCAGGACGTCGTAGAGCAACGTGCCGACCGCGGCGGAGACAGACTCCGGTGGGTTGCTGCCACCGTCGATCGACACGATGATCAGGAACGGACCGTTCTGGACCGCCCAGTTCGTCGCGGCGGCAGCCCCTTCGCTCGACGCCACCGTCACAGAGCCTTCCCCAGGCACGTCCACAGTGGTCACCGCATAGTCGGTCTTCCCGCAGCTCTGCCACTCGTTCGAGAGATGCTGCAACGCGCTTGCTGCTGCCGTGGGCGAGTCGAAGCTGAAGTCGTTCTCCACCGCGTTGTCGCCAATGCTCGCACCACCGCCGCCGCTCGATGCGTCGAAAGACCCGGGCAAGCACGGCGTGGTCGGCATGCGCTTGGTGTTCCCGTCCGTGGTCAGCCCGCTGCGCCAACTGCCGAAGGCGGCGGTCAGCTGGGATTCCGTCGGGCCGTCGAACGAGGACGACGTCACTTCCGACGGCGAGGAGGACGACGAGCTCGTGCTGCTCCCACCTAAGAGGTCGCGTCCGACGTACGACTCCGGCGACTGAAGGCCGGCCACCAGCGCGGTCATCACGCGCTGGTCGACGTCGCTCGGAACGGGCCCCAACGGACCTCCTGCCCACAGCAGGGCGATCGCCTGGCCCTCGCGGGCGATCCACAGGTGCTGGGTGGGCCCGTGGCTGGAGATCGTCCAGCTCCGTCCCTGCGCGCCGTCCCAGGAGTAGGTCGCGTTGGCACTCGCACCCGTGCACCGGTCGACGGCCGCCGTCGCCTCCGCGTAGCTGGTCTTCGGGATGTCGGCATCGTCCCACTCACCGAGCGCCCCGAGCACGACCTCACCCTCCGAGGACAGCCACAGTGGAGCTCCGGACCGGACCGGATCGTTGGACGAGTCGCCGCTGCCGAGGTTGTGGAGGCAGCGAGGGTCGGCCAGGGAGTCGAGTGACTTCCCGTCCGCCTTGGTCGGATCCGCCCAGCCCGACGCCCACCCCGTGGTCGCCTCCGAGAGTGCGGCGGGATCGAACGTGGTGCTCCGGGCAGGCGCCTGGCCGCCGCCTGCCGGTGACGTCCACCGCCCGCGAGGCCGGCGACCAGGCGGCGACCGCGGCGGCTCGGGTCGTACGCCGGCGTCGGCGGGCGCGGGGCGGCGCGGCACCGGCCCCGGGGGCGGTGGAGAGAGTGGTGATGTCCTGCTCGAGGGCGGGAACGAAGGCGTCGAGGTCGATCGAGGTCGTGGGTGTCGTGCTCAGGCATGGGTGGGTTCTCCGTTCGGAGTGCCGTCCAGGAGGGGGACGAGTGCGGCTCGGCCGCGAGAGAGCCGCGCCTTGACCGTGCCCGCGGGGCAGCGCTCCTGGGCGGCGATCTCGGCCACGGTGAAGCCGGCCAGGTGGTGGAGGACGAGCGCCCGACGCTGCGCCTCGGGGAGCGACCGCAGTGCGGTCACCAGCGCGACTGTGTTCTCGTCGGGTGCCGGAGCGTTCTCCGGGGGCCGCGAGCGGGAGAGGAAGCGGTGGGCGGTGCGGTTGCGCCGCCAGCGGCTGATCGCCTGTCGGGTGGCGACCTGGCGCACCCAGGCCCCCGGGTCGTCGTACGTCGAGAGCGTCGACCAGCGTGGCCAGGCCTTGCTGTACGCCTCCTGGGCCGCGTCCTCGGCAGCTGCGATGTTGCCGGTCACGGCATACGCACACGCGACGGTGCGCGACCACGTGGCGTCGTAGAACGCCGTGAACTCGTGCTCCACGTTGCCCATGGCTCCCTCGTCAGGACCGGACCGACCCGATGTCGGTCCATTGCAGCAGACACGCCCGGGCCTCGCGGACGGTTGCACCCGTCTCCCGGGTACGACGCGTGGGCGCGGTCACCGGCGCGCCGCGCGGATACCGGAACCGTTGGTCACCTCGGCTAACCTCCCTTCAGTGATTCGCTTCGAAAAGGTCACCAAGACCTACCCCGGCGGGAGCCACCCGGCGCTCGACAACGTCTCGATCGACATCGAGAAGGGCGAGTTCGTCTTCCTGGTGGGCACCTCGGGCTCCGGCAAGTCGACCGCGCTGCGCCTCGTGCTGCGCGAGTCGCGCTGCACCTCGGGCCGGGTCTACGTCGCCGGCAAGGAGATCAACCGGCTGGCCGGCTGGAAGGTCCCGCGGCTCCGCCGCCAGATCGGCACCGTGTTCCAGGACTTCCGGCTGCTCCCCAACAAGACGGTGTCGGAGAACGTCGCGTTCGCGCTGCAGGTGATCGGCAAGTCACGCAGCGACATCCGCAGCACCGTCCCCGAGACCCTCGAGCTCGTCGGTCTCGACGGCAAGGGCGACCGGATGCCCGACGAGCTGTCCGGCGGCGAGCAGCAGCGGGTGGCCATCGCCCGAGCCTTCGTCAACCGCCCGATGATCCTGATCGCCGACGAGCCCACGGGAAACCTCGACCCCGCGACCTCCGTCGGCATCATGAAGCTGCTCGACCGGATCAACCGCACCGGCACCACCGTGGTGATGGCCACCCACGACGCCGGCGTGGTCGACCAGATGCGCAAGCGCGTCATCGAGCTCGCGGACGGCAGCGTCGTCCGCGACCAGGCGCAGGGCGTCTACGGCTTCCAACACTGACCCGACCTCGAGCACGACTACTCCCCAGTCACCACTCAGAGAGCCTCCCTCATGCAGTTGCGTTACGTCTTCACCGAGCTGGGCAGCGGCCTGCGCCGCAACCTCTCGATGCACCTCGCGGTGATCCTCACCCTCTTCGTCTCGCTGTCGCTCGTGGGGGTCGGCGTCCTGCTCAACCAGGAGGCCCACCGCGTCGCCGACCGCTGGGGCAGCCAGCTCCAGATCACCGTCTACCTGTGCAGCCGCCAGGACACCAACCCCGCCTGCACCGGTGAGGTGACCTCGGCCCAGAAGACGGCCATCCAGAAGGTCGTCGACACCAACACCCAGGTCTCGACCTCCCACCAGGAGTCGCAGCAGGACGCCTTCGACAAGCTCAAGGAGCAGTTCCCGGGCAAGTACGACGGCCCGAACTCACCGATCACCGCGGCCGACATGCCCCAGTCGATCTGGATCACGCTCAAGAATCCCGACCAGTTCCGCGACGTGGAGAGCTCCGTCGTCGGCCTGGACGGCGTCTCGCGGGTGCAGGACGTCCACAAGATCCTGAGACCGATCTTCAACACCATCTCGTGGTTGAAGTGGGGGTCGTTCTGGACGGCCTTCGTGCTCGTGGTGGCAGCCCTGCTGCTGGTCGCCAACACGATCCGGCTGGCGGCGTTCGCGCGACGCCGAGAGATCGGCATCATGCGACTGGTCGGCGCCTCCACGCTCTACATCGCGCTGCCGTTCCTGCTCGAGGCGGTGGTGACCGCCGTGATCGGCGTGGCGCTCGCCGGACTGGCGGTCTGGTCCTTCATGAAGTTCCAGGTGCAGGGGCACCTCAGCACCGATCTGAGCTTCATCCCGTGGGTCGACATGCACGACTACTGGTACGCGCTGCTGGTGATCGCGATCCTCGGCCCGTTGCTCACGCTGATCCCGACACTCGTACTGACCCGCAAATACCTCAAAGTGTGAGTGTGGTCGGTTAGCGTCGCGGTGTTCACCTTCCCCGAACACCCAAAGGCTCACCGGTGCGACTCTTCCCCGTCACCGCCCGACGACGCCTGGCCGTGGCCTGCACGGCCGGAGCCCTCGTCGCCGGCGCGTTCGCCACTCCGATGGCCCAGGCCGACGTCAAGCATCTGCGCGACCAGCAGAGCCAGGCCCAGCACTCGGTCAAGCATGCCCGGGCCGACCTCGACGAGGCCAGCCAGCAGACGGCGCGCGCTGCTGCCGCGCTGAGCCGTTCTCGCGCCGAGCTCAGCTCGGCCCGACACGACCTCCACGTCGCCCGCACCAAGGTGCACGCCGCACGCGTGCGGCTGGCCCAGCTCCAGCGACAGCTCCACCGGGCGAAGGTCCGGCTCGCGACCGCCGAGGCCAACCTCGCTCGCGGCCAGCAGGCGGCGGCCACCCAGCGCACGACGCTGGTCCACACCGTCACCTCGTTCTACGAGCAGGGCGACCCCCAGCTGGTCGGGATGATGTCGCTGCTCCAGTCGGTCTCCCCGGCCGACCTGACCGCCCGCACCGCCAACAACAACTTCGTGCTCTCCTCCCAGGACCAGGCCCTCGACGGGCTCCAGGCCACCGCCGTGCTCCTCAAGGTGCAGACCGACCAGCTGGCCGAGGCCCGCGACGCGGTCGCCCGCAAGAGCGCACAGGCCGACGCCAAGCTCGCGCAGGAGAAGGAGTACCGCCAGCAGGCCATCGCGGCTCGTGACGCCGTCGCCACGAGCGTCCGCCACAAGAAGCAGGCCTGGGCCATGGCTCGCGCCGCCCGCGCCCACGACCAGCGCATCCTGGCCCGCTCCAAGGCCCGTGCCGCACGGGTCCACCGCCGGCTGATGGCCGAGATCGCGCGCGAGCAGCACCGAGGTGGCGGCTACAGCGGCCCCACCGGCGGCCTGCTGATGCGCCCGGTGAACGGGCCGATCACCTCGCCGTACGGCTATCGGATCAACCCGGTCATGCACTACTACGGGCTCCACGACGGCGACGACTTCGGCGCCGGCTGCGGTACGCCGATCTGGGCGGCCGGCAACGGGCACATCCTCTCGGAGTACTACTCCTCGGTCTGGGGCAACCGGCTCTTCCTCAACCTCGGCCTGATCAACGGCAAGAACGTCACGGTCATCTACAACCACCTCTCCGCCTACCGCACCCACGTGGGCCAGCCCGTCTCGCGTGGCCAGGTGGTCGGCCTGATCGGTACGACGGGCTGGTCGACCGGGTGCCACACCCACATGACCGTCATGGTGAACGGCGTGGCCGTGAACCCCGCGTCCTGGATCGGCTGACCCTCACCCCGCGGGTCGAGCCTGTCGAGACCAAAGGATTCGCTGCGCGCACACCGCCCTGAAACAATGGCGGGATGCCGAAGGAGCAGGGGCGCAAGATGATCGCGCAGAACCGCAAGGCGCGACACGACTACCACGTCGAGGACACGTGGGAGGCCGGAATCGTGCTGATGGGGACCGAGGTGAAGTCCCTGCGGCAGGGCCGCGCCACGCTGGTGGACGGCTTCGCCGAGGTCGATGCCCACGAGGTCTGGCTGCACGGCGTCCACATCCCGGAGTACACGCAGGGCACCTGGACCAACCACGCCGCCCGTCGCCGTCGCAAGCTCCTGCTCAACAAGTCCGAGATCGCCAAGATCGAGCGCAAGATCGGCGACAAGGGCTACACGCTCGTGCCGCTCGCGCTCTACTTCAAGGACGGCCGCGCCAAGGTCGAGATCGGGCTCGCGAAGGGCAAGAAGTCCTACGACAAGCGGCACGCGCTGGCCGACCGCCAGGCCGAGCGCGAGAAGCAGCAGGCGATCGGACGCCGGGCCAAGGGCCTCACCGACTGATGCCGCTCGAGTTGGCAGCGATGGAGGCCGACCTACGCGCGGCCGGCGTGCGGATCTTCGAGGTGCACACCTCCGGCCCCTCCCACGAGGGTGAGTACTACGCGCGTACCCGCGAGTTCTACCTGGCCCAGGGGTTCGTGGCGATGAACGAGCTGCAGCGCATCGACTGGAACGGCCCGACCCTGATCCTGGTCAAGCCGCTGTGAGTCGCGACCCCGTCGCGTTCGCGAGCGAGCTCGGCCTGCCGGGGCTCTTCGACGTGCACACCCACTTCCTGCCGCCGCGGGTGATGGCCAAGGTGCGCGAGCAGTTCGACACCGCCGGGCCGCTCATCGGGCGGCCGTGGCCGCTCGCGTACCGCGGCGACGACGACGAGCTCGTCGCGACCCTGCGCGGCTTCGGCGTACGACGCTTCTCGGCGCTCGCCTACGCACACCGGCCGGGGATGGCGGAGTTCCTCAACGACTGGTCGGCCGACTTCTCAGGGCGGGTGCCCGACTGCCTCCACAGCGCGACGTTCTACCCCGAGCCCGAGGCACCGTCGTACGTCGCCCGACGGATCGCGGACGGGGCCGAGATCTTCAAGGTCCACGTGCAGGTGGGGGCGTTCGACGTCCGCGATCCGCTGCTGACCGACGTCTGGGGCGTGCTCGAGGACGCCGGCACCCCCGTGGTGGTCCACGCCGGCTCCGGGCCGGTCGGCACGTCGTACACCGGGCCGGGGCCGGTCTCCGACCTGCTCCGCTCCCACCCGCGTCTTGCGCTGGTCATCGCCCACCTCGGGGCGCCGGAGTACGCCGAGTTCGTGACCCTCGCCGAGACCTTCGAGCGCGTCCGCGTCGACACCACCATGGTCTTCACCGACTTCTTCGACGACCTCGGCGCTGAGTTCCCGGCCGACCTGGTGCCGCGGCTGCGCGACCTCGAGCCGAAGGTGCTGCTCGGCTCCGACTTCCCGAATATCCCCTACGCCTACGGCGAGCAGCTGGCGGGCCTCGAGCGCCTCGGCCTGGGCGACGACTGGCTCCGAGCGGTGTGCTGGGGCAACGCCGCGGCGCTGTTCGGGGACTCGGCCGTGGAATGGGAATCGTCTCCGCGGCGTTCGGCCCCGTAGACTGGACACGTCGCCGCTGGTCGAGCTCGTCGAGACCACAGCGACAACAACTCAAGAGGGGCTGATCGGTTTCGACTTGGGACGTCAGTTCCAGGGGAAGCGGGTCGAGAAGCCGACGTCATCTCGTAAACGTTCGTCGGGAACCTATAACTGCCAACAACACGCGCAGTAACTTCGCTCTCGCTGCCTGAGCAGTGACCGAAGGGTCTGACCGGGCACCTGCCTTCGTCCCGGATCCAGGCCTCATCTAGAAGGCTTGCTGGCCGCTCTCTGTCAGGAGGGGCGGCCGGGACTTCATCCTGACTGGGCCTGTCGGCGACGTGTCAGTGCGAGCGCCGGGGCCGAGAAAGCGATAGCGCTGACTGCACCCGGAGAAGACCTGGTTCGACGCTCGAGGACGCGGGTTCGATTCCCGCCAGCTCCACTCATTCATCCATGGCACGCGATCGCGGCCGCTGTCACGGCGACGGCAGGCTGTTCATGATCAACCTGGCGTCGGCGTTCTCGGGGTCGAGGTCGAGCGCGCGCTGGAGGAGGCCGCGGGCGCGGGCCGGCTCGCCGTCCACCTGGTGCGCCCAGCCCGTCATCGTCCACGCTGCGGGGGAGTCGGGGCGCAGCTCGGTCCACAGCCGCAGCAGGGGCCAGGCGAGGTCGGTGCGATGCAGCTCGATCGCTCCCCACACTGCGTCCTCGAACCCCTCGTCGTCGAGGTCGAACGCCGCCGGCGCGAGCGCCGACAGCCGCCGGAACGTCGCCCCGGCGGCCTCGGGTCCCGAGGCCAGCAGGGCCTCGGCGACCGGGCCGACGACGGTCGGCAGCAAGGCGCGCAGGTCGGCCGCGCCGTTGCTCGGCTCGCCGGGAGTGAGCACGAGGTCGAGCGCCGCTCTCGCGAGGTACGACGCTGGCACGGTGTTGGAGTTCGCGAGCACGACCACTCCGGTTCGCTGCTCCGGCACGATCACGACCCGGGAGCCGAACCCGGGATCGGCGCCGCTGTGGCTCAGCGTGCGGTGCCCGGCGTAGCTGCCCACGGCCCACCCCAGCGCCTGGGCGTCGTCCCAGGGAGGGTCTCCGACGGCGATCACCGGCCGGGTGGTCAGGCTGAGCACGCCCGGGTCCACCCGAGCCCACTGCCCGTCGGAGCCGGGCACGGGGGCGACGTGAGCCACGACCCAGCGAGACAGCTCGACGAGGTTGGAGTGCAGGGTCGAGCTGGGGGCATGGCGTCGGGTGTAGGGATAGGCGTCCCCGGGCACCGCCAGCGGCATGCCCACGTGCGGTGACGCGGCGAGGTCGCCAGGCACGTCGGCGCGCAGGAACGTGCTCGTCTCCATCCCGAGGGGACGAAGCACCAGCTGCTGCGCGGCCTCCTCGAACGTCGTATCGAGGACCCTCGACAGCAGCAGACCGAGCAGCTCGTAGCCGGCGTTGGAGTAGGAGTACGTCGTGCCGGGCTCCGTCTGGAGTCGCCGGCCCGACAGACTGCGCGCGAAGTCGCTGAGGGCGTCGTCGCCGAGCCGGGGCTGGTTCCAGCCGTACTCCGCGACGTCGGGGAGCCCGCTCGAGTGGCTCAGCAGACCCCGCGCCGTGACCTCGCCCTCCCGGCCGTCGGCGAGGGTGAACTCCGGCACCAGGTCGATGATCGGCGCGTCCAGGTCGAGCTGCGGTGGGTCGGCCGTCGCCAGCGTCACGACGGCCGTCGCGACGAACGGCTTCGACACCGAGGCCAGGTGGAACATCGTCTCGGGCGTGACCCGCGTGCCGGTGTCGACGTCGCGCACACCGAAGCCCCGCGCGACGACCTCCTCGTCGCTCACCACAGCGACCGCCAGGCCCGCCGTCGGGTGGGAGCCGCGGAAGGTCTCGACCAGCGGCCAGAGCTCTGCTTCCACGCGCTCCCGCAGGCCGGCCGCACGCGCGTCCACGGCCCGACCCTACGCCGACATCGCGCCACCACCGGCAAGCGCGAAGTGGACCGCCGCTTTGGACGAACGTTCGTCCTAGACCGCCATAGGACGAACGTTCGACCAAGAAATCTGACCGTCGTTGGTCGAGGAAGGCGATCCGGCGCCCACCCGCCGGTTGCGGACAACCTAGGTTTGGCGGCATGCCCGCAGACTGTGTCTTCTGCTCGATCATCGCGGGGGAGACCCCCGCCGAGACCGTCCTCGACGACGAGGACTTCGTGGCCTTCCTCGACGCGCGTCCAGTGTTCAAGGGCCACACCCTGCTGGTGCCGCGCGAGCACCTGGTGACGCTGCTCGACCTGCCGGCGGGCCTGCGCGACGGGTTCCTGGAGGCGGCCCAGCGACTGGCAGGCGCGGTGGTCGAGGGGCTGGGCGCACAGGGCAGCTTCGTGGCCCTGAACAACGTGGTCAGCCAGTCGGTGGCCCACCTGCACCTGCACGTCGTACCGCGGACCAAGGGCGACGGCCTGCGTGGCTTCTTCTGGCCGCGCACGAGGTACGACGACGGCGAGGCGGCGGAGTACGCCGCGCGGCTCCGGTCCGCCCTCGCGTCACCTGATGTCAGGAAAAGTTGACAACCACGGCGACGTCAGGTTTACTTGACACAGTGAACGACGCCACCGAACTCTCCGAGTCCGCGGCGAGCAACGATCCCGAGCAGGGACTCGCCGCCGTCCGGGCCCTCCGCGCGCTGGCCGACCGCCTCGAGGCGGTGCAGGTCCGCAATGCTCGCGAGCAGGGCTGGAGCTGGCAGGCGATCGCCGACGTGCTGCAGATCAGCCGCCAGGCGGTTCACCAGAAGCACGTCCGCGACTCCCCTCGATGAGGGGAGCTCCACACTCTCGAGGAGACACCATGCAGTCCCGATTCGACACCGAAGCCAGGATCGCCGTCACCCAGGCGGCAGACATCGCCCGCGAGCTGGGCCACACCGAGGTCGGTCCCGACCACCTCCTGCTCGGCCTGCTCGCCAACGCCAGGGGTACGGCGTACGCCGTGCTCACCGACCACGGCCTGCGGCTCGACGCCGCACGCGAGGCCGTGGCCACCCATCACGTCGACCCCGTCGACGAGCCCGACGACGACGGTGACACCGAGCCCGCGCCCACGTCGTACGACGACGACCGCGAGGCCCTGCGTGCCATCGGCATCGACCTCGACCGCGTCCGCGCCGCGGTGCGCGACAACCTCGGCCAGGACCTCTCCGACGGCTGGGCCTCGCGGCCAGAGCGCGGCCGGCGAGGCGGCCGCGAGGATCGCCGCGACGAGCGCGACGACCGCCGCGAGCGCCGGCGCAGCCGGCACCACCACCACGATCACGAGGGCCGCGGCCGTCGTGGTCCCCGCAGCCGCCGAGGTGACGGGCCGCGTTTCTCCCACGAGCTGCGCGGCCTGCTCCGTGGAGTGCGCCACGACGTCCTGCGTGACCGGTTCGACGACGAGCGCGGGTCGCGTCAGCAGCGGCCCGGCATGTCCGGTGCCCGCCTGCTGGTCGCCCTGACGCGGTCGGAGGACCCGGGCGTGCAGGCCGTGCTCGCCGGCGCCACCGACCTCGAGGGTCTTCGGGCCCAGGCGGAGGCGTTGCTCTCCCCGACCACCGTCTGAGCACCCGACGCACCGCGAACGACCGCCCGGAAGGCAACTTCCGGGCGGTCTCGTGCATCGCACCGTCATGACCCGCTCGCATCCGGCCGTCGTGGCACTCCTGGCTCTGGCGCTCGCCGTGCCCCTCTCGACCTCGACCTCGACCTCGGCCGCCGTCGCCTCCGCGACCCACCGAGCGGAGCTCGCTCAGGCGGCACCGCCGGTGCTCGGCCCGAACCGGGTCACGACGGCCGACCGCGTGCCGTGGCCCCAGGTCGGCCGTGGCTGGTACCTCACGCTCATCGACCAGGGTCCCCACGGCGAGTTCGGCGTCAATGCCCGCCGCCAGCTGCTCGACCTGGTCGACCCGCGCGGCGGCCGCTACCAGCTGACCGCGAGCACGGTGGCCAAGGACGGCACCGGCTACCGCAGCCTGGCCGGCTGGAGCGACGACGGCCGGAGCGCACTCCTGTTCGTCGACCAGGGCACCCGTCGCGCGCGCGCCGTCCGCCTCGACCTCAGGTCCGGCACCCGACACGTGCTGCCGCTCGGGCCACGGGTCGCGACCGTCTCGATGGCTCCCCGCGGCGCCGTCTACGCCGCGATGTACGTCGGCGACACCGGCGAGCGGGTCGTCCGCCTCGACCCCTACGGCACCCGGCTCCTGCTCGCCCGACACTCCGACGGCACGGTCCTACCGACGCCGGACGGGGGCCGGATCGTCGTCGCACCTCAGTCCCGGGGCCTCCACGAGCTGTGGCTCGTCGGCGGGCACGGACGGCTGCTCCGGACCCTCCCGACGCCGAGCCCTTGCGCCGCAAGCCGCTGGTGGGGAGCCGAGACCGTGCTGGCCTCGTGCTCGCGCGCCGACGGCACCTCACAGCTGTACGCCGTGCCGCTCGACGGCAGCGTGCCCCGGCCGATCTCGGCCGACCATGGCAGCACCAGCCCGGATCTCGGCGATCTCGACGCGCGCCGCCTCGGGGGTACGACGTACCTCGAGGCGGGCGGCCCGTGCGGCGTCGTGTTCCTCGCCCACCAGCACGCCGACGGCTCGGCGACGCGGGTCCGCGTGCCCGACAGCACGGGCAACGTGTACCTCCTCGGCCGGACCGCCCACCGGCTGGTCCTGCAGACCGGGGTCTCCTGCGACGGAGGCCAGGCGCGTGACGCGATCACCCACTTCGACCCGGTCACCGGCGACAACCGGGTCGTCGCGGAGCTCCCGGTCGACGAGGCGTACGGCACGATCCTGGCGTTCGGCGAGCCGCGTTCGATGTTCGGCTGAGCCGGCGCGGGCCTCGGTGCCCGGCATGGGGCCGCGCCCGGGCGGGCTCTACAGTGACCGATGATCGGACCTGCGGGTCCCCACGGTCACCTACACCGTCCCCAGCCGACGAGGAGTCACACCATGGGTCGCTTCGACGGGCGCGTCGCCGTCGTCACCGGAGCCGCACGAGGGATCGGGTTCGGCATCGCCGCTCGGTTCGCCGAGGAGGGCGCCTCGGTGGCGGTCCTCGACCTCGACGGTGGCCAGGCCTCCGACGCAGCCGGCAGCCTGCCGCTCACCGACGGGGGGAGCTCGGTCGGCCTCGCCTGCGACGTCAGCGACGCCGCCTCGGTGCAGAGCGCCGTCGACCGCGTCGCCGCCGAGCTCGGCGGTCTCCACCTCCTCGTCAACAACGCCGGGGTCACCCGCGACAACCTGCTGTTCAAGATGAGCGACGACGACTGGGACATGGTCATGGGCGTCCACCTGCGGGGTGCCTTCCTGATGACGCGAGCGGCGCAGAAGCACTTCGTGGAGCAGAAGTACGGCAAGGTCGTCTGCCTCTCGAGCGTCTCCGCACTCGGCAACCGCGGCCAGGCCAACTACGCCGCCGCGAAGATGGGCATCCAGGGTTTCGTCCGCACGCTCGGCATCGAGCTCGGCCCCTTCGGCGTGAACGCGAACGCGATCGCGCCAGGCTTCATCGCCACCGACATGACCGACGCCACCGCTGCCCGGGTCGGCATGCCGGTCGAGGACTTCCGCAAGGCTGCCGCCGACCGCAACCCGGTGCGCCGGGTCGGCTACCCCGAGGACATCGCGGCCGCCGCAGCGTTCCTCTGCAGCGACGAGGCGTCGTACATCACCGGCCAGACTCTCTACGTCGACGGAGGCGCCACGCTTGTCTGACACCGAGGTACGCCGGCTCGGGCGAACCCCGGGCATGAAGCCGATCCACGCGGTGGTGGCCGGCCTCTTCGCGCTCTTCTGGGTGCTGCTGCTCGCCTACGTGCTCACCCACGGTAGGAACGACGACTCGGGCGTCGACGTCTACTCCGAGCTGCCGCCGGGCTTCACCGCCGCGCTCCAGACCAAGGGCGTGTCCTACACCGGACTGTCGCCGGTCGACAGCGCCACCGTGGCCCAGGTGCTCGCTCACGCCAACGCCGCGGACCTCGGCTCGGAGGGCAGCGGCGACCCGATCGTGCTCCGCACCTCGTTCAGCGACTCAAACCCGAGCAGCTCCCTGCAGGACCGGGCGGCGCTGATGGTGGTCGTGCCCCAGTCGCAAGCGTCGGACGGCGCGGTCCACGTCGCCTTCCTCGACCCCGCGTCGTACACCACGCTGGCCACCGTGAGCTACCACGACGCCGACGCATCCGGGTGAGCCTGGTCACGTTCACGGCGTGGCCGCGAGATGTGTTGGGGATCGTCCCTCACACTGGTCCGGACCCGTGGTCCCACCCCGATGGAGTTCCCTGTGCGACGCGTTGCCCTGACCCTGTCCGCCCTCACCGCGACCAGCCTTCTGCTGACCGCCTGCGGCGGAGGTTCGAGCTCGACCCCCGAGGCCGACCCGACCCAGTCCGCGGCCGCGCCGGTCGCCCAGTTCTGGCCGCTCACGGGGCTCGAGGTGCCGTCCGGCAAGACCTCGGCGCTCGACCACCCGGTGCTCGTGACCAAGATGGACAACACCGTGTCGAGCCAGCCGCAGGTCGGCTTGAGCCAGGCGGACCTCGTCGTCGAGGAACTGGTCGAGGGTGGCCTGACCCGCCTCGCGGCCTTCTACTACTCCGACATCCCGACCAACATCGGGCCGATCCGGTCGATGCGCGCCAGCGACATCCCGGTCGTCAAGCCGGTGAACGCCTCGATGGTGACCAGCGGCGCCGCGAGCAAGACCATCGCGCTGATCAAGGCAGCGGACATCCCCTTCTACACGGAGGGCTCGAAGGGCTTCTATCGCTCCACGCAGCGCCCGTCGCCGTACAACCTCTTCGCTCACCTCGACGAGGTCGCGAAGGCTGCCAAGGCGAAGGCCACCACGCCGCCCGACTACCTCACGTGGGGCTCCGAGAACGACCTGCCCAAGGGCATCAAGGTGACCACGATCGGCGCCAAGTTCTCCGCCGGCCACACCACCCAGTGGGAGTTCACGAACGGGACCTACCACAACCTCGACAGCTTCGCTCCCGCCGGCGACCAGTTCCCGGCCACCAACGTGCTGGTGCTGCGCGTCAAGGAAGGTGACGCCGGCTACCTCGACCCGGCCGGGAACCACGTGCCCCAGACGATCCTGGTCGGCAAGGGCAACGCCCTGCTCTTCCACAACGGCCGGATGGTCGCGGCGAACTGGCAGAAGGACAAGGCGCCCGACTCGCAGATCAAGCTGACCACCAAGAAGGGCGCCGCCCTCAAGGTGCCGGCCGGTCACACCTGGATCGAGCTGGTGCCGGTCGACGGCGGCAACGTCTCCTTCAAGAAGTAGCCGAGTCGGAGACGGTCGGCATCTCCGCGCCCTGGTCGGACAGCGCGCGGAGGCCGGCCAGGATGAAGCCGATCGCGACCTCCACCCGCTCGGCGGCCGCGTCGGGGTCCTCGGCCCGCGAGACGCTGGCTCCTGACGACGACATCGCGCCGAAGAAGATCCGGGCGAAGGTGTGCTCCATGTCGTCGTCCAGCGACCAGTCCCCGTAGTTGAGCACGGCGCGCACCGTGTCGAGGACGTAGGCGAACGTCGACTGCTCCTCCTGCTCGCGGAAGCGCTCGTAGCCCAGCACCGACGGGCCGTCCTGGATCACGATCCTGCTGTACGACGGCTGCCGCACCACCTCGAGGAACGCCCGCAGACCCGAGGCCGCCTTGTCCCACGGGTCCTGGTCGCCGGTGAGCGCGTCCTGGATCGACTGCGCGCCGGCCGACTCGACCCGCTCGAAGACGGCCTCGAAGAGGGCCTGCTTGCCGGAGTAGTGGTGGTAGAGCGCACCCTTGGTCACGTCGGCCCCGGCGACGATGGCGTCGAGCGACGTCGCGGCGTACCCGTGCTCGGTGAAGAGCTGCTCGGCGACGTCGACGAGCGATCGCCGGGTGGATCTCGAGTACTCCGCCCGGCGGCTCGTCCCCGGCACGTGTGGCACCTTGCCGACGAGGCGGCCCCGAGCGCTCTTGGTCACCCGCCGCAGTCTAGGGGGAGCGCCCCGCGGTTGCCGGGACCGTTCGAGCGCCTGAGGGGACGCTGGCATGTGTATAGGTATTTCCTAGATAGAGTGCTACCAACCACTGTCCGGCCTCTCGGGGGCCGCCATCGCCTCGACCACTGGGAGCACGCATGCGATCACTGCTACGTCGTACCGCCGCAGCCACCGCTGTCCTCGTCGGCGTCCTGACGCCGTTGAGCGCGTGCGGCAGCAAGGACGACACGACGGTCACGGTGCTCGCCGCCTCGTCGCTCACGGGCACCTTCACCGATCTCGCTGCCCAGTTCGAGAAGGACCACCCGGGGGTGAAGGTGAAGCTGGCGTTCGACTCGTCCGCCACCTTGGCCCAGCAGGCCTCGGGTGGGGCTCCGGCGGACGTGCTGGCCACGGCCGACACCACCACCATGGACAGCGCAAAGGCCGTGTTGGCATCGACGCCGCAGGACTTCGCCACCAACGTGATGGTGCTCGTGACTCCGAGCGCCAACCCTGGAGGCATCACCAAGTTCGCCGATCTCGACTCCGACGGTGTCAGGTACGTCGTCTGCGTCGACACCGCTCCCTGCGGGAAGATCGCCGCCGCCCTTCTCCAGCAGGACGGCATCACCAAGAAGCCGGCGAGCGCGGAGGTCGACGTCAAGAGCGTGCTCGCCAAGGTGACCGAAGGCGAGGCCGACGCCGGGATCGTCTACACCACGGACTCTGTCTCGGCGGGGGACGCGGTGAAGACGGTTCCGATCCCAGGCACGTCGCAGCAGGTCACGACGTACCCCATCGCCACCCTCGACCAGTCGAAAGAGGCCGACCTGGCACAGCAGTTCGTCGACCTGGTGATGTCCAGCCAGGGCCAGCAGGTCCTGCAGGCCGCTGGCTTCGGCGCGCCGTGAGATGACCGCACGAGCCGCTGAGAAGCGGCCTGAGAAGGAAGCCGCGTCCGTCACCACCCGGGGCTCGCTCGGTCGGGTCCCCGTGGTGCTGCTGGTTCCCGCCGCAGCGGCTGCGGCCCTGCTCGTCGTTCCGACGCTCAGCCTGGTGGTGAGGACCCCGTGGCGGGGATTCCTCGGTCAGCTGACGTCGACCTCCGTGCTCCAGGCTCTGTGGCTCACCGCCGTGGCATCGTTCGCCACGGTGGTCCTGTGCCTGCTGTTCGGCACTCCCTTGGCCTGGCTGCTCGCGCGCGTCGAGTTCCGGGGGAGCTCGTTGCTGCGAGCGGCTGTCCTGGTGCCGCTGGTCCTTCCACCGGTGGTGGCGGGTGTCGCACTGATCACGGCCCTGGGTCGCACGGGCCTGGTCGGCAGGTGGTTCTACGACTGGTTCGGCCTGACCCTTCCCTTCACCACCGTGGCCGTGGTCATCGCCCACACGTTCGTCTCGATCCCGTTCTACGTGCTGAGCGTCGAGGGTGCGCTACGGGCGGCCGGCGACGAGCTCGACCTGGTCGCCGCGACCCTGGGCGCCGACCGCTGGACGACGTTCCGGCGCGTGTCGCTGCCGCTGGCGCTGCCCGGCGTCGTGGCAGGCTCAGCGCTGGCCTGGGCCAGGTCGCTCGGTGAGTTCGGCGCCACGATCACCTTCGCCGGCAACTACCCTGGCACCACTCAGACCATGCCATCGAAGATCTATACGGCGCTGCAGTCGCAGCCCGACGTCGCCCGCACGCTGAGCATGATCCTGCTCGTCGTGTCCGTCGGCGTGCTCGTGCTGCTCCGCAACCGCTGGTTGACACGTCCGTGACAGGGCTGCGAGCCAGGCTCGCGGTGCCGGGTCGCCTCGACGTCGAGGTCTCTGTGGAGCCGGGCGAGGTCGTGGCGGTCATCGGTCCCAACGGGGCAGGCAAGTCGACGTTGCTCGCGGCGCTGGCCGGCCTGCTGCCCGCCGAGGGTGAGGTCGTGGTCGACGGGGAGTCCTGGACCGAGCCGCCCCGCAGCGTGCAGGACCGCAAGGTGGGGCTGGTCTTCCAGGCAGGTCTGCTCTTCCCGCATCTCTCGGCGCTCGACAACGTGGCATTCGGACCGCGGTCGCGCGGCATCGACCGTGCGGCAGCCGACGCCGTGGCGGCGGAGTGGCTGGAGCGATTCGGGATCGCCGACCTCTCCGGACGCCGTCCTCACGAGCTCTCGGGTGGTCAGGCTCAGCGGGTCGCGATCGCTCGCGCCTTGGCCAGCGACCCTGTGCTGCTCCTCATGGATGAGCCGTTCAGCGGGCTCGACACCGGCGTGGCCACGAGCCTGAGGCTCGAGCTCGCACGCCACCTCGCGGCGTACGACGGTGTCTGCCTGCTGGTGACGCATGACGCGATCGACGCACTCACCTTGGCCGACCGGGTGCTGGTGATCGACGACGGGCTGGTCGTGCAGAGCGGGACACCTCGGGATGTGGCGGCCCGCCCACGCACCGAGCACGTGGCCCGGCTGGTCGGGCTCAACGTGCTCCGTGACGGCGATGACTTCCTGGCGTTCGGGCCGGGGGTCGTGACGGTCTCGCGCCACGAACCCGACGGTTCGCCTCGTCATCGTTGGCGGGGCGCCATCGCCGAGGTGGCGATCCACGGCACCTCGGTGCGGCTGCTGGTGGTCGGCGAGCGGGAAGTGCTGGCGGACGTGACACCCGAGGCGGTCCGCGAGCTCGAGCTCGGGCCGGGGCGCGAGGTGTGGGTGTCGGTGAAGGAGTCAGCGGTCAGTCGCTATTCCGCCGCGCACGCGGGCTGAGCGGTCCGCGACACGCCCCTATGCTGACCCTGTGGTCGACTACCTGCGGATCGGCGAGGTGGCCCAGCGGGTAGGGGTCAGCGTCGACACCCTGCGTCGGTGGGAGGCCGAGGGCCGGATCAGCTTCGAGCGTCGCGGCAACCAGCGCGTGCTGCCCGCCGGCGAGCTCGCCGGGTTCCTGTCCTCGTTGTCCGGCAGCGACAAGACCTCCAGTGCGCGCAACCGGTTCACCGGCGTCGTGGTCGCCGTCGAGCGCGACGGGGTGATGGCCAAGGTGGAGCTCGCCTGCGGCGACTACCGCGTCGTCTCGCTGATGAGCCGCGAGGCCGCCGACGACATGGGGCTCGAGCCCGGCGTCGCCGCCACAGCAGTGGTCAAATCGACCAGCGTGATGGTCGAGACAGGACGCTAGGACCGGGCGGAGCCCGGACCTAGCGGTCCTGTCGAGCGCCGCAGCGAGCTTGCTCGCAAGGCGGCCTGACCCACGCGGTCTGAACCTCGCGCCACGAGCGTCCTTGCACGCGACGACGTCTTCACATACCGTGAGTACGTACCAACGGTATGTTTGAAGGGAGACGACCGTGACCTGGACCACCTTCCACCATCGCGGAGAGGTTCTCCGCGCCGTGACCGAGGCCGCGGACACCCGCCGCGACGGCCTGCTCCCCATGGACGTGACCGGCGTCCGGGACACCTTCGGCGACGAGCTCACCCTGCTCGGCGCCCTCCAGCTGCGCTGGCACACGCGGCTCTCGGGACACCTCGAGCGCGGGCTGCTCGACCAGCCCGACGACCTGGAGCGCGCGGCTGTCGCAGCCTGGCACGCCACCGCCGACGAGCTTCCGGGCATCCGGCTGGTCCTCGACCACTACCGCGCCGAACCGCTGGACGGCCCCATGGCCACGGCCTTGCGCGACCGCGGCCGCCAAGGAGCGCGTCCTGCTGGCGGCGAACGCCGGTCGGGCCGGTGCCCGCACCGAGGACACCGTCGCAGCCGGGCTCGAGCTCGAGGAACGGGCCCGTGTGACCTACAGGGGGACCACGTCGCTCGGGTCGCGTGGCGCCGCGCTGCTCCACCGGATCAAGTCCCACGTCGCCTGACCCGCGTCGCAGACCGACTTCCGGCGGCCGCCTCCGGCAGGCATGCTGGTGCCATGTCGGAGATCAGCGCGGGGATGCTGCTGCTGGCCTCGCCCGAGCTCCTCGACCCCAACTTCACCGACACCGTCGTGCTGCTCCTCGACGCCGACGCGGGAGGTGCGATGGGCGTGGTCCTCAACCGCCCGTCGCCGGTGCCGGTGGTGTCGGTGCTCGCCGACTGGGGCGACCTCGTGGCCGAGCCCGAGGTGCTGTTCCGCGGCGGGCCGGTCTCTCCCGACGGTGCTCTCGCGGTGGCGCTGGTGCGCGACACCGACGAGGTGCCGGACGGGCTCCGGCCGGTGACCGACCGGCTCGCGATCGTCGACCTCGACGGCGAGGTCACCGACCTCGGACCTGCGGTCGACGGCGTGCGGATCTTCGCCGGGTACGCCGGCTGGGGCGCCGGTCAGCTCGAGGGCGAGATCGCCGGCGGCGACTGGTACGTCGTACCGGCGCTGCCTCCGGACGCGTTCCGCGCCGACCCCAGCGACCTGTGGCGCGACGTGATGCGACGCCAGCCCGGAGAGCTCGCCTGGCACGTCAACAGGCCCGTCGACCCTGAGCTCAACTGACTCCCTGCTGACGTAGGGTGGGCCGGTGCCTCAGATCGGATTCGCGACCCAGACCGCCGTCGACGAGCGGGTCGACGAGCGCACCGTCCCGACCGACGAGGGCGACCACGAGCGGTTCAGCCACTACGTCGACAAGCACAAGCTGACCGAGGCCATGGTGATGGGAACGCCGGTCGTCGCGCTCTGCGGCAAGGTCTGGGTGCCGAGCCGGGCGCCGGAGAAGTACCCGGTCTGCCCCGACTGCAAGGAGGTCTGGGAGTCGATGAACCCCGGCGGCGGCGGCGGCGACGGGGACGGGGCCGAGTGACCGGACGGCCACCTCCAGGTCCGGCCGTCCCTCCGACACCCGCACTCACTCCGGCCTGGCCGGAGCGCGCGGCGTGGGGTACGGCGCCGCTACTGCGCGCCTGGCAGACCGCCGCGCTCACCGACTATGTCGAGCGCGCGCCGCGCGACTTCCTCGCCGTCGCGACGCCCGGCGCGGGCAAGACCACCTTCGCGCTCTCGGCCGCCGCCGAGCTGCTCGGTCGCCGCATCGTCGACCGGATCGTGGTGGTGGCCCCCACCGAGCACCTGAAGCTGCAGTGGGCCGAGGCCGGCGCGCGAGCCGGCGTGCCTCTTGACCCGACGTACTCCGCTGGGTCCGGCAAGACCTCCGCCGACTACGTGGGTGTGGCCGTCACCTACGCCGGCGTCGCGGTGAACCCGCTCGCGATGCGGATCCGCACCGAGCGCTTCAAGACGCTGGTGATCCTCGACGAGGTGCACCACGCGGGTGATGCGCTGTCGTGGGGCGAGGCGGTGCGTGAGTCCTTCGAACCGGCCACGCGACGGCTGGCGCTCACCGGCACGCCGTTCCGCAGCGACATCAACCCGATCCCGTTCGTCACCTACGCTCCCGGCGCCGACGGCGTCCCGCGCTCGGTCGCCGACTTCACCTACGGCTACGGGCATGCGCTGGCCGATCACGTCGTACGACCGGTGCTCTTCATGGCCTACTCCGGCGACCTCGCCTGGCGCACGCGCGCCGGCGACGAGGTCGCCGCACGGCTCGGCGAGCCGATGACCAAGGACCTCGGCGCCCAGGCGTTGCGCACCGCGCTCGACCCGGCCGGGGAGTGGATGCCGTCGGTGCTCGCGGCCGCCGACCGCCGGCTGACCGAGGTACGACGTCACGTGCCCGACGCAGGTGGGCTCGTGATCGCCACCGACCAGGACTCCGCACGCGCTTACGCCGCACTGCTGAAGAAGATCAGCGGTGAGGCGCCGACGGTCGTGCTCTCCGACGAGAAGTCGGGCTCGAAGAAGATCGCCGCCTTCACCGACTCCGAGGACCGCTGGATGGTGGCGGTGCGGATGGTGAGCGAGGGCGTCGACATCCCGCGCCTCGCGGTGGGCGTCTACGCCACCGCAGTCTCGACGCCGCTCTTCTTCGCCCAGGCGGTCGGGCGATTCGTGCGTGCGCGCGCACGTGGTGAGACGGCGTCGATGTTCCTGCCCTCGGTGCCTCACCTGCTCGGCCTCGCGGCCGAGATGGAGGTCGAGCGCGACCACGTGCTCGGGCGGCGGATCACCGACGAGAGCGATCTCTTCGCCGCGGAGCAGGACCTTCTCGACCGGGCCAACGCCGACGTCGGGGCCTCCGACGAGCTCGAGGGCACCTGGCAGGCGCTCGGGTCGCAGGCCAGGTTCGACCGCGTGGTCTTCGACGGTGGCGAGTTCGGGCACGCGGGGGAGGTGCACGTCGGGTCGGAGGAGGAGATGGACTTCTTGGGCATCCCGGGACTGTTGGAGCCCGACCAGGTGCGTGAGCTGCTCCACCACCGCCAGCGGTCACGTCGTACGACCGGCGACCGGGCGGCCGAGGCGCCCACCGAGCGCGAGGTGTCGACCCATGAGCAGCTCGCCATGCTGCGCCGCGAGCTCAACGGTCTCGTCGCGGCGTGGCACCACCGCACCGGTCAGGCCCACGGCGTCACGCACTCAGCGCTGCGCAAGGAGCTCGGCGGTCCGGCCGCCGCGATCGCCAACTCCGAGCAGCTCCACGCGCGGATCAACCGCCTCCGCGAGTGGGCCGCCAAGCCGACCGGTTAGCCAGCCGGCTCGAACGCCCTGGCTCCCGCGGCCGGGCGGGGCGCGACGTCACGAGGACGATCGACGCGGTGCCCGTCGGTGCAGTGCAGCTCGGCGTGGAGCGGCGCGCCGCAGTCGCGGTGGGCGAACGCGACCGGTGGCCCTTCTGGGTCGGCGAGGTAGCGGTCGCCCCAGTCGGCGATCGCGACGAGCACGGGGTAGAGGTCGAATCCCTTGTCGGTGAGGCGGTACTCGTGGCGTGCCCGCTCGCCGGGATCCTGGTAGGGCTCGCGCCGGAGCACGCCTTGCTCGACGAGGAGCGCGAGGCGGTTGCTGAGCACCTGGCGGGGGATCCCGCTGTGACGCCGGATGTCGTCGAAGCGTCGTACGCCGTTGAAGACCTCGCGGAGCACGACGAAGGTCCAGCGCTCGCCGAGGATCGCCATGGTGCGCCCGACCGTGCAGTTCTCGGTCGACCAGGCCAGTGCGGAGGGGGCGGCGTTCATGGTCACCCACCCTAGGTCTTGTTGACAGACCCAGCAACCTGGGCGAGGCTGGGTGTGTGACCGAGACCCAGACCTCCCAGCCCGACGCGTCCGCCCTCGACGGCCTCGAGCAGCTCCAGGCGATCTTCGAGGGGCGGCTGCCCGCCGCTCCGATCGCGGACACGATCGGCATGGAGGGCTTCGCGGTCACCGGGCGTGGCACGGTCAGCGTGGAGCTCGTGCCGCAGCGCCGCCACTACAACCCGATCGGCTCGGTGCACGGCGGCGTGATCTCCACGCTGCTCGACACCGCGACCGGCTGCGCCGTCCACTCGACCCTGGCCGCGGGCGAGCTCTACACCTCGCTCGACCTGACCGTGAAGTTCCTCCGCCCGGTCACCGTCGACTCCGGCCGGCTGCGCTGCGAGGGCTCGGTGCTCCAGCGCGGACGTCGTACGGCGCTCGCCCAGGCCCAGCTCTACGACGCCCAGGGCAAGCTGGTCGCCCACGCCACCTCGTCCTGCCTGATCTTCGCCTGATCGCGCCGCGGCGGGATAGTCCGTGACGAACTGCAGGTGAAAACCGCCGAATCACCTGCCAATCGTCACGGACTACCCCGACGAGGCCAACGGGAGCACGCGGTAGGGGATCTGGGTGGCGAGGGCGATCACCGTGGAGCTGCGGACGATCGCGGGGTCCTGGAGCACCAGGTCGATCACCCGCTGGAGGTCGGAGTTCGAGCGGGCGACGACGCGTGCCCACAGGTCGCCGGCGCCGGTGATCGTGTGGGCCTCGAGCACCTCGGGGATCGTCGCGAGGTGACGCGCGACGGTGTCGTGGCCGCCCAGCGTGGCGTCCTCCTGCCGGATCTCCAGCGTCAGGAACGCCGTCACGGGGAAGCCGAGGGCCTCGGGCGAGAGCTCCGGCCCCCACCCGGTGATCACCCCGGTGGAGACCAGCTTGTCGAGCCTGGCCTGCACGGTGCCGCGGGCGACCTCGAGCTCGCGCGAGGCCTGGAGGACCCCGATCCGCGGGTCGCGGGCGAACAGAGCGAGCAATCTGCGGTCGAGATCGTCCATGAACGCTCCTGGGCTGGACAGTGTGTACGACGATTCTCCGTACTGTTGCGCAGGTTGTCAGCATTGGGCAAGGTGACGCCCATGACCACGACCCACGAGACCCCCTCCACCGGCGGAGCCCTGACCGCCGACGAGCTCAAGGCCGACCTCACCCTCGAGCAGCTCAAGCAGCTCGTCGGCCTGGTGGAGTACGACGCGAGCCACGACCCCTTCCCCGTGACCGGCATGGACTACGTCGGCTTCGTGGTCGGGAACGCGACCCAGACCGCGCAGTTCTACCAGCTCGCCCTCGGGATGGACCTCGAGGCGTACTCCGGCCCCGAGACCGGCCACCGCGACAGCAAGTCCTACGTCCTCCGCTCGGGCAGCGCCCGCTTCGTCTTCACCGGCGGCGTCACTCCCGGCAGCCCGGCCCTCGACCACCATCGCAAGCACGGCGACGGCGTCGTCGACATCGCGATGGAGGTGCCCGACGTCGACCAGTGCATCGATCACGCGCGCGCGATGGGCGCCACCGTCCTCGACGAGCCGCACGACGTCACCGACGAGCACGGGACGGTGCGGACCGCGGCCATCGCGACGTACGGCGAGACGCGCCACACGCTGGTCGACCGCTCGCGGTACGACGGCCCGTTCCTGCCCGGCTACGTCGCCGCCACCACCAAGGTCGCCCGTCGCGAGGGTCATCCCAAGCGGCTGTTCCAGGCCATCGACCACTGCGTGGGCAACGTCGAGCTCGGCCGGATGGACGAGTGGGTGGAGTTCTACAACAAGGTCATGGGCTTCACGAACATGGCCGAGTTCATCGGCGACGACATCGCCACCGACTACTCCGCGCTGATGTCGAAGGTCGTCGCGAGCGGCAACCACCGCGTGAAGTTCCCGCTCAACGAACCCGCTGTGGCGCGCAAGAAGTCGCAGATCGACGAGTACCTCGAGTTCTACGACGGCGCCGGCTGCCAGCACATCGCGCTCGCCACCGGCGACATCCTGCGCACCGTCGACCTGCTCCGTGACAACGGCATCGAGTTCCTCGACACGCCCGACGCCTACTACGACGACCCCGAGCTGCGGGCCCGGATCGGCGAGGTGCGGGTGCCGATCGAGGAGCTGAAGAGCCGCAAGATCCTCGTCGACCGCGACGAGGACGGCTACCTGCTCCAGATCTTCACCAAGCCGATGGGCGACCGGCCGACGGTCTTCTACGAGTTCATCGAGCGGCACGGGTCGCTCGGCTTCGGCAAGGGCAACTTCAAGGCCCTGTTCGAGTCGATCGAGCGCGAGCAGGAGGCCCGCGGCAACCTCTGAGCGCCCGCACGCCGAGTTGTCACAAGACGACTCGGCGTGTTCTGGACGCCTCTTTGCGTCGACTCGGCGTCAGTGCCGGACGACCTCGCCGCCCTTCATCACGAACGAGACGTCCTCGAGCAGCCGTACGTCGTCGGTCGGGTCACCCGTCACGGCGACCAGGTCGGCGTAGAGGCCGGGCTCGATCCGGCCGATCCGGTCTGACCAGCCCATCAGCTCCGCGGCGCGGACGGTGGCCGACCGGATCGCCTCGACCGGCGTCTGACCGTGCCGCACGTGGTAGGCGAACTGCAGCGCGTTCAGGCCGTGGGGGTAGATGCCGCTGTCGGTGCCGTAGGCGATGTCGACCCCGGCGGCGACGCACTTCTCGAACGCCTCCCGCTGGGTGAGGGTCGTCTCGTCGTTCTTGCGCAGCACGTCGGCCTTCCAGCCGTGCTCACGGCCGTAGGCCGCGATGTGGTCGCCGCCGTAGATGTCGGCGACCAGCCAGGTGCCCGACTCGGCCATCATCGCGACGCCCTCGTCGTCCATCAGCGAGCCGTGCTCGATCGAGCGCACCCCCGCCCGCACCGCGCGCTTGATGCCCTCCGCCCCGTGCGCGTGCGCAGCCACGTGGGCGCCGTGCTGCGAGGCCTCCTCGACCGCGGCGCGGATCTGGGCCTCGCTCAGCTCGGGTACGCCGGGGTTGGAGCTGTCCGACATCACCGCCCCGGTGGCGATCAGCTTGATCAGGTCGGCGCCGCTGTAGAGGATCCGGCGTACGGCGTTGGTCACGTCGTCGACCGTGTCGACCACGCCGACCCTCAGCTCGGCGGGCACGTGCTCGGCCGCGTCCGGGGCCAGGCCGCTGATGTCGCCGCCACCACCCCGGCAGCCGATGAACGCGCCGGCGACCATCATCCGCGGGCCCGGAAGCCAGCCGGCGTCGATCGCGTCGCGCAGCGCGACGTCGACGAACGCGCGGTAGTTGCCGACGTCGCGGACGCTGGTGAAGCCGGCGTTCAGGGTGTCGCGGGCGTTGCGCACCCCGGTCATGCCTTCCTGGGCGCCGGTGCGCGTGAGCAGCTCGGTGTAGCCCTGCCCGCTGTCGATCTCACCGACGAGGTGGGCATGACAGTCGACGAGCCCGGGCAAGAGGGTCGCGCCCGGGAGGTCGAGCACCCGCGCGTCGCTCGGCGCCTCGGACGAGCCCACCACGGCGGCGATCCGCTCGCCTTCGACGAGCACGACGCGGTCGGCGAGCAGGTCGCCGGAGACGACGTCGAGCAGCCGGTCCGGCCGGACGGCCAGCAGCTCGCTCACGCCGACCGGCTCTGCTCGACCGGGTCCGGGACCCGCGTCGTACCGCAGAGGTCCAGCGGAGCGCCGTCGCAGCAGTTGGCCTTCATGTGGCAGTGCGGGCACAGCCACCGGGTGGAGATGGGGTCGAACTCGACACCGCAATAGTCGCAAGGCACGGAGCAGACCGTACGCCGGGTGGCCGGGACCGCGCCGTACCCTCGCCGGGGAATCCGGGTTGCCCGCCCGCGGCGGATGCCGCGAGGGTGGCCAGATGAGCGTTCGCATCCACAACATCACCTTCGACTGCGCCGACGCGCGGCGCCTGGCGTCGTTCTGGTCGTCGGTGACGGGCTGGCACGTCTACTACGACGACGATCCCGAGGTCGTCGTGGCGCCGTCGTACCCCTTCGACGGCACCGGGCTCCTCTTCATCCCCGTGCCGGAGGGCAAGACCGCCAAGAACCGTCTGCACCTCGACCTCCAGCCCGAGACGGGCACCCGCGACGAAACGGTGAACGCCGCGATCGCCGCAGGCGCGGTGATCGTCGCGGACCATCGCCGCGACGACGGCTCGGGCTGGGTGACGCTGGGCGACCCGGAGGGCAACGAGTTCTGCATCGAGCGCTCGGCGCGCGAGCTGGGGGCGCGTCGTCCGACGGCGTTCCGGATCACGACCTGACTCAGTCGAGATCGCCGACCAGGATCGCCTCCGCCTCGTCGACCCGGCTCTCGTGCCGGTGCTGGTCGAGGGTGCGGCTCAGCAGGCGCGCGCCGCAGGCCAGGATCACCAGTCCGACGCCGACCATGACGGCCCCGAACCAGAACGGCGCGTGCACGTGCACGTCCGGCGGTGTTCCGAAGAGCTTGAGGGCGACGTAGGGGCCGATCGCGCCGCCGCAGAAGCGGACGAAGGAGTACGCCGCCGACGCCACCGGGCGCTCGACGGGAGCCGCGCCCATCACGGCCTCGGTGATCAGGGTGTTGTTGTTGCCGATCAGTGCGCCCGACAGCACGATGCCGGCGACCACGACCGGCTGGTGGTCGGCGTAGACCGCCATCACCGCCAGGTCGAGCGCGAAGAGGGCCAGCGTCACGAGGATCGCGGGGACGGTCCCGATCGCCCGCTGCACCACGGGTGCGACGAAGACGGACACGACCGCCAGCAGGAGACCCCACCCGAAGTAGATCCAGCCGATCTGGATGATGCCGGCGCTCGGCAGCGCGAACGGTCCGGCCGCCAGGATCGTGAAGAAGCCGATGTTGTAGAAGACCGCGGTCAGTGCGATCACGAGCAGAGGTCGGTGGCGGAGCGCCCGGAAGGGGTCGGCCAGCGACGTACGGCGTCCGGTCGGGGGCGTGGCCGGCAGGAAGAAAGCGGTGGCCACGAGCGCGATCAGCATCAGGCACGAGACGCCGTAGAACGGGGCTCGCCACGAGTGCTCACCGAGCAGCCCGCCGACCAGCGGACCCGAGGCGATGCCGATGCCCAACGCGGCCTCGAACAAGATGACCGCCTGGGCGGTGCCGCCGGTCGCCGACATGACGATCGTGGCCAGCGCGGTCGCGACGAAGAGCGCGTTGCCGAGACCCCACCCGGCCCGGAAGCCGACGACGGCGCCGACACTGTCGGACGAGCCGGCGAGCGCGGCGAACACGATGATCAGGACCAGACCCGACAGCAGCGTCCGCTTCGCGCCGATCCGGCTCGAGATCACGCCCGTCACCAGCATCGCCACGCCCATGATCGCCATGTAGCTGGTGAACATCAGCGAGACCTGGCTCGGCGTCGCGTCCAGCTGCACGGCGATCGACTTGAGGATCGGGTCGACCAGGCCGATGCCCATGAACGCGATCACGCACGCGAAGGCGACGGCCCACACCGCACGCGGCTGGGAGAAGAACGAGCCGGACTCGACCGGGGTGTCGTGGGAAGAACGGACGTGCGTGGACACGAGCTGCCTTTCGGGAGGGGACAGCTCCCAGATTACATAGGGAACCTATGCAATAGCAAACGCGGGGCTGGTCCTCACAGCTGCTCGGTCATGATGGCGCGGAGCACGGTCACCGCCGCAGCGACGTCCTCGGCCGTCAGGTCGGTCTGCTCGAGCCGTTCGGC
Organism: uncultured Actinomycetota bacterium; assembly: GCA_963794355.1. Taxonomy (GTDB): domain Bacteria; phylum Actinomycetota; class Actinomycetes; order Propionibacteriales; family Nocardioidaceae; genus Nocardioides. The sequence continues at coordinate 574,448 of CAWCDN010000016.1, forward strand.
GATGGCGATGCCGTTCTCACGCCGAGCTGCGTTGAGCCGGCGCCGGCCCTTCGGCGTGAGACGCACCAGCGACCGGCGGGCGTCGCTCGGATCCGTCGCGCGAGCCACGAGCCCCTGCTCCTCGAGCTGCGAGACGGCCTCCGAGACGGTCGGCTGCGAGGAGCGGTCCACGTCGGCCAACGCGGTCACGCCCTGCGGTCCGAGCTCGTCGAGGAGCGACAGGATCCGGATGCCGGCCGGGTGCCCGACCCGACGTCGTACGGCGCGGACCAGGCGGGCGGCGTACACCACGAGCTCGCTGCTCTGCTCCTCGAGATCAGTGGGCATCTCGGCAGGATACAGAGGCTGCCGATGGACCGACTCGGGCCCGAACGGCCGTCACGGGTTGCACAGGCCCTGCTCGAAGCCGGTCCAGGTGTTGCCGCTGCCCAGGGCAAGGGCGAGTTCGGTGGGCCCGGATTCTCGACGATGCTCACCCGGACCGGCAGGATGGCGCGCATGCCGACGTACATCGCATTCCTCCGCGCCATCAACGTCGGGAAGCGGATGTTCGCCAAGGGTGCGATCGTGCAGGCGTGCGAGGACGCCGGGTGCACCGACGTCGAGACCTACATCAACACCGGCAACGTCCGGGTCACGACGAAGCTGCGCAGCCGGGCAAAGGTGGAGGCGACGCTGGAGAAGGCCTTCGCCTCGGCCGCGGGCTTCGACGTACCCACCATCGTCTTCACGCCCAAGGAGCTGACCGCCGTGGCCGCGGATGCCGAGGAGCTGTCGGCCGGCCACAGCGGGCTGCTCTACGTCTCGCTGCTCAAGGACACCCCGACGGCGGCGGCGGTCAAGAAGCTCGACGGCGCAGGGAAGGAGGGGGAGCGGGCCGAGGTACGCGGTCGCGCTGCCCACCTGCTGCTCGGGAACGACTACCACTCGGCGATGCTCAGCAACGCGGTCGTCGAGAAGCATCTCGGCGTCGCCACCAACCGCAACGTGAAGGTGATCCGCACACTGGCCGAGAAGTGGGGCGACGGCTCGTGACCGCTCTCGTCGTGACGCGTCATGGCCCCGTCCTGACGCTCACCCTCGACCGACCCGAGCAGCTCAACGCCCTCACCGACGAGCTCTCCGACGCGCTGGCCGGCGAGCTCGAGGCCGCCGCGGCGTACGACGACGTCCGGGTCGTGGTGCTCCGCGGTGCCGGTCGCGCGTTCTGTGCCGGAGCCGACATCGCCGGTGCCGACGCACCCATGCAGCTCGACGTGCGGGCGCTCGACCGCGCCAACCGGATCGTCCGCGCCGTCACCCTGCTCGACAAGCCGGTCGTGGCGGCCGTGCACGGTCCCGCCGCGGGTGTCGGGTGCTCGATCGCGCTGGCCTGCGACCTGGCGGTGGCGGCCGAGTCGGCGTCGTTCCTCCTGGCCTTCGCCCGCATCGGACTGATGCCCGACGGCGGATCGAGCGCGTCGGTGGCCGCCTCGATCGGCCGGGCGCGGGCGATGCGGATGGCGCTGCTCGGGGAGCCGCTGACCGGCCGAGAGGCGCACGGCGCCGGGCTGGTCAGCCACTTCGCCGTCGACGACGCGTTCGAGACCGCCGTCGCGGACCTCGTCGCGCGGCTGGCGGCCGGTGCGCCGCTGGCACAGGCCGCGACCAAGCGCGCCGTCAACGCGGCGGCGTACGCCGGGCTCGACGCCGCGCTCGAGCGCGAGCGCACCGGTCAGACGATCCTGCTGCGCACCAGGGACGCGGCAGAGGGAATGCGGGCGTTCGCCGAACGGCGGGCCCCGGACTTCGAGGGGGAGTGATGGAGCAGCTGCGCAAGGCTCTGGAGGCGAAGGACCCGGAGGCGGTCGAGGCGTTGCTCGCCGACGACGTGGTCTTCAGCAGCCCGGCGATCTTCAAGCCGTACGCCGGTCGGGACGCGACCATGGTCTTCCTCCGGGCGGCCATGCAGACCTTCGACGAGTTCCGCTACGTGCGGACCTACAGCGAGGAGGACGGCCGAGGACACGTGCTGATGTTCGCCGCGTCGGTCGGCGGGCGCGAGCTCGAGGGCGCGGACTTCATCCGGCTCGACGAGCACGGTCTGGTCAGCGAGTTCCGGGTGATGATCCGGCCGATGACCGGGCTGATCTCGGTCGCCGAGGCGATGGCTCCGCGGGTCGAGGGCCCGCTGGTCGCGCTCAGCCCAGAGTGACGCCGGCGGCACGCATCTCGTCGAGAGCGGCCGCGGTGGTCTCAGGGGCGACGCCCGCGCACAGCTCGGTCAGCACCCGGGTCGGGAAGCCCTCGATCCGGGCGTCGAGGGCCGTCGCGCGTACGCAGTGGTCGGTGGCGAGGCCGCAGATGTCGACCTCGTCGACCCCGCGCCCCCGCAGCCAGTCCGCGAGGGTCTCGCCACCCGACGTACGCCCCTCGAAGCCGGAGTACGCCGCGGCGTGCTCGCCCTTGAGGAAGATCGCGTCGAACGGCTGGGGGTCGAGGTTGGGGTGGAACGCCTCGCCGTCGGTGCCGACCCGGCAGTGCACGGGCCACGACGCGACGTAGTCGGGCTCGCGCGCCCAGTGGTCACCCGGGTCGATGTGGTGGTCCTTCGTGGCCACCACCACGTCGTACGACGGGGCGTGATCGTCTTGCCGAGTCCAGTGGTGGAGCAGCTTCCCGATGTCGCCCGCGACCCTGGCCCCGCCGCTGACCGGCAGCGACCCGCCCTCGCAGAAGTCGTTCTGGACGTCGACGACGATCAGGGCACGCGCCATGGGCCGAGGTTATCGGGAGGGTGGCGGGTGGCTGGCGACCGCGTCCGGGTCCGGGCGGAAAACGCGGAACAGATCGCGGGGATCGCGCCAGGGGAGGCAATCCGTTCCGCGTTTTCAGGCCACGGCAGCACCGTTGCCCACCAACCCCCCGGGCTTCTGAGGCGGCTGTCCACAGGTCCGCAGCCGACCACGCCGGAACCCGAGCGAACCCGCGAGCCTGGACCTCATGGACGATGACGCGATCAGATGGGGTCGGAGACCGGGTCAGGGGTGGGTACCGGTCACTCCGGGCGCCCATGTGCGTGCCGACCTGACGGACGACCTCGTGAGCACCTTGCAGGCCTGGCAGCTCGTTCTCCCGTTCTGGTCGTCGTTCACCGGTCTGACGGCGGCGCTCGTGCGTGGGTGGTGGGTCCCACCGCTCCCGGACGGTCTTCCGCTCTTCGTCGCCTCGGGTCGCGCGGATCGGATCAGTCGTCGGGGGCTGGCGGTCTGTCGCCACGACGTACTTCCCGCGTGGCAGCTCGAGAAAGGTGTTCGGCTCACCTCCCCGGCCGAGACGTTGCTGTCGTGTGCTCGCGACCTCGGCCTGCTCGACGTCGTGGTGCTGGGCGAGGCTGCCCTGCATGCCGGGGACCTGACGAGGGCGGACCTGATCACTGTTGCGCGGCAACGCCGGCGCGGAGCACCTCTGCTCAGGCGGGCGATCCGGCTGATGGACGGACGGGCCGAGTCGATCTTCGAGGTGGTGCTCCGGATCCTGTACGTCGTGTGCGCGATCCCCGTCGTACCCCAGTTCGTCGTCCGAGACGAACACGGAGGCGTGGTCGCACGCGCAGACCTGCGCATCATCGGCACCAACCGGCTCTCGGAGTACGACGGAGGCACCCACCTGCTACGCCATCAGCAACGCCGCGACCTCCGCCGGGTAGGCCTGATCAACGACGCGGGTTTCGAACGACGTGGCTACACCCAGGAGGACGTGCTCGTCGGCGCAGTCGCCGTGCTCCGCGACGCGGACCGTGCCCTGGGCCGCCCGCACGACCCGGCCCGTATCCAGGTGTGGCACAGGCTGGTGTCCGAGTCGCTGTTCTCGGCAGCGGGGAGACAGCGGCTGATGCGGAGGCTCGGCATCGACCCAGAAAACGCGGAATAGATGCGCCTCGTTGCAGCGGATCGATCGATCCGTTCCGCGTTTTCCGCCGCATCCACCCGGGCGGTCAGCCAGCCCGGCCCAGCGGGAGCCAGGCGACGACGTCGGCGATCATCGGGTCCCACACCGTCCACTCGTGCGCACCGGGACGCAGGTCGACGGTGACGTCGACCCCGGCGGCGGTGGCGGCGGCCACAAGAGCCTCGGTGCCGGGCCGGAGCGGGTCCTCGGTGCCGCAGCCCAGGTACAGCGGCGGTACGCCGGAGGCCCGGTCGAGCAGAGTGAAGAGGTCGTCGTCGTCGGCGACCGAGCCCCCGAAGACCCGGTCCAGCAGGTCGCCGCGCTCAGGGAGGAGCATCAGCCCGCGGACATCGACGGCACCGGAGAGCGAGGCGGCCGCGGCGTACCGCTCGGGGTGGGTCAGGGCGAGCTTGAGCGCGCCGTACCCGCCCATCGACAGGCCGGCCACGAACGTCTCCTCCGGCCGGTCGCTGACCCGGAAGAACTCGTGGACGATCCCGGGCAGCTCCTCGGAGACGAACTCCCAGTAGCGGTGGCCGTGCGCCTCGTCGGCGTAGAAGCTGCGGTGCACGGCGGGCATCACGACAGCCAGGCCGGCATGTTCGGCGTAGCGGCTGAGGGCGGTGTAGCGGTGCCAGGCCGTGTGGTCGTCGGAGAGGCCGTGCAGGAGGTAGAGCAGGGGAGGCGGGCCGTCCGAGCGCTCACCGGCGAGGCCGATCTGCTCCTCGGTCTGCTGAGGGAGCACGACGGTCATCGACGTGCCGACCTGGAGAGCGTCGGAGAAGAAGTCACAGGTCAGCAGGGCCATGGCGTCCTCACACGTGGATCGTCGGGATGACGGGCTCGCCGCGCGACATCTGCTGGGCGGCGCGCGGGAGCTCGGCACGGGCGGCCGCGTGGCGCGCGCGGGCCTCGTCGAGCGTCTCGCGCCCGACGACGTCGCCGCCACGCACCAGCGGCACCAGCAGCGAGCGGTCGTCGCCGTCGTCGACCGGGTCCTCGCCGATCCCGATCACCTCGGCCTCGGCCACTCCGGACGTCGAGCGACGCCGCAGGGCGTACTTGCGGCCGCCGATCGAGATCTTGTCGGTGCTCCTCTTCGCCACCGACACCATGGTGCCGGCCTCGTCCTCGCGCGAGACGAGCTTGTAGACGAAGCCGCACGTCGGATGGCCCGACCCCGTCACCAGCTGGGTGCCCACGCCGTAGGCGTCGACGGGCGCCGAGGCCAGCGCGGCGATGGCGAACTCGTCGAGGTCGCTGGTCACCACGATGCGCGTGTGCGGCGCGCCGAGGTCGTCGAGCTGCGCTCGGACCTCGCGGGCGAGCACACCGAGGTCGCCGGAGTCGAGCCGTACGGCGCCCAGCTCGGGCCCGGCGATCTCCACCCCGGCACGCACCGCCTCGCGGATGTCGTAGGTGTCGACCAGCAGGGTGGTGCCGACGCCGAGCGACGTCACCTGCGCCCGGAACGCGTCGGACTCCGAGTCGTGGAGCAGGGTGAAGCTGTGCGCGCTCGTCCCGGCCGTCGGTACGCCGTACCGCTGCCGGGCCGCGAGGTTCGAGCTGGTCGCGAAGCCCGCGACGTACGCCGCGCGGGCGGCCGCGACGGCCGCCTCCTCGTGCGTACGACGTGACCCCATCTCGATGCACGGCCGGTCGCCGGCGACGGTGGTCATCCGCGACGCGGCCGAGGCGATCGCGGAGTCGTGGTTGTAGATGGAGAGCAGCAAGGTCTCGAGCAGCACCGCCTCGGCGAACGTCCCCTCGACCACCAGGAGCGGTGAGTAGGGGAGGTAGACCTCGCCCTCGGGATAGCCCCAGATGTCACCGGCGAACCGGTACGACGCGAGCCACTCGCGGGTCGGCTCGTCCACCACGTCGCGCAGCGCCTCCAGCGTCTCGTCGTCGAACCGGAAGTCCTCGAGGGCGTCGAGCGCACGGCCGACGCCGGCCACCACGCCGTACCGGCGGCCCTCGGGGAGGCGCCGCGGGAAGAGCTCGAAGACCGACCGGCGGTGCGCCGTCCCGGACCCCAGCGCCGCCTGCAGCATGGTCAGCTCGTAGTGGTCGGTGAGCAGGGCAGTCGACGCGCGCACGGGCACCAGCGTAGGGGCCGGGAGTATCGGGCCGCCTGTGCCACGATGTGCCCATGGCGACCACGAGTCCGGTCGAGGTCGAGCCTGACCTCACCCCTGACGAGATCACCCTCACGGCCAAGCCGTGGGTGACTCTCGTCTGGAACGACCCGGTCAACCTGATGAGCTACGTGACCTACGTCTTCCGCTCCTACTTCGGCTACGACCAGAAGAAGGCGGAGAAGCTGATGCTCGAGGTGCACCACGACGGGAAGTCCGCGGTCAGCAACGGCTCGCGCGAGGAGATGGAGCGCGACGTGCAGGCCATGCACGAGTACGGCCTGTGGGCGACGCTGGAGAAGCAGTGAGCCCCCGATGAGCGGATTCACCCGACACCGCCGGAGCGGTCGGATCATCGCCACGTTCTCCGGGTTCGAGGCCGACCTGCTGCGCTCGCTGGCCTCCCAGCTCGTCGAGCTGCTGCGCAACGAGGCCGCCGTACCGCACGAGCACACCGACCCGCTCGAGGCGATGCTGCGCTTCGACGGCCCCACCACCGAGCCCGACGACCCGGTGCTCGCCCGCCTGTTCCCCTCGGCGTACGTCGAGGACGAGGAGGCCGCGTCGGAGTTCCGCCGTTTCACCGAGGGCGCGCTCCGCGACGGCAAGGCGATCGGGGCAGCCACCATCATCGACACGCTCGAGGAGGCTGGGCTGCCGCCACAGCTCGGCGAGCAGCGCCTGGTCATCGACGTCGAGCTCGACCACGAGACGGCCCTGGTCTGGCTCAAGTCGTTCACCGACCTGCGCCTGGCCCTGGCGACCCGCCTCGAGGTCGAGGAGGGGGACGACGCGTACTGGGCGGCGCTGCCCGACGACGACCCACGCGCGCAGGCCCACGACATCTACGACTGGATCGGGCTGCTCCAGGAGACACTGGTCGAAGCCCTGGGGTGATCCCCTTCCGAGCCTTGTGGTGGGGACGGGAGGCGTGTTTGGGTGACGGGTCCGCAACTAACCCCACCCGGAGGATCCCCTGTGAAGCACCTGTCCATCCTCAAGCGGCCGGCGCGCACCGCGAGCGTCGCTCTCGCTTCGGCCGCGGTCACCGCCGCGCTCACCCTGCCCGGTCTCGCCCTCGCACACGGGGGAAACGGCCACGGCAACGGCGCGGTCCCCGCGCCTCCCGCAGTCCCGACCAGCGCCGACCAGATCCAGAACATCGACCAGGTCAAGACCGCGATCAAGGGCTACTACGGCGACACCGTCACCGACGTGAACGACCCGGTCGGCGGCACCACCAAGCTCCACCAGTACAACCCCGACGGCAGCTACGCCCACGAGGTCGAGGGCATCGCGGCCGGAGCCGGCAAGTACCTCTCCCACCGTGTGAAGCAGCACCACGGCCACGGCCACTTCGACGGCACGCCCGCGGTCCTGTTCGACATCGACGACACGACGCTGAACACGTACAGCTACGAGATCTTCAGCAACTTCGTGTTCAACCCGACCACGAACGCCGCGTTCGTCAACGCCGGCTCCGCGTCGGTCTTCCCGGCCGTGCCGGGCATGGTCGCACTCGAGCAGAAGGCCCTCGCGAAGGGCTACCAGGTGTTCTTCCTGACCGGGCGTTCGAAGATCGCCACGCCCGACCAGACGGCGGGCACGATCGCCAACCTCGAGGACGCCGGGTACACGGTCGACCCCACCCACGTCTACCTCAAGGACGCCACGGGTGCCTCTGAGCCCTGGCTCGCCCCTTGTGCGCCGACCTGCACCACCACGCAGTACAAGTCGCTGACGCGCCAGCACATCGAGTCGCTGGGCTTCGACATCGCCGCGAACTTCGGTGACCAGTTCAGCGACCTGAACGGCGGCTTCGCGGACAAGACCTTCAAGATCCCGAACCCGATGTACTTCCTGCCCTGATCGGCTCCGCTCGCCGAGTCGTCGTCACGTGACGACTCGGCGAGTTCCGGGCGTCTCTTCGCGCCGACTCGGTGAGCTCCGGGCGCCTCTTTGCGCCGACTCGATGCCCCGGGACCTGACGGTCTCGGGGCATCGTCGTGTCTAGGGTCGTGGACATGCCGATTCCAGAGTTCGTGGTCGAGATGCGCCGCCTGATCGGGAAGCGGGAGATGTGGCTGCCTGCGGTGACCGCCGTCGTACGACGAGGGGAGCCGGGCAGCGAGGAGATCCTCCTCGTACGCCGTGCCGACAACGGCGCGTGGACCCCGGTGACCGGGATCCTCGACCCCCGGGAGGAGCCGGCTGTCGGCGCCGTCCGCGAGGTGCTGGAGGAGACCGGGGTGGGTGTCCGGGTCGACCGGCTGGCCGCGACGTCGGTCCACGGCCCGATCACCCACGTCAACGGCGACCTCGCGACGTACCTCGACCTGACCTTCTCCTGCACCTGGGTCCGTGGCGACGCCCGTGTCGCGGACGACGAGTCCAGCGCCGTGACCTGGGCGAGCCCGAGTGCCCTTCCGGCGATGAGCGCGAGCATGCGCGAACGGATCGAGGCGGCCCTCTCGGACGAGCCCGCGGCGCGGTTCGTCACCGGAGGGTGACCGCTCGACCCTCGTCAGATGTCGCCGGTCGTGGGTAGCGTGCGTGGGCATGCGCCGTCCGCACGTCAACGTGGCGACCGTCCTGGTCGACCCCGCCGTGCTGCGCGACCTCGAGCTCGACCTGGCCGCCCTCGACCTCTGGGTCTGGCCGATCGCGACCACGCCGGGCTGCCCCGACGGGCCACGGATGGCCTTCCAGGTGCGTCGGCGGCTGGTCGAGGCCAAGCGCGGCGACTGGGACGACGCGTCCGACTGGTCGGCGGTGTGGATCTCCTTCGGCGACAGCTGGTACCACGGCGCCGACCCGCTCCCGTGGTCCGCGCACGCCGCGCTCTGGGACAAGCTGGCCGGGTACTCCGGCCACGTCCGCTACCGCCTCGGGCTGGGCGGGGTCCCGGTCGAGGTGGTGCGTCGCCGTACCGAGGTCTGAGGCGTCCGCACTCCAGCCGGCGCACGCTCGCGACGGTCGGCCCCTCTACCCTGGGCGCGTGCTCATCCTCGACCGCGCGACGTACGACGGGATCGTCGCGCACGCCAAGCGCGACCACCCCGACGAGGCCTGCGGCGTCGTGGCCGGGCCCGAGGGCAGCGACCGACCCGAGCGGCTCGTCGAGATGGTGAACGCCGCCGGCAGCCCGACCTTCTACGAGTTCGACTCCACCGACCTGCTCGCGCTCTACCGGGACATGGACGCGCGCGACGAGGAGCCGGTGGTCGTCTACCACTCCCACACGGCCACCGAGGCCTACCCGAGCCGCACCGACATCGGCCTGGCGATGGAGCCGAGAGCCCACTACGTGCTGGTCAGCACCCGTGCGCACGGGAATAACGAGGGCCCGGTGGAGTTCAGGTCGTATCGGATCGTCGATGGTGAGGTGACCGAGGAAGAGGTCACCGTGGTCGACTCCCTGCCCGCCGAGCCCACGATCCCAGCCACCAGCCAAGGAGACCCCGATGTCCGTTGAGGTCCGGATCCCCACGATCCTGCGCACCTACACCGACGACCAGAAGTCCGTGCAGGCCAGCGGCACCAGCCTGAGCGCCCTGATCGACGACCTCGAGGCCAACCACCCGGGCCTCAAGGACCGCCTCATCGAGGACGGCGACCTGCGCCGCTTCGTCAACGTCTACGTCAACGACGAGGACGTCCGCTTCCTCGGCGGCCTCGAGGCGGCGCTCACCGACGGCGACCAGGTCGTCGTCCTCCCCGCCGTCGCCGGCGGCTGAGATGAGCGAGCGTCGTACGTTCTTGCTCGTCGACGGCGAGAACATCGACGCGACCCTCGGTACCGCTCTCTTCCAGAGGCGACCGCAGCCCGAGGAGCGCCCGCGCTGGGAGCGGCTGACGGCGTTCGCCGAGGCCCGGTGGGAGCAGCCGGCCGTCGGCCTGTTCTTCCTCAACGCCACCAACGGGCAGATGCCGCTCTCATTCGTGCAGGCGCTGCTCGCGATGGGCTACCGGCCGATCCCGCTGGCCGGCGGCTCCGACGAGAAGGTCGTCGACCTCGGCATCCAGCGCACCCTCGAGGCGCTCAAGGGTCACCAGGACGACGTCATGCTGTGCAGCCACGACGGCGACTTCGCACCACACCTGGCAGCGCTGGACGACGGCCGCAAGCTCGGGCTGCTGGCCCTCCGCGAGTTCGTCAGCGGCCAGCTCACCGCGCTCGACATCCCGTTGTTCGACCTCGAGGACGACGTCGCGGCCTTCAACGCGATCCTGCCCCGCACGCGCATCATCTCGCTCGACGACTTCGACCCCGAGCAGTTCCTGCGCTGACCCGACCCGGAGACCCCATGCGTTACGACGACCTGCTCGCCTCGGTCGGCAACACCCCGCTCGTGGGACTGCCCACACTCTCGCCGAGCCCCGACGTGCGGCTGTGGGCCAAGCTCGAGGACCGCAACCCGACCGGCTCGATCAAGGACCGTGCAGCCCTCGCGATGGTCGAGCACGCCGAGAAGGACGGGCTGCTGCGGCCCGGATGCACCATCCTCGAGCCGACCAGCGGCAACACCGGGATCTCCCTGGCGATGGTCGCCAAGCTCCGCGGCTACCGCCTGGTCTGCGTGATGCCGGAGAACACCTCGGCCGAGCGCAGCCAGCTGCTGCGGATGTGGGGCGCGGAGATCGTGTCGTCGCCCGCCGCGGGCGGCTCCAACGAGGCGGTCCGGGTCGCGAAGACGATGGCGGCCGAGCACCCCGACTGGGTGATGCTCTACCAGTACGGCAACCCCGCCAACGCGCTCGCGCACTACGAGGGCACCGGCCCCGAGATCCTGGCCGACCTGCCCGAGGTGACCCACTTCGTCGGGGGGCTCGGCACCACCGGCACCCTGATGGGCGTGGGCCGCTTCTTCCGCGAGCAGAAGCCCGAGGTGCGGATCGTCGCCGCCGAGCCACGGTACGGCGAGCTGGTCTACGGCCTGCGCAACCTCGACGAGGGCTTCGTCCCCGAGCTGTACGACGAGACCCTCATCGACGCGCGCTTCTCGGTGGGCCCGCGTGACGCCGTACGACGGGTGCGCGAGCTGCTCGACGGCGAGGGCATCTTCGCCGGCATCTCCACCGGGGCGATCCTGCACGCCGCGCTCGCCCAGGCGGCCCGGTCGGTGCGCGCGGGCGAGCGGGCGGACATCGCGTTCGTGGTCTGCGACGGCGGCTGGAAGTACCTGTCCACCGGCGCCTACGAGGGCACCATCGACGAGGCGGAAGACGCCCTCGACGGGCAGTTGTGGGCATGAGCGGCATCTCTTCTCCGAGACGGAGTCTCGGAGAAGAGATTCAGCTCAGCGCCGCGCGAGCTTGCTCGCCAGGCGCTCTTGATCGACCGGCCCCCTGAACGCTGAGCGCTGCACGGTCAGTCCGAGGTGTTGGCGTTGACGTCCTCGCAGTTGGCCCGGATCACGTCGGTGGTGTCGATCGCGCCGAGGTAGTTCACGACGTCGTGGCCGCTGCCGCAGTCGATCACGGCGCGCTGGTTGTCGTCGGTGAGGAAGCTCAGCTCGTCGTTGCCGGCCCCCATGAAGACCCGGTCGGCACCCTGGATGGTCTCGAGCTGGTCGTTGCCGGCACCGCCGCGCACGAGGTCGTCGCCGGGGCCACCGTGGAAGAAGTCCACGCCGGGTCCGCCGAACAGCCAGTCGTCACCTCGGCCTCCGTCGAGCAGGTCGCGGGAGCGGTCGGCGCCCCCGAAGAGCCGGTCGTCACCGAGCTGGCCGAAGAGCTGGTCGGGGCCGCCGCGGCCCTCGATCACGTCGTCGCCCTGGTGACCCCGGATGGTGTCGCGCTGGGAGGTCCCCTGGAGGTGGTCGTCGCCGCTGGTGCCGCCGATGGTCTGGGCCATGGACGGCGCAGCGATCAGCACGAGTGAGGCGGTCGCGGCAGCGGTGGTGGTCAGGATGGAAGAGATTCGCATGTCTGACCAGGAGTCCCACGCGTCACCTCTGATACGCACGATGACCGCGGCCTGTCCCTCCCACCCGGGGCGGGTTACCCTGACCCCGACCGCCCGGACCAGCCACCGTGGAGTGCCCGTGCCCGCCCAGAACGTCGTCGTGTTCAGCGGTTCTGCCCACCGTCCTCTGGCCAAGGCCATCTGTGACGATCTCGACGTACCGCTCTCGCCCGTCGAGATGACCCGGTTCAGCAACGACTGTCTCCAGGCCCAGCTCCAGGCGAACTGCCGCCAGCGCGACGTCTACATCGTGCAGCCGCTCGTGCCGCCGACGCAGGAGCACCTGATGGAGCTCCTGCTGATGATCGACGCGGCTCGGGGTGCCAGCGCGGCGTCGATCACCGCGGTGATCCCCTTCTACTCCTACGCGCGGTCGGACAAGAAGGACGCCTCGCGGATCTCGATCGGGGGCCGCCTGGTCGCCGACCTGCTCGCCACGGCGGGCGTGCACCGGGTGATGACGATGACCCTCCACGCGCCGCAGGTGCACGGCTTCTTCTCGGTGCCGGTCGACCAGCTGACGGCGCTCGGGATCCTGGCCGACCACTTCCTGGCCCAGGACCTCTCCGACGCGATCGTGGTCTCGCCCGACTTCGGCAACGCCAAGACCGCTACTCAGTTCTCGCGGCTCCTCGGCCTCAACGTCGCGGCCGGTAGCAAGCGTCGGCTGGCTGACGACCGTGTCGTGATCGACTCGATCGTCGGTGACGTGCAGGGCAAGCGCGCGATCGTGCTCGACGACGAGATCGCCACCGGCGGCTCGATCGTCGAGCTGCTCGACCGGCTCGCCGACCAGGGCTGCACGGGCGCTGCGGTCGCGTGCACGCACGGCCTGTTCGTCGGCAAGGCCGTCGAGCGGCTGCGGCAGCACCCGATGATCACCGAGGTGGTCACCACCGACACCGTGCCCGCGCCCTCGGACTGGCCGGAGCTCAAGGTGCGCAGCGTCGCCGGCCTCTTCGCCGAGGCGATCGCCCGGATCCACGCCGGCGAGTCGGTGAGCAGCCTGTTCGACGGCGTCGACCCGTCCTTCGGCCCGCCCCAGGCCAAGCTCTTCGAGTGACAGCTCTGCCCTCGCTCGGTGCTGAGTGTCGAGACTCCCGTCGGTCGAGCCTGTCGAGACCACGGGGACGGTGACCGTCTCGACACCACCCCGACGTGACGTCGGTCGCGTCGGAGTGCATCGGTCGGCCCGACCACCTAGCCTGTGCGTTTGTGCCCCGTACGACCTCCGACGCGCCGATCGGCATCTTCGACTCGGGGTTCGGCGGACTCACGGTGGCCCGGTCGGTGATCGACCAGCTGCCCCACGAGTCGATCGTCTACCTCGGTGACACCGCCCGCCAGCCGTACGGTCCCAAACCGATCGGCGAGGTGCGCGAGTACGCACTCGAGTGCCTCGACCACCTCGTCGACCAGGGCGTCAAGGCCCTGGTGATCGCCTGCAACTCCGCCAGCGCAGCCATGCTCCGCGACGCGCGCGAGCGGTACGACGTACCGGTCGTCGAGGTGATCCTGCCGGCCACGCGGCGCGCCGTCGCGGCCACCCGCAACGGCCGGATCGGCGTGATCTGCACCCATGCCACGGCCGAGTCGCTCGCCTACGACGACGCGTTCGCCGCCGCGCCGCACGTCACGCTGACCACGCGCGCCTGCCCGCAGTTCGTCGACTTCGTCGAGGCGGGAGTGACAGGGGGCGACGAGCTGCTCGCGGTCGCCCACGACTACCTCGACCCGCTGCTCGCGGCCGACGTCGACACCCTGATCCTCGGCTGCACCCACTACCCGCTCCTGACCGGCGTGATCTCCTACGTCGTCGGCGACGAGGTGACCCTGGTCAGCAGCGCGGAAGAGTGCGCGAAGGACGTGTACAAGCTCCTGGTCGGCCGCGACCTGATGCGCGTGGGCGGCGAGCCGTCGTACTCCTTCCTCACCACCGGCGCTCCCGACGAGTTCGAGCACATCGGTCGGCGCTTCCTCGGCCCCGAGCTCGCGATGGCCGCCCAGTTCGCCGGCGGCCTGGCATGAGGCTGACGGTCATCGGCTGCTCCGGCTCCTTCGCAGGTCCCGACTCCGCGGCGAGCTGCTACCTCGTGGAGGCCGACGACGCCGACGGCCGCACCTGGCGGGTCCTGCTCGACCTGGGCAGCGGAGCGCTCGGCGCGCTCCAGCGGTACGCCGACCCGGCCGGCATCGACGCGGTGTTCTTCAGCCACCTGCACCCCGACCACTGCATGGATCTCTGCGGCTACTACGTGCTCCGCAAGTACCACCCCGCCGGCGCCCTGCCAGCGATCCCCGTCTGGGGCCCGGTCGGGGTCGCGGAGCGGATGTCACGCGCCTACGGCCTGCCCGAGCGGCACGGGATGACCAGCGAGTTCGACTTCCACGAGTACGACGGGCCGGTCACGGTCGGCCCGCTGGTGGTCGAGCCGGTCCCCGTGGCCCACCCGGTGCCGGCGTACGGGATGCGCGTGACGGCCGACGGCCGCACGCTCGCCTACACGGGTGACACCGGGCCGTGCGAGGCGCTCGACCGGCTGGCCGACGGGGCCGGGCTGCTGCTCGCGGAGGCGTCGTTCCGCGACACCGACGAGAACCCCGGCGCGCTCCACCTCACCGGTCGCCAGGCCGGCGAGGTGGCCGCGCGCAACGCCGTCCCCCGGCTCGTCGTCACCCACGTGCCGCCCTGGTACGACGCGGCCGACATGCTGACCGAGGCTGGGAGCACCTACGTCGGCGACCTCACCGCGGCGGTCCCCGGAGCGACGTACGACCTCTGAGGGAGCAGGCCTCAGCCGAGCCCCGCGTCGTGGACCACGATCGCGATCTGCACGCGATTGGTGACGGCGAGCTTCTCGAACAGCCGCGAGACGTGGGCCTTCACCGTCGGCACCGAGAGGTACAGCTCGCCGGCGATGTCGGCGTTGCTGAGCCCGCGCCCCACCGCCCGCGCGACATCGAGCTCGCGCTCGGTGAGGACGCCGAGCCGCTGCTGGGCGCGGGTCGTGCGGGAGCTGTCGGGCGGCGCCACCTGCTTGATCAGGCTGCGGGTCACCGAGGGCGACAGCATCGGGTCGCCGTCCGCCACCCGCCGGATCGCCTCCAGGATCTCCGGCGGGGGAGTGTCCTTGAGCAGGAAGCCGTCCGCGCCGGCCGCGAGCGCCCGGAGGACGTAGTCGTCGTCGTCGAAGGTGGTCAGCACGATCACGTGCGGCGGCTCGGGATCGCCGAGCAGCTCGGCGGTGGCGGTCAGCCCGTCGAGCACCGGCATCCGGATGTCCATGAGGACGACGTCGGGCCGCAGGGCCCGGGCCGCATCGATCCCGGCCCGGCCGTCGGCCGCCTCGCCGACCACCCGGACGTCCGGCTGACCCCCGAGCATGAGCCCGAGGGCCGACCGCACGAGCGGATCGTCGTCGACCAGCAGCACCTCGATCGTCTCGATCCGGGCGTCGCTCATGCGGCCCACGGGATCCAGCCCCGCAACACCCAGGTGCCACCCTCACGGCGTCCCTCGAGCCGGCCGCCACGGAGCTGGGCGCGCTCGGTCAGCCCGACCAGCCCGAGTCCTGCGCCCGGGGTCGAGCGCGGGCGCAGGCCGACCGGGTTGCGCAGCTCGACGCTGACCCCCCGCTCTCGCGACCCGCTGACCACGATCCGCAAGAGGGTCCCGGGCGCGTGCCGGACGGCGTTCGTCATCCCCTCCTGCACGATCCGGTAGACGGTGCGGCCGATCACGTCGGGCAGCTCGTGCGCGTCGCCGAGCCGGTCGTCGTAGCTCACCTTGAGACCGGCCGAGCGGACCGCCTCGACGAGCGGACCGAGGTCGCGGTACGTCGGCTGAGGCGGCTCGAGCGGCTTGCCCGACTCGGGGTCGCGGAGAACGCCGAGCACGGCCCGAAGGTCGACCAGCGCCTGGTGCGCGGTGTCCTGGATGATCGTGGCGCTCGCACGCATCTGCTCGGCGTCGAGGTCCGTGCGGAACGCCAGCGCGCTCGCGTGCATCGAGACCTGGGAGATGCGGTGGGCCAGCACGTCGTGCATCTCGCGCGCGATCCGGGCCCGCTCGTTCACGCGGGCCTGCGAGCTGCGCAGCTCCTGCTCGGCCTCGGCCCGCTCGGCGCGGTTCTTCAGGGTCCACAGCAGCTCGCGCCGCGACCCGATGTAGGCGCCCCAGCCCAGGATCGCGACCGTGATCACGACGACGACGAGCATCATCACCCACCACGGCCCGTTGTCGGGGGTGGGCACGATCAGGTTGTAGCCGAGCGACACGACGACGTTGAGCGATCCGATGGTCGCGACCTGCCACCAGCGTCGACGCGTGGCCAGCGACACGGCCGCCAGCACACCCGGGCCCGACGCCGTCGAGCTGAGCAGCCCGAACAGCGTGATCGTCGTGGCGACCCCCATCGGGTGGCTGCGCCGGAACCAGACCAGCACGTACGCCGTGGCACCGAGCAGGAGGTCGACGAACGCGAGCCAGTGGGCCTGTCGCCAGGCGGCCGGCAGGGCCGAGATGCAGGTGACCAGCGACACCAGGAGCATCGCGATCGCCCGCCAGATGTGGCCCCACCTGGTCAGCGTCGGCTCGTAGACGTCGGCCGGCACGCTCTCCACGCCCCGATGGTAGGTGCCCGGGTCGCAGACGGCAGCGGTCGGCGGGAGGCCGTGTCCCCTACTTTGGTCGCGGCATGGGAGCCCGGCGATGCATGTGACAGTCGGGGCGAGGTGGCAAGGTGGTGCCCATGATCGAGGTGCAAGGGCTCACGAGAGCCTACGGGAGCTTCATCGCTGTCGACGACATCAGTTTCGAGTGCCGGCCGGGCACCGTCACCGGTTTCCTCGGCCCCAACGGCGCGGGCAAGACCACGACCATGCGCGTCATGGTCGGGCTGACGCCGGCCACCCACGGGGAGGTGACGATCGGCGGCCTGCACTACCCGCAGATCCCCAACCCCGGCCGCCACGTCGGCGTCCTGCTCGACGCGTCGGCGCAGCACGCCGGACGCACGGGCCGCGAGGTGCTCGAGATCGGCGCCCGCACCATGGGCCTGCCGAGCACCCGGGTCGACGAGATGCTCGACCTGGTCGCGCTCGACGTCAAGGAGTCCAAGCGACGAGTCCGCAACTACTCGCTCGGCATGCGCCAGCGGCTCGGCATCGCCCACGCCCTGCTCGGCGACCCGTCGGTGCTGATCCTGGACGAGCCGGCCAACGGTCTCGACCCGGCCGGCATCCGCTGGATGCGCGGGCTCCTCAAGGGGTACGCCGACCGCGGCGGCACCGTGCTGTTGTCGAGCCACCTGCTCCACGAGGTCGAGCAGATCGCCGACGAGATGATCCTGATCGGCCGTGGCCGCATCGTCGCGCGCGGCACCCGCGACGAGCTGCTCTCCCAGGCCTCCGGCGGCGCCGTGACCACCCTGGTCACCGCGCTCGACAACCCGAGGCTCTCCGAGGCGCTGACCCAGAAGGGGTACGACGTGCACCCGGCGGGCGCGGGGATCCGAGTCGCCGCCGAGCCCGTCGACGTCGGCCGGGTCGCCGCCGAGCAGCAGATCGTGCTGACCGACCTCCGCGCCGGCACCGAGGGTGGTCTGGAGGACCTGTTCCTCGAGCTCACCTCCGACACCGCCCGCGAGGACGTCGCCCAGACCGTCGTACCCGGGACGCCGGGATGACTGCCACCGCGTTGACGCTCGACGTCGCCTCGACGTCGCGGGTGCCGTTCGGGCGCCTGATCCGGGTCGAGCTGCGCAAGCTCGCTGACACCCGGGCCGGGCGGTGGCTGCTGATCTCGATCGTGGCGCTGACCCTGCTGGTGCTGATCATCCAGATGGCTGTCGTGCTCGGCAACGATCTCCACCCGAAGTTCGTCGACTTCCTGACCGGCATGAACACCCCGATGGGGATCCTGCTGCCGGTGCTCGGCGTGCTGTCGATCACCAGCGAGTGGAGCCAGCGCACGGCGATGGTGACCTTCACCCTGGAGCCGTCCCGGATGCGGGTCGTAGCCGCCAAGCTGGTCAGCCTGCTGATCGTGGCCGTGGTCGCCTGGGCAGTCGGAATGCTCCTGGGCGCCCTCGCGAACGTGCTGTACGGCGCGTTCTCCGGCAACACGGTGGTGTGGGGGAGCCCCGGCAGGCTGATGTTCCTCTACTTCCTCAACTACCTGATCAGCATGGCCAGCGGCTTCGCCCTGGGCGCGTTGTTCCTCAACTCGCCGGCCGGCATCGTCGTCTACTTCGTCTACTCGTTCGTGCTGCCGGTCCCGTTCGCGATCGGCGCGGCGTTGATGGACTGGTTCGACCACGTCCGGCCCTGGATCGACTTCGGGTTCGCCCAGCAGCCGCTGATCGACGGCACGATGTCCGGCACCGAGTGGGCACACCTGCTCACTTCGGGCCTGCTCTGGCTCGGACTGCCGCTCGCGATCGGGCTGTGGCGGATCAACCGCACGGAGGTCAAATGAGCACCCAGACCCTCACCTTCGACGTCAGTGGCACCCAGGGGATCCCGTTCGGACGCCTCTTCGCCATCGAGCTGCGCAAGAGCGCCGACACGCGAGCGGGTCGCTGGCTGATCGGCGTCACCGCCGGCCTGGCCCTGCTGGCCAACATCATCTTCCTGATCGTCGCGGCGACGCACCCCGACGAGGAGGCGTCGTTCGGCGACTTCGTGGCGGTGTCCGCATTCGTCTCGTCGGTGCTCCTGCCCGTGCTCGGCATCATGCTGGTGACCAGCGAGTGGAGCCAGCGAACGGCGATGACGACGTTCACCCTCGAGCCGCGCCGGATGCGGATCGTGCTGGCCAAGATGCTCGCCGGCGTCGCGCTGACGGCGTTCGTGATCGTCTTCGCGCTCATCGTGGGAGTGATCTGCAACCTGCTGCTCGGGGCTCTGCGCGACACCCCGATCGACTGGACGTTCGGCTGGTCGGGCTTCTTCGGCTTCATCATCAACCAGACCTTCGCCATGCTCGGCGGCTTCGCGCTGGCGTGCCTCCTGCTCAACACCCCGGCCGCCATCGTCGCGTTCTTCGCCTATCGCTACGTCCTGCCGACGCTGCTCGCGATCGGCTCCGCGCTGATGGAGTGGTTCTCCCACTTCGCGCCCTGGATCGACTTCCAGGCGGCGTCGGCCGAGCTGTACGACATGCCGCTGACCGGGAGCCAGTGGGGACACCTCGTGGTGAGCGGCGTCATCTGGCTCGTCGTGCCGCTGGTCATCGGGTTGTGGCGGATCCGTCGCGCCGAGGTGAAGTAGGTCTCGACCGGCTCGACCACCGGAGCAGGCTCGACCGGCGGGGTGGCTAGGGTCGGGGCATGACCTCCGCCGCCCCCACCCCCCGCAGCGACGGACGGGCCGACGACGCCCTGCGTCACGTGACGATCACCCGGCACTGGCTCGACCACGCCGCGGGCTCCGTGCTCGTCGAGTTCGGCCGCACCCGCGTGCTCTGCGCCGCATCCGCCACCGAAGGGGTGCCGCGGTGGCGCAAGGGATCCGGGCTCGGCTGGGTCACCGCCGAGTACGCCATGCTCCCGGCTGCCACCAACACCCGCTCCGACCGCGAGTCCGTGCGCGGCCGGATCGGTGGCCGCACCCACGAGATCTCCCGGCTGATCGGTCGGTCGCTGCGCGCGGTGATCGACTACCGGGCGCTCGGTGAGAACACCATCGTGCTCGACTGCGACGTCCTCCAGGCAGACGGCGGCACGCGCACGGCCGCGATCACCGGGGCGTACGTCGCGCTGGCCGACGCCGTGGCCCACCTGCGCTCGAAGGGGGCGCTCAAGGGTGAGCCGCTGACCGGCTCGGTGGCCGCGGTGAGCGTCGGCATCATCGACGGCAGGCCGCGCCTCGACCTGCACTACGACGACGACGTGCGGGCCGAGACCGACATGAACGTGGTGATGACCGGCGACGGGCGTTTCGTCGAGGTGCAGGGCACCGCCGAGGGCGCTCCGTTCGACCGGGCCGAGCTCGACTCGCTGCTCGACCTCGCCGCGGACGGCTGCGTGGAGCTGACCAGGCTCCAGCGGGCCGCGCTGGAGGGGTAAGTGGTCTCGACAGGCTCGACCGACGGGGACGGCTCGACCGACGACGGGCGGCGGGTGTTCCTCGCCTCCCGGAACGCCAAGAAGCTGGCCGAGATGCGGCGGATCCTCACCGAGCACATGCCCGACATCGAGGTGCTCGGCCTCGACGACGTCACGTCGTACGACGAGCCCGTCGAGGACCAGCCCACCTTCGCCGGCAACGCGCTGCTCAAGGCGAAGGCCGGTCTGGCCGCGACCGGGCTGCCGACCGTGGCCGACGACAGCGGGCTGTGCGTGGACGCCCTGAGCGGGATGCCCGGCGTGCTGTCCGCCCGTTGGTCGGGCCAGCCCAAGGACGACGACCGCAACAACACGCTCCTGCTCGACCAGCTCCACGACGTCCCGGACGAACGGCGCGGTGCGCACTTCACCTGCGCGGTCGCCTTCTGCGCGCCAGGGGAGCGGGAGCTGGTCGTCGAGGGCCGGATGCACGGTCGGGTGATCCGCGAGACTCGCGGCACCGGCGGCTTCGGGTACGACGTCCTCTTCGAGGCCGCCGAGGAACCCGGCCGCACCACCGCCGAGCTCGACCCCGCCGCCAAGGACGCGATCTCCCATCGCGGCCGCGCCCTGCGCGAGATCGCCCCGCAGATCGCGACCGCTCTCACCTGACCGCACGCGGGTCAACGGGTGACGTGCGCTCGGAGAGATTCGAACTCTCACTGGACGGCACCTAAAGCCGTTGCCTCTGCCATTGGGCTACGAGCGCGGGGAGGGCAAGTCTAGGGTCGGCTCGGGGGAGGTCCGCCGCACGGCACGGTCGAGCAGGACCAGCATGAGGAGGCCGGCAGCGACGTACCCGACGCCCTGCACCGCGAGCACCGGCACGATCCCGATCGTGCCGCCGAGCAGTCCGGCCGCGAGGGAGCCGATCACGACGCTGACCGCGCTGGCGAGACTGCTGAGAGCGAAGACCCGACCCCGCTGCGCGTCGACGGTGTGGCGCTGGAAGAGGGTGCGGAGACCCGCTATTGCGACGGCGCCCGGGAGCCCGACCACGATCATCCCCGCGACGGCCGGCCAGGGACTCACCCAGAGCAGGGGGTACAGGAAGATCGCGAGATCGACGAGGCCGAAGACCACCGCGCCCACCGACAGCATGAGCGTGGGTGACCAGCGCGTGGCCACGGCCGCGACGAGGAAGCCGCCCAGGATCCCGCCGATGGCCTGCACGCCGGCGATCACACCGTAGATCCCGGCGCCGCTGTGGAGCACCTCCCGCACGTACGGCGCGAACAGCGTCCCCATGATCCCCTCGCCGGCGCTGGTGATCAGGGTGAACACGACCAGCGCGCGGATCACCGGGGAGTGCCAGGTGGCCTCGAGGCCGACCTTCCACTCGTCCACGAGCGCGGCGAAGCGACCGCGCACGACCGCCCCGGCATCCGCATCGGCTGCCGCGTCCGACCCCTCCTGGACCTCGGCGCGACCCGGCGTGCGGATCCGCGAGACGAGCCACGCGGCGACCAGGAACGTCGCCCCGTCGGCCAGCGCCACCGTGGTGATGCCGCCGGCGGCGGCCGCGATCCCGCCCACGGCGGAGCCGACCAGACGAGCGAGGTTCTGGACCTGGCCGTTCAGCCCGTTGGCCGCCACCAGGTCGTCGGACGGGACGACCCGCGGCAGCAGGGCCTGCTCGGCCGGCGCGAAGAAGACCTCGACGACGGACTCGAAGGCGAGCACGACGTACACGACCCAGATCCGGTCGGCCCCCGAGACCAGCAGGAGGGGAAGCAGGCCGACGGCGAGGAGGAGGTTCGCCACCACCATGGTCCGCTTGCGGTCCCACCGGTCCACGAAGACGCCGGCGACGCTGCCGACCACCACCTGCGGCACGAACGACGACAGCAACGTGGCCGCCGACGCCAGCGTCGACCCGGTCAGGGCGTAGACCGAGTAGGCCAGCCCGATGCCGAGCACCCAGTCGCCGCTGAGCGAGACCAGGCCGGCCGACAGCAGCAGTCGCAGGTCGCGGTGGCGGCGCAGGAGGGCGAACGGGGCCTGCAGGTTCCGCGTGAACGACGTCATGGCGGCACCATAGCGACATCAAAGTGACATCGCAATGGTGTCGTGACGCTGTCAGGTCAGTCGAGGCCCAGGTCGCGGCGCAGCTTGGCGACGTGGCCGGTCGCCTTGACGTTGTACTGCGCGAGGGCGATCGCGCCGTCCTCGTCGACCACGAAGGTGGAGCGCAGGACGCCCTCGACCGTCTTGCCGTACAGCTTCTTCTCGCCGAACGCGCCGTACTGCTTCATCACGCTCCGGTCGGCGTCGGAGAGCAGGGTGATGGTCAGCCCGTCGCGGTCGCGGAACTTCGCCAGCTTGGCGGGGGAGTCGGGGGAGATCCCGAGCACGTCGTACCCCGCGCTCTGCAGCGAGGCGAGGGAGTCGGTGAAGTCGCAGGCCTGCTTCGTGCACCCCGGCGTCATCGCCGCGGGGTAGAAGTAGACGATCACCTTGCGGCCCCGGAGGTCGGCCAGGGAGACCGTGGAGCCGTCGTCGGTGGGCAGGCTGAAGTCGGGCGCGGGGTCGCCGGGAGAGAGTCGAGTCACGACAGAAAACCTACTTGGTAGCCTTCGCGCGTGACCCAGGAGACGAGCGCCCTCGAGGCCGAGATGGAGGCCACGCGCGAGCGTCTGGCCGGCACCATCGACCAGCTGGTCTACCGCACCAGCCCGAAGACGATCGTGCGGCGGGAGATCACCACCATCAAGGGCTACTTCGTGGATCTCCCGAGCGGGCAGCCCCGCACCAGCAACATCCTCAAGGTCGCGGGCGGCATCCTGGGCCTGGTCGTCCTGTTCGCCACGGTGCGCAAGGTCGCCAGGGACTAGCCGCCGCCCGTGCCCGCCAAGCTTCCGATCAAGATGCTCCACGACCGACTCCTCGTGGAGGTCGACCAGGAGCGCGGGGAGCGCCGTTCCTCGGGCGGCATCGTCATCCCCGCCACGGCCGGGATGGGCGCGCGCCGCCTGGTCTGGTCGCGCGTCGTCGCGGCCGGCCCGCACGCCCGCTCCGTGCAGGTCGACGACCGGGTGCTCTTCGACCCCGAGGACAAGGCCGAGGTCGAGGTGCAGGGCGACACGTACGTCGTGATGCGCGAGCGCGACGTCCACGCGGTGGCCGCCGACCGGCTCGGAGACGAGGCGACCGGCCTCTACCTGTAGGGACGTGCGCCGCGGCTCACCCGGAGAGGTCGGAGGACCAGCGTTCCTCGATGCGGCCGAAGCGCCACACGGCGAGAGCGACCAACCAGGACCCGACGAAGAGCGCGACGATGCCGTAGCCGGCGTAGTCGAGCGGGATGCCGGCGACGGCCGCGATCGGGCCCGAGGTGATGTGGGCCCGGTCGGCCAGCACGCTGAGCAGCTCGATGGTGCCGATGATCAGGGCCACGGCGACCGAGATGCTGGTGATCGTGATGTTGTAGAAGACCTTCCGGACCGGTCGGGCGAAGGCCCACCCGTAGGCGACGTTCATGAACACGCCGTCGACCGTGTCGGCCAGGCACATGCCGGCAGCGAAGAGGATCGGTAGCACCAGGATGGCGTAGAACGGCAGGTTGAACGCGGCGGCGCCGCCGGCGAGGACGAGCAGGCCCACCTCGGTGGCGGTGTCGAAGCCGAGGCCGAAGAGGACGCCGATCGGGTAGATGTGCCAGGGCTTGCGCACGCTCTTGGTGAGGCCACCGAGGAAGCGGTTCATGAAGCCGCGCTTGTTCAGCTGCTCCTCGAGCTGGGCCTCGTCGTACTCCCCGCGGCGCATCTGCTTGAAGACGCCGAGGATGCCCATCAGGACCATCAGGTTGAGCAGGCCGAGCACCCACAAGAACACCCCGGAGACCCCCGCGCCGATGATGCCGGTGGCGGAGTGGAGCGTGGAGGAGTCGTCGGTGACCGGGCCGGCGAGGGCCTTCACGCCGAGCGAGAGCAGCAGGGCGAGGGCGAAGACGATGGTGGAGTGCCCGAGGGAGAACCAGAAGCCGACCGAGAGCGGCTTGCGGCCGGTCTCGTCGGCGAGCAGCTTGCGGGTGGTGTTGTCGACGGCGGCGATGTGGTCGGCGTCGAAGGCGTGCCGGAGTCCGAAGGTGTAGGCCAGGATGCCGACTCCCACGGTGAAGACCGGCTGGTCGCCACCGAGCGCGAAGTGCTGCGGGAGGACCAGTCCGAAGAGGACGCCGAATCCCACGACGTGCAGCAGCACGATGAACCCGCCCATGCCCACCAGCGAGCGACGGTCGGCCGGACCGAGGTCGCGGCGGAAGCGGGTGAGTGCCGCTTCCGGGGCCGGCGTGGCAGTGGTCAGGGCCATGTCGGCACACTAAACGCGAACGACCCCTTGTTGCAAGTGTCTTGCAACAAGGGGTCGGGAGGTGCCCACCAGCACCCCGCGCCGAGCCGAGGACCAGGCTCAGCACGTGTCCGCGCCCGCGTGAGCCGACCACGAGCAGGGCCGCGTCGGCGGAGGCGTCGAGCAGGAAGGGTACTTCGACCCTGTTCCTGGTGTCCGGGCGCGCGAGACCGTGACTCGAGGGGGCCGCGCGGCGCCCCGGAGGAGGTCGAGTCAGTGATGTGGGCAGCCGGCAAGTACATCGACTGGGGCGTCGTCAGTATCAGCCTCACCAACCTGTTGGTCATCGTCGGGATGATCGTGGTCTTCCTCCTCGCCCTCGTCCTCCCGTTCCCGCAGGGGCACGTCGACGAGCGCACGCACCAGGACGACTCGTGACCACGTCACCGGACGCAGGCGACCGCAGCTGGACCGTCGCTGTGCGAGACCGGATGTCTGGGCTGGTGCCTGCCGGCCAGGTCCTGCCGGACCGCCAGCCGGCCTACGTCGCGTCCTGGATCTACGTCTTCGGCGTGCTGACTCTCGCCGCTTTCGTCGTCGTCGTCGGCTCGGGCCTCGCGCTCGCCCTGGGCGGCGTGGCCTGGTGGCACACCTCGTCGCTCGGCCACTTCGTGAACTCCGTGCACCTGTGGAGCGTCGAGCTGTTCTTCGCGGCCATGGTGATCCATCTGTGGGGCAAGTTCTGGATGGCCGCCTGGCGCGGCCGGCGCGGACTGACCTGGGTCACCGGCGTGGTCGCCTTCGTCACCTCGATCGGCACGGCGTTCACCGGCTATCTCACCCAGTCCAACTTCGACTCCCAGTGGATCAGCGGTGAGGCGAAGGACGGCATCAACTCCATCGGGGTGGGCAGCTTCTTCAACGTCCTCAACCCCGGCCAGATGTTGCTGTGGCACGTCACCCTGTTGCCGCTGGCGGTCGGTGCCATCGTCGTGATGCACGTGGTGCTGGTCCGGCGGCACGGTGTCGTGCCGCCGCTGGACGACGAGCGCGAAGGGGTCACGCCATGACTACTCTTCTGGCACGGCGGCACCCACACCACACGCCGGACTCGCACGACTACCCGACTCGCTCCTATGACCTGGTCAAGGAGTTCACGATCGCCCTGGTGGTCATGACCGGGCTGTCCCTCGTGCTGGCGGCCGTGTTCTCGTCACCGGATGACAAGGCGATCACGATGTCCGGGTGGGCGAAGGCCGACCCCGCGGACGTCGTCGCGACCGCCGCCGGTGAGCTCGCGGGCACCACGACCAGCGCGACGTACGGCGCGCCGTACAACCACGCGTCCGAGGGGCAGTCGGTGCTCGGTCTGAAGCTCCAGAAGTGGGGCGGTGTCGGCATACCGGTCAACTCGCAGGACCTGGTGCTCCAACCGCTCCAGGCTGCCTCCGGAGACCCCAAGCTCGCCGCTGCCCTGACCCAGTGGCGGGCCATGCCGGCGGCGCAGCAGACTGCTGCCGCGACGGCCTACGCCGACGCCCTCGCCAAGGCGCCCGACGGCGACCCCGCCCAGGTCAAGGCCGGGTCCTACGGCCCGGTGCCGGAGCTGTCGACGGCGTTCCTGCGGCTCGCCGCGTCGGGAGGCCTCGAGGGGTCCCTGACCTCCGGCGGCAACTTCTACGGCGGTGACGCCACGCGCAGCATGCTGCTGCTGGCCGACGGTGCCTACCTGGAGGACCAGGCGGTGGCCGACAATCTCGGCGGCGACCAGTGGGGCATGATGAACGAGGTCGGCAACTACCCCGGTCAGCCGTGGATGTGGCTCTACACCTTCTGGTACCAGGTGAAGCCGTTCTCCACCTCGGAGAACGCCGACACCCAGGTCTGGGCGCTGATGATGGTGCTGACACTCGGACTGATGTTCCTCCCCTGGATCCCCGGTGTACGCAGCATCCCGCGCCTGATCCCGGTGCACCGGCTGGTCTGGCGCCAGCATTACCGACACCAACGCTGAAGTACCACCGTCGCGTTCCACGGTGCGCGGAACGGCACGACCCTGGGCCGGGAGCGATGGCGTCGCAAGCATCCTGAGACGCCGGACCATGGGTCCTTGTGGGCGCTGACCAACCATGCCTACGGTCGATGGCAGACGGGCATCGAGCACGCCGTACGCCGAGGGGAGTCACCGCCATGACCGATGAGATGGTCAGCGAACTGACATCGGAAGAGTGCTGGGAGATGCTGCGTGAGGAGGAGTTCGGGAGACTTGCCTACCGACTCGTCGACGAGGTCCACATCACTCCCATCAACTATGCGGTCGAGGGTGGCTCCCTGCTGTTCCGCACCGCCGAGGGCAACAAGCTTCTCGCCGTCGCGATGGGGTCCGAGGTGGCACTCGAGATCGATCGATACGGGGAGGACTGGGCGCGGAGCGTCGTCGTGCGCGGGCCTGCACGCCTGCTTCCCGAGGACCAAGCGCATCGCGCGGAGAACGTTCCGCTGCGCCCGTGGGTGCCGACGCTGAAGTACAACGTCGTCGAGATCGAGCCGAAGGTGGTCTCCGGTCGGGCCTTCGAGCTGTCTCGCCCCTGGCTCCACCTCAGGCCGCACGACTGAGGACCCCACCGTCCGCGGGTTGTCCCGCGAGGCTTCATGCACCTGGCGCACGGCTCTATCAGTGCACGACGACAACGGGGCAGGCTGCCCGGTGAAGTGCCTCCTGGCTGACCGAGCCCAGGAGCATGCCCTCGAACGCCCCCCGGCCCCGCGAGCCGACGACGACCAGTGATGCCTCGGTGGACAGCTCCGCCAGTGCCTTCCCGGCCCCGCCGACCCGCGCCACCGTCCTGAGAGCCAGATCCGGGTAGTCCCCCTTCACCTCACTCACCGACTCGGCGAGCATCCGGTCCGCGTCCTCCACGGCAGCGGCGTCACGGTCCGTGGGTGACCCACCGAGGCCCCCGTCTTGACGACTCCGGTGCTGGTATCCGTAGACCGCGAGGACGGATTCCCCGCTGAGGCTGGCGCGCTCGCAGGCGAACCGTAGCGCCGTGTCGCTGTGACCTGAGCCATCGACGCCCACCAGGATCTGCCGTGCGTCCGGATCATGGGGTGGGCGCACCACTGCAACCGGGCAGGTGGCGTGCCGGGCCAGGTGCTGGCTGACAGACCCCAACCAGACCCCTTCGACCCTGCCGTGCCCACGGCTGCCGACCGCGCACAGGCGGGCGCCGTCCGTGGCGGTGAGGAGCTGCTGCACCGTCGGTCCGTGCAGCCGATCCACGACGGCCCCCGGGATCGCAGCCTGGTCGAGGAGCAGCGTCGCGGACTCGACCCAGGTCTCAACCCGGCGCTCGTCGTCCTCCCACCCCCGTCCGGAACCGTGCTTGGGGTCGGGGCCGACCACGACGACACGTAGGGTCGACCCGTCCAGCCGGGCTGTCTCCGCGCTCCACGCCAGCGCGAGCTGGGCCTCATCGGACCCGTCGTAGGCGACGACGATGTGGAGAGATCCTGTTGTCATGCACCCATCATGGCCACCCTGTCCACCCCTCCGAGGCCGAGTGTCGTCACGGCCGAGAGCCTCCATCGCAACCCGCGCGACCCTGCCTGACGCAGGAGATCCATGGCAGGGCCCGTCGCGAGCTCCGCTGACGACGAGAGACCAACCGGGCACTCGACGGGCACTTGAGAGCCACGTCAACGGCCCCCGCTCAGCATTGCTGCTGGTCGGGGGCCGAAGTGAGTACGCCATCAGGGACTCGAACCCCGAACCCGCTGATTAAGAGTCAGCTGCTCTGCCAATTGAGCTAATGGCGCATGCCGGTGAAGCGCGTCCAAGATTAGCAGCGTCGTACGCCGCGGCCCAATCGGCCGGAAGCGGACGCAGGACCGACGGTCTCGACGTCCGGACGGCCCGGGAGGATGCTGCAGGAAGGCCTCCGGAGGAATATTCAAGATTCAACTACCGTTTCCCGGGCGCAGCGCCACCGAGGCGCCAGAAGCAGGAGGTGGGCACGATGCCCGCAGTGACAGTCGACGACCTGACCACCCTGACCAGGCTTCCCGAGCCCGGTCTCGGGGACCAGCCCCGCCCGGTGCGGCAGGTGGCCACCGCGCCACAGGGCTACGAGGGCGAGGGCTTCCCGGTCCGCCGCGCGTTCGCCGGCATCGACCTGGCCCTGCTCGACCCGTTCATCATGATGGACCAGATGGGCGAGGTGGACTACGCGCCCGGAGAGCCCAAGGGCACCGCCTGGCACCCCCACCGCGGCTTCGAGACCGTCACCTACATGATCGACGGCGTCTTCGAGCACCAGGACTCCCACGGCGGCGGCGGCACGATCACCAACGGCGACACCCAATGGATGACGGCCGGCTCCGGCATCCTCCACATCGAGACGCCACCGGAGTGGCTGGTGCAGTCCGGTGGTCTCTTCCACGGCATCCAGCTCTGGGTGAACCTGCCCCGCGAGGAGAAGCTGGTCACGCCTCGCTACCAGGACATCCGCTCCGGCGAGGTCGCCCTCCTCACGTCGTACGATGCGGGGTCGATCGTGCGCGTGATCGCGGGCCAGGTCGGCCCGCAGGCGGGCCCGGGCTCGACCCACACGCCGATGGCGCTCGTCCACGCGACGATCGAGCCCGGCGCACGGCTGGAGCTGCCGTGGGACAACCAGTTCAACGCGCTGGTCTACGTGCTCAACGGCCGCGGCACGATCGGCACCGACGCGCGCCCGATCCACACCGGGCAGTCGGCGGTCCTCGGCGCGGGCGACTACCTCTCGATCGCTGCCGACGGCAGCCAGGAGAGCCGCTCCCCGAAGCTCGACGTGATCGTGGTCGGCGGCAGGCCGATCGGTCAGTCGATCGCCTGGGCCGGACCGTTCGTGATGAACACCAAGGCCGAGGTCCTGCAGGCCTACGAGGACTTCCAGAAGGGCAGCTTCGGCCACATCCCCGGGTGAGTGCGACCCTGTGGGCATGCCGGGCGTCGCGAGCTTCGCCGACCTGGTGGAGCGCGCCCGCGCCGGCGCCGCCGAGGGGGACCGCCGCGTCATCGGCATCGTGGGCAGTCCTGGCTCCGGGAAGACGACGCTGGTGAAGGCGCTGCTCGAGGCACTCGCCCCCACCGGCGACGGCCTTCCCGACGGCTCGGTCGCCCACGTGCCGATGGACGGCTTCCACCTCGCGGACGTCGAGCTCACCCGGCTCGGTCGGCTCGACCGCAAGGGCGCTCCCGACACGTTCGACGCCGCGGGGTACGCCGCTCTGCTGCGGCGCCTCCACGCGACGCAGGCGACTCCCGAGACCGTCTACGCGCCCGCGTTCGACCGTGACCTCGAGCAGCCCGTCGCCGGCTCCATCCCCGTGCTGCCCTCGTGCCGGCTCGTGCTCACCGAGGGCAACTACCTGTTGCTCGACGACGACGCCTGGCGGCAGGTGCGGGGACAGCTGGACGAGGTGTGGTTCCTCGACGCCGACGACGAGATACGTCGTACCCGGCTCGTCGAGCGTCACGTCCGGTTCGGCAAGACGCTCGCGCAGGCCGAGGCCTGGGTGTCGGAGGTCGACGAGCCCAACGCCAGGCTGATCGCCCCGACCCGCGACGGCGCCGACGTGATCGTCGCCGCCGACGCGCTCGCCGTACGCCGTGGGGTGAGTGACGGGACTTGAACCCGCGACATCCGCGACCACAACGCGGCGCTCTACCAGCTGAGCTACACCCACCATGCGGCCTCGGGATCACCCGGGGCCGATCGACGAGTGTAGGGCAATCAGCCCGCGGAACTCCCATCGGGGTGACCGTCGCCGAGACCGGTCAGCGACCCCCCGACCTCGAGCGCCAGCGCCTTCGCCTCGGAGCTCTCGGGGCCGGGTGAGGGAACGAAGATCGCGGCGCGGTAGTAGCGCAGCTCCTCGATGCTCTCCTGGATGTCGGCCAGCGCGCGGTGGTTGCCGCGCTTGGTCGGCGCCGCGAAGTAGGCACGCGGGAACCAGCGGCGCGAGAGCTCCTTGATGGAGGAGACGTCGACGATCCGGTAGTGCAGGAAGGCGTCGAGGTCCTTCATGTCCCGGGAGATGAAGGCGCGGTCGGTGCCGACCGTGTTGCCCGCCAGCGGCGGGCGCGACCCCTCACTGCAGTGCCCACGCACGTAGTCGAGGACCTGCTGCTGGGCGTCCTCGAGAGTGATGCCGTTGTCGAGCTCGTCGAGGAGTCCGGAGGACTCGTGCATCGACCGGACGAAGTCGTCCATCTGCTCGATGGCCGCGGCCGGCGGCTTGATCACCAGGTCGACGCCGTCGCCGAGGACGTTGAGGTCGTAGTCGGTGACCACCGCAGCGATCTCGATGAGGGCGTCGGCGACGTAGTCGAGGCCGGTCATCTCGCAGTCGATCCAGACCAGGCGCTCGTTCACAAGGGAGCACACTACCCAGCGCCTCGGTCCGACGTGGGAGGTACGGCCCCGTGAGGTGTTCGGCACACCCGGCAGGTTGCTCAGCGTCCGTTCAGCCGCGTTCCGTAGGGTGGTGGCTCGTGAAGCAGTGGGTCGGCCTCGTGGCGCGCCTCGTCGTCGGTGGGGTCCAGGTGCTGGCCGGCCTCTCGAAGTTCTCCGACCCTGCGGGCAACGTGCGCGCCGTCCGCGCCTACCGGATCCTCCCCGAGTCGATCGTGCCCACCGTGGGGCACGCGCTCCCGACCATCGAGATCGTGATCGGAAGCCTGCTGATCCTCGGGCTCTTCACCCGCGCCATGGGCATCGTGAGCAGCCTGTTCTTCATCGCCTTCATCATCGGCATCTCGTCGGCGTGGGCCCGTGGGCTCGAGATCAACTGCGGCTGTTTCGGCAACCACGGCGTCCCCGCCGACCCACAGCGTCAGTATGCGATCGACATCGCCCGCGACGTCGGGCTCCTGCTCCTCTCCCTCTGGCTGGTGGTCTGGCCGCGGACCAAGTTCGCCCTCGACAACCTGCTGTTCCCCACGCACGAAAGGCACGCCGATGGCGAACAAGACCCGTCAACAGTCGAAGTCTGAGCGCGCTCAGGCGCTGATGAAGGAGCAGCAGCGCAAGGAGCGGACCCGCAACCTGATGGTCGTCGGCGCCGTCGTGGTGGCCGTCGCGATCATCGCCGTGGTGTTGTTCGTGATCTCGAGCAACAACGACACGTCGGGCAAGGCCGCGGGAGCGAGCGGCACGCCGTCCAACCTGTCCGGCGACTACAACGTCGTGATCGGCGACTCCTCCGCTCCGGACACGATCAAGATCTACGAGGACCTGCAGTGCCCGATCTGCAAGCAGTACGAGGCCGTCACCGGGAAGCAGACGCAGGCCGCCATCGATGCCGGCAAGGTGAAGGTCGACTACCACATGGTGGCCTTCCTGGACTCGGCCTCGACGACCAACTACTCCAGCCGGGCGCTCAACGCCGCGATGGCGGTACTCAGCACAGCCGGACCCGACGCCTTCATGAAGTTCCGGACCACCGCCTTCGAGAACCAGCCGGTTGAGGGCTCCGCGGGGGTACCGGACTCGACGCTGATCCAGTGGGCCGTGCAGGCGGGTGCGGACGAAGGCAAGGTCACGCCGCTGATCAACGACAACCAGTACCACCAGTGGGTCGTGAACGCGACGGACCAGATGTCCAAGGACGGCGTGAACGGCACGCCGACGGTGTTCATCAACGGCAAGAACCAGGGCACCAACCCGCAGGACGCCGCGAACGCCGTCCTGGCCCTGGTCAACGGCTAGGTGCAGGTCGAACGCGTTCAGCGCTGGGTCATGTCGACCCTGTTGCTGACGGTCTGCGCACTGTTCGCCACCGGGATGGCGATCCTCTCGGGAACCGTCGACCGGCCCGGCGCGCGCCCCGGTCTGTTGATCATCTCCGGGGTGGTCGGGCTGATGGCGATGGCCGGCGTGCGCGCGATCAACCTGAAGCGGATCCTGACGCCGTGGCTGTTGCTCGGCCTGCTGCCGGCGGTCGTGGTCGGGCTCGTCTACCGGCTCACGGGGTGAGCGCCGGTTCCCCGGGCGCCCGGGCGTCCTGACAGACTCGGCCGGGTGACCCCTGCGTCCCCGTTGTCCACCTTCATCGCCGGTCTGCCCAAGGTCGAGCTGCACGTCCACCACGTTGGATCGGCCTCTCCCGCGATCGTCTCGGAGCTGGCGATGCGTCACCCCGGCGTGGTGCCCGTGGATCTCGACGAGCTGCGCCGGTTCTTCGAGTTCCGCGACTTCGCCCACTTCGTCGAGGTCTACCTCGCCGTGGTCGACCTGATCCGCACCGAGGACGACGTCCGCTACCTGACCTACGAGGTCGCCCGCGAGCTCGCGACCCGCCAGCAGGTGCGGTACGCCGAGCTCACGTGCACGCCGTACACCTCGGTGCTGCCGCACGACTCCGAGCGCGGCATGCCGATCGAGGTCTACACCGAGGCGATCGAGGACGCTCGCATCGCCGCCGAGCGCGACTTCGGGATCGTCCTGCGGTGGATCTACGACATCCCCGGCGAGAGTGGCCTACCGGCCGCCGACGCGACCCTGTCGTTCGCGCTCAACAACCGCACCGACGCCCTCGTCGGCTTCGGTCTCGGCGGTCCCGAGGCGGGCGTGCCGCGCGGGCAGTTCCAGCCACACTTCGACCACGCCCGCCAGGCCGGGCTCCACAGCGTCCCCCACGCCGGCGAGACCACGGGACCCGAGACGATCTGGGACTCCCTGCGCCTGCTCGGCGCCGAGCGGATCGGCCACGGCACCTCTGCGGCGGCGGACCCGAGGCTGCTCGACCACCTGGCCGAGACCGGCATCCCGCTCGAGGTGTGCCCGTCGTCCAACATCGCCACCCGGGCCGTGGCGAGCCTCGAGGAGCACCCGATCAAGGCCTTCCGCGACGCCGGCGTGACGATCACCGTCAACTCCGACGACCCGTCGATGTTCGGCACCAGCCTCAACCAGGAGTACGACGTGGCGGCGCGGTTGCTCGACCTCGACACCGGGCAGGTGGCCGACCTGGCGCGCGCCGCCGTCCGCGCGTCGTTCGCCGACGACGACCTCAAGGTGTCGATCCTGTCCGAGATCGACGAGTACTGCGGACGCTGACAGGCTGGACCCGACCACGACGGAGGAACCCCGATGGCTGACCTGACCGATGCCGCCCGCGACTGGCTGACCGGCCGCACCCGCGCCGTCCTGATCACCACGCGCGCCGACGGCTCCCCGCAGTCGTCCAACGTGCTGACCGCCTTCGACGGCGCGTCGTTCCGGGTGTCGGTGACCGCCGACCGGGCGAAGACGCGCAACCTCGCCCGCGACCCGCGCGCGATCGTGCACGTGGTAGGCGACGACTTCTGGTCCTACGCCTCGGTCTCCTGCACGGCCACGCTCGGCGACGTCACCACGACGCCCGGCGACGAGGCCGGTCGGGCCCTGCTCGACGTCTACGAGTCGATCACCGGGGAGACCCACTCCGACCCCGACGAGTTCTTCGCCGCCATGGTCGCCGAGCACCGGCTCGTGCTGACCCTCGTGCCGACGAGCATCGTGGGCTCCGGCTGGTAGGACGGCGGCCCGAGGTCGCCTCTGCGTGGCCGGAAATGCATCAGGCCCGGCGATCTCATACGTCGCCGGGCCAAGATCATTGGACCGTGCGACGCCGCGAGATCCCGGGACGCGGGGCGGCGTGTCGTCGTGGGAGTGCGGTCGGGCGTGGCGACGAGAGCGGTGGATGCGCCACCGTTTCGAGGAATGGTTCGGTGGCAGGGTCACCGCTCGGGCTCAGGGCAGCCGGTGGATCCGCAGACCGCGGAGATCGGACACCCGGTCGAGCCCGCGGGTGATCGGGGTGTCGAGTCCGCCGACGACCACGACCCGGGCGCCGGAGTCGAGCGCCGACCGGACCCCGGGCTCGGCGTCCTCGAGCGCGACGCAGTCGGCCGGGTCGACGCCGAGGAGGGAAGCGGCGCGCAGGTAGCCGTCGGGGGCCGGTTTGCCCTGCGACACCTCGTCGGCCGGCACGAGCACGCTCGGCACGCCGAGACCGGCGGCGACCATCCGTCGTACAGCCAGCTCGCGCGGCGCCGAGGTGACCAGCGCCCACGGCACGGGCAGCGTCGCGAGCAGGTCGGCTGCGCCCTGGATCTCGACGATGCCCTCCTCGACGGCGAGCTCGCGAGCCTCGAGCTCGGCGACCACGGCCTCGAGCTCGCTCGCGGAGGCGGCCGGGAGGAAGCGGCGGACGATGTCCGGCGTACGTCGCCCGTGGGAGAACGCGAGCAGCTCGCCGACGTCCACCCCGTGCTCCGCGCAGAACCTCTCCCAGAGCATCTCGACCACGGCGGTCGAGTCGACCAGCGTGCCGTCCATGTCGAACAGGGCCGCGGCGGCGGTCAGCTCGAGAGGGGCGGTCATGGCCCGCCCAGCCTAGGAGGAGGGCCGAACGAACGGACCGCCCGTACGCCGTGAGGCAGTACGGGCGGTCGCCCGCCGACGTTGACATGGGGTTCAGCGCCGACTTCGCCCTTGGGAGTGGGGTTCCCGACAGGCATCTCCACTCTAGGCATGCCGGACGGGCGCCGCCTCCCTGAAATCGGCGAGCACGCCGTGCCGCGGGCGGTCCCCGACCCACGGGTGCGTCCGCAGGTGAGACCCTCAGGCACCCGACCTGGCGCGCTCGCGGAAGGCGGCACCCTTCGCCCGGTTCCCGCACTCGCTCATCTGGCACCACCGTCGCGAGCCGTTGCGGGAGCGGTCGGCGAACACCCAGCCGCAGTCCGGGCCGGGGCACGCCTTGAGTCGCTTCCAGCCGGGTCCGCCGGCCGTCCGCAGCAGCGCCGCGGCGGCACGGGCGGCGACGACCCGACCGAGGTCGGTCACGTCGGCGACGACCGTCAGCAGCGGTGAGTCGTGACGCCCGAAAGGCGCATCCGGTCCACCGCACGAGGCGCGGCGCCGGTAGCGGCGTACAACCCAATGGTCAGGTGCGTAGCAGGCGGACGCGCGCATGCTGCCTGTATGGCGGCACGAGGTTCGGGTGCGGTCAGCCCGGGCTCGCCGGACAGGCTGCGGACAGGAGGTGCGTTCGCGACCCTCGCCGTCGGACTCCTCGACGGTGACCAGTCGACGAACCGCGTGTTGGGCATCGACCTACCGTCGGGCCGCGTGGCAGAGCTTCCCCCGTTGGCCGTCCCGGTCCACGACACTGCCGGAGTCGTGGTCGCCGGGGCGCCCACCGTGGTGGGCGGCGGAAACGCCACCGAGCAGTCGGTCGTGCAGTACCGGGTGCGCAGTCGCTGGCGCCCAGTGGGGAACCTGCCCACCACGCGGTCCGACCTGGCGGTGGCGGAGTGGCGGGGCGCCGCCTACGTCATCGGGGGCTACGACGGCACCACCGTCCCCAGGACCGTGCTCCGGCTCTCACGCACGGCGGCTCCACGCCCCGTCGCTACGCTGCTCCAAGGTGTCCGGTATGCCGCCACGGCACGGCTCCACGCCGACGTGTACGTCTTCGGCGGAGAGGTTGCCGGCCAGGAACTCGGCACGGTGCAAGAAGTTGACCTCGCTACCGGTCACACGCGACCCGCCGGGCATCTTCCGCTGCCGCTCGGTCACGCCATGGCGGTCACCGTCGGTGACCGGATCCTGGTGATGGGAGGACGGACCTCCCCTCAGCAGCAGACCGGGCGAATGTCGTGGCACGACCCAACGAGGCATCGCTTCCGAGATGCCGGTCGCCTGCCCGCTCCGGTCAGCGACGCCGCCGTCGCGTCGTACCGGCGACACGTCTGGCTGCCCGGTGGGGAGACACCATCCGTCACGGATCGG
Source organism: uncultured Actinomycetota bacterium (assembly GCA_963794355.1). Lineage (GTDB taxonomy): Bacteria > Actinomycetota > Actinomycetes > Propionibacteriales > Nocardioidaceae > Nocardioides. Next base: position 610,707 of record CAWCDN010000016.1, read on the forward strand.
GTGATCGAGGTGACTTTCCGTTGACAGCGATCCGGTCAGGCAGGAGGCAGGATCCGGCGGCTACCACTGGGCTCATGCACCATGCTCCGTCGCGGCTGCTGCTGCGCTGCCGAACGGCATTGGCCAGACAAGCCGGGCTGGCAGCCGGGGCGCTCTCACGCCGGTTGCGTGGCGGATCAGGTCTGGTGATCGGGGGCAGGGTCCTGTTGACGATTCACCCCGACGCCGTTGCTGAGCTGAGCCGAGGTCGCAGCATCGTGCTGGTCAGCGGAACCAACGGGAAGAGCACGACGACGGCCCTCACCGTCGCAGCGCTCGGTCACAGCGCACTCGTGGCAACCAATCGAGACGGCGCCAACACGGCGGTCGCAGTGGCCGGTGTCCTCGGGTCCAGCAGCGCACGCCAGGTGGTGCTGGAGGTGGACGAGGACTGGCTTCCGTGGGCGGTCGAGCAGACCACGCCGCGCGCCGTAGTCCTCACCAACCTCTCGCGCGATCAGCTCACCCGTCACCACGAGGTGGGCGCGGTGTCCTCGGCCTGGCGCAGGAAGCTGGCCGATGTTCCGCTCGTGATCGCCAACGTCGACGACCCTGCCGTCGTGTGGTCAGCACTCGCAGCGCGCCGGCAGGTCTGGGTGGCTGTTGGCGCCGCGTGGGCGAACGACTCATGGGTGTGCCCGGCATGCGGCGATCGCTGCCTACGGAAGGGTTCCGACTGGAGGTGCCGCTCCTGCGAGCTCAGCAGACCGGAGCCCGACTGGTGGCTCGATGGCGACGTGCTGCGCACGGCCGGCAGTGCCATCCCGCTCGTGCTGGGACTGCCTGGACACTTCAACCTCGCGAACGCCGCGTTCGCCGTGGCCGCCGCACACCACGTGCAGTCCGTCTCGACGGGCGACGCCGTCGCCCGGCTGCGGACCGTCCAGTCGGTCGCGGGGCGCTTCGAACACACCCACCTGCTCGGTCATGACGTGCGAGTCATGCTTGCCAAGAATCCGGCCGGGTGGCTCGAGCTGCTGGACCTGATCGGGGCGGACTCCCATCCGCTGGTGTTGATCCTCAATGCCGAGGGGGTCGACGGTCGCGACACCTCATGGATCTACGACGTGTCCTTCACAGCGCTCGGCGGACGCACCGTCCTCGTGCAGGGACGTCGAGCCACGGACCTCCTCATTCGCCTCCAGCACGACGGAGTCGCAGCCACCCACGTGCCCGGCTCACTCGTCGCAGCCTTTGAGTTGTTGCCAGCCGGTCCCGTCGACGTCGTGGGGAACTACACGGCCTTCCGCCGCGCCGTCATGGAGGTGCGTCGTGCGTGACGAGATCGGCATCGTCCACGTCTATCCGGATCTGCTCGGCACCTACGGAGACCGTGGAAACGCGTTGGCCCTGGCGCACCGTGCCGGCGCCCGTGGTGTCGTCGGCCGGATCATCGACGTAGGGATCGATGACGCCCTTCCGAGCCACGGTGACATCTATCTGCTCGGAGGTGGCGAGGACTCCGCACAGATCCTGGCCGCACGTTCCCTGCTCGCCGAACCTCGAGCGGGCTGGGTGCTTGGATCGCGCCCCTGCCTGGCTGTCTGTGCCGGGCTCCAACTGCTGGCGCACCGGTTCGATGACGCGAGGGAGCGTCCGCAGCGCGGGCTGGGGCTCCTCGATGTCACCTGTGGACGACTCGCCGACCGTGCCGTAGGCGAGGTGGTGGCCGAACCACAGGGTTTGCCTGGGGTGCCGATGCTCACCGGCTTCGAGAACCACGCGGGCACCGCCGTGATCGGCCCCGAGGCGCGGCCGCTCGCCCGGGTCATCACCGGTGTCGGCAATGGCGACCACCGGTCCGAAGGGGCCATCCAGGGAAACATCCTGGCGACCTACCTGCACGGCCCAGTACTGATCCGGAACCCGGCACTTGCAGACCTACTGCTCAGCCGAGTACTGGGCGATTTGCCCGCCTTCGACGACGCGTCTGTCGATCGTCTCCGCAGCGAACGACTGGACGCCGCCGACCCGCGCCACCATCGCATCGGACGATCCCTGTTCGGTCCACGCGTGGCGTGACGCCCCGATCCCCGAGGCCCTCTTCTGGCGACGCGGGCACCTTTCCTGGCTCAGTCACGGTGACGGATGCTACGGGTCAGTGAGTCACCTTGATGGTCCTCGTGACTTCAGATCGGGACCCACGCGACGCTCGGTCGTTACTTCAATGCCGCTGCAACCGCGCTTGCAGCCGGATGACCAGAGCCGGTACCCGAGCAGAGACGTGCAGCTCGCACTCACTCGGGTGCCATCAACGGCAGCCGTGTTCGGGGAGCGGTCACGAAGGTGCCTTCGACTCGTGGCACGCAGGTGGCATGCAGCCCGAACGGTGCGAGGCTCAAACCGGCATCGGTGCAGCTCAGAGGTGCTTTTGGTCGGGCGCCCCCGGCAGGACTCGAACCTGCGACCTAGAGATTAGAAGGCTCTTGCTCTATCCAGCTGAGCTACAGGGGCCGGGGACCATTGTGGGGCAACTGCGTGGGCGCCGCTTGACGACCTGCCCGTGGAGTGCGCCAAGCGGCCGCGTGGATCCGAGGCGAGCCCGACGCCGCAGGACGAGGAGCGCGAGCGTCGGCGGTTGGTAGGTCGTCATGCATCGGCTCACGATGGGTACGGCGCGGGCATGAGACTCGGGTACACGTTGATGTCGGAGCAGTCCGGACCTCGCGAGCTGGTGGTGCACGCCGCGGGCGCCGAACGGGCGGGGTTCGACTTCGAGGTGATCAGCGACCACTTCTTCCCCTGGCTCGACGAGATGGGCCACTCGCCGTACGCCTGGAGCGTGCTCGGGGCGGTGACCCAGGTGACCGAGAAGGTCGAGCTGATGACCTACGTCACCTGCCCCCTGATGCGCTACCACCCAGCGGTCGTCGCGCAGAAGGCCGCGACCGTCGACCTGCTCAGCGACGGGCGGTTCACGCTCGGCCTCGGGGCGGGGGAGAACCTCAACGAGCACGTCGTGGGCCGCGGCTGGCCGCCGGTCAACGTGCGGCACGAGATGCTCGAGGAGGCGCTGACGATCATCAACTCACTCTTCGACGGCGGCTACGTCGACTTCGCCGGCGACCACTACCGGGTCGACTCGGCCAAGGTGTGGGACCTGCCGCAGAACCCGGTGCCGATCGGGGTCGCGGTGTCGGGGCAGCAATCGATCGAGACCTTCGCCCCGCTGGCCGACCACCTGATCGCCGTCGAGCCCAAGGCCGAGCTGGTGCATCAGTGGGACAGCGCCCACGACAAGTCGCACTCGCGCAAGATCGGCCAGCTGCCGATCTGCTGGGGCACCGACCGCGACGCCAGCATCGCCCGGGCCCACGAGCTGTTCCGCTGGTTCGGCGGCGGCTGGAAGGTGAACGCCGAGCTGCCCGGCCCGGCGGGATTCGCCGGGGCCTCTCAGTTCGTCACGCCGGATGACGTCGCCGACTCGATCCCGTGTGGCCCCGATCTGGACGCGATCGTCAAGGCGGTGCGCGAGTTCGAGGACGCCGGCTTCACCGACCTCGCCCTCGTGCAGATCGGCGACGAGTCGCAGCACGACTTCCTGCAGGTCGCCGAGCGCGAGCTGCTCCCGGCGCTGCGCGGCTGACTTGCGCAAGCCCCTCGCAACGGTGGTCATGGCACGCACACGCGCCTAGGGTGAAGAGGTTCGCCCGTCAGGGTGTCGGGTGATCGCTCCCCTTGGAGGGCGCCATGCAGATCAACCGATTCAAGCTCCCCACGATCGTCCTGTCGGCGACGTTGCTGGTCATCGGGGTGAGCAGCGGTGCCGTGGCCGCGCAGCTCATCACCGGCAAGGACGTCAAGGACGGCTCGTTGACGACGAGCGACATCAAGAACGGCACGCTCACCACGCAGGACCTCAAGAACGGCGCTGTGAGCATCGACAAGCTCAAGGCGGACGCCGTCGGCACCGACAAGATCAAAACTGGTGCCGTCGGCCACCACAAGCTCAAGGCGAACGCCGTCGACTCGTCCAAGATCAAGGACGGCTCGGTCGGCACCCACGACCTGGCCGACGGATCCGTGACGGCCAACAAGCTCGCGCCGGGAGCGGTCGCCTTCCCGCAGACGCTGTGGGGGCCCATGATCCGCAACCAAGTTGGGGCAGCCCGAAGCACCCTGGCGACCGGGCCGGGTACGCCGCCCATGGGCAGCGGCAGCCTGCACCTGAGCGTCACCGGGACTCCCGACCGGGCGGCCTTCGGGGACTCGATCGACTTCGCAGGCGTCCCGTTGTCCGGCATCACCGGCCTTGGCTACGCGTCGTACAACCCCGACGCCGTTCCGGCGGTCCGGCCCTCGCTCCGCATCGAGATCAACCCGCACCTGGTCAACGACGCGACGTTCGGTGGGGTGTTCGAGTTCAGCACGCTGACCTACGAGCCGGACCCTGGGGCCACGGGCTGGGTCACGCATGCGAACATTCAGAACGACAACAACTGGTACCTGTCAGGCGACGCCGCGACGGCGACCGGGTGCGTGAACACCCCGGCTGGCCTGTGCACCCTGACTGAGGTCAGGGACAGATTGGACGCGAGCGGGGATCCGGACACCGCGCCACCCGCGATCAGCACCGGCGTCTACTTCAGCCTCGGTTCGGGCATTGCTGCGACCACGGGGGCGGTCGACAAGTTCGTGTTCAACAGCTTCGTGTTCGACTTCGAGCCCAGCGGGGTGTTCCTCACGACGCCCTGATCCGCATCAAGCGCAGCTGGCCCGTCGTACGACGGGTCAGCTGCGGGTCGATGCCATCCACTCCTCGACGTCGGACGACGTGCGGGGCAGCGAGGCCGAGAGGTTCCGCGAGCCGTCGGCCGTGACGAGGATGTCGTCCTCGATCCGGATTCCGATGCCGCGCATCTCCTCCGGCACCAGCAGGTCGTCGGACTGGAAGTAGAGGCCCGGCTCGACGGTGAGGACCATGCCCTCGGCGAGGGTGCCCTTGTTGTAGGCCTCGGGGGAGGCCTGGCCGCAATCGTGCACGTCCATGCCGAGCATGTGGCTGACCCCGTGCAGCGTCCAGCGGGCGTAGACCTTCGACTCGGGGTCGAGGGCCTCGTCGGCCGACACCGGAAGGAGCTTCAGCGAGTCGAGACCGTGCGCGAGCACCACCATCGCGGCGTTGTGGGGGTCGGTGAACGCGGCGCCGGGGCGCACCGCGTCGATCCCGGCCTGCTGCGCGGCGTACACGAGGTCGTACAGCTCGCGCTGGAGCTGCGTGAACGTGCCGTCGATCGGCAGGGTGCGCGTGACGTCGGCGGTGTAGAGGTTGTGACCCTCGACGCCCATGTCGAGCAGCACGAGCTCACCGGGGGTGATCGGCCCGGTGTTGTCGATCCAGTGCAGCGTTGTCGCGTGGGCGCCGCCGCCGACGATCGAGTCGTAGCCGATGTCGTTGCCCATCGCCCGCGCCCGGCGGAAGAACGTGCCCTCCACCCAGCGCTCCCCGAACTCGAGCACCCGGTCCCACTCGGCGACGGAGTCGGTGAAGCCGAGGGTCGTGATGTCGCAGGCGGTCTGGAGCTCGGCGACCTCCCAGTCGTCCTTGACCAGCCGCATCTCGGAGGCGACCCGGGCGAAGTCGGAGTCGCGGCTGTCGTCCGCGGCGACGAGTCGGTCGACGGACTCGGAGACACCCCGGTGGACGCGGGCCTTGCCGCCACCGGCGAGGTCGGACTCGAGCCGGTCGATGTGCCGCACCTCGAGGCCGAGGGAGTCGGAGATCTCCTTCAGCGACGGCCGGCGGCCGACCCACAGCTCGCCGTACTGCCGATCGCGGAAGAACTCGTCGGTGTTCCGCTCCGAGCGCGGCCGCGCGTAGAGCACGCTCTCGCCGCCGTCGACGACGAGCACTGCGTCGCTGGTCTGGTTGCCGCAGAAGTAGGTGTGGGCGGTGTCGGGGCGGAACCGGTAGTCGGTGTCGTAGGACCGCACCTTGAAGCCGCCGGCCGGCAGCACCAGACGCTCGCCCGGGAACGCCTCGGCGAGCCGCTGACGGCGGGCCGCGGCGTACGGCGCGATCGGGTGGGCCGGGAGGTCCAGCTCACGGTCGCCCCAGCCCTGCCGCATGAAGGCGGAGTACGCCGCCGGCACGGCCGGGTCGTGCGACTCGGTGTGCAGCTGGGTCTCGCTGGTCTGGTCGGTGGTGACGTCCGGGGTCTGTTCGCTCACGCCACGCAGCCTACGCCCGCCTCGCGGGCGGGAGCGAAGCGAAATGGCGGTGCTTCGGTAGGCTCCCCGCATGGCCGGTGCCCGCCGCGAGAGTGCCGTCTTCACGGTCGTGGTGACGGCTCTCGTGCTCCTCTGCGCCGTGCCGATGATGATCGTCGTCTCGATGGCCGGTGCCCCTCGCGCGACCGTCCTCGGCGTGCTGCTCGCCGCGCTCCCGGTGGTCCCGCTCGTGGCCTGCTTCCTCTGGCTCGACCGCTACGAGCCCGAGCCCCGACGCCTGCTCGCCGGTGGCCTGCTGTGGGGCGTCTTCGTCGCCACCGCGATCTCGTTGTTCCTCGAGGGCGTCGGCGGCTTCGTCGGCGGGATCTCCGACCACCGGATGCTCGAGATCGGCGCCCCGGTGGCGGAGGAGGCGAGCAAGGGGCTCTTCCTGTTCCTGCTGCTGTGGTGGCGGCGCTCGGAGCTCGACGGCGTCCTCGACGGCATCGTGTACGCCGGGATGGTCGGCGTCGGCTTCGCCTTCACCGAGAACATCCTCTATCTCGCCAGCGCCTACGACGGCTCCGACAACCTCGGCCCCGGCGGCGTCGACGCGCTGTCCGCCACGTTCGTGCTGCGGTGCCTGGCCAGCCCGTTCGCGCATCCGCTGTTCACGGCGTGCACGGGCATCGGGGTCGGCATCGCGGTGGTGTCGCGACGCCGTTCGGTGCGCATTCTCGCCCCGCTCGCCGGGTTCGCAGGGGCGGTGCTGCTGCACGCGATCTGGAACACCGCGACGGTCTACGGGCCGGGCAACTTCGTCACGGTGTACCTGATCCTGATGGCCCCGATCTTCCTGACCGGCGTCGGGCTGGCAGTCTGGGTACGTCGTTCGGAAGGGCGGATGCTCGCCGGAGCGCTCGACGACGCCGCCCGCCGGGGGCTGCTCCCGGCCACCGACATCGGGTGGGTGGTCGACCTGACGGCGCGGCGCCGGGCGCGTGCCTACGCCCGCGCGACCGGCGGGCCGGATGCCGAGCGGGCCATGCGTGACTACCAGCAGGCCGTCATCGAGCTCGGCTTCCTGCACAGCCGCTACCTGCGCGGCGTACCCCCGCCGGACTTCGCGGCCCGGGGTCACGACTACGTTGCACGCATCAGTGAGCTCCGACCGTCGATCGCGTTCCCGGGACAGGTGGTACCCATCCGATGACCGACACCACGAGTGGTGCGCAGATGGTCACCGCGCTCGTGCGCCTGCGCGCGGCGCTGCAGGGTGCCGTCCTGCCGCTCGAGCTGCCCGGCGTCGAGGCCAACCGTCTGGCGCGCACCGAGATGGTCGACCAGCTCGAGGACTACGTCATCCCGCGCATCGTCACGCTCGAGGCTCCGCTGCTCGCGGTGGTCGGCGGCTCGACCGGCGCCGGCAAGTCGACCCTGGTCAACTCGCTGGTCGGAGGGGTCGTCACCGAGTCCGGCGTCCTCAGGCCCACCACCCGCTCACCGGTGCTGGTGCACAACCCGGCCGACGCCGACTGGTTCGGTGCCGACCGACTGCTCCCGGAGCTCGAGCGGGTCCACCACCCGACCCACGACCCGCAGGCCCTCCAGCTCGTCGCGCTCGACGTCGTACCCCAGGGGCTGGCGATCCTCGACGCACCCGACATCGACTCGGTCGAGGAGAGCAACCGTCACCTCGCGGCCCAGCTCCTCGCCGCCGCCGACCTCTGGCTGTTCGTCACCTCCGCGGCGCGGTACGCCGACCAGGTGCCGTGGGACTTCCTGCGACAGGCCGCGGAGCGGTCGGCCGCGGTCGCGATCGTGCTCGACCGCACGCCGCCCGACGCGGTCGGGACGGTCGCGTCCCACCTCGCCCGGATGCTCGCGGCGCGCGGGCTCAAGGACTCGCCGCTGTTCACCGTGAACGAGGCGACCCTCACCGACGCCGGACTGCTGCCGCCCCGCGAGGTGGCGGAGATCCGCCGGTGGCTGACCGAGCTCGGCGCCGACGAGGGCGCCCGCGACGCGATGGTGAAGCAGACCATCGAGGGCGCGATTCGCTCGCTCACCAGACGCGCCCACACCGTGGCCGACGCCTGCCTCGAGCAGGCCACCGCCGTCGAGCGGCTCCGCGACAGCGCCGACGCTGCGTACGACGAGGAGCTCCGCAAGGTGCTGGAGGCATCGGCCGACGGCACCCTCCTGCGCGGTGAGGTGATGGTGCGCTGGCAGGAGTTCGTCGGCACCGGCGAGCTGCTCAAGAGCCTGGAGGCCAAGGTCGGCTGGTTGCGCGACCGGATGGTCAACGCGATCAAGGGCAAGCCGGTGCAGGCCGAGCGGGTCAGCGTCGCCGTCGAGTCGAGCCTCGAGACCCTGATCATCGAGCACGCCGAGGCGGCGGCCGAGCGGGCCGAGGCGTCGTGGCAGAGCCTGGCGCCGGGCCACCAGCTGCTCGCAGACGTGGGCGAGGACCTCGGCCGCGCGAGCCGAGGGCTGCGGCGCAAGGCGGAGCGCGCCGTACGCGAGTGGCAGCAGGACGTGCTCGAGATGGTCCGCACCGAGGGCGCCGACAAGCGCAGCACGGCTCGCTTCCTCGCCTACGGCGTGAACGGGCTGTCGGTCGCCCTGATGATCGTGGTCTTCTCCCAGACGGCCGGGCTCACGGGGGCGGAGGTCGGCATCGCCGGCGGCGGCGCCGTCCTCGGCCAGAAGCTGCTCGAGGCCGTCTTCGGCGACCAGGCCGTGCGCACGCTGTCGGAGCGGGCCAGGCGCAAGCTCGAGGTGCGGATCCGGGCTCTGCTCGAGGAGGAGCGGGCGCGCTACCTCGACCTCCTGGTCAGCCTCGGCATCGACCCGGCCTCGGCCGACCGGGTCCGCAACGCCTCCCGCGCCATCGACGACCTGCGCTACGCCGACTCCGGACGGGCGGGGACGCACTCCCACTAGGTTCCCTCCCGCCCACCGAGTCGCCCGAACCTGCAGCCCGGTGAGGGGCCGAACGTCGCGCCGCGAGAGGCGGCGATGCGAGGGCCCAACGGGACACCGCGTCACTCCCACTAGGCTCGTACCTTGTCCGCCGCTGGGGGCCGTTCAAAGGGAGAAGATGTCGTCGTTGCTCGAAGGGGCCAAGAGGCTCGTCTCTCGGGGCTCGGACCTCGGTGACCGGATCGAGGGCCTCCGACAGGCCTCCGAGGCCGCGCGAGGCCGCCTCGACGACCACGTGGTCGACGAGGCCGAGGCCGCCGCGGTCCGGGTCGCGACCCGGCTCGGGCTCGCCGCCGACCACACCGTCGTAGCGCTGGCCGGGGCGACCGGCTCCGGCAAGTCGTCGACGTTCAACGCCCTGGCGGGCGTCGAGCTCTCCTCGGTCGGCGTGCGTCGTCCGACGACCTCGTGGGCGACGGCCTGCGTGTGGGGCAAGGAGGGAGCCACCGAGCTGCTGGAGTACCTCGGCATCGCCCCCCGCCATCAGGTGATGCGCGACTCGTTGCTCGACCTCGGCAAGGAGGACAGTGCGCTCCAGGGCGTCGTCCTGCTCGACCTGCCCGACCACGACTCCACCGAGGTCTCCCACCACCTCGAGGTGGACCGCCTCATCGAGCTCGCCGACCTGATGGTGTGGGTCCTCGACCCCCAGAAGTACGCCGACGCAGCCGTCCACGACCGCTACCTCGCACCGCTGTCCACCCACAAGGACGTGATGCTGGTCGTGCTCAACCACATCGACGAGGTGCCGATCGACCGGCGCGACTCGATGATGGTCGATGTCCGCCGCCTGGTGGACGCCGACGGCCTGTCCGGCGTGCCGGTGCTGGCGGCGAGTGCCAGGACCGGCGAGGGCATCGACGAGCTGCGCGACGAGATCGCCCGTCGGGTCAAGGCCAAGAAGGTCACCCGGGCCCGCCTCGAGGCCGACGTGCGCAGCGCCGCCCGTCGGCTGCAGGAGGCCAGTGGTACCAGCGCACATCCGGAGCTGTCGAGGGAGCGGATCGCCGCGCTCGACGACGCGCTCGCCTCCGCGGCGGGCGTGCCGACCGTCGTCGAGGCCGTCGGGTCCGCGACCCGGATGCGCGCCAACCGGGCGACCGGTTGGCCGGTCACCGCGTGGCTGTCGCGCCTGCGCCCCGACCCCCTCAAGCGTCTCCACCTCGACCTCGGCAAGGACGGCAAGCAGTTCACCGGCCGCGGGCGCACCTCGGTGCCCGCCGCCACGAAGGTGCAGCGGGCCGCCGTGGACAGCGAGGTGCGGGCGGTCGCCGACACGGTCTCCGCGCCGCTGACGCGACCCTGGGCGGAGTCGGTACGCCGTGCGTCCGTCTCGCGGCTGCCCGACCTCAACGACCGGCTCGATTCCGCTCTGAGCGCCACCGAGCTCAACGCCGATGGGATCCCCGTGTGGGCCGGGCTGGTGCGGGTGCTCCAATGGCTGCTGCTGCTCGCCGCGCTGGCGGGCGCGGTGTGGCTCGGCGTGCTGGCCACCGACCGCTACCTCGGCGTCTCCGAGCCGTCGACGCCCGACATCGGCGGCTTCCCGGTGCCGACGGTGATGCTCCTCGGCGGCGTGGTGCTCGGGATAGTCCTGTCGCTGCTGTGCCGGCTGCTGGTCTCGGCGACCGCGCGCTCCCGGGCCCGCTCGGCCGACCGTCGGCTGCGCGCGGCGATCGCCGAGGTGGCCGACGAGCTGGTGGTGGCGCCGGTGCGAGCCGAGCTGGCGGCCTACAACACGGTGCGCGAGGGCCTCACCCGGGCGCTGAAGTGACCCGCCTGTCGCGCACAGCCGACTGACCGGCACCGCTTCTCCACAAGGTCTCCGCGCACCACCCGGCACTGTCGGTGCCCGTCCCGAGGCTCGTAGGCGTTCCAACGAGACCCCGAGGAGACCCATGAACGAGACCTTCGTGACCCTGTCCGGCTGGCTGGGTGGTGACGTGACGATCCGCGAGGCGGCCGGCGTACCGGTGGCCAGCTTCCGCGTCGCGAGCACGCCGCGTCGCTACCAGCGGCGCACCGACACCTGGGAGGACGGCGACACCCAGTGGTACGCCGTGAACGCCTGGAGGGCACTCGCCGAGAACTGCGACCGGTCCCTGCGCCGCGGCGACCCGGTCGTGGTGCACGGCAAGCTCAGCGCCCACGTCTGGACCAACAAGGCCGGCCTCGAGGTGACCACCTTCGAGGTCGAGGCGGCGTTCGTCGGTCACGACCTCAACCGCGGCACCAGCACGTTCGAGCGACGCAAACCCAGCGTCGCGCCGACACCGTCACCTGCCGAGGACGACTCCTCGCCGGTCGAGTCGCAGGGGGAGACGAGCGTGCAGGCGGCCTGAGCGTGGGGGAGGGTCGCGACGATCGGGCGTTCCGGGCGATCTCCCCGTAGGGTTTTGGGCATGGCTGACTACGTCTTCACCCTGCGCAACGTGCGGAAGACGCACGGCGACAAGGTGGTCCTCGACAACGTCACTTTGTCGTTCCTCCACGGCGCCAAGATCGGCGTGGTCGGACCCAACGGCACGGGCAAGTCGACGCTGCTCAAGATCATGGCCGGGCTCGAGCACGCCAACAACGGCGATGCGATCATCGACCCCGAGGCCACGGTCGGGATGCTCCAGCAGGAGCCGCCGCTGACCGAGGGCAAGACCGTCCTCGAGAACGTCGAGGAGGCGGTCCACGAGATCAAGGCCAAGATGGCCCGGCTCGAGGCCGCCTACATGGAGATGGCAGAGCCCGGCGCCGATGAGGCCGCGCTGATGAAGGAGACCGGCGACCTGTCGACCGAGCTCGAGCACGCCGGTGCGTGGGACCTCGACGCACGGCTCGACCAGGCGATGGACGCGCTGCGCTGCCCGCCGCCCGACGAGCTCGTGGACCACCTGTCCGGAGGCGAGCGGCGCCGCGTCGCGCTGTGCAAGCTGCTGCTCCAGCAGCCCGACCTGCTGCTGCTCGACGAGCCGACCAACCACCTCGACGCCGAGTCCGTGCAGTGGCTCGAGGGCCACCTCGCGTCGTACCCCGGCTGCGTGCTGGCCGTGACCCACGACCGGTACTTCCTCGACAACGTCGCCCAGTGGATCCTCGAGCTCGACCGCGGGAAGGCGCACCCCTACGAGGGCAACTACTCGACGTACCTCGAGACCAAGCAGGAGCGCCTCAAGATCGAGGGCGCGAAGGACGCCAAGCGCGCGAAGATGCTCGAACGCGAGCTGGAGTGGGTGCGCTCGAACCCCAAGGCCCGCCAGGCCAAGAGCAAGTCGCGTCTGGCGCGCTACGAGGAGATGGCGGCCGAGGCCGATCGCAACCGCAAGATCGACACCGCCGAGATCAACATCCCGGCCGGTCCGCGGCTCGGCGACATCGTGCTGGAGGCGAAGGGCCTGGCCAAGGGCTTCGACGGTCGCGCGCTCATGCACGACCTCTCCTTCACCCTGCCCCGTGCCGGCATCGTCGGCGTGATCGGCCCCAACGGCGTGGGCAAGACGACGCTGTTCAAGATGATCATCGGCGAGGAGAAGCCCGACGACGGCGAGCTGGTCGTCGGCCAGACCGTCAAGATCTCCTACGTCGACCAGAGTCGCGGAGGCCTCGACCCCCAGAAGAACGTCTGGGAGGTCGTCTCCGACGGCCTCGACTTCATCAAGGTCGCCAACTTCGAGATGCCGTCGCGCGCCTACGTCGCGTCGTTCGGCTTCAAGGGCCCCGACCAGCAGAAGCGGGCCGGCGTGCTGTCCGGTGGTGAGCGCAACCGCCTCAACCTGGCGCTGACGCTCAAGATGGGCGGCAACCTGCTGATGCTCGACGAGCCGACCAACGACCTCGACGTCGAGACGCTGCAGTCGCTCGAGGACGCGTTGTTGGAGTTCCCCGGCTGTGCCGTGGTCACCTCCCACGACCGCTGGTTCCTCGACCGGATCGCCACCCACATCCTGGCCTGGGAGGGCGACGACGAGGACGAGGCGAAGTGGTTCTGGTTCGAGGGGAACTTCGCCGCCTACGAGGAGAACAAGATCGAGCGGCTGGGCCTCGAGGCGGCCCGTCCCCACCGGGTCACGCATCGTCGGCTCACCCGCGACTGACCACTGACCACCTCCGCGGGTGGGGTCAGCCGTTCGGCCGGATGTCCATCTCCGGGTGACAGGCGATCAGACCGTCGGACACAGCGTTCATGACCCGGCCCAGCGCCGCGAAGTCCTCGGGGCTGACCAGGTCGACGAGGTAGTCGCGAACGCCGGTGACGTGCACGTGGGCAGCCTCGCTCAGCAGCGCGTGGCCCTGGTCGGTGAGGCGGCACACGATGCCGCGGCCGTCCTCGGGCGACGACGTACGGCGTACCAGCCCGACCTTCTCCATCCTCGTCACCGTGTGGGTGACCCGGCTCCGGCTGTGGGCGAGGGCGTCGGCGAGCTGGGCCATCCGCATCTGGCGGTCGGGCCGCTCGGAGAGCCGCACCAGGATCTCGTACTCGGTCAGCGAGAGGTCGAAGTCGTGCTGCAGGTCCGCGTCGAGCCGGTCGACGAGCAGCGTCATGCCGACCACGAACGCGCGCCACGACGCCTGCTGGTCGGCGTCGAGCCAGCGAGTCCCCCGTCGCTCGGACATGACGGAAGCCTAGCGAGAAGCCTTCGGATTCCGTGGACTCCAGGCCCGTCGGCGGGTCAGCCGCTGCCCGAGCCTCAGCCAGGAGACCCGGCGTCAGCCCAGTCGTTCCAGGATCAGCGCCATGCCCTGCCCGCCGCCCACGCACATGGTGATCAGGCCCGTGGACTTGTCATGCCAGTCCAGGGAGTTGAGCATCGTGTTCTGCAGTCGCGCGCCGGTCATCCCGAAGGGGTGGCCGACCGCGATGGCGCCACCGTTGACGTTGAGCCGGTCGAGGTCGATCCCGAGGTCCTGGTAGGACGGCACGACCTGGGCCGCGAACGCCTCGTTGATCTCCACCAGGTCGATGTCGCCGATGGTCATGCCGGCGTGGGCGAGGGCCCGCCTGGTCGCCTCGACCGGACCGAGCCCCATGATCTCGGGCGAGAGCGCGCTGACGCCGGTCGCGACGATCCGGGCCAGGGGCGTGATGCCGAGCTCGGCTGCCCTCGTGTCGGACATGACCACCACCGCCGCCGCGCCGTCGTTGAGCGGGCAGCAGTTGCCCGCCGTGACCACGCCGTCGGGGCGGAAGACCGGCTTGAGCTGCGAGACGGCCTCGAGGGTCACTCCGGCGCGCGGCCCGTCGTCGGCCGACACGACCGTGCCGTCGGGTGTCGTGACGGGCGTGATCTCCCGCTGCCAGAAGCCGTCGGCCAGCGCCTTCTCGGCGAGGTTCTGCGACCGCACGCCGAACTCGTCGAGCTCGAGGCGGGTCAGGCCGCGCAGCGTCGCGACGTTCTCGGCCGTCTGACCCATCGCCATGTAGGCGTCGGGCAGGACGCCGTCCCCGCGCGGGTCGTGCCAGGCCTCGCCGCCCGAGCCGTGCTCGGCCCGCTCGGCCGTGCGCGCGACCGCCTCGTCGAATGCGCCGTTGCGGGTGTCCGGCCACGAGTCGGAGCTGCCCTTGTCGAAGCGCGAGACCGTCTCCACGCCGCCCGACAGGAACACGTGCCCCTCGCCGGCCTTGATCGCGTGGAAGGCCATCCGTGTGGTCTGCACCGACGAGGCGCAGTAGCGGGTGATCGTGGCACCCGGCACGTCGTCCATGCCGTTGATGACGTTGACGATGCGGGCCATGTTGAAGCCGCTCTCACCGCCGGGGAGCCCGCAGCCGAGGTAGAGGTCGTCGACTGTATGGGGGTCCAGGGCCGGGATCTTGTCGAGCGCGGTGCGGATCATCTGGGCCACCAGGTCATCGGGGCGGAGATCCTTCAGCGACCCCCGGCCGGCCCGTCCGATGGGGGAGCGGGCGGCTGAGACGATGACGGCTTCGGGCACGGGGAGCTCCGATCGTGGTCGGGACGCGAGGGCGAACTCACCCTAGTCCGCCCATCAGCACCTCCATCGACTGGCGGACGAACGGTTGGCGCGCCTCGGGGGGACGCGGCAGCGCGCCGAACAGGACGCCGTCGAAGGCCGCCAGCAGCGTCTGCGCCAGGGCCTTGCTGTGCACCTTCCCGCGCGCGGCGAGGATCCCGCCGACCAGGTCGACCAGGTCGACCCGACATCCCTCCAGCAGTGCGGCCAGCTGGGTGTCCCGGGACGACTCCAGGGACAGCTCCAGCCGGGCGAGGAGCAGCTCGCGCTCGTCGAGCCACCGCATGAAGAACGCCGTGACCGTCTCGATCGCCTGGTCGTCTGCGAGCGCACAGCCGGCGAGGTCGCCGGCCAGCCGCTGGACGTCGGCGGTGACCTCGCCGGCCACGTACTCCGTCAGCGCCAGGACCAGGGACTTGCGCGTCCGGAGGTACGCCGAGCAGCTGCCCTCCGGCAGGCCCGCCTCGCGGTCGACGGCGCGGTGGGTGAGCCCGCGCAAGCCCTGCTCGGCGACGACGTGGAGGGCGGCTGCCAGCAGGAGCTCCATGCGCGGGCTGCGCGGCGGTTCGCTCGCGGGCGCGGTCATGGGTCCTCCCGGTGGGTGTGACGCGCGAGACTACCCGGCGACTTGCGCGGAGGGGATCATCGGCGTACTTTCTACATACGTAGAGATTCTACAGAAGTAGAAGGGAGAGGGACATGCTGTCCTTCGACACCACTGCCATGAACGTGTACCTGATCGGCGTCTTCGCGATCGCCGCGATCGCCTTGGTCCTCTCAGTCGGCGTGGTCGCGACCGAGGTCGTCCGCAACCGCCACCTCCGCCTGACCCGCCACCAGAGCCTGCGCGCCTACTACGGTCACCTCTCGCTCCACCACTGAGCCCCGGGCCCGAAGGGGCTGGCAGGATCGACGCGTGCGCCACGTGTACGAGTGCCCCGTCCGTCGGGCCGACCTCCACCCCGGCGGTTCCGTCAGCAACGTCGCCTTCGTGGACTATCTCCAAGAGGCCCGGCTGGATCTCCTCCGCCGCCACGACACGGCCGTCTCGGCCCGGCCCGGCGAGGGCCTGGTGGTGGTCGGCACCACCGTGGAGTACCTCGCCCCACTGACCCTCGCAGCCCTCCCGCTCCATGTCGCGTCGTGGGTCACCGAGGTGCGCGCCGCTTCCTTCACGCTCGCCTACGAGCTCTACACCGACCAGGACGACGCCGCGCCACCCGTAGTGCACGCCCGCGCGACGACCACGCTCACGCCGTACGACTTCGAGGCGGAGCGTCCCCGCCGGCTGACGACCGACGAGCGGGACCGCCTGCTCCGCGGGCCGGAGCCCTCACCCTTCGGAGACCGGCCGCGCCCACCGCGTCCGGCCCCCTGGGCCGACGGTGCCTGGCGCGAGCGCCTGCGCGTGCGCTTCTCCGACATCGACCTGCTCGGCCACGTGAACAACGTCCGCTACCTCGACTTCGTGCAGGAGACGGCGGTGAACCTCATGCTCGACTGCTTCCGCGAGGCCGCCGTCGACGGCCACATGCACCTGGTGATCGCCCGCACCGAGATCGACTACCTCGGCCAGATGAACCTCCGCGCCGAGCCGTACGACGTGTGGGCGCGCGTGGCCGACGTCGGCACCACGTCGGTCGCCTTCGAGGCCGAGATCCGCGACGGCGACCGGGTGATGGCGCGGTGCCGCATGGTCAAGGTGTCGCTCGACGAGGACGACCGCCCGCTCCCGCTCATCCCCGAGCACCGCGCGGTCTTCGAGCGGCGGCGGGTCGCAGGGGTCAGGGACTGACGACCACGCCCAGGGAGCGCAGCCGGCGTAGTCCGCGGTGTCGGGCCACCCGCACCGCCGTGGCCTTCATGTCGAGCGCGGCGGCCGTCGAGGCCACGTCGAGGCCCACGACGTCGATGCACGCCACCACCTGACGCTCGCGCTCGGGCAGGTGGGACAGGAGCCAGGTGACCCAGCCGTCGGACTCGGGGCCGCTCCCGGCGTCCGGCTCCTCCCAGCGACGGGTGACCTCGATCGCCTCGGCACCCGCGGGGGAGGTCATCCGGCGCACGGAGCGTCGCTCGACGTTGCGGGCCTGGAGCCGGGCGATACCGAAGAGCCACCCGGCGAAGTCGGAGGAGGAGCCGCGGAAGTCCGCGATCTTCGAGGCCGCGGTCAGCCACGTGTCCGAGGCGAGGTCCTCCGCGGCGACGCCGGCGTCGCCGGAGGGATGGGTGCGGAGCCAGACGAGCAAGCGGCCGGCGTGCGCGACGTACAACGCGCGCCACGCCTCGTGGTCGCCGTCCTTGGCCCGCGAGATGGTCTCGTCGTCAGCCGTGAGAACGGTGTTAATCGCCCGGCCCTGTCAGGAGACGGGACGAGGCTCCCGTACCTGTGCCGGATCCTCGCTCGGACCCGTCGGCGCCTCCGCCGCCTGTGTCGCGACCCGAGTGCCCGCCGCCGCTGTCCGTGTCGGTGTCGGAGGGGTCGTCGGTGCTGTCGCCGCCGTGCTGGTCGCCGTCCCCGTCGGTGTCGGAGGGGTCGCCGCCCGGACCGCCGTGCCCGGTCTCGTGAGCGGTGCTGTCGTCGCCCGGGCCCTGGTGGTGCCCCCCGCCGGGGCCGGAGTGGTCCTCGGAGGCCGAGTCGTCGCCGGAAGGCCCGGGTCCGCTCGGGTCGTCGGTCTTGGTGGTGTCGCCGAGCAGGACGCCGCCCAGCGGCCCGCTGTTGCCGGGGGTGCCGGGGTCGTCGGCCTGCTGGTTCGAGCCCTGGTCGCGATGGTCGTCCGCGTCGGTCGAGGCGTCGGTCGAGGCGTCTGTCGAGGCGGGCGCAGGCTTCTCGGTGACCTGCGTGCTGAGCGGAGGAGCGGGGGAGTTGTGCGTGTGGGTCAGCTGATCGGCCGCTGCTGCGGCGCCGGCGGTGATCGCCGCCACGGCGGCGGCGGCAGCGAGGGCGCGTGCGGCAGGAGTGCCGAAGGAGGCGGGCACGACAACGCCCGGCGAGGCGGTGGAGCTCCTAGCCAGCTCCGCGAGCCGGCGTACGAATGCCTCGTCGGGCGCAAGGACCGGGATGTCAGATCTGAGCGATCCGGGCGTCACACGACACCTTCCTCTCGGCTGACCGGCTGGTGCCCCCGCCGTCCTACAGGGGGATCGAGGGCGCGGAGGCACCAGCCTTCAGGATCAGCTGTTGTGGGTGATGTCGCCACCACCATCATGACCGCTGTCGTCGCCCTGGTCGTCGCCCTGGTCGACACCGTTGTCGTCGCCCTGGTCGTCGCCCTGGTCGTCGCCCTGGTCGTCGCCCTGGTCGTCGCCGTCGTCGTGGGAGTTGCCGGGACCGGAGTTGTCGTCGCCCTGGTCGTGGGAGTTGCCGGGACCGGAGTTGTCGTCGCCCTGGTCGTGGGAGTTGCCGGGACCGGAGTTGTCGCTCGGGCCCTGGTTGTCGCCGTCGTCGTCGCCCGCGTCTTCGGTCGGCTCGTCAGTGGGGTCCTCGGTCGGGTCGTCGGTCGGGTCCTCGGTGGGGTCGTCCGACGGGTCGTCGGTCGGGCCCTCGGTGGGGTCCTGCGACGGGTCGGACGAGGACGCGCCGGAGTGTCCCTTGGCGGACTGCCCATGAGAGTGAGTACGTGCCTGGCTGTGGTGTTGGTTCACCGACGTGGACGGGCCGTGGTGGGCGCCCTGGGCGAACGCGCCCGCGGCGTAGCTTCCGCCGACCGCCACGACGGCGAGGGAGCCGCCGACCGCGATCATCCGACGGACCTGAGTGGTGAGCATCGTTTCTCCTCGGGGGTAGGGATCGCCCTGATGACCGTTACCTGTCGCGAGGAGGGCTGTGCGTTACATCACTGGAAAGAATTGACCATGAACTGGGCAGCGTGGGTCACGTACTCCCAGAACTGCGCATCCTGGTCCGGCGGCAGTCCGACCTCGTCGAGCGCGGCCCGGAAGTGCCGGAGCCAGTGGTCCTTGGCCTCGGGGGTGACCGCGAACGGCGCGTGACGCATCCGGAGCCGCGGGTGGCCGCGCCGGTCGGAGTACGTCGTGGGGCCGCCCCAGTACTGCATGAGGAAGAGCCGGAAGCGCTCCTCGGCCGGGCCGAGGTCCGCTTCGGGGTAGAGGGGGCGGAGGACCTCGTCCTGAGCCACCCCGCGGTAGAAGGCGGCGACGATGGCGGTGATGGTCTCCTCGCCGCCGATCTCGTCGTAGAAGGTGGTCACTCCGGCATTGTCCCCGGCCACCTCGCCCGACGTCGCACCGGCCGTCATGTGTGGGCCGTCATGTGTGGGCCGTCATGCGTAGGCCGTCACGCCTCGGCCGGCTCCGCGTCGGCCGGTTCCGCACCGGGGTTGGTGGCGCCGGTGGCCTGGCTCATCACCACGGAGGTCGGGTACGGCGCCTGGATGCCCTCGTGGTCGAACCGCGCCTTGATCCGCTCACGCAGCACCCGCCCGACCCGCCACTGCTCCATCGGCGCGGTCTTGAGCGTGAGTCGCAGCGTGGTCGCGTCGGGGGTGACGGCCTCGACGCCCCAGATCTCGGGTTCCTCGATCACCACGCCGTCGAACTCGTCGTCGCGCCAGAGGTCGTTCGCGACCTCCTGGACCACCCGTCGTACCCGGGTCAGGTCCTCGCGAGAGCTGACCTGGACGTCGAGCACGGTGCGCGCCCAGTTCTGGCTCATGTTGCCGACGCGGAGGAGCTCGCCGTTGCGGACGTACCAGACGGTGCCGTTGGTGTCGCGGACGCGTGTCACGCGCAGGCTCACCGCCTCGACCGTGCCCGACAGTCCCTCGCCGAGGTTGACGACGTCGCCGACGCCGTACTGGTCCTCGAAGATCATGAAGATGCCGGACAGGAAGTCCTTGACCAGGGTCTGCGAGCCGAAGCCGAGCGCCACGCCGATGATGCCCGCGCTGGCGAGCACCGGGCCGATGTCGAAGCCGAGCTCCGCGAGAGCCATCGTGATCACGATCGCCGCGATGACGCCCGACATGATGCTCTTCAGCAGGGACCCCATGGTCTTCGCCCGCTGCACCCGCCGGGTCGAGCCCGCCGGCGGCGTCGCGGCGGCGCGACCCATCCCGACCTGCGCGAGGCGGTCGGGGAGCACGCCGTCCTCGGCACGTCGTACCAAGCGGTCGATCAGCCGGCGGAACACGAACTGGGCCACCAGCCCGATCAGCACGATGGTGATCAGGGCGAGGGACTTCGCCGCCACGAGCTTGCCGAGGGCGGACCAGTCCGAATGGTCGATTCCCATGAAGAGCGCAGGCACGGGGTCCAGTATCCTCATGCGCGTGATCATCCAGCCTCGTGCCCTGGGCCGGGCCGCGCTCGTTGTGGGCTCTGCCACGGTGCTCGTGGCCGCCTACGCCGGACCCGCCGCCGCTGACATCCCTCTCGGCTGGAGCCACCCCGCCCCGGTCCCGGTCCTGCGTGACCTGATGCTGTTCATCGGCATCCCGGTGCTGATCACGCTGGTGATCGTCGGCGCGATCTACCTGCCCGGCATCATCCGCGGTGAGTCGGTCGCTCCCGCGGGCGCCCACACCGAGGACCAGTGGTTCGGCGGACGCCGCGCGACGGCCGAGCTCGAGCCCGCAGCCACTGCCCGTGAGGCGGACGAGACCGAGGACGCCCGCGACACCGGCGGCGCCTCCGGCACCTGGTGATCGCGGTGGCCCGCGAGTTCACGACGGCGCAGCGCGTGGCCCTCGACCAGTCGATCAGGGCGGCCGAGCAGGTGTCCCGCTTCGAGTTCTCGGTGTTCGTCGGTGCGGCCGAGGGTGAGGCCCGCGAGTTCGCCGAGCGCCTTCACGCCTCGCTGTCCGCGCCGACCCGCAGCATCCTGATCATGGTCGACCCAGCGGCCCGGCTGCTCGAGGTCGTCACCGGCAGCGAGGTACGCCGCGTCCTCACCGACCACGAGGTGGCCCTCGCCGTCCTCGACATGCGCACCGAGTTCGCCTCGGGCGACCTGGTCCGCGGCCTTCGACGGGGCATCAGCATGCTCGCCATGCAGTCCCGCGCCCCCCGCACCCTCCACGCCGAGGTCTGACCTGGCGTGACGGCGACGCGCGGGGACGCTGACCTGGCGTTGCGGCGACGCGCGGGGACGCTGACCTGGCGTTTCGGCGACGCGCGGGGACGCTGACCTGGCGTTTCGGCAACGCCCCGAGGCGCTGACCTGGCGTTTCGGCAACGCCCCGAGGCGCTGACCTGGCGTTTCGGCAACGCGCGGGGGCGCTCAGCCGGCGATCGACAACTTCTCAGCGCCGTACGACGTGCCGCCATCGCCGGGTCGGCGCCGTACGACGTGTCGCAATCGCCGGGTCGGCGCCGTACGACGTGTCGCAATCGCCGGGTCGGCGCCGTACGACGTGTCGCAATCGCCGGGTCAGCGCCGTACGACGTGCCGCAATCGGCAGGTCAGCGGTCGTCCCTGGCTTGGGCGGCGAGGGCGCGGACGACGTCGGCGCGCCCCTCGCGGACGTAGCGCTTCGCGGCCGGGTTGGCGGGGGACTCGTCGAGCCAGCGGTCGAGCCGCTCGACGAGGGCCGGGCTGCCCAACGGCATCGGGAAGGCGCCCTCGAGGGTGTTCGACGCCATGTGGGTGCCGAGGCGCTCCCAGATGTCGTCGGCGGCCTCGAGGTACTTCTCGAGGTAGGGCTCGAGCAGGTCCTCCTGGCCGGTCCGCATGAAGCTGGCGGCGATCGAGCGGTGGGTCTCGTTGGGGGTGTCGGGGTTCTCGACGAGGTCCGCCCACGCCCGCGCCTTCGCGTCGGCGTCGGGTCGCGAGGCCCGCGCGGCCGCAGCGCGCTCCTGACCGGAGATGGTGCGGTCGCGCTCGAGCTCCTCGTCGATCCGAGCCTCGTCGGCCGCGCCGGCGCGCGCCAGCCCGATCACCAGGGTCCAGCGCAGGTCGGTGTCGACGTCGAGGCCGTCGATGGTCATCGAGCCGTCGAGCAGGCCACGCAGGTCGGCGACCGCCCGGTCGGTGTGCGCGGCGCCGGCGTAGGCACGGACGAACGTGAGCTGGTGGTCGCTGCCGGGCTCGGCGGCGAGCAGGAGGTCGCGTACGCCGGACTCCCAGCGCGCCCGGAGCTCCTCGCGGCGCGACGGGTGGGCGTAGAGGTTGACCGCCACCGCGGCGTAGTTCGGGATCGCCCGGACGCCGAACGCGTCGGTCTCGGTCGCGATGTTGGCGAGCACCAGGGTGACGAAGTCGGTCGCCGTCATCTCCGCGTCGCGGGTCATGTCCCACGCCGCGCCCCAGCACAGCGCGCGCGCCAGGGAGTCGTCGAGGAGACGGAGCCCGCCGACGACGGTCGCCAGCGACCGCTCGTCGAGCCGGATCTTGGCGTAGGTCAGGTCGCCGTCGTTGAGCAGCAGCAGGTCGGGCTGCTTCTCCCCGACCAGCTCCGGGATCTCGGTGAGATCACCCGCGATGTCGGTCTCGACGTTGCGGCGCAGGACCAGCCGGCCGCCGACCTCGTCGTACAGGCCGAGGCCGAGGCGGTGGCGTCGGAGGGTCGCGTTGTCGCCTGCGCCGGTCTGGCGCACGCCGAACGACGCGTACGTGCCGCCGTCGGCGAGCTCGAACTCGGGGACCAGGGTGTTCACCCCGCTGGTCTGCAGCCACTCCTTGGCCCACGCATCGAGCTCACGGCCCGAGGCATTCTCGAGGGCGGTCAGCAGGTCGACGAACTCCGAGTTCGCGTACGCGTGGTCCTTGAAGTACTGCCGCAGCCCGACCAGGAAGGGCTCGAGCCCGACCCATGCGACCAGCTGCTTGAGGACGGAGGCGCCCTTGGCGTAGGTGATGCCGTCGAAGTTCACCTCGACCGCGTGCAGGTCGTAGTTGTCAGCGGCGATCGGGTGCGTCGACGGCAGCTGGTCCTGACGAAGCGCCCAGTTCTTGCGGGCGTTGGTGAACCCGGTCCACGACTCGGTGAACTCGGTGTTCTCGACGGCTGCGTGGTAGCAGGCCCACTCGGCGAACGACTCGTTCAGCCACAGGTCGTCCCACCACTTCATGGTCACCAGGTCGCCGAACCACATGTGCGCCATCTCGTGGAGGATCACCGAGCACCGGAACTCGTAGAACGCGGCGTCCTGCCGGCTGCGAGGCAGGTACTCGTCGCGCAGCGTGATCGCGCCGGCGTTCTCCATGGCGCCGGCGTTGTACTCCGGCACGTACAGCTGGTCGTACTTCTCGAACGGATAGGGGAAGTCGAAGGCCTCCTCGAAGAACTCGAAGCCCTGCCGGGTCATCTTCAGCAGCTCGTCGGTGTCGAGG
Source organism: uncultured Actinomycetota bacterium (assembly GCA_963794355.1). GTDB lineage: Bacteria > Actinomycetota > Actinomycetes > Propionibacteriales > Nocardioidaceae > Nocardioides. The sequence goes on from CAWCDN010000016.1 coordinate 634,141, forward strand.
TGCTCGACCAGGGCCTGGCGGCAGTAGTGCCCGAGCGGGATCGTGCCGTTCTTGCCCTCGTAGCTGTCGAGGTGCTCGTGGTACTCGCCGGCGATGAGAGCGGTGACGTACGTCGACATCCGCTTCGACTCCGGGAAGCTCCACAGCTCCTTCTCGTCGCCGAGCGCCTCCGGCTGCGGCGTCGGGGCGTTGGACACGACCTTCCAACCCGCCGGCGCCGTGACGGTCCAGGTGAACACCGACTTCAGGTCGGGCTGCTCGAACGTCGTGAACACCCGCCGCGCGTCCGGCACCTCGAACTGGGTGTAGAGGTAGATCCGGGCGTCGACCGGGTCGACGAACCGGTGCAGCCCCTCGCCGGAGTGGGAGTAGGTGCAGTCGGCGCGGACCACCAGCACGTTCTCGGCCTGGAGGTCGCTCAGCGTGATCCGGCTGTTCTGGTACACCGACGCCTCGTCGAGGCGCTCGCCGTTGAGCGTGATCTCGTGCACGATCGCGTCCACCAGGTCGGCGAACGACTCCGCCCCGGACTCGCGGCAGGTGAAGCGGATCGTCGTCGTGCTGGCGAACGTCTTGTCGCCCGTCGTGAGGTCCAGGTCGATGGCGTACGACGTGACATCGAGGAGGGCGGCGCGGGTGGCGGCCTCCTCGCGAGTGAGGTTGGTTCCAGGCATGGCGAGCATCCTGCCACCCGTGGTGACGTGGGCCACCAGTGGCCGACGGTCACGACTGGGTGATGGATCTGCCCCTTACGGGAATGACGCGGCGGATCCAGAGGTTCTCGATGCATGACTGTCTCGAGCCCCCCTGGCCCCGCCACCGATGTCGCCGACTTCTGGTTCGACCCGCTGTGCCCCTTCGCCTGGATCACGTCGCGCTGGATGCTCGAGGTCGAGCAGGTCCGCGACGTCACGGTGAACTGGCGCGTGATGAGCCTCTACTTCCTCAACAAGGACCGCGACATCTCCGAGGACTACCAGGCCCGGATCACGCGTGGCCTGGGCGTCGGGCGGGTGCTGATCGCCGCTCAGCAGCAGGTCGGCCCCGACGCGCTCGGCCCGCTCTACACCGCGCTCGGCACCCGGATCCACCACGAGAAGCAGGACATCGGCCGTGAGCTGGTCGTGGCCGCCCTCGCCGACGCCGGACTCCCGGCGACCCTGGTCGACGCGATGGACGACTCGTCGTACGACGAGCCGCTGCGGGCCTCCCACCAGGAGGCCATGGACCGGGTGGGCGACGACGTCGGCACGCCGACCATCGCGTTCAACGGCTCGGCGTTCTTCGGCCCGGTGCTGTCTCGGATCCCTCGTGGCGACGACGCCGGCCGGGTCTGGGACGGCACGATCGCGCTCGCTGACTTCGACTACTTCTTCGAGATCAAGCGCACCCGCACGGGCGAGCTCGACTTCAGCTGAGCGGGGCTCGGCGGGGTTACCCTCGCGGGGTGACCTCGAAACCCGCAGGAATCGCGCTGCTGGTCATCGCCGTTCAGCAGGGGGCCGACCTGCTGAGCCGGGTGAGCGACGACCAGCTGTCGGCGCCGACACCCTGTGTCGCCTGGACCGTCGGAGACCTCGTGGACCATCTCGTCCATGCTCCGTCCATGTTCCTCATGATCATGTCCGGTGAGGAACCCGACTGGGGCGTGGCGCCACCGCACGTCGGCTCCGACCGCGCGGAGGTCTTCCGTCTGGCGGGTGATGATCTGGTGAGGGCCTGGCATGCCACCCGGGAGGACCGGACCGCGCGGTTCAACGCGTTCCACAGCCCGATGGAATGGCAGGAAGCCGAGCTGGCGGTGCACACCTGGGACCTCGCCACGGCACTGGGTGAGTCGACCGCCGACCTCGAGCCCGAGGTCGCCGTCCAGGGTCTGGCCTTCATGCGAGGCGGGCTGACGGCCGACAACCGAGCGCCGGTGTTCGGCCCGGAGCAGCCGGCCCCGTCCGATGCGGACGCCTACACCCGGATCGCGGCGTTCGCGGGCCGCCCCGTCTGACCGGCGGAAAGCCAGTGGCGCCGCCTCACTAGGCTTCGGGTCATGAGTCATGTCCTGTCCGCCGTCGCCTGGCCGTACGCCAACGGCCCGCGTCACATCGGCCACGTGGCCGGTTTCGGCGTGCCCTCCGACGTCTTCAGCAGGTACATGCGGATGGCCGGCCACGACGTGCTCATGGTCTCGGGCACCGACGAGCACGGCACGCCGATCCTGGTGACCGCCGACGCTGCGGGGGTCAGCGCCAAGGACCTCGCGGACAAGAACAACACCGTGATCGTGCAGGACCTGCTCGACCTCGGCCTCTCCTACGACCTGTTCACCCGCACCACGACGGGCAACCACTACAACGTCGTGCAGGAGCTCTTCACCACCGTGCACCGCAACGGCTACATGGTGGAGCGGACCACGAGGGGTGCGGTGAGCCCGTCGACCGGCCGGACGCTGCCCGACCGCTACATCGAGGGCACCTGCCCGATCTGCGGGTACGGCGAGGCGCGCGGCGACCAGTGCGACAACTGCGGCAACCAGCTCGATCCGACCGACCTGATCGATCCGCGTAGCAAGATCAACGGCGAGGCGCCGGATTTCGTCGAGACGCAGCACTTCTTCCTCGACCTCCCCGCGCTCGCCGACGCGCTCACGACGTACGTGAAGAGCCGCGAGGCCGGCGGCACCTGGCGCCCCAACGTCATCAAGTTCTCGCTCAACCTGATCGAGGACCTCCGGCCCCGCGCGATGACCCGCGACATCGACTGGGGCATCCCGATCCCCGTCGACGGCTGGCGGGAGAACCCGCACAAGCGGCTCTACGTCTGGTTCGACGCGGTCATCGGCTACCTGTCGGCGTCGATCGAGTGGGCGCGTCGGATCGGCGACCCGGAGCGCTGGCGCGACTGGTGGAACGACCCGGAGGCACTGTCCTACTACTTCATGGGCAAGGACAACATCGTCTTCCACTCCGTCATCTGGCCCGCCGAGCTGCTGGCCTACGACGGCAAGGGCGCGCTCGGCGGCGAGCCCGGCCCGTTCGGCGACCTCCAGCTGCCCACCGAGATCGTCTCCAGCGAGTTCATGACGATGGAGAGCAAGCAGTTCTCCACCAGTCGGGGCCACGTGATCCTGGTCGGCGACATGCTCGCGCGCTACCAGCCCGACGCCCTGCGCTACTACATCTGTGCGGCCGGGCCGGAGACCTCCGACTCCGACTTCACCTGGGCCGACTTCGTGCTGCGCACCAACTCCGAGCTGGTCGCCGGCTGGGGCAACCTGGTCAACCGCACCGCGACGATGATCGCCAAGAGCTTCGGCGAGATCCCGGCGGCCGGCCCGCTCGAGCCGATCGACGAGGCCGTGCTCGACGCCTGCCGGCGCGGCTTCGACACCGTGGGTGAGCTCGTCGGCCGGCAGCGGCTGCGCAACGGCATCGCCGAGGCGATGCGGGTGGTCGGCGAGGTGAACAAGTACCTCACGGCGACCGAGCCCTACAAGATGAAGGACGAGTCGCAGCGCGAGCGCCTGGGCACCGTGCTGCACGTCGCCGCCCAGTGCGTGCTCGACTGCAACACCATCCTGGCGCCGTTCCTGCCGTTCTCGGCCAACCAGGTGTGGCGGGTCTTCGGTGGTGAGGGCGAGTTCATGCCGATGCCGCGGATCGAGCAGGTCGAGGAGCTCGACCCCGACAACGGCGCAGGCCTGCACGTCTATCCCGTCATCACCGGCGACTACTCGCAGACGCCGCCCTGGGAGAGCCGACCGGTCACCGTCGGGGCGAAGGTCGACAAGCCCATCCCGATCTTCGCCAAGCTCGACCCCGCCGTCGTCGACGAGGAGCTCGCCCGGCTGGAGGCGTGATCAGGTCTGCTCGGCCACGGCGCGGACGCCGGGCAGGAGGGCCAGGCCGTTCACGACCACGGAGAACGCCAGGAAGGCGATCGCCCAGCCGTGGTGGCCGGCGTCCCAGAGCGCCAGAGTCGCTAGTCCGAAGACGGCGACCTTGGCCACCTCGCGGCGCCCTCCGCCGCCGAACCGGGCCTTCGGCGAGGCGAAGAGCCACCACACGGTCATCGCGAGCAGGGGCAGCACGACGACGAGCAGCCAGCGCGGCGTACCGACCTGCCATCCCCACACCCCGAACGCCGCCATCGCCAGCAGCTCGTCGAGGAAGACCAGCGCCAGCACGCCCCAGGCGAACCCGACCACGCTCAGAAGCCGCGCGCGGCGTAGGGGCCGAGGTCGGTCCGGAAGGCGCGCCACAGGTCGCGAGCCGCCCCGGAGCGGTGCTCGGCGACCACCCCCGCGCGGTGGAGTGCGGCGAGGTTCGAGCCGCCGAGGTACGCCGCACCGAGCGCGCTCACCGGGAGCGAGAGCTCGGCGTCGTCGTCGGTGGCGGTCACGTCAGCAACGCCGTCCTTGACCCGGATCCGCCAGCGTCCGGCGTTCCAGGGGGCCTGCTCGTCGGCGACCTCGACCACCACGTCGCAGTCGGCCTCGTACCCGCGCTGCGCCAGCGCCTGCGGCAGGTCGACCAGGCGCACCCACAGGCTGTCGTACGGGTGCAGGGCGCCCAGGCTCCGTGGACCCTGGACCCAGGAGAGCAAGGGGTCGTACTCCCCGATGCCGTGGACCTTCACCGACCCGGCCAGGTCGAGGTCGACCACACGACGGGCCAGAGCGAGCCGCGCCGCCGGACCACCGGAGATGGGGCTCACCTCGACGTCGGCGGCGGGTCGGGCGTTGGGCCACTTGTGCTTCCGACTGAACACGACGTACCCGACGTCCTGACCGTCCCGGATGGCGAACAGGATCCGCGCCGGCTCGCGGTCGCGCACCTCCTCCGGCGACACGTGGCACATGAGGGCGTAGAAGGCGTCGTCCCCCACGATGGTGCCGACGCTCTCCGCCAGCAGGGCGAGGTCGAGCCGGCGGCGCCGCTCGGCGATCCCGTCTTCGGTGATCGTGTGCAGTCGCGTGGTGATCGTGGCGACGTCATCCTCGAGGTGGGGTGCTGTGAAGGTGGTGCCGCGCCCGAGCTCCACCTGGAGCTCGAGCGAGGCCAGGCCGTAGCCGTGCCGCCCGTAGATGGCCGGCTCGCTGGCGTGCAGCGCCGAGACGTGGATGCCCTCGCGCCGGGTCTGTTCGACGTGGTGCCGCATCATCGCGGTGAGCAGCCCGCGACGCCGGTGGTCGGGGTGGACACCGACCCAGGTCAGTCCGGCGACCGGGATGACGCGGCCGCTTCCCTGTCCGTCGGGAACGGAGAGCTGCATCGGGCGCACCCCGTAGATCCCAGGGTGGGTGCCGGGGTCGATGTCGGAGCCGACCACCTCTGCCACGAACCGCTGGTCCTCGGGGACGGCGAGGAGCTGGAGCTCGAGCTCCACCGGGTCGGCGTTCCCCTGGGAGAACCACACCAGCCGGTCGGAGGCGAGGTAACGGTCGCCGTCGGTGGCGCGCTCCACGCGGATCTCGAGCTGGTCGGCCATGTCGTCCAGCAAACCCGTGCCGCCGTACGGGTGTCCACCCGTTTGTCGCCCGCGGGCGTCAGTGGTCGTACTCCGCGAGCAGCTGCCACGCGCCGGCCGTGACCTGCCCGGGGCTCACGCCGTACACCTGCCGGAGCAGCTTCGGGGTGAGCGCGTCGACGTCGGCACCGGCGTACGACGTGCGGTAGGCGCGCATCAGCTCGAGCAGCTTCGGGACGCCGTCGAGCTGCACCAACCACGCGACGGCCGCCTGCGAGATCGGGTAGTTGAGCGCGGGGTCCTCGTTGAAGAGCCCGATGATCGGCAGGGTGTGGTCGGCGTGCATCAGTCGGCTGTAGAGGTCGGCGGGGACCCGCCACTGCGCGAAGTCGTCGGGGTAGAACTGCACCCAGGCGGCCACACCCTCGGACAGCCACTTCGGCAGGGCGCCGTTGTACTGGTGGAGGAGATAGTGCGTCAGCTCGTGGCGCATGATGCCCTCGTCGGCGACCACCTGGTCGACGGTGTGGGGGTTGACCTTGATCACCATGCCGGCCAGCCCGGTCTCGCGGTTGCCCAGCGGATCGCTGCTGGCCACCCCGAACGTGACGGCGGCCGCCTCCTCCTGGCTCAGCGAGCTGAAGTCGAGGCTCAGACCGTTGGTGGTGGCGTCGACCAGGAGCTTCGACGACGCGGGCACGCCGAGGAGCCGCGCATCGTGGGCGATGTCGTCCTGCACCGCGGTCGTCAGCCCCGACAGGCTGCTCGCCTGTGAGCGGTCGAGCAGGACGGTCATCTCGCCGACGTGTCGCGCGACGATCGGGACGCCGTACCAGGGCCGCTCCTGGGGGGTGTCGAAGTGGTCGGCCTCGGTGGCCTCGGACTCCGCGCCGAGCAGCCAGTGCCCGTGGCGCCTGACGAAGGTCTGGTCGACGGGGTTGGAGACCGGTCGGTCGAACGTGCCGGACAGCTTCAGGTGCTCGACCACGTCGGGGTGGAGCGTCGGGTCGCCGCCGGGGATGCGTGCCGGGACGAGCGCGGCGGTCGTGTCCACGCCGTAGGAGTAGGAGGCCACGGGGAGCTGGCTGATGTTGTCGTAGAGCGTGCGCTGCTGCTCGACGAACGCCGGCTGTCGTGGGTCGACCGTCGCCAGGAAGGCCGTCTCGTCGTGGTGCAGGAGCGCGTGGGCGCGGCGCGCGAGCACCTGCTTGATCTGGCGGAAGTCGGCCTGCTTCGGGTCGAACGACGACCGGCTCGCGGTCGACGAGGGCGGCCTCACGGGCGGCGACTCCTGCCTGTGCGAGCTCGCGGCGACGCTGCAGGCGGTCAGGGTCAGGGCCGTCGAGGCGACGGTCGCGACGAGCGCGCGGCGGCGCGTCGTCGTCCCCGAGGCCCCGGTCATGCGCCGAGCGTAGACGGGCGGTGCACGGTGTCGGGGCGGACTGGAACACTGAGCCCATGCGCGTCCACCTGGGCACCGACCACGCCGGCCTCGAGCTCAAGCAGCACCTCATCGACTGGCTGCGAGACCACGGACACGAGCCCGTCGACCACGGCGCGTTCACCTACGACGCCCAGGACGACTACCCCGTGTTCTGCCTCCGGGCGGCCGAGGGTGTCGTGGGCGACCCGGGCAGCCTCGGCATCGTCATCGGTGGCTCCGGGAACGGCGAGCAGATCGCGGCCAACAAGGTGAAGGGCATCCGAGCGGCCCTCGTCTGGAACGACGACACCGCCGTGCTCGCCCGCCAGCACAACGACGCCAACGTGATCTCGGTCGGCGGCCGGATGCACACCGTGGACGAGATGACCCGCTTCGTCGGCCTCTTCCTCGAGACCGCGTTCACCGGCGAGGAGCGACACGTCCGGCGGATCGCGATGCTGTCCGACTACGAGGCCACCGGCGACCTGCCGCCCCTCCCAGCGTCCGCCCAGGATCCCGAGGCTCCCTCCGGCGGCCATGCCTGAGGGTCACACGCTGCACCGGCTCGCCACCGCGTTGACCGATGCCTTCGCCGGTGGGCCCGTGCGGGTCAGCAGCCCCCAGGGGCGGTTCGCCGCCGAGGCCGCACAGCTCGACGGGGCGACGCTGCTGACGGCCGAGTCAGCGGGCAAGCACCTCTTCCTCGACTTCGACGCCGACCGGGTCGTGCACGTCCACCTCGGGTTGATCGGTGGCTTCGACGTCCATCGCGACGTGACCGAGGTGCCGCTCCCGGTGGGCCAGGTCCGGCTCCGGCTCGTGCGCGACCACACGTCGTACGCCGATCTGCGCGGAGCCACCCAGTGCGCGCTGGTGACGGGCTCGCGCCGCGACGAGATCGTCGCCAAGCTGGGCCCCGACCCGCTGCGGCCCGACGCCGAGCCCGATCGCGCCTGGCGGCGGATCTCGCGGAGCCCCCGCGCCATCGGTGACCTGCTGATGGACCAGGCGGTCCTGGCGGGCGTCGGCAACGTCTACCGCGCCGAGGTCCTCTTCCGGCACAAGATCCACCCGCTGCGTCCCGGACGCACGCTGCGGGTGGGTCAGTGGCGCTCGATGTGGGCCGACCTGGTCGACCTGATGGCCGAGGGGGTGCGCACCGGGCGCATCGACACCGTGCGCCCCGAGCACACGCCCGAGGCCATGGGCCGACCCCCTCGGCAGGACGACCACGGGGGCGAGGTCTACGTCTACCGGCGCACCGGCCAGCCGTGCCTGGTGTGCGGGTCGACGGTCCGCACCGACGTCCTGGTCGGACGCAACATCTTCTGGTGTCCACAGTGTCAGCGCAGGTTCCGTTCGCGGGCCCTACAGTGATCCCGACACCGTAGGACGGGACCCCCGATGACCCCATCACCCACCGGACCGCGTCCCGCCCCCCGGGCGCGGACGCGGCGTGCGAGGACGTTCCTCGCCGGTTCGCAGCCGGAGCGGGTGACCCTGGCCGCGCTCTTCCTGCTGGCGACCCTGGTCGGCGTCGGGATGCAGGTCTTCCCCAGCGTGGTCGCGATCCCGGCCATCGTCCTACCGCTGGTGATGGGCAGCCTGTTCCTCGGCCCTCGGGCGCTGCCGTGGTTCGTGGTCTACAACATGGTGCTGCTCACCCTCGCGCTGCCGAAGGTGCCGAGCTTCAACGGCCGGGCGGTGTTCACGGTCGTGGTGATCTTCCTGCTCGCGTTCATCCTCATGCTGACCTCCTTCCGACGCTCGCGGCTGGGGATCGCGGGCAGCATGGGAGAGTCGATGCTCGCCGAGCTCAGCGACCGGATCCAGGGGCAGGGGGTCCTGCCCGACCTCCCGCGCCCGTGGCACGCCGAGTCGGTGATCCGCTCCGCGGGTGGCACCCGGTTCGCGGGCGACTTCTTCGTGGTGGGCGACATCGCGACCGGGCGCCTCGACGTCACCGTGGTCGACGTCTCCGGCAAGGGCGACCGCGCCGGCACCCGTGCCCTGCTGCTCGCCGGCGCCATGGGCGGCCTGGTGACGGCGGTCGAGCCGGCGGAGTTCCTGCCCGCCGCCAACGGCTACCTGATCAACCATCCCTGGCAGGACGGCTTCGCGACCGCGGTCCACCTGAGCCTCGACCTCGAGAGCGGCGCCTACCGGATCTGGACCGCCGGGCACCCGCCCGCCCTCCACTGGCGCGCCGGCGCCGGCCGCTGGACCCCTCTGGAGTCCGAGGGCCCGATGCTGGGGCTGATCCCCGACAGCGAGTTCGTCCAGGCCGCGGGCGTCCTCCGCTCGGGCGATGCCCTGATGCTCTACACCGACGGCATGGTCGAGACCCGCAGGGACGACATCGGGATCGGCATCGACCGCCTGATCGGGCAGGCCGACCGCAAGCTCCGGAGCAACTTCGCCGGCGGCGCGGCCACCCTGGTGGACTCCGCAGGGAACCGTGGCGACGACCGCGCGCTGCTGCTCCTGTGGCGTGACTGACCCGCAGGTCGGTGTGGGGAAGAGGTCGCGCCGTGTGGCACCATGACCCTCGCGCGTCACGCGGGAGAGGGAGCGATCCTGACCCGGCTGGCGGTGCGCGGACGTAGCTCAATGGTAGAGCCTCAGTCTTCCAAACTGATGACGCGGGTTCGATTCCCGTCGTCCGCTCGACGGTGGTCCCGGAGGCACTCCGGGGGCGCCGCAACGGGGCGTAGCGTAGTGGCTAGCGCGCCTGCTTTGGGAGCAGGAGACCGCAGGTTCGAGTCCTGTCGCCCCGACCGTCCGACCGACCACCGAGCCCGGTGCTCGGCTCGGTTAGGTCGCCGATCACGACTGCCCTAGGCTGGGCCGCGCCGAGCGGGCGAGCCGAGTCCCAGCTGCAACACGCCGTACCGACCCTGGTGTCGATGCCTGAGGATCGTGCCGCGAGCCTGGCGCCACACCCCACGCATACGAGGAGAAACCCGTGAAGAGCGCCGTCGAGACCTTGGGTCCGACCCGGGCCAAGCTGACCGTCGAGGTGCCCTTCGAGGAGCTCAAGCCGAGCCTCGACAAGGCCTACCAGACCATCGCGCAGCAGATCAACGTCCCCGGCTTCCGCCGCGGCAAGGTGCCCCCGATGGTGATCGACCGCCAGGTCGGACGCGGCGCCGTGCTCGAGCAGGCCATCAACGAGGTCGTGCCGCAGAAGTACGTCGAGGCGCTCCAGTCCCACGACCTCACCCCGCTCGCCCAGCCGGAGATCGAGGTGACCCGGATGGACGACAACGAGACGCTGGAGTTCACCGCCGAGGTCGACGTACGCCCCGAGATCACCGTGCCCGACTACTCCGGCCTCGAGGCCCAGGTCGACGACACCGAGGTGTCCGAGGACGACGTGCAGGAGCAGCTCGAGGCGCTCCGTGAGCGCTTCGGCACCCTCGTCGACGTCGAGCGGACCGCTGCGGACGGCGACTTCGTGGTGATCGACCTCGTCGCCACCAAGGACGGTGCTCCGGTCGAGGGCGCCGAGGTCACCGGCATGTCGTACCGCGTCGGCCGCGGCGGCATGCTCGAGGGCCTCGACGAGGCCCTCGTCGGCCTCGGTGCCGGTGACGACGCGACGTTCACCTCCCAGCTCGTGGGCGGCGACCTGGTCGGCGAGCAGGTCGAGGTGCAGGTCAAGGTCGGCCAGGTGCAGGCCCAGGAGCTGCCCGAGCTCGATGACGAGTTCGCCCAGCTCGCCTCGGAGTTCGACACCGCCGACGAGCTCGTCGACGACATCCGCAACCGGCTCGGCAACGGCAAGCGTCTCGAGCAGGCCGCCGCCGCGCGCGACGCCGTCCTCGAGAAGCTGCTCGAGCGCGTCGAGGTCCCCCTGCCCGAGAGCATCGTCACCGACGAGCTCAACCAGCGCCGCGAGGGCATCGAGCAGCAGCTCGGCTACGCCGGGCTGACGCTCGACTCCTACCTCGAGGACGAGGGCCAGACCGAGGAGGAGTTCGAGGCCGACCTCGACCGCCGGGTCCGCGACGCCGTCGCCGCGCAGTTCGTGCTCGACGAGATCGCCAACGACCTCGAGCTCGGGGTCGACCAGAACGAGCTGACCCAGCACATGGTGATGCGCGCGCAGCAGTCCGGCCAGGACCCTCAGGAGTTCGCCAACCACATGTTCGAGCACAACCACGTGCCCGAGCTCGTGGCCGAGATCCGTCGCGGCAAGGCGCTGGCCCAGATCGTCGAGGGCGCCACCGTCACCGACGCCTCCGGCCGGGTCGTGGACCTGAAGAACCTGCGTCCCGACGGCACCCTGGGCGACCCCGCCGAGGCCACCGAGGCAGCGACCGAGTCCGCGGCCGGCGGCTCCGCCCAGGCTGACGACGGCGACGCCGCCGGCGACGCCGAGGGCAACGCCACCGAGGACTGACGGTCCCTCCACCCGGCTCGACCCTGTGGACGCGCCGGACTATTCCGGTGACTCACCCGACAGGTCGTTGACCGGGGGCGGTGGGTCGCGGACGATCGCGGCATGACCGTCGCCTCGGGACCCCGGCTGCTCGACGCGGTCTCGTTGCTGTCGGAGGTGGCCGACGAGCTCGTGGTCCGCACCGTCCGCGACACCCACGACGCCTGGGCCGGGCGGGTCCACGGCGTGCTCCGTGCCACCACCCGCAGCGAGTCACGGGTCGCCGAGCGGGTGCACCGCGGCGTCGCCTCGGGCGTGTACGGCGGGTTGGGCGCCGGGCTCCGCGCACTGTCGGCCGGGCTCGGGGCACTCGCCGACCTGGAGGTCGGGCCGGCCCTCGAGGACACCACACCCGGCCGGGTGGCGAACGCGGCGGTGAACGGGATCATCGGCGACCGCCTCGCCCGCGAGCGTCCGCGCCTGGCCGTGCCTCTCGCCGTACGACGTGACGGGCGCGACGTCGCGGTCCGCGCCGACGACCTCCGCTCGGCGTACCCGGAGGCCACCGGGCGGGTGGCCGTCCTCCTGCACGGGCTGTCGGAGAGCGAGACCTCGTTCGACCGCCACCGTGACCTGGTCGGGGCGACGTACGCCGACACCCTCACCGATCTGGGGTGGACGCCGGTCCTCCTGCGGGCCAACACCGGCCTGCCCCTCCGCGAGAACGGCGCGGCCCTGTCGGGCCTGCTGCGCGACCTGACCGAGGCCTGGCCCGTCCAGGTCGAGCAGCTCGTCCTCGTGGGTCACTCGATGGGCGGTCTGATCATCCGCGCCGCCTGCGCGGTGCGCACCGACGAGCCGTGCTCGTGGGACCGGCTGGTCTCCGACGTCGTGACCCTCGGTACGCCGCACCTCGGCGCCCCGCTCGCCGGCGGCGTCGGCGCGGGCGCGCGTGCCCTCACCCGGCTGCCCGAGACCGCGGCGTTCGGCCGGATCCTCGACCAGCGGTCGGCGGGCGTCCTCGACCTCGTCGAGGGCCTCGCCGACGACGTCCCGCCGCTGCCGCACGCGCGCTACCACCTGGTCTCGGCCACCCTGACCCGCTCACCCCGCCACCCCCTGGGGCGGGCGCTCGGTGACCTGCTGGTGCGCCAGCCCTCGGCGTACGGGCGCTCCCGCCGGCACCCCGGCCTCTTCCCCGGAGCCGATGAGCTGCACCTGCCGCGCGCCGGCCACTTCGACCTGCTCAACGACCCTCGGGTGCACGCCGCGCTGCGTGGCTGGCTGGCCTGAACGACGTCGAGGGGGCGCGCCACGCGGGACTTCCGCTGTCGGCGAACAGGGGCCATCGGCACGTGGCTGGGCCGGTCGTTACGGCTAGGGTCGCAGTCGTGAACGACTACTCGCCCACGCACTCCCCGCAGATGAACGGCGGAGCCGGCTACGGCCTCGACGACCACATCTACCAGCGGCTGCTCAAAGAGCGGATCATCTTCCTCGGCTCCGAGGTCCGCGACCAGAACGCCAACGCGATCTGCGCCCAGCTCCTGCTGCTCTCCGCGGAGGACCGCGACGCCGACATCTTCCTCCACATCAACAGCCCCGGCGGCTCCGTCGACGCCGGCATGGCGATCTACGACACCATCCACTACATCCCGAACGACGTCGCGACCGTCGGCATGGGCCTCGCCGCCTCCATGGGGCAGTTCCTGCTCTGCGCCGGCGCCAAGGGCAAGCGCTACGCCCTGCCGCACGCGCGGATCATGATGCACCAGCCCAGCGGCGGCATCGGTGGCTCGGCGTCCGACATCAAGATCCAGGCCGAGCAGAGCCTCCTGCTGAAGAAGCAGCTCACCGAGCTCCAGGCCCAGCACACCGGCCAGTCGATCGAGCAGATCGAGCTCGACTCCGACCGCGACCGGTGGTTCACCCCCCAGCAGGCGCTCGAGTACGGCTTCATCGACAAGGTGATCACCAGCGCCAGCGAAGCCGCCGACGAGGGCCGTCCGGCCCGACAGTGAGGACGCACCGATGAACTACTACATCCCCCAGTGGGAGGAGCGGACCTCCTACGGCTTCCGCAGGATCGACCCCTACGGCAAGCTCTTCGAGGACCGCATCATCTTCCTCGGCACCCCGATCTCCGACGACGTGGCGAACGCCGTGATGGCCCAGCTGCTCTGCCTGGAGTCGATGAACCCCGACCAGGACATCCAGATCTACATCAACAGCCCCGGGGGCTCGTTCACGGCGCTGACCGCGATCTACGACACGATGCAGTTCATCAAGCCCGACATCCAGACCGTCTGCCTGGGCCAGGCGGCCTCGGCTGCCGCGGTGCTGCTGGCCGCCGGCACGTCGGGCAAGCGCCTCGCGCTGCCCAACAGCCGGATCCTGATCCACCAGCCCTACACCGAGGGCACCGGAGGCCAGATCTCCGACCTCGAGATCCAGGCCAACGAGATCATCCGGATGCGCGAGCTGCTCGAGAAGATGATCGCCGACGCCAGCGGCAAGGACCCCGCCGACGTCAGCCGCGACATCGAGCGCGACAAGATCCTCACCGCCCAGCAGGCCGTCGACTACGGTCTCGTGGACGCCATTCTCGACTCGCGCAAGGCAACACCCGTACTGGCTTGACCCACCGCCGCGCCCCCGGCCGACCCGCCGGGAGCGCGGCAAAGATCCGTGTGGGAGCCGCCTGAAAGCGGTGCCGACAAGGTACCGTCGAGGGGCTCCTCGACAGCAGGACCGCACCAGCGACAACCGCACCGGCGCCAGCCGGACCGAACCGGAGGATGACCGCCCGTGGCACGTATCGGTGACGGAGGCGATCTGCTGAAGTGCTCCTTCTGCGGGAAGAGCCAGAAGCAGGTCAAGAAGCTGATCGCCGGCCCGGGCGTCTACATCTGCGACGAGTGCATCGACCTGTGCAACGAGATCATCGAGGAGGAGCTGAGTGAGGGCACCGAGGTCAGCCTCGACGAGCTGCCCAAGCCCCGCGAGATCTTCGAGTTCCTCAACTCCTACGTGATCGGCCAGGAGCAGGCCAAGAAGTCGCTCGCTGTCGCGGTCTACAACCACTACAAGCGTGTCCAGGCCGGGCTCCGGCCCACCTCCGCCAAGCACTCCAAGGAGGAGACGGTCGAGGTCGCGAAGTCCAACATCCTCGTGATCGGCCCGACCGGTTGCGGCAAGACCTACCTCGCCCAGACGCTGGCCCGGATGCTCAACGTGCCGTTCGCCATCGCCGACGCGACGGCGCTCACCGAGGCGGGCTACGTCGGTGAGGACGTCGAGAACATCCTGCTCAAGCTGATCCAGGCCGCCGACTACGACGTCAAGAAGGCCGAGACCGGGATCATCTACATCGACGAGATCGACAAGGTGGCCCGCAAGGCGGAGAACCCCTCGATCACCCGCGACGTGTCCGGCGAGGGCGTCCAGCAGGCGCTGCTGAAGATCATCGAGGGGACGACGGCCTCGGTGCCGCCGCAGGGGGGCCGCAAGCACCCCCACCAGGAGTTCATCCAGATCGACACCACCAACATCCTCTTCGTCGTCGGTGGCGCGTTCGCGGGACTCGAGCACATCGTCGAGCAGCGGGTCGGCAAGAAGACGCTCGGCTTCACCGCCGAGGTCCGCGGTCAGGCCGAGCGCGACGCCGACGACCTGCTCATGCAGGTGCGCCCCGAGGACCTCACCAAGTTCGGCCTGATCCCGGAGTTCATCGGTCGGCTCCCGCTCATCGCCAGCGTCAGCAAGCTCGACCGGCAGGCGCTGGTCCAGATCCTCACCGAGCCACGCAACGCCCTGGTCAAGCAGTACCAGAAGCTCTTCGAGCTCGACGACGTCCAGCTCGAGTTCACCGCCGAGGCGATCGACTCCATCGCCGACCGCGCGATGGAGCGCGGCACGGGTGCGCGCGGACTGCGCGCCATCATCGAGGAGGTCCTCCTCCACGTGATGTACGACGTGCCCTCCCGCGGCGACGTCGGCAAGGTGATCGTGACCGACGAAGTCGTCAACGACGGCGTCGCCCCGACCCTCGTTCCCCGCGAGTCGGAGGCCAAGAAGAAGAAGTCGGCCTGATCCCCGTCACATTTCGCTAGCACGACCCGTGGCGGCGCGTAGTCACTTTGCATCATTTTTACCATTCCGCCCCCACGGGGGACTCCTGGCCGGGACACTGGAGCCAGTCATTCTGCTCCTGAAGGGGGTCAAGCGTCCGTGGGCGCCGATCACAAGAGACCGCTGACGGCGTTCGTCGTCGTCGCAGTCGTCGCCGTTGTCCTGCTGGTGACGTCTGTGCGCAGCCAGGCCGCGTCCGGCTGGCTGAACCGTCGTCTGCCGGTGTCGGTCGTCGCCGGCGCCCAGGGTGCTGTCGGTCATGGCATGAACCAGGTCGTGCGCCACGGCACCGTGCTGGTGCACCGGGCCACCGGCACCGCCTCGCCCAGCCACGACGCCGTCGCTGCGGCGAAGGTCGTCGTGCAAGCCTCACCCACGGTGCCGCCGGTCCACCCGGCGAGCACGCCGCCCCCGGTCACGTCGAGCCAGCCGGCCGATGGCTCGGCCACCGACGACTCGAGCGGCCAGCCATCCACGGACCCGCAACCCGACGCCACCACCGAGCCGCAGCAGTCCCAGGAGGACTCCGGTGACGTCTGGGGCTTCACCTGGGGTCACCACGGGCAGGACCGCGGCCGCCACCACGGTGAGAGCCACGGTGACAGCCACGGCGACCACGGCGACCAGGGTCACCACGGTCACCACGGTGACGACGGCGATCACAGCGACCACGGCGACCACGGCGACCACGGCGACCACGGCCAGCAGGGTGACGACGGCGACCCCGGCAACCAGGGTGACCAGAGCGGCGACCAGGGCGACGGCTCCACCCCCGGCGGCCAAGGCGGCCCCGGCACCCTCGAGTGACGGCGGCACCGAGCCCCGGCTCAGACCTCGCCCAGCGGGGTAGTCCCTGACGCAACGGCCCCTGAACGGCCCGAGCGAGGGCCGTACCGTCAGGGACTACCCGGGCTCAGACCTCCCCGGCGAGGGTGGCCGACACCGACAGCTCGGCGTCCTCGGCCACGAGGTAGGTCGGGGCTGAGGTGATCCGGCCGGCGCGGACGAGGTCGCCCTCGGCCCGGCGGACGGCGTCGAGCACGGTCTGCGGCCCGGTGAACTCCACGGCCGACAGCTCGTGGCGCATCGAGACCTTCGCCTGCGACTTGGCGCCGCGGAGCCCGATCAGCGCGGCCGCGACCGCGTCGAGCACCGACGAGTCGCCGCCGAGGTCACCGAGCTCCGCGTGCTCGGGCCAGGACGCGCGGTGGATGGAGCCCTGCTGCCACCACGACCAGACCTCCTCGGTCACGTAGGGCACGAACGGCGCAAGCAGCCGCAGCTGCACGTGGAGCGCCAACGCGAGGGCCGCTCGCGCCGACTCGGTCGCGGCGCCGCCGGACTCGTCGTACGCCCGTTCCTTGACCAGCTCGAGGTAGTCGTCGCAGAACTCCCAGAAGAACTTCTCGGCCGACTCCAGCGCGGTGGTGTAGTCGTAGCCGTCGAAGGCCGCCGTCGCCTTGTCGACGACGACCGCCAGCCGGGCCAGCAGCGCGCGGTCGACCGGCTCGGTCACCGCGGCGGCGTCGGGAACGGCCGAGCCGACGTTGCCGAGCACGAACTTGGAGGCGTTGAGGATCTTCATGGCCAGCCGGCGGCCGATCTTGAGCGGGTGCTCGTCGAAGGCGCTGTCGAGGCCCGGTCGCAGCGAGGCCGCCCGCCAGCGGATGGCGTCCGTGCCGTACTGGCCGAGCAGCTCGGTCGGCGTCGAGACGCTGCCCTTGGACTTGCTCATCTTCTTGCGGTCGGGGTCGAGCACGAACCCGGAGATCATCGCGTCGGACCACGGCACGCTGCCGTCCTCGAAGTGCGCGCGGACGACGCGTGAGAACAGCCAGGTGCGGATGATGTCGTGGGCCTGAGAGCACAGGTCCATCGGGTAGACCCGCTCCCACAGGTCGGGGTCGGTCTCCCAGCGCCCGGCGATCTGCGGGGTGAGCGACGAGGTCGCCCAGGTGTCCATGATGTCGGGGTCGCCGACGAAGCCGCCCGGCACGCCGCGCTGGGACTCGTCGTACCCCGGCGGCACGGCCTGCGACGGGTCGACCGGCAGGGTCTCCTCCGCTGCCGCGATCAGCCGGTCGTGGACCGGGTTGCCCTCGTCGTCGAGCGGGTACCAGACGGGGAACGGCACGCCGAAGAACCGCTGACGGCTGATCAGCCAGTCGCCGTTGAGGCCCTCGACCCAGTTCGTGTAGCGGTGGTGCATGTACGGCGGCGACCAGGTGATCTCGTTGCCACGCTCGACGAGCGCGCTCCGCAGGTCCTCGTCGCGTCCTCCGTTGCGGATGTACCACTGGAGCGTGGAGACGATCTCGAGCGGCTTGTCGCCCTTCTCGTAGAAGTTCGCCATCCGCTGGGTGGCCTTCGGCTCGCCCTCGAGGTCGCCACTGTGGCGCAGCAGGCCGACCATCGCCTCACGGGCCGAGAACGTCGTCTTCCCGGCCAGCTCGCCGTACGCCGTCGCCGCGGCGTCGCCACTCAGCCACTCGGGGGTCTCGCGGCTGAGCCGGCCGTCGCGCTGGATCACGGTGCGCACCGGCAGCTGGAGCTCGCGCCACCACTGCACGTCGGTGAGGTCGCCGAACGTGCAGCACATCGCGATGCCGGCGCCCTTGTCGGGCTCGGCGAGCGGGTGCGCCACGACCGGGATCTCGACCCCGAAGACGGGGCTGGTCACGGTGCGCCCGAACAGCGGCTGGTATCGCTCGTCGTCGGGGTGGGCGATCAGGGCGACGACCGCCGGGATCAGCTCGGGGCGGGTGGTCTCGATCCACACCGGGCCGTCGGCTCCGTGGAAGGCCACGCGGTAGTAGTGCCCGGGGTACTCCCGGGCCTCGAGCTCGGCCTGGGCGACGGCGGTCTGGAAGGTGACGTCCCAGAGGGTCGGCGACTCCTGCAGGTAGGCCTCGTCACGGGCGAGGTTGCGCAGGAAGGCGCGCTGCGAGGTGACCTGGCAGTCGTCGCCGATGGTCGTGTAGAGGTAGCTCCAGTCGACCGACAGCCCGACCTGCTTGAAGAGGGCCTCGAAGGCGACCTCGTCCTCGGCGACCAGGCGCCGGCAGAGCTCGACGAAGTTCCGGCGGCCGATCGGCACCTGACGCTTCGGGTCGGGCTTCTCGGGCGGGGTGAAGTCGGGGTCGTAGGGCACCGACGGGTCGCAGCGGACGCCGAAGAAGTTCTGCACGCGGCGCTCGGTCGGCAGGCCGTTGTCGTCCCAGCCGATGGGGTAGAAGACCTCCTTGCCGCGCATCCGTTGGTAGCGAGCGATCAGGTCGCACTGCGTGTAGGAGCAGACGCTGCCGAAGTGGAGCGTGCCCGACACGGTCGGGGGCGGGGTGTCGATCGAGTACACCTCGGCGCGCGACCGGGTGCGGTCGAAGGCGTAGACCCCGTCGGCCTCCCACTGCTTCGACCACTTGTCCTCCAGACCCTCCAGCGCCGGCTTGTCCGGTACGACGACGGCCGGCGGCTGCGGCGTCGTACTGGACAAGTGCGTCTGGGTGTCGGTCATGGCGGAAGTCTATGGACCGCCGCGCGAATGCCGACAACGGGTTTGGGCCCTCCGGTCCGACCTCAGGGCGTCGGCGTGGCCGTCTCGGTCACCGTGGCGGTGGCTGTGGCCGTGGCTGTGGCGGTGGTCGTCTCGGTGACCGACTCCGTCGCAGTGGCCGTCGTCGTGGCGGTCACCGTGGAGGCCGGCGCGCTGGACGACCCGCTCTGGGAGTCCGACGATCCGCCGCTGTTACCCGCGATCACCGCGCCGGCGGTGCCGCCGACGACGAGCCCCACGAGGAGACCGACGAGCGCAGCCACCCAGCCGCGGCCGCCACCGGAGGACCGCGAGGTGTCAGAGGCCGCGGCCGCGGCCGGCTGCGCCGTCGGTGTGGCGGCCGGCTGCGTCGGGAGCACCGCCGTGTCGTCCGCGCCGGCCTGGCTCGGCTGGCGGTGGTCGGTCCAGTCGGTGCCGTCCCAGTACCGCTGCTGGTCGGGATCGTGGGGGTCCGGGTACCAGCCCGGGGAGGCGTTGCCGCCCGACGTCGTCATGGCGGGCACGCTACTCCGCCCCCGCGGGAGCGGCCCACCGCCGGAACCCGGTGGTGGACGCCCGGCTCCCGGCCGTAGCGTCGGCGCATGCAGCTCATGTTCTTCGACGACCCGGTCGCCTTCCTCGACGTGGCGGCCGACCACCTCGCCGAGGAGCCCGTGCTGAGCACGGTGGTCTCCGGCGTCGCGGCCCGCATCGCCGACCAGCGTGAGGCGGGGATCGCCTGGCCCGAGGGCGTGCCGTGCTGGTTCGCCGTCGTGCTCGAGGGCGACGACGTGGTGGGGGCCGCGATGCGGACGGCGACGTTCGGCAGGTACCCGTTGTTCGTCCTGCCGATGCCCGACGAGGCAGCCCGGATGCTCGCCGACGCGCTGATCGAGCGCGGCGAGAGCGTGGCGGCAGCCAACGGCGCCCTGCCGGCGGTGCAGGTCTTCTGCGAGGCGGTGGCGTCGCGGACCGGCGGGACCACGACGGTCGGCCAGCACACCCGGCTCTTCGAGCTCGGTGAGCTGGTCGAGCCGACGCCGGTCGCGGGCAGGCTGCGTCCGGCCGTCACCGAGGAGGTGGAGCTGGTCGCCTCCTGGTACGACGCGTTCATGCGCGACGCCGACGAGCAAGCCGGACGCGTGCCGGGGCAGAGCCCCCACGAGACACCGGACCTCGAGGAGCTCCGCCGACGGATCGGGGGCGGCCGGATCTTCGTCTGGGAGGACGAGTCGGGCGAGCCGGTGCACGTCACCGCGGCGAGCCCACCGGCGTACGGCGTCTCCCGGATCGGCCCGGTCTACACCCCGAAGGAGCACCGCGGCCGCGGCATCGCCAGCGCCGCCGTGGCGGAGGTCTCGAAGCTGCTCCGCGACAGCGGCGAGCGGGCCTGTCTCTTCACCGACCAGGCCAACCCGACGTCCAACAAGATCTACGAGGCGATCGGCTACCGCCCCGTCGTCGACATGGCGAATCTCCTCGTCGAGTGAGGCGTCCCTAGACTCAGGGGCGATGTCCGACTCACCCCAGCAGGCCCGCCTCGCCGAGACCTTCCCGGAGGTCGAGGACGCCCTGCTCTCGCGCTGGCCGGAGACCCGGCTCGAGCCCTCGCTCGACCGGATCCGCGCGTTCACCGAGCTCCTCGGCGATCCCCAGCTCAGCTACCCCGTCATCCAGCTGACCGGGACGAACGGCAAGACCTCGACCAGCCGGATGATCGACACCCTGCTCCGCGCCCTCGACCTGCGCACCGGTCGCTTCACCAGCCCCCACCTCGAGCGGATGAACGAGCGCATCTGCGTCGACGGCGAGCCGCTGACCGACGAGGAGTTCGTCCGCGCCTTCAACGACGTCGCGCCGTACACCCACCTCGTCGACTCCGCCCAGGAGCACCCGCTCAGCTTCTTCGAGACCGTGGTCGGCATGGCGTACGCCGCGTTCGCCGACGCCCCCGTCGACGTGGCGGTGGTCGAGGTCGGGATGGGCGGCACCTGGGACGCCACCAACGTCGCGGACGCCGCGGTCGCGGTGGTGACGCCGATCGGCGTCGACCACGCGTCGTACCTCGGCGACACGGCGGAGGAGATCGCGGTCGAGAAGGCGGGGATCATCAAGCCGGGCTCGGCGGCCGTGCTGGCCGAGCAGTCGATCGGCCCCGCCGAGGTGCTGCTGCGGCGCTGTGCCGAGGTCGGCGTGACGCCGGTGCGTGAGGGGCTCGAGTTCTCGGTGGTGTCGCGGGTGCCGGCGGTCGGTGGCCAGGTGCTGTCGCTGCAGGGGCTCCGGGCGCGCTACGACGAGGTGTTCCTCCCGCTCTACGGCGCCCACCAGGCCCAGAACGCCGTCACGGCGCTGGCCGCGGTCGAGGCGTTCCTCGGCGATGCGCCGCTCGGCGAGGACGTCGTCCGCGAGGCGTTCGGTCGGGCCACCTCACCCGGTCGGCTGGAGATCATCCGGCGCAGCCCGATGATCCTCCTCGACGCCGCGCACAACCCGCACGGTGCCGAGGCCGTGGCGGCCGCGCTCGACGACTCGTTCGCCTTCTCTCCCTTGGTCGGAGTGGTCGGCGTGATGACCGACAAGGACGTCGAGGGCATGCTCGCGGTCTTCGAGCCGCACCTCGCCCACATCGTCTGCACCCAGAACTCCACCCACCGTGCGATGCCCGCCGCCGACCTCGCCGTGGTCGCGCGGGAGGTGTTCGGGCCCGACCGCGTGTCCGTGGTGCCCCGGCTGGCGGACGCCATCGACGAGGGTGCGGCGCTCGCCGAGGCCGGCGAGGCATTCGGCTCGTCCATCGGCACCGGGGCGGTGCTGGTGACCGGCTCCGTGGTCACCGTCGGCGAGGCGCGCGCCCTGCTCAAGCGTCGGGCCCACCAGGGGGAGCAGTGAGCGACGAGCGTGAGCGGTCGCCCCGGCGCGGGATGTGCGCCGCGATCCTTTCCCTCGAGGCGGTCGTGCTCGGCCTGACGACGCCCGTGCTGATCAACCTCGCGCACGTGCCGTGGCAGACCGCGGTCGCGATCGGCCTCGGCCTGTGCGTGGCCTGCCTGCTGCTGGCCGGGCTGCTGCGCTGGGAGGCGGCGTACGCCGTGGGCTGGGCGATCCAGATCGCCGCGATCGCGCTGGGCTTCGTGGTGCCGATCATGTTCGTGCTCGGCGCGATCTTCGCGCTGCTCTGGGGCACGGCGTACTTCCTGGGTCGCAAGATCGAGCGCGAGCGGGCCGAGGCCTATGCCGCGTACGACGCCGAGCGGGCGGGGTAGCCGGGCTCGTCAGTCCCCGGCGAGGCCGCGGACGATCGCGGCGAGGGCGCGGTCGAGGTCGTCGTCGGTGCAGCCACCGAAGCCGATGATCAGGCCGGTCAGCCGGGCCGTGCGGCAGTAGTCGCTGAGCAGCGGTACCTCGAAGCCCGCAGCGCGGGCGGACTCCTGGGCCGCGAGTGCGCGGGCCTGCGGCATCGGGACGGTGGCATACATGCCGGCCACGGGCAGGATCGGCTCGGCATGGGGACGCAAGGCGTCGGTGACCCGTGCCGCCCGCGCGGCGTAGGTGCGACGCGCGGAGCGTACGACCTGGTCGACGTAGCCGTCGCGGAGCAGGGACAGGAAGGCGCGCTGCACCGGCCAGGCGGCCACGTCGTGGGTGATCTCGCGCCGGGCCAGGATCGCCCGGTGCAGGTCGGCGGGCGCGACGAGCCAGCCCAGCCGCATGCTCGGGGCCACGCTCTTGCTGGCGGTGCCGAGGTAGGCGACCTGCTCGCGGTCGAGCGCCGCCAGAGCCGGCACGGGGGCGACGTCGTAGCGGAACTCGGAGTCGTAGTCGTCCTCGATCACGATCGCGCCGGCTCGCGAGGCGGCGTCGAGCAGCGAGAGCCGGGCCGGTCCTGGCATCACCGGACCGAGCGGGTGCTGGTGGGCGGGGGTGACGTAGGCACCGACGGCGCCGGCCAGGTGGGTGACGGGCTCGGCGGCGGGGAGGTCGAGGATCGTCCGGCCCGACGCGCGGATCGCCTCGGCCGCGGCCCGGTAGCCCGGGTCCTCGTGGGCGACCGGGCCCGGTGGCAGCGCCGCGAGCAGCTGGTGGAGGCCGCCGATGGTGCCCGTGGTCACCAGGATCTCGTCGGGGTCGCAGCGCAGCCCGCGGGTGCGGGCCAGGTGGCCGGCGAGCTCGACCCGTAGGTCGCGCAGGCCGGCCGGGTCGTCGTACGCCGGGGGAGCGGGCGCGGCTGAGACGTCACGCCAGGCGCGGCGCCACGAAGCCCGGTGGCGCGGGTCGATCCACGGGGTGCCGGTGTCGAGGCGGACCAACAGCGGCTGCGTGGCCGGCGCCCGGACCGCTCGCCTCGGCGGGCGGGTCAGGGTCCCGGCCGCGACGTACGTCCCCGAGCCGTGCCGTGCCTCCAGCCAGCCCTCCGCGGTGAGCTGGTCGTAGGCCTGCTCGGTGACCGCGCGGGAGAGGCCGAGGTCGCCGGCCAGGGCCCGGGTGCTGGGCAGGCGGGAGCCGACCGGGAGTGCTCCGGCGAGCACCCCGTCGCGGATCTGACCGGCCACCTGCGTGCTCAGGGGCGTGCCGGCGACCCGGTCGACGACCAGCGGGACCGCGATCGGCTGCGTCACGAAGTGTCCTGTCGAAGTGAGCGGGAAGTGGCCCGGAAACGAAGGCCACTTCTGCGCCACACTAGCGCCATGACCGCAGTCCTGTCGCCCACCGACCGTACGACGATCACGCGCCATCGTGAGCGCGGCGCCACCGAACGGGACGACCTGTTCGCCGTGCTCGAGGAGGCGCTGGTCTGCCACGTCGGGATCGTGCGAGACGGTGCGCCGGTCGTGCTCCCGTCGATCTTCGGCGTCGACCGCGACGGCCCCGACGACGGCGGCACGCTCTACCTCCACGGCTCGGTCGCCGCGCCGTGGCTCCGCGAGTCGCCCGACGCCACTCTCTGCGCCACGTTCACCCTCGTCGACGCGCTCGTCCTGGCCCGGGTCGCGTTCAGCCACTCGATGAACTACCGCTCGGCGGTCGTGATGGGCCCGGGCCGGCTCGTCGAGGACGACGCCGAGCGAGACCAGGCCCTGCGGCTGATCGTCGACCATGTGGTGCCCGGGCGGTCGGCCACGCTGCGTGCCAACACGCGCAAGGAGCTCGCCGCGACCGTCGTGATCGCCGTACCCCTGGGCGAGGCGTCGGTGAAGACGCGCAGCGGCGGCGTGGCCGACGACCCACGGGATGTCGCGGCCGGAGGCTGGTCGGGCGTCGTACCGCTGAGACTCGCGGCCGGACCGATCGAGAGCGATGTCGAGGGGCCGGTCCCCGACGCCGTACGACGTCGGGTCGCCCGGTGGGGAGAGGCGTCTGACGCTCGATAGGGTGCGGACCATGGAACGCTCCCTGGTCCTGGTCAAGCCCGACGGCGTCCGGCGAGGTCTCACCGGTGAGGTGATCCGGCGGATCGAGGCCAAGGGCTACACCCTCGTCGAGCTCCAGCGCCGGAGCGCGACCCGCGACCTGCTCGACGCCCACTACGCCGAGCACCAGGGCAAGCCGTTCTTCGAGCCGCTGGTGGAGTTCATGCTCTCCGGGCCGGTCGTCGCGATGGTGATCGAGGGCCAGCGCTGCATCGAGGGCTTCCGGTCGCTGGCCGGCGCCACCGACCCCACAGCCGCCGCGCCCGGCACCATCCGCGGCGACCTCGGCCGCGACTGGGGGCTCAGCGTGCAGCAGAACCTCGTGCACGGCTCCGACTCCCCGGAGTCCGCGGACCGCGAGATCGAGATCTGGTTCGAGTAGCGACGTGCGAGCGGAGCTCGCACGTCGCTACGGGCGACGCCCTGACGACCCGGCGTAGCGGGCGGACGGGGCTGCACCGACTGGTCGGCGGTGACTCTGCCACCGATCTGGCGCGCAAATGGTGGCTCTCTCACCGCCGACGACGCGACTGCCTAGGCGTCGAACGAGCCGACGTACTGCCCCAGCGAGGGCCTGCCCAGGTGGCCGGCCTGCTGCATGATCCCCGGGGTCTCGGGGTCGGTGGCGAACGCCGTCCAGCCCTGCTCGTCCCAGTCGAAGATGACCCACATCCGGTCCTCCTCCAGCGGGTCCTTGTAGACCGTCGAGCCCTTGCACCCGTGCGAGCCGCGCTTGTCGGCGCCGGCCGCGCCGAACACCTCGAGGAACTGGTCGAGGTCCTTCACCTTCGTCGTTGCCAGGATCATCTGTGTCTCCTTGGTCGTGCCCCGGGGACCCGGGGATGCGGGTGATCCTGGTCGGACCCGGGGTGCGCGCACATGAGGAGATCTCCCCATTTCGGGTCCCCATCTCGCCCGGAACGACTCAGCCGGCGACGGGCTCACCGATGCCGTGCTCGAGCGCCCAGCGCGTGGCGGCGGCACGGTTGGTCACGCCGAGCTTGGTGTAGATGTGCTGGATGTGGTTGTCGGCGGTCTTCGCCGAGATGAAGAGACGCTCGGAGATGGCGCGGGTGGTCGACCCCTCGGCCAGGAGCTCCAGCACCTGCGTCTCGCGCGCGGTGAGGCCGGCCAGACCGTCGCGCTGCCCGAGGGACGACAGGGCGACCGCGATCTGGTGCACGGCGTACGACGCGGCCTCGGGGAGGTCGAGCGCCGCACCGGTGGCGGCCCACCGGTCCACGACCTCGTTGCCGTGGTGCGCCCGCAGCCGCTCGTCGAGCTCGGACAGCGAGGGCACGTGGTGGAGGCTTCCGGGGTGCTGCAGCATGGCGCCGAGCAGGGTGCCGGCCGCGGCCGGTCGACCGACCCGCTCGAACAACGCGGGCAGGCTGGCGAGGGTGATCGTGAGCTGGCTGACCGCTCCGGCGCGCAGGAACGTGCCGATCGAGGTGTCGAACAGCGCCAGGGCCGTCTCGAGCTGACCGTCCGAGGTGTGCAGCAGTGCGGCGTCGCGCGCCATGAACCCCTCGAAGAACCGGACGTCGTGCTCCTCGAGGTAGGCGATGCCCTCGTCCCAGGTCTCGAGCGCCCGCGCGGGATCGGCCTTCGACCACGCCAGCCCGACGATCCACCGCGTGTAGGCGACCCAGTACGGGTTGCCCAGCTCGCTCGCCGCCGCCAGGGCGGACGGCACGAGGGCCAGCGCCTCCTCGACCCGGCCGGCCGACTGCAGCCCGTCGACGTAGGCCGCGATGCCGTACGCACGGCCGGGGCCGGGCAGCGCGGCGACCTCGCCGGTCAGCGCGACGTAGCGGTCGAGGTGGCCGCAGTAGACCTGTCCGAGGGCCTCGATGAAGGTGGCGTAGCCGGGCTCGCAGGACTCGTAGCGGGGGTCCGCCTCCAGCTCGGTGGCGCGGTGGGCGCTCAGGGTCGCGGTCGCCGCTCGGCCCACGAAGCAGGCGTAGCCGGCGGCCGCGAGCAGCCGCGGGAGACGTCGTACGTCGGCCAGGGTCGCCGCCTCGAGCAGGGCCTCGGCCCAGCCGATCGTCTCGAACAGCTCGACGGAGAACCCCATCAGGGCCGCATGGGCGGCGACGTCGACCGCCGCCTCGAGCTCGCCACGGTCGACGCTCCATCGATGGGCGGCGCGCAGGTTTGCCATCTCGGCCCTCACCCACGACACCTCGTCGCGCCAGCCCGGGCCGTTCCAGCGCTCCCAGCGCGCGACGGCCTCGCTCGCGAAGTGGGCTGCGTGCCGGTCGCGAACCGCCGACCGGGCCGACGGGGACGTCAGGCTCTCCTCGGCGAAGGCACGGATGGTCTCGAACAGCCGGTAGCGGGTGCGGCCGGTCGCCGAGTGGTCGGCGACGACGAGCGACTTGCGCACCAACGAGTCCAGGATCCCGAGCACCGAGACCTCGTCGCTCGAACCCACCACGGAGCCCTCGGCCACCGAGCACAGGCTCGCCAGGTCGAAGCCGCCAGCGAAGACCGAGGCGACGCGCAGGACCGCCTGCTCTGCCTCGTCGAGGAGGTCGAAGGACCAGGCGACCGCGGCGCGCAGGGTCGCCTGGCGATCGGGCGCGTACTCGGGCCCGATCAGCAGCCGGAAGCGATCCCCGAGCCGGTCGCGCACCTCGGCGGGGCTCATCGCGGCCATCCGGGCCGCCGCGAGCTCGATGCCGAGCGGGAGGCCGTCGAGGGTCTCGCAGATCTCGACGACGGCGGTCGCGGTCTGCTCGTCGTAGATGCCGAAGCCGGGCCGCACCGCGGCCGCTCGCTCCACGAACAGGGTCACGGCGTCGGAGGTCACCCCGCCGGCGAGCGCGAGCGGTGACACGGCCACCGTGACCTCACCCGCCACCCGGAGCTGCTCGCGCGAGGTCGCCGCGATCCGAGGAGTCCCCGAGCGGGCGACGATCTCGGCGATCGCCGCCCCGGCGGCGCCGAGGAGGTGCTCGCAGTTGTCGAGCACGAGCAGCAGGCGGCGGCCGGCGACTGCCTCCGCGACGGTCTCGATGACGGGAGTCTCGCCCTGCGGTGGGATCCCCAACGCGGCCGCGACGGCATCCGGTACGTCGCCGGGGTCACCGACCGAGGCCAGCTCCACCACCCAGACGCCCTCGGGGAACTCGTCCGCGAGCTCGACACCCGCCGCCAGGGCGAGCCGGGTCTTGCCCACGCCGCCGACACCGCTGAGGGTCACCACCTGGTGGGCGCGGACGAGGTCCACGATCTCGGTGAGCGCCCGGTCGCGGCCGATGAGCGGCGTGGCGGCTCTCGGCAGGTTGCCGCGCCGTCCCTCCCGGCTCATGCGGTCAGTCTGGCACCGACGCGCCGACGTCGTAGTCTGGGCGCGCTCCAGGACAGAGGTGCGACATGGACGAGCTGACGTTGCTGACAGGCGCAGAGCGCGGGCTGAACGACGTGATCGCCGGGCTGGGGGCGGGCGAGCTGGAGACGGTCAGCAACTGCGCCCCCTGGACGGTGCGCCGCCTCGCGAGCCACGCCCTCAAGAACCAGCTCTTCTGGGCCGGCCTCGTGACCGGACAGGCGTTGATGGCGCAGGACGAGGCGATGGCCGCCGTGCCGTACGAGGAGGACCTGGCGCCGATCGCCGGCGACGTCACGGCGCGGGTCGCGGAGCTGTGGCACACCGACGGCGTGCTGACCGCCGTCCACGAGACGCCGTTCGGGGAGCTGCCCGGCGCGGTGGTCGTCAACTTCGCCCTCATCGACGCCACCGCCCATGCGTGGGACCTCGCCGTGAGCGTGGGCCGCCCGATCGAGTTCCCACCCGAGTGGATCCCACGGATGACCGGGGTCGTCGAGCTGACCTGCACCGACCACGCGGTGGAGATCGGGTTGGTCAAGCCGCCCACGCACGCACCGGACGGCGCGTCCGACACCCAGCGGCTGATGGCTGCCGCGGGCCGGACGATCCCGGCCTGACTCCGGGTCGGTGCGCGGCTCCGACCTCCCGGTCACGAGGTCGTGACCGAGCTGCCTTGTCGTACCCGACGGCCGTCGGAAGGCGCGTGGCGCGGCCCCCGATGGTCGTGCTCGCCGGTCGCCGCGGATGTCCCGCCTGAAGGACCCTGACGCCCGCGGCGGTGACGGCCGCGACCGCCCGGTCGAACGTACATCGCGAGAAGGACCAGGCCCGAGAGTGCCGTGAGCACCAGCACTACCGTGGCCAGGCCCCACCACAGACCAGCTGTGAACATGTGAACCCCCCAGTTCGATCCGTTTCGTACCCAGGACCGTGGGGTGCATGCCGCCGAGGAGGCACCTTGCCCCGGCGTCACCGAGGGGCGCATTCCGATGGAGACCGCAGGTCACCGGCGTGGCACCGCTGTCAAGCGGGTCTGCGCTCCTAACCTGCCAGTGGGTCGGAGTATGCGTTGTCGGCCCACGGGGGCGTCTCGCGCGTCCTCGCTCTTCCCCGAGAACGACGCGAACCTGCGAGGGCACCCGCATGGCGAACAGCATCATCGGCCGTGACATGGCGGTCGACCTCGGCACCGCCAACACACTGGTCTACGTGCGCGGGCGCGGCATCATGCTCGACGAGCCGAGCGTCGTGGCGCTCAACGACACCACCGGCGAGGTGCTGGCCGTCGGCCACGAGGCCAAGCGGATGATCGGGCGCACCCCCGACAACATCACCGCCCTGCGGCCCATGAAGGACGGCGTGATCGCCGACTTCGAGGCGACCGAGCAGATGCTGCGGTTCTTCATCCAGCAGGTGCACCGCCGGCGCTACTTCACCAAGCCCCGGATGGTCGTCTGCGTCCCGAGCGGGATCACCGCCGTGGAGCAGCGCGCCGTCAAGGAAGCCGGCTACCAGGCCGGCGCCCGCAAGGTCTACATCATCGAGGAGCCGATGGCGGCCGCGATCGGCGCCGGCCTGCCGGTGCACCAGGCCGCCGGCAACATGGTGGTCGATGTCGGCGGCGGCACCACCGAGGTCGCGGTGATCTCCCTGGGCGGCGTCGTCACCAGCCTGTCCATCCGCACCGCCGGCGACGACCTCGACGCCGCGATCGTGGCGTGGATGAAGAAGGAGTACAGCCTCATGCTCGGCGAGCGCACCGCCGAGGAGGTCAAGATGACTCTCGGCTCGGCGTTCCCCACCCACGAGGAGCCCGAGGCCGAGATCCGCGGCCGCGACATGATCAGCGGCCTCCCGCGCTCGGTCGTGGTCTCGAGCGCCGAGGTCCGCAAGGCGCTCGAGGAGCCAGTGCACGCGATCATCGACGCCGTCCGCTCCACCCTCGACTCCACGCCGCCCGAACTGGCCGGCGACATCATGGACCGCGGGATCGTGCTCACCGGGGGCGGCGCTCTCCTGCGCGGGCTCGACGAGCGGCTGCGGCACGAGACCGGGATGCCGGTCCACGTCGCGGAGGACCCGCTGTCCAGCGTGGCGATGGGCGCGGGCAAGTGCGTCGAGGAGTTCGAGGGACTGCGGCAGGTGCTGGTCTCGGAGCGCCGGCGGTACTGATGCGCCCCTCGACCCCACGCGTCCCTCGGCTGCTGCGCGGCTACCGCCCGCTGCGGCCCGGCCCCGACTCGTTCGACCAGCGGGCGGACCGCTCCCGCCTGCGCTCGCGGATGGTCGCACTCGTGCTCGCCTGCCTGACCCTGATGACCCTCGACCACCACGCCGGCACCCACTCGCCGCTCGAGCCGGCACGCAGTGCGGTGGGCTCGGTGTTCGGCCCCGTCGAGTCGGCCGGCGCCGACGCCGTACGTCCCGTGACCGCTGTGGGCGACTGGTTCCGCACCCGCAAGTCGATGCAGAACGACATCGCCACGCTCCAGGCACAGAACTCCCGCCTCCGCGCCCAGAACGCCACCGGTGACTACACCCGCAACCAGCTCGCCGAGTACCGCGGCCTCACCTCCGCCGCGGGCACGCTCGGCCAGGCGCTGGTCCCGGCGCACGTCGTCGCGTACGGGTCGGCCCAGTCGTTCTCGCGCACGGTCACCGTCGACGCGGGCTCCGACGCGGGCGTCCGGCCCGACCAGACCGTGCTCAACGACGACGGCCTCGTCGGCCGGGTGCTCCGGGTCACCGCGACGACCGCGACCGTGCTGCTCATCGTCGACTCCGAGTCCGTCGTCGGCGGCCGGGTCGGCACCGACATGAAGGTCGGCTTCCTGCGTGGCCAGGGCGGCCTCGGTGACCACGGCACGCTCGACCTCGAGCTGGTCGACCAGGCCGACGCGCCGACCAAGGGCGACACCATCGTGACGTGGGGCAGCCAGGGCGGTGCGCCGTACGTCTCCGGCGTCCCCATCGGCCGGGTGACCGCGGTCTACGCCAGCCTGCGTGAGTCCACCCAGCGCGCGGTGATCGAGCCGTTCGTCGACTTCGGCGCGCTCGACCTGGTCGGGATCGTCGTACCGTCCGGCACCACGAGCGACCGCGGCGTGATCGAGGCCGACGGGAGCCTCCAGTGAGGTCGGCAAGGGTCGCCGTCGCCGGCGCACTGGTGCTGGTCGCGCTGGTGCTCCAGGTCGCGGTGTTCCCCCACCTGGCCTGGGAGGGCATCGTCCCCAACCTCTGCCTCCTCGTCGTCGTGGCAGCCGCCCTGGTGCGGGGTCCGGCGTTCGCCGCCACCCTCGGCTTCTTCGCCGGCCTGCTGCTCGACCTCGCCCCACCGGCGGACCACGTCGCCGGCCGCTGGGCGCTCGCCCTCGTCGTGGTCGGCTACGTCGCCGGGCTGATGCGGCAGGACACCCGCCCGACCGCGACCACGGTGGTCGCCACGGTCGCGGCCGCGTCGTTCATCGGTACGTCGGTCTACGCGCTGTCCGGCGTCGTGCTCGGCGACACCGTGGCCGGCTCGGGCGATCTGGTGCGGATCGTCCTCGTGTCGTTGCTGTGGGACGTGCTCCTGACGCCGCTCGTGCTGCCCGGGGTGATGCGCCTGTTCACCCGACTGGAGCCGGCGAGCGCCTGATGAAGCCCTCGACCTCTCCGAACGCCAGCACCGAGCGTTCCCGGCTGCGCCTCATCGTGGTCAGGGTCCTGGTGTTCTCGCTGTTCGCGACCCTGTTCGCCCGGCTCTACTACCTCCAGGTGGTCTCGGGCGACGCCTACCACGCGGCGGCCGCGTCCCAATCGCTGCGCGAGGTGGTCGTCCAGCCGCAGCGCGGCCTCATCGTCGACGACCAAGGGCGGCCGTTGGTCGCCAACCGCACGGCGTGGGTGGTCTCGGTCGACCGGACCCTGCTCGACCGGCTCTCCACCCACGACCGCGCGGTCGTCCTGTCGCGCGTCGCCACCGCCGTGGACACCCCGTTGGCGCGGGTGAAGCAGGCGCTTGTCACCTGCGGCGACCCCGGCAGCAAGCGCGGGCGCTGCTGGAACGGCTCGCCGTACCAACCCGTGCCGGTCGCGCTCGACGTGCGTCAGTCCGTCGCTCTGCGGATCCTCGAGCAGCCCGAGGACTACCCGTCGGTGGTCACCCAGCAGCAGAGCCTGCGCGCCTACCCCAGCCCCTACGGCGTGAACCTCGCTGACATCGTCGGCTACCTCAGCCCGATCACGTCCGGCGAGCTGGCCCACGCCAAGAAGCAGCAGGACACGTCGGTGAACGCGGCCAGCACCGTCGGCCGCGCTGGCGTCGAGCAGGAGTACGACCGCTACCTGCGCGGCCGGCCCGGCTACCAACGCGTGGCTGTCGACTCGATGGGGCGGGTGCTGGGCAACGACGGGAAGGTACCCGGACGCCCGGGCGACACGCTCGTGACCTCGATCGATGCGAAGGTGCAGGCCACCACCGAGCGCGCGCTGGCGAAGGCCATCAGCACCGCCCGCGCGACCTACGATCCGGTGACCCATCGCAACTACCGCGCCGACTCGGGGGCGGCGATCGTGCTGCAGGCGCGCACCGGCCGGGTCGTCGCGATGGCCAGCCAGCCGACGTACGACCCGTCGGTGTGGGTCGGCGGCATCTCCAGCAAGCAGCTCGCCCGGCTCTACTCGAAGAAGGCCGGCGACCCCCTGCTGGCCCGCGCGCTCCAGGGCCAGTTCGCCCCCGGCTCCACCTGGAAACCGTTCATGACCGTCGGGGCGCTCAACAACGGCTTCAGCCCGAGCACCCGGCTCGACTGCTCCTCGGGCTTCCAGGTCGGCAACCGGCTCTTCCACAACTACGAGTCCGAGTCGCTCGGGATGATCGACTTCGCGAAGGCCCTGCAGTACTCCTGCGACACGTTCTTCTACCGGGTGGGCTACCACTTCTGGCAGCAGTTCGGCTCCGACCCGACGAACGTCGACGCCCGCGACCCGCTCGTGAGTGAGGCGAAGGCCTTCGGGTTCGGCCGGCCGACCGGGATCGACGTACCGGGGGAGTCCGCCGGCCGGATCGCCGACCGACGCTGGAAGCTCGCGTACTGGAAGTCCATGAAGAGCTACTACTGCGGCATCGACGAGCACCCCCCGGCCGGAACGAGCGGCTTCCTCAAGCTGTTCTCCCACGAGTTCTGCCTCGAGGGCAGCTACTACCGCGCGGGCGACGCGGTGAACTTCGCGATCGGCCAGGGCGACACGCTGGTCACGCCGCTGCAGCTGGCACGGGCCTACGCCGCGCTCTCGAACGGCGGCACCCTCTACGAGCCGCGCATCGCCAAGGCGATCGTGAGCCCCGACGGCACGGTCATCAAGCGGATCGCGCCCAAGGTCGAGGGCCACGTGAAGGATCCCGCCCACGCGATCGGCTACGACAACAACGCGCTGCTGGGCACGGCGAAGTTCGGGACGATGGCCTGGAAGATGGGCGGCTTCCCGCTCGACAGGATCCACATCCGTTCCAAGACCGGGTCGGCCGAGGTCTACGGGAAGCAGTCGACCTCGTGGGTCGCGTCGTACGACGGCAACTACGTCGTGCTGATGATGGTCAGCCAGGCCGGCACCGGGTCGGGCACGTCGGGGCCGTTCGTCCGCAAGATCTGGGAGTCCCTGTACGGCGTGCACGGCACGCAGGTCGACACCCGCGACTCGCTGATCCCCGGACTGGTCGCGCCCGACGCCCTCCCGTCGTTCCAGCCGGACGGGTCGATCCTGCCGCCGAAGCCTCGCTCGATGGGAAGGAACCTGCCGTGAACGGACGCCTCCGGACGCCCGGTGTCGACCGGATCCTCATGGTCTCGGTGCTCGCCCTGGTGGCGCTCGGCACGCTGCTGGTCTGGTCGGCCACCTCCCACCGCGTCGACCTCACCGCGGGTGACTCCACGGCGTACCTGAAGAAGCAGCTGGTCAACGTCTGCCTCGGCGTGGTGCTGATGGTCGTGGTGATGGCGACCGACCACCGCTGGGTGCGGATCGTCGCGCCGCTGGTCTACCTCGCCTCGATCGGTGGCCTCGTGCTGGTGCTGACGGCCGGCACCACCATCAACGGCTCGCGGTCGTGGATCGATGTCGGGGGGATGTCGATCCAGCCCTCGGAGTTCGCGAAGCTCGCCGTCGTGATCGGGATGGCGCTGCTGGTCGCCGAGCGTGCCGAGGGACGTCGTCCGCAGGTGGGCGCGACCGAGGTGGTGGGCATGCTCGTGATCGCCGGGCTGCCGGCCGCGCTGATCATGCTGCAGCCCGACCTCGGGACGCTGCTGGTGCTGTCGGCCACCGTCTTCGGGGTGCTCGCGGTCGCGGGGGCGCCGCGTCGCTGGCTGGTGCTGCTCGCCGCGGCAGGTGCGACCGCCGCGGTGGCGGCCTTCGCCGGGCACCTGCTCAAGGCGTACCAGATCGACCGGTTCCTGGCCTTCACCAACCCCGGTCTCGACCCCCGTGGGGCGGGCTACAACACCGAGCAGGCCCGGATCGCCGTCGGCAACGGTGGCCTGTTCGGCCAGGGCCTCTTCCACGGCTCGCAGACCCGGTCGGGCTTCGTGCCCGAGCAGCACACCGACTTCATCTTCACCGTGGCCGGCGAGGAGCTGGGCCTGGTCGGGGCGGGGCTGCTGATCGCCCTGCTGGGCCTGGTGATCTGGCGCGCCCTCGCGATCTCGGCGATGTCGACCGACGTGTTCGGCAGGGTCGCCGCGGCCGGCATCGCCTGCTGGTTCGGCTTCCAGGCATTCCAGAACATCGGGATGTGCCTCGGCATCATGCCGGTGACCGGCGTACCGCTGCCGTTCGTGTCGTACGGCGGCAGCTCGATGTTCGCCGGCATGCTCGCGATCGGGCTGCTGCAGAACATCCATCTGCGCGCCACGGCCTCGCTGCCCACGCGGTACGCGCGACCGGTGCGTCAGCTCGTCTCTCGCTGAGGTCGTCGAGTAACGGTTGACCCTGGCAACGATTAGACTCGGCTCTCGATGAGCACTCCGACCTCCGGCAACCTGCCCGTAGCGCCCCTGGCCCCGAGCGAGACCGGCGAGTACACCCACGCCCAGATCCTCACGATCCTCGTCGGGCTGTTGATGGGCATGTTCCTCGGCGCCCTCGACCAGACGATCGTCAGCACGTCGATCCGCACCATCGCCGACGACCTGAACGGGCTGTCGGTGCAGGCGTGGGTCACCACGGCGTACCTGATCACCTCGACGATCGCGACGCCCATCTACGGCAAGCTCGGCGACCTCTACGGCCGCAAGAAGCTTTTCATGTTCGCCATCTCGGTGTTCATCGTCGGCTCCGCGCTCTGCTCGTTCGCCACGTCGATGTACATGCTGGCGGCGTTCCGCGCGGTGCAGGGGATCGGCGCGGGCGGCCTCTTCACGCTGGTGCTCGCGATCATCGGCGACATCGTCTCGCCGCGCGAGCGGGCCCGCTACACCGGCTACTTCATGGCCGTGTTCGGCACCTCGAGCGTGCTCGGGCCGTTGGTCGGCGGCTTCTTCGCCAGCCACGCCGTCATCCTCGGGCTGACCGGGTGGCGCTGGGTGTTCCTGGTCAACGTGCCGATCGGCATCGCGGCCCTGTTCGTCGTCTACCGCACCCTGCACCTGAGCCACCACCGGCGAGATGCTCGCATCGACTGGTGGGGTGCGGTCACCCTGATGGTCTGCCTGGTCCCACTGCTCACCATCGCCGAGCAGGGACGCGAGTGGGGATGGGCCTCGTCCAGCGCCCTGTTCTGCTACCTGTTGGGAGCCGCCAGCCTGGGCGCGTTCGTCTACACCGAGCACCGGATGGGCGACAACGCGCTGATCCCTCTGCGGATGTTCCAGAGCCGGGCCGTCTCCGTCGGGATCGTGGCCAGTGTCGTCGTCGGCGCCGCCATGTTCGGCGGGATCTTGGTGATCCCGCTCTACATGCAGATCGTGCACGGCGCGTCACCGATGGAGTCCGGGTTCCTGATGCTCCCGATGGTGGTCGGGATGATGAGCGCCTCGATCATCTCCGGTCAGGTCATCTCTCGCACCGGCCGGATCCGCCCGTTCCCGCTGATCGGCTCCGCGCTGATCTGCGTCGCGCTGTTCCTGCTCTCGACCATCACCGCCGACACCGACCTGCTGCTGGTGATGGCGATCATGTTCGGGCTCGGCTACGGGCTGGGCAACTGCATGCAGCCGCTCCTGCTGATCCTGCAGTCCGCCGTACCTCCCCGCGACATCGGTGTCGCGACGTCCTCCGCGACGTTCTTCCGCCAGATCGGCGGCACGCTCGGGGTGGCGATCTTCTTGTCGGTGCTCTTCGGCAGCGTCGGGGCGAACATCAAGAACTCCATCGTCACCGAGTCGCAGACGCCGGCGTTCCAGCACGCGGTGCAGACGGCGTCGCAGAGCTCCGATCCGCTCGACCGCCAGGTCGCGGAGGCGTTCTTGCACCCGACGCCGGGCGGCGGTGTGCTGGCGCAGGTGCAGAACGACTCCTCGATCATCCAGCAGATGCCGGCGACCCTCGCCCACCCGTTCAAGGTCGGCTTCGCCGAGTCGATGGACACGGTCTTCCTGCTGGCCGCATGCGTGGGGATCGTGGCGTTCCTGGTGCTGCTGCTGATGCCCAAGGTGGAGCTGAGAGCCACCTCCGCGAGCGCCGCGGCGCGCTCCGAGGCGGCACCCACCGCCCCCGTCACCGACCAGGTCTGAGCCGCACACCACGCCGAGTCGGCACATGCCGACCCGGCGAAATCCCAGACCGCGGCCGGAGAGTGTCTGTTCCCGCGGGGGCGACCGGTGCCACCATGGAGGGTCGGCCCCGCGAACGCGTCTCGGGCCGTGCGCACCCGGTCGGGGCCGCCGGCAGGCGGGAGAACCTGATGGACCTGAACACGCTCTACCACCGCACGGTCGAGGCCTGGGCCGACCGCGTCAACGCCGTCGAGGCCGGCCACTGGGACGACCCGACGCCCTGCGCCGCGTGGACGGTGCGCGAGCTGGTCAACCACGTCGCCGGTGAGGACCGGTGGACCGTGCCGCTGGTGCACGGCCGCACCATCGCCGACGTCGGTGACACGCTCGACGGAGACCTGCTCGGCGACGAGCCCGTGCGCGCCGCCATGGACGCCGCCACGGAGGCTACGACGGTCGTCGCCGAGCACCTCCCTGGCGGCGGCACCGTGCACCTCTCGTACGGCGAGGAGCAGCTCGGCGAATACGTCCACCAGCTCGCCGCGGACCATCTGGTCCACGCCTGGGACCTCGCGGTCGCGACCGGGGGTGACCGACGCCTCGACCCGCACCTGGTGGCGGAGGTCGCCGGTTGGTACGCCGAGCGCGAGCACCTCTACCGCGGTGCCGGTATGGTCGCCCCGCGCGCCGTGTCGCACGGCGGTGCGGAGTCGGACCTGCTGGCGGCCTTCGGGCGGGACGCGGAGTGGGGGGCCAACCATGCCGGGCTGGCGGCCTTCTCGGCTGCCTTCGGCAGCGGCGACGTCGACGCGATCATGGCGCTGACCACCGATGACTGCGTCTTCGAGGCCACCGGTCCGGCCCCCGACGGCACCCGCCACGAGGGAGCGGCGGCGATCCGTGCCGTGTGGGACTCCCTGTTCGCGGACACGCCGGCCGCCGAGTTCATCGAGGAGGAGTCCTTCGTCCACGGCGACCGGGGCGTCCTGCGCTGGCGCTTCGAGTGGGAGGGCGGGCACGTCCGTGGGGTCGACGTCCTGCGCCTGCGCGACGGACGGGTCTGCGAGAAGCTCTCCTACGTCAAGGGCTGAACGGCGTCCGAGAACGCCGCGCCGCCTGTGTTTGGATGGCTCCCATGAGCAGCTCGGACTCGATCGACGCCCCCAGCGACATCCCCGACCAGCCGGAGCACGCCGCGGCCCTCGACCCCGCGATCGAGGAGGCGGTGGACGGCGTGACGAACCGTTTCGGCGCCGAGGGGCTCGAGCAGATGATCGCGTACGCCGAGCAGTCGCTCACCACCGCCCGCGCGGCGCTCGAGGAGCTCGAGGAGCTCGGCGACCAGACCGACTAGCTCAGCTCGCGGTCTTGCGGAGCCGACGCCGCGCGGTGGCGTCGGCGGTGAGGGGGACGAGGTCCGTGGCCCGGCCCAGCCCGAACGGCGGCATGTTGCCGTAGATCGCCTCGTACTCGCCCGCGCGCACGAGGTAGGTCTCATGCCAGATGCCGGTGCGGTCGCTGCGGCCGACCCGCCTCCAGTAGGCGCGCCACGGCGCGAGGTGGGGGTCGTCGTCGTCGCGGGCGAACCGCTCGAGGTCGGCGAAGGACCGCCAGTACTGCACGTTGGCGGTGCCGACGCCGAGCTGCTGGTAGCCCAGGAAGCCCTTCTCCGGGTGCTGGCTGAGGTACTTCAACATGCCCGGCATGCCCCGCTTGAAGCCGCCGAGATCGCGCAGCGACCGCAGCGGATGCCTGGCCTGGATCCTGGCGCCGATCAGGAAGACCACGAAGTCCCCCTCGATCTGCGCGGTCCACCGGCCCTGGTTGATCTCGGCCATCGGTACCCCTCCCGGTTCCCGCGATGGCCTTCGATTCTGCTCGCCGTTCGCTGCCCACGGCAACGTCGAATCGGCTCAGGGGTTGATCGAGACGAAGACGAACGTCGCAAGGAGCACGAGGTGGAGGCCGCCCTGCAGCGGCTTCGAGCGACCCGGTACGACGGTCAGCACGGCCACGATCGCGCTCAGTGCGAGCAGCACGATCTGGGTGGTCTGCAACCCCAGGGCGAGGGGTCCGTCGATCCAGATCTTGGCGACCGCGATGGTCGGGATGGTGAGGCCGATCGAGGCCATGGCCGAGCCGTAGGCGAGGTTGAAGGAGACCTGCACCCGGTCGTCGGCCGCCGCCCGCACCGCTGAGATCGCCTCCGGCAGCAGGACGAGTGCGGCGATCACGACCCCGACCAGCTCCTGGGGGAGGCCCGCGGCGCTGACCGCCTTCTCCAGCGGCTTGGACTCCACCTTCGCCAGTCCGACGACGGCGACCAACGCCACCAGCAGCAGCGCCACGCTGACCAGGGTCGCCCTGTTGCTGGGCACCTCGTCGTGTGCGTCGACCACCGGCGCGCGGTCGGCGGCCTGCGGCGACAGGAAGAAGTCGCGGTGCCGGACGGTCTGGGTGAACACGAAGAGCGCGTAGAGCGCCAGCGAGACCACGGCCGCGAAGCCGAGCTGCGACGGTGTGAACTCCGGCCCCGGCTCGCTGGTGGTGAACGTCGGCAGCACCAGGGTCAGCCCGGCGAGCGTGATCACCGTAGCGAGCGCGGAGCCCGTGCCCTCGGGGTTGAAGACCGCGAGGTGGTGGCGCAGGGCCGCGACCAGCAGCGAGAAGCCGACGATGCCGTTGATGCTGAGCATCACGGCGGCGAAGACGGTGTCGCGTGCCAGGGTCGCGCCGTGCACGGGATCGCCGACCATCAACGTGACGATCAGCGCCACCTCGATCACGGTCACCGCGACCGCGAGGATCAGCGAGCCCAGCGGGTCGCCCACGCGGTGGGCGACCACCTCCGCGTGGTGCACCGCGGCCAGGACGGCGCCGACGAGGAAGACCGCGACGGCCGTGACGCCGATCGGGCCTTCGGGGTGGGTGACCCAGGAGACCGCCATCGTCACCAGGGCGGCGGGCGGCACGACGGTCGTCCAGCGGCTCACGGCTCGACCCTAGGGGAGCGAGGGATTCCAGCAGGCACGGCGTTACGGCGTACGCTGGGGCGTTCGTCCGTCCAGCCAGCGACCAGTGAGGTCCACCCGCGTGTCCGCGAGCGTCTTCCCCCTGCTCGAGCCCCGGCTCCCGTCGGTCTCCAAGCCGATCCAGTACGTCGGCGGTGAGCTCAACTCCACCGTCAAGGACTGGGAGTCCGTCGACGTGCGGTGGGCGCTGATGTACCCCGACGCCTACGAGGTCGGCCTGCCCAACCAGGGTGTGCAGATCCTCTACGAGGTGCTCAACGAGCGCGACTGGATCCTCGCTGAGCGGTCCTACGCCGTGTGGCCGGACATGGAGCAGGTGATGCGCGAGGACGGCATCCCGCAGTTCACCGTCGACGGCCACCGGCCCGTGCGTGACTTCGACCTCTTCGGGATCAGCTTCTCCACCGAGCTCGGCTACACCAATCTGCTCAACGCCCTCGACCTGGCCGGCATCCCGCTGCACGCCGTCGACCGCGGCGACGACGACCCGGTCGTGATCGCCGGCGGGCACGCGGCGTTCAACCCCGAGCCCATCTCCGACTTCGTCGACGCGGCCGTCCTCGGCGACGGCGAGGAGATCGTGCTCGCGATCTCCGAGGTCGTCCGGGAGTGGAAGAGGGAGGACCGCCCAGGCGGTCGCGACGAGCTGCTGCGCCGCCTCGCGGTCTCGCAGAACGTCTACGTCCCGAAGTTCTACGGCGTCGCCTACGCCGAGGACGGGACCATCGAGGCGGTGGTCCCCAACAAGCCGGGCATCCCGTTCCGCGTCCGCAAGCACACGCTGATGGACCTCGACGCCTGGCCGTACCCCGCCAAGCCGCTGGTGCCGCTCGCCGAGACCGTGCACGAGCGGTTCAGCGTCGAGATCTTCCGCGGCTGCACCCGCGGCTGCCGTTTCTGCCAGGCCGGCATGATCACGCGGCCGGTGCGCGAGCGGTCGATCGAGACGATCGGCGCGATGGTGGACAACGGCATCCGCCAGTCCGGCTTCGAGGAGGTCGGCCTGCTGTCGCTCTCGAGCGCCGACCACTCCGAGATCGCCGAGGTCGCCCACGAGCTGGCCGACCGCTACGAGGGGTCCAACGTCTCGCTGTCGCTGCCGAGCACGCGCGTCGACGCCTTCAACATCACGCTGGCCGACGAGTTCTCCCGCAACGGACGCCGCTCCGGCCTGACGTTCGCCCCCGAGGGCGGCAGCGTGCGGATGCGGAAGGTGATCAACAAGGCCGTCGACGAGGACGACCTGATCCGCACCGTCGCGACGGCCTACTCCCACGGCTGGCGTCAGGTGAAGCTCTACTTCATGTGCGGCCTGCCGACCGAGACCGACGACGACGTGCTCGAGATCGCCGACCTGGCCAAGAAGGTGATCGCCAAGGGCCGCGAGGTCACCGGTCACAACGACATCCGCTGCACGGTGTCGATCGGCGGCTTCGTGCCCAAGCCGCACACGCCGTTCCAGTGGGCCGCCCAGCTCGACCACGACACCACCGACGAGCGCCTGAAGAAGCTGCGCGACGTCGTACGGGCCGACAAGCGCTACGGCCGGGCCATCGGCTTCCGCTACCACGACGGCAAGCCCGGCACCATCGAGGGACTGCTCTCGCGCGGCGACCGCCGTGTCGGCGCGGTGATCGAGGAGGTCTGGCGCGACGGCGGCCGGTTCGACGGCTGGAGCGAGCACTTCTCCTACGACCGCTGGGTCGCCGCGTGCGAGAAGGCCTTCGAGGGCACCGGGGTCGACCTCGACTGGTACACCCTCCGTGAGCGCGACTACGACGAGGTGCTCCCGTGGGACCACCTCGACTCCGGGCTCGACAAGGACTGGCTGTGGTCGGACTGGGAGGACGCGCTCCAGGTCGCGGCCGATCCCGACTCGCTCCCCGAGGTCGACGACTGCCGCTGGACCCCCTGCTACGACTGTGGTGTCTGCCCCGAGATGGGCACCGAGATCCAGATCGGCCCCACGGGCCGCTCGCTGCTCCCGCTCAACGTCGTCTGAGCGGTTCGCGGGGAACTAGCATCGCGGGATGGGTGTTCGCCAGGCACGGTACGACGGGGTCACGGACTGGTACGTCGGCTTCGCGCGCGACTGGACGGCCGAGGCCAGGCCCTTACTGCCGGCCGAGCTCGTGGGTCGGCGCGTGGCCGATCTGGCGTGCGGGCTCGGCGATCTCAGCCGCGTCCTGGCCGATCGCGGCGCCTCGGTCACCGGGGTGGACCTGTCCGCCGACATGGTCCGTCATGCCACCGTGCAGGAGGCCGAGCGGCCGCGGGGCATCCGCTACCTGGTCGGCGACGTGACCGACACCGACTGGTGGGACGGTCGGCCGTTCGCGGGCGCGGTCTGCAACATGGCGCTGATGGATGTCGACGATCTTGAGGCGGCGATGGCCACCGCTGCCCGCGTGATCGAGCCGGGCGGCTGGTTCAGCTTCTCGCTCCTGCATCCCTGCTTCCCCGGCATCCGCACCGACGACTCGGTACAGCTGTCGAGCTGGCCGCCGGACCAGGGCTATGCCGCCGAGGGTTGGTGGACCACCCATGGTGACGGCGTGCGCGGCCGGGTCGGAGCCAACCACCGGATGCTGTCGACGTACCTCAACGCCACGCTGCGCGCCGGCTTCGAGCTGGTGGAGTTCGGCGAGCCGACCTCGCCGATGCCTCGGTTCCTCGTCGTGGGCTGCCAACGGGTCTGAGCACCCCTCCGGACAGCGAAGTCAGCCGCGTGTCCCGCACGACGTCCCGCCACCTGCATCGGGTGACGGGACGCTCGCGTTCCTGCACGGGGCACGCACGGACGCGGTACGGCGCACGCGGTCGGGATCAGCCGACGTTGACGGTGAAGCTCTCCTGGTCCGTCTGCCCGGCCGAGTCGCTCACCTGCACGGTGAAGCGGTAGCTACCGGTGACGGTCGGGGTGCCGATGACGTTGCCCCCGGTCTGACCGGAGAAGTAGGGCGCGCTCATCCCGGTGGGAACGGCTCCGGAGACGAGGGACCACTGGACGGGCGTCGGGGTGCCGTCGGCGGTCGTGTTGCAGCCTGTGGTGTGGAACCAGACGACTCCGCTCTTGTTGACCACCAGCGTCGTGGGACCGTCCGGGGGCGTGATGACGCACGTGCCGGCCGGCGGCGCGGGAGTCGTGACCGGCGGGACCGACGAGGTACAGCCGCTGAGGGTCACGGTGAGTCGCACGTCGTTGCTGTCCTGGAGCACGACGCGGCAGTCGGGGGCGGTGAAGCCGCTCGCCTGGATCTTGAACCTGCCGTCGAGGCCGGCCCGGATGCCGGCCGCTGAGGTCGTGGAGCGAGCGCTGATGAAGCCGGTCGAGGCTCCCGAGCCCTCGACCGACAGCCGACCACCCGAGAGCGAGGCCTTGCTGACGCTCAGGGTGCCGGCGGCCGAGGCGCTGTCCACGAGGACCGGACCTGCGATGAGGGCGAGGGCTGCGGCGGGGAGGAGGGCAGCACGAAGTAAGCGGGGGATGGTCATGAGTGGTTCCTTTGTGCACGGCCGAGGACGAGCAAGGAGAACGCGGTCGGCCTGGGGTGGGGGGATGGGAGCCGCGTCCTTTGATGCTAGGGATCCGCGCGGGCCGAGTAGTAGTGAACAAATGTCCTAGTACCGGTTCCGGCCCGTCCTCTACCCGCGCCAGACGGTGGGCCGGATGCCGCGGACGGCGGGTGAGGGGGCACCGGCCGTCCGCGGCCGCGGGGTTACTTCTCGACCCGGACCACGGTGTACGTCGTGGTGGGCGTGGCCGGCGTGGTGAACCGGGCGTTGAGCCCGAACAGGTCGCCGCGGTCCTCCTCGACCGAGCTCGGGATGTCGAGTGCCGGACTCGTCGCGACGTCGACCAGCCGGGCGCCGCGCAGGCCGCTCGCGACCTTCACGGTGACCAGCTTCTGGGGGAAGTTCTCCGCCATGTAGAGCGTGTGGCTGCGCTGGGCGATGCCGTCGGCGCCGTTCACGGTGACCGGATCGCCCGACTTGTCCATGATGGGGATCTCCGTGGTGACACCAGTCATCGGGTCGATCC
The DNA here is from genome assembly GCA_963794355.1 of uncultured Actinomycetota bacterium. Lineage (GTDB taxonomy): Bacteria > Actinomycetota > Actinomycetes > Propionibacteriales > Nocardioidaceae > Nocardioides. The sequence goes on from CAWCDN010000016.1 coordinate 677,586, forward strand.
GGAAGAGCTTGCCTGTGACGGTCTGGGCGGAGACGAGGGTGTCCCCGAAGGCGGCGAGGCCGTTGAGGTTGAAGGAGTTCGGACCCGGCACGTAGCTGACGTCACCGGTGACCGGAACGGTCCGGGCCGCCGAGGGTGCCGGCAGGGCCTGGTGGCTGTGCTGGGCGAACGGGATCACGAAGAGCTGCTGCACGAACGCGTCGGTGTAGTACGCCGCGTGGTCGGTGACGATGACGTCGCTGACGAAGGTGCCGCTCGCCGGGTCGGCGAGCTGGTAGGTCCGCAGCAGGGCGCCCGTGGTCGCGTCGTACACGCGTGCCTGCCCGGACGGCCCGCCGGCGGCCCACAGCCGGTCATGGCCGTGCTTGCGCTCGAGGTAGAGGCCCGTGGTCGGGCCGGTGGCAGACGGCACGAGCAGTGAGCCCTCGCCGGTGGTGAAGCTGCCGTGGTAGATCGCGCCGGTGGCGAGCGAGCCCACGAAGAAGGTGTGGTGAGGACCCGCCGTGATGTCCTCGGGGGAGAAGCCGTCGGGCAGTGAGATGGTCGACGGGCGGGAGTGAGCCGAGGCCGGTGACGTGGGTAGGAACGCCAGACAGGCGATCACCAGGGCGAACAGGACGCTCAGCGACCTCCGGTTTGCGGTGCGCGGACGGGACATGAGTGCTCCTCGCTCTCGGGCCGCGAGCGCGGTCCCGCCGAAGGGGCCGACGTCCGCGACGGTCGTCGGTTGTCCGGAGTCACGGAGCCGGGCGACGGATCGTTCACCGACCGCGGATACTCAGAGGGTCCTGACGGGAGGCGCCGGTGATCAGGCGCAGCTGCTCGAGGTCTCTCCGACGACCTCCGCCTCGGTCGGCGGCGCCGGCCTGCCACCGCGGTTGACGAGGTAGGAGCCGGTGACCACCAGGGCGAACCCGACGACCGTCCACACCGTGACGGGCTCGCTGAGGATCAGCGCACCTGCCACGACCGCCACCGCCGGGTTGAGGTAGGTGATCGTGGTGGCGCGCACCGGGCCGACCTCGTTCACCAGCGCGAAGAGCAGCATGAAGGCCGCCGCCGTGCAGACCACGCCCAGCGTCACCACGGAGGCCACGACGTCGCCGGACGGCAGCGGGCCTGGCTTGCCGTCGCTCACCAGGACGACGGGCACGTACATCAGGGCGGTGAGCGTCAGCGCGGTCGCCATGATCCCGATGCCGGGCAGACCCTTCAGCGGGCGGCTGAGGATGGCCGGCCCCGCGGCGTACCCGATCACGACCACCCCCACCTTGGCCACGGCACCGAGGTCGGAGCCGCCGACGTCGAAGCCGACCAGCGCGGCGACGCCGACGATCCCGAGGACCAGGCCGAGCCACGCGGTCCTGGTGAGCCGCTCGGCGTGCCCGGTCACGAACGCGAGCGCCACGCCGGCCAGCGGCACGGCGGCCACCAGCAGCCCCGTGGTCGAGCTCGGGAGCTCGGTCTCGGCGCTGCCGAGGAACACCCACGGGACGGCGATCTCGACGACCGTGAAGACCAGCAGCCACCGCCACGCGTGCAGCACCGGTACGACGGCCCGTTGGGCCATCGCCAGGGGTAGCAGGATCACGGCGGCGATGGCGGTACGCGCCAGCACGATCTGGGCCGGGGACAGCTCGTCGACCGCGACCTTGATCAAGAGGTAGGGGATCCCCCAGACGACGCCGAGCGCCAGGAAGAGGGCGACCGCGCGACGTGACACGCCGACCATCGTGCCGGACACCACCCCCGGAGGGTCGGGTCGGCCATCAGCCGACCGCCGCACCCGGTCAGCAGTGCCGGCTGGGCAGCAGGATCAGCTCGCTGAGGACCGCACGGTGGTCGCTCGAGACCGACGGGAGCACCCGCGTGCCCTGGGGCGTGGGCCGGAAGTGGTTGTCGTACAGCACGTAGTCGATCCGGTTCACCGGAGCGCCGGCCGGCACCGTGGCTCCGGTGCCGGTGCCGCCCTGCTCCTGGGCGTCGAGGAGGTAGCCGCGCAGGATCCGCACCGGCAGCGTCCCTGGCTGCGAGTTCAGGTCGCCGGCGAGGACGGTGGGCCGGCTCGACGTGCGCAGCACCCGGGTGATCGCCTCGGCCTGGGCGATCCGCTGCGAGAGCCCGTGCCGCGCGCCTTGCGTGAGGTGGACGGAGTACACGTCGACCATGCGCCCCTCGACCTTCAGCACCGCGTGGAGCATGCCGCGCGGCTCCGTGCCCGCGGCGCGGGGGAGCCGGATGTTGGTGGTCGACTCGACCGGGTAGCGGCTCAGGATGGCGTTGCCGAAGCGATGCCCGTCGGCCTGCACCAGGTTGGCGCCGAAGACGTCGTGCATCCCCGTCGCCTGCGCGAGGTACGACGCCTCGTCGGTGCGTCCGCTTCGCGCTCCGTCGCTGTCGACCTCGTTGAGGCTGACGATGTCGGGCCGCCACGACCGGATCTCCGCGGCGATGGCCGCGAGCCCCCACGTGTCGTACCGGCTGATGCCGGCATGGATGTTGAACTGCAGCACGTGCACGATGCGTGGTGGCTCGGCGCACTGCAGGGGGCTGGTGATCGGGTTGACCTTCAGGGGCGGACGCACCTGGGGCTTGCGCGGCGACAGGATCGTTCCGCCCTGGGTCGAGGCCACGCCGGACGGCGTCGTCGACGACTCGGAGGAGACCTGAAGCGGTCGCGCGGAGTCGGTCGTCGGCAGCACGCCGAACGCCCAGGCACCCGCCGCCGCGACCGCGGCCACCGCGCAGACCGCGGCAACCGTCACCCACACGACCCGCGAAGGCGGGTCGGGGCTCGGCTCCTGGTCGTTCGGCACCCTCCAAGGGTGCCCGACGACACCCAGCCGCGCGACGACCTAAGCAGGCTGGTGGAGCTGGTCCTCGAGGAAGGCCGGCCGACCGGCGTACGCCCCGACGGCGAGGAGGGGCAGCACCAGCACCATGAGCATCCACAGCGGCGCACTCCAGCCACCGGTGGCGTCGTACACGAGGCCGACCGCGAACGGCCCGACGGCGGCCAGCAGGTAGCCCAAGGACTGGGTGAAGCCGGACAGGGCGGCCGTGCCGTCGGGGGTGTGCGCGCGCAGCCCGATCAGGGTCAGGACGACGGGGAACACGCAGCACCCGACCCCGATCAGGACGGCGGCCGGGATGGCCCAGGTGTGGGCGTCGAGCAGGAGCAGGGCGTAGCCGACCAGGTAGCAGCTGAGGACGGCGAGGATCAGGCCGCGCTGGTCGTCGCGCCGCGCGGCGGCGGACGGCAGCCAGAGCGAGAGCGGGATGCTGACGCCCGCGACGATCCCGACCAGCAGCCCGGCCTGCTCGGCCGAGTAGCCGTTGTCACGCCACAGCTGGGCGAACCAGCCGAAGATCGAGTACGCCTGGAGGGACTGGAGGCCGAAGAACAGCACCATCGCCCAGCCGATCCGGGTGCGGGCGACGTCACCGAACGAGATGCTCCGCTCCCCGGTCTCGAGGTGACGGTCGTGCCCGAGCAGTCCCAGCCAGGGCGCCAGCGCGATCAGCGCGATGAGCGCCCAGACGCCCAGGCCCGCGCGCCAGCTGCCGAAGGCGTCGGAGATCGGCACCGTGAGCAGGAACGCGGAGGTCAGGCCGACCGCCAGGGCCGTGGTGTAGATCGCGGTCGCGCGCCCGATCCGCTGGGGGAAGTGGAGCTTGACCAGCGACGGGATCAGCACGTTGGCGGTCGCCATGCCCGCCAGGGCCACTGCCGAGAGCGCCAGGAAGACGGTCGGGTCCTGCGCGGCAGCCCGGCCTCCGAGCCCGATCACGACGAGGACCAGCGAGAGCGCCAGCGAACGGTGGAGCCCCAGGACGCGGGCGAACGTCGGAGCGAGCGCCCCGACGACCGCGAAGGCCAGCACCGGGAGTGACGTGAGCAGGCTCGCCTGCGCGCCCGTCATACCCAGCCCGTCGCGGACCTCCTCGAGGACCGGCCCGACGCTGACGGCCGCGGGCCGCAGGTTGAACGAGAGGAGGATCAGCCCCACCATCACGAGTGCGGAACGGCGGAGGACAGACACCGCCGGATCGTTTCATCCGGGCCGACAGCCCGTCACATCGCGGCCCGTCAGGATCCGGGTGGGGGTGGTCTCGGGCAGGATGCGGCTGTGCGGCACATCGACGACGACGAGCGGCGGGCGAGGCTCGCCGTACGCCATGGCCTGGCCGCCCCGGTCGCCGACACCGCGGCGGCGGTGGTGACGATGACGTGCCTCCACGCGACGGAGCCGGCATCGGTGCACCTGGCTGCGTGGGCGCGGTCCGGGGCGTCGCGTGCCGACGTGGACGAGGCCCTCTACGACGACCGCTCGGTCGTCAAGCAGCTGGCGATGCGTCGGACCGTGTTCGCCTTCCCGCGCGACCTGCTGCCGGCGGTGTGGGGGAGTGCGAGCGCCCGGGTGGCGGGTCAGCAGGTCCGTCGGCTGGCCACGGAGATGGAGTCGGCGGGCGTGACCGACGACGGTGCGGCATGGACCGCCGAGCACCTCGAGCTGGCCCGTGGGGTGATCGAGTCCGAGGGGCCGCTCACCACCGCCGAGCTGCGCAGCCGGCTGCCCGCGCTCGACGCCCGGGTCACGCGGGGGAAGGGCGCCTACCAGGTGGACGTCGCGATCGCGGCCCAGGTCGTGGTCGCGCTGGCGGCGTCGGGGGCGATCGTGCGAGGTGAGAACGACGGCGGCTGGAAGACCTCACGCCCCCGCTGGACGGCGACGGCGGCATGGCTGGGGGAGCAGCCGGCGCCGCTGCCCGAGCCCGAGGGGTACGCCGCGCTGGTGGCGGCGTGGCTGCGCTCCTTCGGCCCCGGCACCGAGGCCGACCTGGTCTGGTGGCTGGGATCGACGAAGGCCGCCGTGAGCCGCGCCCTGAGCGACGTCGAGGCGGTGGAGGTCTCGCTCGACGGCGGCACGCGCGGCTGGCTGCTCCCCGACGACGTCGACGCACCCACCGAGCCCGACCACTGGGTGGCACTGCTGCCTGCGCTCGACCCGACCACGATGGGCTGGAAGGAGCGTGGCTTCCACCTCGGCGACCACACCGACAAGATCTTCGACCGCAACGGCAACGGCGGCCCGACCGCGTGGGTCGACGGCCGGATCGTCGGGGTGTGGTGTCAGCGCGACGACGGTGAGGTCGAGGTCGTGCTCGCCGAGCCGGTGACCGCCTCCACCCGCCGGTCCCTCGACGCGAAGGCGGCCGAGCTCACCGCCTGGCTCGACGGTGACGTCGTCCGCTCGATCTATCTCTCGCCCCTGGCCAGGCAGCATGTGGCCGATCGCGGCTGACAGACCTCCCGAAACGGCCGTCGGAGCGCGCTCGCGGTGTTAGGTTTCGCCGACCTTCGCGAAGGAGACCACGACGTGAGCGATCCCGGGCAGGCGCCCTACCCCTCGCAGCCAGACGGCCAGACTCCGTACGGCCAGCAGGCCTACCCGCAGCCCCCGGGCGGCTACCACGCGCCGCCGAACCACAAGGACGCCGTGACCTCGCTGGTCCTCGGCATCGTGTCGCTGGTGATGTGTGGCCTGGTGACCGGCATCCCGGCGATCATCATGGGCCGGCGCGCCAAGCGCGAGATCCAGGCCTCCGGCGGGGCTCTGGGCGGTGAGGGCCTGGCGACGGCCGGCTTCGTGACCGGCCTGATCGGCACGCTGATCTCGGGCCTCAGCCTCCTCCTCGTCGTGCTCGTCTTCGCCTTCGGCGGAGTGCTGAGCAACACCTTCGAGACCACGTGCACCCAGGTCGACAGCAACGGGCAGCAGACCTCCTGCTGACCTCGACGGCCTAACCTGCTGCTCGTGCGCAACCAGCCCCAGCAGCAGGCGCCCCCCGTGCAGCGGATGCGCGTGCGCTACGCCAAGCGCGGCCGGCTGCGCTTCACCAGCCACCGCGACTTCAGCCGTGCCTTCGAGCGCGCCCTGGTGCGGGCGCGGATCCCGATGGCGTACTCGTCGGGGTTCAACCCCCATCCGCGCATCTCCTACGCCGGCGCGTCACCGACCGGGGCGGCCAGCGAGGCGGAGTACCTCGAGATCGGCCTGGCCGAGCAGGTCGACGCCGGGCAGCTGGCCGCGGATCTCGACGCGGCACTTCCGGAGGGTCTCGACGTGCTCGAGGTGGTCGAGGCCACGCCCGGCAGCCTGGCGGAGCGGCTCCAGGCGAGCCGCTGGCGGATCGCCCTCCCCGGCGGCGACCCGGCCCAGGTCGAGCAGGCGGTGGCGGCATTCCTCGCGGCCGCGTCGGTCGAGGTGGAGCGGATGACCAAGAAGGGGATGCGGACCTTCGACAGCCGGGCAGCGGTGCTGGCGCTGGGAGCCACGCCGTACGACGGAGGAACGGCGCTCGAGGTGGTGCTGCGGCACACCGAGCCCGCCGTCCGGCCCGACGACGTGCTGACCGGCCTGCACCGGGTCGGGGGTCTCGACGCGCCCGGGACGACGCTCGTCACCCGCCTCGAGCAGGGGCCGTACGACGCGGGCTCGGGCACCATCGGCGACCCGTTAACCGGTTGACAGTGCCGGGTTCGGGTCTCCCGTGTGCGATACTCGACGCGGTCGACCGTCCGGCATGCCGATGCGGAAGACCCGACGACGTTCTCGCCGGACCGATCCTGGCCCGGCACAGTGGAGCCGGTCGTCACCGGACCGCGACGCGGCCCTGGCTGAGTCTGTGACAGCGACTCCCCCGGTGGCTCTGCGACCGCGGTCGGTGATGTGTCGGACCCGTTGACGCACCTGCGGAGGGTGTCGCCGCCACCGAAGGCTTTGCGTCGTCGGCCCTGACCATGCGGGCTGCCGGCGCCGGACACGTCCGGGGCTGCACGCAGCGTCCGGGCCGAGGAGCGACATGCTCGACGATCAGCAGGACGGTTCCACCACCTCCGAGACCACGTCGGCGGGCGGTGACGCGCCGCCGCTGAAGAAGAAGGCTGCGCCGCGCAAGCGGGCCACCAAGAAGGTCGCGGCGTCCGAGGCGCCGAAGGGCGACGCCCCGGTCGAGGCCCCGAGCGCTCCCAGCACCGAGAGCACCGAGGCGCCGCCGAAGAAGAAGGCCGCACCGCGCAAGCGGACCACGAAGAAGGCCGCGTCGGCCGAGCCCGCGATGACCGCCGAGCCCGACACCGGCTCGGCACCGGCTCCGCCCGCGACCGACCAGGACGACAAGCCGGCCGTGAAGAAGACGACCCGCAAGCGGACCACCAAGAAGGCGGCCGCGTCCGCCGAGCCGGCGGCCCAGGCCTCGACCGACGACGACGGTGGCGAAGGTTCCAAGCCCTCCGCCGCGGCCGTGGCGGCCCCGCTGTTCCAGGCGCCGGAGAAGACCGCCGCGCCCCGCCGTCGTACGTCGAAGGCGGCCGCTGCCGCGACCGAGCCCAGCGACGACGGGCGCGCCTCGGACGACGCGCAGGCTCCCGCCGACGGCTCGGGCGACCGGTCCGAGACCGCCGATGGCGACGACAGCGAGACCGCGAGCCGTCGCAAGCGCCGTCGTGGCGGTCGTCGACGCCGCAAGTCCGGTGAGGGCGGCGACGCCCAGGCCGGCGAGTCGGCCGAGGGCGAGGAGTCCGACGAGACCACCGACGACGCGAGCACGCTCGCGTCCTCCGACGGCGAGAGCACGTCGTCCCGCCGTCGCCGGCGGCGGCGCCGCGCGGGTGACGACGACGGCACGGGCGGCGACGACCCGGCGAACACCGTCACCCGGGTCCGCAGCGCCCGCAGCGCGCAGGACGAGATCACGGCCGTGTCCGGCTCCACCCGGCTCGAGGCCAAGAAGCAGCGTCGTCGCGAGGGTCGCGAGGCCGGGCGTCGCCGGGCCCCGATCGTCAGCGAGGCCGAGTTCCTGGCCCGCCGCGAGGCCGTCAACCGGGTGATGGTGATCCGCCAGCGCGGTGACATCACCCAGATCGGCGTGCTCGAGGACAACGTGCTCGTCGAGCACTACGTCGCGCGCGAGTCGCAGACCTCCCTGATCGGCAACGTGTACCTCGGCCGCGTCCAGAACGTGCTGCCCTCGATGGAGGCCGCGTTCATCGACATCGGCAAGGGCCGCAACGCGGTGCTCTACGCCGGCGAGGTGAACTGGTCCGCGCTCGGCCACAAGGACGGCCAACCGCGCAAGATCGAGTCCGTGCTCTCCTCGGGCCAGTCGATCCTGGTGCAGGTCACCAAGGACCCGATCGGCCACAAGGGCGCTCGGCTGACCAGCCAGGTGAGCCTGGCGGGCCGGTTCCTGGTCTACGTGCCCGACGGCACCACCAGCGGCATCTCGCGCAAGCTGCCCGACACCGAGCGCAACCGGCTCAAGACCCTGCTCAAGGACATCGTCCCCGAGACCGCCGGCGTGATCGTCCGCACCGCTGCCGAGGGTGCGTCGGAGGACGAGCTGACCCGCGACGTGGAGCGGCTCAAGGCGCGCTGGGAGGACATCGAGAAGAAGGCGAAGGGCTCCGCACCGCAGCTGTTGTACGGCGAGCCCGACCTGACGCTCAAGGTGGTCCGCGACCTCTTCACCGAGGACTTCGCCAAGCTCGTGATCGAGGGCGATGACGCCTGGGAGACCGTGCAGTCCTACGTGCAGCACGTCGCGCCCGACCTCGAGGAGCGGCTCGAGCGCTACGAGCGCAAGAAGGACCAGGACCTCTTCGCGGCGTACCGCATCGACGAGCAGATCAAGAAGGGCCTCGACCGCAAGGTCTGGCTGCCCTCGGGCGGCTCGCTGGTGATCGACCGCACCGAGGCGATGACCGTCGTCGACGTCAACACCGGCAAGTTCACCGGCTCCGGCGGCAACCTCGAGGAGACCGTCACCAAGAACAACCTGGAGGCGGCCGAGGAGATCGTGCGCCAGCTCCGGCTGCGCGACATCGGCGGCATCATCGTCGTCGACTTCATCGACATGGTCCTCGAGTCCAACCGCGACCTCGTGCTCCGACGCCTCGTCGAGTGCCTGGGTCGCGACCGCACCCGCCACCAGGTCGCCGAGGTGACCTCGCTGGGTCTGGTGCAGATGACCCGCAAGCGGATCGGCACCGGCCTGCTCGAGTCGTTCTCGCACGACTGCACGGTCTGCCACGGCCGCGGCGTCGTGATCGAGGACGCGCCCGTCGAGCCGAAGCAGCCCGAGGAGGAGGGCCGCCGCGGTGGCCGCCGCGGTCGGAGCCGAGGCAAGGCCCAGGAGGCCAACGGCTCCGACGAGGCAGCGCCGCGCACGTCCGCGCCGTCGCCCAAGGACGTCGCCGCGATGGCCCGCCACGAGCGTGCCGAGGCCGAGGCCGAGGCCGAAGAGGCCGCCGAGGTGACCGACGAGGCCGTTGCGGAGAGCGAGACCGCCGAGGCCGCCGTGCTCGAGAGCGGCTCAGCCGCTGAACCCGCCGCGAGCGCCGACGCTGCGGCCGACGAGGGGCCCGCCGACACCGAGCCGACGGAGCCCGACACCGCCGACGTGGCCGCGCCTGCCGTGGAGGAGACGCCCGAGCCGGTCGCGGAGGCTGCTCCCGAGCCGACCCCGCCGAGCGAGCCCGAGCCCCCGCGCGTGGTCACCCGCACCCGCCGCCGGTCGGCCAGCCGACCGGCCGGACCGCCGGCTGCGGTCTCGACGCCGGGGACGCAGGGCGCGGGGGGCTCCGCCGATGGAGCGGCCAACGGTTCGCCGGCGACGCCGGAGGACGAGACCCCCTCCCTCCACGTGCCGGTCAAGCGCAAGGGTGGCGCCCGCAAGCGCTGAGCCGAGGGGGCCGCGGGCGGCGTCCCTGTCGTTTTGCGGCGTACGACGCGCACCGCGTACGATGAACCCTCGGTGCGCTCAGGCGTGCCCTTTCTGCTGCTCGCGCGTGTGGCCCGTCCAGGGCCGACGACGTCGGAGCGGCAGACCAAGAGTGTTTTCAGGACCTACGAAGGAGACCGCGGTGTACGCGATCGTGCGCGCTGGCAGCAAGCAGCAGAAGGTTGCCGTGGGCGACGTCATCGAGATCGACAAGACCGATGCGGCCGTCGGCGACACGCTGACGCTGCCCGTCGTGATGACGGTCGACGGCGACACGGTCACCGCGACCGGCCTCGACAAGGCCGGCGTGACCGTCGAGGTCCTCGGCGCCACCAAGGGCCCCAAGATCATCATCCAGAAGTACAAGAACAAGACCGGCTACAAGAAGCGCCAGGGTCACCGCCAGAAGTACACCCAGGTCAAGGTCACCGACATCTCTGTCTGAGCCGGCTCGCCGACTCCTCCCGTGAAGGACTGAACTCATGGCACACAAGAAGGGTGCGGCCTCGACCAAGAACGGTCGGGACTCCAACTCCCAGCGACTCGGCGTGAAGCGGTACGGCGGCCAGCTCGTCAACGCCGGCGAGATCATCGTCCGCCAGCGCGGCACGCACTTCCACCCCGGCACCGGCGTCGGCCGTGGCGGCGACGACACCCTGTTCGCGCTGGTCGCGGGCAACGTCGAGTTCGGCACCCGCCGCGGGCGTCGCGTCATCAACATCGTCCCGGCCGGCGAGTAGCGCCCCGACCGACCTCGCGAAGGGCGTCCCCGGCTCGGGGTCGCCCTTCGACTATTTCAGGAGCCGTCATGGCAGTGCCGTCGTTCGTCGACCGGGTGACGCTGCACGTCGCCGCGGGGCGGGGCGGCAACGGCGTCGCCTCAGTCCATCGTGAGAAGTTCAAGCCGCTCGGCGGCCCCGACGGCGGCAACGGCGGGCCCGGCGGGTCGGTGATTCTCCGGGTCGACCCCGACGTGACCACCCTGGTCGACTACCACCACAGCCCGCACCGCCGCGGCGAGCACGGCGGCCACGGTGCCGGCGCCCACCGCAACGGCGGCCACGGCGCCGACCTGGTGCTGCCGGTGCCCGACGGCACCGTCGTCTCCACCGCCGCCGGCGAGCTCCTCGCCGACCTGGTCGGGGCCGGCACCGAGCTCGTCGTCGCCCAGGGCGGCCGCGGCGGCCTCGGCAACGCGGCCCTGGCCAGCGCCAAGCGCAAGGCTCCCGGCTTCGCCCTCCTCGGCGAGCCGGGCGACGAGCTCGAGATCACCCTCGAGCTCAAGGTGGTCGCCGACATCGGCCTGGTCGGCTACCCGAGCGCCGGCAAGTCCAGTCTGATCGCGGCGATCTCGCGCGCGCGCCCCAAGATCGCCGACTACCCCTTCACCACCCTGGTTCCCAACCTCGGCGTGGTCACCGCCGGAGACACGACGTTCACGGTCGCCGACGTGCCCGGGCTGATCGAGGGTGCCAGCGAGGGCCGGGGACTGGGCCACGAGTTCCTCCGCCACGTGGAGCGCTGCGCGGCCATCGTGCACGTGATCGACACCGTCACCATCGAGCCCGGGCGCAACCCCGACGACGACCTCACCGTGATCGAGCACGAGCTCGCGTCGTACGGCGGTCTCGACGACCGTCCGCGCCTGGTCGCGCTGAACAAGATCGACGTGCCCGACGGCCGCGAGATGGCCGACATCGTCCGGGCCGACCTCGAGGCGCGCGGGCTCCAGGTCTTCGCGGTGAGTGCGGCCTCGGGGGAGGGGCTGCGCGAGCTCACCTTCGCGATGGCCGAGATCGTGCAGTCCGCGCGCGCGTCGCGCACCCAGACTCCGACCGAGCGGATCATCATCCGGCCTCCGGCCGCCGACGGCGGGGACGACTTCAGCGTGGCCGAGTCGGCTGATGGATGGGTGGTGCGCGGCCCGAAGCCCGAGCGGTGGGTCCGCCAGACCGACTTCAGCAACGACGAGGCGGTGGGCTTCCTCGCCGATCGGCTGAACCGGCTCGGGGTCGAGGCGCGCCTGGTCCAGCTCGGTGCGGCCGAGGGCGACGCCGTCCTCATCGGTCACCCCGACAACGCCGTCGTCTTCGACTTCAAGCCCGGCATCGACGCCGGTGTCGAGATGCTCGGGCGCCGGGGTGAGGACCAGCGGTTCGAGGAGAAGCGGCCCGCCGCCGGTCGTCGCCGGGCGATCCAGGAGGCCATGCCCGAGCGTGGTGAGGCCGAGACCCGTGCCGACGTCGCCCGCCGGATCGACCACCCGACCGGGCCGACGAGCTACGAGATCGGCTCAGCCGACGACCCCGACCACGTGCCCGCCGCTCCGGAGGATGACGAGGACGCATGACCGGACCGGCCCGGCGCGAGCAGGTCACCGTGGCCCGCCGGGTCGTGGTCAAGGTCGGCTCGTCCTCCCTGACGACGGCCTCCGGCGGCATCGACCCCGAGCGCGTACGACGACTCGTCGACGTCCTCGCGGCCGCCCGGGCCCGCGGCACGGAGATCGTCCTGGTCTCCTCCGGTGCCATCGCGGCCGGGCTCGCGCCGCTGGGCCTGGCGCGTCGGCCGCGCGCCCTCCCGGCCCAGCAGGCGGCCGCAGCCGTCGGCCAGGGCCTGCTCGTCCACCGCTACACCGAGGAGCTCGCCACCCATGGCCTCGTGGCCGGGCAGGTGCTCCTGACCGCCGATGACATGACCCGGCGCAGCCACTACCGCAACGCCCACCAGACCTTCGCCAAGCTCCTCGAGCTCGGGGTGCTGCCGATCGTCAACGAGAACGACACCGTCGCCACGGCCGAGATCCGGTTCGGCGACAACGACCGCCTCGCCGCGCTGGTCGCCCACCTGGTGCACGCCGACCTCCTCGTCCTGCTCAGCGACGTCGACGGTCTGTACGACGCGCACCCCACGGCGGAGGGCAGCCGGCTGATCGCCGACGTGGCGCTCACCGACGACCTCGCCGGCGTCCGCATCGGTACGACGGGCGCCGCCGGCGTCGGCACCGGCGGCATGCGCACCAAGCTCGACGCCGCCCGGATCGCCACCGGGGCCGGCATCCCCGTGGTGCTCACCTCGGCCGACCGGGCAGCCGACGCGCTGGCCGCCGAGCCGGTCGGCACGTGGTTCCACGCGGCCACCCGCCGCCGCCCGACCCGTCAGCTCTGGCTGGCCCACGCCACCGAGCCGAAGGGCGTGCTGCTCCTCGACGACGGGGCCGTGCGGGCCGTGACCGAGCGGCGGGCCTCACTGTTGGCGGCCGGTCTCACGGGAGCCACCGGCTCGTTCGTCGCCGGCGACCCCGTCGACCTCGCCGGCACCGACGGTCGGCCGGTGGCGCGAGGCCTGGTGAACTTCGACTCCGAGGAGATCCCGCGCCTGGTCGGCAAGACCTCGGCGACCCTGCGCCGCGAGCTGGGAGCGGCGTACGAGCGCGAGGTCGTGCACCGCGACGACCTCGCCCTGCTCTGAACAGGCGGCGCGCCGGGATCGCGGCGGTTGGACGATCGTCGGTGGCGCGAGGCAGGATCGCCCCCATGACGATCCTCCGACGAACCCTCGCCCTGGTCGCCTGCCTCACCTCCGTCCTGCTGCTCGTCGCCTCCGTGCAGAGCCCCACCTCGGCGCGCACGCCCGACGAGCGCTGCGCCGGGCACGCCCGGATCCCGGCCTCGGCGCTCCGCCACGGTGTGGCGCTGGGCTGCTCGCTGGTCGGCCGCACGGTGTACGACGGACGGGTCGCGGTGGTCGTACCGCCACCGGGGGTCAGCGTCGCCGGCGACGGCATCAGCACGCGCGGCGAGGTCGTCGGGCTGCGCGTGTCCAACGCGGGGGGCGTGGTCCGGGCCACGACCGGCGCGGCGGCTCGCCCGACGGGGGCCGCGGTTGCTGCGCTCGGCTCGGCCCGCGGTGCCGACCCGGCCGAGTGCAAGGACCGCACGTTCCACCTCGAGGGTCACAGGTGGCGCTCGTCGCTCCACTACTCCGTCAACCTGACCAAGAAGCCCGCAGCGCTGGGCGCGGCGACGGTGATCCACCAGGTCAAGGTCGGCAATGCCAACATGCGCAAGGGCCGCAACTCGTGCGGTCGCGCCGTGCTGGCCACCCCGGTGGCGACGTACGACGGCCGCACCAAGACGGCGCCGAACATCAAGCCTCACGCCGGCTCGATCTCCTGCGGCGACTTCAACACCACCAACGTGGTCGGCTTCGGCAACCTGCCGGGCAACCTGCTCGGCTGGACCTGCTACTGGTGGGTGGGCAGCGGCAAGATGGGCGCCGCCGACATCATGCTCGACAGCGGCAGCCGTCTGGTGACCAGGATCCCGGCGGGGTGCACGAACAAGTGGGACTTCGAGGGCACCGTCACCCACGAGTTCGGACACGCCTACGGGATCGGCCACACCGGGAACGGTCACTCCAACCTGACCATGGACCACTCCGAGCGCCCGTGCTCCACGTACGCCCGCACCCTCGGCCTCGGCGACTGGCTGGGCATGAAGAAGATGTACGGCGTGCGCTGACCGACGACCGCGCGTAGGGTCCGACGGGTGCGGGAGCCGTTGCAGTTCACCCCGGAGCAGCAGGCCGAGGACGAGCGATTCTTCCGCTGGTACGGCGAGTGGGCGCCGTTCGACCCCGCCGAGGTGGCCGCCTTCATGCACGGGTTCGAACGGCCGTGGTGGCTGGTCGGTGGCTGGTCGATCGAGGCGTTCTCCGGGGTGCCGCGCGAGCACGAGGACGTGGACCTGTCGATCCTCGCGTGCGACATCACCGCCTTCCGGGCGCACGTCGGCGACACCTGGTGCTTGTGGAGCAACGACGGGGGCACGCTGCGACCCCTCGACGACCGGTTCCCGGAGGTGCTGGACGTGCAGAGCCAGATCTGGGTCCGGAGGTCCGCACACGAGCCGTGGGTGATCGACCTGCCGATCACCCCCGACCACGACGGGCTCTGGACCAACAAGCGGGACCCCGACCACCGGCTCCCGGTCGAGGAGGCCACGTGGGTGGCCGGTGACGATATCCGCTACCTGCGCCCCGAGATCAGCCTGCTCTACAAGGCCACGCACCACCGTCCGAAGGACGACCGCGACCTGCGGGTGACGTGGCCGTTGCTCGACGAGCCGCGACGGGCATGGCTGCGGGACGCGGTCCGGCGGCTGTACCCCGGCCATCCGTGGCTCGAGCTGCTGGAGGCGGGCACGCACCGGTAATCGAGGTGCGTCCCACGCCGGGCGCGTCGTACCGTGCTCGGCATGGGTATCCAGGAGTGACCTCAGCCAGGCGCCGACCGGCAGCCTGACGACCCCTGCCGTGGCCCGGCGGGCGGTCAGGACGTCACTCCTGCTCGTCGGAGCCCGCCATGCCCACGCCTCACCTGTCCCTGCCCCGCCCCGCGGCGGCCGTCGCCGACGCCGCGGTGCTCGACCGCCTGCCGACCGCCGGGGCCTCGCACGACGAGGTACGCCGCTACTCCCGCGCACGTCGCAACCTCCTGCCCCGCGCGGAGCAGGTCACCGCCGTCGCCGGTGGCTGGGCGCACGAGGTGGTGCTGCGCAGCGGCGCGACCGTCGAGGCGGTGCTGTGGTGCCCGGGGGAGCAGCACGACGCTGCACTCGCGGCCACCGCGGCCGCGGTGGCCGGCCGAGCACGCCGTGCGCTGCGCGTCTCCGAGCGGGTCCTGGGCCGGATCCAGCCGGGGGTCGGCGCACCGGCCCTGCTGTCCGTGGTGCGAGTGCCGTCGTGGCCGAGGTCGCAGCTGATGTCCGGAGGCGCCGGGCTGGTCCTCGTCGCGGACGGCATCGAGTACGCCGGCAACCTCGGCACCCTGATCCGCACGGCCGACGCCTGCGCCGTCGACGCGCTGGTGCTGACCAGGCCCACGGCCCGGGTCACCCACCCCAAGGCGTTCGTGGCCAGCCGCGGCACGGTGCTCACCACACCGGTCCTCGAGTACGCCGCCGTGGCCGAGGCGCGCGCCGACCTGACGGCTGCCGGCTTCACGACGTACGTCGCGGACCCGGCCGGGGCGACGTCGTACCGGAGGGCGGGGTTGGGCACCGGCCGGACGGCGGTGGTGGTCGGCTCGGAGGGTGACGGCGTCGCGGAGGAGTGGCGGACCGGCCTCACCCGGGTCTCGATCCCGATGCGCGGCCACGCCGACTCGCTCAACGTCGCCGCGTCCGCCGCCGTCCTCCTCTTCGAGGCCCGGGCGACCCTCGACCACTGTTGACACCGCGGGTCGACCGGGGGTGCCCGGCGGCAGGGGCATGAGAGCCTGCCGCCGGGCCGCAGGCGGACGACCCTAGGAGCTCGACGTCCGCCCGCGCCGGGGGATCAGCGGTGGAGCACCTTGGCGGAGGCGCTGACCAGGACCTTGCCGACCGGCAGTCCGCCGGTGAACAGGCTGGTGGCGAAGTAGCCGTTGAGGGCCTGGGCGGCGCCCTTCTGCAGCGTCGCGTGGATCCCGCTCACCGTGAGGTGCTTCGCGGTGGCCTTGACCTTCGCCTTGCCCAGCTTGAGGTTCAGCACCGGGATCCGCGCGCCCACCTCGTCGACCCACGCACTGAGGGTCCGCTTGCTGGTGTTCACCTTGAAGTCGCGGATGGTGAGGCTCTTGCCGCCGGCGGTGAACACCAAGCCGCCGGAGTGCGTGATCGTGCCCCCGAGCGTCCGAGCGTTGATGAGGCCACCTTGGATCGGGAAGGAGATCCCGGCCGCCGAGGCCTTCGCCTCCGAGACGGGAGCGACCGTGACGCCGTTGCTGGTGAGCGCCGCCGCGGTGTTCTTGTCGAGCGTGAGCCGGGTCTTCCCGCCCGTGAGCACGATGAAGGTCGGCGCCTTCTTGGCGGTGGCGTGGTGCGCCGCCTGGTGGTGCGCGGATCCGGCTTGGGCGGCGGTGGCGCCGGCGATCGGGATGGTCACCACGACAGCCGTGGCGGTCACCGCGAGCGTTCGAAGAACTGACATCTGGTTTCTCTCCTGTGGGTCACGGACCGGCCTGGTGCCGGCCTCGATCGGTGGTGCGTGCCGCGGGCCGGGTGGCCCGCAACGTGGTGGGTCAGCCGAGCGCGACGCCGAGGTGTCGGTCGCCGCGGAACCAGCCGAAGCGAGGGACGACGGTGGCGTAGCCGAACGTCTCGCCCGCGGTGAAGGCTGAGACACCGAACGTCGAGTTCAGGGCACCCGCCGCGGTCGCGGTGAGGCGCAGCGACAGCAGGCCGAGAGTGGGACGGTTGCTGAGGCCGAGGGTGAAGAGGTCGGCGCGTCCGACGTTCCCGATCGAGCCGGTCACGTTGCCGCTCACCGTGAGCCGGGCCAGCTCGATGTCGAAGTCGGTCAGCGTGATCGTGGCGGCCCCCTTGGCCAGCGTCAGGCCACCCTGGTGCAGCACCGTCGCGGGAGCGGCGACGCCGGTGATCGGGAACCGGGCGGCCAGCGTGCCGCGGAACGGGAAGGCGACGCCCGGCGCCACCGGCGTCGGCGTGATCCCGGCGGAGGCGATCAGCTGGTAGACCGGCGGAGCGACGGTCACCTGGGTGTAGCCGAACGTGCGGGCAGAGGTCCGCGACGAGGAGTGCGCCTCCGCCGGCGAGCCCATCGTGGCCACGAGCGCGGTGCAGGTCATCAGTGCGGTCAGGATCCCGAGCAGCTTGCGTCGCATGTGTCCGTCCTCTCGACGTGATGTCGTGACGTGGCCGGGGCAGCCTCGTCACTACCTCTTCTGCCCGGAGGTACCGATCGGATGCACTCGAGCCCTGGAACTCCCGGCTAGGGTTTGCCACGCAGACCGACAGCGAGGAGCAGAGGGTGAGCCTGCGTGGCGGACGGAGCGGCCCGCACGGGGCGGCGTACGCCACGGGTGCGGATCCCGGCGACGTGCCCGAGCCGGTCATCTCGCACGCCTTCGCGCGCGGCGAGCCGTGGGCCCTCGAGGCGACGTACGAACGCTGGTCCGCCCTGGTGTACACGATCGCGCTGCGCGTGCTCCGCGACGGGGAGGACGCAGCGGACGTGACCCAGGAGGTCTTCCTGAGCGCATGGCGCGGGCGCGACGGCTACCGGCCCGAGCAGAGGCCGTTGCCGGCCTGGCTGACCGGCATCGCCCGCAACGTCGTGTCGGACCGGCTGTCGGCTCGCAGCCGTGACCACCGGCTCCGCGAGCGGGTCGTGGTCAACCACCTCGATGACGACGACCAGGGTGTGGCCGACTCCGTCGCGGACGCGCTCGTCGTGGCCGACCTCCTCGAGCGTCTCGAGCAGCCGCGCCGCACGGTGGTCGAGCTGGCGTACTTCTCCGGCCTCTCGCATGCCGAGATCGGCGCGCGCACGGGCCTGCCGCTGGGCACCGTCAAGAGCCACATCCGTCGTGGGCTGACGCAGCTGCGCGACCACTTGGGGGTGGACGATGTCGCACCCTGAGCCCGAGGTCCTGCTGCAGGCCATCGCCGGCCCCGCCGACGAGGAGACGCGACGCCACGTCGCCACCTGCGCCCGCTGCCAGGGCGACCTCGCGACGATGACCCGGGTGCGGTCCGCGGGCACCCGCCTCGCCGCCGACCCCGAGCTCGGCGCCCTGGCCCGGCCACCCCGGACCGTGTGGGAGAACATCCAGCAGGCGCTGGGCGAGCCCACCGCACCTCCCCCGGTCGCAGCCGTGACGCCTGTGCCGGGGCGGCGCGCCCGGAGCCGACGCTCGTGGGTGCTCGTGGCCGCGTCGGTGGCCGCGGGCGTCATCCTCGGCGCCTCCGTCGTGGCCGTTGCCGGTCGCGACGACTCGTCCGTCTCGCAGGCCTCGCGTACGTCGTCCCTCGATCCGCTGGGCGACCATGCCACCTCCGGGACCCTCGCGCTGACCGGCTCGGCCCCGCGTGAGTCGCTCTCGGTGGTGCTCCACGACACCGATCCCGGCGACGGCTTCCTCGAGGTCTGGCTGCTCGACGCGAAGACCGGGGGCATGGTGTCGCTCGGGGTGCTGGACGGCGACCACGGCTCGTACGCCGTACCGTCCGGGCTCGACCTGGCGGCCTACGACCAGGTCGACGTCTCGCGAGAGCCTTTCGACGGCGACCCCGCGCACTCCAAGGTCAGCCTGGCCCGCGGTCAGGTGCCCTGACCGACCGGTTTCGGTCCTCGGGTTCGTCGTGCCGTGCCCGGCGCCGTACGCTGGGCACGACATGCCCGACGCGCCCGACACCCTGTCTCCTGCCACGACGCAGACGCAGACCGTCTACCTCGACCACGCCGCGACCACCCCGATGCTCCCGGCGGCGCTCGAGGCGATGACCACCCACCTGCGTGACGTCGGCAACCCGTCCTCGCTCCACGCCAGCGGCCGGGCCGCGCGTCGTATCGTCGAGGAGTCGCGCGAGACCATCGCGCAGGCCGTCAACTGCCGGCCCGGCGAGGTCGTGTTCACCTCCGGCGGGACCGAGGCCGACAACCTCGCGCTCAAGGGCCTGTTCTGGGCGCGCCATGACGCCGACCCCGCCCGGGTGCGCATCCTGGCGTCGTCGATCGAGCACCACGCCGTCCTCGATGCGCTCGACTGGCTCGCCGAGGAGGAGGACGCCGTCGTCGAGCTGCTGCGCGTCGACGCCCGCGGCCGCCTCGACCTCGACGCCTTCCGCGAGACCGTGGAGCGCGACCCGGCGTCGGTCGCCGTGATCTCGGTGATGTGGGGCAACAACGAGGTCGGCACGCTCCAGCCGATCGAGCAGGTCGTCGCGATCTCCTCGGCGCACGGGATCCCGGTGCACACCGACGCCGTCCAGGCGGTCGGCGCGGTGCCGGTCGACTTCGCGGCGAGCGGCGTCGACGCCCTCACCCTGACCGGCCACAAGCTCGGTGGCCCGTACGGCGTCGGGGCGCTGGTGCTGCGCCGTGAGCTCTCGCTGACCCCGCTGCTGCACGGTGGCGGCCAGGAGCGCGACATCCGCAGCGGCACCCTCGACATGCCGGCGATCGCCGGCTTCGCGGCGGCCGTCGAGCACGCCGTGAAGTCGCAGCCGGAGTACGCCGAGCGGGTGACGGCGCTGCGTGACGACCTCGTCCGACGAGTGACCGAGGTCGTGCCCGACGCCCACCTCCACGGCGACGTCGACCACCGGCTCCCGGGCAACGCCCACCTCGGCTTCCCCGACTGCGAGGGCGACTCGCTGCTGATGCTGCTCGACGCCCGCGGCATCGAGTGCTCGACCGGCTCGGCCTGCTCGGCCGGCGTGCCCCAGCCGTCCCACGTGCTGCTGGCCATGGGCTGCGACGAGGAGGGGGCCCGCCACTCGCTGCGCTTCACCCTCGGCCGCACCTCCACGCCCGCCGACGTCGACGCGCTGGTCGAGGCCATCGGCCCGGCCGTCGAGCGTGCCCGGGGGGCGCGCGACCGATGAGGGTCGTCGCTGCCATGTCGGGCGGCGTCGACTCGGCCGTGGCGGCCGCGCGTGCGCACGAAGCCGGCCACGCCGTCACCGGCATCCATCTCGCCCTCTCGCGCAACCCCGCGTCGTACCGCTCGGGGGCGCGCGGGTGCTGCACCATCGAGGACGCGAACGACGCCCGCCGTGCCGCCGACGTGATCGGCATCCCGTTCTACGTGTGGGACCTCTCCGAGCGCTTCCACGAGGACGTGGTGGAGGACTTCATGGACGAGTACGCCGCCGGCCGCACCCCGAACCCGTGCCTGCGGTGCAACGAGAAGATCAAGTTCGCCGCCGTGCTCGACCGCGCTCTGGCGCTGGGCTTCGACGCGGTCGCGACAGGTCACTACGCACAGGTGCGGACGTCGCCCGACGGCACGGTTGAGCTGCACCGGGCGGTCGACGAGGCGAAGGACCAGTCCTACGTCCTGGGCGTCCTGACCCAGGACCAGGTCGCCCACTCGATCTTCCCTCTCGGTGACACCCCGAAGCCGGCGGTGCGCGAGGAGGCCGCGCGACGTGGGCTGCTCGTGGCGGACAAGCCCGACTCCCACGACATCTGCTTCGTCGCCGACGGCGACAACGCGGGCTGGCTGCGCGAGAAGCTCGGCGACCGCGCCCCCAACCACGGCGGCGCCATCGTCGACGCCTCGTCGGGAGCCGAGCTCGGACGACACGACGGCACCTACGGCTTCACCATCGGCCAGCGGCGTGGGCTCCGGCTCGGGGTGCCGGCCGCCGACGGCAAGCCGCGGTTCGTGCTCGACATCGAGCCGGTCTCGGGCACGGTGACGGTCGGTCCGCGCGAGGCGCTGACCATCGACCGGATCGTCGCCGACCGGCCGCGCTGGTGCGGTCCCGAGCTCCCGGGCGGCACGTCGTACCAGGGGACCGTGCAGCTGCGTGCCCACGGCGCCGCCCACCGGGCCGCGGTGAAGGTGGTCTCGACGGGCGGGCGGGTCGAGATCGAGCTGCTCGACCCGGCGCAGGGCATCGCCCCCGGCCAGGCCGCGGTGATGTACGACGGCACCCGCGTCGTCGGCTCGGCGACCATCGTCTCGACCAGCCGCGCCGACGTGACCGCGTGAGCAGCCCCGGGGCGGTGAGCCTGCCACCGTTCCGCACGGTGGAACGGTGGCTCACTCACCGCTCCCGGGCGTCGGGGTGAGTGCGTGACGATCGCGAGCGGGGTCGGGTCGTGGCCCGGCGAGGAAGCAGCGGCGTACGACGAGGCAGTGCGGGTCGTGCTCGGCGAGGCGCCCGACCTGCCCTACCTGCCCGAGCTGCCCGGGCGTGGCGCGCCGGCAGGGATGATCGGCCGGGCCGTCGCGATCGTGGCCGACCTCGGCTTCGACCTCCAGCCGGCGGGCTGGCGCCTCACCGACCGCCCTGGCATCGACCACCGGCGCGCCCGCTCGCTGCTGGCGCAGGACCTCGACGCCGTCGAGGAGCTGGCGCAGCACATGACCGGCAGGTTCAAGGTCCAGGTGGCCGGACCGTGGACGCTCGCTGCCTCGATCGAGAAGCCGCGCGGCGACAAGGTGCTCTCCGACCACGGCGCCCGTCGCGAGCTCGCCCAGGCTCTCGCCGAGGGGCTCGCGACCCACGTGGCCGACGTACGACGCCGCGTGCCGGCCGAGCGCATCGTCGTCCAGGTGGACGAGCCGGCGCTGCCCGCAGTGCTGGCCGGGCAGGTGCCGACCGCGTCGGGCTTCGGGCGCCACCGCGTCGTGCACCCTCCGGAGGCGTCCGCAGCCCTGGAAGCGGTGCTCGCGGCCGCTGGTGACGAACCTTGGGTCCACTCGTGTGCGGCCGGGGTGCCGTGGCAGCTGGTGCGCGGGGCGGGTGCCCGCGGGATGAGCGCCGACCTCGCGGTGCTGACGGCCGACGACCTCGACGTGCTCGCAGAGGCGCTGGACGAGGGGGAGACGGTGGCGCTGGGCGTCGTACCGTCGCTCGAACCGGCGACCCCACCCGACCCGAAGAGCCTCACCGAGAACGTCCTGCGCTGGCTCGACATGCTCGGGCTCGACGTCGAGTCCGTCTCCGAGCGGCTCGTCATCACCCCGTCGTGCGGGCTGGCAGGCGCCTCGCCCGCCTGGGCCCGCCACGCCACCACCCTGTGCCGCGAGGTCGCACGCAACCTCTCCGGCTGACGGCGCAGCCGGTACGTTGGGGCGGCCATGTCCCAACCGGCAGCCTCACCCACCCGCCCGACGCTCCGCGGCACCTTCGGCATGGTCGCCTCGACCCACTGGCTGGCCTCGCAGTCGGCGATGGCCGAGCTCGAGGCGGGCGGCAACGCGTTCGACGCCGCTGTCGCGGGAGCGTTCGTGCTGCACGTCGTCGAGCCTCACCTGAACGGGCCCGCCGGCGAGGTGCCGGCCGTGTTCGCCACGGCCGAGGACCCCACCCCCACCGTGCTGTGCGGACAGGGCCCGGCTCCGGCAGCAGCCACGCGGGAGCACTACCGCGGTCTCGGCCTCGACCTGGTGCCTGGCTCCGGTCCTCTGGCCGCGGCCGTGCCCGGGGCCGTGGACGCGTGGCTGATGCTGGCGGCCGACCATGGCACCCGCTCGCTGCGCGACCTGCTGGGCTACGCCGAGGGGTACGCCCGTCACGGCCACCCGCTCCTCCCCGACGCCGCCGCCACGATCGCCGCGATGGAGCCGCTGTTCCGCGACCACTGGCCGACCTCGGCCGCCCGCTGGCTCCCGGCAGGGCGTCCGCCACGCCCGTGGGAGAACGTCGTCGACCCCGCCTACGCTGACGTGCTCGCACGGCTGGTCGCCGAGGGCGAGGCCGCGGGTGCCGACCGGACAGCGCAGTTCGAGGCGGCCCGCCGGGCGTGGCGCGAGGGTTTCGTGGCCGAGGCGATCGACGCCTTCCAGCGGCGACCGTTCCGCGACTCGAGCGGGTCCGACCATGCCGGCCTCGTGACGGCGAGTGACCTGGCCGACTGGCGCGCGTCGTACGAGCCGGCCGCGGTGCACCGCTTCCGCGACGTCGAGGTCGCGAAGACGGACCTGTGGGGCCAGGGGCCCGTGCTGCTCCAGGCCCTCGCCATGCTCGACGGGCTGCCGGACGAGGCGCTCGACCCCTCCACCGCCGACGGTGTCCACACCGTCACCGAGGTGCTCAAGCTCGCGTTCGCCGACCGCGAGGCGTGGTACGGCGACGACAGCCCGGTCGGACTCCGACAGCTCCTGGACTCGTCGTACGTCGTGGCGAGGCGCGGTCTCGTCGGCGAAGCGGCGTCGATGGAGCTGCGCCCGGGCGCGCCCCGTGGTGAGACGCCGCGGCTGCCCCGCCACGTCGTCCGCGACGCGGGGTCCACCTCCGGCGCCGGGCTGGGGGAGCCCACCGTCTCGCGCAGGGGGGAGACCCGCGGCGACACCTGCCACCTCGATGTCGTCGACCGCTGGGGCAACATCATCTCGGCCACGCCGAGCGGCGGGTGGCTGCAGAGCTCGCCGACGGTCCCCGAGCTCGGCTTCTGCCTGGGCAGCCGGATGCAGATGTTCTGGCTCGACGAGGGACTGCCCTCCTCGCTGGCGCCCGGGCGCCGCCCACGCACCACGCTCTCGCCCACGCTGGTGCTGCGCGACGGTCGGCCGGTGCTGGCCTGTGGCACGCCGGGGGGAGACCAGCAGGACCAGTGGCAGCTGCCGTTCCTGCTGCGACACCTCGTCGGTGGGCACGACCTGCAGGAGGCCGTCGACGCTCCGACGTTCCACACGACGTCGTTCCCCGAGTCGTTCTACCCCCGTGAGATGGTGCCCGGCGAGCTCGTCGTCGAGGACCGCCTCGGCGACGAGGTGCTGGCGGAGCTCGCGCGCCGCGGGCACCGGGTGACGCGCAGCGGACCCTGGTCACTCGGGCGGCTGAGCGCGGTGTCCCGCGACGTCGAGACGGGGCTGCTGTCGGCCGCCGCCAACCCGCGCGGGTCGCAGGGATACGCCGTCGGTCGCTGACAGGAGCGGTGCCGGCGGCCGCCGCTCACGTCGCGTACCGTGACGCCGCGCCGCAGGTGCAACCGGATCGGAGCCCCACCTCGTTCGGAGGGGTGAGGTGTCATCCGGACGAACGAAGGACGGCGATGGCGAGACGGGACTCGGAGGCGTTCACCGCCTTCGTGCTGGCGAGCCAGCCGCGGCTGCGGCGCACGGCGTACCTGCTGTGCGGCGACTGGGACCTGGCCAGCGACCACGTGCAGGACGCGCTGATCCGGGTCTACCGGCACTGGCCGCGGCTGCGCAGCGAGCCCGAGGCGCATGCCTATGCGCGCAAGGCCGTGGTGAGCGTGGTCATCGACGCCAAGCGGAAGAGGTCGAGCACCGAGGTGCCGGTCGACAGCGTGACCGACGCCGGCGGTGAGGACGCGACCGGCCGGACCGCCGACCGCGACCTGCTCGGGCGGTGTCTGGCCCAGGTGCCGGCGCGGCAGCGGGCGTGCCTGGTGCTGCGCCACTACGACGACCTCTCGGTGAGCGAGGTCGCCACCGTCCTCGGCTGCTCCGAGGGCACCGTGAAGTCCCAGACGGCTCGCGGGCTCGACACCCTGCAATCCGTGTTCGCCCGTGAGACGAACGACCATCTGCTCGTGAGCGGGAGGGAGTGACCATGCCCCGCAACCTGACCGACCTGATGGAGTCCGCGGTCTCCGCCGCGCCACCCGAGAACCACCACGCCTCCGACATCACCCGCCTCGCCGAGCGCCGCCAGCGCCGTCGTACGACGTTCGTCGCCGGCGTGGCGGCCCTCGCCCTGGTGGCTGTCGCCGGTGGCACCTTCGGCCTGACCCGTGGCCACTCCACCACCCCCGAGCCGACCGCGCCGTACAAGTACGGCCAGGAGCTCGACGTGAACGACGCGGTCCCGGTCAGCTCTCTGCCTGGCTTCCGCATGCTGCCCTGGACGCAACCCTCCCTGCAGCCGCTGAGCGAAGCCAGCAATCGTGTGCCCACCTACACCGGAGTCGACGCGTCCGGACGGCTCCTCGTGACAGAGCTACGTCGACAACGGCGGCGCGCTGGAGCTCGGGACGGTCCGGCTCTACGACGCCCCCGGGCAACCGGCGCTACCGCTGCGGGAGCCCGCCTCGCGCACCAGTGGCGAGAGCGTGGGTCCCTCGGTTCACCGGCGACGGGCGGCTGTTGTGGACCTCGACCCGCCTGCAGGGTCCCCCGCAGGGCGTGAACACGGTCCACGTCACCGATCTGTCGGGTGGCCGGGACGTGTCGATCCAGGCGGGCTCTGTCAATGACGGCGTACAGGCGTGGGTGACGGGTGACCAGGCCTGGTACGAGCGCCAACAGACGATGTCCTCGCGTGGCCTCGAGATCCGACAGCTCTTCACCGTGCCCGTCTCAGGTGCCGGTCCCGCGCGGCTCGTCGCCAAGGACGTCGTGGCCGCTGACGTCTCCGACGGCCGTGCGGCGTGGGTGACCACCGACGCGAAGGTGTACGTCGCGAACGCCGATGGCACCGGCGTACGCGAGGTGCCCGTTCCGCTGGGTGCGGGATGCACCCTCACGCCGGCCCCGTACCTGAGCTTCACCCAGGCGCTCGCCGTGGCACGCGACGCCGTGGCAGTGACCGAACGCTGCAGTGAGGGCGCCCGTGCGTTCGACGAGCTGCTCGCCTTCGACACCAGCGGTCGACTGCTGGTCCACGTGGAGGGCCTCACGGTGACGGCTGTCTCCCTTTCCGGTTCCTCTCTCGCGATGGGCGGAGTCTACCGATCTGCGCCGCTTGGAGAACCTCGTCTACGACCTGCGGACCGGCACGCTCGCCTCCTCGGCCGGTTCAAGGGCCAGGTCGACCGCCGGGACGCCGCAGGTCGCAGGTCGCTACGTGCTCTGGTACGACGAGGCGGGCGGGCACGTGGGGGAGTTCGGCGGCTAGCCCGGGTGGTCCAGACTGTCGGCATGGACATCGTCGACCCCGCCATCAACGACTACCTGCTCGCCCACTCCGAGCCCGCCGACGAGCGTGCTGCGCGACCTCGCCGAAGAGACCCGGCGCGAGCTGGGCGGCCGGGCCGGGCATGCAGATCACCCACGACGAGGGGGAGCTGCTGACCATGCTGGTGCGGCTCACCGGAGCCCGTCAGCTCGTCGAGGTCGGCACTTTCACCGGCTACTCCTCGATCTGCCTCGCCCGTGGGCTGCCCGACGACGGGCACCTGTTGTGCTGCGACGTGAGCGAGGAGTACACCGCGATCGCCCGGCGCTACTGGGAGCGGGCCGGGGTCGCCGGCCTGATCGAGCTGCGGATCGCCCCGGCGGTCGAGACGCTGCGGTCGCTGCCGGCCGAGCCCTATCTCGACCTCGCCTTCATCGACGCCGACAAGACCGGCTACGCGTCGTACGTCGAGGAGATCCTGCCGCGGCTGCGCCCCGGTGGCCTGCTGGTGCTCGACAACATGCTGTGGAGCGGCGAGGTGCTCGACCCCCAGGAGGACGACGGCCGGGCCGTGGCCGCCCTCAACACCGCCCTGGTCGCCGATGACCGGGTCGACGTCGTCCTCCTCCCCGTCCGCGACGGCGTCAGCCTGGCCCGCAAGCGATAGGCGCATGGGGGAGTAGCCCGAGCGACCACAGGACGACGCCCCCGGGGTGAGGACCCCGGGGGGCGTCGTGGCGTGGTACGGCGGGTGGTCAGCCGATGTGGACCGGCACGTCGTCCGGCGTCTCGGTGGCCAGCTCCTCGTGCTTCACGTCGAGGAAGATCCACACCACGGCCGAGCCGGCCAGCATCATGAAGACGCCGACGAGGAAGGCGTGGGTGGCACCGGTCGGGAAGCCGCCGATGTAGGCGAGCGCACCGACCAGCTCGGACGGCGAGGTCAGGTGCAGCTGGTTCAGGAGCTGCTGCACCTTGCCCGGGTCGAGCTGCGCGACGCCGCGACCGATGGCCGGGGCGATCGAGGAGATCTGGGCGTTGGTGTAGTGGCTGCCGACCGTGGCCAGGGCGGCCAGACCGAACGCGCCACCGACCTGCTGCATCGTGTTCAGCACGCCCGAGCCGACACCGGCGTCCTCCGCGCGGAGGTGGTGGACGGCGGTGAGGGTCAGCGGCACGAACACCGCGCCCATGCCGAGCGCCATCAGGCAGATGAACGGCATGATCTCGGTCCAGTAGTTGACCCCTGAGCCCAGCGGCTGGCCCGAGGCGAAGGCGTTGAGCACGTCCTGGCCGCCGTCGGGGACGCTGAGCCGGGCGAACCCGTAGAGCGCGGCCGCGGCCATCAGCGTGCCGACACCCGCGATGTAGCGGGGGTCGACGTAGTTGATCAGCTTGGACACGATCGTGGCCGCGATGATGATGCAGATGCTGAACGGCAGGAACGCGAAGCCGGCCTTGAGCGGGCTGTAGCCCATCACGTTCTGGATGAACAGGCTCAGGAAGAAGAACATCGAGAACATGGCGGCGGGCAGCAGCATCATGGCCACGAAGCTCGCTGCACGTGACCGGTTGGCGAACACCCGGAACGGCAGCAGCGGGTGCGCGACCCGCGACTCGACCAGGAAGAACAGCGTGAGCAGGACGGCCCCGCCGACCAGGCTGGCGATCGTCCACGGGTCGCTCCAGCCGTACGCCGCGTTCCCGGCGCGGGTGAGCCCGTAGACCAGGGCGAGCAGGCCACCCGTACCGGCGATGGCGCCCGGGACGTCGAGCTGGCCACTGTGGCGCTCGGACTCGTTGAGGAACCGCGGCGCGAGCAGCGCGGCGGCGATACCGATGGGCACGTTGATCAGGAAGGTCAGGCGCCAGCCGTCCTGCGGATCGAACAGTGAGATGTTCAGCCCGGTCAGCCAGCCACCCAGGATCAGGCCGACGGCCGCACCGGCACCCGACATCGCGGCGTACACCGCGAACGCGCGGTTACGGGGCGGACCGGCCGGGAAGGTGGTCGTGATCAGGGCGAGCGCCGCCGGAGAGGCGAGCGCGGCGCCGAGTCCCTGGATGCCTCGCGAGGTCAGCAGCAGCGCCTCGCTCTGGGCGAGACCGCCGAGCAGCGACGCGACCGCGAAGATCGAGAGGCCGAGGATGAAGGTACGACGACGTCCGTAGAGGTCGCCCAGCCGACCGCCGAGCAGCAGGAAGCCGCCGAAGGCCAGCGCGTAGCCGGTCACGATCCAGGTGAGGTTCGTGCCGGACATGTGCAGGTCTCTGCCGATGTAGGGCAGAGCGATGTTCGCGATCGTGGCGTCGAGCACCACCATGAGCTGAGCGATGCAGATCAGCACCAGGGCCCAGCCCAGGTGCAGCTTCTTACCGTCGCTCTCGGTGACGTCGGGCTGTGGAGCCTCGATGGCGTCGGTCAGTTCGGACATGAGCTTCTTTCTGTAGTGGGCACGTGGTGAGTGCGTGACTCTCTGACTGGTTGACGGTCCTCAGGCCTCGGGCCTGACAGCCGGCAGGATGATCTGGTCGATGACGTGCTCGATGAGGGTGGGCCCGGGCTCCTCGCCCATCACGAACAGCCGGTGGAGCACGATCCCGGCCAGGGCCGGGGCCACCAGGTCGAGGTCGAGGCCCTCGCGGACCTCGCCGCGGTCGGCGGCGCGCTGGAAGATCTCGCGCGAGAGCTGTGCCTTCGGCTTCAGCACGCGGGTGCGGAACTCATGGGCGAACTCGCGGTCGGTGGACAGGGCCGTCATCACCGCGCCGAAGGTCTGCGTCGTGTCGTGGTCGGTGAGGCCGCCCATCCCGCAGAAGGCGGCCAGCAGGTCGGTGCGCAGATCGCCGGAGTCGGGCACCGGCGGGCTGGCCTTCTGGGTCGCCAGGGCGTCCACGACCAGGGTGGCCTTGGAGTTCCAGCGCCGGTAGAGCGTGGCCTTCGAGGCCTTCGCGCGCTGGGCTACAGCGTCCATGGTGAGGCGGTCGTAACCGACCTCGGACAGCACCTCGAGAGCGGCGTCGAGGATCTCGCGCTCGCGGTCGCCCTCCACCCGGGGGCGGAGGTGGGTCGCTGCTTCGGCGGGGGTCATCCGGTTCCTGTCACCTGTCGTTCACCTGCATGAAACGAAACGGTTTCGTTCCATGAACGACGGTAGCGGAGTCCCGCGGATGGAACAACTCAGTTTCATCCGGAGTCCGGAGGAAGTCTCCGGATGAGTGGCTCAGCCCGCCGCGAGCACCCGTCGTACGCCGTCGAGAATGGCGGCGTTCCAGGCGTCGATGCCGCGCAGCAGGTAGTGGCCGCGGTCGCCGAGGTCGGTGAACGTCGCCTCCCGGGCCACGGCTCGGGCCCGTTCGACGTACGCCCGGGTGTCGGAGGCCCGGGTGATGCGGTCGCGCCGACCGTGCGCGGCGTGGAGCACCCGACCGGCCAGCGCGTCGACGGGCTCCCCGGGCGGTAGCCAGGGCGCCAGCGCGACGACGCCACGCACCAGGTCGTGGTCGGCGACGCGACACGCCGTGCGGCCACCCATCGAGTGACCGACGAGAGCGACCGGCACGTCGCCGTGCTGCTCACGGACCTGCTCGAGAGCCCAACGGGCGTCCTCGATCTTGTCGGCCCCGTCGTTCCAGCCGACGGTGCGGTAGCGCAGCGCGGCCAGGCCGATCCCCTCGCCGTGGAGCGGTCCGCGCAGGTCGTGCACCAGACGTCGGGCTCGTTGCCACGAGAGGCTGCGTCGGGTGACAGCGCCGCTCCCGCGGGCCTTGCCGCCGTGCAGCACGAGGACGATCCCGGTCGGGGCTCCCGGCGCGTCGTACGAGGTCAGGCTCGGGGAAGCCAGGACGTTCTCCTCGGGGGTCGTCTCCACGACGGACGGTTCGTTGCGCCGCGCCCGGCAGATGGGTGTCGGCGATCCTTGGCAGGATAGGTCCATGGGCGAACCGCAGTCGGCGACTCCTGAGGCCAAGGAGCGCCATCGCGCGCTGAGCGAGGAGATCGAGGACGCGCGCTGGCGCTACTACGTGCTCGACGACCCGACCCTCGACGACGCCGACTTCGACCGTCGGCTGCGCGAGCTCGAGGGGCTCGAGGACGAGTTCCCCGAGCTGCGCACCCCCGATTCGCCGACCCAGAAGGTCGGCGGCGCGGTGTCCACCGAGTTCACAGCCGTCGACCACCTCCAGCGGATGGAGAGCCTCGACAACGCCTTCACCTTCGACGAGCTGGCGTCGTGGCACGCGCGGCTGTCGCGGGACGGGGTCGCGGATCCCGCCCTGCTGTGCGAGCTCAAGGTCGACGGGCTCGCGATCAACCTGCTCTACGAGAAGGGCCGGCTGACGCGCGCGCTGACCCGCGGCGACGGGCGCACCGGCGAGGACGTCACGCCCAACGTCCGCACGGTCGCCTCCGTGCCGGACCGGCTCACCGGCACCGACGAGTTCCCGGTCCCCGACCTCGTCGAGGTGCGGGGGGAGGTCTTCCTCCCCGTCGAGGCGTTCGAGCGGCTCAACCTGTCGATGACCGAGGCCGGGAAGCCCCCCTTCGCCAACCCCCGCAACGCCGCCGCCGGCTCGCTGCGCCAGAAGGACCCTCGGGTGACGGCGTCCCGCGACCTCGGGATGGTCTGCCACGGGATCGGCGCGCGCACCGGCTTCGACCCGGTGTCACAGTCCTCGGCTTACGAAGCGCTCCAGGCCTGGGGGCTCAACGTCTCCGACCAGATCCGCGTGCTGCCGAGCCTGACGAAGGTGCAGGCCTTCATCGAGGACGTCGGCGAGCGCCGCCACACGATCGTCCCCTACGAGATCGACGGCGTCGTGATCAAGGTCGACGAGGTGGCGCTCCAGCGTCGGCTCGGGTCGACCTCACGGGCGCCCCGCTGGGCGATCGCGTTCAAGTACCCGCCCGAGGAGGTCAACGCCAGGCTCCTCTCGATCGAGGTCAACACCGGCCGCACCGGCCGGGTCACGCCGTTCGGGGTGATGGAGCCGACCAAGGTGGCCGGCTCCACCGTCGAGCGGGCGACGCTCCACAACGCCCACGAGGTGAAGCGCAAGGACGTCCGCCCCGGTGACACGGTCGTGCTGCGCAAGGCGGGCGACGTGATCCCCGAGATCGTGGGGCCCGTGCTGGCGTTGCGCCCCGAGGGCCTCGCCGAGTGGGTGATGCCGACCGAGTGTCCCTCGTGCGGCACCACGCTGGCTCAGCAGAAGGAGGGCGACAAGGACCTCCGCTGCCCCAACACGCGACAGTGCCCGGCCCAGCTGGTCGAGCGCGTCTTCCACGTCGCCAGCCGGGGCGCGTTCGACATCGAGGGCCTCGGCGGCGAGGCCGCCGTCGCGCTGCTCAAGGCCGGCGTGCTGGCCGACGAGGGCGACGTCTTCGACCTCGACCGCACCCACCTGCTGAAGACCGACCTGTTCACGCGTGCGCCGAAGAAGGGCGAGGAGGGTCCCCAGCTGAGCGCGAACGGCGAGGGGCTGCTGGCCAACCTCGGGGAGCGCAAGCAGGTGCCGCTGTGGCGCGTGCTGGTCGCGCTCTCGATCCGTCACGTCGGACCCACGGCTGCGCGCGCCCTCGCCACGGAGTTCGGCTCGATGGCCGCGATCGAGAAGGCCTCCGAGGCCGACCTCGCGGCCGCCGAGGGGGTCGGCCCGACCATCGCCGAGTCGGTGATCGAGTGGTTCGGCGTCGACTGGCACCGCGAGATCGTCGAGAAGTGGCGCTCGGCCGGGGTGACGATGGAGGACGAGCGCGACGAGTCGGTGGCGCGCACCCTCGAGGGGCTGACCGTGGTGGTCACCGGGTCGCTGGTCGACTTCTCGCGCGACTCCGCCAAGGAGGCGATCGTCTCGCGCGGCGGCAAGGCGTCCGGCTCGGTCTCGAAGAACACCGACTACGTCGTGGTCGGCGACAACGCCGGCACCAAGGCGGACAAGGCCGAGCAGCTCGGCGTTCCCGTGCTCGACGAGCCTGCCTTCCACGTCCTCCTCGAGCAGGGGCCGAGCGGCCTCTGACTCACTCGGTCGAGCCGAGCAGCTCGGGCCACGACCGCACCAGGCTCTCGAGATGGCCGAGCCCCGGCAGCACGCGCAGGCGGGCATCGGGCAGGTGCCCGGCCAGCCAGCGCCCGTTGCGCGGGGGAGCGTTGGCGTCGCGCTCGCCGTACCAGAGGGAGACCGGGCACCCGACGTCGGCGAGGTCGAAGGGCCAGCGGGCGAAGACCAGCGAGGCGTCGCCGAGGTAGCCGTCGGGCACGAGCAGCGCCTCGCGGGCGTCGGCGGCAAGGTCGGCGGGCGTGCGGTCGGCGAGCACCGCCCGGTCCTCGGCCGGCAGCGCGCTCGTCCAGCGAGCGGCCAGCGCCGCGTCGTCAGGGTCCTCCGGGTCGACCGTGGACCTCCAGGCGAGGAAGTCGGGGCGCACCACCTCGAGGTTGTCCTCGGCGCTGCGCTCGGCCAGCGCGGCGTACCACGCGAGCCCGGCCTCGTCGAGGTCGTCGCGGGTGCAGGGCGGGTCCATCCGGGGCGCCTCGCCCGGTGAGGCCACCAGGGCTGCGGCGCGCACGCGGTCGGGGTGGTGGGCCGCGCACGCCAGGGCGAACGTGCCGCCCACCGACATCCCGGCCACCGCGAAGCGGTCGATCCCGAGGCGGTCGGCGAGGTCGGCAGCGTCGTCCGCGACCCGACGGTACGACGGACCGGCCGGCGTGGACGCGCCGTACCCCGGGCGGTTGGCGGCGATCAGGCGTACGCCGAGCCGGCGGGCCGCGCCGTACCCGCTCTGCGCCGCACGGCGCGTGTCGGGGCAGCCGTGGAAGAAGAGCACCGGGCGGCCGTGCGGGTCTCCGCCCTCCGACCACGCCAGGGTGCGGCCGTCGCGCAGCGGAGCGAGCGGCACGGCGTGGTCAGGTGGCCGTCGGCGGCGGCGACACCTGGGTCGCCGGGTGTTCGGTCTCGGTGCGCCACAGCTGGGCTCCGAGCGCGGCGGCCAGCACCAGCAGAACCACTCCGACGATCAGGTGGCCGCCGATGATCGACCACACCGCGAGCAGCGCGACCACCCCGAGCAACGAGGACAGGCCGACCCGCGTGTTCGCGACGCGGGCGAAGGCGGAGGCCGCCCGCTCGGACACGCTCATCCGCTGGAAGGTGACCGCCCGATCGGCCATCGCGACGTGGAGGTCGGCCGGGATCGCGGCGTCGAGCGACTTGGTGAGGTCCTTGCCGCGCACCCACTCGCGCGGCTCCATCTCGAGGACGTCGCCGTCGCGGCCGATCAGGTGACGAGCCCCGTCACGCCAGGCCAGGAGGGCGACGACCTCGCGCAGCCGCATCGACCGCGACAGGGTGCCGGTGAGCCGTTCAGCGACGTGCTCGTCGATCGAGAACGTGGTCATGTCGGCGGGCCAGTTGACGTGGCTGTGCTTCTCGCCGGTGCCCTGCGGCCGCGACTCGGGGAACGTCACCTCGGGCAGCGCCCGATGGAGCGGGGCGGCCGAGGGGAGTCCGACGAGCAGCGAGGCGTGGAGCTCCTGGGCGGCCAGGTCGACCTTGGCCGGATCGGTCTCGTGCAGCTGGGTGATCAGCTCCTCGTAGGACTTCGGAAGTCCGTCGCTGAGCGCGGCGTACGCCGCCTCGAGGGCGACCTCGGCTCGCGCGGCCGGCGACTCGAGCATCCGCAGTCGGCGGTCGACCGCCTCCTGGACCCACTCGCGGGGCACGCCGTCGCGGGCGAGCTGCTCGGTGACCTCGTAGGCCGCCTTGGCCAGCGACGGGAGCATCTCGGGCACGACCTCGGACCCGCCGGCGATGACGGCGTGCCCGTTGTCGACCTCGGCCATGTCGGACCACAACCCGAACGCGCTGCCGCTGTGGCGGCGCAGCCCGTCGTGGAGCGCGCGCTCGAGGACCACGGGCAGGAACTGGGCCTCGTGGGTGCGGGTGACCACCCCGCTGAGCGTGAGACCGACCTCGTCGCGGTAGGCGGCGGGCAGGGCCCGGGCGACGGGCTGGGCGATGGGCGTGGGGCAGAACTCACCAGGAGGCAGCGAGATGGACAGCCCATCGGGAGGCGGTCCGTCCAGCACGAGGACGGCATTGGAGGCGTTGAACACGCGGCGGGAGCGCTCGACGAGCAGCTGGTCGGTAGCGCGCACCGCCCCGATCTCGGGATAGCTGGCGACACCAGGTCCGGTTGCGCCGTAGCGCCAGGTCAGCGAGCGGATCAGCTGGTCACGCTTCTCGTGCGCCTGGGCCTGGAGCAGGCCGCGCTCACGCGGGAGCAACCGGAGATCGGGCTCGGACAGCCACCGGCCGAGCGCACCGAGCTGCTCGGTGATCGCCTCGGGGCCGCCGAACGCCGCGAAGTGCGTGCGCAGCAGCGAGAGCCGCCCCTCGATCGGGCGGGTCAGGGTCTCGCGGTCGAGCAGCGCAAGGTGCTCGAGGAGGTGCAGCCAGCCGCTCTCGTGGAGCGGCTCGTCGGCCAGCCCCTGCCGGAACAGCAGGTGGGCAGCACTAGCCGGGCGCCCCATGTCTACCCAGAAGCACAGGACGCCGTTGATCTCTGACTCGCGGACACCAGTCATACGATCTACAACGCTAGCGCCGACTCTCGGTTCGTGTAGGTGGTTTGGCAGAGGTCAGCCCTCGTAGGCGGTGGTCGCGCCATGGGGTCGCGCCATGGGGTCCTCCTCGCTGGGAGAGGTCTGTCACCTCGCCAGATGCCGCAGCGGACCGAATGGTCGGGTGCCGGTCGCTGCTCCCTAGGATGAGCCCATGCCCGACACCCCCGCAGGCACCGGCGCGCCCGCCGCGATCAGCCGCGACGAGCTGGCCCACCTGGCCGACCTCGCGCGGATCGATCTCTCCGACGCCGAGCTGGACCACCTCGCCCCGCAGCTGAGCGTGATCCTCGAGTCCGTGGCGTCGATCAACGGCGTCGCCTCCGAGGACATCCCGCCGACCTCGCACGCCCTGCCGCTGACCAACGTCTTCCGTGACGACGTGGTCCGGCCCGGGCTGACGGCCGCCGAGGCGCTGAGCGGCGCGCCCGAGGTCGAGCAGCAGAGGTTCAAGGTCCCGCGCATCCTGGGTGACGAGCAGTGAGCGGCGGCGCAGGTACGACGGCCGCCTGGCTGGCAGACGAGCTGGCCGCAGGCAGGGTGACGTCCGTCGAGGTCACCCAGCGCCACCTCGACCGGATCGCCGAGGTGGACGGCGCGGTGCACGCCTTCCTCCACGTGGATGCCGAGGGTGCCCTCGAGCAGGCCGCCGCCTCCGACGCTCGACGGGCCGCCGGGTCGCCCGCGAGCGCCCTCGACGGGGTGCCCATCGCGGTCAAGGACGTCCTCGCCACCCGCGGGCTGCCCACCACCTGCGGGTCTCGGGTCCTCGAGGGCTGGGTCCCGCCGTACGACGCCACCGTCGTCGGGCGCCTGCGGGCCGCCGGCCTGCCGATCCTGGGCAAGACCAACATGGACGAGTTCGCGATGGGCTCGTCCACCGAGCACAGCGCCTACGGCCCGACCCACAACCCGTGGGACCTGAGCCGCATCCCCGGTGGCTCCGGGGGTGGGAGTGCGGCGGCCGTCGCGGCGTACGAGGCGCCGTTGGCCATCGGCACCGACACCGGTGGCTCGATCCGCCAACCCGGTGCCGTCACCGGCACGGTCGGGGTGAAGCCGACGTACGGCGGGGTGTCGCGCTACGGCCTGGTGGCGCTGGCGAACTCCCTCGACCAGGCCGGTCCGGTCACCCGGACCGTCCTCGACGCCGCACTGCTCCACGAGATCATCGGCGGCCACGACCCGCTCGACTCCACGAGCATCGCGCAGCCGATCACGGGACTGGTCGACGCCGCGCGCCGCGGCGCCGACGGAGACCTGACCGGCCTCCGGGTCGGCGTCGTGACCGAGCTGGGCGGTGAGGGCTACCAGGCCGGCGTGCTTGCGCGCTTCCGCGAGTCGGTCGACCTGATGACCAAGGCCGGTGCCGAGGTGGTCGAGGTCTCGTGCCCCCACTTCGTGCACGCGCTGGCGACCTACTACCTGATCCTGCCGGCCGAGGCGTCGTCCAACCTGGCCCGCTTCGACGCGATGCGCTACGGGCTGCGGGTGACGCCCGACGGTGACCCGAGTGCCGAGGACGTCATGCGGGCGACTCGCGAGGCGGGCTTCGGCGACGAGGTGAAGCGGCGGATCATCCTGGGCACCTACGCTCTCTCGAGCGGCTACTACGACGCCTACTACGGGCAGGCCCAGAAGGTGCGCACGCTGATCACGCGCGACTTCGACGCGGCCTTCGAGCAGGCCGACGTGCTGGTCAGCCCCACCGCGCCGACCACGGCGTTCAAGATCGGCGAGAAGGTCGATGACCCGCTGGCGATGTACCTCAACGACCTGGCCACGATCCCGGCGAACCTCTCGGGGGTGCCCGGCATCTCCGTGCCGAGCGGGCTCGCCGACGAGGACGGCCTGCCGGCGGGCGTCCAGATCCTGGCCCCTGCCCTGCAGGACGCCCGCGTCTACCGTGTCGGCGCGGCCCTCGAGGCGGCCCTGGTCGCCCAGTGGGGCGGCCCGTTGCTCGACCAGGCCCGCGGTCTGACGTCGGTCGACCCTGACGAGAGCACGGGAGACCACCGCTGATGACCGACGCCCTGCTGTCCTACGACGACGTGATCGCGCAGTTCGACCCCGCCCTCGGCCTCGAGGTCCACGTCGAGCTGAACACCGCGACCAAGATGTTCTGCGGCTGCCCGACGGAGTTCGGCGCCGAGCCGAACACCCAGACCTGCCCGACCTGCCTCGGGCTGCCGGGCTCGATGCCCGTGGTGAACGCGAAGGCGGTGGAGTCGGCCATCCGGATCGGGTTGGCGCTCAACTGCGAGATCGCGGAGTGGTGCAGGTTCGCCCGGAAGAACTACTTCTACCCCGACATGCCGAAGAACTTCCAGACCAGCCAGTACGACGAGCCGATCGCGTTCGAGGGCTACATGGACGTCGACGTCGACGGCACGACGTATCGCGTCGAGATCGAGCGCGCCCACATGGAGGAGGACACCGGCAAGTCGCTGCACGTGGGCGGTAGCACGGGCCGGATCCACGGCGCCGACTACTCGCTCGTGGACTACAACCGGGCAGGCATCCCGCTGATCGAGATCGTCACCAAGCCGGTGCTGGGCACCGGTGAGAAGGCGCCCGAGGTGGCGCGCGCCTATGTCGCCCAACTGCGCGAGCTGCTGCTCGGCCTCGGCGTGAGCGACGTCCGGATGGAGCAGGGGTCATTGCGCTGCGACGTGAACCTGTCGCTCTCGCCGCGCGACTCCGGTGCGCTGGGGACCCGCACCGAGACCAAGAACGTGAACTCGCTGCGCTCGGTCGAGCGGGCCGCGCGCTTCGAGATGCGCCGGCACGCCGCGATCCTGGCCGATGGCGGTTCGATCCTGCAGGAGACCCGACACTGGCACGAGGACACCGGCGTCACCACGAGTGGTCGCGAGAAGTCCGACGCCGAGGACTACCGCTACTTCCCGGAGCCCGACCTGGTGCCGATGGCACCGAGCCGTGAGTGGGTCGAGGAGCTGCGGGCCACCCTGCCCGAGCCGCCGCACGAGAAGCGCGCGCGGCTGCAGGAGGCCTGGGGGTTCTCCGACCTGGAGATGCGCGACACCGTCGGTGCCGGCGCCCTGGCGCTGGTCGAGGAGACCATCGCCGCCGGTGCGACCCCGCAGGCAGCCCGCAAGTGGTGGCTCGGCGAGCTCGCCCGACGTGCCAACGTGTCCGAGAGCGACCTGGCGTCCCTGGGCGTCACGCCCGCCGACGTGGCGAGGGTGCAGGGCCTGGTCGACGACGGCACGCTCAACGACAAGCTCGCGCGGCAGGTGCTCGACGGCCTGGTGGCAGGGGAGGGCTCGCCCGACGAGATCGTGGCCTCCCGCGGCCTGGCGATCGTCTCCGACGAGGGCGCGCTGGCCACGGCCGTCGACAACGCGATCGCCGCGAACCCCGACGTGGCCGAGAAGGTCCGCGACGGCAAGGTCGCCGCCGCGGGCGCGTTGATCGGTGCGGTGATGAAGGAGATGCGCGGCCAGGCCGATGCCGGCCGGGTGCGCGAGCTGATCCTCGACAAGCTCTCCTGACCGCCGAGTCGGCGCAGAGAGGCGCCCAGAACACGCCGAGTCGGCTTGTGACGACTCGGCGCCGACTCCTGGCCGGAAAATGCCTGGTGTGCCGCCGTTCGGCTCCGGCAGTCTGCTCCCCGCACCACAAGGGGGGTTCCAGATGACCACGACCGTGTCCGAGAAGCCGGACATCAACGAGATGCGCGTGATCCACCGCGTCTTCCGCCGCGAGCTCACGGCTCTTCCCGGGCTCGTACGACGAGTGGCGGACGGCGACACCGCGCGCGCCGAGGTGGTGGGAGGCCATGCCCAGTTCGTGCTGTCGGGTCTCCACGTCCACCACACCGGTGAGGACGAGTACCTCTGGCCGCTCCTGCTCGAGCGCGCCGAGCCCTCGACCGAGCTGGTCGAGACGATGCAGGCCCAGCACGAGAGCGTCCACACGCACGTCGACCGCGCTCAGCACCTGCTGGACGCCTGGCGTCGTACGCCGGACCTCGAGGCCGGCGAGGCGCTGGCGGCCGAGATCGAGCAGCTCAACCAGGCCCTCTTCGAGCACCTCGACCAGGAGGAGCGCGAGATCCTGCCGCTGGCCGAGCAGCACGTCACCGTCGCCGAGTGGGCTCGCCTCGGCGAGCACGGCCGCGGCTCCATGTCGCGTGCCGAGCTGCCGATCATGTTCGGCGCGATCCTGGAGGAGGCCGACCCGGCCGAGCGCACGCAGATGCTGGCGCTCCTCCCTCCGCCGATCCGGCTCCTCATGCGCACCCTCGGCGCCCGTACCTACCGCCGCTACATCACCGCCGTCCGGGCGGGCTGAGGGGGCGGTCGGGATCCCCGGTCCATCGCGTGGCTCACGCCGCTGTCATCGGTCTTCGGCGACCGGGGCCGGACGTCCGCACGGCTCGGTGACCGTGCGCCAGGAGCGACATGGAGTTGTCGGTACGCCGTACGGCGCAGCTATGCTGCCGATGATCACCATCCAGTACGCCCGTGGTGGGGGAAGCCGGTCCGAATCCGGCGCTGACCCGCAACCGTAGGCCGTGCCCCCTCGGGAGCCACGGCGAGCCGGAACACCCGCCACGACGCGTTCCGAACACACGCTGTCGTGGAAAGCAGCGGGTGGGCCCGCCCGATCATCGGCGCCTTCCCGCTGTCGCAGCGGGAAGGAAATCATGTCCTCGCACTCTCGTGCCGTCTCGGCACTCCTCACCTCCGCCCTGGCGGTCACCGTGCTCGTCGGGGGTGACGCCCGTGCGGCGGCCCCGGCGAGCTCACCGCCCGGGCACGGCGCCACCTGGCTCAGCGGCCAGCTGACCGACGGCCTGATCCACAACCCGAACTTCGGCGGCTTCGACGACTACGGGCTGACCGCGGACACCGTGTTCGCGCTGCGCGCCGTCGGCGGTCACGCGGCCGAGGTGCACCAGGCCCGCGCCGCCCTGTCGCAGAACGTCGGCGCCTACACCGGCACCGCCGGCGAGAGGTTCTCCGGACCGTTGGCCAAGCTGCTCGTCGTCGCCGAGACGACCGGATCCGACCCGAAGCACTTCGGCGGCGTCAACCTCGTCCAGCGGCTCAATGCCACGGTCACCACGTCCGGCCCTGCGAAGGGTCGGATCGCCGACCACTCGCAGTTCGGCGACTTCGCCAACACGATCGGCCAGATCCTGGCCGTTCGCGGCCTCACCGCCGCCCGTAGCGGGCAGGCGGCGGCGGCCCAGCGGTTCCTGCTCCAGCAGCAGTGCACCAGGGGCTTCTTCAGGCTGAACTTCTCCAAGCCGAAGGCGGCCCATCAGGGCTGCGGCGCGAAGGACCCCGCCGACCCCGACGCCACGTCGTACGCCGTGGTTCAGCTGTGGCGGGCCAGCAAGGGCAAGCCGACGCTCCGCGCGGCACTGAAGGACGCGGCTGCGTGGCTGGCCACCCAGCAGCGCAAGGGCGGTGCCTTCGTGGGCGGCACCAGCACCGCCTCGCCCAACACCAACAGCACGGGCCTCGCCGCCTGGGCCCTCGGCCTGTCAGGTCGCTGCAGTGCTGCGAAGGCCGCCGCGACCTGGGTCGCCGGCTTCCAGCTGGGCGCGCAGCCGACCGGCTCGGCGTTGGCCGGCGAGCGGGGCGCCATCGCCTACGACAAGGCCGGTCTCAAGGCCGGCCGGCAGGACGGCATCACCCCCGAGGCCGAGGACCAGTGGCGCCGCGCCACCTCCCAGGCCGCGCCCGGGCTGCTGTTCCGGCACGGTTGCTGAGGGCCGGTGCTGCGTCACGTCGTACGCCTCGCCTCCGCGGTCCTGGTGACCGCGGCGGCGGGGATCGGCCTGCCCGCGCCGGCGCACGCCGCCACATGCAGCACCGCCTCGGGGGTCACGGTCGTCGTCGACTTCCACCAGCTGGGAGACGTCCAGACTGCCTGTGACGGGGACGGAGCGGGCGAGTACGCCGCGGCCCAGTTCACCGACGTCGGCCACACCCTGACCTTCGTGCAGGGGCAGGCGTTCGTCTGCCAGGTGGACGGCGCACCGTCCACCCAGTGCGTGCGCACGCCGCCGGCCACGGCCTACTGGTCGCTGTGGTGGTCCGACGGGAAGTCCGGTACCTGGACCTACGCCTCGGTCGGGGTCGCCTCGCTCAAGGTGCCCGCCGGTGGGTACGTCGCGCTGTCGTGGCAGAAGGGCGGCGCCCAGGCGCCGCCGAGGGTCACCCCGGCGTCCCACTCGCCGTCGCCGTCGTCGTCGCCGACCGCGCACCCGACCTCCCAGCCGCCGTCGTCGCCACCGAATCGGCCGAGCCACGGCTCGACCAGCGGCCCCGGCGGCCCGACGTCGGCGCCCACCAGCGCGTCGTCCGCGTCCGGCAGCGCCACGACGTCGGCCTCTCCGACCGCGAAGGGTGGTGGCCAGCGCAAGGACACGGCCACGGGCACGGCCAAGGGCACCGAGTCGCCGGCCACGCCCTCGGCCTCTCGCTCCGACGTACCGGCCGGCACCGCAGCTGCGGCCGACGCCCCGGACACGTCGGCGCCCGCCTCGGGGTCCGGTCTGCCCGGGTGGGTGGCGCCCGTGCTGGTGGGGGCGCTGTTCGTCGCCGCGGGCACGGTGGCGCTGGTACGACGTAGGCGCACCGGCGGCCCCTGATGCGCCGCCTCGCCCTCGCCCGTCTCCCGCGGGACCTGCACCCGGTCGCCTGGTGGCTGTGGGCGGTCGGCCTGGCCGTCGCCGCCTCCTTCACGACCAACCCGTGGCTGCTCCTGATGCTGATCGGCGTCGCCTGCCTGGCGGTCTCGGCGCGGCGCAGCGCGCAGCCGTGGGCCGACTCCTTCCGCCTCTACCTGTGGCTCGGCCTGTCGATCGTGGTGATCCGGGTGTTCTTCCGGATCCTCGTCGGCGGCGGTGACGGCGGCCGCGTGCTGTTCACGCTGCCGACGATCCCGTTGCCGCACTGGACCCTCGGACTCCGCCTGCTGGGGTCGGTCACGCAGGAGTCACTGCTCTTCGGCCTCTACGACGGGCTCCGGCTGGCCACGATCGTGATCTGCGTCGGCGCCGCGAACGCCCTCGCCAACCCCAAGCGGCTGCTGCGATCCGTGCCGCCGGCCCTGTACGAGATCGGCAGCGCGCTCGTCGTCGCCATCACCGTGCTGCCCCACCTGGCGGACAGCTTCCGGCGCGTCCGGGCCGCCCAGACGTTGCGCGGCGGCGACGGTGGTCGCGTCCGAGGGCTGCGCCGGCTGCTCGTGCCCGTGCTCGAGGACTCCCTCGAGCGCTCGCTGGCCCTGGCCGCCGGCATGGACACCCGCGGCTACGGCCGCACCGCCGGCGCCACCGCTCGCGAACGTCGTACGACCGGGGGCTTGATGGTCCTCGGCCTCTGCGCGATCTGCGTAGGGGTGTACGGCGCACTCGACCAGACCACACCCGCCTGGGTCGGCACCCCCATGCTCGCCGTCGGTGTGGTCGTGTCGCTGGTGGCGATGCGCGGAGCCGGCCGCCGGGTCGGCCGGACCCGCTACCGCCCGGCCCCGTGGCTGTGGCCCGAGGGCGTGGTCGCCGCGTCGGGCGCGACCGTGGCCGCCGCCGTCTGGTGGATGTCGCACCACCAGATCACGATCGCCTACCCGTCGCTGACGGTCGCGCCGGCGCTCAGCGGCTTCGCGCTCCTGGCCGCCGGCATCGGCCTGGCCGGTGCGCTGTGCGCGCCCCTGCCCGCCGGACCGCGGGGAGGTGGCGCGTGATCGAGCTGCGCGGGGTCGGCTTCGGGTACGGCGAGCGGCCAGTCCTCCGGGACGTCGACCTGGCTCTCGACGAGGGCGAGCTGGTCGTCGTGTCCGGGCGCACGGGCGTCGGCAAGTCCACCCTCCTCGGCGTCCTCACCGGCCTCGTGCCGCGGTTCACCGGCGGCACGCTGTCCGGCGACGTGCTGGTCGACGGCCGCTCGGTGGTCCACGAGCCGCCGCGCGAGCGCGCCCACCTCGTCGGCTACGTCGGCCAGGACCCGGCCGCCGGCTTCGTCACCGACACCGTCGAGGAGGAACTGGCGTACGGGATGGAGCAGCTCGGCCTCGCCCCCGACACCATGCGGCGCCGGGTGGAGGAGACGCTCGACCTGCTCGGCGTGGCCCACCTGCGGGGGCGCGACCTGCGCACCCTGTCCGGCGGCGAGCAGCAGCGGGTCGCGATCGGCTCCGTGCTGACCATGCACCCGCGGCTCCTCGTGCTCGACGAGCCGACCTCGGCGCTCGACCCGACCGCGGCCGAGGAGGTGCTGGCCACGCTCACCCGGCTCGTGCACGACCTGGGGCTCTCGGTGCTGATGGCCGAGCACCGGCTGGAGCGGGTGGTGCCGTTCGCCGACCGGATGGTGCTGCTGGCCGGCGACGGCACCGTGCGGGTCGACGAGCCCGCCGAGATCCTGGCGGTCTCCCCCGTCGTACCCCCGATCACCGAGCTCGGCCGTCGTCTGCACTGGCAGCCGCTACCGGTGACGGTGCGCGACGCGCGTCGGCTGGCGCG
The DNA here is from genome assembly GCA_963794355.1 of uncultured Actinomycetota bacterium. GTDB lineage: Bacteria > Actinomycetota > Actinomycetes > Propionibacteriales > Nocardioidaceae > Nocardioides. Next base: position 720,827 of record CAWCDN010000016.1, read on the forward strand.
AGGGCTCGACCTCGGCGCGCCGCCGCCGCTCGCCCCCCAGCGCTACGACGAGCCGGTCGCCGTGGGCGAGGGGCTCACCGTCGTGCGTGGCACGACGGCGGCGCTCAGGGACACCACCGTGCGCCTCAGGCCCGGCACGGTGACAGCCCTGATGGGGCGCAACGGATCCGGTAAGTCGACCCTCCTGTGGACCCTCCAGGGCAGCCGCGAGCGACGGGCCGGACGCGTGGTGGTCGCCGGGACCGACCCCGCCACGCAGCCGCCGGTCCAGCGCCGGACCCTCGTCGGGCTGGTGCCGCAGACCGCCTCCGACCTGCTCTACCTCGAGACCGTCGCCGAGGAGTGCCTCGTCGCGGACGGCGGCTCGGGGGAGGCCCGCAAGCTCCTCGACCGGCTGGTGCCGGACATCCGCGACGACACCCACCCGCGCGACCTGTCCGAGGGCCAGCGCCTGGCGCTGGCGCTCGTCGTCGTGCTCGTCGGTGCCCCTCCGGTGCTGCTGCTCGACGAGCCGACCCGCGGGCTCGACTACCCCGCGAAGGCCGAGCTCGCGGCGGTGCTGCGGGTCCTCGCCGACGACGGCCACGCCGTCATGGTGGCGACCCACGACGTCGAGTTCGCTGCGGTCGCGGCCGACCAGGTGGTGGTGCTCGCCGAGGGCGAGGTCGTCTCCGAGGGGCCCACCCGGGAGGTGCTCGCGGCCTCACCGTCGTTCGCGCCCCAGGTCACCAAGATCCTCGGTCCCGGCTGGCTGCGCGTGGACGAGGTCTCGCGGTGACGCGCGTGCACGCCGTACCCCTGGGGCGCCGGTCGGGGCTGGTGCTCTCCATCGCGTCGGTCGCCGGCCTGATGATGCTGGTCTGGCCGTTGCTCGTGCGGAGTCCCGACGGCGGGCAGATGGGCCCGCCGTTCATCTTCCTGGCCCTGCTGCCGGTGGTGATCCTGGTGGTGCTGGCCGAGGTGACCGAGGGTGGCCTCGACCCGCGCGTGCTCGCCGTGCTGGGCGTGCTGTCGGCGGTGATCGCCGTGATGCGCGGGCTCTCGCCCGGCACCGGCGGGGTGGAGCTGGTGTTCTTCCTGCTGATCCTCGCCGGGCGGGTGTTCGGGCCGGGCTTCGGCTTCGTGCTGGGGTGCACCTCGCTGTTCGCCTCCGCCCTGCTCACCGGCGGCGTCGGGCCGTGGCTGCCCTACCAGATGCTCTGCTCGGCCTGGGTCGGGATGGGGGCCGGCCTGCTGCCGCGGCGCGTCACCGGCCGCCACGAGATCGTCATGCTCGCGGCGTACGGCGTGGTGGCGGCGTACGCCTTCGGGCTGCTGCTCAACCTCTCGTCGTGGCCGTTCGTGCTCGGCATCGCGGTGCCCGGTCACACCGGGCTGTCGTTCGTGCCGGGCGACCCGGCGTCGGAGAACCTGCACCGGTTCCTGATCTACACGATCATCACGTCGACCGGCTCCTTCGACACCGGACGCGCGATCACCAACGCGGTGGCGATCGTCGTCCTCGGGCCGGCCGTGCTCACCACCCTGCGCCGGGCGTCGCGCCGGGTCGTCATCGTGGGCACGGTCGAAAAGCCGTTGTCGCCCCCGGCCGCACCCCCTAGCGTGAGCGCGACCGACGAGTCGCACGACAGGGAGGAGGCCGCGATGTCCACGCCACCCACCGGCCTCCGGGACGAGGCCCGAGTGAGGACGTCTTTCCCCGGCGAAGCCGGGTAGGGACGACGGCAACGAGCGCGACGCGAGCTTGCTCGCGAGCGACGACACTCGAGGAACCATGTCTGCCCTGCAGTTCTTCCACCCCGCCTCTGTCGACGAGGCGATCGCCCTGCTCGCGGCGAGCCCAGCGCCCGTGGACTCGCCGACCCAGCGCCGGATCCGCGGCGACGAGCACCTCCGTCTCACCTTCAGCACCGGACGACGCCGGCCCGCGTGGGTCTGGTGCGTGCGGTACGACGACGACCCGACGCCGTTGGGTGTCGTGGCCGCCTTCGGGTCGGACGCGCCCGACGAGCGGATCCACGTGCTCGACCACTTCGGACTTCCCGCCGACCCCGTGGTGGCGCGGGCGCTGGTCGCCCGTGCGAGCGCCGAGGCGGTCGCGGGCGGCGCCGAGGAGGCGGGGATCTTCGCTCCGACGGACGCATCCCTCTCCGACGACTCGCTGAGGGCGCTCGCCGTTCCACTGCGCGAGGCCGGCTGGCGACTGCTCGTGGAGCGGCGCCACTACGAGTTCGAGCCGCCGGCGGGGCTGGGCGACGGCGTACCGACCGGGCTCTTCCTCGAGAACCCCACGGGGCCTGACGACCCGCGGCTGGCGGCCTGCCACCGCGAGATCATGCGCGACACCCTGGACGCCCACGACGCGGCGCTGATCGAGAAGGTGGGGTTCGAGGATGCCTGTCGACAGAGCCTCGCCGACCTGCTCGACGCCGACCCCGTGGAGTGCATCCGGCTGGCCACCGACGCGGCCGGGTCGCTGGTCGGTCTGGTCTCGGGGCGGCTGATGCCGTCCGGTCGGGCGTTCGTGCTGTTCGTGGGCGTCTGCCGTGACCACCGGGGCCGTGGCCACGGCCGCGAGCTGCTGGCCTGGCAGACCCGCGAGCTCGTGGCCTCCGGCGCCACCGTGCTGATCGCCGACACCGACAACACCAACCTCCCCATGGCTCGCGCCTTCGCCGACGTGGGCTGGCCGCAGACCGAGACCCGGATCGACCTGGTGCGCTGATCCCATCCGCCCCGGCTTCACCATGGTCACATGGTGGAGCCGGGCTTCTCGTGTCGAATTCGACATGAGAACCCGCGCTTCATCACGAGAACGTGGTGAAGCCGGGGCCACCGTGACCTCAGTCCACCACCGGAGCCGCCAGGCGCGACTCGGAGCGGGTGGCACCGACGCTGGCGACCACGACGCACGCGACGGCGAGCCACTGCGACCCGCTGAGGTACTCGTGCACCACCACGATGCCCGCCAGCGCGGCGGCGGCCGGCTCCAGGCTCATCAGGATGCTGAAGACCGAGGGTCGGATCGTGCGCAGCGCGGTGAGCTCGAAGGAGTAGGGGATCACCGAGCTGAGCAGTCCGACCAGCGCGCCCACCAGCAGCACCTGCGGCGAGCCCAGCCCGCGCCCCGAGAATGCGACGAGGAATGGGGTGAGCATCACCGTGGCGACCACGCTGGCGACGGCCAGCCCCTCGAGGCCCGGCCAGCGCCGGCCGGTCGAGGCGCTCAGCAGGATGTACGCCGCCCACGCGGCCGCCGCGAGCAGCGCGAAACCGACCCCGGCCCAGGTGACCGCGCCGGGCTCCAGCCCGAGCAGCGCGACGCCGACCGCAGCCAGTGCCGCCCACACCAGGTCGCGCGGCCGGCGGCTGCCGACCACGGCCAGGGTCAGCGGGCCGAGGAACTCGATGGTCACCGCGATGCCGAGGGGGATCCGGGCGAAGGACTGGTAGATCGCCCAGTTCATCACCCCGAGCGTCACCCCGAACGCGACCGCGACCTGCCAGTCGGCCGTCGTACGTCCGTGCAGGGCTGGGCGTGCCGCGGCGGCCAGGACGACCGCGCTCGTCGCGAGCCGGAGCCAGACCAGGGTCGTGGGGTCCGCGTCGTCGAACAGGTTCTTCGCGATCCCCGCGCCCAGCTGCACCGAGAGGATGCCGACGACCACCAGCCACACCGGCGGGATCCTCGACAGCACCCCCGCAACCTACCCACGCCGAGTCGGCACAAGCCGACTCGGCGCATCTGTTTGGCCGATCGGCGCGTTCTGGATGCCGTTCGCGCCAGCTCAGCGGACGACGTCGTACCAGAGGTTGGCGGTGCCGCCGGCGACGGTGAGCTCGCGGGGGCGCAGGTCGACCGCGTGGCCGCCCGCCCACTCGAAGAGGCGGGTGCCGTCGCCGAGGAGCTCGGGTACGACGAGCACGAGGATCTCGTCGAGCAGGCCGGCCGCGAGACACTGCCGGGCCACGTCGGCGCCCAGGATGTTGACGTAGCGGCCGCCGGCCGCCGCGCGAGCCGCCGCGACGGCTGTCTCGAGGTCGGTCACGAACGTCGTGTCGGGCACCGCCTCCTCGGGCGGGCTGTGCGTGAGCACGAACGCCGGACCGTGCCACTGCCCGCCGAACGCGCCCTCGTGGTCGGTGCCCCGATGGGGGTCGTCGCCGCCGAAGGTACGTCGACCCACCAGCAGCGACCCCACCTGCGTCAGGAGACCCTCGGCCACCGGGTTCGGCCCGGTGTGCTTGTTCAGCCACTGCATGTCGCCGCCCGGGCCGGCCATGAAGCCGTCGAGCGACATCGTGCACGAGTAGAGCGTCCTGCTGGTCACGGTTCCTCCGGGTCGGTCGCGGTGGACAGACGGTCGAGCGCTTTGCGGGTGTGCCGCGCCTCCGCGGCGAAGTAGTCCAGGCCCCAGTCGGCGACCACGGACGGGTAGTGGAAGACCTCACCGGGTGCGTCGGACCCGCGCAGGGCCTCGCGCACCTCGTGCAGGTCGGTGCGCGCGACGGCGAGCTCGGCGACGTACTCCTCGAGCATCGCCCGGATCCGCTCCGGCTCGCCCACGTGCCCGATCAGGAGCCGCAGCAGCACCGAGTGCTTGAGCACCGGGAAGCCGGCCCGGCTCTCGGCCATCCAGTCCGCGAGTGCCGACCGGCCCGCGTCGGTGATCCGGTACGTCGTCGTCCGCCGTCCCGCGTCGGCAGAGGTGGTCGGCTCCACCAGCCCCTGGTCGGTCAGCCGCGCGAGCTCGGAGTAGACCTGGCTCATCGCGGGCGCGACCCAGTAGAAGCGCAGCGTGCTGTCGGCCCGCTGCTTCAGCTCGTAGCCGGTCAGCTCGTCGCCGAACGTGAGCAGCCCGAGCACGGCGTACGACGTCGTCGGCAGCCCTTGACTCATGAGACCACCAGACTACTGTTCCTAACAGGAACAGTGACGGAGGTCGTCGTGGCGGACACGCTGGTGATGGTGGGGACCCGCAAGGGGTTGTGGATCGGACGCTCCGACGAGGCGCGTCGCGACTGGTCGTGGACCGGACCCGACTTCGCGATGGAGGAGGTCTACTCGGTCCTCATCGACACCCGCGGCGAAAAGCCGCGCCTCCTCGCCGGCGCGAGCTCGAGCTGGCTCGGCCCTCAGGTATGGCGCTCCGACGACCTCGGTGAGTCCTGGCAGGAGACGCCCAACGGCGCCGTGCGCTTCCCGGAGGACACCGGCGAGGCCGTGGCCCGCGTCTGGCAGCTCACCCCGGGCGCCGAGGACGACGTCGTGTACGCCGGCACCGAGCCTGGCGCGATCTTCAAGTCGACCGACCGCGGCGAGACGTTCCAGCTCGAGCGCGGCCTGTGGGACAACCCGCAGCGCCCGGAGTGGAACGCCGGCTTCGGCGGCCAAGCGTTCCACACGATCCTGCCCCACCCCGAGGAGCCGCAGAAGGTGCTCGCCGCGATCTCCACCGGCGGGGTCTACCGCACCGACGACGGCGGTGACTCCTGGTACCCGTCCAACACCGGCGTGAAGGCGGAGTTCATGCCGGGGGACCGCAGCTACCCGGAGTTCGGCCAGTGCGTGCACAAGGTGACCCGTCATCCCGCGCGTCCCGAGCGCCTCTACCTGCAGAATCACGGCGGGGTCTACCGCTCAGACGACGGTGGCGACACCTGGCAGGACATCGCGCCCGGGCTCCCGTCGGAGTTCGGCTTCCCGATCGTGGTCCACCCCCACGACCCCGAGACCGTCTTCGCCTTCCCGATCATCGACGCCGGGGCTCGCTGGCCGGTCGACGGGCACGCCCGGGTCTGGCGCTCCTCCGACGGTGGTGACCACTGGGAGCCGCTCGGCGACGGTGCGCTGCCCGACCAGTACTTCGTTGCGGTGATGCGCGACGCGATGTGCGTCGACACTCATCCGACGCCGGGCATCTACTTCGGTGGTCGCAACGGCGGGGTCTGGGCCTCACCCGACGAGGGTGCGACCTGGACCGAGATCCACAAGGACCTGCCGGACGTGTGCGTCGTACGGGCCGCGGTCATCTGAGGGCCGCGACCCGCACGCCGGTCAGCGCTCGGTCAGCGGCTCTGTCCTGACGTCGCGTGCTCGCGGGCCCCGACCGACTGGGCGGCCAGGCCGAAGGAGGCGTCGTCGTCGATGTCGGACTTGCTGTGGTCGTCCATCAGGGCCACGGCGATGAGGGAGACGATCGCGCAGCCCAGGATCGCGACGGCGATGGACCAGCCGGACCCGGTATGGGCCAGCAGGTACGTCGCGACCAGCGGCGCCGGTCCTCCGGCGATCACCGAGGCGAGCTGGTAGCCCATCCCGGCGCCGGCGTAACGCACCGAGGTGGGGAACGACTCGGCGATCAGCGAGGCCTGCGGTCCGTACTGCATGCCGTGCGGGATCAGCGCCAGGAAGACACCCAGGAAGGCGATCACGGCAATGCCGCTGCCCATCGCACCGAACATCACGAAGCCGTACAACCCGGTCAGCGCCGCGCCGGTCATGTAGATCTTCTTGCGGCCCACGGTGTCTGACAGGTTCCCGAACAGCGGTACGGCGATGACCTCCAGCGCCGCGGCCGAGAGGATCGCGGCCAGCGCGAAGGTCTTGGAGTAACCCTGCTCCTCGGTCAGGTAGACCAGCGTGAACGAGGTGATCACATAGAACGGTGCCTGCTCCGAGAGCCGGGCGAAGGCGCTGAGCAGGATCGGCTTCCAGTGGTTGCGGATCGCGTCGACCGAGGGCAGCCGGCTGATCTGCTTCCTCTGCAGCCGCTTGGCGAACATCGGGGTCTCGAGGATCCGCATCCGGATGTAGAGCCCGATCGCGACCATCACCAGGCTGAAGACGAACGGGATCCGCCAGCCCCAGGACTGGAACTGGGCATCGGTCAGCTGCCAGCTCAGCAGGTAGAGGAACCCGGTGCCGAGGATCAGCCCGAACGCCACGCCGAGCTGCGGCAGGCTCGCCATCAGCCCACGGCGCTTCTGGTCACCCCACTCCATGGAGAGCAGCACCGAGCCGCTCCACTCACCACCGACCGCGAGGCCCTGCAGCAGCCGCAGCAGAACGAGCACGAAAGGCGCGGCAGCGAACGTGTTCGTCCCCGGCAGCAGACCGACCAGCGTGGTCGCGAGGCCCATACCGAGGAGGGTGATGATCAAGGTGGCCTTCCGGCCGATCCGGTCACCCCAGTGACCGAAGATCGCGGCTCCGACCGGGCGGGCCGCGAACCCCACGGCGTACGTCGCGAACGACTCCAGCCGGCCGGCGTACTCCGTCGACGCGGGGAAGAACAGCGCCGGGAAGATGAGGGCGGCAGCGGTGTTGTAGAGGAAGAAGTCGTACCACTCGATGGTGGTGCCGATGGTGCTGGCGAGGGCCGCCTTGCGGACCTGACGGCCGTGCTCGGCGCTCCCTTCGACGGCGGTGGACGCCGAGGCTGGTTGCGGATCGAGGCTCATGGGACTGGTCCCTTCTCCTGCGACCCGATGCCGCAGGTGCACGCCCCTCCCGAGATCGGCCCGAGAGGACCCCGTCCCTAGTCACTACCCGGAATGTGACGGGTGAAACACCCGGATCCGGGTCCGGGCGACGCCTGGCTGAGATCGCGGGCGGCCGAGGGTGGCCACGGAAGTAGGCTCCGGCTCATGACAGAGCACGATCTGAAGCCCCGCTCGCGCGACGTCACCGACGGCCTCGAGAAGACCGCCGCCCGCGGGATGCTGCGCGCCGTCGGCATGGACGACGCCGACTTCGCCAAACCGCAGATCGGTGTCGCGTCCAGCTGGAACGAGATCACTCCTTGCAACCTCTCGCTCCAACGCCTGGCCCAGGCCGTCAAGAACGGCGTGCATGCCGCGGGTGGCTACCCGCTCGAGTTCGGGACGATCTCGGTCTCCGACGGCATCGCCATGGGTCACGAGGGGATGCACTTCTCGCTGGTCAGCCGCGAGGTGATCGCGGACTCGGTCGAGACCGTGATGATGGCCGAGCGGCTCGACGGGTCGGTGCTGCTCGCCGGTTGCGACAAGAGCCTGCCGGGGATGATGATGGCCGCCGCGCGCCTCGACCTCGCCAGCGTCTTCCTCTACGCCGGCTCGATCATGCCCGGGCAGGTCGACGGCCAGGACGTCACGATCATCGACGCCTTCGAGGCGGTCGGGGCCTGCCTGGCCGGCAAGATCTCGCGCGAGGAGGTCGACCGGATCGAGCGGGCGATCTGTCCGGGCGAGGGCGCGTGCGGTGGGATGTACACCGCCAACACCATGGCCGCCGTCGCCGAGGCGATCGGGATGAGCCTGCCCGGCTCCGCGGCCCCGCCCGCCGTCGACCGGCGCCGTGACGGCTTCGCGCACCGCTCCGGCGAGGCCGTGGTCAACCTGTTGCGGGAAGGCATCACGGCCAGGCAGATCATGACCATGGAGGCGTTCGAGAACGCGATCACCGTCGTCATGGCCCTCGGCGGATCCACGAACGCCGTGCTCCACCTGCTCGCGATGGCCCGTGAGGCCGACGTCGACCTGACCATCGACGACTTCAACCGGATCGGCGACAAGGTGCCGCACCTCGGCGACCTCAAGCCGTTCGGTCGCTACGTGATGAACGACGTCGACAAGGTCGGCGGCATCCCGGTCGTGATGAAGGCCCTGCTCGACGCTGGCCTCATGCACGGCGACGCCCTCACCGTCACCGGCAGGACGATGGCGGAGAACCTCCAGGCGCTGTCGCCCCCGGGCCTCGACGACGACGTGCTGCGCGCGCTCGACCGGCCGATCCACCAGACCGGTGGCCTGACGATCCTCAAGGGGTCGCTGGCCCCGGAGGGCGCGGTGGTGAAGTCCGCGGGCTTCGACGACTCGACGTTCACCGGCACCGCGCGCGTCTTCGACGGCGAGCGCGCGGCCATGGACGCGCTCGAGAACGACCAGATCCAGCACGGCGACGTGGTCGTCATCCGCTACGAAGGGCCCAAGGGCGGGCCCGGGATGCGCGAGATGTTGGCGATCACCGGCGCGATCAAGGGCGCGGGACTCGGCAAGGACGTGCTGCTGATCACCGACGGACGGTTCTCCGGCGGTACGACGGGGCTCTGCGTGGGCCACATCGCCCCGGAGGCCGTCGACGGCGGCCCGATCGCGTTCGTCCGCGACGGCGACCCGATCACCCTCGACGTCGCCCACCGCTCCCTCGACGTGGAGGTCGACGACGCGGAGTGGGAGTCACGCCAGGACGGCTGGGAGCCGTTGCCCCCCAAGTACACCCGCGGCGTCCTCGGCAAGTACGCCAAGGTCGTGCAGTCCGCCGCCCACGGAGCGGTGTGCGGCTAGCCCGTGGACCTCACGCGACTCGGCTTCACCATGAGAACGTGATGAAGCCGGGGCCACCGTGACCAGCCAGCAGCCGGACGGGCGAGGCTAGGGGAGCTGGTCGACCGTCGCGATCATCTCGCGGGCCAGGGCGGGGAGAATGTGGAGCTCGTGGGCCGCCCACTGCTTCGCGACCAGGTTCGTGGGGTAGATCAGCACGTTGCCACGAGCCCGGTGCAGGGCGATCTCGGCGCCTTGCTCGTCGGTGGCGACCGTCCAGTTCAGCTTGGCCTGGTCCGCGACGTACTGCCCGAACCCCAGGCCGATCTGCGTGATGATCTGGTTCGGGTCGGGCCTGCGGCTCTCGTCGAGTCGCACCCACGCGTCGAGCAGCTCGTCGTAGTGACGGCCCAGGTCGTCGATGTCGTTGAGGGTGACGTCCTGCTCGGCCAGCCCGGCGATGTTGGTCCGGATCCAGTCGATCTCGGCCGTGGTCAGTGGTTCCAGCACCGGCGGCGCAGGGTCGGCCGGCGCGACCTGCACCTCGTCCGTCGGCTCGTCGTCCGACGTCCTCTTGAACCACGACATGGCGCACACGCTAGTCATCGTCGGCACCCGTGCACCGGCTTTCGGCTGGTACGGCGACGTGTCGGTGCAGCCGCGGGGCCTACGGCCGACCCGCCGGGCAACCCGAGCCAGGGGCTCAGTCGTAGTCGGCCCAGAGGCGACGCTCGGCGCCGTCGACGGTCATCGTCCCGCCGTACGGCAGGAGCCAGTGCGGCTTCGTGTGCCCGAACGAGACCCCGACCACGACGACCGCGTCGGGGTTGTAGGTGGCGACGGTCTCGATCGCCACCTCGCGCTGGGCGGCGCGGTGGGCCGCGCGGTCCTCCGGCGAGGGCACGAGGTCGAGGGTCGACGTGGGCGGCCGTGCCACCACAACGGCGTCCGCAGCGGCGACGAGTCCGCGCTCGCCCAAGGCGCGCAGGATGAACCCGAACACGTCCGCCGTGATCAGGTCCTCCGAGGCCTCCAGCAGCAGGACCCCGCCCTCGAGCACCGACGGGTCGGCCGGGAATCGGTCCGCCATGAAGATCTCGGGCAGCACGTCGATGCAGCCGCCCCAGGTCTGTCCGGTGACCGTGCGCTGGGGGCCGGCCCAGGTCCACGGCTCGGTCGGCGTGCGCACGCCGTACGACGTGAGCGCAGCGGGCTCGTGCCAGGGGAGCCCTACGTCCTCGGACTCCGCCGGTTCGACGATCTCGAGTCTGCCGCCGGTGAGCAGCGCCGCCCTGAGCGAGGCCACGTGGATGTCGTCCACGGCCGGGCCGGGCCCGAGGTGGACCTGCGTCGAGCCTCCGTAGAACGACGCGACGCCGTGGGTCCACAGCCACGTGAGCAGGTTCGTGTTGTCGCTGTAGCCGAGGAACGGCTTCGGGTCGCGTCGGGGATTCTCGGGATCCAGGTGCGGGATGACGGTGACCTGGTCGTTGCCGCCGATGGTGGCCAGCACCGCGCGGATCTCGGGGTCGGCGAACGCCGCGTTGACGTCGGCCGCTCGGTCGACCGCCGTTGCATCCAGCCGGCGGGTCGTCGGGTACTCCACCGGCACCAGCCCGGTGATCTCCTCCAGCCGGCGCATCGCTTGCTCGTGCACGGCCACCCCGACCGCCGGAGCCGCGAACGCGGGGGACAGCACCGCCACCTTGTCGCCGGGTGCGGCCTTGGCGGGTCGGAGCAGGTCGGGGCTCATCGCCCCAGTCAACCCGCACCGCCCTCCCGGCACACCTGGTTTGGCGACGACTCGGCGGTCAGACGGCGGCGGCAGCGCGGCGCAGCGCGTCGAGCGAGCGTCGTACGTCGTCCTCGGTGGTGCTCCAGTTGCTCACCGAGATCCGCACGATCGCCCGGTCGTGCCATCGCGAGCCCGACATCCAGGTGGTGCCGTCCTCGAGGAGGGCGGCCGCGACGGCGCGCGTGCGCTCGTCGTCGCCGAAGGCCAGGCAGACCTGGGTGAAGACGACCTCGTTGAGCACCTCGACTCCCGGGATCTCGGCAGCGCCCTCCGCGAAGGCCCGGGCGCGCGCGGCGAACCTCTCGACCATCTCGACCACACCGCTCCGGCCGAGGCTGCGCAGGGCCGCCCACGACGCGAAGCCGCGGCCGCGCCGGGAGAGCTCCGGCACCCGCTCCTGCGGGTCACCGGTGGCCTCGATCAGGTAGTCGCCGTGCATCGCCATCGACGACGCGAGCGCATCGCCGTCGGCGACGACGGCCAGGCCGCAGTCGTAGGGCACGTTCAGCGTCTTGTGGGCGTCGGTCGCCCACGAGTCTGCGTCGGCCAAGCCTCGTACGGCGTCCGCCCACCGCGGCGACGCCGCCGCCCACAGCCCGAACGCACCGTCCACGTGGACCCACGCATCGCGCTCGCGAGCCGCCGCGATGCACTCCGCGAACGGGTCGAAGTCGCCGGAGTGGATGTTGCCCGCTTGGAGCACGACGATCGCCGGTTCCTCTTCGCCCTCGAGCGCGGACGCCAAGGCATCGGCCCGGATCCGCCCTCGCTCGTCCGCCGGTACGACGTGCGGGTCGCCGAGCCCGAGGAACCGCAGCGACAGGTCGACCGACGGGTGCCGCTCGGCACCGACGAACACCCTGACTGGCGGGCCACCGACCAGTCCGCGCCGGACGTCGTGACCCGCCCGCGTCAGCACGGTGTCGCGCGCTGCGGTCAGGCAGGTGAAGTTGGCCATCGTCCCTCCGGTCACGAACCCCACCGCGCTCTCGCTCGGCAGCCCGAGCAGGTCGAGGACCCACCGTCCGGCGACCTCCTCGACGGCCGCCGCGGCGGGCGTCAGCGCCCGCAGGCCGGTGTTCTGGTCCCACGCCGAGGTCAGCCAGTCCGCGCCGAGCGCCGCTGGCAGCGCGCCGCCGATCACCATGCCGAAGAACCGGCCCGACGGGATCGCCGCGAGTCCCGGCTCGCACGCCGCGGCCAGCAGGTCGACCACGTCCGCGGACGGCGTCGGCTCGTCGGGCAGGTCGCCGAGCCGGCGCACGATCTCGTCGGTGTCGACCGAGGCCGGCACCGGCCGCTCGTGGAGCGTGCCGAGCCAGACCTCCGCGTGGTGATGTGCTCGTGCCAGTGCCGCCCCCGGTGCCTCCATCCGCACATCCTGGCGTGCACGAGTTCTGCGAGTCGACAACCTCTGCCCTGGTCGGCACGTCACACTCGCGTGATGACGTCCGTCGTGTGGTCGCGCCTGCGCTCTCCGGTCGGCCTCACGCTGACCGCCCTCGTGGCGCTGCTGCTGGTGGCCGGGCTGGTCGGGCGGGCCGACGACGCGGACATCCGCGCCTCCGCCCCCCCGGCGACCGGAGGGCTCGACCCGAACGCCGGATCGGACCCCAGGCACCCGGCGACCACGACCGCCGACCACGCGCCGTACACGGTCGAGACGATGCCGCCCATCGCACCCGAGCCGGAGCTGCCGCTCGGCGGCAAGCTGATCTTCGGCCATCACCGGTTCCTGGTCGCCTACTACGGCACCGCTCAGACGGGTTCGATGGGTGTGCTGGGCCGCACCGATCCCGAGACCATGCAGCGCCGGCTGATGCGAGCCGCGGCACCCTTCCGGCAGCCCGGTGAGCAGATCCAGCCGGTCTACGAGCTGATCGTCACCGTGGCCGACGGCTCGCCCGGGCCCGATCACGACTTCAGCCACGACATCCCGGCGCGCTACGTGCGGGAGTACCTCCGGGCCGCCCACCGCCACCACGCGCTGCTCCTGCTCGACCTCCAGACGGGCCGGGCCGACTTCTCGAGCGTGGCCAAGCGCTGGGCGTGGGCGCTGAAGGACCCCTCGGTCGGGCTGGCGCTCGACCCGGAGTGGCGGATGGGTCGGCACGAGGTGCCGGCCCACGTCGTCGGCTCCGTCCGCGCCCGCGAGGTCAACCAGACGTCCCTGTGGCTGTCACGTCTCGTCGAGCGGGAGGGCCTGCCGCAGAAGCTGTTCGTCCTGCACCAGTTCCGGCTCTCGATGCTCCCCGACGTGGGCGAGATCGTGCACCGCCCGGGACTGGCGATGGTGCAGCACACCGACGGGTTCGGGACCCGCGGCCAGAAGCTCGCGACGTACCACGCCGTCGCCCGGCCGGCGCAGTTCCGCCAGGGCTTCAAGCTCTTCTACCACTGGGACATCAAGCGGTTCACGCCTCAGCAGGTACGCCGGATCCAGCCGCGGGTGAGCTTCGTCAGCTACCAGTGACCGGGGCCGGTGCGCGTCGCCGGTCGTACTCCCGCATCCCGGCGAACAGGGCGAAGAACAGCACGAGGATGCCCAGGCAGACCCCCGCCACGTGGTCCCAGCCGTGCTCGCGGTGGTCGAGGAAGGGGTACGGGTACCAACCGGTCAGTCCGCCCGACACCAGGATCACCGCGAGCCACGCCAGCGGCCACCCTGCCGCGCGCAGGCAGCCCGGCCAGTCGACTCGCGGGCGAGGCCCGAAGACCAGCCAGCCCACGACGGCCAGGATCGGCACGGCCAGGTGGAGCAGCTTGTCGGCGACGTAGTCGGCACCGTCGAGGTGGAGCAGCGGCCGGAGCAGGAACCAGTGGACGAGGCCCGTGACGGTGATCCCGCTGACGGCCGCGATCCGCACCACCCGCCAGTGTGGGCCGTCGTACGACGGGTCGCGCGCGAGCTGAGCAGTGGTGACGAGCACCAGGAGGTTGCTCTCGATGGTGAAGTAGGCGAAGAAGCGGATGATCCGTTCGACGAGGTTCGGTGGGTCGTGGTCGACGAGGATCGCGTCGCCCTTGACGACCAGGACGAGCTGGAGCACCAGCGCGACCGACGCCACGACGGCGGTGGCCAGATGCCAGGCCCGGGCGGCAGTCACGGCGCGAGCGTAGCGGGGTGGAAAACGCGGAACAGTTCGGCGACCCGACCGTCGTGTCGATTCGACCTGTTCCGCGTTTCCGCGGAGGTAAGCGTGCGAGGTGCCCGGCTCGGTGAGGTGCGGGAGACTGGCTCGCATGAGCCATCCGCTGGACGACACCGACCCGCTCGCCGGGTTCCGATCGCGCTTCGTGGGGACCGAGTCCCGGCTGGTCTACCTCGACGGCAACTCGCTCGGGCGACCGCTGATGTCTACCGCCGACCGGCTGCGCGCCTTCGTCGAGGAGGAGTGGGGTGTCCGCCTGATCCGTGGCTGGGACGAGCGCTGGTTCGACCTGCCGCTGACGCTCGGAGACGACCTCGGCCGGATCTGTCTGGGCGCGGCCGCGGGCCAGGTGGCCGTCGGAGACTCGACGACCGTGCTGCTCTACAAGCTGATGCGCGCCGCGGTGGCCGCCCGACCCGGGCGCACCGAGATCGTCGTCGACAGGGACCACTTCCCGACCGACCGCTACGTCGCGATGGGGATCGCCGAGGAGTGCGGGATGACGCTGCGCTGGGTCGACGTGGACACCACGGCCGGCCTCACCGCCGAGCAGGTCGCGGACGTCGTGGGGGAGCAGACGGCGCTGGTGCTGGTCAACCACGTGTCGTACCGCTCCGCGTGGCTCGCCGACGTCGGCGCGATCACCCGGGTCGCCCACGACGCGGGCGCCCTGGTCCTGCTCGACATGTGCCACTCGGCGGGGGTCGTGCCGTCCGAGCTGGACGCCTGGGGCGTCGACCTGGCCGCGGGGTGCACCTACAAGTACCTCAACGGCGGCCCCGGCTCGCCCGCGTTCTGCTACGTCGCGGCCGACCACCTCGAGACGTTCACCCAGCCGATCCAGGGCTGGATGGGCAACACGGACCCGTTCCTGATGGGGCCCGACTACGTGCCCGTGAAGGGCATCCGCCGCTTCCTGTCCGGCACCCCCGCCGTGGTCGGGATGCTGGCCGTGCAGGACATGGTGGAGCTCGTCGACGAGGCCGGGCTCGAGGCCGTGCGCGCCAAGTCGGAGCGACTGACGTCGTACGCCATCGAGGTCTCGGAACAACGTCTCGCGCCGTACGACGTGGAGGTCGCCTCGCCGCGTGAGCCGTCGCACCGCGGCGGCCACATCACGCTGCGGCACCCGCGGATGCGGGAGGTCGTGGCTCGGCTGTGGGAGCGCGACGTGATCCCCGACTACCGCGATCCGGGCGGTCTGCGCGTCGGGCTCTCGCCTCTCTCCACGTCGTACGACGAGCTCGAGCGGGGCATCCTCGCGGTCGGCGAGGTGCTCGCCTCCTTGGCCTGATCGCCCGTGGCAGGCTGATCCGATGACCGACACGACGATCCTGTCCTTCGCCGAGGTGGAGGCGGCCGGCCTGACCGATTGGCGCCAGCTCTTCGAGGCCCTGCGCACCAGATTCAGGACCGGCGGCTTCGACCGGGGGCTCGCGCTGGTCACCCGGATCGCGGCGCTCGCAGACGAGGCCGGCCACCACCCGGACGTCGACCTGCGCTACCCGCACGTGAACGTGGCGATCTCAAGCCACGACGTCTTCGGCGTCACCTCGCGCGACATCGACCTCGCCCGCGCGATCAGCGCCGCCGCGGCGGAGCTCGGGATCCCGGCCGACCCGGCGACCGGTGCCGTGGTCGAGCTCGCGCTCGACACCTGGGACGCCCAGGAGATCAAGCCGTTCTGGGCGGCGGTGCTCGGCATGGTCGACAGCCCGGAGAACGGCGAGGCGGTCTACGACCCCTCCGGCTCGCTGCCGACGCTGTGGTTCCAGCACACGACGCCGCACGACGAACCTCGCATGCGGTTCCATCTCGACGTGCGCGTCCCGCCCGAGGTGGCGGGTGACCGGATCGCTGCCGCGCTCGCCGCCGGCGGTGTGCTCGTCAGCGACGAGCGGGCGCCACGGTTCACCGTCCTCGCGGATGCGCAGGGCAACAAGGTGTGCATCACCACCGGGCTGGAGCGGGACTGAGGCTCGCGGTTTCGACCGGGACGGGTGCAGGGTGGGGGGATGACTCCCTCCGCTGACCAGAAGCAGGTGCTCTCGTTCCCCGAGGTCGAGGCGGCCGGCCTTCGCGACTGGCGCTGCCTCAACGGGGTTCTGCACGCGAGATTCGCGACCGGCGACTTCGTGACCGGGCTCGAGCTGGTGAACCGGATCGGCGGCTTCGCCGAGGAGGCGAACCACCACCCGGACCTCGAGCTGCAGTACCCCCATGTCGCCGTGAAGCTGGTGAGCCACGACGTCTCGGGCATCACGTCGCGCGACGTGGACCTGGCCCGCCGGATCAGTGCAGCGGCCGACGACCTGGGCGTCGCCGCCGACCCGGGGTCGCTGTCGGTGGTGGACTTCGGACTCGACACGGCCGACGAGGACGCGATCGCACCGTTCTGGCGAGCGGTGCTGGGCCTCGGCGAGTCGGAGGAGCTGTCCCTGATCTGGTTCCAGAAGACCGAGTCGCATCAAGAGCCGCGACAGCGCTTCCACGTCGATGTGGCGGTGCCGCCCGAGATGGCGCAACAGCGCATCGACGCGGCACTCGCGGCGGGCGGCGCCCTGGTCTCCGAGGATCGCGCCCCGGCCTACGTCGTGCTCGCGGACGCCGACGGCAACAAGGCGTGCATCTGCACGTCACTGGGCCGCGACTGACGAGCGTTCGTGTCGAGGGATGAGACCGAAGTACCAGATAGTGGGACGCCTGACACACTTGCTTGACGGCGTCGGGACGCGGCAGGGACGGTTGGTCCATGCGCACGCACCTCCTTGTACGCACCCGACGCGCGGGTTGAGCCAGGCTCCACCTCCGCGTCACCCCTCGCCGTCCACGGCCGAGGGGTTTTTCTTTCCCCGACCACGAGACAGGACACGGTGATGAGCCAGCAGGCGGGCGCTTCGATGAGCGGCGCGCAGAGCTTGGTGAGGTCGCTCGAGGCGGCCGGCACCGAGCACATCTTCGGCATCCCGGGCGGGGCGATCCTCCCCGCGTACGACCCGCTGATGGACTCCTCGATCCGCCACATCCTGGTGCGTCACGAGCAGGGCGCCGGGCACGCCGCTCAGGGGTACGCCGCGGCGACCGGTCGCGTGGGCGTGTGCATGGCGACGTCGGGACCCGGTGCCACCAACCTGGTCACCCCGATCGCGGACGCCTACATGGACTCGGTCCCGATCGTGGCGGTGACCGGTCAGGTCGGCGCGGCCTCGATCGGTACCGACGCCTTCCAGGAGGCCGACATCCGCGGCATCACGATGCCGATCACCAAGCACAACTTCCTGGTCACCGACCCCGCCGAGATCCCGCGCACCGTCGCCGAGGCGTTCCACATCGCCTCGACCGGCCGGCCGGGCCCGGTACTCGTCGACATCGCCAAGTCCGCCCTGCAGGCCACCACGTCGTACGCCTGGCCCAGCGAGATCTACCTGCCCGGCTACCGGCCGGTCACCCGGCCGCACGCCAAGCAGATCAAGGAGGCCGTGCGGCTGATCCTCGACTCGAAGCGACCGGTGCTCTACGTCGGTGGAGGCACCATCCGCTCCGGCGCCTCGCGCGAGCTGCTCGAGCTCGCGGCGCTGACCGGGATCCCGGTCGTCACGACGCTGATGGCGCGCGGGGCCTTCCCCGACAGCCACCCGCAGCACCTCGGGATGCCCGGCATGCACGGCACCGTGGCGGCCGTCGCGGGGCTCCAGCGGAGCGACCTGATCATTTCGTTGGGTGCCCGCTTCGACGACCGGGTGACCGGCAACCTCGACTCGTTCGCACCAGGTGCCCTGGTCATCCACGCCGACATCGACCCTGCGGAGATCGGCAAGAACCGGGAGGTCGACGTGCCGATCGTGGGCGACTGCCGCGAGGTGATCGCCGACCTGACCACCCTGCTCCGCACCGAGTCGGCGTCCGGTCGCTCCGGTGACTACGAGCAGTGGGTCGACTACCTCGCCGACCTCAAGAAGCGCTACCCGGTTGCCTACGACCAGCCCGCCGACGGCAGCCTCGCCCCGCAGTACGTCATCGAGCGGCTCAGTGCGATCGCCGGCCCGGAGGCCATCTATTGCGCGGGCGTGGGCCAGCACCAGATGTGGGCGGCCCACTACGTCGACTTCGAGAACCCCGGCACCTGGATCAACTCCGGCGGCCTCGGCACCATGGGCTACGCGCTGCCGGCGGCGATGGGTGCCAAGGTCGGCCGTCCCGAGACGACGGTGTGGGCCATCGACGGCGACGGCTGCTTCCAGATGACCAACCAGGAACTGGCCACCTGCGCGATCAACGACATCCCGATCAAAGTGGCGATCATCAACAACGAGTCGCTCGGGATGGTCCGCCAGTGGCAGACGCTCTTCTACAACGAGCGCTACTCCAACACCGACCTCGACAGCAAGCGGATCCCCGACTTCGTCAAGCTCGCCGATGCCTACGGCTGCGTGGGCCTCGGCTGCGACGCCCCGGACGACGTCGACGCCACCATCGAGAAGGCGATGAGCATCGACGACCGTCCGGTCGTGGTGGACTTCCGGGTGCACCGCGACGCGATGGTCTGGCCGATGGTCGCGGCCGGCACCAGCAACGACGACATCAAGTACGCCCGCGACCTCGCGCCCGAGTTCGACAAGGACGACGTGTAGCCAATGACGACCCACACCCTGTCCGTCCTGGTCGAGAACAAGCCCGGCGTGCTGGCCCGGATCGCCGGTCTGTTCAGCCGGCGCGGCTTCAACATCGAGTCGCTCGCGGTCGGACCGACCGAGCACACCGAGATCTCGCGGATGACCATCGTGGTCAACGTCGAGGACTCGCCCCTCGAGCAGGTCACCAAGCAGCTCAACAAGCTCGTCGAGGTGATCAAGATCGTCGAGCTCGACGGGTCGGGCTCGGTCAACCGCGAGCTGATGCTGGTCAAGGTGCGGGCCGATGCCGCCACCCGCGGCCAGGTCCTCGATGCCGTCCAGCTGTTCCGGGCCAAGGTGGTCGACGTGGCGCCCGACGCGGTGACCATCGAGGTCACCGGCAACGCCGACAAGCTCGGCGACTTCCGCCGGGTGCTCGAGCCGTTCGGGATCCGCGAGCTCGTGCAGTCGGGCATGGTCGCCATCGGCCGTGGCCCGCGGTCGATCAGTGAACGCAGCAGCCGCCCCATCGCAGTACCTGTCGCTGCCAGTTTCTCCGCCTGAGCGGGGAGGCTGGCCCTTCTCGGCCGACGTTCCCCCCAGAAGTTCCGTCCGCACCACCAGCAGAAGACCCGAAGGAGAGCCCACCGTGGCCCAGATGTTCTACGACGACGACGCCGACCTGTCCCTGATCCAGGGCAAGAACGTGGCGGTTCTCGGCTACGGCAGCCAGGGCCACGCCCACGCGCTGTCGCTGCGTGACTCCGGCGTCGACGTCCGCGTCGGCCTGCCAGAGGGCTCGACGTCACGCGCCAAGGCCGAGGCCGAGGGGCTGCGGGTGCTCACGCCGGCCGAGGCGGTCGAGGAGTCCGACGTGATCGTGATCCTCGCGCCCGACCACGTGCAGCGGAAGCTCTACAGCGAGTCGGTCGAGCCGCACATCACGCCGGGAGACACCTTGGTGTTCGGCCATGGCTTCAACATCCGGTTCGGCTACATCACCCCGCCCGAGGGCGTCGACGTGATCATGGTCGCCCCCAAGGGCCCGGGCCACCTCGTCCGCCGTGAGTACGTCGACGGGCGCGGCGTGCCGGTCCTGGTGGCAGTCGAGAAGGACGCGTCCGGCAAGGCCTGGGACCTCGCCCTGGCCTACGCCAAGGGGATCGGTGGCCTGCGCGCCGGCGGGATCCGGACCACGTTCACCGAGGAGACCGAGACCGACCTGTTCGGCGAGCAGGCCGTCTTGTGCGGTGGCGCGTCGCAGCTGGTGATGTACGGCTTCGAGGTGCTGACCGAGGCCGGCTACCAGCCCGAGGTGGCCTACTTCGAGTGCCTCCACGAGCTCAAGCTGATCGTCGACCTGATGTACGAGGGCGGCATCGCCAAGCAGCGCTGGTCGGTCTCCGACACCGCGGAGTACGGCGACTACGTCTCCGGGCCACTGGTCATCGACGAACGCGTCAAGGAGAACATGAAGGACGTGCTGGCCAAGATCCAGGACGGGTCGTTCGCCCAGCGGTTCATCGACGACCAGGACGCGGGCGGCCCGGAGTTCAAGGCGCTGCGGGCCAAGGGCGAGCAGCACCCGATCGAGGAGACCGGCCGTGAGCTGCGCAAGCTGATGTCGTGGGTGAAGTCGCACGACAGCGACTACACCGAGGGCACCGCGACGCGCTGAGCTCAACCGATCCCGAGGTGACGCAGCAACAGGGCGCCGAGGAACCACGCGACCAGGACCACCACCACACCGATGGTCCAGGTCACGATCTCCTGGGTGTGCCTGCTGGCGCGCAGGGGTCGCCTAGCCACGGCGGGGGGCGCCGCGGTCGAAGGGGTTGAGGTGGCCGAGCAGGCCCTCGACGGTGGAGAACCCCTTCGCGCCGACGCCGGTCATGCAGCCGCCGAGAGCGCCGATCGCGACGCCCGGTGGCCCTTCGAAGGCCGACGCAGCGCGGGCGGCGGTGATCACCCCGCCCTCGAACAGGATGCGCGCGGAGAGGTTCTTGGTCAGGACGACGCCGCCACCCGCCAGGGAGCCCGCACCGCAGGGGTCGATGAAGAGATCGACCAGCGTCTGTTGCCGACGGTCGACATAGCCGGCGAACCAGTTCCACGGGGCCGCGCACGACGTCGTGCCCTGGATGCAGAGGTCGCCGCGGGCGGTCACGACCGCGGGCGCACCCGTGCGTCGGTGCGACCGCACCGGACGGCCCGGTTGGTGCGGTGACCACAGCTTCCCGGACACGACGTGCCCCCAGCAGCGGTGGCGGTTGCAGTGCTGGGCCGAGACCCGCAGCCCGAGGAACGTCTTCTTCCGCCAGTGGTGATGGATGCGTACGCGGCGCTGGTAGGGGTACCACCCCACGATCCAGGTCTCCATGTGCGTGTGGTGGTTGGTGAGGTGCTGCCCCAGCAGACGGTGCCGCGCCGTGGGGATCCGATCGTAGGGATGGGCGGCCTCGGCCTGGCCGGTCGTCGACCAGGTCAGGGCCAGGGCCACCACCCACGCCGCCAGGATCTTCGGCCATCTCCTCGCCCGAGTCGTGGTCATGCTCGCGTCCTCTCCGTCTGGGTGCAGTTCGTGACTCGAGCCTGCCATACCAAGATGGCCATGTATAGATGGTCGGCGTGAGCTGTGGAGAACCGTGGTCTCACAGGGCGGAGAGGGCCGCGCTCATCGCGCCGACCAGGCGCTGCGCCGACTCCGCGCTGACCAGGAGGTGGAGAGAGCGACCCTCCTCGCTCGCGGCCTCCAGCCAGACCGCCCCGGCGTGACCGCGCTGCACCAGGCGGAGGACCACGCGGTCGGGACGTGGGTCCTCGACGTTGCCGAACCGCGGGTCGCCGTGCACCACCACGACGAAGGAGGGGTCGCTCTGGTGGAGACGATCGTCCGGGGAGTCGCCGGGGCGGTGGTCGCGCCGGCACCAGGGGGGACAGGCGGTGGCCTCGTGGTCGTACCGCGTGGGGGTGGGTCGCACGCCGGTCTCCTTCCCGGGATCGACCCCCGTCCGGAAGGCTAGGCACGGCGTCCGACATCGCCGCGCCCGAACGCAGACGTTGTCCACAGCCCGCGGCCGACAGCCGGGAACTACCACACGTAGATGGTCATCCCGGGCGTGGAGGACAGGACAATCGAGACGTGGCTGCGCGACGCGGAGAACCGACCTGGGACGAGTTCGGCAGGGAGATCGGGTTGCGTCTGCAACGCGCTCGCGAGCGTCGGGGACTCAGCCAGGAGCGGACCGCCCACCTGGCGGGGATCGCGGCCTACACCTACCAGAAGTTCGAGAAGGGCGAGTCGCGGCCGGGCTCGCCGCTGAACCCGCGCCTGTCCACGCTGGTCGCCCTGTGCCAGGTGCTGGACCTCCGGCTCGAGGACCTGGTCCCGGAGCGCACGCCGGGTGTCCGGCTGGACGGCTGAGAGCGCGATGACCTACACCCACGGTCACGCCGAGAGCGTGCTCAGGTCACACCGCGCACGCACCGCCGCGAACAGCGCGGCGTACCTGCTGCCGAAGCTGCGGCCGACCGACCGCCTGCTCGACGTGGGCTCGGGTCCCGGCACGATCACCGCCGACCTGGCGCGCCTGGTGCGCGAGGTGGTCGCGGTCGAGGCCACGGAGGAGGCGGCGGAGCTGACCCGGGCCGAGCTCGAGCGGCAGGGGATCGGCAACGCCGAGGTGCGGGTGTACGACGTGCAGGCGCTCGGCCTCTCGGACGACGACTTCGACGTGGCGCACGCCCATCAGGTGCTGCAGCACGTCGCGGACCCCGTCGTCGCCCTGCGCGAGATGTCGAGGGTGACCCGCCCCGGGGGAGTGGTGGCGGTCCGCGACAGCGACTACGCGGCGTTCGCCTGGTACCCACGTCTGCCGGGTCTGGACCGGTGGCTCGGGCTCTACCAGTCGGCGGCCCGTGCGAACGGTGGCGAGCCGGACGCCGGTCGACACCTCCTGGCGTGGGCGCACGCAGCCGGTCTGGACGACGTCGAGGCGTCGTCCAGCACGTGGTGCTTCGCGACCCCGGAGACGCGGGACTGGTGGGGGGAAATGTGGGCCGAACGGGTCACGGGGTCCGCCCTCGCCCAGCAGCTGCTCCGCGAGGCACGGGCGACGCCGCAGGAGCTCGACGACGTCGCGCGGGCCTGGCGCGACTGGGCGAGCGACCCCGACGGGTGGATCTCGATCCCGCACGGCGAGCTCCTGGCCCGGGTCGGCTGACCGATCAGGCGCGCGCCGATTCCAGCCGCACCAGTCGGGTGCGGATGTCCTCGAGGGCCGCTCGAATGGGCGCCGACAGCCCGCTGAACGTGAGCGTCTCGCGCGCGTAGGTGTACGCCGTCAGGGCCGTCGCCACGCCACGCAAGGCTTGCTCGTGGGTGAGGCCCATGTCCTTCAACGTCGCCCGCGCCAGCTCGCGGGTCGGGCCGGCGGCGAGGCCGAGGAGGAGGTGCTCGGTGCCGACGTAGGTGTGCCCGGCTCCCCGGGCCTGCTCGACAGCACGCTCGGCGGCGTCCTCGAGCGTGCCGGCGTTCCCTCCCCGGGCCTGTCGAGCCCGCAGCTCGTCGAGGAGGTCGTGGGGGTCGAGGTCGGCCGACTCGAGCACCACCACGGCCAGGCCGCCGGACTCGACCAGTGCTGCGACGAGGTCCACCGTGGAGGCCGGCGCCCCGGACGCCTCGGCCGCCCTCTCGGCGTCGGCGAGCACGCCGTACGCGCGCTTGGTGAAGCTGCGCGAGAGGTCCTCCGGGCTCGCCGACCGGGCAACAGAGTCCACGTCGGGCGTTGACTGCGCCACCGCGTCCGCCAGCGCCTGCTGGCAGATCGCCGAGACCGGGACGCCGGCAGACCGCACCTCGGCGGCGAGGTCGTCGGGCAGGTAGACGTTGATCTTCGGTGACATCGGGAGCCTCCTGACGCGGCCGCGCGGCGATATAACCCCAAGATAACCCCAGTCCGAGGATCATGCAAGCACCCAATTAATTAGGTTAGGCATACCTAAGATACGCTCGCCGGGACAACCCACCGCACACCCTCTCGAAAGCGAACCCCGATGCTCCCCACCTTCGTGATCGGGCTGCGTGAAGGCCTGGAGGCGGCCCTCATCGTGTCCATCATCGCGACCTTCCTGCGTCGCAACGGGGCCTCGCTACGACCCATGTGGTGGGGGGTCGGCGCGGCAGTGCTGCTCAGCATCGGGGTGGGCGTCGCGCTCGACGTGGTCGAGCGCAGCCTGCCGCAGCGGCAGCAGGAGGGCATGGAGACCGTGATCGGCCTGGTGGCCGTCGCGTTCGTGACCGCGATGGTGCTGTGGATGAGCAGGCACGCCCGCTTCCTCAAGCGCGACCTGGAGGACTCGGCATCGGGCGCGTTGACCGAGGGCACGTCGTGGGCGCTGGTCGCGATGGCCTTCCTCGCCGTGCTGCGCGAGGGCTTCGAGTCCGCGGTGTTCCTGCTGGCGACCTTCCAGGCCTCCACGAGTACGACGAGCGCCGCCGTCGGCGCGGTCGCGGGCATCTGCGCCTCGGTCGCCCTGGGCTACGGCATCTACGCCGGCGGGATCCGGCTGAACCTCGGTCGCTTCTTCTCGATCACCAACGCCTTCCTGATCCTCGTCGCCGCGGGCCTGGTGCTCTCGGCCGTGCGCACCGCCCACGAGGCGGGCTGGGTCACGATCGGCCAGGGCCGCACCGTCGACCTGTCCTGGCTGGCTCCGACCGGGTCGGTGCGAGCGGCCCTCGTCAGCGGGGTGCTCGGCATCCCCGTCGACCCTCGCGTCGTCGAGGTCGTCGCGTGGGCGGCGTACCTGGTGCCGATGGCGATCCTGGTGTTCTGGCCGCGGCGCTGGCGTCCGGCCCCGGCCGCGATGTCGACGGTCCGCCTGGTGCTGGCCGGGGCTTTGTCCGCACTCGCGGTGATGCTCGTGGTGGCCGTGCAGATCCCGCACGCCCGGGTGCCGGCGACAGCCCCGCTGAGCGGAGGTGGCAGCGCCTCGGTCGTGGTGGACGCCGACGGCGCCGTGCTCGACGTACGCGTCGCCGATGGACGCTCGCAGTCGCTCACCCTGACCCCGGCCACCGGGACGACGGGGGACTCCGCGGCCGTGGGCTGGTCCGGCACCGGTAGCGGCGAGTCCTCGGGCCTCCCGCACCGCATGACCCTCACCCGACTCCTGCGCTACACCGGTCAGCGTGTGCCCGTGGGGCTCGACATCCACCGCACCCCCGGTCCGTTCCGGGCGTCGTGGTTCCAGCGCGCGACGACGGCCGCGCAGACGCAGGGCGACGGGCTCGTCGCCGCCGAGCACAGCGGTGTCCTCGTGCTCACCCTGCGTGGCGGTGGCCTGACCTCGGAGCGGGTGCTGACCGTGGCGGACCCTCGCGCAGCGGGTGAGTGGCGGGTCGCGCCCGCCTACACCGAGCGCGTGCAGACCTCGATCGCCGACACCGCCAGGGTCGCGGGAGACCAGAAGCTGTGGAAGCTCTGGTTCCCCCTCTACCTGCTCGGGCTCGCCGTCTGGCTCGGCGTGACCGGATGGCGACGGCGCTCCGCGGCGCGCTCGGCACACACCCCCGATGCTCCCGGCGGCGAAGGCACGCCGGACCCGAAGGCGGCACCCGCCGGATCCCCAGGAAGGGAACACCATGTCAGCAGCTAAGGCCGCGCGGATCGCGCCGGCCATCGGCATCGTCGTGGCCGTGCTCGGGCTCTCGGCCTGCGGCAGCGGGACGTCGAGCTCGGCCGACGCCGCGAGCGAGCAGCCCGGCGGAGTCGTCCAGGTCGCCATCACGCTCGCGGGCGACGGCGGCACCGACGAGTGCCGCCTGAGCCCCGGCTCGGTGGCCGCCGGCCCGGTCACGTTCACGGTCACCAACCAGAGCGCCACCGGGATCACCGAGGTGGAGCTCCTGCAGGACCAGCGGATCCTCGGCGAGAAGGAGAACCTCGCGCCGGGGCTCGACCCGGTCAGCTTCACCACGACCCTGGGCGGTGGGACCTACCAGGTCTACTGCCCGGGTGCCGGCACCGAGCTCACCGACTTCACCGTCACGGGGGCCGCCGGCGACCAGGGAGGCAGCACCCAGGCGCTGTTGAAGCAGGGAGCCACGCAGTACGGCGGGTACGTCGACACGCAGACCGCGGCCATGGTGCAGAGCGTCAAGGCGCTCCAGAGGGCCGTCGACTCCCGTGACCTGGCGGCGGCCCGGTCGGCGTACGCGAACGCCCGCCCCTACTACGAGCGCATCGAGTCCGACGTCGACGGCTTCGTGCTGCCCGGCTTCAAGGCGACCGACAACCATGGCAACCTCGACTACCTGATCGACATGCGGGCCAGCAACCTCGACCCCGCCGTCGGCTGGCACGGGTTCCACGCCGTCGAGCGCGACCTGTTCGGACGCAAGCAGATCACGCCCGCGACCAAGAGGCTCGCCGCCGAGCTCACCGCGAACGTCACCGAGCTGGACCACCTGGTCGCGACGCTGACCTACAAGCCGGAGGACCTCGCCAACGGCGCCGCCGGCCTGCTCGAAGAGGTGCAGACCAACAAGATCACCGGCGAGGAGGAGGACTTCAGCCACATCGATCTCGTCGACTTCGCCGGCAACCTCGAGGGTGCCAAGGAGGCCTTCGCCTACCTCAAGCCCGGACTCCGCACGATCGACCCTGCGATGACGGCCCAGATCGGTCACCGGTTCAACCGGACCGAGGCGCTGCTCGACACCTACCGCCGGCCCGACGGCCTGGGCGGCTTCGTGACCTACAGCGCGGCCCTGCGGCGTACGGACGCCAACCGGCTGAGCCAGTCGGTGCAGGCGCTCCAGGACTCGCTGTCGAAGCTCGCCGAGAAGGTCGTCACGGCCTGAGATGGACGACGTGAACGAGTCACCGGCACCCGCCGTACCCGACGATCCCGACGCGCAGCCGACGGTCCGCGGCGGACGACGTCTGCTGTCGCGCCGCGGCTTCGTCGCCGGGGCGGGTGCCGGGGCGGTGGGGGGCGTCGTCGCCGGTGCCGGCGCAGCGGCGGCGGTCGAGTCCGGCGACGGCCTCGGCGACTCGATGGACACCATCGACCTGTCGCTGAGCGTCCCCTTCTACACCGGGCTCCACCAGGCCGGCATCGAGACGCCGCCACAGCGCTACTGCGTCTTCATGACCTTCGACCTCGTCAGCCGTACGTCGCGCGACCTCCAGGTGTTGCTCGCCCGGTGGTCCGCGGCCATCGCCCAGATGATGGACGGGCGCACGATCGGGGCGGTGCAGCCGGAGCGGGCGGGCTCGGTGGCTCCCGACACCGGAGAGGCGCTCGACCTCGGACCGAGCTCGTTGACCGTCACGCTCGGTCTCGGGCCCGGTCTGTTCGGCCCCGACCTCGGACTCTCGCGCGCGCGGCCACGGCTGCTGGAGGACCTGCCACGGCTGCCGAGCGACAACCTCGACCTCGCCACGACCGGCGGCGACCTGAGCCTGCAGGCGTGCGCCGACGACCCGCAGGTGGCCTACCACGCGATCCGTGACCTCGCCCGGATGGGCCGGGGCGTCGTGAACACCCGGTGGACGGTGATGGGGTTCGGCCGCGCGTCCGCGGGACAGGGCCAGAGCACTCCGCGCAACCTCCAGGGCTTCAAGGACGGCACGCGGAACCTCAAGGATCCCGACGAGATCGACGAGTTCGTGTGGGTCCACGACGACGTGGGCTGGATGACGGGCGGCACCTACCAGGTGGCACGGAAGATCCGGATGAACATCGAGACCTGGGACTCCGACCCCGTCAGCGACCAGGAACGGGTGATCGGACGGTCGAAGCAGGAGGGCGCGCCGCTCACCGGCACGACCGAGCACGAGACCCCCGACTTCTCGGCGCGGCGGGGCGGCCATCCGGTCATCGCGCCGACGTCGCACGTCGCACTCGCCGCTCACGAGAACAACGGCGGCGTGCGCATCCTCAGGCGCGGCTACAACTACACGGACGGGATCAACCCGGTCGGCCAGCTCGACGCGGGGCTGCTGTTCATCGCGTTCATGAACGACCCCGACCACTTCGTGCGGCTGCAGCGCAGGCTCGGCAGCGCCGACCTCCTGAACGAGTACATCTCGCACGTCGGGTCGGCGGTGTTCGCCGTACCGCCGGCGCCGCGCTCGGGCAGCTATCTCGCCCAGGGGCTCTTCGGCTGAGCGGCGGAACACCCGTCGTACGGCGCGTGTTGGGTCGGGCGTGAAGGTCGAGATCTGGTCCGACGTCGTGTGTCCCTGGTGCTTCATCGGCAAGCGCCGCTTCGAGCGGGCCGTCGCGGCGTTCCCGCACCCGGTCGAAGTGGTCTACCGCTCCTTCGAGCTCGACCCCTCGGCTCCGGTCGGCGGCACCGAGACGGTGGTCGCCTCCCTCGTCGAGCGGTACGGCGGCGAGGCGCGCGTCGCGCAGATGCAGGAGCATGTCGCGGGGCTGGCCGAGGAGGTGGGGCTGCATCTCCGCCTGGCCGAGACGCTGCACACGAGCACCGTCGACGCCCACCGCGTGCTGCACCTCGCGCTCGAGAGCGGTGGCCCGACGCTGCAGCACGCGGTCACCGAGGCCCTGATGGCGGCGTACTTCGAGGACGTGCGCGACGTGTCCGACCACGAGGTGCTGCGTGAGGTGGCCGTGGCCGCCGGCCTCGACCTGATCGAGGTGGACGACGTGCTCGCGAGCGACCGCTACCGCGACGCGGTCGCGGCGGACATCGCCCAGGCGCGCGCCTACGGTGCCGGGGGAGTGCCGTTCTTCGTGCTGGAGGACGCCTACGCCGTCTCTGGTGCGCAGCCGGTCGAGGTCTTCGCCGACGTGCTCGAGCAGGTGTGGACCGCGACGCGACCCGCTCCACTGCCGGTCGTCGCCGGCGGTGAGGTGTGCGGCCCCGAAAGCTGCGAGTGACGTCCCCCCGTCGTACCCCCTGGCCACACCGGCCACGCGTCGCACGCGTTGCCGTCGCTTCGTAGGGGTTGCAACGGCTGACGAGCGACGGGACCGCCGGTCGACCGGCGATGCCGACGGAGCCCCGACTCTCTATCCGGACGCCGCGGGAGACGTGGTCGCGCTCGGGTAGAGTCGGCCGGGCACAGCGTCGTGCCGGACCTTCTCGGGATCCGAGTCCCCTCACTCACCGAACCACGAGGACACCGCTGTCGTGAGCAAGCCCGTCGTACTCATCGCCGAAGAGCTCAGCCCCGCCACCGTGGAGGCGCTCGGCCCCGACTTCGAGATCCGCCACTGCAACGGCGCCGACCGGGCCGAGCTGTTGCCGGCGATCGCCGACGTCGACGCGATCCTGGTCCGCTCGGCCACCAAGGTCGACGCCGAGGCCCTCGCGGCCGCCAAGAGGCTTCAGGTCGTGGCCCGCGCCGGCGTGGGTCTCGACAACGTCGACGTGAAGGCCGCCACGCAGTCAGGCGTCATGGTCGTCAACGCCCCGACGTCCAACATCGTCAGCGCCGCCGAGCTCGCCGTCGGCCTGCTGCTGGCCGCCGCGCGCCACATCAGCCCGGCCCACTCCGCCCTCCGCAACGGTGAGTGGAAGCGCTCGAAGTACACCGGGATCGAGCTCTACGAGAAGACCGTCGGCATCGTCGGCCTGGGCCGGATCGGCGTGCTGGTCGCCCAGCGCCTCGCTGCCTTCGGGATGACGGTCATCGCCTACGACCCCTACGTGCAGGCCGGCCGCGCCGCCCAGATGGGCGTCCGCCTCGTCGACCTCGACACCCTGCTCACCGAGGCCGACTTCCTCAGCGTCCACCTGCCCAAGACGCCCGAGACCGTCGGCCTGATCGGCACCGACGAGCTCGCCAAGGTCAAGCCGTCGCTGGTGCTCGTCAACGCCGCGCGCGGCGGCATCGTGGACGAGGGCGCGCTCTACGCCGCTCTCAAGGAGGGTCGTCTCGCCGCGGCCGGCGTCGACGTCTACGCCAAGGAGCCGTGCACCGACAGTCCGCTGTTCGAGCTCGAGAACGTCGTCGCGACGCCCCACCTCGGTGCCTCCACCGACGAGGCCCAGGAGAAGGCCGGCATCGCGGTCGCGAGGTCCGTCCGTCTCGCGCTCAGCGGCGAGCTCGTCCCTGACGCGGTCAACGTGCAGGGCGGTGTGATCGCCGAGGACGTCCGTCCCGCGATCCCCCTCACCGAGAAGCTCGGCCGGATCTTCACCGCCCTCGCCGGCGAGGTCGCTCAGCAGATCGACGTCGAGGTGCGCGGTGAGATCACCGAGTACGACGTGAAGGTGCTCGAGCTCGCGGCCCTCAAGGGCGTCTTCACCGACGTCGTCGAGGAGTCGGTCTCCTACGTCAACGCGCCGCTCCTGGCCGCCGAGCGCGGCACCGCCGTCCGCCTGGTCGCCGAGAGCGAGAGCCCCGACCACCGCAACCTGATCACCATCCGCGGCACCCTCGCGGACAGCTCCCAGGTCTCGGTGAGCGGCACCCTGGTGGGCATCGCCCAGAAGGAGCGTCTCGTCGCGGTCAACGACTTCCTGGTCGACCTCGAGCCCACCGACCACCTCGCGTTCTTCACCTACACCGACCGCCCCGGCATGGTCGGCACGGTCGGCCGGATCCTCGGCGACAGCCAGGTCAACATCGCGGGGATGCAGGTCTCCCGTGACGCCAAGGGCGGCCACGCGCTCGTCGCACTCTCGGTCGACTCGGCGATCCCGGCGGAGGCGCTGGCCGAGATCGAGGGTGCGATCGACGCGACGACGCTGCGAGGCGTCGACCTGGTCTGACCTCGCCTCCACTGCGAGTGGTCAGGCGACCATCACCCGGCTGGGCCGGCTGGGCGTGACCGCGGAGCCGCTCGTGACGACGTCCCACGCCTCGGCGATCCGGTCGACCGCGGTGCGCAGGTCGTCCTCGGGCCGGGTGTAGGGCACCCGGACGAACGAGTCGAAGCCGCCGTCCAGCGCGAAGGCCGGGCCGGCCGAGATCGCGACGTCGCGGTCCTCGGCCTCGGCGACCAGGTCGAGCGCGCCGGCCCGCGGGTGGCCGGGCAGCTCGATCCACAGCGTCAACCCGCCCTCGGGCAGCCGGAAGCGCCAGTCCGGAAGTCGGTCGGCGAGGGCGGCGGCGAGGGCGTCGCGCTGGAGGCGCAGTCGCTCCCGACGCACCGCCCAGTGCGTCTCGGCGTCGGCGAGCAGGCGGGTCGCGACCAGCTGCTCGAAGACCGGCGAGCCGAGGTCCATGGCGATCCTGGCCGCCACCAGGTGCTCGACGAGGTCGGCTGGGCAGCGCACCCAGCCCACCCGCAGCCCGCCCCACATCGACTTGCTGACGCTCCCGAGTGTGACCGCCTCCGGGGCGAATGCCGCGAACGGCCGCGGCATCGGGCCGCCGTCCAGCCGCAGGGCGACGTGGGACTCGTCGACGACCGGGAGGGTGCCGTTCTGCCGCAGCAGGGCCGCGTAGCGCTCCCGATCGGCGTCGTCCATCAGGTTGCCGGTGGGGTTCTGGAAGTCCGGGATCACGTAGGCGAGTCGGGGGCGGACCTCCTTCACGACGCGGCCGACCGCATCGAGGTCCCAACCGTCGACGTCCATCGGGGCACCCACCCGTCGCGCTCCCGCGTGCCGCAGGGCGGCGTGGGCGTTGGGGTAGCCCGGCGACTCCACGAGCGCCCGGTCGCGCGGGCGCAGCAGCCCCTGCGCGACGACCATCAGGGCGGAGAGCGCACCGGGTACGACGAGGACCTGGTCGGGGTCGGTGGGCAGCCCACGCGCGTCGTACGTCGCCGCGATCGCCTGCTGGAGCGCGGGCAGACCGGTGGGGAAGTAGCCGGTGCCCTCGAGGTAGAGCGGAAGGTCCGCGGCGGCCTCGGTGTACGCCGTGGCGATGCCGGGCAGGGCGGGGGAGGCCGCGGTGGAGAGGTCGATCAGGTCGTCGGAGCCCGTGTGGGGTGTGAGGGAGCGGTCGAAGGCTTGTCGGCGTCCCCCCGGTAGCCGGGTGTAGGTGCCGGACCCCTGGCGTGCGACCGCGTAGCCCGCCTCGACCAACGCCGCGTAGGCGCGGGTCACCGTGGTGCGCGAGACGCCGAGAGCCGAGCACAGGTCGCGCTCGCTGGGCAGGCGCTGGTCGACGTCGACGCGACCGCCGGCGATGAGCAGGCGCAGGCGGCCGGCCAGTCCGGCGTACGCCGGGGAACGGTCGAAGTCGCCGGTCAGCGCGGCCAGGCGTGGCGCGGCAATGGATCCGGTCATGCAGTCCACTCTCTCACAATTGGCTATTGGAGGGTAGTCCAATCGTGGGAGATCATGGATCCATGACCACCACCGCGCCACCGCCGCCGCAGATCGTGCTGAGTGACCTCGGCCCGATCGCCCAGCTGCGCGCGGGCCGGCTCGGTCGCCGCCTGGTCCAGCTCTACGCCGGCCTGCTGCTCTACGGATTCTCGATCGCACTGATGGTGCGCTCGCGGCTGGGTCTGGCTCCCTGGGACGTGCTCCACTCCGGCCTGACCAAGTGGTTCCCGATCGACATCGGGCAGGCGCTGGTCCTGGTCAGCTTCGTGGTGATGCTGGCCTGGATCCCGTTGCGCGAGATGCCGGGGCTGGGGACGATCTCCAACGCGCTCGTGATCGGGCTGTCCACCGACCTCTTCCTCGTCGTGCTGGCGGCGCCGGCGGCGCTCTGGCTGCGGGTCCTGCTGCTGGTCTCGGGCGTGCTGCTCCAGGGGCTGGCCACCGCGTCGTACATCGGTGCCCAGCTCGGACGCGGTCCGCGCGACGGGCTGATGACCGGGCTGGCACGTCGTACCGGCCGGTCGTTGCGCCTGGTGCGGACGCTGATGGAGCTCACCGTCGTGGCGATCGGCCTGGCGCTCGGCGGCGTCGCCGGGCTCGGCACGATCATCTACGCGCTGGCCATCGGCCCGCTCAGCCAGGCGCTGCTCCCGCCGCTGATCGTGGACACCGCGACACCCTCCGACGACGAGGCAGCACCGGGTCGTCCGCCCACCAGGGTGTCCTAGTGCCCGCTCAGGCGGACGACCCGAGGAACGGGGCGGTCAGCGGCGGGTGGCGATCACGGCCGACGCGTCGGGGGCGACGAGCACCTCGACCGCGGTGAATCGCTCGTCGCTGAGCCACTCCTCGCGCAGGGTGTCGACCCGGCCGTCGAAGATCGGCGGCCACGACTGGCACGGCGTGAAGTCGTCCAGCACGACGATCCCGCCCTCGGCCATCAGCTCGGCGACCTTGTCGGGTCGCGACGCCGAGGGCTTGCCGGAGTCGAGGAAGAGCAGCGAGAACGGGCCCCGGTCGAGCAGGGTCGACCAGTCCGCCGCAAGCACCTCGACCTGCCCGTCGTCGCTGAAGATCTCCGAGGCGGCCTCGGCCAGCTTCGGGTCCAGCTCGGCGGTGAGGATGCGGGTGTCACCTCCCCGTACGCCGGAGCGCAGCCAGGCGGTGCCCACCCCGCACCCGGTGCCGAACTCGGCCATCGTCCCGTCCCGGGTCGCGGCGAGGGCGGCGAGGAGGCGCCCGGTCTCGTTGCGACAGAAGGACACGTAGCCCGCACGGCGGGAGACGTCGAAGGCGCGCGTCACGATCTCGGGCAGCTCGGGAGGTGCGCTCATGAGGTCGAGTCTGTCACCCCTGGACAGTCGTCTCGCATGCTGAGCAACCCGGCAATGGAGGTGCGCGCACCCCGGGGAGCGCCGTACCGTGGTCCCATCATGCGGAGCGTGTTCGTACTCATCGATCGCCGCGGCGGGGCCTGACAGCAAGGCCACCTCGTCGCGGAGTTCGGCGTTCCCGGCCTTGCGATCCCGACGAGCCGCTCCGCGGCGGAGTCGCAGCAGGGCCTCATCCCAGCGCGATCCGCTCCGAGATCCCTCAGTCCCGTCCGTGTGACCCACGTCCGGTCTGCCGGCTCCGCCACGAGGCGGCTCGTCATCCATCACCAGCGATGGCCCAGCGATGGCCCGGCGACGACCAGAGATGACGAGGAGCACGACCGTGTACGACATGTACCCCGACTGGGGTCCGGCGAAGAACAGAACGACGTCCGAGGCGGCCTACCAGCGAGACGACGCGCGCAGCCACGAGGCGCTGCAGGCCTCGCTCGACCTGCGGGACAACGGCGGCCCATGGCCGGACGACAACTAGCCTGCGCCCCATGACACCTGACCCCGCGCCGACCCGCGTCGACACCGGTGCGCCCGTGCGCGTCGCCGTGATCGGTGGCGACGGCATCGGTCCCGAGGTCACGACGGAGGCCCTCAAGGTCCTCGAGACCGCCTCTCCGGCGAAGATCGAGCAGACCCGCTACGACCTCGGAGCCGAGCGCTACCTCGCCACCGGCGAGGTGCTGCCCGACTCCGTGCTCGACGAGATCCGCGGCCACGACGCGATCCTGCTGGGGGCGGTCGGCGGCAAGCCGGGCGATCCCCGGCTCCCCGCGGGCATCCTCGAGCGCGGGCTGCTGCTCCGCCTGCGGTTCGAGCTCGACCACTACGTCAACCTGCGTCCCTCGCGGACCTACCCCGGCGTGCCGACGCCGCTCGCCGACCCCGGCGAGGTCGACTTCGTCGTGGTCCGGGAGGGCACCGAGGGGCCCTACACCGGCAACGGCGGTCGCCTTCGTGGCGGTACGCCGGCCGAGGTCGCCACCGAGGTCAGCCTCAACACGGCGTACGGCGTGGAGCGCGTGGTGCGTGACGCGTTCGCCCGCGCGGCCCGTCGCCCGCGTCAGCAGCTGACCCTGGTCCACAAGACCAACGTGCTGGTGCACGCCGGCGGCCTCTGGTCACGCATCGTCGACTCGGTCGCCACGGAGTTCCCCGAGGTGAGCGTCGACTACCTCCACGTCGATGCGGCCACCATCTTCCTCACCACCGACCCGGCCCGCTTCGACGTG
This sequence comes from uncultured Actinomycetota bacterium, assembly GCA_963794355.1. GTDB lineage: Bacteria > Actinomycetota > Actinomycetes > Propionibacteriales > Nocardioidaceae > Nocardioides. The sequence continues at coordinate 755,577 of CAWCDN010000016.1, forward strand.
ATCGTCACCGACAACCTGTTCGGCGACATCCTCACCGACCTCGCGGGCGCCGTGACCGGCGGCATCGGACTGGCCGCCTCCGGCAACATCAACCCCGAGCGCACGACCCCGTCGATGTTCGAGCCGGTGCACGGCTCTGCCCCCGACATCGCCGGCCAGGGCGTGGCCGATCCCACCGCCGCGATCCTCTCCGCCGCGCTGCTGCTCGACCACCTCGGCCACGCCGAGGCCGCCCGGGCCGTCGAGGCGGCCGTCTTCGCCGACCTCACCGCCCGAGTACCCGGCGCCTCACGTCGTACCTCTGAGATCGGCGACGCCATCGCGGCTCGTCTGGCGTGAGCCGCGCGTGCCGGGATCCCCGGCGAACCGCGGATCCCGGCACTTCTCAGGGGCTGCAACCCCCTAGAAGCGACAAGAGCCCGTGGACGACGCGACTCCTGTGGCCCCTGTGACTCGATCCGACCACTTTCCGGAGGTGGACTAACGTGCGTCCCATGGAGATCAGCACCACCCTCACGACCGAGCCGGTGACCGACGCCCGCCTGGCGGAGATCCTGGCGAAGCCGGGCTTCGGCACGTTCTTCACCGACCACATGGCCACCGTGGAGTGGACCCCCGATCAGGGGTGGCACGACGCGCGCGTGACGCCGTACGGTCCGCTGACGCTCGACCCCGCGACCGCGGTCCTGCACTACGCGCAGGAGATCTTCGAGGGGATGAAGGCCTACCGGCACGACGACGGCAGCGTCTGGGCGTTCCGGCCGGAGGCGAACGCCGAGCGGATGGTGCGCTCCAGCCACCGCCTCGCGCTCCCCGTGCTCGACCCCGCGGACTTCGTGCAGGCGGTCGAGGCGCTGGTCCGCGCGGACGAGCGCTGGGTGCCCGAGGGCACCGGCGAGAAGAGCCTGTACCTCCGGCCCTTCATGTTCGCCTCCGAGGCCTTCCTCGGGGTGCGGCCGTCGCAGCACGTCACGTTCATGGTGATCGCGAGCCCGGCCGGTGCCTACTTCAGCAAGGGTCCGCTCCCGATCACGCTCTGGCTGACCACCGACTACACCCGCGCCGGCCGCGGCGGCATGGGCGCGGCGAAGACGGGCGGCAACTACGCGTCGTCCCTGGTCGCGCAGCAGGAGGCCACCGCCCAGGGCTGCGACCAGGTCGTCTTCCTCGACGGGCAGGAGCTGCGCTACGTCGAGGAGCTCGGCGGCATGAACATGTACTTCGTGTACGCCGACGGCCGGATCGTCACGCCGGCTCTCGGCACCATCCTCGAGGGGATCACGAGGTCGAGCATCATCGACCTGGCCGGGAAGATGGGCCACCAGGTCGAGGAGCGCAGGATCTCCATCGACGAGTGGCGCGGCGGCGTGACCAGCGGTGAGATCACCGAGGTCTTCGCGTGCGGCACGGCGGCGGTCGTGACCCCGGTCGGCGCGCTGAAGTGGGACGGCGGGCAGACCCCCGAGGTGGCACAGCCGGGCGAGGTGACGATGGCGGTCCGGCAGGCTCTGGTCGACATCCAGTACGGCCGCGCCGACGACACGTTCGGCTGGATGCACCGGATCGTCTGACGAGCCGACCGTCACACCGCGACGAAACCCATCTCCTCGACCGAACCAGCGGCGGATCCTGAGCATCTGACCTGGCGCCCGAGGAACCACGTGCGCTCGGGGACCCGGAACAGGAGACGAGAGATGTTGACGCGACGGTCGTTGCTCCAGACTGCTGGGGCCTCGGGACTGGTGGCGGCCTCGGCCGCAGGTCCCGTGGCCTGGTCGGGCCTGGCTCCGGCGAACGGGTCGGGCGTGCCGTCCGCCACCTTCGTCTCGATGCCCGACTTCATGAACGGCGACGTGGCCGACCTGTCGGTGCTCCCGACGTGGGACGGCGGCCTGAACTCCGTCAACGACTCCTGGCGGGCCGCCATCGACAAGGCACTCGGAGTGGTGGGCTCCTTCGACCCGGACGCCGTGCTGGTCGCCGGCGACCTGGTCGACGGGCACTGGAACATCGACACCGACGGGCGGGAGCTGTTCGGACCGGTCAGCCAGCGCTCCGATCCCGAGAGCCTCGCCATGTGCACCTCGGCGATCCGGGTCGCGGGCGATCTCCACTACGGCTACTACGCCGACCGGTTCGCCGACGCCGGTCTGCTGACCAGGCTCCACCCGGCTCTCGGCGACCACGAGATCCTCGACGACCGGGCAGGCCCGCTCAACCAGCGGTGGTCTCCCTCGGGCAAGACCCGTGGCGTCCCGGACAACCGCTACCACCTGGTCACCACCAGCAAGTCCGTCTGGGCTGACACGTTCACACGCGGCGCCGGAAGGGCGCCCCGCTATACCCGGCGCCCGGTGGGGTCGGCGACCGAGTGGACGGCGTACGCCGTCGACATCGGCGCCACGATGACGCTGATCACCGTCGACGTGTTCACCAAGACGGCCAGGGGCGTGCGCCTCGGCGTGTTCGGCGCGCAGCTGGAGTGGCTTCGCCGCGAGATCCGGCGGGCCAAGCACCGCGGCCGCGTCGTCGTCGTGCAGGGGCACATCCCGGTGCTGGCACCGACCCGGTGGATGGCCTCGGGCCTCCTCCGGGTGCCGGAGGGCCGGAGCTCAGCCTTCTACCGCACGCTCGAGCGCGAGGGCGTCGACCTCTACCTGTGCGGCGAGGTGCACGACTCCACGGTGATCCAGCGCGGCCGCACCGCGCCGGTCCAGGTCAGCCACGGCTGCATCTTCCACTACGCGTTCAGCTTCCTGGTCGGGCGCGTCTACCCCGACGGGCGGCTGGTGCTCGACCTCTACGAGATGCTCATCAAGCGCGCGAGCCGGGAGAAGAAGCTCTGGGAGTCGTCCTCGACGCGCAACCAGCGCACCTGGATCGAGTACGGCGACCCGGTGCACCGCGGACGTCTCGTGCAGCGGCACAACCGGGTCCTGTCAGGCACCGGGAAGCTGGGTGCCTACCACCCGCTGCGGGACCCCTACGGCCTGGCCGGACGCCTCGGCACCGTCCTGGTGTGAGACGACCGGCCTGTCCGGTGCGTATCGACCCGCCTGTCATACTTCCCTCGGCTCCACGGGGAGCCACGCCCTCGGGCTCGGTCTCTCAGGGGGAGAGCACATGCTGTCGCGCCGTACTGTTCTCTCGGGCCTCGGGGTCGCCGGCCTCGCAGTGGCCACAGAGGCGGTCCCGCGCGCCAGCGTCGCCGTGAGCGGCGCCTCGGCCGACCCGGTCTTCACGTTCGCCTCGCTGCCGGACTTCTTCAACGGTGACGTCGCCGACCTCTCGGGACTGCCGACCTGGGACCGCGGCCCGAACTCGATCAACGCGCCCTGGCGCGCCGCGATCGACACCTGCCTCGGCGCGGTCAAGGCCCACCAGCCCGACGCCGTCTTCGTGGCCGGCGACCTCGTACAGGGCCACTGGAACATGGACACCTCGGGCCGTGAGCTCTTCGGTCCGGTCAGCCAGGGCATCGACCGCGACAGCATCGCCCAGTGCAAGGACGCCATCCAGATGGCCGGCGACGTCCACTACGGCTTCTACCGCGACATGTTCGCCGAGCACGGGCTCGACCTCTACCCTGCGGTCGGCGACCACGAGATCCTCGACGACCGGGCTGCGCCGATGAACCACCGGTGGCCCCCCGGAGGCTTCCTCCAGGGCGGCCGGCCGGACAACCGCTACTACCTGGTCGACAAGAGCAAGGACGTCTGGGCCCAGACGTTCACCCGGCCCGCGGGCCTGCCTCGCTACCGTCGCCGCCCGATCGGCACCAGCGCCGAGTGGACGGCGTACGCCGTGTCGTTCGCCGACGCGCTGACCCTGATCACGGTGGACGTGTTCACCAAGCGCGCGGACGGCGTCCACCTCGGCGTCTTCAACGACCAGACGGGGCTGGGTCAGCTGACGTGGCTGCGCGACGAGATCCGCCGGGCCAAGCGCCGCGGGCACATCGTGGTCGTGCAGGGCCACGTGCCGACGATGATGCCCACCCGGACCCTCTACTCCGGCAAGCTGCACCTGCCCGAGGGCAGGCGGTCGACCTTCTACCAGACCATCGCCCGCGAGGGCGTCGACCTCTACCTGTGCGGGGAGGTGCACGACTCCACCGCGATCCAGCACGGTCGCCTCGCACCTCTCCAGATCAGCCACGGCTGCATCTTCCAGAACGCGTTCCCGTTCCTGGTGGGCCGCGTCCACGCCGACGGACGGTTGGTGCTCGATCTCTACGAGATGCTGATCACCGAGGCCAGCGCCGAGCGCGACCTGTGGTGCTCGAGCACCACCCGCAACCAGCGCACCTTCATCGAGTACGGCGCGCCCCGCCATCGCGGTCGGATCGTCCAGCGTCGGCGTGAGGTGGTGCTGGCCACCCAGAAGTTCGGGCACTACCGACCGCTCAACGACCCCCTCTCGCTCGCGGGGCACCTCGGCACCACCGTGGTCTGAGCCCGACCAGGGACCGCGGCCGCGTGCGGGAGGACGAATGTGCCCACTCCGGCCGGTACCGTGTGGGCGTGTCCGTCCAGCCGTCCCCCGCGCGCACCGTGGGTGACTACACGCTCCTGACCCGCCTCGGCGAGGGCGGCATGGGCGTCGTCCACCTCGCGCGCAAGCCCGGCGGCCCTCGCGTGGCGCTCAAGGTGCTGCGGCCCCACATCGTCGGTGACGACGAGGCCCGCGCCCGCCTGGCGCGCGAGGTGAGCTCGTTGGAGCGGATCCGGAGCCGCTGGATCGCCGAGATCGTCGACGCGGACCCGTGGGGACCCACGCCGTACGTCGCGACCCGCTACGTGCCCGGCCTGAGCCTCCACGACCACGTGCCCGAGGAGGGCCCGATCGAGGGCGACGACCTCCACTGGTTCGCACGCTGCCTGGCCGAGGGCCTCGCGAGCGTGCACGCCGTGGGCGTGCTGCACCGCGACGTGAAGCCGTCCAACGTGCTGATGGAGGGCCGCGCGCCGATCCTCATCGACTTCGGCCTGGCGCGGGTGGCCGACGATCCCAAGCTCACCCACACCGGGTGGTTCCTCGGCACCCCGGGCTACCTCGCCCCCGAGATCCTCCACGGCGACGACGCGACCGCAGCCTCCGACGTCCACTCGTGGGCGGCGACGGTGACCTTCGCCGGCACGGGCCATCCGCCGTTCGGTCGTGGCCCGTCGATGGCCATCATGGATCGTGTCCGGCGTGGCGAGCACGACCTCAGCGGGCTGCCCGGCGACCTCGCGCCGATGGTCGCCGCCGCCCTCGACCCCGACCCAGCCGCCCGCCCGCGGCTCGACGAGATCCGCGCCGGGCTGACCGACGACGCCACTCCGACCGCGCCCGGCACGGTGGTGCGGCCGGTGGAGGACGACCCGTTCACGATCCCGCTCGCGCTCGCCTCTCCGGTCAGCCCGGTGGCCCCGACCTGGGTGGCCGACGCCGCACCGTCGGCCCCGTCCGCCGCGCCGACGCCGCCCCCACCGTCGCCGTACGCGTCACCGACCCGGCCGCTGACCACGCCGGCCTTCGAGGGCTTCCTCGGCGACAGCGACGTCGACGATCCCGACGACCTCCCGCTCGATCTCGCCCCTGCGCCCCGCGAGAGCCGCGTCGTGGTGCTCCGCCGCGGCGCGGTGCTGGCCGCGCTCGGCCTCGCCGTGGGTGCCACGGTCTCCGCGTGGCCGTTCCTCGGGCCGCTGGTGGTCGTGATGGTGGCCTGGCTGCTCCGCACGTGCACGATGACCGTCACCGCAGCGGGTGACCGGCGCCGGCTCCGCGGCTCCCGCTGGTACGACGTGCTGCTCGCGCCGCTCTCGGCTCCCTGGTACCTCGTAGCTGCGATCCCCGGTGCGCTCCTGCTGACCCTCTGGGCACTGGGCATCGCTGCGGCCGGCGTGCTGCTCGGCTACGCCGCCGGAGCCTCCGTCGCGGCGACCCTCTTCGTGGCCGGGCTCTGCCTGGCCGTCGGCACCTGGCTCGGCCCCGGTGCATCACACGTGCGCTGGCCGGTGCGCCTGGTCGCGCAGTCGCTGGCGCGCCGTACCGGACCGTGGGCGCTGGCGATGGTGGTGCTGGTGGCCTTCGCAGGCTTCGTCGGTCACCAGGCGACCCTGAGCATCGACTGGTCGCCGTTCGGGGCGCCGTTCCACCTGTAGGAGCTGCTCGCCCTCGGCGGCGTACGGCCCCTGTGCCCGACGCGTGACACGGAATCGGTGTGCGACTCCAGGTGTGAGTCAGGGAACAGTGGACCTTTACCTCGTTTTCGGCGGTTTCTTCCTGCCGAAGGCACCTGCTTCGCTACAGTTTGCGGTGGCTGACGGGGGTCGGCCATGGCGTCGATGGGGTTTCCAGACGCCGACGACTGTGGGGGAAACAATGACGATCGACCAAGACGTTCGACCGCGCGCGCCCAAGCAGGTGGGCCGCCGTGCCGTCACCCGTGGGGCCGCCTGGAGCATCCCGGTGGTGACCCTCGCGGTTGCCGCGCCGGCCATGGCCGCCTCCGGCTGCACGCCGAAGACCGGCATGCTCTCGTGGAAGGGCCAGGACGCGGGGAGCCTGCTGAACAAGACGCTGGCGACCACCATCGCCGGGCTCACACTCAGGGTGACCGCCTCGGGCGACACCGGCGCAGCGAACAACGGTGTCCGCTCGACGGGACCCGTCGGCGGTGCGACGAGCCTGCTGCTGCTGCACTCGGAGAACGACAACAACAACACGACGCAGACCGTCGTCCTCAAGTTCTCCGCCAAGGTGTCGAACCTGTCCTTCACGTTCCTGGACATCGACTCCTCGCGAGACAAGGCGCACGGCAACACCTACGACAACCACTGGCAGGACAAGGTGTCGATCCTGCCGGCTCCGACCAACCAGACCAAGGGCTCCACCGTCATGGGTTCGGGCACCACCGCCGCACCCTGGCGCTCCATCGACCAGGACACCCCGGTGCCCGACAACGGCACCACGGGCAACGTGAACGTGAGCTGGGCCACCGCGGTCGACACGATCACCATCGTGTACTCGCAGGACGGCAGCCAGGACGGCTCCCCGAAGGTGGGCCTCTCCGACCTGTCGTTCTCGACGGTCTGCTGACCTGCTCCTTCACCTGTGCGACGGGGTCGGTCGGATCGTGAGATCCGGTCGGCCCCGTTCGTGCGTCCGTGTCACGATGGTGTCGTGAAGAGCACGACCATCATCATCACCTAGCGCGTCGGGTACTCCCCGCCGCGCAGACCTCCCGTCCCGATGGGGGGTCTTTTTGTTTGGCCCGACCACCCGAGCACCCAGGACGGACACGATGGACCTGCAGGGCGCGTTCCACGTCTACGACACGACCCTGCGCGACGGCGCGCAGCAGGAGGGTCTGAACCTCTCCGTCGCCGACAAGCTGACGATCGCGCGCCAGCTCGACGAGCTGGGAGTCGGGTTCATCGAGGGCGGGTGGCCGGGGTCCAACCCCAAGGACACCGAGTTCTTCGCCCGGGCTCGCGACGAGCTCGACCTGCGCCACGCCCGGCTGACCGCGTTCGGCGCCACCCGGCGGGCCGGCGTACGGGCGGCCGACGACCCGCTGGTGGCCGCGCTGCGCGACAGCGGAGCCGCCGTGGTGACGCTCGTCGCGAAGTCGCATCCCCGCCACGTCGAGCTCGCCCTGCGGACCACGCTCGCGGAGAACCTCGAGATGGTGCGCGACACGGTCAGCCACCTGACAGCCGAGGGCCAGCAGGTCTTCCTCGACGCCGAGCACTTCTTCGACGGCTACCGCGCTGATCGCGACTACGCCCTCGAGGTCCTGCGCACGGCGTACGACGCAGGCGCCGGCGTCGTCGCCCTGTGCGACACCAACGGCGGCATGCTGCCGGGCTGGGTGGGTGAGGTGGTGCACGACGTCGTGTCGACCACCGAGGGTCGGGTGGGCATCCACTGCCACAACGACACCGGGTGCGCGGTCGCCAACACCCTGGCCGCGGTCGACGCGGGGGCGACCCACGTGCAGGGCACGATCAACGGTTACGGCGAGCGCACCGGCAACGCCGACCTGGTCGCGGTCGTCGCCAACCTCGAGCTGAAGCTCGACCGCCGGGTGCTGCCGACCGGTCTGCTGGCCGATGCCACGCGGATCGCGCATGCCGTCGCAGAGGTGACCAACGTGCCGCCCGCCTCGCGGCAGCCCTACGTCGGGGCGTCGGCCTTCGCGCACAAGGCAGGGCTCCACGCCAGCGCGATCAAGGTCGACCCCGACCTCTACCAGCACATGGATCCCGTCGGCGTCGGCAACGACATGCGGCTCCTGGTCAGCGACATGGCCGGCCGGGCCTCGATCGAGCTGAAGGGTCGCGAGCTCGGCTACGACCTGTCGGGTGACCGCGACCTCGTCGACCGGGTCACCGCCAAGGTCAAGGAGCTCGAGGCGGTCGGCTACACGTTCGAGGCGGCCGACGCGTCCTTCGAGCTCCTGCTCGCGGCCGAGGTCGACGGCGCGCGACCGTCGTACCTGACCGTGGAGTCGTGGCGGGTGATCACCGAGACGCTGACCCACGCGCGGCCCGGCGAGGAGGCGGTCTCGGAGGCGACGGTCAAGCTGGTCGCCGCGGGGGTGCGCTACGTCGAGACCGGTGAGGGCAACGGGCCGGTGAACGCGCTGGACCAGGCGCTGCGCCAAGCGCTCGTGCAGGCCTACCCCTCGGTCGCGAAGTTCGAGCTGATCGACTACAAGGTGCGGATCCTCGACCAGGGCCACGGCACCGACGCGATCACGCGGGTGCTGATCGAGACCGCCGACGGCGAGTCCTCCTGGGTCACCGTCGGCGTGGGCGCCAACGTGATCGAGGCGTCCTGGGAAGCGCTCCTCGACGGCCTCACCTTCGGGCTGCGCCGCCACGACCGCGCCGCCGGGTAGCGTCGCGCAGGTGAGCGAGCTCCACGACCTGACCGCCGTCGAGCAGGGTGCAGCCGTACGGCGTGGAGAGGTGTCGCCGGTCGAGCTCACGGCCCACTACCTCGACCGCGCCGACGACGTGGGTGCGTTCGTCACCCGCACGTCCGATCTCGCCATGGCGCGGGCGGAGTCGCTGCTGCCGGTGCCCGACGGGGCGGGTCCGCTCCACGGCGTGCCGACGGCGATCAAGGACCTCAATCTGACCGCCGGGGTCCGGACCACGTTCGGCTCGCCGGTCTTCGCCGACTACGTGCCCGAGGTCTCCGACGCGGTGACCCTGTCGATCGAGGCAGCAGGACTGGTCAGCCTCGGCAAGACGAGCACGCCCGAGTTCGGCTCGCCGTGCTACACCGAGCCGGAGGGCCTGCCGCCCGCGGTGACGCCCTGGGACCGCACGCGCATGGCCGGTGGCTCCTCGGGCGGTGCGGCCGCGGCGGTCGCCGCGGGGCTGGTGCCCGTCGCCCAGGGCTCCGACGGCGGAGGGTCGATCCGGATCCCTGCGTCGTGCTGCGGCCTGGTCGGGCTGAAGCCGACCCGCGGTCGGATCAGCGGTTTCCCGATGTACGGCGAGGTCACCGGCCTCGCCACGGCCGGCACCCTGGCCCGCACGGTCCGTGACGCCGCCGCGATGCTCGACGTGCTCGCCGGACGCCGGATCGGCGATCCAGCCTGGGCACCGCCACCGTCGTCGACGTTCCTGGCCTCCTGCGAACGTGAGCCGGGGCGGCTGCGGGTGGCACGCTTCGTCGAGCCGGTGATCACCGACGTGGTGGTCGATCCGGAATGCATGGCCGCGTGGGAGGAGGCCTCCTCGCTGCTCGCCTCGCTGGGTCACGAGGTCGAGGACATCGCGGTGCCGATGCCGCGCGAGGCGGTGCCCACCTTCGAGACCTGCTGGGCGGTGCTCACCGCTCTGTCGGTGGTGCCACCGGAGAAGGAGGCGCTGCTGCGGCCGCTGACCCGGTGGCTCAGCGAGCGGGGCCGGGCCGTGAGCGGGCCCGACTTCGGTCTGGCGATCGGCGCGATGCGGCGGTTCGCGGCGGACTGCCTCACCACGCTCGCGCCGTACGACGTCGTGCTCACCCCGACGCTCGCCGTACCCCCGCTGCCGGTCGGAGCGATCCGAGACGACGCCGACCCGGCTGCGGACTTCGAGGCGCAGAAGGCCTTCACGCCGTGGACGTCGGCCTGGAACGTGACCGGCATGCCGGCGGTCTCGCTGCCCCTGCACTGGACGCCGTCCGGGCTGCCGGTCGGCGTGATGCTGGCCGCCCGGCCGGCAGAGGAAGCGTTGTTGCTCGCGCTCGCCTCCCAGATCGAGGCGGCGTCGCCGTGGTCGGACCGCCGCCCGCCGGGCTGGTGACTCAGACGTCGAAGGTGCCGCCGGAGCGCCAGTAGACGTTGTCCTCGCGGGTCAGGAAGCCGTTCTCGACGAGGTAGCGGCGCAGGGCCGCGAAGTCGGGGTGGAAGCGGGTGAGGATCTGGTTGACCTCCGCCTCGGGATAGGTGCGGCCGGGCTCGAAGGACTGTGAGAGGTGGTCGAGCACGACGAGCAGCTTGAACTGCTTCGAGGGGATCGTGCGCAGGCGGCCGTCCTCGGTCAGGAAGTTCTGCAGAACCCGCTGGTCCATGGCTCCACCCTAGGCAGAACCACCTGCCCGCTGCACAGGTGTCATCACGGGGCCGACACCCCTGCGGGACCCACCAGTCGCTCGCACTGGTCGATGAGCCGGGCGCGGATCGGCTCGGCGCGCTCGGCGAACCCGCGCTGGTGGTCGACGTACTCCTGCTTGCCCTCCGGCGTCTCGATCCGGATCGGCGCGAAGCCCCAGCTCGCCAGGTCGTACGGAGCGGCCCGCATGTCGATGGTGCGCACGTCCCATGCCAGCTCGAAGGCGTCGGCGACCAGGTCGGAGCCGACCAGCGGCCAGAGTCGGAACGCGTGCTTGTAGAGGTCCATCGTGGCGTGGAGGCAGCCCGGCTGCTCGTACGCCGCACGGTCGTCGCGGCCGGGGCGCAGCCGGTTCAGGGGCCGCGCGGACGGGGTGAAGAACCGGAACGCGTCGAAGTGCGAGCACGCGATCCGGTGGGACTCGACGACGGCGTCGGTGCCGGATGACCCGAGGCGGAGCGGCACCGGATGACGGGTCTCGTCGGCGCGATGCACCATCGCCCACTCGTGCAGACCGAAGCAGCCGAACGTCGGCGCACGTCCCGCGGTCGCCCGCAGCAGGTCGAGCGTGGCCTCGATCAGGTCGCGCCGCCGCTCGACGAGCTCGACGCTCCCCGAGTCCGGCCACCCCGGCTGCCAGTCGAGCAGCTTGGCGGGGGAGAAGGAGTAGTAGGTGAAGAGGAAGTCGTGGACCGGGTGCGTCCGGCCCGCTCGCCGGCGAGCCAGGTGTGGCTCGACGTACACCCCCACCCGCGCCCGATGCCGCTGCAGGTCGGTGACCGAGGAGGGCGCTCCGCGCCCGTCGTCACCGGTGGTCGAGGAGGGCGCTCTGCGCCCGTCTCGAAACCCTCCGTCGGTCGAGCTCGTCGAGACCACGGACCCCATGCCCGTCATTCTCCGACGTCGACGACGGCGCCGCACAGCTCGGCCAGCATCACCGCCGCCGGCAGGTCGATCCGGGTCTTGTCGAGGGTCGCCGCGGCCAGGTCGACCCGGTCGAGCGAGGCGCGCCGTAGATCAGCCCGCGTCAGGTTCGTCTCGCGCACCGCGACGCCGTCGAGCCGCGCCTCGGTCAGCACCGCCCCGGTGAGGTCGCTCAGCGACAGGTCGGCGTCGCGGAGATCGACACCGCGCAGGTCGACCCCGGAGAGATCGTGACCGCGCAGGGCAACACCCACCCACGCGCCGCCGGTCACGGTCATCGGCCGTACGACGCACTCGGAGAAGACCGAGCCGGTGAGCTTGCAGCCGTCCAGCGTCGCGGTGAAGAAGCTGCAGCGCCGGAAGTCGCAGCCGACGAAGGCGGTGGCGTGGTGCGACGAGGCGTTGAACCGACAGGTGTGGAACGTGCACCCCTCGAACGTCGCACCCCGGCTGGTCGCTTCGCTGAGGTCGACGTCGGTGAAGACGCAGTCGACGAAGCGCACGGCTCCGATCTCCTCGGCGTACCAGTCCTCGTCGCGGAGGCTCAGCCCCTCGGCCCCGGTCTGCAGCACGTCGCTCACGTCGAGAACGGTACGACGCGCGGCGTCCGTCGGTGACGCGGCCCGGCGCAGGCGCGCCCGTACCCTGGCCCGATGCTGATCTGGCTCAACGGCCCCTTCGGTGGCGGGAAGACCCAGACCGCCTACGAGCTGCGCCGGCGTCTCACCGACGCGGTCGTCTGCGACCCCGAGCTGGTCGGCTTCGGGCTCCAGCACACGATCCCTCGCGGCCTCCGGCCCGACTTCCAGACCTTGGCGTCGTGGCGGTCGGGTGTCGTCGAGGTGCTCGACCACACGCTGCGAGCCCACGCCGGCCCGGTGATCGCCCCGATGACCCTGGTAGAGGCGGCGTACTTCGAGGAGATCATCGGCGGTCTGCGCGGGCTCGGGCACGACGTGCGCCACTTCGCGCTCGTGGCGCCCGCCGACGTCGTACGGCGACGGCTGCGGGGGCGGACGCTCGGCGGCCTCCGCCCGGGCGGCGCCCGGTGGGCCCTCGACCAGGTCGACCGCTGCCTCGACGCCTTGGTGGGGCCCGAGTTCGCCGAGCACGTCGACACCGCTCGCCACTCCGTCACCGAGGTCGCCGACCTGGTCGCGTCGCGCTGCGACCTGCCGATCGCCATCGACCACGACGGTCCGCTGCGCGGCCGTCTGCGGCGTGCGACCGTCCACCTGCACCACGTGCGGATGGGCTGATTCCCACGACTGCTCGGTAGGGTCGCAGGGTGCGTATTGCGAGGTTCTCCGCGGGCGACGACCCGCTGTTCGGAGTGGTCACCGGCGAGCTGGACGAGTTCGGTCAGCCGGCCGAGGACAGCGTCGTCGTCGAGCTGGTCGGCGATCCGCTGTACGCCGGCATCCAGCCCACCCAGACCGAGCACCGGCTCGCCGACGTCCGGCTGTTGGCCCCGGTCATCCCGCGCAGCAAGGTGGTGGCGATCGGCAAGAACTACGCCGCCCACGCCGCCGAGATGGGCGGTGAGGTGCCCGAGGAGCCGCTGATGTTCCTCAAGCCCAACACCTCGGTCGTCGGTCCGGGGGACCCGATCTTCTACCCAACGCAGTCGCAGCGGGTCGACTACGAGGGCGAGCTGGCCGTGGTGATCGGCCGGATCTGCCGCGACGTGCCGCCCGAGCAGGCGACCGACGTGATCCTCGGCTACACGATCGCCAACGACGTGACCGCGCGCGACCTGCAGAAGAAGGACGGGCAGTGGAGCCGGGCCAAGGGGTTCGACTCCTTCTGCCCGCTCGGGCCCTGGATCGAGACCGACCTCGACCCGCAGCAGTTCGCCGACGGGGTGAAGGTGCAGACCCACCTCAACGGCGACCTCGTGCAGGACGGCTCGACGAAGGACCTGATCTTCGACATCCCGACCCTGGTCGCCCACATCACCTCCGTGATGACCCTGCTGCCCGGCGACGTCATCCTCACCGGCACGCCCGACGGCATCGGCCCCATGCAGCCCGGTGACGAGGTCGAGGTCTCCATCGAGGGTCTCGGCGCGCTCACGAACACGGTGGTGAAGCGATGACTGGCGTCCGCGTCCGGTTCTGTCCCTCGCCGACCGGGTCGCCCCACGTCGGCCTGGTACGCACCGCACTCTTCAACTGGGCCTTCGCCCGCCACCACGGCGGCACGATCGTGTTCCGGATGGAGGACACCGACCGCGAGCGCAGCACCGAGGAGTCCTACGACGCGATCCTCGACCTCTGGCGCTGGCTCGGCCTCGACTGGGACGAGGGGATCGAGGTCGGCGGACCCGACGGGCCGTACCGGCAGAGCGAGCGCGGCCACATCTACGGCGACGTGCTCGCCCGCCTGGCGGCCTCGTCGTACACCTACGACTGCTTCTGCACGCCCGCGGAGGTCGACGCACGCCGCAAGGCGTCGGGCTCCAAGATCCAGGGGTACGACGGCTTCTGTCGTGAGCTCAGCGCCGAGCAGCGGGCGGCCTTCGAGGCGGGGGGCCGCGCTCCCGTCGTGCGCTTCCGGATGCCGGACGGCTCGATCACCTGGGACGACCAGGTGCGGGGCGAGATCACCTTCGAGACCGTCAACGTCCCGGACTTCGCGCTGTCCCGCGCCAACGGCGATCCCCTCTACACGCTGGTCAACCCGGTCGACGACGCGATGATGAGGATCACCCACGTCCTGCGCGGCGAGGACCTGCTGTCCAGCACGCCACGTCAGCTCGCTCTGTTCGACGCCCTGGTCGAGCTCGGGGTCGCGACGACGGTGCCGGCGTACGGCCACCTGCCGTACGTGATGGGCCAGGGGAACAAGAAGCTCTCGAAGCGCGACCCGGAGGCGCACGCCCTGGCCTACCGCGACCAGGGTTTCCTGCCGGAGGGTTTGCTCAACTACCTGGCCCTGCTCGGCTGGGCGATCGGCCCCGACCGCGACGTGTTCACCCTCGACGAGATGGTCGCGGCCTTCGACATCCGTGACGTCAACCCGAACCCGGCGCGCTTCGACCTCAAGAAGGCCGAGGCGATCAACGCCGACCACCTGCGGATGCTGTCGATCGACGAGCTGACCCACCGCGTCATCCCCTACCTCAAGGACGCCGGGGTGGTGGGCGACCCGGTGAACGACCCCGACGCCCAGCTGCTCGAGCTGGCGATGCCGCTGGTGTCGGAGCGGATGAACAAGCTCACCGAGGCCGCGCCGATGCTGGGGTTCCTGTTCGTGGACGAGAGCGCTTTTCGTCGTACCGACGAGATCGACGATGCGGGTCGCGAGGTCGTGTCCGCGTCGTACGACGCCCTGGCAGCGCTGCCGCGGTGGACCACCTCCGGCATCGAGGAGGCCCTACGACAGACGCTGGTCGAGGGGATGGGGCTCAAGCCACGCAACGCGTTCGGACCCGTTCGCGTCGCGGTGACGGGAAGCCGGGTCAGCCCCCCGCTCTTCGAGTCCCTGGAGCTGTTGGGTCGCGAGCGCTCGCTCGCCCGGCTCGAGGCCGCACGCGGGTGAACGAGCCCGTGGTGCCCACCGGGCTGCCGTACCACCGGCTCCACGAGGCCGGGCGGCCCGGCTGGTGGCGACCGGTCGCCGGCGCGATGATCATGCTGTTCGGCCTGACGGTCGTGGGCGGACTGGTCGCGATCATCCCGTTCCTGGTCTGGTACACCGTGTCCGGCGCGGACGTGCAGGGCTCCCTGACCACGCTCGTCGACCTCGAGAACCCGACTCCGGCCGGGCTGGCCTACCTCAACATCGCGCTCGCGTTGATGATCCCGCTCACCTGGTTCGCCAACCGCACCCTGCACGGGCTCCTGCCCCGCTGGCTCGCCTCCGTGCGGCCGCGGATCCGCTGGCGGTTCCTCGCGGCCTGCCTGGGCGTCTCGGTGGTGGCGCTCGTCGCGACGCTCGTGGTGAGCGCCGTCGTACCCGGGCAGTCCGACGACGTGGGCAGCACGGCCAACTCCTTCACCTCGACCACGCGCGACTACCTGCTCGTGATCGCGTTCCTCACGCCGCTCCAAGCGGCGGGGGAGGAGTACCTGTTCCGCGGCTACCTGACCCAGGCCGTCGGCGGGCTGTTCCACCGCGCGTGGATCGCGATCGTGATCCCGGCGTTCCTGTTCGGGCTGGCGCACGGTCTGGGCCAGAGCATCCCGGTGTTCTTCGACCGCTTCGCGTTCGGCCTGGTGGCCGGCGCGCTGGTCGTGCTCACCGGCGGGCTCGAGGCGGGTATCGCGATGCACGTGCTGAACAACTGGCTGGCCTTCGGACTGGCCCTTGCGTACGGCGACATGGCGTCCACGCTGAACCCGTCCGGGGGGAGCTGGTGGAGCATCCCGGTGACGCTCACGCAGTCGCTGGTCTACCTCGCGCTCGCCGTGCTGGTGTGCCGCCGGATGGGCCTCACGACCGTCACCGCCGGGCACGTTTTGGAGGCGCCGCCGAGCCGCGTGTAAGGTTTCCCGGCGGTCGGTCACCACGCTCCAGGCCCTCGGGCGCAGAGCGCGAAAGGCCGTCAACCATTGGGATATGGTGTAATTGGCAGCACGACTGGTTCTGGTCCAGTTAGTCTAGGTTCGAGTCCTAGTATCCCAGCGAGATCCCGGCCCCGGCCGGGATTTTGAGCGTCTGAGACCCTTCGATAGAGTCTCTCCTCGCGTGTTCACGTGCTTGCCCCCGTTGTGTAGCGGCCTAGCACGCCGCCCTCTCAAGGCGGTAGCGCCGGTTCGAATCCGGTCGGGGGTACCAGTTTCCTCCATCAGCCTCGGCCCAGTCACCGGGCCACCCCCGTCCCAGTCGCCGGGCCGCAGGGTCGCGTGCCGGTCGGGGCCTCTGGCCCCCGGGCTGTCTCGCCGGACGCTGTGTTCCCTAGGATCAGCCTGTCGTTCCCGTCCGTTCCGGAAAGGGTCCCCTGTGTCCTCCACCGCGCTCGTCCCGTCGCTGGTCCGCCCGAGCAACCGGGTCGCCGCTCTTGCAGCAGATGTCGTGCTCGTCGCGATCGGTGTCGCCGTGATCGGTCTCTCCGCGCAGATCTCGATCCCGTTGCCGCACACGCCGGTGCCGCTGACCGGTCAGACGTTCGCCGTGCTGCTCGTCGGAGGTGCCTACGGCGCGAGCCGGGGCTTCGCGACGATGGCGGTGTACCTGCTCGTCGGCGCGCTCGGCGTCGGTGTCTTCGCCGGTCACGGGTCCGGCTGGGACGTCCTGCGGTTCACCTCCGCCACCGGCGGCTACCTCGTCGGCATGCTGGTGGCCGCGACGGTTGTCGGCTGGCTGGCCGACCGCGGCTGGGACCGCAAGGTCAGCCGCTCGATCCCCGCGATGCTGCTCGGCAACGTGATCATCTACGCGTTCGGCGCGACCTGGCTGGCCCACGCCCTCGACCTGACGGCCGCGCAGGCCTGGAACGCCGGCGTGAAGGACTTCCTGCCCGGCGACGCGATCAAGATCCTGCTCGCCGCGGGGCTCCTGCCGGCCGGCTGGTGGACCGTCGACAAGGTGAAGGCCTTCTTCGATCGTCACTGATCCGCCCACGGTCGTGTCCGATTCCCGCGAGTAACTGTCAGCGGCGTCGGTCATGATGGGTGCATGACCTCGCCGATGCACCTGGACCCCGAGTCCTGCTACCGGGCGGTGAAGAGCCGCGACCGGCGGTTCGACGGGGTGTTCTTCATCGCCGTGCGTACGACGGGCATCTACTGCCGCCCGTCGTGCCCGGCCCGCACGCCGGGTTACGAGAACGTCACGTTCCACCCGACCTCCGCGGCGGCGCAGTCGGCCGGCTACCGAGCCTGCAAGCGTTGCCTGCCCGACGCCACGCCCGGCAGCCCCGACTGGGACGTCGCGGCCGATGTCGCCGGCCGCGCGATGCGACTGATCGCCGACGGCGTGGTCGACCGCGACGGGGTCGAGGGCCTGGCCGCCCGGGTCGGCTACACCTCGCGCCACCTGACGAGGCTCCTGACCCAGGAGCTCGGAGCCGGGCCGTTGGCCCTGGCCCGCGCCAAGCGCGCCCAGACGGCTCGGGTGCTCCTCGAGACGACGGAGCTGGGTGTCGCCGACGTGGCGTTCGCCGCCGGCTTCACGAGCGTGCGCCAGTTCAACGACACGGTCCGTGAGGTCTACGCCTCCACCCCGACCCAGCTGCGCGGCCGGCGCGGGCACGGTTCGACGGGCGGCACGATCGCCCTCCGGCTCGCGGTGCGGACCCCGTTCGCGGGTGCGGCGCTGCACGGCTTCCTCGCGACGCGAGCGGTGCCCGGCCTCGAGTCGGTGACCGGCACGTCGTACTCCCGCAGCCTGCGCCTGCCCCACGGGACCGGCCTGGTCGAGGTGGAGCTGCGCGACCAGGCCGAGGCGGGCACGACGGCGTTCGTGCCGGCGACGTTCCGGCTCGACGACCTGCGAGACCTCTCGGCCGCCGTCGAGCGTGTACGACGACTCCTGGACGCCGACTGCGACCCCGTCGCCATCGGTGACGCGTTCGCCGGCGACCCGTTGCTGGGGCGCTTGGTCCGAGACACGCCCGGGCTGCGGGTGCCTGGCCACGTCGACGGAGACGAGCTGGCGGTGCGGGCGGTGCTCGGCCAGCAGGTGAGCGTCGCGGCCGCCCGCACCACCGCAGCCCGACTGGTGCGTGAGTACGGCGAGCCGTTGCCCGAGCCACACGACGGGCTGACCCACGTCTTCCCCTCGGCCGAGCGACTGGCCGAGATCGAGCCGGAGTCGCTACCGATGCCACGGGCGCGGGGGCGGGCGCTGATCGCCCTGTGCCGCGCGCTCGCGGACGGCGACGTGCGCCTCGACCGCGGCGCCGATCGCGACGACGTGCGCGAGGCTCTTCTCGAGATCGCGGGCATCGGCCCCTGGACGGCCGACTACATCGCCCTGCGTGCTCTGGGGCACCCCGACGTGTTCCTGCCCTCCGACATCGGGATCCGCGACGCCCTGCGTGGGCTGGGGCGCGATCCCGCTGAGGCCTCCCGCCTCGCAGCCGCGTGGAGCCCGTGGCGTTCCTACGCCCAGCTGCACCTGTGGCAGACCCTCGTACCGAAGGAGAACTGAGATGTGGACCCTGATGGACTCACCGATCGGCGAGCTGCGGATCGTCGAGCAGGACGGCGCGATCACCGCGATCGAGTTCAGCCCGTTCCGCGACCACGACGGCCGCCCGCGCGGTGACCGCGACGACACCAGCCCGGTGCTCGTCGAGACCGTGCGTCAGCTGAGCGCGTACTTCGACCGTGATCTCAAGGAGTTCGACCTGCCGCTCGCTCCGGCCGGGTCCGACTTCCAGAAGTCGGTCTGGGCCCAGCTGCTCCTGATCGGCTACGGCGACACCGCGTCGTACGGCGAGATCGCCAAGAGGCTCGGCCGCACCAACGCCGCCTCCCGGGCGGTCGGTCTGGCCAACGGCAGCAACCCGATCCCGATCGTCATCCCGTGCCACCGGGTGATCGGCGCCGACGGCACCCTCACCGGCTACGCCGGCGGCATCGAGCGCAAGCAGACGCTGCTGGAGATCGAGCAGGACGCGCTGTTCTGACCGCCCCGTGGCGTGGTGCGGCAGTCACAGCTTCACCATGAGAACGTGGTGAAGCATCACTTCTCGTGTCGAACTCGCCGTGAGAACCGGTGCTTCACCATGAGAACGTGGTGAAGCCGTTCATCCCGAGTCCAGAGTGACACCAGCTACTCGGCCGCCGCCCGGCGCAGCGACTCCGACAGCCGCTCGGCGGCGGCGACGACCGCGGGGGCGTGCATCCGGCCGGGTTGGCGGGAGAGCCGCTCCAGGGGTCCGCTGACCGACACCGCGGCCACGATCTTGCCGCTGGGGGAGCGGACCGGGGCGGAGACCGAGGCCACGCCCTGCTCGCGCTCACCGACAGACTGGGCCCAGCCGCGGCGGCGGATGCCCGACAGGGCAGCGGCGGAGAACGCGGCGTTCTGGAGCCCGCGGTGGATCCGCTCGGGGTCCTCCCAGGCGAGCAGCACCTGGGCGGCGGAGCCGGCGCGCATCGTCAGCTGCGACCCGACCGGGATCGTGTCGCGCAGCCCGGAGGGGCGCTCGGCGGCGGCGACGCAGACGCGGTAGTCGCCCTGGCGTCGCCACAGCTGCGACGACTCCCCGGTGATGTCGCGCAGGCGGGCCAGCACCGGGCCGGCCGTCGCGAGCAGGCGGTCCTCGCCGGCGGCGACCGACAGCTCGGCCAGACGTGGGCCGAGCACGAAGCGTCCTTGGAGGTCGCGGGCGACCAACCGGTGGTGCTCGAGGGCCACCGCGAGCCGGTGCGCGGTGGGCCGCGCCAGGCCCGTCGCGGAGACCAGACCGGCGAGGGTCGCGGGCCCGGACTCGAGCGCTGTGAGCACGAGGGCGGCCTTGTCGAGCACCCCGACGCCGCTGGTGGTGTCCATATAGCAATACTGCCGTCTCAGATCATGGGACGCAAGTTGTACAGTCGGACCGACGTCGAGAAGCGAGGAGGAGTCATGGGCAGGACCCTGGCCGAGAAGGTCTGGGACGAGCACCTGGTGCGATCAGCCCCACCGGGCAGCGGAGAGCCGGACCTCCTCTACATCGATCTCCACCTCCTCCACGAGGTGACTTCGCCGCAGGCCTTCGACGGTCTGCGGCTGGCCGGGCGCGCCGTACGCCGTCCCGACCTGACCCTGGCCACCGAGGACCACAACGTCCCGACCCTCGACTGGGACCAGCCGATCAAGGACCCCGTCAGTCGCACTCAGGTGGAGACCCTGCGGCGCAACGCCGAGGAGTTCGGGGTGCGACTGCACCCCCTCGGCGACATCGAGCAGGGCATCGTCCACGTCGTCGGCCCGCAGCTCGGGCTCACTCAGCCGGGCATGACGATCGTCTGCGGTGACTCCCACACCTCCACGCACGGCGCGTTCGGGGCGCTCGCGTTCGGGATCGGAACCTCCGAGGTCGAGCACGTGCTCGCCACGCAGACGCTGCCGCAGGCCCGGCCGAAGACCATGGCCGTCACCGTCAACGGTGTGCTTCCCGACGGCGTCACCGCCAAGGATCTCGTGCTCTCCCTGATCACCCAGGTCGGCACCGGTGGCGGACAGGGGTACGTCGTGGAGTACCGCGGTCCCGCCGTCGAGGCGCTCTCGATGGAGGCGCGGATGACGGTGTGCAACATGAGCATCGAGTGGGGTGCCAAGGCCGGGCTGATCGCTCCCGACCGCACCACGTTCGACTACCTCGAAGGTCGGCCCGAGGCACCGAAGGGCGCCGAGTGGGAGGCCGCGGTGGCTCACTGGCAGACCCTGGTCACCGACGACGACGCGGTCTTCGACGAAGAGATCGTGCTCGACGCCGCCACCATCACGCCGTTCGTCACCTGGGGCACCAATCCCGGCCAGGGCGTACCGCTCGCGGGATCGGTGCCGCTGCCCGACGACTTCGCCGAGGAGAGCGATCGCGTGGGAGCGCGCAAGGCCTTGGAGTACATGGGCCTCGAGGCCGGTACGCCGATGCGCGACGTCCACGTCGACACCGTCTTCGTCGGCTCGTGCACCAACGGCCGGATCGAGGACCTGCGTGCGGCTGCCGAGATCCTCCAGGGCCGTCAGGTCGCCGAGGGCACCCGGCTGCTCGTCGTACCCGGCTCCGTGCGCGTGCGTCTGCAGGCCGAGGAGGAGGGTCTCGACGTCGTGTTCAAGGAGGCAGGCGGGGAGTGGCGGGGGGCCGGCTGCTCGATGTGCCTCGGCATGAACCCCGACCAGCTCGCGCCCCAGGAGCGCAGCGCGTCCACCTCCAACCGCAACTTCGAAGGCCGGCAGGGCAAGGGCGGACGCACGCATCTGGTGTCGGTCCCGGTCGCCGCCGCCACCGCCGTCCGCGGCACCCTCAGCTCTCCGGCCGACCTGGAGTCAGGAGAGCTCTGATGGACGCGTTCACCAGTCACACCGGCGTCGGCGTGCCACTGCGCCGCAGCAACGTCGACACCGACCAGATCATCCCGGCGGTCTACCTCAAGCGGGTGACGCGCACCGGCTTCGAGGACGGGCTCTTCGCCGCCTGGCGCAACGACCCGTCCTTCGTGCTGAACCAGCCGGCGTACGCCGCAGGCTCGGTGCTGGTCGCCGGCCCCGACTTCGGCACCGGGTCATCACGCGAGCACGCCGTGTGGGCCTTGCAGAACTACGGGTTCCGCGTCGTGCTGTCCCCGCGTTTCGGCGACATCTTCCGTGGCAACGCCGGCAAGGCCGGGCTGCTCGCAGCGCAGGTCGACGACAAGGTGGTGCTGCGCATGTGGGACCTGCTCGAGGCCGAGCCCGGTACCACGATCAGCGTCGACCTCGTTGCACGGACGGTGCGTGCCGGCTCCGGACCGGACGCGGTGGAGGACTCCTTCGACATCGACGACTACACCCGCTGGCGTCTGCTCGAGGGCCTCGACGACATCTCGCTGACACTCGCGCACGAGGTCGACATCGCGTCGTACGAGGCCGATCGACCGTCCTGGAAGCCCGCCACGCTCTGAGCCCAGGATGTGGCGCCGGATCAAGCGAGCCCCAAAACCCAGTGAAATAAGGGGATTCCGGCATCGTCGCGATGGATGCGGTTCCATCAGAGTCGTCGGAGCGATGGTCGAGATACGTCGAGAGAGGCTCAGTTGAGCCAGATTCTCGCCAAAAAAACCTGTGGCGAAACGGGCCGTGGTGATTGTGGGCTGCGCTGCTAGTACATAGCGTTCACAACAAGTCGTCGGGCATCGGCCCGATCACGTCGTACTTCGGGAAAGGGAAGCCGTGAACAAGTCTCAGCTCATCGACGCGCTGGCTGCGCGATACGAGGGGAACCGCAAGCAGGCCCAGCATGCGCTGGATTCCGTCCTTGACACGATCACCCGCGAGGTGGCGAAGGGCGAGAAGGTCGCGATCACGGGCTTCGGGTCGTTCGAGAAGCGCGTCCGTGAGGCTCGCTGGGTTCGCAATCCCCAGACCGGGGCGCGGATCAAGGCCAAGAAGACCGCGGTGCCGAAGTTCACCGCCGGTGCGGACCTGAAGAACGTCGTCTCGGGCGCCAAGAAGCTGCCGAAGCTGACGCTGGCCGCCGGCACCGCCGCCGCCAAGAAGGCCACCGCCCCTGCGAAGAAGGCCGCGAAGAAGGCGACCCCGGCCAAGAAGGCGGCTCCGGCTGCGAAGAAGGCGGCCCCGGCGAAGAAGGCGCCCGCCAAGAAGACGACGGCCAAGAAGACCACGGCCAAGAAGACGACGGCCAAGAAGGCGCCCGCCAAGAAGGCGCCGGCGAAGAAGGCACCCGCGGCCGCGAAGAAGGCGCCCGCCAAGACCACGGCGAAGAAGACGACGGCCAAGAAGGCGCCCGCCAAGAAGACCACGGCGAAGAAGGCTCCGGCCAAGAAGACGGCCAAGAAGGCCTGACCGAGCTGCAGAAGGGGACCGCCCGAGAGGGGCGGTCCCCTTCTGCATGTCCGGGTCAGGCCAGGAGCGCCAGCCGGGTATGGGCTCCGACGCCGAGGCGGGTCGCCTCCGCGAGGGCTGCCCGGTCGTCGACGTCGAGCCGCAGCGTGGCCAGCGGTGCCGTGATCTCCCGTGCTCCGGCGTTGAGGTGCGCCTGCCGCGAGCGGAGACCGAAGTGCGGGGCGAAGGCGTCGTACGACGACGTGTAGAGCGTGGTGCCGACCCCGTCGTGATCGGAGACGAACGCCGCGCCGTTCTCCTGCCCCGGTGCTGCGGCGTCGCCCAACGCGGCGTCGAGGTCACCGGGCAGAAGGGCCGGCAGGTCGGCACACACGGCGACGGGTACGGCGTCCGGCCAGCGTCGTGCAGCCTCTGCCGCGGCCTGCCGGAGCGACTCGTTGAGGTCGCCGGCCACACCGTCGGGCATCGTCTCGCACCCCGCCGCTCGCAGGTCGTCGGCGAAGCGGGCATCGTCGGTGACGGCCAGCACGGTGTCCACCCTGTCCGCGGCGAGGCAGGCCCTGGCGGTGTCGAGGGCGAAGGCCGCGGCGAGGCTGCGGCGTCGCGCGGGGTCCACCTCGAGGCGCGACTTGCCGCGCGCGGGTGGCTTCACCGGCAACAGCACGACGTACGACGATCCGCTCATCGCGTCGATCCTGTCAGGGCCACGTCGGAGGACCGCGACCGAGTAGCCTGACCCCCGCACACCGGCGTCGCGCCGGCTCGTTCAGTGCTCGAGAGGTGGAGGACGCCAACGTGACGGTGCGACCCGTGCGCCCGCTGCAGGAGAAGCGCGGGTGGGCGTTCAACCTCGCGGTGCCCATCCTCAAGCCGACGTTGCTCGCGACCACCCGCCGAAAGTGGATCGACGGAGAAAAGATCCCGGCGACCGGCGGCTGCATCCTGGTCTTCAACCACGTCTCGCACGTCGACCCGCTGACCGCGGCCCACATCGTCTACGACCACGGCCGCAAGCCGCGCTACCTCGCCAAGTCGGGCTTGTTCAAGAACCCCGCCCTCGGCTACTTCCTGCGTGCGGCCGGGCAGATCCCGGTCGAGCGCCTCACCAAGAACGCCAAGGGCGCTTTCGCCGCGGCTGTGGCCGCCGTCGAGGCGGGCGAGTGTGTCGTGGTCTACCCCGAGGGCACGCTGACCCGCGACCCCGACCTGTGGCCGATGGTCGGGAAGTCGGGCGCCGCACGGATCGCCCTCGAGACCGGGTGTCCCGTGATCCCGGTCGGGCAGTGGGGTGCCCACGAGCTGCTCTACCCCTACTCGAAGCGTCCGCACCTGGTGCCGCGCGCCAAGATCACCATGAAGGTGGGCGACCCCGTGCCCCTCGATGACCTCCGGGCCCAGCCGCACACCCAGGACGTGATCAACCAGGCGACGAGCCGGATCATGCAGGCGCTCACGGACCTGGTCGAGGATCTGCGGGGCGAGGAGGCGCCGGCCGAGCGCTTCGACCCGCGCAAGCAGGGGCTGAGCGAGACCGGCGACTTCCGCAAGCAGGATCGGAAGAAGAAGCCATGACCCGCATCTCCGTCCTCGGGGCCGGCTCATGGGGTACGGCGTTCTCGCTGGTGCTCGCGGACGCCGGGAACGACGTCACCTTGTGGGCCCGCCGCGAAGAGGTCTGCGAGACCATCAACCAGCGCCGGGAGAACACCGACTACCTGCCCGGCGTGGAGCTGCCGCCGACGGTCTTCGCGACCCACGACACCGAGCGCGCGCTGGCGGGAGCCGAGCTGGTCGTGTTCGCGGTTCCTTCGCAGACCTTCCGGCCGAACCTCGAGCAGTGGGCGCCGTACGTGCCGAGGTCGGCCGTCATGGTGTCGCTGATGAAGGGCGTCGAACTCGGTACCCTGAAGCGGATGAGCGAGGTGATCGGCGAGGTCACCGACGCCGGTCCCGAGCGGATCGCCGTCGTCAGCGGGCCCAACCTCTCCCACGAGATCTCCCAGCGCGAGCCCGCCGCCTCGGTGGTGGCGTGCGCCGACCAGTCGGTCGCGCAGGGCATCCAGAACCTCGTGCACTCACCCGCCTTCCGGCCCTACACGAGCGTCGACGTCGTGGGCTGCGAGCTCGGCGGCGCCTACAAGAACGTGGTCGCGCTGTCGGTGGGCATGGCGGTCGGCCTCGGCTTCGGTGACAACACCACGGCCTCGGTGATCACCCGGGGGCTGGCCGAGACCGCGCGGCTCGCGGTGGCCATGGGCGCCGACCCGCTGACGCTGATGGGCCTGGCCGGACTCGGCGACCTCGTCGCCACCTGCTCGTCGCCACTCTCACGCAACCGCACGTTCGGCGAGAAGCTCGGGCTCGGGATGACCACCGGGGAGATCGTCGCCTCGACCCGGCAGGTCGCAGAGGGTGCGAAGTCGTGCTCGTCGCTGCTGGCACTGGCCGAGAAGGTCGGCGTCGACGCACCCATCGCCGAGCACGTCGAGGCCGTGGTCGACGGCAGGATGACGGCGCCGGAGATGATGGAGGCCTTCATCGCCCGCGACACCAAGGCGGAGAGGGACTAGCCCAACCCGCCCAGGGCCGAGGACAGGTCGTCCCAGAGGTCCTCGACGTCCTCGATGCCGACGCTCAGGCGCACCAGGCCTTCGGGGATGGTCGCCGGCTCGGTCTTCCACCGGCGCCGCCGCTCGAAGGTCGACTCGACCCCTCCGAGCGACGTCGCGTGCACCCACAGCGAGGTGGAGCGGGTGACGACGTCCGCGGCGTCGGCTCCGCCGGCGAGCACCATCGAGACGATGCCGCCGAACCCCGGGTAGCGGATCTCGGCGACCGCGGGGTGCTCGCCGAGTCGTCGCGCCAGCTCGGTCGCGTTGCTCTCGGCGCGGTCGAGGCGCACGTGGAGGGTGCGCAGACCGCGCAGGGCCAGCCACGACTCCAGCGTGCCCGGGATCGCGCCGACGAGGTCGCGCCGACCTTTCAGCACGTCGTACAGCTGGTCGTCGGCGGTCACCACGGCACCGAGGACGGCGTCGCCGTGACCGGAGAGGTACTTGGTCGCGGAGTGGACCACGAGGTCGGCACCTCGGGTGAGCGGGAGCTGGCGCAGCGGAGTGGCGAAGGTGTTGTCGACGACGACGTAGGCACCGGCGTCGTGCGCGGCGGCGGCGATCGTCTCGATGTCGGCGATCTCGAGCGCGGGGTTCGTCGGCGACTCCAGCCAGACCAGGGCAGCGTCCTCGCAGGCCTCGACGACGGCGTCGGTGTCGGTGATGTCGACGAGCCGGGCCGCCAGCCGGCCGCGCGCCTCGAGGTCGGCGAGCTGCATCACGGTGCCGTTGTAGGCATGCCGAGGGGCCACGACCGTGGCGCCGTGCCCGACGAGGTCGAGGACCGTGGCGACGGTCGCGAGCCCGGAGGCGAAGGCGAGACAGCGGCCGCCCTCGAGCGCGCCGAGCGCCTCCTCGAAGGCTGTCCAGGTCGGGTTGCCATAGCGCCCGTACTCCAGGTCGCCGGTCGCGACGTACGTCGACGCCATCGTGATGGGCGTGTTCAGCGGGGCGTCGGGGACGTGCTCGGGACGGCCCGCCGTGACGGCGGTGGTGGCGGGGGACCACGGACGGTCGCTCATGGCCCGAGGGTACGGCGAGCAGCCGGCCGCGCCCCGGTAGGGTCGGCGCGATGACCGAGCCCCCCAGCCCGCCCTCCGGCCCGCCCCGCAAGCCCCGCGTCGCGATCGTCTTCGGCGGCCGGTCCAGCGAGCACGCCATCAGCTGCGTGACGGCCGGGAGCGTGCTCGACGCCATCGACCGCGAGGTGTACGACGTGGTGCCCGTCGGGATCGCGACCGACGGCCGCTGGGTGCTGGAGTCGGGCGACACCGAGCGGCTCCGGATCACCGCGCCCGACACCCTCCCGAGCGTCGACGGCGACCGGGCCTCGATCGCGTTGCTGCGTGAGTCGGCGAGCGCCGACCTCGTCGTGCACGAGCCGTCGCAGCCACCGCACACCCTGGGCGAGGTCGACGTCGTCTTCCCGCTGCTCCACGGACCGTGGGGTGAGGACGGCACGATCCAGGGCCTGTTCGAGATGGCCGGCGTGCGTTACGTGGGGGCGGGGGTGCTCGCCAGCGCGGTCGGCATGGACAAGGCCTACGCCAAGATCGTGCTCGCGGCGGCGGGGCTGCCGGTGATGCCGTCGGTCACGGTGTCCGCCCGGGAGTGGTACCGCGACCCGGACGGCGTACGCCATCGCGTGGCGGACCTGGGGTTCCCGCTCTTCGTGAAGCCGGCGCGCGCGGGCTCGAGCATGGGGATCAGCAAGGTGCACGACCCCTCCGAGCTCGACGCCGCCATCGAGGAGGCCCACCGGCACGACCCGAAGGCGCTCGTCGAGCAGGCGGCGATGGGCGCGCGTGAGGTGGAGTGCGGGGTGCTCGAGGCGCTCGACGGGACCCCCGAGACGAGCGTGCCGGCGGAGATCCGGATCGGCGGCGAGCACGAGTTCTACGACTTCGCCGCGAAGTACCTCCCCGAGGAGCACACCGAGCTCGACGTGCCCGCCGAGCTGCCCGAGGCCGTGGCCACCGAGCTGCGTGAGATGGCGGCGCAGGCCTTCGAGGCGATCGGCTGCGAGGGCCTGGCCAGGGTCGACTTCTTCGTGATGCCCGACGGGGCGCTGGTGATCAACGAGATCAACACCATGCCGGGCTTCACGCCCACCTCGATGTTCCCGCGGATGTGGGCCGCCAGCGGCCTGGACTACCCGGCCCTCGTCGACCGGTTGATCCGCCTCGCGCTGCGCCGGGGGACGGGTTTGCGCTGAGGTGGACAGGAGCGCCCATTCGGCGGGGCGGGTGGGGCCCTTGGGAGTACGCCGTGCCAGCCTCAGTGACAGGGCTGGACGAGCTTCGTGTACTGCTTGACCACCGGCGCCAGCTCCACCATCGCGGCGGCGAGCCCGCTCGGCCGGTAGCGGGCCGGGATGGTGACCTGGAGGACCGGTCGGTAGCCGGCGGTCGCCATCACGACGTCGGCGGACTGGTCGTTGACCTGGCTGTCCGGCACGAACCAGCCGACGCCGTTGGCCTCGGTGCAGGCGGCGCTCTTGGAGAAGTCCTTCGGTACGGCGACCCCGCACTGGGCGATGATCGCCGGGTCACCCCACGCCCCGCCGAGCGCTGCTGCCGGCTGGGTCTTGCGCTTCTCCTCGCCGCCCACCGTGCTCGGCAGGGCGTCGGTCACGCGCTGGCAGACGGCCTGGTCGGCGGCGGTCAGGCGGAGCGTCGGGATGGTGACCGGCTCCTTGCCGCACGCCGTGAGCACGAGCCCGACGACCGCGAGACAGGCGGACGCACGCGCGCCCCGGGCCGCGAGGGGCCTGGGGCGCGTGCTCCGGTCGGAACGGGCCAAGTCAGATGTGGACGACGGGGCAGGTCAGGGTCCGGGTGATGCCGTCGAGGTTCTGCACCTTGGAGACGACCAGCTTCCCGAGCTCGTCGACGTTGCGGGCCTCCGCGCGCACGATCACGTCGTACGGTCCGGTGACGTCCTCCGCGAGGGTCACGCCCTTGACCTGGGCGATCGCGCGCGCCACATCGGCGGCCTTGCCCACGTCGGTCTGGATGAGGATGTACGCCTGGACGACCATGTGTGTCTCCTCCGGGGTCGGATCACGATGCCGCGCACAACCTACCGCGCACCGGTCCGGCCTCGACAGGTCGGCTGTGCGGGAATGAGCAGTGAGTGACCGTGCAGTGACTGGGCAGTGACCGGGAGCCACCGCACCCTCGCCGCCGTGCGACGCCGGTACGACGCGCGTACGACGGACGCGGTCGCCGATCTGGTGGGATGAGCCCATGTCCTTCCCCGCAGACGCGACCGTGTCCGAGGCCGGCGAGTTCCCGCTGATCGAGCGGCTCCGCGACCTCTTCCCCCAGGGTGAGCAGGTCCTCGTGGGTCCGGGCGACGACGCGGCCGTGCTGCGGATCCGGCACGGACACGTCGTGGTGTCGACCGACGTGCTCGTCGAGAACCGGCACTTCCGTCGCGACTGGGCCTCGGCCGCCGACATCGGTCACCGGGCCGCGGCCGCCAACCTGTCGGACATCAACGCGATGGGTGGTCGCGCCCACTCGCTGACCATCGGCCTCGCCGCGCCGCGCGACCTGCCGGCGCAGTGGGCGCTGGACTTCGCCGCCGGCTTCGCCGAGGAGTGCGCGCTCGTCGGGGCCAGCGTGGTCGGCGGCGATCTCACGTCGGCCGACGAGGTGGTGGTCGCGGTGACGGTGATCGGCTCGTGCCTGCAGTCGCCCGTGCTCCGCTCCGGAGCCCGGCCAGGAGACGCGCTCGCCCTGGTCGGACGGCAGGGCTGGGCCGCCGGCGGTCTCGCCGTCCTCGGCCGCGGCTTCCGCTCGCCGCGGGTGCTGGTCGAGGCCTACCGGCGCCCGGAGCCGCCGTACGACGAGGGCGCCGTAGCCGCGGAGGCCGGCGCCACCGCGATGATCGACGTGTCCGACGGGCTGCTCGCCGAGGCGCGTCACCTGGCCGAGGCCTCGGGCGTCGCGATCGACGTACGACGTGAGGCGTTCGAGATCCCCGAGCCCCTCCACGCCGTGGGTGCGGCACTCGGAGCCGACCCGCTCCAGTTCATCCTGGGCGGAGGCGACGACCACGCGTTGCTGGCGACGTTCCCCGACGAGCCGCCCGCGGGCTGGCTGGTGATCGGCTCGGTCGCCGCCGGCAGCGAGGTCACCGTCGACGGCACGGCGTACGACGGCCCGACCGGGTGGACGCACTTCTAGCTCGTCACATCAGCCCCTGCTTCATCATGTGAAGCAGGTGGGCATCGGCTTCTCGTGTCGAATTCGCCATGAGAAGCGCGGCTCCACCATGTGAACATGGTGAAGCCGGGATTTCCGCACCACAGCACGAAGCCCCAGACACCAGCAGGCATCCGGGGCTCGGTGGAGGTCGATCAGCGGGTGACCTTGCCGGCCTTCAGGCAGCCGGTGCACACGTTGAGGCGGGTGCGGGTGCCGTTGACCGTCGCGCGGACCCGCTGGATGTTGGGGTCGAAGCGCCGCTTGGTGATCTTCTTCGACCACGGCCGGTTGTTGCCGAAGCCCGGCTTCTTGGCGCAGATGTCGCAGACGGCAGCCACGGGAGTACTCCTGGAGTCGAGGGTGGAACGGGCCCGCTCGAAGCGGGCAACCGGGAAAGAATATCCGACGCAGCCGCTCGGGCACGAATCAGCGGACGGCGGGCACCACTAGCCTGACACCCCGGCGCCCCCGACCGCGATTCCGCCAGCCACCGGAGCAGCAACCGGACCAGCACCGGACCGGCCACGACCGGCAACGAGACCGACCACGACACCGAGGCAGACCATGGAAGCACCTACCGACGGCGGCATCGGGCTCGCGGTCGTGCAGCGCTTCGTGGACGTCGCCGTCGACGCCCTCGCCGACACCCGCGAGGAGATCGACGCCCTCAACGTCTACCCGGTGCCCGACGGCGACACCGGCACCAACATGTACCTCACGATGAGCGCCGCTCGCGACGCCATCCACGAGGCCGTCGCCCAGGGCCGCGACCTCGAGGCCGCACTCACCGCGTTCCGCCGCGGCGCGCTGCTCGGCGCCCGGGGCAACAGCGGCGTGATCCTCAGCCAGATGCTCGGTGCGCTGGCGATCCGGATCGCCAGCGCCACCACGGACGAGCGCAACGCCACGGTGATGGCGGAGGCGATGGCCCACGCGACCGACGCCAGCTACTCCGCGGTCGGTACGCCGGTCGAGGGCACGATCCTCACCGTCGCCCGCGCCGCCTCCGATGCCGCAGTACGACGTGCCGAGGACCCCGGCGCCCGCGCTCGCGATGTCTTCACCGCGGCCGCCGACGCCGCCCGCGAGGCGCTCGTACACACCCCCGAGCAGCTCCGCCAGCTCCGCGAGGCCGGTGTCGTCGACGCCGGCGGGCGGGGGCTCTGCGTGATCCTCGACGCCGCCGAGACCGTGCTGACCGGCCGGCGCCGGATCGCCCGTCCCGCGGGGATCGGCACGCGCACGATCCCGGTGCCGGCCACGCCGGCCGAGGCCGACGACCTGGTGCCGGACGGTCCGTCGTACGAGGTGATGTACCTCCTCGACGCCGACGACCCCGCGGCCGTGGAGAAGCTCAAGGGCGACCTCGCTCCGCTCGGCGACTCGCTGGTCGTCGTCGGGGGAGAGGGCCTGTGGAACGTCCACGTCCACGTCGACGACGTCGGCGCCGCGATCGAGGCGGGCATCGCCGCGGGCCGGCCCCACCGGGTGCGCGTCACCCACTTCGCCGAGCAGGTCGAGGCGGCCTCGAAGCGGACTCAGGAGCGCACGGGTCGCCGGATCGTGGCCGTTGCGGCCGGCCCCGGCCTGGCGACCCTGTTCCGCGACGCCGGAGCGCTCGTGATCGAGGGCGCTCCCGGGCGGCGGCCGTCGACCGGCATGCTGCTCGAGGCGGTGGAGGGCTCGGGCGCCGCGGAGGTCGTCGTCCTCCCCAACGACCCCGACTCCGTGCGAGCGGCCCAGATCGCGGCCCGCACCGCCGAGGAGGACCACGGCGTCCGGGTGGCCGTGATCCCGACCGAGGCGCAGGTGCAGGGGCTCGCGGCGCTGGCCGTCCACGAGCCCGCCCGCAGCTTCGACGCCGACGTGCTGGAGATGACCGCGACCGCCCGCCACACCCGCCACGGCGCGGTCACCATCGCCGCGAAGCGGGCGATCACGATGGCCGGCCCCTGCGAGCCGGGCGACATCCTGGGCGTGATCGCAGGCGATTTCGCGGTCGTGGGCCACGACCTGTCGTCCGTCGCCGTGGAGGTCCTCGAGCGGCTGCTCGGCGGAGGTGGCGAGCTGGTCACGCTCGTGCGCGGGCACGACGGTGGGGGCCTCACCGAGCACTGCGAGGAGTACGTCGCCGACCGGCATGCCCATGTCGACGTCGTGGTGTACGACGGGGGCCAGGACCGCTACCCCCTCCTGATGTCGGTGGAGTGAAGACGCAGTGATCGACCTCGACTCGCCCGTCGCCTCGGTGCTGGGCGCCCAGACCAAGCAGGGCAAGGCCAAGAAGATCACCGAGGGCCTCGGCCTCCGGACCGTCGGTGACCTGCTCCACCACTTCCCACGTCGCTACGTCCGCACCGGCGAGCTGACCACGGTCAAGGACCTCCACAGCGGCGAGATGCTCACCGTGGTCGGTGAGATCACCGAGAGCGACGTCCACACCTACCTCGACCGCCGCACCCGGCGTACGGCGTACCGGCTCGACACCACGCTCGAGACCGACGGCCCGTCGCTGCGGATGTCGTTCTTCGCCAAGTCCAAGGGAGTGGCCGAGTGGCAGGCCCGCAGGTTGGCGGTCGGGCGCCGCGGCGTGTTCATCGGTCAGGTCAGCACCTTCAAGGGGCACTGGCAGCTCACCAACCCCACCATGGCCCTCTTCGGGTTGGGCGATGACGAGGGCGACGAGACCACGGGCGCTGCCGTCGCCGCGATCAAGGCGTTGTACCCGCTCTACCCGCTGACCAAGGGCGTCGAGTCGTGGGACCTGCAGCGCGCGGTCGCCTTCGCGCTCACGGTCGTCGACGAGGTGCCCGACCCGATCCCCGAGGCCGTCCGTGCGTCCCATCACCTGCCGGATCTCCACACCGCCCTGCAGTGGATCCACCAGCCCGACACCTGGGAGCAGGTCACGTCCGCCCAGCGGCGGTTCCGCTTCGACGAGGCGCTGGTGACCCAGCTCGTGCTGGCCCGTCGGCGTGCCGAGCTCGCCGGGCTCGGCGGCCAGGCCCGCTCCGGTGGCGGAGGTCTGTTGGCGGCCTTCGACGAGCGGCTGCCGTTCACCCTCACCCGCGGCCAGGAGGAGGTCTCGGCCGAGATCGAGGCCGACCTCGGCCGCCCCCACCCGATGAACCGCCTGCTCCAGGGCGAGGTCGGCTCGGGCAAGACGCTGGTCGCGCTCCGCGCGATGCTCCGCGTCGTCGACTCGGGCGGCCAGGCCGCGCTCCTCGCACCCACCGAGGTCCTCGCGCAGCAGCACCTCCGCTCGATCACCGCGATGCTCGGCGACCTCGCGGCCGGCGGCATGCTCGGAGGCCACGCCGAGGCGACCCGGGTAGTCCTGCTGACCGGCTCGATGCCCAAGGCCGCGCGGGCCGAGGCGATGCTCCACGCCGCGAGCGGCGAGGCCGGCATCGTGATCGGCACCCACGCGCTGCTGCAGGAGCACGTGCAGTTCGCCGACCTCGGCCTGGTCGTGGTCGACGAGCAGCACCGCTTCGGCGTCGAGCAGCGCGCCGCGCTCACCGACAAGGCCGGCACCCCGCCTCACGTCCTCGTGATGACCGCGACCCCCATCCCGCGCACCGTCGCGATGACCGTCTTCGGCGACCTCGAGGTCTCCACGCTGACCGAGCTCCCCGCCGGCCGCGCGGCCGTGCAGACGAACGTCGTACCCCTGGCCGAGCAGCCGCACTGGGTCGACCGCGTCTGGGGCCGGGTCCGTGAGGAGGTCGAGAAGGGCCACCAGGCATACGTGGTGTGCCCACGTATCGCGGGCGACGAGCTCGAGCAGGGCGAGACCGACGAGCCGGGCGAGGACGACGAAGGCGGTGCGACGGTCACCGCCCCCGTCCGGCTGAGCGCCGCCGAGGAGGTCGTCGAGGAGCTCCGTGCCGGTCCGTTGGCAGGTCTGCGCCTCGACCTGCTCCACGGTCGTCTCGCGCCCGACGACAAGGACCGAGCGATGCGCAGGTTCGCGGCCGGAGAGACAGACGTGCTGGTCTCGACCACCGTGATCGAGGTCGGGGTCGACGTCGCCAACGCCACCACGATGGTGCTGCTCGACGCCGACCGGTTCGGCATCTCCCAGCTCCACCAGCTCCGCGGGCGCGTCGGTCGAGGCGGCCTGCCCGGGCTGTGCCTGCTGGTGACCCGCGCCGAGTCCGAGTCGCCGGCGCGCGAGCGGCTCGACGCGGTGGCGGCGACCACCGACGGCTTCGAGCTGAGCCGGGTCGACCTCGAGCAGCGTCGCGAGGGCGACGTGCTCGGCCGGTCGCAGTCGGGGTTCCGCAGCTCGCTGCAGAACCTCCGCGTGCTGCGCGACGAGAAGACGATCCTCGAGGCGCGCGAGGCCGCGATCGGCCTGCTGGCCGACGATCCGGAGCTCCGCGAGGCTCCAGAGCTCGGGCGCCGGGTGACAGAACTGCAGGACTCACGGCAGTCTGAGTTCATGGAGAAGTCATGACGGCCTGCTCTGCCAGGGTCACGACGAGACCATGACGCGGATCATCGGGGGATCTGCGGGCGGGCGACGGATCGCGACGCCGCGTGGCGCGAACACGCGCCCGACGAGTGACCGCGTGCGCGAGGCGCTGTTCTCGGCCGTCGAGTCGTGGTGCGGTTCGCTGGCGGGCCTCCGGTTCCTCGACCTCTACGCCGGCTCGGGTGCGGTCGGCCTCGAGGCCTGGTCGCGCGGGGCCGGCGTGGTCACGCTCGTGGAGCAGGACCGTCGTACGGCGTCGCTGATCTCCACCAACGCCCGCGAGCTCGGCTTCTCCCGGGCCAACGTCGTGGCCTCGTCCGTCGCAGCCACACTGCTCCGACCGCCGAAGGCGCCGTACGACGTGGCGTTCCTCGACCCGCCGTACGCCCACCCGAGCTCGTCGGTGGTCGCGGACCTCGCGTCTCTGCGCGACCACGGCTGGCTCGTGCCGGGCGCGATGGTGGTCGTCGAACGCGGCTCGCGCGCCGCCGAGCCGCTGTGGCCCGAGGGCTTCGACGGCGGCCGGGAGAAGAAGTACGGCGAGACGATGCTCTGGTACGTTCACGCCGCCCAGCACTGACCGGCACCCACCGGCCCGACCGACCCGAGGAGGCCCCGTGCGCCGAGCCGTCTGTCCCGGGTCGTTCGACCCGGTCACCAACGGCCACCTCGACATCGTCGAGCGGGCCGCCTCGCTGTTCGACGAGGTCGTCGTCGCGGTCGGCGTGAACCAGTCGAAGCACCGCCTCTTCACCGCCGACGAGCGGCTCGCGATGATCGGCCGCGCGGTAGGCCACCTGCCCAACGTCTCGGTCGAGGGCTTCACCGGGCTGCTCACCACCTTCTGCGCCGAGCGTGGCATCCAGGCGATCGTCAAGGGCCTCCGCGCCGTCAGCGACTTCGACTACGAGCTCCAGATGGCGCAGATGAACGCCTCGCTCACCGACGTCGAGACGGTGTTCGTGCCGACCAGCCCTGAGTGGTCGTTCCTGGCCTCCTCGCTGGTCAAGGAGGTCGCGTCGTACGGCGGCGACGTCTCCGCGCTGGTGCCCGACTTCGTCAACGAGGCCCTGGTCGCCCGTCTGCGGCAGTCCGCACCCTGACCCACCCCCGTGCTGCGTTTTGCCGCTGCGCGGACCGGGTGGATACGATGAGCGCTGATCTGTTGTGCCCGAATCCGGAAGTGGACCCCTGAGCAAACTGGACCCGAGAGCGCCGCTCGTGCTCGATACACGCGAGCTCGGTCGCCGCCCGGGGTCCCAGCGCGAGGTGTCGCGGACGGTGCCGGCTCCAGCAGATCTGGGCATCGAGGTTCTCCGTGTCCCCGAAGGTACGCCGGTCGAGGTCGACCTGCGCACCGAGGCGGTCATGGAGGGCGTCCTCGTCACGGGCACGGCGCGAGCCGGGCTCGAGGGTGAGTGCGTGCGGTGCCTGGAGCCGATCTCCGAGGAGATCGAAGTGAGGTTCCAGGAACTGTTCGTGTACGACGACCGCGAGGTCGACCCTGACGAGGAGCTCGAGGTCAGCAAGCTCCAGGACGACCTGGTCGACCTGGAGCCGCTGCTGCGGGACGCGGTGGTGCTCGCACTGCCGTTCCAGCCGTTGTGCCAGGACGACTGTCCCGGGTTGTGCGCCGAGTGCGGTGCGCGGCTCGCGGACGACCCCGACCACACGCACGGCGAGCCGGTGGACCCGCGGTGGGCGGCCCTGGCCGCGCTGACCGAGCCCGAGCAGGACGAGTAGTCCGGATTACCCCGGTCCCCCGGACCGATCGACGAGGAGAGAAACAGTGGCAGTCCCGAAGCGGAAGATGTCGCGCAGCAACACGCGCCACCGGCGTTCCCAGTGGAAGGCCGTGGCGCCGACCCTGGTGACCTGCGCCAACCCCGCGTGCGGTGCGAAGCACCTGCCGCACCGTGCCTGCGGCACCTGCGGCCAGTACGGCGCGCGTGGCGAGCGGCGCCAGGTCCTCTGAGACCCGGTCCGCTGAACTACGGCGAGCTCCGTAGCGCGCTCGGCGATCCGACGCTCGACGCCGAGCTGCTCGAGCGCGCCCTCACCCACCGTTCCTACGCCTACGAGCACGGTGGTCTGCCGACCAACGAGCGTCTGGAGTTCCTCGGCGACTCCGTGCTCGGCGTCGTCGTCACCGAGACCCTCTACCTCACTCACCCCGACCTCTCCGAAGGCCACCTCGCCAAGCTCCGCGCCGCCGTCGTCAACGCCCGCGCGCTGGCCGGGGTCGGCCGCACGATCGGGCTCGGCACCTACGTCAAGCTCGGCCGCGGCGAGGACACCACCGGCGGTCGCGAGAAGGCGTCGATCCTCTCCGACACCGTCGAGGCCGTGATCGGGGCGGTGCACCTCTCCGGTGGCCTCGAGAGCTCCGCCCAGGTCGTTCATCTGCTCTTCGACCCGCTGATCGAGGCGGCCTCCGCGATGGGCGCCGGGCTGGACTGGAAGACGTCCCTCCAGGAGCTGTCCGCGGAGCACGGCCTCGGCGTGCCCGAGTACCTGATCCAGGACGAGGGCCCCGACCACCTCAAGACCTTCACCGCCCAGGTGCGCGTGGGCGAGAACCGCTACGGCAACGGCGTCGGCCGCTCCAAGAAGGAGGCCGAGCAGGCCGCCGCGGAGACGGCGTACGGCGAGCTGGTCGCGACCTTCGGCGTGCGCGCCGACGTGACCTGACCGACCGACGGTGCCAGAGCTTCCCGAGGTCGAGACGGTCCGCGACGGTCTCGAGCGGCACGTCGTCGGCCGCACCATCGAGTCGGTCGTCGTGCTCCACCCGCGTCCGGTACGCCGCGACGTCCGTGGCCCCGTCGGCTTCGCCGCCGCGCTCACCGGACGCCGGTTCGAGGCCGCCCGCCGCCGCGGCAAGTACCTCTGGCTGCCGCTCGACAACGGCGATGCCCTGCTGGGTCACCTCGGGATGAGTGGTCAGCTCCTCGTCCAGGAGCCCGGCCACCCCGACGAGCGCCACCTGCGGGTGCGCTTCGGGCTCGGCGACCGCCAGCTGCGCTTCGTCGACCAGCGGATGTTCGGCGGGCTGGCGGTCTCCGAGGGGGGTGCCGACCTGCCGCCGGAGATCGCCCACATCGCGCGCGACCCGTTCGACCCGGAGTTCGACGACGACCTCTTCGTCGCCCGGGTGCGTCGTCGTACCGCCGGGGTCAAGCGGCTGCTGCTCGACCAGACGCTGGTCTCGGGCGTCGGCAACATCTACGCCGACGAGGCGCTGTGGCGCGCGCAGCTCCACGGCGAGCGGCCGGGTGAGCGCCTGCGCCCGATCCAGGTACGGCGGGTGCTCGCGGAGGCGCGGGCCGTCATGGGGGCGGCGCTCGGGCAGGGCGGGACGAGCTTCGACGCGCTCTACGTCAACGTCAACGGCGAGTCCGGCTACTTCGACCGGTCGCTGCACGCCTACGGCCGCGAGGGCCTCCCGTGCGAGCGTTGTGGCACCCCGATCCGGCGCGTCGAGTTCATGAACCGCTCGTCGTTCTTCTGCCCTCGCTGCCAGCCGGCGCCGCGCGCACGAACGGTGCGCCCGCGAGATTGACCGAGGCCGACCGAGGTGTCACTCTTGAAGGCGGCCCCCTCGAAACCTGGCGGGTTCCCCCACGTCGGAAGGCTCCTATCCATGGCCAAGGCTCTGATCGGCCATCTGCAGCAAGACCGCGGCCTCCCCGCCCGGCTGGCCGCCGACAACGCCCATCTGCGAGTCAGGGTCGCTGAGCTGGAGGCGTTGGTCACCCGGTTGATGGAAGAGAACGACCGGTTGGCCGTCGCCCAAGCAGCTCGCGTGCTCGACCTCGAGCCCGAGCAGCGGGAGATGCAGCCGGCCTGACCCTCGGGTCCCACCGGTCCGCCACCCGCGCCGAGGCGTCGTTCCCTAGACCGGCACGTCCTCACGTGCCCGTTGGGGGAGCACGAAGGCCACCGCGAAGGCGACCCCGAAGCACGCGACCGTCAGCAGGATCAGCCACTTGATCGAGGTGACGAAGCCCTGCTCGGGCAGCCAGTGGAAGTAGGCCGAGCCGAGCACGGCGACGCCGAGCGCCCCGCAGAACTGCTGGACGGCGTTGAGCAGCCCGGAGCCGGTGCCCACCTCGCGGTCGTTGAGCGAGGCCAGGATGATGTCGAACAGTGGCGCGAAGATCACGCCCATCCCGAGCCCCATCACCGCGAACGACGGGGCCAGGTCCCAGCCGGTCACCGCGAGCCCCTGGTCGCCGATGGTCCACCACATCGAGATCATGCCCAGGGCGGAGACGACCAGGCCGCCGTGCAGGACCTTGCGGCCGAACCTCGGGCCCAGCAGCGCGCCGGAGAGACCGGCGCCCACCGCGATGCCGAGGGCCAGCGGCACCATGGTCAGCCCGGTGTGGAGGGGGCTGTAGTGCAGCCCGTACTGGATGAAGAGGTTGCCGGCCAGGTTGAATCCCGACATCGCCGTGAAGAAGGCGCCGAGGAAGACCAGTCCACCGACGAACGACGCGTGGCTGAACAGGGTCGGCTCGATCACCGGGTGGGCCGAGCGTCGCTCGGACCGCGCGAAGCCGACGAAGCAGGCCACCGAACCGGCGAGCATCGCGAACATCCAGACCGGCCAGCCCTGCGCCTGCCCCTGGACCAGCGGGAAGATCAGCAGGACCGAGGCGAGGGTGAGCAGCAGCGCCCCGCTGACGTCGAGCCGCGCGTCGCGATCGCGGAAGAGGGTGCGAGGCAGGTAGCGCCAGGCGAGGTAAGACGCCACCACGCCGACCGGGACGTTGACCCAGAAGATCGCCCGCCAGCCGCTGTCGAAGAGGTCCGCACTGATCAGGAAGCCGGCCAGGATCGGGCCGAGCACCGCAGCCAGACCCATCACCGGACCGAACGGGATGAACGCCTTCTGCAGGTCCTCGGGCACGAAGGACTCGCGCACCATCGCCAGCCCCTGCGGGATCATGGTCGCGCCGAAGAGTCCCTGCATCACGCGGGCAGCGATCAGGAAGCCGGCCGTCGGGGCGAGCCCGCACAGCAGCGATGCGGCCGTGAAGCCGACCATCCCGATCAGGAACATCCGGCGCCGCCCGACCACGTCACCGAGCCGCCCGGAGATGATCAGGCCGACCGCGAACGGGAGCGTGTAAGCGGCCAGGATCCACTGCAGGGTCGTCTCACCGCCGCCGATGTCAGCGCGGATCGACGGCCCGGCCAGGTTGGCGATCGTGGCGTCGAGCAGATCCATCACGTCGGCGAGGATCACCACGACCATCACCATCCAGCGGTACTGGTAGCCCCGACCTCCGGGCATGACGTCGGTCGGCTCGCCCGTGCCGGGCTCCGGGACTGCGGGCGCCTGCGGCGTGGCCGGCGACGAGGGCTGCGACATGGTGGGTCCTCCGAGCGGGTCAGAAAGGCGAACGACGTTCGCGGTGACGAACAGTGTTCTAGAGACGACGAACACTGTTCTACTCACGAACAGCGTTCGCGTCAAGTACACTGTTCGCCATGGCTGCCGACGAGCCCGACCCGACCGCGCGGACCTTCCAGGCGGGGCCGGTCCGGATCCGGGTGAGCGCGGGCAGCCGGGAGCCGCGCGAGCGGCTCTCGGTGTCGAGGATCGTCGACGAGGCCCTCGTCCAGATGCGCGAGAACGGCTACGAGTCGGTGACCATGAGGTCGCTGGCACGCGCGCTCGGCACCGGGCCGGCCTCGCTCTACGCCCACGTGGCCAACCGCGACGAGCTCGACGCGCTCGTGATCGCCCGGGTGGGGGAACAGCTCGACGTCCCCGACCCCGACCCGGACCGTTGGCAGGACCAGCTGCGCGAGGTGATGGCCTCGATGCTGGCGCTCTTCGAGGCCCACCCGGGCGTGGCGCGGGCCTCGCTAGGGATCATCCCGGTCTCGCACGAGTCGCTGCGCACGATGGACCGCCTCGCGGCGATCCTCCGCGCCGGCGAGGTGCCTGACCAGGTGAGCGCGTGGTTCCTCGACCTGATGGCGCTCTACGTCGGGTCCTACGCCGTCGAGCGAGACGTCTGGCGGCAGCGCGCCGCAGGGGCTGGGCCGGGTGCCGAGCCCCAGGACCAGGTGCACGAGCTGTTCCGGTCGCTGCCTGCTGCCGCGTTCCCGGTGCTCGCGACGATGGGTGAGGCGATGGCCTCCGGCGACGAGCACGACCGGTTCACGTTCGGTGTCGACGTCCTGGTGGCCGGCGTCGCCGCCTGCGCGCGCCGGGTGGGGCCGCCCGACGGTGCAGCCCTATAGCGTGGCCCCGTGAGCAACCGATGGGGGATGGCACGGCCCGGCCGCGGGTCCGACGACGGCTGGTTCCGGGTCGGCAGCGTCGACGTGACCACGGTCCTGCTGGTCACCTCGGTCTCGCTCGTCTCCTTCGTGGTCTGGGCGCTCGAGCCGCCGGGCAAGACGATCCAGAACCACCTCACCCTCGACGCCGACGCCTTCCTCCACGGTCAGGTGTGGCGGATCTTCACCTGGCCGATCGCCTACCCGAGCGGGATGGGCTTCTTCGACATCATCGCCGTCGCGCTGTTCTGGTACTTCGGCACCGAGATCGAGCGCCAGCTGGGCCGCAAACGGATGGCGTGGTTCCTCGGCCTGGTGACCGTCGCGCTGGGTCTGCTCTGGGTGATCCTCGTGGAGCTCACCCCGATCACCAACGGCATCGGCGGCGGCGGCTTCGCGCTGTCGACCCTCAACCAGCTCGAGCTCATGGTGCTGCTGGTCTTCATCGCGGAGTACCCCGGCCGCCGGTTCTTCTTCAACATCCCCGGCTGGGTGATCGGCGTGGTCATCATCGCGATCTCCGTGCTCGGCTACCTCGGCAACCGCAACTACCTGCTGCTGCTCGACTTCGTGATCGGTCTGGCGCTGACCGCGGTCATCGCCCGGTCGATGGGCCTGATGGCCGAGCTGACGTGGGTGCCCAACCTGGCGATCCGGCGTAAGCCGAAGAAGTCGAAGCGCAACCGTCGGGCCACGGGCGGGCAGGGCACCGTCGTGGCCGGGCCCTGGAACCCCCCGCCGACGCCGCCGGTCTCGCGCGACCAGGCGGAGCTCGACGCGCTCCTCGACAAGATCCACGCCTCGGGGATGGACTCGCTCACCGCCCAGGAGAAGGACCACCTGCTGGTGCTCCGAGACCGCTTGCGTCGCCGCTAGGGTCCCGCGGATGAGTCTCGGCGACGCGCCGCTCACCTTCGTCCCGGTCTTCGTCGCGGCCCGCTGGCGTTCTACCTCAACGGTCACACGGCGGTCTCGTTCACCCCGTGACGAGCTACGGCGGCTCGGATACCGAGCGCTCGACACCGGTCACGACAACGGGGCCCGACACCGGCCCGGATGCCCGGGAACCGGGGTGGCCCTGGGTAGGGTGAGCGACGCTGCACTTCCCCGTTCGGCACCTCGCTGCGCCTGCAGTCCGCCCCAGCAGCTCGACCCAGCCGCGCCCGTGCCTTGGAAGAGGGAGCCACGTTGTACCTGAAGAGCCTGACCCTCAAGGGGTTCAAGTCCTTCGCGTCGTCGACCACGCTGCAGCTCGAGCCCGGGATCACCTGCATCGTCGGCCCGAACGGCTCGGGCAAGTCCAACGTCGTCGA
This sequence comes from uncultured Actinomycetota bacterium, assembly GCA_963794355.1. GTDB lineage: Bacteria > Actinomycetota > Actinomycetes > Propionibacteriales > Nocardioidaceae > Nocardioides. Next base: position 797,469 of record CAWCDN010000016.1, read on the forward strand.
CGCCCTCGCCTGGGTGATGGGCGAGCAGGGTGCCAAGAGCCTGCGCGGCGGCAAGATGGAGGACGTCATCTTCGCCGGCACCTCCGGCCGCCCGCCGCTGGGCCGCGCCGAGGTGCTGCTCACCATCGACAACACCGACGGCGCGCTGCCGATCGAGTACGCCGAGGTGACGATCAGCCGCACCATGTTCCGCTCCGGCGGGTCGGAGTACGCGATCAACGGGACGCCGTGCCGGCTGCTCGACGTGCAGGAGCTCCTCAGCGACTCCGGCATCGGCCGTGAGATGCACGTGATCGTCGGCCAGGGCCAGCTCGACACGATCCTCCACGCCACTCCGGAGGACCGGCGCGGCTTCATCGAGGAGGCCGCCGGCGTCCTCAAGCACCGCAAGCGCAAGGAGAAGGCGCTCCGCAAGCTCGACTCCACCGACGGCAACCTGACCCGTCTCGGCGACCTGCTCAGCGAGATCCGCCGCCAGCTGAAGCCCCTGGGCCGGCAGGCGGAGGTGGCCCGGCGTGCCGCGGTCGTGCAGGCGGACGTCCGCGACGCGCGCGCCCGGCTGATCGCCGACGACCTGGTGACGGCTCGCACCGCCCTCCAGCAGGAGCTCGCGGACGAGTCGATCCTGGTCGAGCGGCGCGAGGAGGTCGAGGCGGCGATCGCCCGGGCCCAGCAGACCGAGGTGGCCCTCGAGACCTCGCTGCGCGACGACCTGCCCGCGCTCGCCCGAGCGCAGGAGACGTGGTTCGGGCTGTCGGGCATGCGCGAGCGCCTCCGCGGTACGGCGTCGCTCGCCGCCGAACGGGTCCGCAACGCTGCCGGGTCGGAGCAGGAGACGCTCGACCTCGGCCGCGACCCCGACGAGCTCGAGGCGGAGGCCGCCCGGATCCGCGAGCAGGAGACGGCGATCGCCGGTGAGGTCGAGACCCACCGGTCGGCGCTCGAGGCCGCGGTGACCACCCGTCGTACCTCCGAGGAGGCAGCGGCCGAGGAGGAACGTCGGGTCGCCGGCCTCCTGCGTGCCGCCGCCGACCGGCGCGAGGGCCTGGCCCGGCTCGCCGGTCAGGTCAACGCCGTCAAGTCGCGCGCCGCTGCGGCGGAGGAGGAGATCGGCCGGCTCGACGCCTCCCGGTCGGCCGCCGTGGCGCGCGCCGATCGCGCGCAGCACGACTTCACCGCCCTCGAGACCCGGATCGCGGGCCTCGACGCCGGCGAGGAGGGTCTCGACGCCGAGCACGAGGCCGCGCTCGCCGTGTTCGACGACCTCACCGAGCGGCTGGCCAAGGCCCGCGAGGAGGCGGCCCAGGCCGACCGTGACCGCTCCGGACTCCAGGCGCGCACGGAGGCGCTCGCCCTCGGGCTCAACCGCAAGGACGGCGCGGGCGCGCTGCTCGCCGCCTCCGACTCCGTCTCGGGCCTGCTCGGGTCGGTGGCCGCGGTGCTGACGGTCGACCCCGGCTACGAGGCCGCGATCGCGGCTGCGCTGGGCTCCGCCGCCGACGCCGTGGCCGTCACCGACGGCGACGCCGCGGTCTCGGCGATCGGCCACCTCAAGACCGGTGACCTCGGCCGGGCCGGGATGCTGCTCGGCGGGGGAGTCACCGACGACCTCGCGTGGCCGGGGCTCCCGAGCCACGCGTCGTACGCCGTCGACGTGGTGGCCTGCCCCGACACGCTGCGTCCCGCGCTGGCGCGCCTGCTCTTCAAGACCGCGGTCGTCGCGGACCTCGACACCGCCCGGGCACTGGTCGCCGACCTTCCGGACGTGACGGCGGTGACCCGCGAGGGCGACGTGTACGGCGCCCACTTCGCCGCCGGCGGCTCCGCGTCCCAGCCCAGCCTGCTCGAGATCCAGGCCGCGTACGACGACGCGTCGGCCGACCTGTCCGAGGCGATCGCCGCCTCCGAGCGGCTCGGCTTCGACATCGCCCGGCTCGACACCGAGCGGCTCGACGCACAGCGACGCGTCGACGTCGCGCTCGCCAAGCTCCACGAGTCCGACGCGACGCTGGCGGCCGTGGCCGAGGAGCTCGGCCACTACGGCACCACCGCTCGCTCCGCCCGGGCCGAGGCGGAGCGGATCGCCACGGCGATCGCGACCGCGACCGAGGCGCGCGACCAGGACCTCGCCGGCCTCGCCGACCTCGAGGCCCGGCTCGCCGCGGCCCACGACGCCACCGACGAGGAGCCCGACACCACCGAGCGGGAGCGGTTGGCCGACGCGGCGCGCGCCGCTCGGCAGGCGGAGATGGACGCCCGGCTCTCGCTGCGGACCAGCGAGGAGCGCGCCCGTGCGCTGCACGGCCGGGCCGACTCGCTGGTGCGGGCGGCCGAGGCGGAGCGTGAGGCACGAGCGCGGGCGATCGAGCGGCGCGAGCGGCTGGTCCGCGAGGGTCGCGCCGCCCAGGCCGTCGGCGTGGCCGTGACCGTGGTGCTGGCCAAGCTCGAGGTGTCGATCCACCGCGCGGCGGAGGAGCGCTCGGCCGTCGAGGCCACGCGGGCCGACCGCGAGCGAGACCTGCTCGCCGTCCGGGCCGCGCTGCGTGACCTGGCCCGTGAGCACGACGAGCTGGTCAACTCCGTGCACCGAGACGAGATGGCCCGCACCCAGCAGCGGATGCGCATCGAGCAGCTCGCCGAGCGTGCCCTGGAGGAGCTGGGCCTCGACGAGGACGGCCTGGTCGCCGACTACGGTCCCCACCAGCCGGTGCCGTTCTCCGGTGAGGTGGCCGACGGTGAGACCGAGCCCGACCCCGCGCCCTACGACCGTGAGGAGCAGACCAAGCGGCTGCGCGCCGCCGAGCGGGCCCTCGCGCTCCTCGGCAAGGTGAACCCGCTGGCGCTGGAGGAGTTCTCCGCGCTGGAGGAGCGCCACAAGTTCCTCACCGAGCAGCTCGAGGACCTCAAGGCGACGCGCAAGGACCTCCTCGACATCGTGCGCGAGGTCGACTCCCGCGTGCAGCAGGTCTTCACCGAGGCGTACGCCGACGTGTCGGCGGCCTTCGACCAGACGTTCTCCCGGCTGTTCCCCGGCGGCGAGGGACGGCTCGTCCTCACCGACCCGTCCGACATGCTCACCACCGGCGTCGAGGTCGAGGCGCGGCCGCCGGGCAAGAAGGTCAAGCGTCTCTCGCTGCTGTCGGGCGGCGAGCGGTCGCTGGTCGCCGTCGCCTTCCTCGTGGCGCTGTTCAAGGCCCGGCCCTCGCCGTTCTACATCCTCGACGAGGTCGAGGCGGCGCTCGACGACACGAACCTCGGTCGCCTGCTGCAGATCTACGAGGAGCTCCGCGCCCACAGCCAGCTGCTCGTGATCACCCACCAGAAGCGCACGATGGAGGTCGGCGACGCTCTCTACGGCGTGACCATGCGCGGCGACGGCGTCTCGACGGTGATCAGCCAACGGCTCCGCGAACCCGCCTGATCCTGGGAGCGGTGAGCCCGCCACCGTTTGGCTGGCTAGTCCGGTGGCCCACCCACCGCCACCGGACCGAGCGGTGCCGGAGCGGTGAGCGGGCCACCGTTGCGCGCGTCACTTCGGTGGCTCACTCACCGCTCACGGGCGTCCCCGAGCGGCGTCCGCCATGATGGCGCCGTGACCGACGCCTCGAGCCGCCCGGCCCGGCCCACCCGGGCCGACTACGTCCACTGGTCGACCGCGACGACGCGCTGGGCCGACCTCGACGGGTTCGGGCACATGAACAACGCCCGCTACTTCGAGCTGATCGACACCGCCATCGACCTGCACCTGCAGGAAGCGATCGGGGGAGCCGTCGACAGCCTCGACCAGATCGGGCTCTTCGCCGAGATCGGCTGCCGGTTCTTCGCCGAGGTCGGCTACCCGGCACCGATCGACCTCGGCGTGGTCGCCGACCACGTCGGCAGCTCGTCGATCGTCTACCGCGTCGGCTTCTTCCAGGGCGACGCCGACCCGGCGGCCGCCGAGGGCCGCGCGGTGATGGTGTACGTCGACAACACCGACCCGGCGCGCCCGTCCACGCCCCTGCCCGACGTCGTACGGCGGGCAGCCGAGGCCCTGCGTCACTGAGACGGCCGGGACTCTGGGACGCTGGCGACATGGGTGACCGCGACCCGCGCGTCGACGACTATCTCGGCCGACTGCCCGACTGGCAGCGCGAGACGCTCGGCCGCGTTCGCGACGTGCTCCATCGCGCCGACCCGGAGATGGCCGAGACGATCAAGCGCACGGTGCAGCCCTACTTCGTCCTCGACGGCAACGTCGCCGCGTTCCTCGCCGCCCGCGACCACGTCAACGTCTTCGTCTACGACGGGGGGATCGTGCCCGACCCCGACGGCCTGATCACGGCCGGGCAGGAGAACAAGACCGCCCGCACGATCGGGTTCCGCGAGGGCGACGAGGTGCCCGAGGAGGCCCTGCTGGCGTTCTTCAGGCGGCTCGTGGCCGACAACCGCGCCGGCGGGTGGCGGAGGCTGAAGGACCGCCGAGGAGGGTGAGTCGTTTTGACGAGCCTCCCGGGGGCCGTGCGAGGGTGAAGGCATGTGGTATCTCGTCATCGCCATGCTCGTGGTCCTGGTGCTCGCCGGCGCGGTGGTGATCTACGTCGCCTTCCCGCACCGCGGCGAGGACGTGCCGCACGTGCGCTGGGTCGGCCGGATGATGCGCAGGGGTGTCGCCGCTGCACCCACGCTCGACAACACTTCCGACGAGGTCGAGCCCCCCGCCGAGCGCCTCGACCTGACCAGCCCCCGCGGCGGCCACGACATCCCGGGGCGCGACCGCTGACCCTGAGCCGCACCTGGTTGGATGACGGCCATGGGTGACTTGCTGTTCCTGATCATCGGCCTCGTGGTCGTCGCCGCCCTGGTGGTGGGCGGCCTCCTCGTCGGCGGACGGCGCCGCCGGGTCGGTTCGCCGACGGCAGGCACCGACATCATCGCTCCTCCGCGCGAGGAGACGGCCGCCCCCGCGGAGGAGGCGCCAGCGGTCGAGGAGGCTGCACCGGCGCCCACCGTCGAGCGCCCGGAGGGTACGGCGTCGCGGCTGGTGCGGCTGCGGCAGCGACTGGCCGGCTCGCAGGGTGGCCTCGGCCGCGGCCTGCTCGGCCTCCTCTCGCGCGACCGGCTCGACGAGGACACCTGGGAGGCGATCGAGGACTCCTTGCTCACCGCCGACGTCGGCGTCGCGCCGACCCAGCAGCTGGTCGACAACCTACGCACCAGGCTCCGCGTGGGCGGCAAGGAGGCGGGCGACCCGCGCGCCGTCCTGCGTGACGAGCTGCTCCAGCTCGTCGACCCCACGATGGACCGTCGCCTCCAGGTCTCCGGCGAGGACGGCAAACCGGGCGTGGTGCTGGTGGTCGGGGTGAACGGCACCGGCAAGACCACCACGGTGGGCAAGCTCGCCCGGATCCTCGTTGCCGAGGACCGCTCGGTCGTGCTCGGGGCGGCCGACACGTTCCGCGCCGCCGCCGTCGACCAGCTGGCCACCTGGGGCGAGCGGGTCGGGGTCGAGGTGGTGCGCGGCCCCGAGGGGGGCGATCCCGCGAGCGTGGCCTTCCAGGCCGTGCAGGAGGGCCTCGACCGCGGTCTCGACACCGTGCTGGTCGACACCGCCGGACGCCTGCAGAACAAGGCCGGCCTGATGGACGAGCTCGGCAAGGTGAAGCGGGTCATCGAGAAGCAGGCGCCGGTCACCGAGGTACTCCTCGTCCTCGACGCCACGACCGGCCAGAACGGGCTCGTCCAGGCTCGCGTGTTCTCCGAGATCGTCGACGTGACCGGCATCGTGCTCACCAAGCTCGACGGCTCCGCGAAGGGCGGGATCGTGGTCGCGGTGCAGCGCGAGCTCGGCGTACCCGTCAAGCTCGTCGGCCTCGGAGAGGGTGCCGACGACCTCGCGCCGTTCGACCCGGGTGCGTTCGTCGACGCCCTGCTCGGGTGAGGTCATGAGCCGCTACGTCGACCGGGCGCGCCGCGTGCTGGTGGAGCGCGTGAAGCCCCACGTCCCGCCCGGGGTGTGGCAGCGGCTGCGCAGACCAGTTGCCGAGTCGGCCGGAGCCGCTGAGCCCCCGCGAGCAGCGAGCCCAGAGGCTCCGGGCGATGGACCTGACCGAGCTGGCCGAGGAGTTCGGCAGCGACAAGTGGGGCGTGCACCGCTACACACCGCACTACGAGCGCCACTTCACCGCGTTCCGCGACCGGGCGGCCCTCGTGCTCGAGCTCGGGATCGGCGGCTACGCCCGCGAGAAGCAGGGCGGTGCCTCGCTGAAGATGTGGAAGTGGTTCTTCCCCCACGCCGAGATCGTCGGCGTCGACATCGAGGACAAGTCGTTCGTCGACCAGCGGCGGATCACGTCGTACCTCGGATCCCAGACCGACCGCGCGCTGATGGAACGCATCGTTGCGGAGCACGGCGCGCCGATGGTGGTGATCGACGACGGCAGCCACCATCCGCAGGACGTCGCCGACAGCTTCGCGATCCTCTTCCCGATGCTCGCCGACGACGGGCTGTACGTCGTGGAGGACACCCAGACCAGCTACTGGCCGCAGTGGGGAGGCAACCTCGACCCCGAGCAGCCCAGCCCGTCGATGGCGCTCGTACGGCGGCTGCTCGACGGCCTGAACCACGAGGAGTTCCTCGACGCCGCCTACGAGTCGTCGTACACCGACCGCCATGTCGTGGCCGTGCACTGCTATCACAACCTCGTGGTGATCGAGAAGGGCGAGAATCTCGAGGGGACCAACAAGCGGATCGCCAACCGCAAGTGGTACCGGGAGAACACCTGACGCGCGCGCGTCGGGCCCAGAGCAGGCACGGAGCAGGCACAGTGGTGGTCGACCGCACCGCGTCGGCGGTGGGCAGCACCCTCGGGGAGAGGCAGGGATGATCAGGACGGCCCGCACCGGCGTCGTGGTCCTCAACTACGGGGACCCCGACGACACCTTCGGCTGTCTGGACTCCCTCGAGCAGTCCGACGACCTCGACCTCGACATCGTGGTGGTCGACAACGGGCCGGAGTCCGACGAGCACGACCGGTTGCGAGCCGGGGTCGGGCGGCGGGCTGAGGTCGTCGCGACCGGCGACAACCTGGGGTACGCCGGTGGCAACAACCTCGGCATCAGTCGTCTGCTCGCGCGCGGCGTCCCCTACATCTGGCTGCTGAACCCCGACACGCGCGTCGAGCCCACGACCCTGACCCGCCTGCTGCGGGTGATGGACAAGCGGCCGGAGTGCGGCGTGGTGGGTCCGCGGCTCGTGCTCCCGGGCGAGCCCACCAGGGTCTGGTACGACGGGGGAGTCGTCGACCTCGACCGGGGGGGCGCCACCCGTCACCGCGCCCAGGGCCGCTTGGAGACCGAGGTCCGTCGCCCCGTCGCGCGGACGACCGACTACGTGACAGGAGCCGCCCTCCTCGCCCGCGCCAGCATCTTCGAGCAGGTCGGCCTGCTGCCCGAGCGCTACTTCCTCTACTACGAGGAGACCGAGTGGTGCCTCCGCGCTCGGCGGGCGGGCTGGACCTGCGTCGTGCAGTCGCGCGCCCGGATGACCCATCTCAAGCGGTCCGGCATCGGTGTGCCCGAGCCGTACCACGTCTACTACATGACCCGGAACCGCTACTTCTTCGCGCGCGACTGCCTGGGGCTCGACCCCGAGCAGGCCCTCGCCGACCTCGACGACCGGCTGCTGGCGCGCTGGCGGACGCGGGTCACCCGTGACGCACCCGCCTGGCTCCCGGCGTACGACGAGCTGGTGGCGCGGGCGAAGGCCGACGCGCGCGCCGGCCGCGACGGCCGCAACGACGACATCACCGACTACCCGCGGGCCGAGCGCGGTCCGGCCCCCGAGGGTCGCCGCGACCGCCTGTGGGGGCGGCGATGACGCGGACCCTCGACTTCTTCCCCGACTGGCGCGGCAGCAACCCGTTCCAGACGATGCTCTTCTCCGAGCTCGGGCTCGTCGACGCGACGCCGGTGCCGGTCCGCGACCTCACGTCGTACCTCACGGACAGCGAGAGGGCCGGCCACGTCCTCAACGTGCACTGGACCACGCCCGTCCTCGGCACCGCGACGACTGACAACGAGGCCCGCCAACGGGTGGCGGCCCTCGCCGACGGCGTACGCGCGTTCCGTGCCGGCGGTGGGCGGCTGGTGTGGACCGTGCACAACGTGCTGCCGCACGAGACGGTGCACCTCGAGCTCGAGATCGAGGTCTCGCGGATCCTGGCCGACCACGCCGACCTGGTGCACGTGCTCTCCGACGCGACCCTCGACGCCGCCGCCCCGCACTACCGCCTCGATCCCGACCGGGTCGTCTGCATCCCGCACTCGAGCTACCTCGGCCTGTATCCCGACTGGGTGAGCCGCGCGGGCGCCCGGCGACGGCTGGGATTGGGGCCCGACGACAAGGTGATGGTGACCCTCGGCCAGATCCGCCCCTACAAGGGCCTCGACCGGCTCCTCGACTACCTCGAGGGCGACGGCGCGAGCGACCCCGCGCTGCGCCTGCTGGTCGCCGGCAGCCTCGGTCGGCATCCGGACGGGCCCGCGCTGGCGGCCCGGCTCGCTGCGACGCCGCGCGTGGTCGCCCACCCGAGTCGGGTGCGCGACGACGAGGTGCAGGTCTGGATGCGGGCCGCCGACCTGGCGGTGCTGCCCTACCTGAAGGTGCTCAACTCCGGCTCCTTCCTCCTCGCCGAATCGTTCGGGCTGCCGGTCGTGGCTCCGCGTGTCGGCTCGCTCACGGCGTACGACGGCTCCGCGCACGCGCGGCTCTTCGACGACGACGGTGGTCTCGAGACGGTGCTGGCCGGCGCCCTCGACGACCTGGTCTCCGATCCCGAGGGAGCGCGCAGAGCGCGGGAGTCCGCCGAGCAGGCGGCGCGCGAGCGGCCGGTCGAGGCGATGGCCTCCGCCTTCGCCGAGGCGGTCGCGCCGCTGTGGGAGTTCACAGAGCCGTAACACGACAGCCCAGGTTCGTTGCACGACGGCAACACGGGACGACGTACGACGAAACGTGCCGGCGTGAGTCTTGCCTCCATCGGGGTGGCTGACGTGGACGACGGTGTCCGCGCGCAGGCTCCCACCGCACACTCATGGAGGTTCCATGGACGGCTACTACGCCTGGATGATCGTGGCGACAGCCCTCGTCCTCATGATGACGACCCCGGCGCTCGCCCTGTTCTACGGCGGCATGACCCGGTCGAAGTCAGTGCTCAACATGATGATGATGTCCTACATCGCCCTGGCGGTCGTCGGCATCGTGTTCGTCCTGTGGGGCTGGTCCGAGGGCTGGGGCGGCGACGGCGTCGGCAACGGGAACGGCAAGCTGATCGCCAACCCGTTCTCGATGTTCGGCCTGCACGGCGTCACCAGCAGCAACTACATCTACGTGCTCTTCCAGCTCACCTTCGCGGTGATCACCGCGGCCCTGATCTCCGGCGCCATCGCCGACCGCGTGAAGCTCTCCTCCTGGGTGGTCTTCCTGCCGATCTGGGTCACGCTCTGCTACTTCCCGATCGCCCACAACGTCTGGGGCGGTGGCTGGTTCTACTCCCACGTGCCGAACCTCGACTACGCCGGCGGCACGGTCGTGCACATCAACGCCGGCATCGCGGGCGGCATCCTGGCCCTCGTCATCGGGCGCCGCGTCGGCTTCATGCGCGACCCGATGAAGCCGCACAACCTGACGCTGACCATGATCGGGGCGGGCCTGCTGTGGTTCGGCTGGTACGGCTTCAACGTGGGCTCGATCGTCTTCACCGCGGACTCGCTGAGCGACCCGGCGAAGTTCTCGACCCAGTTCTACAGCGAGACCGGTGTGACGTTCATGAACACCACGGTCGCGACCATGGCCGCGATGCTCGCCTGGCTGCTGATGGAACGGATCCTGCACGGCAAGGCCACCTCGCTCGGAGCAGCGTCGGGCGTCGTCGCCGGTCTGGTCGCGATCACCCCGGCCTGTGGCGCCGTCAACATCCTCGGCGCCCTCATCGTCGGCGCGATCGCAGGAGCGGCGTGTGCCTACGCCGTGGGCCTCAAGTTCAAGTTCGGGCTCGACGACTCGCTGGACGTCGTCGGCGTCCACCTCGTAGGCGGCATCGTCGGCTGTCTCCTGATCGGCCTCGTGGGCACCAACACCTCGCCCCAGGGCGTCGACGGGCTCTTCGGCGACATGAACGGCCTGTTCTACGGCGGCAACGCCACGCTGCTGTGGCACCAGTTCCTCGGCGTGATGTTCACCGTGGTCTGGACCGGCGTGCTCACCACCCTCATCGCGCTGGCGATCAAGCACACGATCGGCTGGCGGATCAACGGCGACGACGAGGTCGACGGCATCGACTTCGCCGAGCACGGTGAGTCGGCCTACGACCTCGACGGCCGCTCGGGTGGTGTACTCGGTGGGGCCGGGCCCGTCGCGGCAGCGCACGCCAAGACCGAGTCCACGGAAGGAGCCATGGCATGAAGCTCATCACCGCGGTGATCAAGCCGCACAAGTGGGAAGAGGTCCGCGAGGCCCTCGAGACCTTCGGGGTCACCGGCATGACCGTCTCGGAGGTCAGTGGCTACGGCCGGCAGAAGGGCCACACGGAGGTCTACCGCGGCGCGGAGTACGACATCGCGCTCGTGCCCAAGATCCGGATCGAGATCGTCGCGGACGACGGTGACTCCGAGGACATCCTCGGGATCATCCAGAAGACTGCGCAGACCGGCCGGATCGGCGACGGCAAGGTGTGGGTCAGCCCGGTCGAGACGGTGGTCCGGGTCCGCACCGGGGATCGCGACGGCGCCGCGATCTGAGCGGACACACGAGCAACGACATGCAGGCCCCGCCGGTCAGCTGGCCGGCGGGGTCCGTCGTCGTCGGGGGCGGCATCCCCGACCCGAGCGGGACGGACACCGTGGTGGACAGGAACCAGCGGACGGATGACGCGGACGCGCTGTGCGTGTCGGCGTACGCCGCCGCGGGCGCACCCGAGACCGGGTGCGCCCTGGTCGCCGTCGGTGGCTACGGGCGGCGCGAGCTCGCGCCGTACTCCGACCTCGACGTGGTCCTGGTCCACGAGCCCGACGTGGCCCTCGGAGCGGCGGGGGAGAAGGTCTGGTACCCGATCTGGGACTCCGGGGCAAAGCTCGACCACTCGGTGCGCACTGCTCCCGACATGCTGGAGCAGGCGGACGCCGACCTGCGGGTGGCGCTCGGCCTGCTCGACCTGCGGCACCTCGCCGGTGACCCGAACCTGACCCTGCGGCTGCGCTCGGCGGTGCTCGCGCACTGGCGTCGTACGGCGCGCGACCGGCTGCCCGGACTGAGGGCGCTGGTCGCCAAGCGGCACGACCTGATGGGGGAGCTCGCCCATCTCTCGGTGCCCGACCTCAAGGAGTCCGAGGGTGGGCTGCGTGACGCCACCGTGCTCAAGGCGCTGGTGGCGACCTGGCTCGTCGACGTGCCCCACGTCGACCTCGAGCGGTCGCGGCTGGCGATGCTCGACGTCCGCGACGCGTTGCACGACACCGCCGGGCGGGCCACCGACCGGGTGGCTCCCGAGCTGTGGGATGGGCTCGCCGAGCGGCTCGGTCTGGACGACGAGGCGGCGGCGCAACGCTACGTGCGCGAGCTCGGCCGGCGTACGACGCACCTGTCGCGCCTGACCTGGCGCCGCGTGGACGGCGTGCTCGCGCGACCGACTCACGGCGGCTCGGCCCGGCGCCCCGCGCTGGTGACCGTCGAACCCGGCGTCGCCGTGGCCGGGGGTGAGGTGGTGCTGACCTCCGACGCGCGGCCGCCCTCCGACCCGACACTCCTGCTGCGTGCGGCCGCCGTCGCCGCCGAGCGCGACCTCGAGCTGGCGCCCGCGACCGCGAGCCGCCTCGTCTCCGAGTCGCCAGGCCTGCCGGACCCGTGGCCGAGCGACGCGCGACAGGCGCTGGTGCGCCTGCTCGCAGCCGGGCCGGGTCTGCTGCCGGTGTGGGAGACGCTGGAAGAGACCGGGGCGCTCGACGCTGTGCTGCCGGAGTGGGAGCGGATCCGGCTGCTGCCGCACGCCTCGGCGATCCACCGCTTCACCGTCGATCGTCACGTGGTCGAGACGTGCATGGAGGCGGCGGCGCTGATCCGCCAGGTGTCGCGCCCCGACGTGCTCCTGGTCTCCGCGCTGCTGCACGACATCGGCAAGGGTGGCCTGACCGAGCACAGCATCGCAGGCGAGCCGCTGGCGCGGGAGATCGCGACCAGGATGGGCTTCGACCACTCAGCCGTGTCACTGATCGGCCTGCTCGTCCGCCAGCACCTGCTGCTCGTCGAGACCGCCACGACCCGCGACCCCGAGGACCCCGCGACCGCTCGGTTGGTCGCGGACCGGCTCGGGACCGCCGAGGCCCTGTCGCTGCTGCTCACCCTCACCGAGGCCGATGCGCGGGCAACGTCGCCCAAGGCCTGGACGTCGTGGCGTGCCGGGCTGGTGCGCGAGCTCTCCTCGCGGACCGCGGTGCTGCTGGGGGAGCCGGCCGCCGGGGACGACCGGCCCGAGGTGGTCGTCGTACCGAAGGACGTACGGCGTGGGGCCGTGTCGATCAAGGTCGAGCCGGGCGCGGGTGGGGCGCGGGTGACCGTGCTGGCCCGCGATCGGGTGGGGCTGCTCGCCGACGCCGCCGCGCTGTTCGCGATGCAGCGCGCGTCGGTGCGGTCGGCCCGGGCGTGGGCGCAGGACGATGTCGGCGTCTCGGTGTGGCAGGTGGCCGAGGAGCACCTCGATGAGCGGGTGCTGCGCCAGCGCTTCGAGGCGATCGTCGCCGGCCGGGTCGACCCCGCGGCCCGGCTCAAGGGCGACCCCGCCCGGATCGCGCCGTCGGTCGTCGTACGGCCCGAGGCGTCCGCGCGGGCCACGGTGCTCGAGATCCGCACCGCCGACCGGCCCGGCGTGGTCCACCAGGTCTGCGCCGCCCTCGCGAAGCTCGACCTGACCGTCCGCTCCGCCCACGTCGACACCCTCGGCCCCCAGGCGGTCGACGTCTTCTACGTGCAGGAGGCCCACGCCGGCGTCCTCTCCGACACCCGTGCCGCCGAGGCCGCCCACGCCGTACGGGCTGCCCTCTCGGGATAGTCCCGCGGAGGAGTCCGACGGGAAGTCGGGCAGGCGGAGGGGTGCCCGTTAGGCTGGGGGCCCGCACCAACTCACCAGTTTTCGAGGACTGACTTGTTCGCCACGCTCTCCGACCGCCTCGCCGAGACCTTCAAGAATCTCCGCGGCAAGGGCCGCCTCTCCGAGGCCGACATCGACGCGACCGCGCGCGAGATCCGGATCGCCCTGCTCGAGGCAGACGTCGCGCTGCCGGTGGTGCGTGAGTTCGTCGACGCGGTCAAGGAGCGCGCCCGCGGCGAGGAGGTCAGCCAGGCGCTGAACCCCGCCCAGCAGGTCGTCAAGATCGTCAACGACGAGCTGGTCACGATCCTCGGCGGCGAGACCCGCCGACTGCGCTACGCCAAGAACCCCCCGACCGTGATCATGCTGGCCGGCCTCCAGGGCGCCGGCAAGACGACGCTCGCCGCCAAGCTCGCCCTCTGGCTCAAGGAGCAGGGCAAGCAGCCGATGCTGGTCGCGGCCGACCTCCAGCGGCCGAACGCGGTCAACCAGCTCCAGGTCAACGGCGAGCGGGCCGGCGTACCGGTGTTCGCGCCCGAGCCCGGCAACGGGGTGGGCGACCCGGTGCGGGTCGCGCGCGACTCGATCGACGAGGCCCGCCGCAAGCTGTACGACGTGGTCATCGTCGACACGGCCGGCCGCCTCGGCGTCGACGCCGAGATGATGCAGCAGGCCGCCGACATCCGCGACGCGGTCAGCCCCGACGAGATCCTCTACGTCGTCGACGCGATGATCGGCCAGGACGCCGTCACCACCGCGCAGGCCTTCCTCGGCGGCGTCGGGTACGACGGCGTCGTCCTCACCAAGCTCGACGGCGACGCTCGCGGTGGCGCGGCGCTCTCCATCCGCGGTGTGACCGGCAAGCCGGTCATGTTCGCCTCGGCCGGTGAGAAGCTGACCGACTTCGACGTCTTCCACCCCGACCGGATGGCCTCACGGATCCTCGACATGGGCGACGTGATGACCCTGATCGAGCAGGCCGAGAAGACCTTCGACCAGGAGCAGGCGCTCAAGGCCGCCAACAAGCTGACCGGTCAGGGCGGCGAGTTCACCCTCGACGACTTCCTCGAGCAGATGCAGCAGGTCCGCAAGCTCGGCTCGATGTCCAAGATCATGGGGATGCTGCCCGGGATGGGGCAGTTCCGCGACCAGCTCGAGAACTTCGACGAGCGAGAGATCGACCGGATCCAGGCGATCATCCAGTCGATGACGCCGGCCGAGCGGGCCAACCCCAAGATGATCGACGGCTCCCGCCGCGCTCGCATCGCCAAGGGCTCCGGCCGCCAGGTCTCCGATGTCAACAGCCTCGTCGACCGCTTCTTCGAGGCCCGCAAGATGATGCAGTCCTTCGCGAAGGGCGGCGGCATGCCGGGTCTGCCCGGCATGCCGGGCATGGCCGGTGGCGGCAAGCGCGGCCGGGCCAAGCAGGCGGCCAAGAACAAGCCGGGCAAGGGCCGCCGCGTGAGCGGCAACCCTGCCAAGGCCGCGCAGGAGGCCAAGGCCGCCGAGGCGAAGAGTGCGTCGACCGCCAACCCGTTCGGCAACCCCGACGGCGAGGAGATCGACTACGAGAAGGCCGCGGCCGCGCTCGACCTGCCCCAGGACTTCTCCAAGTTCCTGAAGTAGCGGGACGCGGGCAATGTGCCTCTGACCTGCGCAACGCCTCGAGCTAGCCGTTCGGACATGCTGGTACAACGCTCTTAGGCGATCGGCCGCGCTACCCCCCGGGTTGCACGGACAGCGGCCGTGAGAGTGCGTCGTCGAGGACGACTCAGCGGGGCACCCTGAACCCTCTGCGCCCTGTGAGGGTGGAGGCAACCGCGACCGGGATGGCCGCACATACGATCACTAGGGCCCAACAATCCCAGTCAAGCCCTGGGGCGTCGGTGCCACCGAGCGCCAGGAAGATGATCCACCCGATCAAGGCGCCGACGAGGCCACACAGGACGGTCAGCCAGAGCGGGGTGTTGTCCCTGTCGCCAGGTGCGAGCAACTTGCCGAGGAGTCCGATGCCGATCCCGACAACGAGGACACCAAAGATCTCCATCGCCGCACCCCCCTCTGGACGACCCGCTGCGCGCTCGACGTGAGCAGAGCCTACCGACGCAAGGTGGAGCCCTCATACCGGGACGTGACCACGCGCGGACAGCGGACAGCCATGAGCGTGCGTTCTACTGCTCTTTCGGGCGCCTCAGGAGTCGTTCATTTCTCCAACTGGCAGGCGAATACGTCGATGTGAGAGGTCAAGTCCTGGCCGATGCGCCCTTCCCCCACGCAGATCAGGTCGTTGAGCCAGGAGTAGGACGGGTGCTCGGCCTCGAAGAGTGCGAACAACGACTGGTGCCCTACCCCATCCTCGTCGATGCTCGTACGGCCGGTGAGTTCGAGCATCACCTCGGCGCCATCGATGGTGGTCACCACTCCCCGTACGTTCGGCAACATGGAGCCGTCACCGCGACGGTGAGGATGATTCGACCAGACGTAGCTGCCCGACACCCTCTCGCCGGTGACAGTCCCGTCACCGCGACCCCAGCCAGTTCCGGACTCGTTGCCATAGGGGCGCACCAGATGGAAGTCACCTTCGTAGCGGAGGTCAACAGAGCACACCGGATCAAGAATCACCCTGGCCAGACTTCCATTGGCAGAAGTGCAGAACAAGCGTTGAGACCCGGCATCGCGCCGCTCAGCGGCATGTGAATGCGTTGGCGATTGCCTATGAGCCTAGGTTCGTCGCTTGGCCACCGATCCAAAAATCAGGGGTTGATCGCAGCAACGGCGTCATTGACTACAGACGCGATCTGGTCGGGTACCTCGTTCGGCAGGAAGAACACGCTGCCCGGAATCGTCACGATCTCAATGCTGGAACACGCCGCCAGCGTGCGCCGCTCGCTGTCGGTGAGCCCGCCGTCGCCCTTCTCGGCGTGGACGACCCAGATCGGCACTCCTGAGCGACACAGCATGGCGGCGTGATCCTCACCGCTCTCCAGCCACTTCAGGTATTCGGGAAGTCCGAGACGCATGTCCCGCGTGCTGTTCCTGCGGAAGTCCTCGGCAAGCTCGGCCCGCCGCTCCGGCGGCACCGGGAGACCCTTCACCATCGACCCAGCGCCCTTCTTCATCAACGCGAGCGGCAAGCTACCGAGCACCTTGGACAGTCGGATGACGTTGATAAAGAACGCCGACTCGTCTGGCAGCGAGAAACTGATGCCGAGCAGCACGGTCGGGCCGCTGAAGAGATGTTTCTCGGCCATCTCCAACGCCACGTTGGCGCCCATGCTGAACCCGACGACGACCTCCGCACCCGTCTCGTTCACGAGGTCCGCCGCCATGCGTCCGTACGCCTCGTGGCTGTAGTCCTCCGGGGACGGCGCCCCCGCATGTCCGGGCAGAGTCGCCGCAACCAGCCGGAGTGCTGACAGGCTTGGTTGCTGCATCAGTTCCACGTACGAGCGTGCGCTGCACATGCCTCCGGGGAGCAACAGCACGGTGTGGTCGGCGTCTGCTGGTCCCGACTCGAACAACTGCCAGTCAACGCCCACCGCACACCTCCGCGTCCCCCAAGCCGCCTCAGACTGTACGCCCGATCGCGCGTGCAGCACTGCGCCGATCGGGCCTCTCATCGGCGGAGCGGGAGCCTGACAGCGGCATGAGCGGTCGATCGGGCACGCCTGCGCCCAAGCAGTCGCGTGAGCGAGGGGACGCTCAACCGACCTTCCGGTACTTGCGGTGCATCGTCTGCTTGGTGACGCCCAACAGCGTGCCGATCTCGGCCCAACTCAGGCCAACCTGGCGTCCGCGGCGCACGGCAACTTCCTCGCGCTGGGACAACCGCTGACGGGCTTCTCGGACGGCGGCCAGTTCACCCACGACGCCGTCGTCACCGTTGGTGCCTTGAACAGTCTTCATGCCGTCAGCATACGCTGACGTGAGTGTAGGGCGACGTGACAGCGGCAGATGCGGACGTTCGGCTAGCGGCCCTTCGATAGCTACTCTCGACAGGTCGGCTATCCAGGTGGGGGTCACACTGGGAGCATCCGGTTCGCCGTCACGCCAGGGGAGGAACCCGATGTACGCACAAGCCAACAGCGCCCTCCCCCCAAAGATCGGCATGCGAAGCCTGATCCCGACATGGGAGTACCGCCACCTCCGCGGTTCTGGCGTCACGCGTATGGCAGGCGGCGGTGTCGCGGCCACTGCTGCCGTCGTGTGCCTCTCATACCGCGCCTACGGCTGGGCCGCCCTGTTCATGGTTCTGGGAGCCCTGAATCTCGGAGGTGGCTGGTGGTACCTCACTATCGCGCGTGCCACCACTACTCGAAGCTGAGCAGCTTCGCCGCGTCCGTCAAGAAGCACGCCCTCACATTGGCTGAGAGCGAGCCTGACAGCGGCTGAGAGGACGTTCGACGAGTCGGTCGCTAGGGAGCCCAGAGGATCACTGGGCCACCGGCGCACACTGCGCCAGCAGGGAGCGGGCTTAGGTCGCAAGTTGCAACAGCTGGCAGGTCGATCAGTCCGTGGGCGCTGTCTCGGGTTCCCCTGGACGCGACGAGATGAATGACAGCATCGCGTCCCTGCGTTGCGGCAAACCCGGCGTGCTGCGCCAAGATGACGCCCTGAGGCTTGTCACTCCATCGACCCTTCACGGCGATGTTCTCGTACCCGGCGGAGCGCAATCGCCACACAGCGCTATTGCCTGGCAGTCCGACGACCGACGGCACGTCGCTGCTGACGTGCCTTGCGACCACGGGAGCCTTCTCGACGGCTGCTGCTTGGGGCTGTGACGAGCACCCGGCAAGGGACACCGGAACCAGTAGCGCGAAGGCTGCGAGCCGCATGCGTCTCATGTTCGTGGGACGGGTCGCCGTGCGGATCGGTTCCACGCGCGAAGTGTCTCACTTGGGGGAGGCGCCCGAGAACGTCTCCTTCGCCAAAACCGGGCGTTCGGAACGACCGCTCATCGGGGTGGTCTCAATGGGTCAACGCAACACTTCTTGATTCGACGGTGTCGAGGAGGTTGCGATGGGGCGTGGTGATGACGAGCGGTTGATGCCGGAGGCGATCGACCAGTTGTGGATTCGGATGCGGGCCGGTCACGCGGCGAAGCCGACTGCCCGCGAGCTCGGTTTGGGTACCTCGACGGTGCGTGACTATCTGTAACGGTGTGGCGGGATCAGGCCCGCACCACGTCGTCGAGGTACTGGTCCCTCGCGCGCCGACCCCGACACCGGCTACGTCCTCACCCACCAACAGGTCGCCCCCATCCTTGCCCAGGGGACCTCCGCGCCACCGGGATCGGCGGCGAGCTGCGGGTGACGACAGGGGGTGGCCCGACAAGCGGTGCAGTTGCTGCCGTTTGACCCCATCGACCGATGTCGCCCTCCGGACCCAGGTGAGCGACGTACCTGGCAAGGAGATGGCCACCACGCCCACCCGCCAGGTCGCCCAGGACCTCGCGTCGCCAGCGTGGTGCTGCAGCTTCGGTCAGTGGGCGAAGCCCTCCAGGACCCGGGATGGGCGAGCCCGGTAACCGCCTCCTCGAGACCGAGAGGAGTACGCCCTATCTCAACCGCCGAAGGCTCCAGATGCGCAACGAAACACGTCCGGATCCAACGAGAACACCAACGGGCTGTTGCGTCAGTACCTACCCCGGACCCTCGACTTCCGCACCCTGACCCAGGCCGACTTCGACGCCATCGCCGACAAGCTCAACGGACGCCCTCGACAGACCCTCGGCTTCAAGACACCATCACAAGTACTGGCCGAGGTGTTGCGTTGACGGCCTGAGCCCGCAGGCATGAGCGTGCGGTTCGGTCACTGGGTCACGACTTCGCCGTTGTCCTTCCCAGCGGCCTGCGCCGCGTCACGCGCCTCACCCAGATCAGTGAGCAGGGAGTCGACGACAAGGACGCCGCCTCCGAGCAAGATCGCGCTGATCGGCACCGGCACCTTCGTGCTTCTCAGCGCAGTGGTCGCGGCCAGCATCACGGTCGACCACGCCCCCACGGACTTCAGGAAAGGAACCGTTACGTGCTTCCACGGCTCGTCCGTGTCCGGAATGACGGTAGCGATCTGGAGTCCCGGCTTGTTCAAGAACCACGCTCCAGCGAAACCCGCAAACAGGATGGGCGAGCGCTTGGTGGGATCAGACGCGAGGCACGCCAGGGCGACACCCGCTCCCCGAACAACTGCACCTGCTCGCACCTTCATGGCAGCACCTCCGAGTCAGATGCTCTCGCGCCACGACCCCAACGGGCAATGACCCCGACCGCTCATCGACATGAGAGGGCTGTTCCCAGCACCCGCTCACCCGCGCCGAGTAGTTCGGCAGGCAACCACTCCTCGACCACGATCCAGCGATCGTCGTCGAGCACGGGCCTCACCACACGCCCCTGCCAGCCGGCCAAGGTGCGGCGCCACTCGAGGAGCAGCCCGGGAAGCCGGCCGTGACGATCGGTCACCCAGCACGGCTTGACCGGCGGTAGCTCGGTGGGCGGGGGAGTGCCGTGGACGCGCTCCTGGAGAGTGCGCCGGTCGCCCTTGCGACCCATCCCTCCTGCCATGCTGGAGTCTCTCACGAGATCGAACGGGTGTTCGGTCCAGCATGGCCCGAGCTTCGTAGGGCGCAGGGGTTACCCCGCGTCGATCAGGCTGACCCGAGAACCTGCAACCGTCGGGTCAACCTCTCGCCTTCCAGATGCGACTACTACGTGAGAGCAGACCTGTGCCCTGTGCCGTCCGGTGATGCGGTCGGTTCTTCGCACCGGTTCGAAACCGCGAGAGGAGAAGGCGATGGCGCAAGTGGGCGTATGGGGACCGTTCCAAGGCTCCGGTCAGCTGGCACCTGGCGAGTCGAGGTGGATGCAGTTGGGCGAGCACGATTCGCTGGGGCCCGGTGCTGGCATCTCGGTCACGGCGAGTGGCTACGGCGACTCCAACGGGACCTACGTATTGAAGGTGGACGACGTGAACATCACCTGCGAGAGGGACGGCCACGGCGACACGCAGGCCAACACCTACTATGCGGGCTGCAACGTGACCAACACCGGTGCGACGACGGTCAAGTACTGGCACGTGTTCGTGGGCGTAGTGATTGCTTGAAGTCACCAGAAACGCGAGCGCAGGATCCTCGTCCCGGTCGAGGTGACCACCCCCACCCACGGCCGAGTAGGCGGAGTGAGCGACGCCGGTCATCGTCCATCACACGGCGCCGCTCACCACCCCCGATCCCGAGGACTTGAGACGGTACGTCCCGACGGCTGCAGCCGGTCACACCCCGAAGGGCTACACATTCCGCGTACATGGGCGCGCCTCACGGGCATGGGGACACGTGAGGCGCTAGGCCCGGGACTGCGGGGGACGTCCAGGGCCCTGCTCGACGGTAGGACCCCGCGCGCTCGTCGGGTAAGACTCAATCGAGGGGGCAGGCGTGCCCGAAGGTACTAGGACCCGCTGGAAATGACGGCTAGCGGTTGGCACCGACGGCCCTCGCGCACAGCGGGCATCTCACGGCCGGCGCTTGGGCGTTGAACCGTAGACCCGCGAACCGTTGCATGGTGCTGAGACCGAAGCCGCACACTGTGGCGCTGGCCCCGGGGAGGTAGGCGTGGCATTTGCCCTCCGGCGCCTGACTGGAGGTCCGGTCACGCGCAGGGTGCGACGCGACCATGTAGTCGTTCACTGGCCGATCGTCCCACGCGCCAAGGCCGAGCGGCGTTCTGAGGCCGGGCGGAAGGTCGTCTGGCACACCTGGTGCCATGGTTGGGGTTGCCCCGCGGTTGGCCCGCGCATTCGTCCCCCGACCGAGAGCGGCCGCGGGGCACACCGAGAAGACCCTTGCGAGCGAACGTACTCCGACCCAGCCGTCGCGGCCATGGCTAAAACTGACCAGAGACCGTGCGTCCAGGCGCCCGACGCCAGAGCGTCGAGCCGGGGCGTCCCTGTTCTGCGGCCCAACCGACGGAGGCGACCGTTTCCAAGTCAGTGCCGCACGAGTCGCGGCGTCATCCTGGGCACGCAGCGACCTCGCCACGGATCGGGGGTCCGTGGCGAGGTCGCCGCGCGCGAGTATGCCGTCAGTCCGCGGCTGTGTACCGAGAACCGGAGACTTCGGTCAGAGTGCCTGCTTCGTTGGCTTGTCGGGGGTATGCACGTGCCACACGAGAGCAGCGACCCCACCACGGTCTCGGGTCCGTCGTGGGGTCGCTGGGTCAACGGTAGGTGCTGGTCTCGGGTCGGTGCCTCATCGGTGTTGGTGAGAATCGCTGCGCAGCGCCCTTGGCGCGAGCGGTCGGTTGTCCACCGGGCATCAGCCTTGACGGTCAGGGTGGTCCTTTCGCTCAAGAGAGTTCCGGCCCGATACCGTTCTCCGATGTGACGCCTGTCCGGCGAGAGCGCGCAGCGCTCATCCGCTGCCTCCTCCACGTTCCTCACGTGACCCGGCCGTGAGCCGCGCGGCGACCACGGTCGTCGTCGTGGACGGCGCGAACGTCGTCGGCGCGCGGCCCGACGGGTGGTGGAAAGACCGCGCGGGCGCGGCGCGCCGCCTCCACGAGCAGCTGATGACCGCCGACGTGGACGGCGACATCGTGCTGGTGCTCGAGGGCGAGGCCAAGGGCGGCGTGCCCGTGGGCCGCGACGGCCACGTGACCGTCGTCCACGCTCCCAAGGACGGCGACAGCGAGATCGTGCGCCAGGCCCACCGGGCCGCCGACGCCGGGAAGAAGGTCACGGTCGTGACCGCCGACCGGCTGCTGGCGGCCCGGGTGGCCAAGGCCGGCCCGACGGTCGGGCCCTCCTGGCTCCTCGACCGGCTCGACGCCAGCGAGCGATAGCGGACAGATCCTGTCCGCTCTGATGTCTAGCGTGGCGGTCATGACGACGACGACCTGCCCCACCCGTACCTGCGTCGAGTGGCCCGTCCGCGGCCGGTTCGACCTCCGCCAGTCCATCGGCTTCGGCTTCGGCGGGCGCGTGGCCGGGCGGGGTGGCACGATGCGGCTGGCCTTCGTCCTCGACGGGTACGACGTGCCGGCCGGCGTCGCGGTCACGCAGCCGGCCCACGACGTGGTCAGGTTCGACGTCGTCGGCGACGTCGACCCCGAGCGCGCCGCGGCCCAGGCGGCCCGGGTGCTCTCGCTCGACGAGGACGCCACCGGCTACGACCGGATGGTCGACCACGACCCGCTGCTGCGATCGGCGTACGACGCACGTCCGGGTCTGCGGCCGCCGCTGTTCCACTCCGCCTACGAGGCACTCGTCTGGGCGGTGCTCTCGGCCCGGCGGCCGATCGCGCAGATGCGCGAGGTGCAGGCGCGGCTGTCGTCGGTCCACGGCCGGACCCTCGACGTGGCCGGCGAGCGGGTCGCGGCCCTGCCGACCCCCGCCGCGCTGCTGCGGGTGAGCGATCTTCCGGGCATCCCCGAGGTGAAGCTGCGGCGGATGCACGCCATCGCCGCGGCCGCCCTCGAGGGGCTGCTCGACACCGAGGCGCTGCGCAACCGCGACGTGGGTGAGGTCGCTGCCGAGCTGCGGCGCTTCGAGGGCATCGGGCCGTTCTACGCCGAGCTGGTCACGCTCCGCGCGCTCGGTCACACCGACGTGCTGCCGACCGCAGAGCCGCGGGTCGTGGCGGCGACGGCGGCGAGGCTCGGTCGCTCGTCGCTGGGCCCCTCCGACTTCGCCGAGGTCGCCGACGCATGGCGACCCTGGCGTACCTGGGCCTGCGTCGCCCTCCGCGCCGCCGCCTGACGCCGAATCCTCAGGCGGCGAGGTCGGACGCACGGCTGATCGCGAGCGCGAGCGCGCCCATGATCTCCGCGCGGCCGCCGAAGTGGCCGGGAACGACCTCGACCGTGGCTGCCGCCTCCGGGTGGGCGTAGCGGTCGACGCCGTCGCGGATCGCCTCGACCAGCGTCGGGGAGGTGCCGAGCGAGCCGCCGACGACGATCGTCGAGGGGTTCAGCGTCGTGCAGAGGCCGGCGAGCGCGCGCCCGACGGTGCGGCCCGCGTCGGTGAGCACCCGTCGTACCGCCATCTCGGCACGCGCGTCCAGCGCAAGGAGGCCGTCGAGGTCGAGCTCGTCGTCATAGACCGGTCGCAGCAGGTCCAGCAGCCGCCGCGTGGAGACCTCGGTCTCGAGGCAGCCGCGGCTGCCGCACCGACAGACGCGTCCGTCCTCGCGCGACAGCACGTGGCCGATCTCGCCGGCCAGCCCGGCTACGCCACGGTGGAGGCGGCCGCCGAGGACGAGCCCGGCGCCGACGCCGCTGGCCAGCTTGACGTAGAGCAGGTCGGTCGCGCCTCGGCCGGCACCGTGCTGGTGCTCGGCCATCGCACCACAGTTCGCGTCGTTGTCGACGACCACCGGCAGCCCCAGCCTGCGGCCGAGCTCGTCGGCCGGTGCGAGCTCGTTCCAGCCCGGCAGGATCGCCTGGTCGACGCGGGCCGAGCGGCGGTTGACGGGGGCGGGGACGCACAGCCCGACCGTGAGCAGCTCCTCGGCGGGGACCCCGGCCTCGCCGGCCGCCCGTCGGACGAGGTCGGCGGCGATGTCGAGCGTCGCGGCGCCGTGGGGGTCGGCATCGGTGAGCGTCTCGACCTCGGCCAGGACCCGCGCACTGCGGTCGGACACCGCGACCCGCACGTGCCCGTGCCCGATGTCGACGCCCGCGACGCCGCCGGGGCGCAGCGCCAGCGCGACCAGGAGCGGCGGCCGCCCGCTCCCGCCCTTGTACGGCGTGCCGCGGTCCTCGGTCTCCACCACGATGCCCGCCTCGAGCAGCTCGCTGACCAGGCTCGACACCGTCGTACGCGAGAGCCCGGAGCCGCGCGCGAGGTCGGCGCGGCTCTGGGGTCCGCCCGAGCCGAGGAGGCCGGTCACGGCGCGCAGATTCGAGGTCCGCAGCTGCGCGAGCGAGTGGCCGGGCACGACCGCCAGCCTAGACCGATTGCTCAAGACGTCGTACTAATCGACCTCCGTCAGACGCGCTTTCCGCATTGACTCGCACATATGCGGGTACCAAGGTGCGAAGTGGTCACGCTCACACACTCTCGGGAGAGCTCATGGTCCATCTGTCCTCGCGACGCCGTGCCGGCGTCGCCTTCCTCTCGGCGGCAGCCCTCGCCGTCACCCTCACCGCCTGGCAGGCACCCGGTGCCTCGGCCACGGCCGATACGGCGTCCGCCCGGACGTCGGCGGGCGCCCTGCCCTACCAGGATCCGTCGCTGCCGGTGAAGCAGCGCGTCGCCGACCTCCTCGGGCGGATGACGCTCGCGGAGAAGATCGGCCAGATGACGCAGGCCGAGCGGGCCAACGTCGACGCCGACACGACGAAGATCACCACCGACAACCTCGGCAGCGTGCTGTCCGGTGGCGGCTCGGTGCCGACGCCGAACACGCCGACCGCGTGGGCCGACATGGTCGACCGCTACCAGACCGCGGCCCTGAACACCCGGCTCGGCATCCCGCTGATCTACGGCATCGACACGGTGCACGGCGACGGCAACATGCTGGGCGCCACGGTCTTCCCCCACAACATCGGTCTCGGCGCCACGCGTGACCCTGCGCTGGTCCGCGAGGTCGAGCACATCGCCGCGTCCGAGACCCGCTCGAGCGGACCGCAGTGGGCGTTCGCGCCGTGCATCTGCGTCGTGCGCGACGACCGTTGGGGCCGTAGCTACGAGTCGTTCGGCGAGACGCCGGCCCTCGTGGAGCGGATGGAGACGGCGATCGACGGGCTGCAGGGCAAGCCCGGTCACCTGTCCGACAACGACCGCGTGCTCGCCACCGCCAAGCACTTCGCCGGCGACGGGCTCACGACGTACGGCACCGGCTCCAACAACCGGGCGACCGGCACCTACCCGATCGACCAGGGCGTCGACCAGGTCAACCACGCGACCTTCCGACGGCTGGCCCTCGCGCCGTACGTGCCGGCGGTGAAGCAGCACCACGTCGGCTCGGTGATGCCGTCGTACTCCGACGTCGACTGGCGCGAGGACGGCCTCGGCAACCCGATCAACATGCACGGGAACCGCGATCTGATCCGTGGCTGGCTGAAGGGCCAGCAGGGCTTCAAGGGTTTCGTGATCTCCGACTACAACGGCATCGACCACATCAACCCCGGCGCCGACACCTTCGCCCAGCAGGTCGCGACGAGCGTCAACGCCGGGGTCGACATGTTCATGCAGCCGTCGAACTTCGAGCAGTTCGAGTCGACGCTGACCGGCCTGGTGAACGACGGGACCGTGCCGATGGCTCGGATCGACGACGCGGTGTCGCGGATCCTCACCAAGAAGTTCCAGCTCGGGCTCTTCGAGCACCCGCTGACCGACCGCACGCACCTGTCCGAGATCGGGGACGCCGCCCACCACGCGGTCGCGCGGCGTGCCGTGGCGGAGTCGCAGGTGCTGCTCAAGAACGAGCGCGCGACCCTGCCGATCCGCGGCTCGCGGCCGGTCTACGTCGCGGGCAGCAACGCCGACAACATCGGCAACCAGGCGGGCGGCTGGACCCTCACCTGGCAGGGCGGCTCGACCAACGTGATCCCCGGCCAGACGATCCTGCAGGGCATCCGGGCCCAGCACGACAACGTCGTGTTCAGCCAGGACGCCTCGACGGAGGTCCCGAAGAACGCCGTGGGGATCGTGGTGGTCGGCGAGACGCCGTACTCCGAGGGCTTCGGCGACGTCGGCGGCCCGCAGTGGGGCTTCGACCCGGGCGACAACGGGGTGCTGCGGCCCCCGAAGACCATGCAGCTCTCTGACGCGGACACTGCGGCGGTGAACAAGGTCTGCGCCGCGGCAGCGAAGTGCGTGGTCGTGGTGGTCTCCGGGCGGCCGATGATCATCCCGCCTGCGATGCTCGGCTCGATCGACGCTCTGGTCGCCGCGTGGCTGCCGGGCAGCGACGGCGAGGGCGTGGCCGACGACCTGTTCGGCAACCACCCCTACACCGGCAAGCTCCCCGTGACCTGGCCCCGGTCGGTCTCCCAGGAGCCGATCAACGTCGGCGACCGCCAGTACAACCCGCTGTTCCCGTTCGGGTTCGGGCTGCGCACGCGGTAGCGGGACGGAGGGGGCCGGCCCGGTCAGACCGGGCCGGCCTCGTCCACGCCGAGCTGGTGGAGCTCTTGCTCCGCCATCGGGTGAGGCGGTACGGCGTCGAGGTGGCGGGTCCGCACGGCCGCAAAGGTCCACACCTTGTTGAGCACGAACGACAGCGGGGTCACCACCACGATCACGATCAGCTGTGCCCAGTAGAGCCGGGTCCGGAGCCCGGTGGTGTCGTCCAGGGGGTCGGTCGGGAGCGCCAGCGGCGAGCCGTGGTGCATGAGCATGGTCAGGAGCACCAGCCCGATCGCCTGGCCGAGCATGCCGACGGCCAGGAACGGCCAGTACTCCTTCCACCACGACTTGTGGCGGGAGCTGCGGAACGTCCACGACCGGTTGAGCTGGAAGTTCCAGAGGTTCGCCACCAGGAACGCGATCGTGGAGTAGAGGTGGTACCACCGCACGTGGAACTCGGTCGGCCGTAGCGCGAACATCGCGATCTCGGGGTGCGGGCCGAGCCGCTTGACGATCACGAGCGCCAGCAGGTTCACGATCACACCCGTGCCACCCACGAGCGCGAAGCGCACGAACTGCATGGCGGTGCGCCGGGTGCGGCCCACGGGCCGCTGGGTGCTGGTGGTGCTCACGGGCGCACCCTAGCCGCCGGATCCTGACGCCGTGGCCTCTCCACAGCACTCCGCCCGCCAGGCGTCGTACGTCGTCGCAGCCGGTAGCGTCCGGTCCATGCCCACCCTGCGCTTCCGCGGCCCGGTGCTGCCGGACGGCGAGCCGCGCGACCTCTATGTCGTCGACGGCCGGATCACTCTCGAGCAGCAGGCCGGCGCCCAGACCGCGGCCGAGGGCTGGATCGTCCCCGGACTGGTGGACGCCCACTGCCACATCGGCCTCGACGCCCACGGCGCCGTCGACGAGGCCACTACCGAGGAACAGGCGGTCGCCGACCGCGAGAGCGGGGCCCTGCTCCTGCGCGACTGTGGCTCCCCGGCCGACACCCGCTGGGTGCAGGACCGTGACGACCTCCCGCGCCTGATCCGGTGCGGTCGCCACCTGGCCCGCACCCGTCGCTACATCCGCGACTACGCCCACGAGGTCGAGCCTGCCGACCTGCCGGCCCACGTCGCGCAGGAGGCGCAGGCGGGCGACGGGTGGGTGAAGCTCGTCGGCGACTGGATCTCCCGTGAGGAGGGCGATCTCGCGCCGTCCTTTCCGGCCGAGACCTTTGCGACCGCGATCGCGACCGCGCACGAGCACGGCGCGCGGGTCACCGCCCACTGCTTCGGCGAGACCGTGTTGCCGGAGCTGATCGCCGCGGGCATCGACTGCATCGAGCACGGCACCGGTCTCACCACCGACCTGGTCGACGAGATGGCAGCCCGCGGCACCGCCCTGGTGCCCACCGCGGTGCAGCTCGACAACTTCCCGGAGTACGCCGAGGCGGGTCGCGCCAGGTTCCCGGCGTACGCCGACCACATGCTCGACCTCCACGCGCGGCGCCGCGAGACGATCATGGCCGCCTACGACGCCGGCGTCGCGATCTTCGCCGGCACCGATGCGGGGGGCGTGCTGCCCCACGGAGGCATCGCCGACGAAGTGGCCGAGCTGGCGTCGTACGGCATGCCTGCCGACTACGCCCTCGGCGCGGCGAGCTGGCGCGCCCGCGCGTGGCTGGGCTGGAACGCCGAGCTCGACGAGGGCGCCCCCGCCGACTTCGTGGTCTACCCGCGCGACCCGCGCACCGATCTCTCCGTGCTGCGGGAGCCCGCGGCCGTGGTGCTGCGCGGGCGGGTGGTGTGAACGAGCCGCAGCTCGTCGCTGCACTGCGCTCGGCGGGCTGCGTCTTCGCCGAGGAGGAGGCGCGGCTGCTGCTCGACGAGGCGTCGTCGCCCGCCGAGCTGATGACCTGGACGGCGCGACGGATGGCCGGCGAGCCGCTCGAGCAGGTCGTCGGCTGGGCGTCGTTCGCCGGGCTGCGGATCGCGGTGGACCCGGGGGTCTTCGTGCCGCGCCGCCGCGGCGAGCTCGTGGTCGAGGTGGCGGCGCGTGAGCCGGCCCAGGTCGTCGTCGACCTCTGCTGCGGCAGCGGCGCCCTCGGCGCGGCCTTCGCGGCGCGACAGCCCGAGGCGGAGGTGTACGCCGCCGACTGCGACCCCGTGGCCGTGGGGTGCGCCCGTCGCAACCTGCCTCCCGAGCGGGTCTTCGCCGGTGACCTGTACGACGCGCTGCCCGACGACCTGCGCGAGCGGGTCCACCTGCTCCTCGTCAACGCGCCGTACGTGCCGACCGACGCGATCGCGACGATGCCGCGCGAGGCCCGCGACCACGAGCACCGCATCGCCCTCGACGGCGGCGGCGACGGGCTCGACGTCCAGCGTCGGGTCGCTGCCGGCGCGCGCGAGTGGCTGCGTCCGGGCGGGCGGATCGTGATGGAGACCGGTCGTGCTCAGGCCGAGCGGACCGCCGCGCTGCTCGCCGCGGCCGGGTTCGACACCGCGGTGGACACCGACGACGAGATCGGCGGCACGGCGGTGACCGGACGCCGCTGACCGGTCCGCCGGATGATCGCGGCGCTCCCGCCGGCCACGACGGCGAGCCCGACCAGCAGCAGCGGCGGGGTGACGACGGCGGCGACGGCAGGCGCCACCAGGGCGCCCACCATCGCGGCACCCACCATGCACGCATCGGCCAGCCCGAACATCGCGGCTCGCACCTCGTCGGGTGCCTCCGCCTGGATGATCCCGGTCGCCGCGCTCTCGGCGTGGACGGACGCCGCCCCCGCCAGCGCCAGTGGCAGCAGCGCCCACAGCACCATGGGCGACCCTGCCGTCGCGAGCACGCCGGCCCCCATCAGCCCGATCCCGATCCGCGCACGAGCCACGGTGTCCGAGCCGCACCGCCCCATCGCGGGCGCGGCGAGCGCGCCGAAGCCGAAGGCGCCGCTGGCCAGGCCGTACGCCGTGCCCTCGCCGAGGCGGCCGGTCCATGAACCCTGCGCCATCAGCAGGAGGGTGAGCCCGACGGTGACGTCGAGGAGGTTCAGCAGCGCCATGAACGTCAGGGCACGCCGGATGGATGCCGAGCCGCGGACCGTCGTCCAGCTGGTCACGCTCGCGTCTCCCGACCGCGTCGCAGCGGGGAGCCGGACGCCGCGCATCAGCACGTACGCCGCGGCGGTCGCCGCGATCGTCACCGGCATGATCAGCGACGGGGCGGCGAGCAGCAGCCCGCCGACGGCCGGGCCGACCATGAAGGCGGCGACCTCGATCGTGACGAGGAGCTCGGTGACCCGGGCGGCGTCCCGTCCGGCCGCCGCCGGCACCGAGGCAGCCAGGGCCGGGTACGACGGGGTCGCGACGGTGATCGCGCAGGTCGCCAGCACCACGGCCGCGAGCGGCTCTCCGAGGGCCAGCGCGACGGCCACCAGCGTGAGCAGCACCAGGCGGCCGGCGATCGTTGCCCGGACGACCACGTCGCGCCCGAGCCGGTCGCCGATCCGCGACACCCACCACGAGCACGCGACGTACGGCGCCAGCCTGGCGGCGGCGGTGAGGCCGAGCAGGGTCGGGTCGTGGGTGCTCTCCCAGACCAGCACGAGCAGCCACGGCCACGGCAGCGACATCGCCACGGAGGCCAGGGCGTGGCTGGCGAGCAGGCGTGCCACGGGCGGTCGCATGTGGGTTCCCTCCTGCGCGTGCGGACGCGCGGGGGACGCGATGTCACTCAGGAGGGTTCGGCGTCGCCCCAGATACCCGGCCCACGTCGAGCGAGCGGCCCGGCCACAGACCGCGTCAGGCGGTCGGTGGCGGGGCCGCCGGGGGCGGCACGATCGGTCGCCGGGTGATCCAGAGGATCGTGGTGACGAGCAGCACCACGAAGCCGAGCCCGCCGAGCAGCAAGGGGATCAGGATGCCGAGGAGCAGCGTCGAGAAGATCACCCCGATGCTCGGCAGCGCGGTGATGCGGGTGCTGCCGTGCGCCCCGTGGCAGCGGAAGGTGAGGTTCCCGTCGCCGGTCTCGAAGGTCGCCAGCCAGTGCCAGCTGCCGTAGGTGGCAGAGCCGTCCGGACGCACGAACCGCACCGTGGCTCCGGACCCGTCCACGGCCTGGCAGCGGTAGCGGCCCT
This sequence comes from uncultured Actinomycetota bacterium, assembly GCA_963794355.1. Classification (GTDB taxonomy): domain Bacteria; phylum Actinomycetota; class Actinomycetes; order Propionibacteriales; family Nocardioidaceae; genus Nocardioides. The sequence goes on from CAWCDN010000016.1 coordinate 827,775, forward strand.
GCACGAAGACCGCCCGCTCGACCTGCGGGGTGAGGGTGACGTGATGGATGCCCGGGCCGGAGAACTCGGCGTCGGCGTGGCCGAGCCGGTGCACGAGCCGCCCGACGGAGACGCCGAAGAAGATCGCCGCGACCAGCAGGAGCGCTCCTCCGACCGCGAACCAGGCCGCGCTGGGGCGCGGCTTCGGCCCGATGGGCTGCGCGATGGGGGTGCCGGGGTACGCCGAATGGGGTCGGTACGGCATGCTCACCGGCAGCACGATGCCGGATTTCTTCCGATCCCGTGGGTTCTGGCACAATCAGGCGCTGAGTCTGTGTGACCCGGACCCTCTCATCCGAGCCGCCGCAGCCCACCGAGGCGAAGCGCCCGTGTCCCCACAAGGTGCGCGACCCTCACCCACTGACAAGCTTTCGAGGAGACCCCACAACCGTGGCCGTCAAGATTCGTCTCAAGCGCATGGGCAAGGTCCGTGCGCCGCACTACCGCATCGTCATCGTGGACTCGCGCAAGAAGCGCGACGGCAGGGTGATCGAGGAGATCGGGCTGTACCACCCGAAGGAAGACCCGTCGTACATCAGCGTGGTCTCCGACCGGGCGCAGTACTGGCTGGGTGTCGGCGCGCAGCCGTCCGACGCCGTCGCCAAGCTCCTCAAGATCACCGGCGACTGGCAGAAGTTCAAGGGCGTCGGTGGCACCGAGGGCACCCTCAAGGTGGCCGAGGCCAAGCGCGACAAGCTCGAGATCTTCAACGAGGCCCTCAAGGACTCCGCCCACGAGCCCAAGGGCGAGGCCGTGACCCGCAAGGCGAGCAAGAAGTCGGCCGAGAAGCCGGCCGAGGACAAGACCGAGGCTCCCGCCTCGGACAAGACCGAGGCTCCCGCCGCGGAGACCGCGGCCGAGGCGCCGGTCGCCGAGGAGACCGCGGCGCCGGTCGCCGAGGAGGCCGCTCCGGTCCCGGCCGACGAGACCCCCGAGGGTGCTGCCGACGCGGCAGAGACCGCGGAGACCGCCCAGTCCGACGCCGACGCCAAGACCGACGAGGCCTGACCGTGCTGGCCGAGGCGCTCGAGCACCTGGTGCGCGGGGTGGTCGACAACCCCGACGACGTCACCGTCCGTGACAAGCAGACCCGCCGCGGTCCGCTGCTCGAGGTGCGGGTCCATCCCGACGACCTCGGCAAGGTGATCGGGCGCGGCGGCCGCACCGCGACGGCGTTCCGCACCGTGATCTCGGCGCTGGCCGGCCGCGGTGGGTCGCGCATCGACTTCGTCGACGTCGACCGCGTGCGCTGAACCACTCATACCGGGTCGTCCGCCCCAGCGTCCGCTCTAGCGGACAGCGGGGCGGACGACCCGGTGCTGCGTCCCCACTAGCCTGACCGCGTGGAGACCATCGACGTCGTGATCGGGCGGATCGGCAAGCCGCACGGCATCCGCGGTGAGGTGACCGTCGAGGTCCGCACCGACGAGCCCGACCGGCGCTTCGTGGTCGGCAGTGCGGTGCGCGCCGAGCGTCCGAGCGGCGCCGGCGCGCCCTGGACGACGCTCACCGTCACCGGCACCCGCTGGCACCAGACGACGCTGCTGGTGCGCTTCGAGGAGCTGCCCGACCGGACGACCGCCGAGGCCGCACGGGGGCTGCTCCTCCATGCGGACATCCCGGCCGACGAGTCTCCGGAGGACCCCGAGGAGTTCTACGACCACCAGCTCGTCGGCCTCGCGGCCGAGGATCTCGACGGCCGTCCGCTGGGTGAGGTGACAGCCGTGCTCCACGGCGCCCAGGACCTCCTCCAGGTGCGCGCTCTCGACGGCCGTGACGCTCTGGTGCCGTTCGTGGTGGCCCTGGTGCCCGAGGTCGACGTCGCTGCGGGTCGCGTCGTGATCGCCGATCGGCCCGGACTGGTGACCGCGTTCCCCGAGGACGACGAGTCGTGAGGATCGACATCGTCACGATCTTCCCAGCGTGGTTCGACTCCCTCGACGTCTCACTGACCGGGAAGGCCCGCGCGTCGGGCCTGCTCGACATCGCCGTCCACGACCTGCGCGACTGGACCCACGACCCGCACCGCACCGTCGACGACACCCCGTACGGCGGCGGGGCGGGCATGGTGATGAAGCCGGAGCCGTGGGGCGAAGCGCTGGACGCACTGGTCTCGACGGATGGAGTGCGCCCGACGCTGGTGGTCCCGACGCCGAGCGGGCGGCCCTTCACGCAGCCGGCCGCCCGCGAGCTGGCCGCCCGCGACCACCTGGTCTTCGCCTGCGGCCGCTACGAGGGCATCGACCAACGGGTCGTCGACACCGCCGCCGCGACGTACGACGTGCGTGAGCTCTCGCTCGGCGACTTCGTGCTCAACGGGGGAGAGGTGGCCGCGTCGGCCTTCGTCGAGGCGGTGGTGCGGCTGCTGCCCGGTTTCATGGGCAACCCCGAGTCGCTCACCGAGGAGTCCCACCAGGACGGCCTGCTCGAGTACCCCGTCTACACCAAGCCGGCCTCCTGGCGCGGCCACGACGTGCCCGGTGTGCTGCTCTCCGGCGACCATGCGGCCATCGCGGCCTGGCGGCACGCCGAGTCGGTACGCCGTACCGTCGCCCGCCGACCCGACCTCGCCCACCCCGCCGCCCAGGTCGGCCTGGGCGATCTCACCCTCGACGTCGCCCCTGCCACACGGGCCGATGCGGGAGAGCTCTTCACGCTGACCCGCGCCTGCTGGCTGCAGGAGATGCAGGCCAACCCCGGGGTCCCGGTCCCGGCCCTCGAGGAGTCCTTCGACGATCTCGTCGCCGCCCTCGAGGACTGGACGACGTTCGTGGCCCGCGCGGGCGGCCGCCTCGTCGGGTCGTCGCGCGGACGCGCGGAGGGCGCGGTCTGGGACGTCGGCCGGGTGATGGTGGCCCCCGACCTGCAGGGCCGTGGGCTGGGCCGCTACCTGCTGACCCTGATCGAGGACGCGGCGCCGGCCACGGTCACGTCGTACTCCCTGTTCACCGGCGCCCGCAGCGTCGACAACATCCGGATGTACAAGAAGGCGGGCTACCGGCTGCGCGGCCCGGCGCCCGACACCGAGGGTGCCGTGCTCATGACCAAGCCGCGCCGCTGATTCAGAGGTCCTCGCCGACGTCGATCCGGTTGCCGTCCGGGTCGGCCATCACGAAGGTGCGCATGCCGTAGTCGGCGTCGCGGATCCCCTTGACGATGCGTACGCCGTGCTCCTGCAGGTGGGAGTGGAGGGCGTCGGCGTCGTCGACCATCAGGTGGAGCACGTTCGCTGTCGTCGCCCGGTGGGCCGGCTGCAGGGTCAGGTGGATCTCCGCGTCGTCGCGCTCGACGATGACGAACCCGACGGGGTCGCCGTTCCGGAAGGTCTCGGTCATGCCCAGCACCCCGACGTAGAAGGCGAGGGCGGTGTCGAGGTCGCGGACCGGCACACCGGGGGCGGCACGGCCGAGGCGGAACGGACGGGGTGCGGTCATCGCAGTCTCCTGGTCGAGGAACGCCCCGGTGGTACGACGCGGACGGTGCCGCGGCGGAGGGCGGGAGACGGGACGGTGCCCGGGGTCTGAGGGAGCGTAGCGTGGTCCGGTCTCGATTCACACGGGACCGCCGCGCTGTGGCAGACTCGTCCCTCGGCCCAGTCGGCCGAAGGATCACCTGCCCGTCACCACGGAACGGGGTCTGCGACGTTCTCCTGCCACAGGGGGAGTACGACGCCGCCGGCGCCCACGACTGGCCGACCGGACACCCCGCACCACCCGAGATTCCGCGCTTGACCTGTGGCACCCGCGAGGAGAGACATGACCAACCTCATCACCGAACTGGGCAACGCCGCCAAGCGCGACGACCTCCCGCCGTTCCGCGCCGGCGACACCGTCAAGGTGCACGTGAAGGTCACCGAGGGCACGCGCTCCCGCGTCCAGATCTTCCAGGGCGTCGTGATCAGGATCCAGGGGTCGGGCATCGGCCGTACCTTCACCGTCCGCAAGGTCTCCTTCGGCGTGGGTGTCGAGCGCACCTTCCCGCTCCACTCGCCGATCTTCGAGGAGATCGAGATCGTGACCCGCGGTGACGTGCGCCGGGCGAAGCTGTACTACCTGCGCAACCTGCGCGGCAAGGCCGCCAAGATCAAGGAGCGCCGCGAGGCCTGAGCGGCCCGCGACCACCTGTCTTGAGCGCCGTCGACTCGCCGCCCACGCGCGGCCGGCGTACGCACGCCCTTCCGCTGTGGCTGGAGACCGTCCTGCTGCTGGTCGGGGCGATCGTCCTGGCTGTCGTCATCAAGTCCTTCTTCGTGCAGGCCTTCTACGTGCCGTCGCGCTCGATGGAGCCCGGGCTGATCAAGAACGACCGGATCCTGGTCGAGAAGCCGTCGTACTGGCGGGGTGGCTCGCCGCAGCGCGGTGACGTCGTCGTGTTCGCCGACCCCGGCGGCTGGCTGCCGGAGGCGGACGATGCGGGGCCGTCCAGCCTGATCGGCAAGGCCCTGGTCAAGGTCGGGCTCTACCCGGCCGGGGGCCACCTGGTGAAGCGGGTGATCGGTGTCGCCGGCGACACCGTGCACTGCTGCGACAAGCAGGGACGGATCTCGGTGAACGGGCATCCGCTCGACGAGACGTCCTACCTCGCCAAGGGTCTGAAGTGCAACGGCCCCGAGGTGAACCTCTGCCACGAGAACTGGACGTCGGGCCCGATCCCGGCCGGCCACCTGTTCGTGATGGGCGACAACCGCGGCGACTCGGCCGATTCGGCGTACCACCTGTGCCATCCGCGGGCGCCGTTCTGCGGCCGCGGCAGCGAGTTCGTCTCGGTCTCCGACGTGGTGGGCAAGGTGGTCGTGCTGCTGTGGCCCGCGGGCCGCTTCCACGTGCTGCACCGACCCGCCGACTTCGCGGGCATCCCCGCCTCCTGATCGCCACCCACTCGTTAGGCTCTCGTCGTGACCACCCCCTGCCCCTCCTCGCCGCTCTCGGGTCGTCGCGGTGAGCTCGCATGAGCACCGACGACGGCACCGCCACGTCGGTCGACGCGCCGGAGCAGGACACTCCCGAGCGGACCAAGAAGCACCTCCCGCTGTGGCAGGAGACGCTGCTCCTCCTCACGATCGCGGTCGTGCTGGCCGTGGTGATCAAGGCGTTCTTCGTGCAGGCGTTCTACATCCCGTCGGAGTCGATGGAGCCCGGTCTGGTCAAGAACGACCGGATCCTGGTCGAGAAGATGTCCTACTGGTTCGGGGGTACGCCGCAGCGCGGCGACGTCGTGGTGTTCAAGGACCCCGGCGGCTGGCTCAGCGAGGGCGAGGACGCGGGTCCGACGAACCCGATCGGCCAGCTGATGGCCAAGGTCGGCCTCTACCCGTCGGGCGGCCATCTCGTGAAGCGGGTGATCGGCGTCGCCGGCGACCGGATCCGCTGCTGCGACAAGCAGGGCCGGATCCTCGTCAACGGCCATCCGCTCGACGAGGGTGGGTACGTCAAGCAGACGCCCGGGATGGCGTGCAACGGGCCGATGACCACCACCTGCAACTGGTCGGCGGGCCCGGTTCCGGATGGCTCGGTGTTCGTGATGGGTGACAACCGCGACAACTCCGACGACTCGAGCATGCACCTGTGCCAGCCCAAGGCGTCGTCGACCGACTGCACCCCCGATCCCTACGTCCCGGTCGATGACGTCGTCGGCAAGGTGTTCGTGCTGCTGTGGCCCAAGAGCCGATTCCACCTGCTGCACCGCCCCGCTGACTTCGCGGGCGTCCCGAACGGCTCATGACGAGGCTGCCGCACGGAGCCACCGTCCGGCGTGACGCCGGGCTCTACGGCTACGAGCGGGCGCTGCGACGCGTCGGCATGGATCTCGTCGCCGGTGTCGACGAAGCCGGACGCGGCGCGTGCGCCGGTCCGCTGGTGGCGGGTGCTGCGATCCTCCGGCCGGGGAAGGGCGGCGAGATCCCCGGGCTGGCCGACTCCAAGCTCCTCACCGAGAAGGCGCGCGAGCGCTGCTACGACCAGATCCTCGAGCGTGCGCTGTCGTGGTCGGTGGTGGTGATCGAGTCCGACGAGTGCGACCGGCTCGGCATGCACGTGGCCAACATCGAGGCGCTCCGCCGGGCTGTGGCGCTGCTCGACGTGTCACCGCAGTACGTGCTCACCGACGGGTTCCCCGTCGACGGGCTCGGCCGGCCCGGGCTCGCGATCTGGAAGGGCGACCGGGTCGCGGCGTGCATCAGTGCCGCGTCGGTGGTGGCCAAGGTGACCCGCGACCGGATCATGGTGGCCCTCGACCGCGACCACCCGTCGTACGACTTCAAGACGCACAAGGGCTACGTCACCGACGTCCACAACGCCGCCCTCCTCGAGCACGGCCCCTGCCCGCAGCACCGGATGCGGTTCGTCAACGTCCGCCGGGCCGCGGGCCTCGAACCGCTGCCCACGTCCGTCGAGCCGCCCCCGACGTCGATGGAGCCGCTTCCTCCGTCGGTCGAGCCTGTCGAGACCGGTGAGCCCTCGGTCGCCGACCTGGTCGACAGCACTAGGGTCGGGACCAGCCGGCCACGAGGGGAGTCAGCATGAGCGCCGAGGATCTCGAGAAGTACGAGACCGAGATGGAGCTCACCCTCTATCGCGAGTACCGCGACGTCGTCGGCATCTTCAAGTACGTCGTGGAGACCGACCGCCGTTTCTACCTCTGCAACCAGGTCGACGTGAAGGCCCGCACCGAGAGCGGTGACGTCTTCTTCGAGGTCTCGATGACCGACGCCTGGGTGTGGGACATGTACCGGCCGGCCCGCTTCGCCAAGAACGTCAAGGTGCTGACCTTCAAGGACGTCAACGTCGAGGAGCTCAGCCCCCAGGACATCGACCCGCCCAAGGCGTGAGCTCTTCGGCTACTTGATCAGTCGGATCGGGTCGCCGTCGATGTTGGCCGTCCACGTCGTCGTGTCGCTGACTCCGCCGGGGAAGTTGACCACGAGCCGCCACCAGCAGCCACCCGCCTGGGCCCAGTTGCACGTGTAGGTGTTCGGGATCGGGATCTTGATGTTCTCGTACTGCCCGTTCCAGCCCGAGCCGCTGCTGACGTTCGTCAGCTTGCAGCTGGGGATCGCGCCGGTGACGACACCCGAACCGGTGCAGCTGGTGAGTGCGGCACCGCCGTTGAAGTCGAGCGGCGGCAGCACCTGCACGGTGCCCGGGTTGGTCGCGTCGCCCACGTCGTAGAAGCCGATGTTGAGCGTCTTCGTGGCCGCCGCGGGAATCACCCGCACCAGGTTGAACGTCGTGTTGGCGCCGTTGTAGTTGGCGTAGATCGACATCGCCTGGAAGCCGGCGATCGAGACCGAGCCGCGCGCCGAACCGGTCGCGCGGATCGCGAACCTGTTGTTGCCGCTCCCGGTCACGGCGGTGTCGTCGCCGGTCTGGGAGTAGACCTTGGGGTTGTTCTGGTAGCCGCCCTCGCCATCGGAGGTGCCACCGAGTGCGACGTTGGTGCGGATCTGCAGGTAGTAGTCGCCCGCCTTGCTCGGCGTGAACGTGCAGAGCTTCACCCACTGGTGGTAGACCTTCGCGAGATCGTCGTTGTACGTCGCGGTCTTGGTCTTGTCGAGGGTCGTGTTGGTGACACCGGAGAAGCTGCCGGTCTTGGTGCCGGACGCGGCGGCGTAGTACGGCTGGTACTGACGCACGCACCCGCTGACCGGGGTGGTGATCTTGGGGTTGTAGGTGTCGGTCGGGTTGCGCAGGTCGTACGACGTGGTGACGCCGCTGACGTTGGCGGTGCCGTTGTTGACGTCGCCGGTGCAGAAGTTGTTGGGCGACCCGCCCGAGGGCGTCTTCAGGTAACGCGTGGTGCCGTCCGGCGTGTAGTTGTTCATGGGGTCCGTCATGGTGCCGTTCGGCCCGACGTCGCAGATGTCACCGTTCTCGACCCACGCCGGGTCATAGATCTGGAGCGTGACCGGGGTGCCCACCGCTGCGGACGCGACACGCACGATGTAGAAGTAGCCCTGGGGATCGAACTCGTCGTTCGTGGTCCCGGTGCAGGCGGCGTTCCCGGTGTTGCACGTGCGGGTCATGAACTCGTCGCCGTTGCCCTTGGGGGTTTCGGGACCCGCGATCGCGCCCCACATCTGTGGGTTGCTCGTGCACTGGGCCCCGCCCGAGGGGGCGATGATCTGGCTCGTGGGTGACGCGGGGCCGTGCTGGTCGGTCGAGCCCGTGCCTGGCGGCTCGTTGCCGAAGGTGTTGCACGGGCTGCCCATCAGCACCGGCCCGTTGAAGTCGGCCGTCGCGGAGCGCTCGATGGTCTGGTCGCCGACACCGAACGCGGACCCGAAGGCATTCTTGATCCGGCTGTCGATCGTCACCACGAGCTGCGTCGGCTTGTCACCGATGGACACCGAGACCGACGAGGTCCCGGAGTTCGGGTAGCCGTTGCGGCCGGCCACGGTGATCGCTGTCGCCTTGGCCGAGGCGAAATCGTCGGGCAGGTAGGTGACCCCGGCGGTCGCCGCGGCGTCGGCGGCATTCTGCACGCGCTGCACCTCGACGTACCAGACGGACACATCCACCGACATGGCGCACAGCGGCATCATCAGCGCGGCACAGAAGAACGCCGCCACGATGGCGATGTAGCCCTGCTCGTCGTGGCGCCTGCGAAGGCGGCTGCGGATGCTCATGAGTGCGCGTTCGGGGTGCCGGGCTTGCACGAGTCACTGGTGAGCGGTTCGAACTGCATGACGGTGCGCTCCTGGATGGTGGCGTTGTTGCCGAAGAGACCGGTGATCCAGGGGTGCTTGGCGTTCAAGATGATGCCGACCGACATCCGGTTGGGATCGTTGATGCAGGCGTTGATCGAGGCGGACGCCCACGAGCCGCTGGAGTACACGAACTGGTTCTTGGTGGCGTTCCAGACGTACTTGACGCAGTCGGTGCCGCAGCTCGCCGAGGTGTTGCCGTTGGGCATCGGGTAGCCGGCCGTGTTGGCGTTGTAGACGATCACCCAGTTGATCTGGTCCTGCGGCATGGCCATGCCGGCCTGCTGCATCGCGTTCGCGGCGTACTGGGCGAGAGCGGGTGCCGTCGGCGGGGTGCAGGGGGCGGGGGTGCACGTCGCAGGACCGGCGTTCGCCTGGGTGGAGGCCATCCGAGCACCCACGTGCACGGAGCTGGAGACCGACACCACGTCGCGCATGTACAGCGACATCTCGATGATGCCGAACAGGACGAGCGCCAGCATCGGGGTCAGCAGGGCCGCCTCGACCGCCGCGGCACCTCGTTGGTCGCGCAAGCGGCGCACGGGACGTGAGTCCCCTCGCCCACGACCGATGTCGTGTCGGCGTCGGTTTCGTCGCATCATCCTGCGAACCTGCTCATCCGCACTTCCGCCCGTCGTGTCGACCGCGACCACCCGGGTCGCGAGCACAGGTGCCCCCACTGTGCGTCAGCGACATTAGGACGCGACGGAGCACCGCGTAGGCGTTTTCGGCAATCTTTGCCTTGCCCCACAGGGCCCGGTCTAGACCAAGGTGAAGGGCGGCTGGCGGACCGTCGAGGGGCCGCTTCTCGTCCACAGGAGGGTGCAGCGCGCGACTGATCCACAGGGTCGGGTTCGTGCGTGCCACCCCGGGTAGGCCCGACGCCACCCTGATCGCATGACGACTCGGAACGGCGCCGGCCCGGCCGACGCGCGCCTGGCCCTGGGGCGCTACGGCGAGCATCTCGCCGCGCGCCACCTGATCGGCCTCGGCATGGTGGTGCTCGACCGCAACTGGCGGTGCCCGTCGGGCGAGATCGATCTGGTGCTGCGCGACGGCGACGTGCTCGTCGTGTGCGAGGTCAAGACCCGCACGTCCTCGGTCTGCGGCACTCCGCACGAGGCGGTCACGCCCGCGAAGCTGGCCCGCCTCAAGAGCCTGGGTCTGCTGTGGGCCGAGGCGCACGACGTCCGGCCGGCGGACACCCGCATCGACCTTGTCGCCGTCCTCCGGCCGCGGCGTGGGCCCTCGGAGATCGACCACGTGCGGGGTCTGGCCTGATGGCGCTGGCCACCGCCCACACCGTGGCCCTCCAGGGGGCGTTGGGACACCTGATCGACGTACAGGCGGACGTCTCGCCCGGCAGCCCCGGCACCACCCTGGTCGGTCGACCCGACGCCACGCTCCACGAGGCGCGCGACCGGTGCCGGATGGCGGTCTCGAACTCCGGGGTGCTGTGGCCGGCCACCCGGCGGGTGACGATCCTGCTGGCTCCCTCCGACCTCGTGAAGCGTGGCACCCACTTCGACCTGGCGATCGCCCTGGCGGTCCTCGCCGCGTGCGGCGACCTCACCCAGGCGTCCCTCTCCGACACCCTCGTGATCGGCGAGCTGACCCTCACCGGAGGCCTGCGCTCGGTGCCCGGGGTGCTGCCGATGGTGATGGCGGCGTCGCGTCGCGGCTTCGACCGGGTGATCGTGCCGGAGCCCCAGGCGCGCGAGGCGGCGATGGTGCCCGGCGTGACCGTCCTCGGGATGCGCTCCCTGGGCCAGGTCCGCGCGGAGCTCAGGGGCGAGCCGGTGCCGGAGGCGGCCCCGGTGGCCCCGATGTCGGGCAGCCGACTCATCGAGTGGCGTGGGTCCAGGCGCCTCAGCGAGCACGACCTGGCCGACCTGTCCGGGGTCCCCGACGTGAAGTACGCGATGGAGGTCGCGGCCGCCGGCGGGCACCACCTCATGCTCTCCGGGCCGAAGGGCGCCGGGAAGACGTCCCTGGCCGAGCGACTCCCCGGCATCCTGCCCGACCTGTCGGTCGAGGAGTCACTCGAGCTCACCGCCATCCACTCCCTGGCCGGCGCTCTCGAGCCGGGCGACGACCTGATCGTCCGCCCACCCTTCTTCGCGCCCCATCACGACGCGAGCAAGGCGAGCCTCCTCGGCGGCGGCACCGGGCGCGTTCGCCCCGGTGAGGTGAGCCGCTCCCACTGCGGCGTGCTGTTCCTCGACGAGTTCCCGCTGTTCCGCAGCGACGTCATCGACGCGTTGCGTCAGCCGCTCGAGAGCGGCGAGGTGACCATCGCCCGCGGAGAGGAGTCCGCGACCTACCCCGCCCGCGGGATGGTGGTGATGGCGTGCAACCCCTGTCCTTGCGGTGAGTACACCCCGACCCACTCCGGCAACCGCTGCACCTGCTCCCAGCAGCAGCGCCACCACTACTCCCGACGCGTCACCGGTCCTGTCCACGACCGCATCGACATCCTGCGCCACGTCCTGCCGCCCACCGTGCCCGACGACACGTTGCTCGGCGAGCGCCGCGAGAGCTCGTCCGAGGTGCGCGAGCGGGTCGCGGCGGCGCGTCGGCGACAGCACGTGAGGTACGCCGGTCGTGAGTGGCGCCTGAACTCCCAGGTCCCCAGCGCCCCGCTGGCCCGCGACTGGCCCCTGCCCGACGCCGGCCGGGCCCGTCTCGACCAGGAGGTGCTGGCGGGCCGGCTCAGCCGCCGCGGCGCCGTGCGGGTCCATCGCCTGGCGTGGACGGTCGCCGACCTGCGCGGTGCCGACAGCCCCAGCCTGCGCGACGTCGACACCGCCCTGCGCCTGCGGCTCGGCGAGCCGCTGGTCGACGCCGTGGTCGCGCGGCGGGTCTCGTGAGCGACGCCGACCGGCTCGCCCGGGTCGCCTTGTCCCGGCTGACCGAGCCCGGCGACCCGAGGATCGCCGGGCTGGTCGCCCAGGTGGGTGCGGTGAGGCTCCTCGAGGCGCTGAGCGACCCGGCTCAGCCCACGGAAGCGGCCCGTGACGTCGCGTCCAGGCTCCACGCTCTCGATGCCCGGGCAGACCTCGCCCACGGCGTTCGCCTCGGTCTGCGCTACGTCGTTCCCGGTGACGCCGAGTGGCCACGCCAGCTCGACGACCTCATGCACTCCGCGGCCCTCGACCATCGTGGCGGCCCACCGTTGGGGCTGTGGGTGAAGGGGCCGACCCGGCTCGACCAGCTGAGCCGAGCGGTCGCGGTGGTCGGGTCACGCTCGGCCACCACCTACGGCACCGAGGTCGCCGCCGGCATCGCAGCGACCCTGGTGCGGGCCGGTCACCCGGTGGTCTCCGGAGCCGCCTTCGGGATCGACCAAGCGGCCCACCGAGGTGCGCTCGGGGTCGACGGGTCCGACATCGCGGTGCTGGCGTGCGGCGCCGACCGCGCCTACCCCACCGCCCACCGTGACCTGCTCGACCACCTCGGCCGGACCTCGGCGGTGATCGCCGAGGTCTCGCCCGGCTGCGCGCCGACTCGGGGCCGTTTCCTCAGCCGCAACCGGATCATCGCTGCCCTGACCATCGGCACGGTCGTGGTGGAGGCCGCGGCGCGCAGCGGCGCCCTCAACACCGCAAGCTGGGCCATCCGCCTCAACCGGCATCTGATGGGGGTGCCCGGGCCGGTGACCAGCGCCCAGTCGCAGGGCGTGCACGAGCTGATCCGCAGCGGCGCGGCCACCTTGGTGACCCACGGCGAGCACGTGCTCGAGCAGGTCGGCGAGGCGGGCGCCCACCTCGCGACACCACCCCGCGCGGAGACCCGATCCCGCGACGGGCTGCCACCGCGCGATGCCCGGGTCCTCGACGCCGTGCCGATCGCCAGCCCCGCCTCGGTGGTCTCGATCGCCGCGACGGCCGGGCTCGCGCTGCTCGACGTGCAAGCCGCGCTCCGGCGCCTCGACGGAGGCGGCCTGGTCGAGCTGGTCGAGGGCGGCTGGCGGCTGACCCCCGCGGCGAGCACGTGAGCCCGGCCCCGCTGCCCGATCCCGGTTCCGGTTCCGGTGGCGGGGTGCACCCGCGCGGCGAGCCGAGCCCGGCCGGGCACCGGGCGCACCTACAGTGGCCGCATGGCGAGCCCGACCCGGGACCTGCCGGCGGTGCTGGTCGACTACGAGCGCCACCTGGTCTCCGAGCGTGACCTGGCCCCCCACACGGTCCGGGCCTATCTCTCCGACGTCGCCAGCCTCCTCGAGCACGCGGAACGGCTCGGACGGACCGAGCTCACCGAGCTCGACCTGCGGACCCTGCGCAGCTGGCTGGCCCACCAGCAGGTGACCGGGCGCTCCCGCACCACCCTGGCCCGGCGTGCCACGGCGGTCCGGGTGTTCACGGCCTGGCTGGCCCGCACCGGACGCATCCCGACCGACGTCGGGGCCAGCCTGCGCTCCCCGAAGGCACACCAGACCCTGCCACCTGTGCTGCGCCAGGACGAGGCGCGTGAGCTGGTGACCGCGGCGGCGCGGCTGGCCGACGACGGCAGTCCGCTGGGGTTGCGCGACACCGCGATGCTCGAGGTGCTCTATGCGACGGGGGTCCGGGTGGGCGAGCTCGTCGCCCTCGACATCGACGACCTCGACGCCTCCCGCCGGGTCGCCCGGGTGCTCGGCAAGGGCCGCAAGGAGCGCACCGTCCCCTACGGTCACCCCGCCGCCCACGCCCTCGACGCCTGGCTGACCCGCGGCCGACCCCAGCTCCTCGCTCCCGGAGCCGGAGCCGCGCTCTTCCTCGGTGCCCGCGGTGGTCGGATCGACCAGCGGGCAGTGCGCACGCTCGTCCACCGGCGGATCGCGGACGTGCCCGGCGCTCCCGACATCGGACCGCACGGCCTGCGACACACTGCCGCGACCCACCTGCTCGAGGGGGGTGCCGACCTGCGGTCGGTGCAGGAGCTGCTGGGCCACGCGTCGCTGGCGACGACGCAGCTCTACACCCACGTCAGCACCGACCGGCTGCGCCAGGCGTATCGCCAGGCGCATCCCCGCGCCTGACTCCTAGAGGAGCAGCGGGCGCATGGCGCGCGGCCGCACGGCTGGCAGGCGCGGCCTCTCCCGCGGGGGCGACCGGGGCACCTGCGCGGGCGCCTCGAGGCCGAACCCGAACAGCTGGGCGACGACGCGAGCCAGCGGAAGGGCAGGGACCAGGGGCGTCACACCGCCCACCGGCTGGTCGCGCCACAGCGGGAGCAGCCGGATCGGCCCCCCGCCGACCAGCAGCAGGGGGTCGAGGTAGGTCTCTCCGCGACGCCAGCCCCAGTGCAGGCAGGCGCGTGGGAAGCAGTGGGAGCCGGCGAGCAGGAGGGTGCCGATCCGTCCGCCGCGCGGGACCGACTGGCCCACGGTGACGTCGGCGGCGACCGGCTCGTACGTCGTACGGGTCGGGCCGTGGTCGACCACGACCACCCCGCGGCCCGCCAAGAGCGAGGCGAATGTGACCCGGCCGGCGAGGGCAGCCAGGACCGGCTGACCCACCGAGCCGGCGAGGTCGACGCCGCGGTGACCGGAGCCGAAGGGGGTGTCGGGTGGGTCGAAGGCCCGCACGACCTGGGGCTGCGGCTGGAGCGGCCACACCCCGACCGGAACCGGGTCCACGGGGACTCCGAGCGCACCGGCCTGGCACGCGAGGGAGAGCAACGCGGCCGTCAGCACGGCGACGACAGCGCTCAGCGCCGGCCCGTGGACCCGGATCGGGGAGGGGGGTGAGATCCGCATGCCCTCACGGTGCCCGGAGGTCGCGAGCGGGTACGGCGGGCGGGCGGAGGGCGGTGGACGAGGCCGTCCGGGGAGCCGGCTGTGGACGGCAGGCGGGCCGTACGCAGCATCGCCACCCGCTGATTCGCTGCGGACCCGACGCTCGACTATCCTGGCTGGAGCAGTCCTTCGGGGGACTGACTTCGCACGTCCGCAGACCGCGACGGCCGCCTCTCCGGCAGCCGACCACCCGTGGGCGACGATCCTCGGTCCCGGCCAAGAGTCATCAGGCCGGGTCGGATCGCGCGCAGGCGTCAGGGCGACCGGCAACCGCCGACCGCACAGAACTGAAAACCCAGGAGCGCACGCCTGCTTGCGAGCGGGTCTGCCCTCCCCACACAGGAGAACACTTCATGGCAGTCGTCACCATGCGCCAGCTGCTCGAGAGCGGCGTGCACTTCGGGCACCAGACCCGTCGCTGGAACCCCAAGATGAAGCGCTTCATCATGACCGAGCGCAACGGCATCTACATCATCGACCTGCAGCAGTCGCTGGCCTACATCGACCGCTCCTACGCCTTCATCAAGGACACGGTCGCCAAGGGCGGCACCATCATGTTCGTGGGCACCAAGAAGCAGGCCCAGGAGGCGATCGCCGAGCAGGCGACGCGCGTCGGGATGCCCTACGTCAACCAGCGCTGGCTGGGCGGCATGCTCACCAACTTCCAGACCGTGCACCTGCGCATCAACCGCCTCAAGGAGCTCGACGAGATCGACTTCGAGGACGTTGCCGGCAGCAGCCGCACCAAGAAGGAGCTGCTGCAGATGCGCCGCGAGCGCGACAAGCTCAACAAGTCGCTGGGCGGTATCCGTGAGATGAGCCGTACGCCGTCCGCGGTGTGGATCGTCGACACCAACAAGGAGCACCTCGCCGTCGAGGAGGCACGCAAGCTCCACATCCCGATCATCGGGATCCTGGACTCCAACTGCGACCCCGACCTCGTCGACTTCCCGATCCCGGGCAACGACGACGCCATCCGCGCCGTCGGCCTGCTGACCCGCGTGGTCGCCGACGCCGTCGCCGAGGGCCTGATCGCCCGCTCCGGTGTGAAGACCGACGGCGCCGCCGAGGCCGCCGTGGGCGCCGAGGAGCCGCTGGCCGAGTGGGAGCGCGAGCTCCTGGGCGGCGAGGCAGACAAGGCCGCCGTTGCCGCCACCGGTGGCGACGCCGCGACGGAGGCTCCGGCCGCCGAGAGCACCGGTGCCGCCTCCGAGGCCGCCGAGTCGACCGAGGTCGCCGCCGAGACCGCTGAGGCCCCGCTCGAGGAGCCCGTCGCCACCGACGCCGTGATCGAGGCCGAGACGACCGCACCCGCCACCGTGGAGACCGAGGCCGTCGTGGAGACGGCGCCGGCCACCGAGGGCGAGTTCGGTGCCGACTCCGCCGCTCCGCTCGAGGACGGCTCGGCTCCCGAGGGCTTCGAGATCAAGGGCAACAAGAACTCCATGAAGTTCCACGCCCCCAGCAGCCCCTGGTACGGCCGCACCATCGCCGAGGTCTGGTTCCGCTCCGCCGAGGCCGCCGAGGCCGCCGGGTTCGCGAACGCCGAGACCAGCACCGATGCGGCCGCCGAGGGCACCGACAGCGAGACCGTCGAGGCCTGAGCGCCACCCCCACGCCGTAGGGCGGCCCGCCCCGTGACGGGCGGGCCAGCTCACGGCGTACAGCTGACAACCCCGAAAGGCAGGAACGATGCCCAGCTTCACCGCATCGGACGTCAAGAGGCTCCGCGACATGACCGGCGCGGGCATGATGGACGCCAAGAAGGCGCTCGACGAGGCCGACGGCGACTTCGACGCCGCGACCGACATCCTGCGCACCAAGGGCGCAGCGAAGGCGGCCAAGCGCGGCGCCGAGCGCACCGCGACCGCCGGGCTGGTGGCCCACTCCGCCGGCGTGCTGCTCGAGCTCAAGTGCGAGACCGACTTCGTGGCCAAGAGCCCGGACTTCATCGCCGCCGCCCAGCGGATCGCCGACGCCGCGTCCGAGGCCAAGCCCGCCGATCTCGCGGCCCTCAACGCCGTCCAGGCCGGTGACGAGACCGTCGACGAGATCGTCCAGGGCCTCGCCGTCTCCATCGGCGAGAAGATCGAGATCGGCGAGTACGTCCACTTCGACGGCCCCGTCGTCGCCTACCTGCACAAGCGCGCGGCCGACCTCCCGCCGGCGATCGGCGTGCTCGTCGAGTACGACGGCGACGCGGACGCCGCACGCGGAGCGGCCAAGCAGGTCGCGGCCATGCGGCCGCAGTACCTCACCCGCGACGAGGTGCCGGCCGACGTGGTCGAGCACGAGCGCAAGATCGCCGAGGCGACCTCGCGCGAGGAGGGCAAGCCCGAGCAGGCGATCGCCAAGATCACCGAGGGCCGCCTCAACGGTTTCTTCAAGGAGGTCGTCCTCCTCGAGCAGCCGTCGGTGACCGAGAACAAGAAGTCGGTCAAGGCCGTCCTCGACGACGCCGGCACCACCGTCAAGCGCTTCGCCCGTTTCGAGGTCGGCGCCTGAACGCAGTAGGGTGCGGCCTGGTGGCCGACGGCTGATCGACCGCCCAGTCTTACGGGGAGGCCGGTTGCGCATGACTCACGCGAGCATCCGCAACCGGCCTCTCTCCGTCTCCGCCGGAGCTCGCGAAGGAGCCGCCCTGTGACCACCTACCACCGCGTCCTGCTCAAGCTGTCCGGAGAGGTCTTCGGTGGCGGGAAGGTGGGGGTCGACCCCGACGTCGTGCACCGGATCGCCGGTGAGATCGCCGAGGTCGTGCGGGAGGGGATCGAGATCTCCGTGGTCGTGGGAGGCGGCAACTTCTTCCGTGGCGTCGAGATGCAGCAGCGCGGCATGGACCGCGCCCGTGCCGACTACATGGGCATGCTCGGCACGGTGATGAACTGCCTCGCCCTCCAGGACTTCCTGGAGAAGGAGGGTGTCGAGACCCGCGTGCAGACCGCCATCGCGATGGGCCAGGTCGCCGAGCCCTACATCCCGCGCCGGGCGATCCGCCACCTCGAGAAGGGCCGGGTCGTGATCTTCGGAGCCGGCGCCGGCATGCCGTTCTTCTCCACCGACACCGTGGCCGCCCAGCGGGCCCTCGAGACCAAGTGCGAGGTCGTGCTGATGGCCAAGCAGGGTGTCGACGGCGTCTACAGCGCCGACCCCAAGCTCGACCCCTCGGCAACCAAGTACGACACGCTCACCTTCCAGGAGGCGCTCCAGGGCAACCTGCGGATCGCCGACGCCACGGCGTTCGCGCTCTGCATGGAGAACAAGCTGCCGCTGATCGTCTTCGGCCTCGAGGAGCAGGGCAACATCCTGCGGATCGTGCAGGGTGAGAAGATTGGGACGCTCGTCACCGCCGACTAGCCCGGGCTTCACCATGGAAGGGACCCAGCCGTGATCAAGGACATCCTCAACGAGGCCGACGGCAAGATGGACAAGTCCGTCGAGACCACGCGGGAGGAGTTCTCGGCCATCCGCGCCGGTCGCGCCAACCCGGCCATGTTCAGCAAGATCATGGTCGACTACTACGGCACCCCGACCCCGATCCAGAGCCTGGCCTCGTTCACCTCGCAGGAGGCGCGGATCATCCTCGTCGCGCCGTACGACGTGGGCGCCATCGGCAACATCGAGCGCGCCATCCGCGACTCCGACCTCGGCGTCAACCCCGCCAACGACGGCAAGCTGCTGCGGTGCGTCTTCCCCGAGCTCACCGAGGAGCGCCGCAAGGAGTACATCAAGGTCGCCCGTCACAAGGCCGAGGAGGGGCGGGTCGCCGTGCGCAACCTGCGTCGTCACGCCAAGCAGGAGCTCGAGCGGATGGAGAAGGACGGCGACGCGGGCAAGGACGACGTCACCGGCGCCGAGAAGCGGCTCGACGGCATGACCAAGAAGCACACCGACGCGATCGACGACCTCCTCAAGCACAAGGAGTCCGAGCTGCTCGAGGTCTGAGCACTCCGCCGCTCATGACCTCGTCCACCAAGAAGCCCGCCGCCCAGGACCATGGGCGCGCGGGCCGCAACCTCCCGGCCGCGATCGCCAGCGCCGTCGTCCTGGTGGCCCTGATCATCGTCACGCTGGTCGTCTGGAAGACCGCCTTCATGGTGGTCGTCGCGGCCGCCGTGGTGGTGGCGGTCTGGGAGCTCCATCGCGGCTTCGGCGCGAAGGGCATCGACCTCCCCGAGCAGCCGCTGATGGCCGGCGGCGTGATCATGGTCGTGGTCGCCTACTTCTGGGGCTCTCCCGCCCTCGTCACCGCGACCGCGGTCGCGGCGCTGGTCACCATGCTCTGGCTGCTACGACGCGGGGTCCCGGGCTACGTGCAGAACGCCACGGCGTCGGTCTTCATCCTCGTCTACGTGCCGTTCCTCGGCTCGTTCGTCGCCCTGATGCTCCGCGAGGGCGGCGCCACCGACTTCACCCGGATGGACGCCGGAGTGAAGGGCGTGTTCACGTTCATCGCGGTCACCGCCGCCTCCGACATCGGCGGCTACATCGCCGGCGTTCTCTTCGGCAAGCACCCGATGGCGCCGGTGATCTCACCGAAGAAGTCGTGGGAGGGCTTCGTCGGCTCCACGGTCTTCTGCGTCGCCGTCGGCATCGCGATGATCGTGTGGGTGCTCGACGCCGACTGGTGGATCGGGGTCTGCCTCGGCCTGATCGCGGTCGTGATGGCCACGCTCGGCGACCTCTGCGAGTCGGTGATCAAGCGCGACCTCGGGATCAAGGACATGAGCCAGGTGATCCCGGGCCACGGCGGCCTGATGGACCGGCTCGACTCGCTGCTGGCCACGATCGCGCCGATCTGGCTGCTGCTGCACTACCTGGTGTTCTGACCCAGGCGTTTGCAGCAACCTGCGGCCACGCCACGGCGGGCGCTCTGCTCCGCATGTGCGTGACGTTTCCGGAGCCGCCGGCGCTGTAGTGAGTGAGGGTGGTGACGGCAGTTCCCGAGGCACACCTCGAGCCCCACCAGGCCCATGTTGGGTCCTGGGCCGGTGGGGCGCTGGGGTGTGTCCGCACCACGCCGGCGGGCGCGAATCCCTTGCTGGGATGGGGTTTTCTCGATTCAGAAAACGTTTGAGCGTGACCCACCCTTCACGGTGAGGACCGGTGCTCCGATGCTGCTTACGTTGTCCGGGCGTCGACAGTCAGTCGGCTCGCCTGGCCTCCGGGCCGGGCCTGAAAACCGGAGGGAAGTCCCATGTCTCCATTCAGAAACAAGGGAAGAACCACACTCGGGGTCTCCGTGCTCGTCACGCTGGCCGTCACGGCAACCATGCTCCTGTACGCCGGTGGCTCACCCGCGTCATCTGCCAACGGCCACGCCGTCGGTGCCGGCGCCGCCGGGACGTCGTTCACGCGGGTGGCGCACTCACCCAGTGGGAACGCACGTTCCAAGATCGTGGGCGAGACCGCCAAGGGCCAGCGCGTCACCGGCTACTTCACGCCGCTCGGATTCTCCAAGCACAACGGCCACCTCCGCGCACGTGGTCTGGTCAGCGGCGTCATCCACCGGGGCGACGGCACCACGCGCACCTTCCAGGCGGTCCGGACGATCCGGGTGAAGTCCATGAACGGCGCCACGCCCGGCGCCGCACGTGGCGTGACCGCAGCCAAGGCGCGCTGCGGCATCCTGCACCTCGTCCTGGCCCCGCTGAACCTCAACCTGCTGGGCCTGAAGATCCACCTGGACAAGGTGCTGCTCAACATCGTCGCCGTGTCCGGCGCCGGGAACCTGCTCGGCAACCTGCTGTGCGCGGTAGCCGGTCTGTTGGACGGCGGCGGCCCCCTGTCTGGGCTGCTCACCAAGCTCAACCAGATCCTGAACCAGCTGTTGATGGGCCTCTAGCCCGAGTCAGGTCATCTGGGGCACCGGCACGTCCGGTGCCCCAGATGCCTTCCCGGCCCTTGGGCGGCCGTCAGGAGACACTGGGGTCCCCGACGTCGACCCGACGTCGCCGACCTGCACCCCACGGGTGGTCGACGACCGGCGGAGCAGGGAGGTGGTGGACGATGACGCTCTTCCTGGTGCGCCACGGGCGCCCCCTGGTCGACCGGTCGACGCCGGCCCATGCGTGGTCGCTCGACCCGGCGTACGACGACGACGTGCGCGGCCTGCGCGGTCGCCTGCCCAGCGAGGCCGCGTGGTACTCCTCGCCGGAGCCCAAGGCGTTCATGACCGCGCGCCTGCTGACCGAGTCTCCGATCGAGATCGTGCCCGACCTGCGGGAGCACGAGCGCCACACCGCCGACTGGGTCGAGGACTTCGCCGGCGTCGTCCGACGCGCGTTCACCGAGCCCGACCGACCGGCGTACGACGGGTGGGAGCCGCTGGCGCGGTGCCGCGACCGGGTGGTGCGCGTCGTCGCCGGCCTCCTCGAGACCCATCGCGGGGCCGACGTGGTGCTCGTCGGGCACGGCACTGCCTGGACCTGTCTGGTGGCCGCGCTGCGCGGGACGCCACCCGATCTCGAGGCCTGGTCACGACTGGCCATGCCGGACCTCCTCCAATGCGAGGCGCCGGACCACCCGGATGACATGCTTGCGCCATGAGTGAGGCCGAGGCGCGTTCCGGTGACGACGCGACCCCAGCCGACCCGGACGAGGGGTCGCTCACGAGCCCCCACGACGAAGCTCCGGCCGCCCCGCCTGAGGAGTCACGCGAGGCGTCACCCGACCATGCGGGGGAGCAGACTCCGGACGCGGTGCCCGACGAGGTGCCGCCCGCGGAGGAGAGCCCGGACGAGGAGCCCACCGGCCCCGAGCCGAGCTGGTGGCAGCGCTCGCACCCCACCTTCGCCGGTCTGGTCGGCTTCTTCACCGGCGTCGCCTACGTCATCATCGTGCCGGGCGTGTACGCGGCCCTGCTCGGTCTCCTGCTCAGCGACGCGACCGCCCAGAAGCTGTTCCCACTCGTGCTGGTCGCATTGCTCGTGCCGATCGCCATGCTCGTGTGGCGCAAGACCCGTCGCTTCGCGCAGTTCATGTTCCTGGGGATCGTCAGCACGGCCGTGGTCATCGCCGCGACGGCTGCCCTGGTGATCTGGGTGATGGTCAAGCTCGACGGCTGAACCTCGATTCTCAGGGCCTTCACAGGCGGATCCTCGAACGCCGCGTCGACCGCGCGCCGTACTCCTCTATGACACTTCGAGGAGGTTCCACATGAAGATCCCTGCCATCCTGGCCGTGGGAGCGGCCGCTGTCCTCACGCTGAGCGCGTGTGGCGGCGGCAACAGCACCGCGTCCGACACGGCCGTCAAGGCCAACGCCAGCGGCGCCGCCGCCGGTCTCCACGTCGCGAGCACGTCGCTGGGCAAGGTGCTCGTCGACGCTTCCGGTCACACGGTCTACACCCTCAGCTCCGACGGACCCGACCACTCGACCTGCAACTCCTCGTGCCTGACACTGTGGCCCGCGGTCACCCCGGGCGCCGGCTCGGGTGTCGCCGTCAAGCTCGGATCCACCGCGACGCCGGGCGGCGGCCCCACGACCGCCACGGTGGCCGGTCACCCGGTCTACACGTTCTCCGGTGACCAGAATGCCGGTGACGTGAACGGTGAGGGCCTCTCGGACTTCGGCGGCGTCTGGTACGCCGTCTCGCCGACCGGCGCGGTCGTGAAGGCTGCGGGTGGTGCTTCGAGCTCGTCGTCCAGCTCCGCTCCGGCGTACCGAGGCAACGGCTACTGAGATTCGTGACGGCCCGCTCATCGATGGGAGACTGAGCGGGCCATGTCCGAACCCGCCCGCAGCCTGCCTCTGGTGATGTCCGAGCCCCGCGGCCGCGCCAAGCCGCCGCGCCACCTCGCCGACCTCTCGTTGGAGGAGCGGACGGCGCTGGCCGTCGAGCAGGGGCTGCCGGGCTTCCGGGCCAAACAGCTCTCGACCCACTACTTCGACCGCCTGGTCTCCGACCCGGCCGACATGACCGACCTGCCCGCCGCTCACCGCGACGAGCTGGTCGCGACGATGCTGCCGAAGCTGCTCGATCCCATCCGCACGATGGAGGCCGACCGGGGCACCACCCGCAAGACCCTGTGGCGGCTGTTCGACGGCGCGCTGGTCGAGTCGGTGCTGATGCGCTACCCCGAGCGCGTCACCATGTGCGTGTCGTCGCAAGCCGGGTGCGGGATGGCGTGCCCGTTCTGCGCCACCGGTCAGGGCGGGCTCCAGCGCAACATGTCCACCGCCGAGATCGTCGACCAGGTCGTCGCCGGCGCCCGGTCGCTGGCCCGAGGTGAAGTACCCGGCGGTCCGGGTCGGGTGTCCAACGTGGTGTTCATGGGCATGGGCGAGCCGTTGGCCAACTACAAGGCGGTGATCGGCGCGGTACGACGTCTCACCGAGCCGGCCCCGGCCGGCCTCGGGATGAGCGCCCGGGGCGTGACCGTGTCCACCGTCGGCCTGGTGCCCCGGATCAAGCAGCTGACCGACGAGGGCATCCCGGTCACGCTCGCGCTGTCGCTGCACGCACCCGACGACGAGCTGCGCAACGAGCTGGTGCCGATCAACACCCGCTTCTCGGTCGACGAGACCGTCGACGCCGCCTGGAACTACGCGCGCGTCACCAAGCGCCGCGTCTCGATCGAGTACGCCATGATGCGCGGCATCAACGACCAAGCCTGGCGCGCCGACCTTCTGGCCGACGTGCTGCTCGCGCGCGGCGACTGGGGCTGGGTGCACGTCAACCTGATCCCGCTCAACCCCACGCCCGGCTCGAAGTGGACCGCCTCCGACCCCGCCGACGAGCGCGAGTTCGTACGACGTCTCGAGGCCCGCGGCGTCCCCACCACCGTCCGTGACACCCGCGGCCGCGAGATCGACGGGGCCTGCGGCCAGCTGGCCGCGACCGAGGCCTGACGCCAGGGTCGGGCTCGTCGGGCTCCCCTAGAGGTCGGGTCCCGAGCTGACGTACGACGCGGCTTCGTCGACGGTGTCGACGAGGTGCACGTGGTGCTCCATCGGCCGCCCGGCGGCCAGCGAACGCAGCAGCGGCCACACCGGCACCGTCGACGTCCAGTACGAGACGCCCACGAGCACCATCGGCGCGACGGACACCTCGGCCGCGTAGTAGTTCTCGCACGCGTCCTGGAAGACCTCCTGCACCGTCCCGGCCGCACCGGGGAGGAACACGATCCCGGCGTCGCAGACCTGCAGGAGGATCGCCTCGCGCAGCGCGTTGCGGAAGTACTTCGCGATCGCGGTCGCGAACAGGTTCGTCGGCTCGTGGCCGTAGAACCAGGTCGGAATCCCGAGCGAGGGGGAGTCGCCCAGCGCGACGACGTCCCGCGCCGCCGACACCCAGGCATCGATCGACGGACGGTACGACGGCACGCGCTCCAGCCGTGCGAGCGCCTCGTCGAGCGTGGCGGGAGGCTGGTGGGCGAGACGGGCGCCGAGGTTGGCGGCCTCCATCGCGCCCGGCCCGCCACCCGTCACGACGGTGTGCTGGCGACCGAGCGCGGCTCCCAGCCGTGCGGCGTCGGCGTACGGCGGCTGGTCGCGCTCCAGCGCGTGCCCGCCCATCACGCCGACCAGCGACCGCCCCGTCAGCCACGCGGTCAGCGCCTCGTCGACGGCATGGTCGTGCAGGGCCTGGGCCAGCGAGTCCCGCGGCGTGGGCGGCTGCAGCGCCCAGGTGTGCGCCCGCTCGTCCAGGGAGTCGGCGTGCGCCGGGGCGTCGTACAGCTCATCGGCGGAGTAGAGCGTCGACCGGTAGCAGTCGACCGGGACCCCACTGGTGTCCATCGACGGCGCCTGCGCCATGGGCTCGACGCGCAGCGACCGCCCCCGTACCTTCCGCACGCGACGACTCTAGGGCGCGCCCCTAGAAGGCGTGGGCCATCAGCTCGCCGAACAGCTCCTGCTCGTCGACCTCGAGTCCTTTCGCGCGGAACCAGCCGCAGATGTTGGCGCAGTCGCGCATCAGGAAGTCCATCCCGTTCTGGTTGCCGACCAGGTCGACGATCTGCGGCAGGTCGATGATGACCAGGCGCGGACCCGCCGCCAGGATGTTGTACGCCGAGAGGTCGCCGTGGACGATCCCGGCCTGCACCATCGTGGCCAGGGCGTCGCGCAGCTGGTCGAAGTACGACTGCAGCAGCGCCGGCTCCGGCCGCGTCTGGGCCAGCCGCGGGGCGGTCTCACCGTCGTAGGTGATCCACTCCATGAGGATCTCGGTCCCGTCGATCTGCACGGGGTAGGGGACCGGCAGGCCGAGGTTCCACAGCCGCACCAGCGCGCCCCACTCGGAGATCGCCCACTCGCCCGCCGCGACTTCGCGGCCGAAGGTGCTCTTCCGCTTGAGGGCGCGCTCGTCACGCGACCGCTTCATCGAGCGGCCCTCGGTGTAGGAGGCCGAGCGGTGGAAGGTGCGGTGCTCCGGTGAGCGGTAGCGCTTGGCGGCCATGACCACGCCGGTGCCGGGCTCGAGCGGGTCGGACCGTTCGAGCAGGAAGACGTCGGCCTCCTTGCCGGTCTTGAGGATCCCGAGGTCGGTGTCGATGGCCCCCTGGGAGGTCACCAGCCAGTCGGGACGCGGCTCGGGCCCGCGCGAGAGCGGCTCGACGGTCAGCCAGGTCGACCAGCGTTGGTCGTCGCCTAGGTCGTCGTAGGCCTCGAAGTCGAAGACGAACGACGGATCGATCCCGGAGAGCGGGTCGACGTGGGTGTAGCTGTCGGTGAGAAAAGCGTCGAGCGACTCAGCGCTCGGGGAGTGCTCCGAATACATCGGTGAAGGTGCTCCAGTCGTGAGAGGGACGGTCTGCGGACAGGCCGAGGACAGCGATCGTCATGTCACGTCTCCTCTCGGGAAGCACCGGTCGGGCACCGGGCGAGACGAGTGTGACAGGGGGTTCTCGGGGTCGCAACTCGATTCCCGGGCTAGGTTGGCAGCCGTGCTGACCCGTGGTGCCGTCCTCCTGGCTGCCGTCGCCCTGCTGGTCAGCGGCCCCGTCACCTCGGCTGTCGGTGGCCCACCGCCGCACCGCGACACGGGCGGCACCGCCGCGCTCGCCCCTGGAGACGGTGCCCCGGGCATCGGCGACCCCTACTTCCCACTCGACGGCAACGGCGGTATCGACGTCTCGTCGTACGACGTCCACGACGCCTACGACTTCTCCCACCGCACCCTGTCCGGCTGGACCACCCTCACGCTCCGGACCACCGAGTCGCTGACCTCGTTCGACCTCGACTTCCTGCTGCCGGTGCGGGCCGTCCACCTCTCCACCGGTGGGTCCTCCTTCAGCCGTCCGTCGCGTCACGAGCTGCGGATCCAGCCCGCGCAGCCGATCGCGGCCGGCACGACCGTCCGGGTCCGCGTCGCCTACGCCGGCCACCCCGGGCGCCAGAGCTGGGGCGGCGAGAGCAACTGGGTCGCCACCGGCACCGAGGCGATGGCCCTCAACGAGCCCCACATGGCGCCCTGGTGGTTCCCGTCGAACGACCACCCGCTCGACAAGGCGTCGATGGACCTCCACATCACGGTCCCGGCGACCAAGCAGGTGGTGGCCGGCGGTCGTCTGGTGGGCGTACGACGCGCCGCCGGGCTCGCGACGTACCACTGGGTGGCGGCCCCGATGGCCACCTACCTGGCGTTCTTCGTGGCGGGCCGCTTCACGATCCGGCACGGCACGTCCCACGGTCTGCGGTACTACCTCGCGGTCTCCCGCGACCTGCCGCGAGGCTGGCAGAGGCCGGCGATGAGGGGCCTCCTGCACACCGCGGCCATCGTCCACTGGCTGAGCGGCCACCTCGGCCGGTATCCCTTCGGGCGGACCGGGGGCGTGGTCACCGCGCTCAACCCCGGGTTCTCCCTGGAGACCCAGACCCGCCCGACGTACCCGCTCGGCGTGAGCCGCCTCCTGATGGTGCACGAGCTCGCCCACCAGTGGTTCGGCGACTCGGTCTCGGTGCACCACTGGGCCGACGTCTGGCTCAACGAGGGCTTCGCGACCTTCATGGAGCAGCTGTGGAACGAGGACCACGGTGGCGTGGACACCGCCGGTTGGCTGCACCAGGCCTACGCCGGCGAGAGCGGGTCGTTCTGGGCGCTCCCGGTCGCCGACCCCGGGTCGACCCACCTGTTCGACTGGGCGGTCTACGAGCGGGGTGGGATGACGCTGGCCGCCTTGCGGCAGCGGATCGGCCACGACGACTTCGCGCACCTGCTCAAGGCCTGGACGTCGGGTCACCGCCACGGTCACGGGACGACGGCGCAGTTCGAGACCCTGGCCACGAGCATCAGCGGCCAGGACCTCACGTCGTTCTTCGACGCCTGGCTCGTGCAACCCGTCAAGCCTGCCGCCACTGCCGCGAACGGGCTCTGAGCCCGTCCGGGATCGGCCGCGCTCAGCCCAGCAGCGGCGAGACCAGCTTCGCGATCCGGCTCTGCCGGCCCGTGCGGGCCTCCTCGTGGTCGGCCCAGGTCATCGCGTGCAGGCCGACGTTGATCCCCATCCAGCGCAGCGGCTCCGGCTCCCAGGAGCGGGAGTGGTGGCCCACCCAGGGCAGCCGGGTCAGCTCGGTGTCGTGGCCGAGGACGAGGTCGGCCAGGGTGCGGCCGGCCAGGTTGGTCGTGCTCACCCCGTCGCCGACGTAGCCACCGGCCCAGCCCACACCGGTGGAGGGGTCGAGCCCGACGGAGGCCGTCCAGTCGCGGGCGATGCCCAGCGCGCCGCCCCAGGCGTGGGTCACGGTCACGTCGCGCAGCACCGGGAACAGCTCGGTCAGGGTGGTGCGCAGTGCGCTGAAGACGGTCTCGTCGCGGTCGTAGTCCGGGCGGATCCGCGAGCCGAAGTGGTACGGCGCGCCCCGGCCGCCGAAGACCAGCCGGTCGTCGGCCGTGCGCTGCCCGTAGATGATCAGGTGGCGGTGGTCGCTGAACGTCTCGCGCCGGCGTAGCCCGATCTGCTCCCACACCGACTCGGGCAGGGGCTCGGTGGCGATGATGAGCGAGTACACCGGCACCAGCCGTCGACGCTCGCCGGCCAGGGTGCGGGTGTAGCCCTCGGTCGCGCGGATCACGCGCTCGGCACGCACGGTCCCGTGGCGGGTGGTCACCCGACCGGGCGCGATCGCGGTCGCCGGGGTGCGCTCGTAGAGGGCGACCCCGCGTCGTACGACGGAATCGGCGAGACCCCGGACCAGTCGGCCGGGATGGATGGCGGCGCAGTCGGGGGTGTACGTCGCGCCCCGCACGTGGGTGCCGGCCAGCACGGCCGTGGCCTCCTCGGCGTCGAGCAGGCGCAGCTCGTCGGCGCCGCGACCCCAGAGCCTGGCGTGCTCGACCTCCGCGCGGGCCCGGGCCAGCTGAGGGCCCGACCGGGCCAGGGAGATGGTGCCGCCCTTGGCGATGTGGGCGTCGATTCCCTCGGCGGATGCCGACTGGATCACCTCGTCGACGCTGTGGCGCATCGCGGCGTGCAGCGCCAGCGCCTCGGTCCGCGACGACCGCTTCGCCAGCGACTCGAGCGACGACGGGAACAGCGCCGAGCACCAGCCGCCGTTGCGGCCGCTCGCTCCGAAGCCGGCCGTCTCGGCCTCGAGCACGGCGATCCGCAGGCTCGGGTCGGCGCGCGCGAGGTAGAGGGCGGTCCAGAGCCCGGTGAAGCCGGCGCCGACGATCGCGACGTCGGCGTCGCGGTCACCGGGCAGGGCTGGGCGAGGTGTCCACGCGTCCGGGGTGGTCTCGTGCCACAGGGACAGCGTGCGGGGGTCGCGGCTCAGCGCACACCCCACGAGTAGGTCTGCTTGCGGAGCTTGAGGTACATGAACGTCTCGGTGCCGACCACGCCGTTGATCCGCCGGATCTTCGAGGAGATGACCTCCAGCAGGTGCTCGTCGCTCTCGCAGACGACCTCGACCAGCAGGTCGTAGGAGCCGGCGGTCACCACGACGTAGTCGACCTCCTCGAGCTCGGCCAGCGCGTCGGCCACCGGCTCCATCGGCCCGTTGACACGGACGCCGACCATCGCCTGCCGGGCGAACCCGAGCTCGAGCGGGTCGGTGACCGCGACGACCTGCATCACCCCGCCGTCGATGAGGCGCTGCACGCGCTGGCGGACGGCGGCCTCGGAGAGCCCGACCACCTTGCCGATGGCGGCGTAGGAGCGGCGCCCGTCCTGCTGCAGCTGTTCGATGATGGCTTTGGAGACTTCGTCGAGCGCTGCCCGAGGCTGCTTCTTCGTCATGGTTGCCTATGCTGGCAGGCACAGGACCACCGGTCCAGCACCGTGTTACTGCAGGATTTCGTCGTGCCGAGGCATTTGATACACGGAATCCCTTGTCGCATGCCCCTGCTCATGACACGATCCGAACAAAATAAGGCAGCAGAGGGAGTGTCCATGGCAGGCGGACCCGGAGGAGTCTCGCGTCGTACCGTCGTCCGAGGAGTGGGTGGGGCCGCATTCGTCGGTGCCAGCCTGGCGGCCCTGAAGCTGCCGTTCTTCTCGGTCTCCGGGGCTCAACAGGATCCCGCGGCGTGCTTCGCGGACGACGTGTCGGCGACCGACAAGAAGCTCATCGTCTCGAACTGGCCCGCCTACATCGACCCGATCCACAAGCCCGGGTCGACGGTGTCGGCCTTCGAGAAGCAGACCGGCATCTCGGTCCAGTACACCGACGACATCAACGACAACAACGAGTTCTACGCCAAGGTGAAGAACCAGCTGGCGTCGTGCCAGTCGATCAAGCGCGACATGATCATCATGACCGACTGGATGGCCGCCCGGATGATCGGACTCGGCTGGATCCAGCCGATCGATCCCGACAAGGTGCCGAACTTCCGCAAGAACCTCATCGAGCGGCTGCGCAACAAGCCCTGGGACCCGCAGGCGAAGTACCACGCCCCGTGGCAGAGCGGTCTGACCGGCATCGCCTACAACGCCGACAAGACCAAGGAGGTGAAGAGCTTCACCGAGCTCCTCACCCGCAGCGACCTCAAGGGCAAGGTCACGCTGCTCACCGAGATGCGCGACACGATGGGCTTCATGCTCCGCACCATCGATGCGAACCCGGAGAAGTTCACCCAGAACGAGTGGGAGAACGCGATCAGCGCGCTGCACGGATACGTCTCCGACGGCAACGTGCGCTCGTTCAACGGCAACGACTACCTCAACGACCTCGCCTCCGGGAACACGCTGGCCTGCGAGGCGTGGTCCGGTGACGTGATCATCGCCCAGGCGGACAACCCGAACATCCAGTTCGTGGTGCCCGAGGAGGGCATGTCGCTGTGGGCCGACAACATGCTGATCCCCAACCTCGCGACCCACCAGGCGAACGCCGAGGAGTGGATCAACTACTACTACGACCCGAAGGTCGCCGCGCAGCTAGCGGACTGGAACTACTACATCTGCCCGGTCGAGGGAGCCCAGGAGGAGATGCTCAAGCTCGACAAGGACGCCGCGAAGAGCAAGCTGATCTTCCCGACCGACGAGATGCTCAAGACGACGTGGGGCTTCATGGCGCTGAACGACCAGCAAGAGATCCAATACGAGAGGGATTGGGCCGATGTCACATCTGGCTGAGCACACCGAGGCCTCCCCGACGGACGGAGCAACCGCAGAGGGCCTCGAGCTCCGCGGCCTGACCAAGGACTTCGGTGCCTTCAAGGCCGTCGACGACCTCGATCTCGACGTACCGACGGGCTCGTTCTTCGCCCTGCTCGGGCCGTCCGGGTGCGGCAAGACCACGACCCTCCGGATGGTCGCCGGTCTCGAGACGCCCACGTCGGGGACGATCCGGCTCGCGGGCCGCGACATCACCTTCGAGAAGCCGTACCGGCGTCCGGTCAACACCGTGTTCCAGAACTATGCGCTCTTCCCGCACCTCGACATCTTCGAGAACGTCGCCTTCGGGCCGCGACGGCGCAAGGTCGCCGACCTCGACAACGAGGTGCACCGGATGCTCGACCTCGTGGAGCTCGGGAGCCAGACCCGCAAGCGCCCGATGCAGCTCTCCGGTGGCCAGCAGCAGCGGGTGGCTCTCGCTCGCGCGCTCATCAACAAGCCCGAGGTGCTGCTGCTCGACGAGCCGCTCGGCGCGCTCGACCTCAAGCTCCGCCGCCAGATGCAGATCGAGCTCAAGCGGATCCAGACCGAGGTCAGCACCACGTTCATCCACGTGACCCACGACCAGGAGGAGGCCATGACGATGGCCGACACCATCGCGGTGATGAACGCCGGCGTGATCGAGCAGATGGGTGCTCCCAACGAGCTCTACGAGAACCCCCGCACCACGTTCGTGGCGAACTTCCTCGGTCAGTCGAACCTGATCGCGGGCACGATCCAGTCGCGCGACGGGGAGATGACCCAGGTCGACATGCAGGGGATCGGGGTCACGGTCCCGCGTGACCGCACCCACGCCGAGAGCAACCAGGGCTGGGTCGGGATCCGACCTGAGAAGGTGCTCATCGGTGACGTCGGCGAGTCGCTCGACGCACCGGGCAACACCATCCCGGGCGGAGTCGTCACCGACGTCAGCTTCGTCGGCGTCAGCACCCAGTACCTCGTGCGGATGCCGTGGGGCCAGGAGCTCCAGGTCTTCGAGCAGAACACCGGGCGCCGTCGGCTGTTCCGGGTCAACGACCAGGTCGAGCTGTCGTGGCGTCCGGAGTACGCGTTCCTGCTCGACCATGCGCAGGACGCGTCGGCCGGTTCGCAGATCGACGACGAGTGAGCCGCGGGCGATGAGCGAGACCGTCCGCAAGAAGGGGCTGACCGGTTACTTCCTGCTCGGGCCGGGCATGTTGTGGCTGCTCCTGTTCTTCCTGATCCCGTTCTACTCCCTGCTCGCCGCGAGCCTGTTCAACTCCAGCGGCTCCGACTTCCGTGGCTACGAGGTCGTCTACCAGTGGAGCAACTACACCGAGGTGCTCAAGGCCTACTGGCCGCAGATCGTGCGCTCGCTCTTCTACGGCGCGATCGCGACGTTCAACTGCCTGATCCTCGGCTACGTGCTCGCCTACGCGATCGCCTTCAAGGCCGGCCGCTGGAAGAACCTGATGCTGGTGCTGGTGATCGCCCCGTTCTTCACCAGCTTCCTGGTCCGGACCTTGTCGTGGAAGCTGATCCTGGCCGACGACGGCGTCGTGGTGAACACGCTGCAGTTCCTCCACATCCTCGGCTCGAACGGCCACCTGCTCTACACGCCCTTCGCCGTCGTGATGGGCCTGACCTACAACTTCCTGCCGTTCATGGTGCTGCCGCTGTTCGCCAGCATCGACAAGATCGACTACCGGCTGATCGAGGCCTCCAACGACCTCTACGCCAACCCGGTGATCGGGTTCTTCAAGGTGACGTTCCCGCTCTCGCTGCCGGGCGTCATCTCCGGCACGCTGCTCACCTTCATCCCCGCGGTCGGCGACTACATCAACGACCAGCTGTTGGGCTCGACGAGGACCCGGATGATCGGCAACACGATCCAGGCCCTCTTCACCGAGGCCAACGACTACCCGGCAGCCGCCGCGTTGTCGGTGATCTTGATGTCGATGATCGTCGTACTGGTCTTCGCCTACGTGAAGTTCGCCGGGACGGAGGACCTGCTGTGAGGTGGTTGAAGAGTCACCTGGTGCTGCTGCTGGGCATCCTGGTGCTGGTCTACACGTTCGTCCCGATCGCGATCGTCGTGATGATGAGCTTCAACAAGCTCCCCAGCGAGCAGTCGAAGATCTACCGGTGGAACGAGTTCACGTTCCAGAACTGGCTTCACCCCTGCGCCGACCCGAGCATGTGCACGGCGTTGCGGACGAGCATCTCGATCGGTCTGCTGGCCACCCTGGGCGCGACCATCCTCGGCACCCTCGCGGCGTTCGCCCTGGTGCGCCACCAGTTCGTCGGCCGCTCGGCGACCAACATCTTGATCTTCCTGCCGATGGCGGCACCCGAGATCGTGATGGGCTCCTCGCTGCTGGCGCTGTTCGTGGCGGCTGGCTTCGCGGGGCAGCTGGGCTTCTACACGATCCTGATCGCCCACATCATGTTCTGCCTGTCGTTCGTGATCGTCACCGTGAGATCGCGACTAGCAGGGCTCAGCGACACCCTCGAACAGGCGGCAGCGGACCTCTATGCCACGCCGCAGCAGACCTTCTGGAAGGTGACCTTCCCGCTGGTCTTCCCCGGCATCCTGGGCGCCGCGCTGCTGGCCTTCTCGTTGTCGTTCGACGACTTCATCATCACCAACCTCAACGCCGGCACCACGACGACGTTCCCGATGTACGTCTGGGGCGTCTCGAGACGCACCATCCCGATGCAGATCAACGTCGTCGGAACGGTGATGCTGATCATCTCGGTGCTGATCGTGGTCGGTGGCGAGGTGCGCAGCCGGCGCCGGATCAAGGCGCTGGCCAATCCGAGCACCGTCCGGCCCGACTACGTGGTCGCCGCCGCCGGCGCCCGCTCGAGCGCCGGACACCTCGACACCGTCTGACGGGGGTGGCGTCGGGATCGCCGGTCGACCGGCGATCCCGTCGCTTCGTAGGGGTTGGAACCCCTACCAAGCGCAGGGAACGCGGGTGCGGTGTGGCGGATGTGACGACGCCGCGGCCCCCGCCAGTGCCGGCCGCGGCGTCGAGGCTCGAGAGCCCGGGTCAGTGCTGGGTCAGAGCAGGGTGCCGGCCTTGGTCAGGACCTCGCGGAGGATCTGCTCGATCTCGTCGAAGTGCTCCTGGCCGCAGATCAGC
The DNA here is from genome assembly GCA_963794355.1 of uncultured Actinomycetota bacterium. GTDB lineage: Bacteria > Actinomycetota > Actinomycetes > Propionibacteriales > Nocardioidaceae > Nocardioides. The sequence continues at coordinate 860,964 of CAWCDN010000016.1, forward strand.
GGCGGAGCGAGCTGGATCACCGGGTCGCCGCGGTCGTCGGCGCGGCAGTAGAGCCCCGCGTCGTAGAGCGCCTTGGACAGGAACCCGCGCAACAGCTTCTCCGACTCCTCGTCGTTGAAGGTCTCCTTGGTGAACTTGTCCTTGACCATCTCGATGCCGAAGAAGTAGCCGTCTCCTCGCACGTCACCGACGATCGGGAGGTCCTTGAGCTTCTCCAGCGTCTCGCGGAACGCCGGCTCGTTCTCGCGGACGTGCTCGTTGATCTTCTCCTTCTCGAAGATGTCGAGGTTCGCCATCGCGACCGCGGTCGAGACCGGGTGGCCGCCGAAGGTGTAGCCGTGGAGGAAGGTCTCGGTGCCCGACAAGAAGGGCTCCATCAGCTTGTCGCTGGCGATCATCGCGCCGAGCGGGGCGTACCCGGAGGTGATGCCCTTGGCGCAGGTGATCATGTCGGGCTGGTAGCCGTAGCGCTCGGCGCCGAACATGTGGCCGAGCCGACCGAACGCGCAGATCACCTCGTCGGAGACCAGCAGCACGTCGTACTCGTCGCAGATCTCGCGGACCCGCTCGAAGTATCCGGGCGGCGGCGGGAAGCAGCCGCCGGAGTTCTGCACCGGCTCCAGGAAGACGGCGGCCACGGTCTCGGGGCCCTCGTTCTCGATCGCGACCGCGATCTCGTTCGCCGCCCACAGGCCGAACTTCTTCTCGTCGTCCTCGAAGTACGGCGCGCGGTAGTAGTTGGTGTTCGGCACCCGGAACGTCGAGGGCACCAGCGGCTCGAAGGGTGCCTTCATGCCCGGCAGCCCGGTGATCGACAGCGCTCCTTGCGGGGTGCCGTGGTAGGCGATCGCCCGGCTGATCACCTTGTGCTTGTAGGGCTTGCCCACGAGCTTGAAGTAGTTCTTGGCCAGCTTCCAGGCGGTCTCGACCGCCTCGCCGCCACCGGTGGTGAAGAACACGCGGTTCAGGTCACCCGGGGCGTAGTTCGCGACTCGCTCGGCGAGCTCGATCGCGTTCGGGTGGGCATAGGACCACAGCGGCATGAAGGCCAGCTGCTGGGCCTGCTTGGCGGCGGCCTCGGCGAGCTCGGTGCGTCCGTGGCCGAGCTGGCTGACGAACAGGCCGGCCAGCCCGTCGAGGTAGCGCTTGCCGAAGCTGTCGTAGATGTAGGGGCCCTCGCCGCGCACGATGACCGGCACGTCGTTCTTCTCGTACCCGCTGTGGCGGGTGAAGTGCATCCAGAGGTGGTCGCGTGCGGCCTGCTGGAGGTGGGCGTTGTCGTAGACGTGTTCGTCCTGACCGAGCATGTGTATCGGTTCCTCGTCCATGTGTGTTGGTAGTCCCCATGATGAAGCCGCTTGGGGCTTTGGGCAAGCGGATCCGTCGTGTTCGGCGTGGTTTGTGACGAAATCCGAAGGTCTAGAGCTTCTGGGGACTGATAGGACTACTCCATGACCCGCTACGGCCCGCAGTTCGGCCCCGACATCACCTTTCTGGGCGTTCCCGCCGTCGACGTCGACGACGCCGCGGCGCTCGCCGCCGCCGACGTCGTGGTGGTCGGCGCACCCTTCGACGGCGGTACGTCGCACCGCCCCGGCACGCGGTTCGGGCCGATGGCGATCCGCCAGACCGACTACCTCCCGCAGGACGGCTCGCGGCCTCACCTGGCGCTACGGGTGGACGCCCTCCAGGACCTCGCCGTCGTCGACATGGGCGACGTCGAGATGCCACCGGGGGAGATCGAGCGGGCGCTCCACGCCCTCGAGGAGGCGGTGTACGCCGTAGCGGCCGCCGGGGCCGTCCCGCTGGTGCTCGGCGGAGACCACTCCATCGCGCTGCCCGACGCCACCGGCGTGGCCCGTCACCTCGGCTTCGGACGGGTCTCGATGATCCACTTCGACGCCCACGCCGACACCGGCGACATCGAGTTCGGCTCCCTGTACGGCCACGGCCAGCCGATGCGCCGGCTGATCGAGTCGGGGGCGCTGCGCGGCGACCGCTTCCTCCAGATGGGGCTGCGCGGCTACTGGCCCGGCCCCGAGACGCTCGGCTGGATGGCCGACCAGCACATGCGCTCCTACGAGATGACCGAGATCGGCAAGCGCGGCCTGGAGGCCTGCCTCGACGAGGCCTTCGAGATCGCGCTCGACGAGTGCGACGCGGTGTTCCTCTCCGTCGACATCGACGTCTGCGACCCCGGGCACGCGCCAGGCACCGGCACCCCCGAGCCGGGGGGCCTCTCCTCGCGCCAGCTGCTCGACGCCGTACGACGGATCTGCCGTGAGCTGCCCGTGGCCGGGATCGACGTGGTCGAGGTGTCGCCGCCCTACGACCACGCCGAGATCACGGCGTACCTCGCCAACCGGGTCTGCCTCGAAGCCCTGTCGGGCCTCGCCGCCGCCAAGGTCGGCATCTCGCACGACCCCGCCGGCCCCCTGCTGGAAGGACGCTGATGGCCACGCTCTTCACGGGCGGCTCCGTGTTCGACGGGCACCGCCACCTACCGGCGCACGACCTGCTGGTCGCGGACGGCGTCGTCCGCGACCTCGGGCCGGCCGGTAGCGGCGTCCGGCCCGAGGGCGAGCTGGTCGAGGTCGTCGACGTGGCCGGCGGGCTGGTGGCTCCCGGGTTCACCGACGCCCACTCCCACCCGATCCAGGGCGGGCTCGAGATGCTGCGTTGCGACCTGTCGGAGGGCCGCACCCGCGGCGACTACCTCGCCACGATCGCGGAGTACGCCGGCCGGCACGACGGCCCGTGGGTGCTCGGCGGCGGCTGGTCGATGCCGGCGTTCCCGGGCGGTACGCCGACCGCGGTCGACCTCGACTCCGTCGTGCCCGACCGCCCGGCGTTCCTGCCCAACCGCGACCACCACGGCGCCTGGGTCAACTCCCGCGCCCTCGAGCTGGCAGGCATCACCGCCGAGACGCTCGACCCGCCCGACGGCCGGATCGAGCGGCTGGCCGACGGCACGCCGTCCGGCACCCTGCACGAGGGAGCGATGGGCCTGGTCTCACGGTTGCTGCCGCCCACGCCCGCCGAGGACTACTACCACGGGCTGATCGCCGGCCAGGCCTACCTGTTCGCGCTCGGCGTCACGGCTTGGCAGGACGCGATCGTCGGGGCGTACGCCGGCATGGACGACTCCGGCCCGACGTACCTGACGGCGGTCCGCAACGGCGAGCTGGTTGCCGACGTGGTCGGCGCCCTCTGGTGGGACCGCAGCCTGGGTCTGGACCAGATCCCGGATCTCGTGCACCGCCGTGAGGCGCTGGCCGGCCCACGCTTCCGGCCGACGAGCGTGAAGATCATGCAGGACGGCGTGCTCGAGAACGGCACGGCCGCCCTCGGTACGCCGTACCTCGACCGCTGCGGTCACGCGACGGACAACTCCGGCCACTCGTTCGTCGACGCCGAGGAGCTCAAGGAGGTCGTGGTCGCGCTGGCGGCCGAGGGCTTCCAGGTGCACGTGCACGCGATCGGCGACCGGGGGGTGCGCGAGGCACTCGACGCCTTCGCTGCCGCTCGCGCCGCTGGGCACGGTGGCGACCTGCGCCACCACATCGCCCACCTACAGCTCGTTCACCCCGACGACGTGCCGCGCTTCGCCGAGCTCGGGGTCGCGGCCAACGCCCAGGCACTGTGGGCGTGCAACGAGGAGCAGATGACGGAGCTGACGGTGCCGTTCCTGGGCCCCGAGCGCGCCACCTGGCAGTACCCGTTCGGTGACCTGCGCCGCTCCGGCGCCCGGCTGGTGATGGGCAGCGACTGGCCGGTGACCTCACCCGATCCGCTCGCCGCGATCCACACCGCCGTCAACCGCACGTCGTACGGCGAGCAGGGGCCGGCCGGCGAGGAGCCGTTCCTGTCCGAGCAGTCGGTCGACCTGACCACGGCGTTCGCTGCCTACACCTCGGGATCGGCCTGGGTGAACGGCCGCGATCGCACCGACCGCGCCGGCGTGCTGGCACCCGGTCACGCCGCCGACCTCGTCGTGCTCGACCGCGATCCGTTCGCCGGCCCGCCGGAGGAGATCGGTGCCACCCGCGTCGCCTCGACCTGGGTCGGCGGCCGTGGCGTGTTCCGGCGGCCCTAGGCCGGGACGAGCCGTCAGTCGACGACCTCGGGTGACGACGAGGTGCCGACGAAGGGGTGGCCGTGGGCATCGAGGACGTCGAGACGGAGGACCGGCTCCCAGTCGACCGTGTCGAGGAACGGGCCGGGTGATGCGCCGGCCGTGAACGTGGCGAGACGGACCGCGCCGGTCGTGCACGAGGTCCGTGATCCGTCGAGCCTCGTGCACGACCACGTTCCCGGGACGACCGCCCCCCGGCTGTCGGTCACCGTGACCGTGCCGGTGGCGATGCCGTGGACCGGCTCGGAGAACCCGAACGACACCACGCGTTGACTCGCGTCGAGGTACCTGCGCGACACGACGGACGGCGGCCTGCGGTCGTGCGAGCGGACGCGTACGACGCGGTGGAGCGTCTTGAGAGCGGCCACACCCTGATGGGCGTCGGTCATCGTGATGCCGAGCGCAGCGCTGCCTCGGACAGAGACCGGATGAGCATCCAGAGGGCGGTTCGGTGACGAAATCCGTCGAAATCTTCTCTTTGCTCTACCGAATCCGCAGGGACGCCGGTTAGGGTTCCGCCCATGGCCGACCTCACGTTCCGCAACATCATCAACGGGGAGTCCGTCGACAGCGTGTCCGGGCAGACCTACGACGTGCTCGATCCCACCACCGGTGCGGTGTACGCCCGCGCCGCGATGTCGGGGGCGGAGGACGTCGACCGTGCCTACGCCGCGGCCGACGCGGCGTTCGAGGCGTGGGGTGAGACGACACCGAAGGAGCGCGCCCGCGCGCTGCTCAAGATCGCCGACGCCATCGAGTCGCGGGTCGACGAGATCAATGCGGTCGAGTGCCTCGACACCGGCAAGCCGCTCGCGCTGACGATGTCGGAGGAGATGCCCTACGCCTCCGACCACTTCCGCTTCTTCGCCGGGGCGTCCCGGGTGCTCGAGGGCAAGGCGGCGGGGGAGTACATGGAGGACCACACCTCGTGGGTCCGGCGCGAGCCGGTCGGCGTGGTGGGACAGGTGACCCCGTGGAACTACCCGCTGCTGATGATGATCTGGAAGATCGCGCCGGCGCTGGCGGCCGGCAACACCGTCGTGCTCAAGCCCAGCGACACCACCCCGGCCAGCTCCACGCTCCTCGGCGAGCTGTGCCAGGAGTTCCTGCCGCCGGGCGTCCTCAACGTCGTGTGCGGCGACCGCGACACCGGCCGCCGGCTGGTCGAGCACAAGACGCCTCAGATGGTCTCGATCACCGGCTCGGTGCGAGCAGGCATGGAGGTGGCGGGCGCTGCGGCCGCCGACCTGAAGCGCGTCCACCTCGAGCTCGGCGGCAAGGCGCCGGTGATCGTCTTCGACGACGCCGACATCGAGAAGGCCGCCGAGGGCATCGCGATGGCGGGCTACTTCAACGCCGGGCAGGACTGCACCGCAGCCACGCGCGTGCTCGCCGGGCCCGGCGTGCACGATGACTTCGTCGCAGCTCTCACCGAGCAGGCGCAGAACACCAGCACCGGGCTCCCCGACGACGAGGACGTGCTCTACGGCGCGCTCAACAACGAGAGCCAGCTGGAGCGGGTCAGCGGCATGGTCGACCGGCTGCCCGACCACGCGACCGTCACCACCGGCGGACGGCGCCAGGGCAGCGTCGGCTACTTCTACGAGCCGACCGTGATGGCGGGCCTCCAGCAGGACGACGAGCAGATCCAGAACGAGATCTTCGGCCCGGTGATCACCGTGCAGCGGTTCTCCGACGAGGCGGAGGCCCTGAGCTGGGCGAACGGCGTGGAGTACGGCCTGGCCTCGAGCGTCTGGACCCGCGACCACGGACGGGCGATGCGGATGTCGAAGCGCCTCGACTTCGGCGTGGTGTGGATCAACACCCACATCCCCTTCGTCTCCGAGATGCCGCACGGCGGGTTCAAGCACTCGGGCTACGGCAAGGACCTGTCGATGTACGGGCTCGAGGACTACACCCGGATCAAGCACGTCATGAGCTACCACGGGGAATGACCATGGCCACCGTCGACGTGCTCGTCACCGGCTTCGTCGAGCACACCGACACCGGCGACTCCTCGGTCCACCCCACCGTCAGCCTCGTCCGCGACGGCGACCTCGTGATCGTGGTGGACCCGGGGATCCTCTCCGACCCCGCGCTCCTCACCGGAGCCCTGGCCGGCCACGGGCTCACCGTGACCGACGTGACCCACGTCTTCGTGACCCACCACCACATCGACCACACCCGCAACGTCGGCATGTTCCCCGGTGCCAGGGTCGTCGACGTCGACTCGGTGTACGACGGGTCGCTCTGGCTGGGCCACGACGGCGACGACTATCACCTCAGCGATTCCGTACGCGTGATCGAGACCCCGGGCCATGCTCAGGAGTGCGCGGCCCTGCTGGTCGAGACCGCCGACGGCACGGTCGCACTCACCCACGCCTGGTGGTTCGCCGACATGACCCCCGTCGAGGACCCGCTCGCGTGGAACCAGGACGCCCTCGAGCAGAGCCGGGCGCGTCTGCTCGGACTCGCCGACGTCGTCGTCCCCGGACACGGCCCGGCCTTCCGCCCCGCCGACATCACCCCAGCTCGAGGAGACACCGCATGAGGATCCTGTTGGTCGGCACCGGCGGCGTGGGTGCGGCCTTCGCGGCCATCGCGGCACGTCGTACCTTCTACGACGCGATCGTGGTCGCCGACTACGACGCCGCCCGGGCCGAGAGGGCGGCGGCGGCCGACGACCGCTTCATCGCCGCTCAGATCGACGCCTCCGACGCCGACGCGGTCACGGCCCTGTGCCGCAAGCACGGGATCACCCACGTGATGAACGCGGTCGACCCGATCTTCAACATGTCGATCTTCAACGGTGCCTTCGCGGCCGGTGCCGACTACGTCGACATGGCGATGTCGCTGTCGGTGCCCCACCCGGACGCGCCGTACAGCAAGACCGGGGTGAAGCTCGGCGACGAGCAGTTCGCGGTCGCCTCCGACTGGGAGGGCGCGGGCCGGCTGGCGCTGGTCGGCATGGGCGTCGAGCCCGGCCTCTCCGACGTCTTCGCGCGCTACGCCGCCGACCACGACTTCTCCGAGATCGACGAGCTCGGCACCCGTGACGGCGCCAACCTGGTGGTGACCGACGACGACGGCAACGAGATCTTCGCGCCGTCCTTCTCGATGTGGACCACGATCGAGGAATGCCTGAACCCGCCGGTGATCTGGCAGGACGGTGACTGGCACACGACGCCGCCGTTCAGCGAGCCTGAGGTCTTCATCTTCCCCGAGGGCATCGGGCCGGTCGAGTGCGTCAACGTCGAGCACGAGGAGGTGCTCCTGATGCCGCGCTGGGTCGACTGCAAGCGCGCGACCTTCAAGTACGGGCTCGGTGACGAGTTCATCAACATCCTCAAGGTGCTCCACACCCTCGGCCTCGATCGCACCGACAAGGTGCGGGTCAAGGGCGTCGAGGTCAGCCCGCGCGACGTGGTCGCGGCCGTGCTGCCCGACCCGGCCACCGTGGGGCCGCGGATGAAGGGAAAGACCTGCGCGGGGCTGTGGGTCACCGGCACGGGCAAGGACGGCGAGCGACGGTCGACGTACTACTACCACGTCGTCGACAACGAGTGGACCATGCAGGAGTACGGCCACCAGTGCGTGGTCTGGCAGACCGCGATCAACCCGGTGGTCGCGCTCGAGCTCCTCGCCGACGGCACCTGGAGCGGCGCGGGAGTGCTCGGGCCCGAGGCGTTCGACGCCGTACCGTTCCTCGACCTGCTCACGACGTACGGCTCCCCGTGGGGTCGCCAGGAAGTGAGTGGCTGAGTGGCCGGAACATCCGCCACTCCCTGACCCGGGTCCGATGCTGGATCGGCCCCTGCTGTGCCGGGCCGGCACACGACTGGTCAGTCGAGGGCGCCGGCGAGCAGTCGCAGGGTCGCTTCGCGGGCTGGGGCCTCGCCGGCCGGCGTACCGGAGAACGCGCCGGCGACGGGGTGCAGCATCACCTCGTCGACGTCGTACGTCGCGGCGAGCTTGGTGACCTGCTCGGCGGCCTCGTCCGGCGACCCGACCACCCAGCGCTCGAGCATCTGGTCGGCCAGCGCGCGGTGCTGCTCGGGCAGTCCGCGCTTCTCGGCCTCCTCGACCAGTGGCTGCGGGGTGAGCGTGCCTCCGGTGCGGAGGTTGACCATCGAGAGCAGGTTGGGCTGGGCGAGCCGCAGGGCTTCCTCGCGGGTCGGCGCCACCGCAGCGTTGACGGTGAGGAACGTGCGGGGCTCGGGGTGGTCCGCCGACGGCTGGTACGACGAGCGGTAGAGGTCGAGTGCCTCGGCCGTGCCGCGGCCCGAGAAGTGGTGGGCGAAGACGTAGGGCAGTCCCTTGACGGCGGCGAGGCGAGCCGAGTAGTCCGACGAGCCGAGCAGCCAGACCGTGGCACGCGATGCGGCGTGCGGCGTGGCGTTGAGCGGGTGCATCCGGCCGTTGACTGCCAGCCCCGCGCCGCCGGGCGACATCATCGTGACGATGTTGTCGACGTACGACGGGAACTGCTCGACCGCGTCGTCGGTGACCCCGCCCCCACCGTGCCGCAGGGCGTAGCTGGTGACCGGGTCGGTGCCGGGTGCCCGGCCGATGCCGAGGTCGATGCGTCCGGGATGGGCTGCCTCCAGCAGCGCGAACTGCTCGGCCACGACCAACGGCGCGTGGTTGGGGAGCATCACGCCGCCGGAGCCGACGCGGATCCGGTCGGTGGCGGCGGCGACCATCGCGATCAGGACCGGCGGGTTCGTGGCGGCGACGGCGGGCATGTTGTGGTGCTCTGCCAGCCAGTAGCGGGTGAAGCCGAGGTCGTCGGCGACCCGGGCGAGCCGGCGGGTGGCGGTGAGGGCGTCGCCGGTGGTCTGGTCGCTGCGGACGGGGACGAGGTCGAGCACGGAGAGCGCGGGGGAGGTCACCCGGGGTGAACGCGGCCCCGGCCGTCGCCATTCCGCGTCGTGCTAGCCGTGACGCAGCACGTGCCGCGACCGCCACTGACCGGGCGACGAGCCGTGCGTGCGCTTGAAGGCGCGGCTGAACGCCTCCTCCGCGTCGTACCCGACCCGGCGCGAGATCGCGGCGACGCCGAGGTCGGTGGAGGCGAGGAGGTCCTCCGCTAGGTGCATCCGCCACTCGGTGAGGTAGCGGATCGGGGACCGCCCGAGCACCTGCCGGAACCGCTCGTCGAGTCCCGACCGCGACACGGCGGCCACGCGGGCCAGGTCGGTCACCGTCCACTTCCGCTCCGGCTCCGCGTGGAGCGCGGCGAGAGCGGGGTTGAGCACCGGGTCGCGCAGCGCGCCGAGCCAGCCGCGGTCGACGGCAGGGGCGCTGGCGAGGTGCTGTCGGAGCACCTCGACCAGCAGCATCTCGGGGAGGCGGGTGCTGATCGCGTCGGGGCCGAGCGGCGAGGCGTCCGCCTGCGCGAGCGCGAAGTCGACGTTCGCGCGCACCCAGTCGGCGCCCGCGGCGCCTTCGGGTCGGACGACGAACGCCGGCGGGAACGCACGCAGGGAGGGGTCGAACAGCACGTCGTCGCTGTGGAGGTAGCCGCAGACGACGTCGGTCAGGGCGCCCCCGTGACCGTGGCGGAGCAACGGCATCCGGTGCCAGGGCGGGGGCTGGAGGAACGTGGTGATCGGGACGACGTCGCTGTCGTCGACGCCGCCCATGCTGTGCTGGTCGCCGTACGGCAGGACGATGACGTCGCCCGCCGAGGCCCAGTGCTTCTCCTGTCCCTCCACCTGCACCCAGCAGGTGCCGCTGGAGACGACGTGGAAGAGGACCACCCGCTCGGTGCCCGGCCTGAGCAGTGCGGCGGTGGCCGGCCCGGACAGCGACTCGTAGGCCCACGGCTCGCGGTACTCGGCTCGGAGGAAGATCGCGCCGGCCAGCCGTAGCCGCTCCAGCGCGGCCTCGAAGGGGTCGGGGGCCGACGCCTCCGGCGAGGTCTTGGCTGCCCGATCAGTCGCCCCGGTCGCTCGGTCATGGCCGGCAGACGGGCTCTGCACGAGGCTCATCGTGACACAGCGACACGCGCTGTGCCTTCGAGTAAAAGGAGCGTCCGATGGCGCTGTTCATGGATGTGCACACGATGGAGGGGCCGGTCGGCCTCGGCGACGTCGAGCAGGCTCACGCGGCGGATCTCGCCACGCAGGAGCGGTACGGCGTGAGCTACCAGCGGTACTGGGTCGACGAGGCAGCGGGAAAGATCTTCTGTCTCGTGGAGGCCCCCGACGCCGACGCGGCCGAGAGTGTCCACCGAGAGGCCCACGGCCTCGTCGCGGACGCGATCTTCCCGGTGGCGGAAGGGTCCTGAGCGTCGCTCATGGATCCGATGATGGAGGACCTCGCTCGCGCGCGGCTCGTCGCACGCCTCGACGAGGCGGAGGGGCTGCGCCCGGGCCGCCGTCACGCAGCGGCCCGCCGCCTCGGCCGCAGGGCCGAGGCGGCGGCCAGGCGGGCGAGCCTGGCGATCGCCCGCACGCTGTGACCGCGTCCGCGGGTGACGGCGGCCGTCAGGCCGCCGGGCCCTTGGTCCTCACGTCCGCGACGTGGCTCATCGCCTCACGCAGCTCGGTGAGCCAGTCGTCCTCGTGCTGGCCGACCAGCCGCACGCACCACGCGAGCGCGTCGGCCCTCGACCGCGCGACACCCGCGTCGACCAGGGTGTCGAGCACCTGTCGCTGCGGCTGGCGCAGCCGGGTCATGGTGGGGGAGGCGAGGTGGGTGTACAGCTCCTCGTGGTCCCCGATCCTCACTCCCCAGCTCACGGTCCGCTCGTAGCGGCGCTGCGCCTCGCGGGCGATCGCCATCCGCTGCTCGCGGGTCTCCTCACGGAACGCGCTGGCCCGTCCGGCCCGCGCCTCCTCGGTCTCCGCCTCGCTCTCGCCCGCCTCGACGTCGGGGAGGTGGAGGGTCACCACGATCTCGTCGCGGTCGATGCTGATGCCGGCGGGCTCGGCCTGCCAGTCCTGCGGGAGGCGGCCTGAGAACCAGCCCCGCACCCGCTCCTGTGCCTCATTCGTAATCATGATTACATCATTACACAAGGGTCAAGACCGGGTAGTCCCTGACGGAACGGCCCCGAAATCGCCGATCTCGGGGCCGTTCCGTCAGGGACTACCCCGGCCGCCCGACGCTCACATCCGCTCCGGCGCGGAGATTCCGAGCAGTCCCAGACCGACGAGCAGCACGGCCAGGGTGGTGTGGCACAGGGCGATCCGCGAGGCTCGCAGCACCTCACCGTCTGCGCCGAGCACGGGGCAGTGCTCATAGAAGACGGAGTAGGCCTGGGCGAGCTCGAACAAGTACCCGCAGAGGCGATGCGGCTCGAGTGTCTCGCCGACCTGGGTGACGACCTCACCGAACCCGAGCAGTGCCAGCGCGAGGTCGTGCTCGGCGGGATGACCGACCAGCACCGGGCCGGGTTCGAGGTCGTCGGCCGAGCGCAGGATCGACCGCACCCGGGCAGCGGCGTACTGCAGATAGGGCCCGGTGTTGCCCGTCAGCGTGACCATCCGGCCGAGGTCGAAGACGTACTCGCTGTCGTGTGCGACCGAGAGATCGGCGTACTTCACCGCGCCGATGCCCACCTGGGGCGCGATCGCTGCCCGCACCTCGTCGGGAAGGTCCGGCCGCGCGGCGTCGACGACGGCGCGGGCGGTGACGACGGCGTCGTCGAGCAGGGACATCAGCTTCAACGGCTGCCCCGATCGCGTGCGCAGGAGCTTGCGGTCGTCGCCGAGCACGTTGCCGATCTCCACGTGCACGACCTCGACGTCGTCCGGCAGCCAGCCCGCCTTGCGAGCGGTGTCCCACACCATCCTCAGGTGGAGTGACTGGGTCACCCCGATGACGTAGAGGACTCGGTTGGCGTGCAGGTCGCGCACCCGGTGCCGGATGGTCGCCAGGTCGGTCGTGCCGTAGCCGTACCCGCCGTCCGACTTGCGGATGATCAGCGGCACCGGCCTGCCCTCGCGCCCGGTGTACCCCTCGAGGAAGACGCACAGCGCGCCGTCGCTCACGGTGGCGATCCCGGCCCGCTCCAGCTCGTCGCAGATGCCCGCGAGCTCGTCGTTGTACGACGACTCACCCGCCAGGTCGGCGTCGGTCAAGGTCACGTCGAGCGCGGAGTAGATCCGGTTGAAGTAGGCCTTCGACAGGTCGACCAGCTCCTGCCAGAGGCGGAGCGTGTCGGGTTCGCCCGCTTGGAGACTGACCACCCGTCTGCGTGATCGGTCGGCGAAGTCGGGGTCGTGGTCGAACTCGACCCGCGCCGCGGCGTAGAAGGTGTTCGGGTCGGTCACGAGCTGCTGGGCCTCCGGCGACCCCTCACCGACGTCCAGCAGGTGCTCGATCAGCATCCCGAACGGCGTGCCCCAGTCGCCGACGTGGTTCTGCCGGATCACGGTGTGACCGAGGTGTTCCAAGGTGCGCGCGAGCGCGTCGCCGACGACGGTCGTCCGCAGATGTGCGACGTGCATCTCCTTGGCGACGTTGGGGGCGGAGTAGTCGATCGGCACGACCTGCCTCTCCTGCACGGGCACCCCGAGCCGCTCGTCCGCGCGGAGCCGCCCCACCGCCTCGCCGAGCCAGGCGTCCCGCAACCGGAGGTTGAGGAAGCCCGGCCCACTGATCTCGACCGGCTCGCACATGTCGCCGACGTCGAGGTGCTCCACCAGCGCCGCTGCGACTTCGCGCGGCTGCCGCCCCAGACGCTTGGCCAGCGACATCGCCACGTTGACCTGGAAGTCGGCGAACTGGCTCGGTCGGATCAGCGGGTCGGCGTCGGCGTACTCATCGCCGAAGGCCGCCACCAGTGCGCCCTGCACCCGCAGGGCCAGGATCTGGGCGGGACTCGTCACGGGCCGACGTTATCCATCGCTCACGCCGGGCTTGCTCAGGCGGTGGCGGCGAAGGCGTCGGCGACGACGTCGAAGGCCTCCTCGAGGAGCTCGTCGGAGATGGCGAGCGGGGGGAGGAAACGGAAGACGTTGCCCCAGGTGCCACAGGTCAGGACGACCACGCCGCTCTTGTGGCAGTACGCCGCGACGGCCGCCGCGCGGGCTGCGTCGGGGGTGGTGCTCCCGGGTGCGCACAGCTCGATCGCCATCATCGCTCCGCGGCCGCGGATGTCGCCGATCACCGGGTGGTCGGCGGCGAGCGCGTCGAGGCGGCGTCGGATCAGCGACTCGATCGCCCGGGCCCGCGCGACGAGGTCGTGCGATCGCATCTCCTCGATGGCTCCGAGAGCCGCGGCGCACGCGACCGGGTTGCCGCCGTAGGTGCCACCGAGCCCCCCGACGTGGACGGTGTCCATGATCTCGGCGCGGCCGGTGACCGCGGCCAGCGGCAACCCGCCGGCGATCCCCTTGGCCGTCGTGATCAGGTCGGGCACGACGCCCTCGTGGTCGCACGCGAACCACTCACCGGTGCGGCAGAAGCCGCTCTGGATCTCGTCGGCGACGAACAGCACGTCGTTCTCGCGGCACCACGCGGCGATCGCCGGCAGGAACCCCTCCGCCGGTACGACGAACCCGCCCTCGCCGAGGATCGGCTCGACCACGACGCAGGCCAGGTTCGCGGCGCCGACCTGCTTGTCGAGCTGGTCGATCGCGCGAGCCGCCGCGTCCTCGCCCTTGATGCCGGCGGTCTCGCGGAACGGGTAGGACATCGGAAGCCGGTAGATCTCGCCCGCGAAGGGCCCGAAGCCGTGCTTGTACGGCATGTTCTTCGACGTCATCGCCATCGTCAGGTTCGTCCGCCCGTGGTAGGCGTGGTCGAAGACCGCCACGGCGTCCTTGCCCGTCGCCGCCCGCGCGATCTTGACCGCGTTCTCCACGGCCTCGGCGCCGGAGTTGAACAGCGCCGACTTCTTCGCGTGGTCACCCGGGGTCAGCTCGGCCAGCGCCTCGCAGACGTCCACGTAGCCGTCGTACGGCGTGACCATGAAGCAGGTGTGGGTGAACGCCGCGACCTGCTCCTGCACCCGTCGTACGACGTCGGGCGCGGCGTTGCCGACCGTGGTCACCGCGATGCCGGAGCCGAGGTCGATCAGCTGGTTGCCGTCGGCGTCGAGCAGCACACCACCTCCCGCGGCCTCGACGAACACCGGCAGCGTGGTGCCGACACCGTCGGCGACGAAGCGCTTCTTCCGGGCCAGCTTCTCCGCCGATCGCGGCCCGGGGATCTCGGTGATGAGGCTGCGGCGCTGGGACAGGGAGGCTCCGGTGGCGGTGTTCGTGCTCATTCCGGCAGCCTAGAGGTCTCTGACCTGCGGAACCAGTCGAGGACGACCCTCGCAACGACGGATTCCAGGCTCAATGTACGAGCCGGTGCAGCGCCACCCGCGCCACCGGTGCATAGGACACGACCAGCGGCAGCGGCCCGGTCAACCGCAGCCACGTCAGGGTCCCTGCGTCGGTGGCCCGCACGCCGTGCGAGAGGTGCAGCCGTGGCGTCGGTACGACGTGCAGCAGCGGCGGTCGGGGGCGCACGGTCCACGACCAGTGCCGAGACGTCTCGTCCCAGGTGTCCACCTCGACGTCGGCCGCGAGCCCGAGCGGGCCGTGCACCCGACCGGCCTCACCGGCCCGCAGCCGCTCGACCGCGAGGTCCACCCGCCGGATCTGTGGCGCCCAGGTGGACCACAGCGCCGGCTGCGCGTAGCGCTCCCACACCTCCTCGGCCGCGCGTGGTCCGGTGGCCGCGAGGTAGAGGGTGGTCATGTCCCCAGCATGCGGCAGACTCCGCGGCATGGCTCTCGCGACCTACAAGGACCTGTGCATCGACGTCGTCGACGCCCGGCTCGAAGGCGAGTTCTGGGCGACGATGCTGGGCTGGCGGCTGGAGGTGCACGACGACGGCGATGCCCATCTGCGCGATGATGACGGCCGGATCCAGGTGTGGCTCAACCAGGTGCCCGAGCCCAAGACCGTCAAGAACCGCATCCACCTCGACGTCAACGCCGAGTCCCTCGAGCGCGCCACCGACCAGGGCGCCACGGTGCTCTACAGCGAGGAGCGGTGGACGACCCTGGCCGACCTCGGCGGTCAGGAGTTCTGCGTGTTCGTGCGTGAGCAGCCGATCGCCCAACGCGCCTACGAGCTCGGCTGGGACACCGCCGAGGGCGAGACCACGCTCCGTGATCGTGCACGCTGGTGGGCGGCCGTGGTGGGCGGTGTCGTCGGAGAGAACCCCGACCACGGCTATACCTGGGTCGAGCAGATCCCGAACTGTGTGTGGGGCTCCTTCGACTGGGCCGGCGTGCCCGAGCCCAAGACGGTGAAGAACCGCGTGCACATCGATGTCACCACCGACGACCTCGACGCCCTGGTCGCCCACGGCGCCACGGTGCTGCGCGCCAAGGGTGACGGCGGCATCGGCTGGACGGTGCTCGCCGACCCCGACGGCAACGAGTTCTGCGCCTTCACCGCCGACTGACCGGCGGCCCCGATCAGGGGTGGTGGCGCAGCCGCACCGACAGGCAGGTCACGCAGCCCTCGAGCTTCTCGTACTCGGTGAGGTCGACGGCCACGACCTCGAGCCCGCGCTCCTCGAGCAACGCGTGAGTGAGCGGGGCGCTGGTGCTCATCAGGACGAGCTCGTCGCCGAGCAGGACGACGTGCGATCCGGCCTCCTCCGGCACCGCCAGGAACGATGACCACACGTCGGAGTCGTCCACGAGCGGCGGGTAGCCGATCACGGTGCCGTCGGGCAGGGCGGTGACCGCCGACTTGAGGTGCAGCACCTTCTGCACCGGTACGCCGACCACGGTCGCGCCGTACGGCTCGAGGTACGCGGCGAGCTGGTCGAAGCCATCGGTGTTGGTGCGGCCGCCGAGGCCGACCCAGACCGTGCCGCCGTGCTTGAGGACGTCACCACCGTCGAGGGTGCCGGGTCCTTCGATCTCCACGACGTCGTAGCCCAGACCCCGCAGAACCGCCGCGGTCCCGGCGGTCTCCGGCTTGCGCTCGTCGGCGCCTGGCCGTGTGATCACCGCGCGGTCGCCGTACATCACCACGGTGTCCTCGACGAAGACGCCGTCGGGGCAGTCGTCGGCCGGCGGCACCTCGATGGTCTGCCAGCCCGCGTCGTGCAGGGCCGCGACATAGCCGTCCCACTGGGTGAGGGCGAGCTCGAGGTCGACGGGCTGACGCTCGAGATGGGTCACCAGTCCCTCCGCGAGTCGCCGGGACGGACGACGGACGAGGGCGCGGCGTGCTTCCATGCGCGGAGTCTAGGAGGCATCGACGGTGGACAATGGGCCCATGACCTCCCGTCGCGACGTCGCCGTGCTCGGCTCGACCGGCTCGATCGGCACCCAGGCGCTCGAGATCGTGCGCGCGAACCCCGACCGGTTCCGGGTCGTCGCGCTCACGGCGGGCGGCGGGCAGCGCGAGCTCTTCGACGCGCAGGTCGCCGAGTTCGCGCCGACGTTCAGCGGCCTGGGGGCCGAGGCGTCGGCCGAGGCGGCGAGCCGTCCGGCCGACGTGGTGCTCAACGGCATCACCGGCGCAGTCGGCCTCGGAGCGACGCTGGCGGCGCTCGACGCGGGCAACACGCTGGCTCTGGCCAACAAGGAGTCACTGATCATGGGCGGTCCGCTGGTGCTCGAACGGGCCAAGCCCGGCCAGATCGTGCCGGTCGACTCCGAGCACTCCGCCCTGGCGCAGTGCCTGCGCGGCGGCACGCCCGAGGAGGTACGACGACTCGTGCTGACCGCGTCGGGCGGGCCGTTCCGCGGTCGCACCCGCGACCAGCTCCTCGAGGTGACCCTCGACGAGGCGTTGGCCCACCCCACGTGGGACATGGGACCCGTCGTCACGATCAACTCCGCCAACCTGGTCAACAAGGGCCTCGAGGTGATCGAGGCCCACCTGCTGTTCGGCATCCCCTACGACCGGATCGAGGTGGTGGTCCATCCCACCTCGGTGGTGCACTCGATGGTCGAGTTCGTCGACGGGTCCACGCTCGTCCAGGCCAGCCCGCCCACGATGCTGATCCCGATCGCGCTCGGCATGGCCTGGCCCGACCGGGTGCCCGACACGGCGCCTCCCGTGGACTGGACCCAGGTCAACACCTGGGAGTTCCATCCGCTCGACGACGAGGCGTTCCCGGCGGTGCGGCTCGCCCGTGAGGCGGGGGAGCGCGGTGCCACCGCGCCCGCGGTCTACAACGCGGCGAACGAGGTGGCCGTCGAGTCGTTCCGCAGCGGCCGGCTCCGCTTCGTGGAGATCATCGACACGGTCGCCCACGTGCTCGGGGTGCACGACGTACCCTCGGGGGAGACATTGAGCGTCGACGACGTCCTGGCTGCCGACGCCTGGGCCCGCGACGAGGCCAACCGCGTGATCGAGAGGGTCTGAATGACGCCCCTGCTGTACCTGCTCGGGGTCGTGATCTTCGTGTTCGCGATCATGGCCTCGATCGGCCTGCACGAGCTCGGCCACATGATCCCGGCGAAGGCGTTCGGCGGGAAGGTCACCCAGTACTTCATCGGCTTCGGCCCCACCGTCTGGAGCAAGCAGCGCGGCGAGACGGAGTACGGCCTCAAGGCCATCCCCCTCGGCGGCTACGTGAAGATCGTGGGCATGCTCCCGCCCGACGCGGAGCACGCCGACAAGGTCGAGTACGACGACGAGGGCAACCGCGTGGTCACCGTGCGGAAGTCCAACACCGGCATGTTCGGCCAGCTGGTCTCCGACGCGCGCGCCGCTGAGTGGGAGACCATCACCGCCGCCGACGAGCCGCGGCTGTTCTACCGGATGGCCTGGTGGAAGAAGGTCATCGTGATGGCCGGCGGGCCGACGGTGAACCTGATGATCGCGTTCTTCATCTTCGCCGGCCTCTTCGCCACCGTCGGCAACCCGAACGACGAGACCGTGCACCCCACGGCCGACACCGTCTCGGCGTGCGTCATCCCGGCCGACCGCACCAGCGACGTCTGCCAGAAGACCGACCCGGTGAGCCCGGCCGCCCAGGCTGGCCTGAAGCCCGGTGACCGGTTCGTGTCGTTCAACGGCACCGCGATCCACAGCTGGGAGCAGATGCAGACGCTGATCCGCGGCAACAACGACGGCGCCGCCACGATCGTCGTCGACCGCGACGGCCAGACGCTCACCCTCCACACCAACACCCAGGTCGAGCCCCGGCCGACCGACCCGAACGACGTCAAGAAGCTGACCCCGGTCGGCTTCCTCGGGGTGGCGCCGCAGGTCACGTTCGGCCACGGCGGCGTCGTCTACACGGTGCAGCAGATGGGGGTGCTGGCGAAGCAGTCGGCGGTCGCGCTGGCCACGCTCCCGGTGAAGGTCTGGGGCGTCGGCGAGGCGATCGTGGGCGCCAAGGAGCGGGCGACGGACAGCCCGGTCAGCATCGTCGGCGGCGGCCGGATCGCCGGTGAGACCGCCTCCGCGGACAACTTCCCGCTCCAGGACAAGCTGGTCGGACTGCTCGGCCTGATCGCCGGGTTCAACTTCTTCATCGGCCTGTTCAACTTCATCCCGCTGCTGCCCCTCGACGGCGGACACATCGCCGGCGCCCTCTGGGAGGCGGCTCGCCGCGGTATCGCCCGACTGCGTGGACGCCCCGATCCGGGCTACGTCGACGTCGCACGGCTCCTGCCGGTCGCCTACGTCGTGGCGAGCTTCCTGCTCGTGATGGGCGTCGTGCTGATCGTCGGCGACCTCGTGGTGCCGGTGAACGTGGCCTGACCGTCTCTCCTGGAAGCGGTGATCGCGGCCCGCCCAACTAGTCTGGAGCCATGACCGCTGTCAGCCTGGGGATGCCGGAGGCGCCGCCGCCCGTGCTCGCGCCCCGCCGTCGTACGCGCCAGATCAACGTCGGCAAGGTCGGCGTCGGCAGCGACCACCCGATCTCGGTGCAGTCGATGTGCACGACGCTCACCTCCGACGTGAACACGACCCTCCAGCAGATCGCCGAGCTGACCGCCGCCGGCTGCGACATCGTCCGGGTCGCCTGCCCGAGCCAGGACGACGCCGACGCCCTTCCGGAGATCGCCCAGCACAGCCAGATCCCGGTGATCGCCGACATCCACTTCCAGCCGAAGTACGTCTTCGCAGCGATCGACGCGGGCTGCGCGGCGGTGCGGGTCAACCCCGGCAACATCCGCAAGTTCGACGACCAGGTCAAGGAGATCGCGAAGGCGGCCAAGGACCGCGGCACGAGCATCCGGATCGGCGTCAACGCGGGCAGCCTCGACAAGCGGATCCTCGACAAGTACGGCAAGGCCACCCCCGAGGCGCTCGTCGAGAGCGCCGTGTGGGAGGCGGGTCTGTTCGAGGAGCACGACTTCCACGACTTCAAGATCTCGGTCAAGCACAACGACCCCGTGGTGATGGTGCGCGCCTACGAGCTGCTCGCCGAGGCCGGCGACTGGCCGCTCCACCTCGGCGTCACCGAGGCGGGTCCGGCGTTCCAGGGCACGATCAAGTCGGGTGTGGCCTTCGGGGCGCTGCTCAGCCAGGGGATCGGCGACACCATCCGCGTCTCGCTGTCCGCGCCGCCGGTCGAGGAGGTCAAGGTCGGCATCCAGATCCTGGAGTCGCTCAACCTCAAGCCGCGCCGGCTCGAGATCGTCTCCTGCCCGTCGTGCGGCCGTGCGCAGGTCGACGTCTACACGCTGGCGGAGCAGGTGACCGCCGGGCTCGACGGGCTCGAGGTACCGCTGCGCGTCGCGGTCATGGGCTGTGTCGTCAACGGTCCGGGTGAGGCCCGCGAGGCCGATCTCGGCGTCGCCTCCGGCAACGGCAAGGGCCAGATCTTCGTCAAGGGCGAGGTGATCAAGACCGTGCCCGAGTCGCAGATCGTCGAGACCCTCATCGAGGAAGCGATGCGGATCGCCGAGGGCATGGAGCCCGTCGACGGCGCCGGAGCCAGTGTCTCCGTCAGCTGAGCTCGGCGGTCTCCGTTCGGTGTCGCTCGCGGTCGTCGGCGCCGTGCTGGTGGCCCTCGGGCTCTCCCTCACGTTCGCGATCTCGCACGACGCGGCCTCACCCGACCGCGCTGTCGCGTCCTCGTCGCGTACCTCACTGCCCGCCGTCGGCCACGTCTTCGTGATCAACATCGAGAACAAGGGGTTCCGGCGCACCTGGGGCCCGCACTCGCCCGCGCCGTACCTGGCCAAGACGCTGCGGTCCCGCGGAGTGCTCCTCACGCGCTACTACGGCACGGCGCACCACAGCCTGGGCAACTACACGGCCCAGATCTCCGGGCAGGGCCCGAGTGCGGCGATCCAGGCGGACTGCGGCCGCTACTCGGCCTTCTACCGCACCCGGGCCGACGTGGCACCGCAGCAGGCCGTGGGCACCGGGTGCGTCTACCCCGCGAGCGTCGGCACCCTGCCCCGGCAGCTGACGACCGCGGGTCTGGGCTGGAAGGGATACATGGAGGACATGGCGGTGCCGTGCCAGCACGCGCCACTCGGTGCGTCCGAGCGGTGGGGGTCCGCAACGGCGCGGCGGCAGTACGCCACCCGCCACAACCCCTTCATGTACTTCCGCTCCATCACCGGGCGCCCGTCGTACTGCCGCCATCACGTCGTGGCCCTCTCCCACCTGCGCCACGACCTCCGCCGGCGGAGCACCACGCCGGCGCTGACCTACATCACCCCCGACCTGTGCCACGACGGCCATGACGCCTCGTGCGCGGACGGCGGACCCGGCGGGCTGACGGCCGTGAACCGCTGGATGAGCACCTGGGTGCCGCGCATCCTGCGCTCCCCGGCGTACCGCCACGACGGGATGCTGGTGATCACCGCCGACGAGTCCGACGGCGTGGGCGAGGACTCCAGCGCCTGCTGTGGAGAGGGCGCGGGCCCCAACGCCGCGCGGCCCGGCATCGACGGGCCCGGAGGTGGCCGGATCGGCGCGCTGGTGCTCTCTCGGTACGCCGTGCACGGCACGACGTCGACGCGTGGCTACAACCACTACTCGCTGCTGGCCACCGTGGAGGACCTCTTCGGGCTGCCGCGGCTCGGGTACGCCCGGACCGTGCCGCGCGCCTTCGGCGCGGACGTGTTCCGCGCCTCCTGATCGATCGCCACACCCCCCGGATTCGGGGTGGGCTCGCGGGGTCCGTCGAGGGCTGAAGCCGCGTACGCTCGTGCCGTGACGTTGTCCAGGTTCCGCGCGCGCCAGGGTGTCAGCGTGCTCGGGCCTGCCGACCTGCCCGACTTCCTCGCGCTCACCGCGCACGACCCGGTGGTCAACGCGTTCGCCGAGTACCGCGCCCGCAGCACCAAGCTCGAGCCGCGCCTGCTCTCCGGCGAGATCTGGGGGCGCTACGACGACGGCCAGCTGGTCGCGGGCTGCCACGTCGGCGCCAACCTCGTGCCGGTCGAGTGCACCCCGGACGACGCCCGCGCCTTCGCCGAGCGCGCGTTGAGCCGCCCCCGCTCGGTGGTCACCATCGTCGGGCTGCAGGAGGCGGTGTGGCCGCTGTGGGACGCGCTGTCCGACAGCTGGGGACCGGCCCGCGAGACCCGCTGGGACCAGCCCCACCTGGCGCTCACCGGCGCACCGCTGATCGCGCCCGACCCCGACGTACGACGGACGCGGCCCGACGACTTCGCGGCGCTCTACCCGGCGTGCGTCGCCATGTACACCGAGGAGGTCGGCGTCGACCCCGAGGCCGAGGGCGGCGCCCCGATCTACCGGTCGCGGGTGCGGCAGCTGATCGGGCTCGGCTGGTCGTTCGCCAAGATCGAGGAGGGGCGCGTGGTCTTCAAGGCCGAGGTCGCCCACGCGACGCCGTACGCCGCCCAGATCCAGGGCGTGTGGGTCGCGCCCGAGCGACGCGGTGAGGGGCTCGCCGCCCGAGGGGTCGCGGCCGTGGCCGAGGCCTGCCGCCGCGACATCGCCCCGGTGGTCTCGCTCTACGCCAACATCTGGAACGAGCCCGCCCGCCGGGCCTACGCCCGCGTCGGCTTCGAGCAGACCGGCACCTTCGCCACCATCATGTTCTGACCGGGCAACCGTGCTCGAGGAACCAGCGCACGGCGTGGCGAGGTCAGGTCGAGCCGGTGAGGCGACCGACGGAAGAAGCGCGACCGACGGGGACGGAAACCGCTTCGCGGGGCCGGGAGGCCCGCCCGTAGGCTTCGGCCCATGAGCACCGTCCTGCGCATGTCCAGCCTCTTCGTCCGCACGCTGCGCGACGACCCGGCGGACGCCGAGGTGCCCAGCCACCGGCTGCTGGTCCGCGCCGGCTACATCCGCCGCAACGCCCCCGGTATCTACACCTGGCTGCCGCTCGGTCTGCGGGTCCTGCGCCGGATCGAGAACATCATCCGCGACGAGATGGACTCCATCGGCGCGCAGGAGCTGCTCTTCCCCGCGATCCTGCCGCGCGAGCCCTACGAGGCGACCGGCCGGTGGACCGAGTACGGCGACTCCATCTTCCGGCTCCAGGACCGCAAGGGCGCCGACTACCTGCTCGGACCCACCCACGAGGAGATGTTCACCCTCGTGGTCAAGGACCTGTACTCCTCGTACAAGGACCTGCCGCTCTCGATCTACCAGATCCAGAACAAGTACCGGGACGAGGCGCGTCCCCGCGCCGGCCTGCTGCGAGGTCGCGAGTTCGTGATGAAGGACTCCTATTCCTTCGACATCGACGACGCCGGGCTCGACGAGTCCTACCAGCGACACCGCGACGCCTACATCCGGATCTTCGACCGGCTCGGCTTCGACTACGTGATCGTCAAAGCCACGTCCGGCGCCATGGGCGGCTCGAAGTCCGAGGAGTTCCTGGCTCGCGCGGCCGTCGGTGAGGACACCTACGTGCGGTGCACCCTGTGCGACTATGCGGCGAACGTCGAGGCCGTCGAGGTGCGCCCGCCCGCCGCGACGTCCTACGACGACGTGCCCGCCGCGCACGCCGAGCAGACGCCCGACACCCCGACCATCGAGACCCTGGTCGCCCATCTCAACGAGAAGTACCCCCGCGACGACCGCCCGTGGGTCGCCGGCGACACGCTCAAGAACGTGCTCGTCGTGCTCAAGCACCCCGACGGCACGCGGGAGCCCCTCGCCATCGGGCTGCCCGGCGACCGCGAGGTCGACCAGAAGCGGCTCGAGGGGCAGATGGAGCCGACCGAGGTCGAGCCCATGGACGAGGCCGAGATGGCCAAGCACCCCGCGCTGATCAAGGGCTACATCGGTCCAGGCACGCTCGGCACGGAGAACGCGTCGGGAATCCGCTACGTCGTGGACCCGCGTGTGGTCACCGGCACCCGCTGGGTGACCGGCGCCGACGTCGCGGGCAGCCACGTGCTCGACCTCGTGGCCGGTCGCGACTTCACCCCCGACGGCACCATCGAGGCGGCCGACGTGCGCGACGGCGACCCCTGCCCGAACTGTGACGGCGGCGTCCTCGAGTCCGCACGTGGCATCGAGATGGGCCACATCTTCCAGCTCGGTCGCAAGTACGCCGACGCCCTCGGCCTGCAGGTGCTCGACGAGAACGGCAAGCTCGTCACCGTCACCATGGGCTCCTACGGCATCGGGCCCTCACGCGCGGTCGCGGCGATCGCCGAGGGCACCGCGGACGACCTCGGGCTGGCGTGGCCCCGCAACGTCGCTCCCGCCGACGTCCATCTGGTCGCCACCGGCAAGGACGAGGCGATCTTCGCCGCCGCCGACCGGATCGCGGTCGAGCTGTCGCAGCAGGGGGTCGCGGTGCTCTACGACGACCGGCCCAAGGTCAGCCCCGGCGTGAAGTTCAAGGACGCCGAGCTGATCGGCGTACCGACGATCGTCGTGGTCGGCCGCAACCTCGCCGAGGGGACCGTCGAGGTCCGAGACCGTCGTACCGGAGACCGGGTCGAGGTCCCGACCGACCATGTCGTCAACCACCTCGTCCACCTGGTCCGCTCCTGACGCCGGGTCGGCGCAAACAGGCGTGCACAGCACGCCGGGTCGGCGCAAACAGGCGTTCACAGCACGCCGGGTCGACGCGAAGAGGCACGGAGATCACGCCGAGTCGGCATGTGACGACTCGGCGAGCAGGCGAGCGGTGGCGCCGGCCAGCCCGCTCTCGACGTACGACGGCTGGTCGGTGTCGAGGCCGTAGAGCACCTCGTGCCAGGGGCCGAGGAGGTGCCAGTCGCGACCGCGGGCGAGGAGCGTCTCGCTGGGGGAGTACGCCGCGTCGAGGGCGGCCGCGAACTCCGGGGCGGAGCCGTACCGGGTCCAGGCGAGGTCGAGCGCCGGGTCGCCCACGCAGCAGTCACCCCAGTCGATCACCCCGGTCACCTCCTCGCCCACGACGAGGATGTGCTGCGGTCCCAGGTCGCCGTGGACGAGTCGCGGGTCTGGTGGGGGTACCGCCATCCGCGCCAGCAGCGCCGCGCCGTCGCCGCGCACCGAAGGCGGCAGCAGCGGCAGCACGTCGTCGGCCATCCGGTCACGGATCGCCTGCGCCTCGGCGTACGACGTGCCCGCCTCGAGCGCGCCGGCGCGCACCGCCTGCTCGGGATCCACGGAGTGGAGTGCCAGGAGGAACGACCCCACGGCCGCACCGTGCGCGGCCGACGTGCCGGGGCACGCCCGGCCGGGTAGGTAGAGGTGGCGCAGGACGAGCGGCTCCTCGGAGACGACCCGCGGCACCGGGACCGGCAGCGGCAGCAGGGGCGCCAGCCACGGCAGCACCGCGGCCTCGCGGCGCGCCTGCGGCTCCACGACGGCCCGCCGCGGTGACCGGTCCACCCAGGCGCCGTCGACCAGCGTGGCCGACATGTCCCAGCCGTCGTCGAAGTCGGCGAGGTCGTCGAAGGAGTCGGAGTCGTCGTCACCCGTCACGGTCGCTACCTTCACATGCATGGCGATCGACGCGGTGATCTTCGACTGGGGCGGCACGCTGACCCGCTGGCACGACATCGACTTCCACGCCGAGTCCGTCGCCCTGGCGGCGGCGGTGACCACGGTCGGACACGACGCCGATGCTGCCCGGGCCGCGCTGCACCAGGCCGGCGGTCGGGTCTGGGGGCGCTCGCGCGACCACCAGCAGAGCGCGACCGTCTCCGACCTCTTCGACGAGGCCGGACTCGACCACGACCCGGCCCTGCTCACGGCGTACCGCGAGTTCTGGGAGCCGCACACCTTCACCGACCCCGAGGTGCGGCCGATGCTCGAGCGGCTCCGAGCCGACGGACGTCGGATCGGCGTCCTGTCCAACACGATCTGGCCGCGAGCCTGGCACGTGGGCTTCTTCGAGCGCGACGGCGTCTACGACCTGATCGACGGCGACGTCTACACCAGCGAGATCCCCTGGACGAAGCCGTCGGCCCATGCGTTCGCGGCGGCGATGGAGGCCGTCGGGGCGTCCGACCCGGCGCGCTGCGTCTACGTCGGCGACCGCCTCTTCGACGACATCTGGGGAGCTCAGCAGGCCGGGATGCGGGCCGTGCACATCCCGCTCAGTGACATCCCCCTGGAGCAGCAGGGCGCGAACATCGGTCGGCCCGACGGTGTCGTCCACCGGCTCGCCGAACTGCCCGACCTGCTCGCGGACTGGTGATCTTCAACCTTTTGCATTGCAGAAACATGAGGCACGAAGTGTCGGACGCCGCGATGTACTCGGTTGCATGATTGTGCAAGAAGGTTCGTGGACCACCCCCCCAGGTCACGGACCAGGTCGATCCCCCCAATCGGCCGTGTGTGGTCTCCTGCTCCGGGGAATGTCTCGGGAGTTCCTCGGAGCAGGAGACGCCGCCCCTGATTCCCGTTTCCGGGACAGGGGCACCTCACATTTCAGGGGCGGCTCGTCGCGAAGCCGGGCGGCAGGCCGGGAAGCGCCTGCGGGGCGCCGCCGAAGGTGAGCTCCGAGAGTGCTCCCGCGGCGAGCGTCGCCACCGCCCAGCCGCGATCGGCGCCGGTGGTGGCAGCGACCAGCGCGGCGTAGGTCGAGACGCAGCTGCGCTCCACGCGGAGCGCCTCGTCGGTGATCTGCGCCGGCGTGGTGAGGGCACGCGGCAAGGCGTACGCCGGCTCTGCCGCGACCGGGTCGCCGCCCGCAGCGGTCACCATCAGCCGCAGCTGGTCGCGCCGCGCCACGTGGGCGTCGTACGCCGTGGCGAGCGCGGGCCGCAGCGGTGACTCCCCGAGCACGGCGGCGCGACCACCGAGGACGCCGAACGTGTAGATCGCGGCGTGCTCCGCGGCGAGCGTGCGTTGCAGAGCCGCCACGACGGTCGCGTCGCTCATGCCGACCCCCTCAGCACCGGCTGCATCCGGATCCCGGCAGCGATCGATCCCAGCACCCGCGCCAGGTCGCCGTTCTCGCACGTCGCCGCCCACCGGGTGAAGCGCTCGGCCGCGCGACGCTCACGCGCCACGGTCGCGGCGGGGGTGAGCGGGCGCCCACGCAGTGACGCCGCCGGCGGTTCGCCCTGGAGCGCGGCCAGCTGGACGCGGTGCACCGCGACCAGGGCTGCGTTGCGGCGGCTGCCACCCAGTCGGACGATGAGGCCCGACAGCTCGGCGCGGGCCGAGGTCACGATGGCCTGGTCGGGGTCGGGAGACGGCAGTGCCGTCGGCTCGGACGAGGTCGGGTCGAGGTCGCAGCCACTCACGGCGTACGTCGTCACGACGCCGGCCGAGAGCAGCAGCCCGCGGCGTGAGAGTGGGAGGCCCGACACGCCCGTGACCCTATCTCCGCGGGTCCGGCGCGACCCGGTGGCGCCGCTCTCGGCGGGCCCGCTTCACCCGCTATCGTGTGAGGGACAACAGCACAGGAGGTCGCGACGTGAGCAGGGTCAGTCCGGACGGCTCCCGGATCGCAGACGCGCTCCGCGACCGGCTGTCTGCTCTGGGCCTCGATCTCGAGACGGTCGAGCTCACGCCTGCCGGCAAGCGGCGAGTACTGCGGGTCGCGGTCGACCGCGACGGTGGCGTCACCCTCGACGACATCGCCGACGCCACCCGTGCCGTCTCCGACGTCCTCGACGACTCCGACCTGATGGGCGAGACGGCGTACACCCTCGAGGTCACCTCGCGCGGTGTCGACCGCCCCCTCACCGAGCCTCGCCACTGGCGCCGCAACCGCGACCGCCTGGTCAAGGCGTCCCTGCGCGACGGCAGCTCTGTGACCGGTCGCGTGACGGACAGTGACGACACCGGCGCGACGCTCGACATCTCCGGCACTGCCCGCCGGCTCGGCTACGACGAGGTCGGCAAGGCGCTGGTCCAGATCGAGTTCAACCGCAAGCGAACCGATGAGGAGGCCTGATGGACATCGACCTGAGCATCCTGCGGATGCTGGAGCGGGAGAAGGAGATCTCCTTCGACGTCCTCGTCGAGGCGATCGAGCAGGCGTTGCTGACGGCGTACCACAAGACGCCCGGGGCGGTGGAGGAGGCACGCGTGGTCCTCGACCGCAGCAGCGGCCACGTCACCGTCTTCGCCGCGGAGCTCGACGACGAGGGCACCAAGATCGGCGAGTACGACGACACCCCCGACGGATTCGGCCGAATCGCGGCGACCACGGCGAAGCAGATCATGCTGCAGCGGCTGCGCGACGCCGAGGACGACATCCGCTACGGCGAGTTCTCCGGCAAGGAGGGCGACCTGATCTCCGGCGTCATCCAGCAGGGACGCAACCCCGATGACGTGATGGTCGACCTGGGCAAGCTGGAGGCGCTGCTGCCGCTCGGCGAGCGGGTACCCGGCGAGTCCTACGTCCACGGGGAGCGGATCAAGTGCCTGGTGATCTCGGTGCGCAAGGGCATGCGCGGGCCGCAGATCACGCTGTCGCGCTCCCACCCGAACCTGGTCAAGAAGCTGTTCGCGCTCGAGGTGCCCGAGATCGCTGACGGCACCGTCGAGATCGCGGCCATCGCGCGCGAGGCCGGCCACCGCACCAAGCTCGCCGTGACGACCCAGGCCGCCGGCGTGAACGCCAAGGGTTCGTGCATCGGGCCGATGGGTCAGCGGGTGCGCGCGGTGATGTCGGAGCTGCACGGCGAGAAGATCGACATCGTGGACTGGTCTGAGGACCCCGCGGAGCTCGTCGCCCACGCGCTCTCACCCGCGCGGGTCACCCGGGTCGAGGTCGTCGACGCCGAGGCGAGGTCGGCGCGCGTCATCGTGCCCGACTTCCAGCTCTCCCTGGCGATCGGCAAGGAGGGCCAGAACGCCCGCCTCGCCGCCCGGCTCACCGGCTGGCGCATCGACATCCGGTCGGACGAAGAGCCTGCGGAGCAGCCCGAGGGCGTCACGCCCGAGTCATGAGGCTGCTCGGCGTGCTCGGCGGCATGAGCTGGACCAGCACTGAGTACTACTACCGGCAGCTCAACACCGGCGTCGCCGAGCGGCTCGGCGGCCTCCACTCGGCCCGGCTCGTGCTCCACAGCGTCGACTTCGACGAGATCGCCGCCCTCCAGCACGCCGGCGAGTGGGACGCGACGGCGGAGATCCTGGCGACCGCCGCGCGCGGCCTCGCGGCGGCCGGGGCCGAGGGGCTGCTGCTCGCGACCAACACCATGCACAAGGTCGCGGGCGCGATCGAGGAGGGGTCGGGCCTGGCGGTGCTCCACATCGCCGACGCCACCGCGGACGCCATCAGGGGTGAGGGACTCTCACGTGTGGGGCTGCTCGCGACGTCGTTCACGATGGAGGACCCGTTCTACGTCGAGCGGCTCGCGCGGCACGGGGTCGACGCGGTCGTGCCCGGTCCGGCCGAGCGCGCCGACGTCCACCGGATCATCTACGACGAGCTCGTGCGCGACGTCGTAGGAGAGGAGTCGCGGGAGCGCTACCGGGAGGTGATGGCCGGCCTGGTCGACGACGGCGTCGAGGGGATGATCCTGGGCTGCACCGAGGTCGGGCTGCTGGTCGGACCCGACGACACGAGCGTTCCCACGTTCGACACCTGCCGGCTCCATGCAGCGGCTGCGGTCGACTGGATGCTGGCGGACTGACGGCGTACGACGCCGACGACCCTCAGCTGCTCTCGCCGCCGATCCACTCCACCTCGAGGGCCGGGACGGAGGCGTCGCCGGGCCAGTCGGGGAAGTCGAAGACCGCGATCATCACCTGCAGCGGGTACGTCGGTGGGCGGGCGCAGGTGCGGACGTGCTCGCCGTCGACGGAGAACTCGGCCAGCTGCTCGTCCCACCGCACGGCGTACTCGTGCCACTGGCCGACGTCGATCGGCAGCACCGGCGCCTCGAAGTCCTGCTCGAGCCGCGGGTCGTGCAGCTTCTTGACCCCCATGCCGACCGCCGCCGCGCGTCGCGGGATGCGGTCCTTGCCGAAGACCTCGACCAGGCACAGCTCACCGGAGTCCTCCGGCGAGTCCTCGAAGCCCGAGAGCCAGACCGCCGCCATCGACCGGTCCGAGAGCTCCATCCGGCACACGACGGCGAGCGAGCCGCGGCGGGGGAGCCAGCCCTCGTGCCGCGGCTGCTCCTCACGCACCCGCTGCCCGTCGAGGAAGCGCTGGCCGGCGACCGTGCTGCCCACTGGTCCGGAGTGCCCACCCGAGGCGATGCCGGACACCCGCAGCGGCGTCGGGTGCTGGTCGGGGCACCACAACGGCTGGTCGGGCGGGATCCAGAGGCGGAGCCGGCTCTGGGAGACGCGGTGCCGCGCCACAGTGGCCGCGCGGGAGCTCCAGGCCGGGAGGTAGTGGGGATCCCAGACGGCCGGGTCGAGGGCGTCGCCGTCGAAGTCGTCCCGGAACGCCGGCATAGGCAGGACCCTAGGGCACACGTGGGCCGAGATCTCGCGGACGCCCGGTTCGGGGAATAGCCGCCCCGCGCGGTAGGGTTGAGCACAGTGGTTCGCACAGCGGTGTCCCCTGCCTTCACGGGGCCTTCGGGTCCCGTCCGAACGTGCATCGGATGCCGTGAGCGGGCCGCGAGGAGCGAGTTGTTGCGGGTGACCGCAGGCTCGGACATCGACGGTCGACCGGCCGTGGTGCCCGATCCGGCAGGCACCCGGCCCGGCCGAGGGGCGCATCTGCACCCCACGACCGTGTGTTACGACCTCGCCGTCCGCCGTCGAGCATTCGGCAGGGCCCTCCGGGCCGCTACGGGGCTCGACAGTGCGCCGGTGGCGTCGTACCTCGCCTCACTCGACCAGATGACCGACCGATGAGGACTGGAGCAGCAGCTCATGAGCACTCGATGAGTACCTCCCGATGAGTTTGCAACACCCACCAACGGTCTGAGATCCACCCCGGTTCCACGGGAAGGGGTCTTGGGCCAGAAGGAGAACAGTGGCCAAGACCCGAGTACACGAGCTCGCCAAGACCTACGGCATCGAGAGCAAGGAAGTTCTCGACAAGCTGAAGGAGATGGGGGAGTTCGTCAAGTCTGCTTCCTCGACGATCGAGCTTCCCGTCGAGATGAAGTTCAAGAAGACCTACGGCGATGCCCTCCTGGCCGAGAAGGCCACGGCGGCGCCCGCCGAGGCCCCGGCTGACAAGCCCGCGCCGAAGTCGTCCGCCAACGCGGCCGCTCCTGCCGAGGCTCCCGCTCCGGCAGCGTCGGCCGACGTGTCCGTCGCCGAGCCCGACGCCCCGGCCGCTGAGTCGAGCGCGCCCAAGCCGGGCCCGCGCGTCGCCGCACCTGCGCCGGTCGCCGAGCCCGAGGCACCCGCTGCCGCCGCCGCTCCCGCCGAGACCGAGGCACCGGGGGAGTCCGCCGCCCAGGCGCCCGCCCCGGCGCCGCGCCCGGCTGCTCGCCCCGGCGCTCCGCGTCCCGGCAACAACCCGTTCGCGTCCAGTCAGGGCATGGGCCGCCGCCCGGCGCCCGCGCCGCGCGAGACCGAGGACGAGGAGAACCGTCCGCCGCGTCCGCCGGCCGCCAACGGCCGTCCGGGCATGCCGCGACCCAACCCCGCGATGATGAACCGCTCGCCCGGCGCCTTCGGCACCGGTCCGGGTGGTCGCGGACCCTCGGGCCCCGGTGGTCCGGGCCGTGCCGGTGCTCCCGGTCGCCCGGGTGCCCCCGCCCGGGGCGGTGCTCCCGCTCGCGGTGGTGCCGGTGCTCCCGGTCGTGGCGCTCCGGCCGGTGCCGGTGCTCCGGGCCGTGGCGGTCCCGGCTTCGGCGGTGGTCCCGGTGGCGGTCGCGGTCGCCCCGGCCAGCGTGGCCAGACCCAGGGTGCCTTCGGGCGTCCGGGCGGCCCGTCGCGCCGTGGACGCAAGTCGAAGCGTGCTCGTCGCCAGGAGTTCGAGCAGATGGAGGCGCCGACGATCGGTGGCGTGCGCGTCCGCAAGGGCAACGGCGAGACGGTGCGCCTGGCCCGTGGGGCCTCGCTGACCGACTTCGCGGAGAAGATCAACGTCGACGCCGCGTCGCTGGTGCAGATGCTCTTCTCGCTCGGCGAGATGGTCACCGCCACCGAGTCGGTCAACGACGAGACCCTCGAGCTGCTCGGTGAGGAGCTCAACTACATCGTCCAGGTCGTCTCGCCCGAGGACGAGGACCGCGAGCTCCTCGAGAGCTTCGACCTCGAGTTCGGTGAGGACGAGGGCGACGAGAGCGACCTCGTCATCCGCCCGCCGGTCGTGACCGTCATGGGTCACGTCGACCACGGCAAGACCAAGCTCCTCGACGCCCTCCGCTCGGCCAACGTGGTCGACAAGGAGGCCGGTGGCATCACCCAGCACATCGGTGCCTACCAGGTCGAGACCGAGGTCGACGGCAAGACCAGGCCGATCACGTTCCTGGACACCCCCGGTCACGAGGCGTTCACCGCCATGCGTGCCCGTGGCTCGCAGTCGTCGGACATCGCGGTCCTCGTGGTCGCGGCGGACGACGGTGTGATGCCGCAGACGGTGGAGGCGCTCAACCACGCCAAGGCCGCCGAGGTGCCGATCGTCGTCGCGGTGAACAAGATCGACAAGCCCGACGCCGACCCCACCAAGGTCCGTGGCCAGCTCAGCGAGTACGGCCTGGTGCCCGAGGAGTACGGCGGCGACGCGATGTTCGTCGACGTCTCGGCCAAGTCCGAGCTCAACCTCGACAAGCTGCTCGAGGCGATCGTGCTGACCGCCGACGCGGCGCTCGACCTGCGGGCCAACCCGGAGCAGGACGCTCAGGGCCTCATCGTGGAGGCGCACCTCGACCGCGGTCGCGGTCCGGTCGCCACGGTGCTGGTCCAGCGCGGCACGCTGCGGGTCGGCGACTCGATCGTGGCCGGTCCGGCTCACGGTCGCGTCCGCGCGCTGCTCGACGAGCACAGCGACTTCATGGACGAGGCGCTGCCCGGTCAGCCGGCGATGGTGCTCGGCCTGTCGGCAGTGCCCGGTGCGGGTCAGAACTTCCTGGTCGTCGAGGACGACCGGATGGCCCGTCAGATCGCCGAGAAGCGCGAGGCACGTGAGCGTGCGGCCATGCAGGCCCAGCGCCGCGTACGTCGTACCCTCGAGGACTTCATGGCCTCCATGGAGAAGGGCGAGAGCCAGGAGCTCAACCTCATCCTCAAGGGCGACGTGTCCGGTTCGGTCGAGGCCCTCGAGGACTCGCTGGCCAAGATCGACGTCGGCGACGAGGTGTCGCTGCGCGTCATCGACCGCGGTGTCGGTGCGATCACCGAGACCAACGTCATGCTGGCCGCCGCGTCCGACGCGATCATCATCGGCTTCAACGTCCGGCCGCAGGGCAAGGCGACCGAGCTGGCGGACAAGGAAGGCGTCGAGATCCGCTACTACTCGGTCATCTACAACGCGATCGAGGAGATCGAGGCCGCCCTCAAGGGCATGCTCAAGCCGGAGTTCGAGGAGTCGACCCTCGGCCAGGCGGAGATCCGGGCGATCTTCCGCTCGTCGAAGCTCGGCAACATCGCCGGCTGCATGGTCACCAGCGGGGTCATCCGACGCAACGCCAAGGTGCGGTTGATCCGCGACGGCGCCGTCGTGGCGGACAACCTCGACCTGGCTTCCCTGAAGCGCGAGAAGGACGACGCCTCCGAGGTCCGCGAGGGCTTCGAGTGTGGTCTGGTGCTGCGCAACTACCAGGACATCAAGGAGGGCGACGTCGTCGAGGCCTTCGAGATGAAGGAGATCCCGCGCGCCTGAGTCCGTCCGTGGTCTCGACAGGCTCGACCGACGGTCGAGCCTGTCGGGGCCCTCGTCCCTGAGGAAGAGCCATGACCAACCCTCGTGTCCGCAAGATCGCCGACCGGATCCAGGTCATCGTGGCGGAGATGCTCGAGCGACGGGTCAAGGACCCTCGGCTCGGGTTCGTCACGGTGACCGACGTCCGGGTGACCGGTGACTCGCAGCAGGCGACGGTGTACTACACCGTGCTCGGCGAGGAGACCGACCTGGTCAGCACGGCGGCCGCGCTCGAGTCGGCCAAGGGCCTGATCCGCTCCGAGGTCGCCAAGCAGCTCGGCATGCGGCACGCGCCGACGCTCACCTTCGTCACGGACGTCGTCCCCGAGAACGCCCGCCACGTCGAGGAGGTCCTGGCCCGGGCCAAGGCACTCGACGAGGAGGTCGCCGCGCGCCGCGTCGAGTCGTACGCCGGCGAGGCCGACCCCTACAAGAAGCCTCGCGAGGACGACGAGGACGAGGCCGAGGAGGAGTGACCCCCTCCGGCCTGGTCGTCGTCGACAAGCCGGCCGGGATCACCTCCCACGACGTGGTCTCCCGCGTACGACGCCTCGCCGGCACGCGCAAGGTGGGCCACGCCGGCACCCTCGACCCGATGGCGACCGGCGTGCTGGTGCTCGGCGTCGACCGCGCCACCCGGCTCCTAGGCCACCTCACCCTCACCGACAAGCGGTACGTCGCCACGATCCGCCTCGGGTCGACGACCACGACCGACGACGCCGAGGGCGAGGTCGTGGAGACCCGCCCGGTCGACGGGGTCACGGGGGAGGCCGTGCGTGCCTCGCTGGCGTCGTTCGTCGGCGAGATCGACCAGGTGCCGAGCGCGGTCTCGGCGATCAAGGTCGACGGCAAGCGCTCCTACGCCCGGGTCCGCGACGGCGAGGACGTCGCCCTGCCCGCTCGTCGCGTCACCATCCATGCGCTCGACGTGACGGGGGTCGACCTGCCGTCCGTCGAGATCGAGGTGCACTGCTCCAGCGGCACCTACATCCGCGCGATCGCCCGCGACCTCGGCGCTGCGCTCGGGGTCGGCGGACACCTCACCGCCCTTCGTCGTACGGCGGTCGGCCCGTTCGCGATCGACAGGGCCCGCACCCTCGAGGCGCTCGCCGACGACTTCACGATCACGCCGATCGCCGACGCCGCCCGCGCCGCCTTCCCCGCGTGCGACCTCTCGGCCGAGGATGCCGCACACGTCCGCGTCGGGCGAGCCCTCGACGTGCGCCTCGACACCCTGACCGCCGTGTTCGCGCCCGACGGCGAGTTCCTCGCCCTCTACGAGCCGCGAGCCGATGTGGCGCGCGCGGTCGCAGTCTTCGTCTGAGCCAGGTCACGAGGCCCGGGGCACGCTCGCTCCGATCGGCGCGAGGACGGCAAACGTGGGCAGCACCCGCCTCCGCGCGAACCTCACCCGGAGCGGGCGCTCGACGAACCGGAAGCTCACCTCCGCCAGCACCACGAACATCGCGATCCAGACGAGGTCGCCGACGAACGTGTGGCCGAGCACGTGGAGGATCGCGATCCGCGCCAGGACGTTCCAGAGGTAGATCGAGTAGGACCGCTCGCCCAGCCAGCGCATGGGGGCGACGCTCAGCAGCGAGCCGACCGCCGATCGCGGCCGGACCACCACGCCGATCAGCATCACGAGCGTCAGCGCGGTCCCGGCGACGATGACCAGGGACGGATGGTAGGCGTCGTTGCGGTGACCCAGCACGAGGAGAAGGACCACGGCGCCCAGGGCCCAGGGCGCCAGGCGCGGAAGCGTCCGCGGCAGCCACTCGTTGAGCACGACGATCGCCAGCAGGGAGCCGACCAGGATGGGTAGCGCGTTGGTGTCGCTGCCGACGTACTCGTGCGCGTCGAACTTCACCGCGCGGCTCAGGCCGAGGTAGAGGTCGAGCGCCAGCGTGATGCCGACCAGCGACACGACGAGGGCCGCGAACAGCCGCGGGCTGCGTCGGTAGCCCCAGAGCAGCACGAACGGCCACACCAGGTAGAACTGCTCCTCGACCGACAGCGACCACGTGTAGTTGAAGTAGTCGCGGGTGGCGAAGAAGTGGCCACTCCAGTCGAAGAGGCTCGTCGAGTAGGTGACCGCCGCACCGGCCGGGGCGAGCACCTGGCCGACGCCGAGGTCTCGTCGATCGATGAGCAGCACGACGACGGTCACGCCGATGACCGTCACCAGCGCGGGGACGAGGCGTGCCGCACGCCGGCGATAGAACGCTCGCACGTCGATGGTGCCGGTCTGCAGCTCGCGGACCAGCAGCGTCGTGATCAGGTAGCCCGACAGGCAGAAGAAGACGGTCACGCCCACGAAGCCGTTGGCGAGCGGCTTGGTCGGCGCGTGCTGGCCGAGGACCAAGAGGATCGCCACGCCCCGAGCACCATCCAGTCCAGGGTGGTGAGAGAGGCCGCGCACGCGCTCGCGCACCGGCTGATCCTACCTCCGCTGGAGGCGGCTCGATCCCGGTCGAGTGCGCGTCACCGTACGACGTCCGCGCGCCGAGCCCGACGCGTCGAAGGTCAGCCGAGCCGGCCAGCCGAGGCTCAGGGAGCCGCCGTGGGGAAGTGCCCGCCACTGCTCCGCGACCTCGTCCATCCGCCGGATCGCGCGCGCCAGGTCGGCCCCGGCCACGGGGACCGTGATCGTGCGCGTCTGGTGCTTGACCCGGCCGATGCTGCGCTCCCACCCGGCGACGACGAGCACGACGAGCTGTTCGGAGCGGGCCATGTCGGCGTGCCCGACAGCCGCGATCCGCTGGACCCGGCGCTGGTGACGCAGCGTGTTGTCCTCCGGCGCCGGGGAGAAGATGCCGCCGCCACCGGCCGCCAGCTGTCCCCATACGCCGAGCTCGATCGCGAACTGCTCCTCGACGACGAAGTGCGCGACGTCGTGGGGCATCAGGTCGTCGTATCCCGGCCCGAAGCGAGGCGCCAGGGCCGGCCCGCGCTCGCGACGGATGGTGACCGTGTAGCGCTTGCCGTCGATCTTGGTGAACCGGACCTGCATGCGGTGACGCTACGTCGTCGGGGCTCCCGACCCCTCACGGTTTTCCACACGTGCCGACGATCGAGGGGGCAGCCCCAGGGGTGGGTCGCCGGCCCTGCCCGCATGGAAGGCTGGTCCGGTGACCTCCGTGCTGTGGCTGCGCCGTGACCTGCGGCGCCGTGACCTGCCGGCGCTCGGGGCATCCGCGGTCGCGGCCGGTGACGGCGAGGTGCACGTGCTCTTCGTGATCGACCCCGTGCTGTGGGACCGCTGCGGTCCGGTACGACGAGGCTGGCTCGCGGCCAGCGTCCGTGCCGCCGCCGAGTCGTACGACGGGCGCCTCACCGTGCGGGTGGGGGACCCCGTCACCAAGGTCGCGGCGTTCGCCGCCGAGGTCGGCGCGGGGTCGGTGCACGTCAGCGCCGAGACCACGCCGTACGGCGCGGCGCGCGACGACCGCGTGCGCGATCGGCTGGGCGAGCGGGGGATCGAGTGGACCGCCACCGGATCGCCGTACGCCGTGGGGCCGGGGCGGGTGCGCACCCAGCAGGGCGGCCCCTACCGGGTCTTCACCCCGTTCGCCCGCGCCTGGCGAGAGCACGGCTGGGCCGAACCCGCCGCCGCACCACGCGGCGTACGGCTCGGCGCCGACGCGAGCGACGCGCACGGTCCGCGACGCCTCGTCGCCGCGCTCGAGGAGTGCCCGGTCGACCTGCCGCCCGCGGGGGAGGACGCTGCGCTGCGGCGGTGGCGATCGTTCCGCGACGAGCGTCTCGACGACTACGCCGACGGGCGCGACCGGCCGGACCTGCGCGGCACGTCGCAGCTGTCGCCGTTCCTCAAGGTCGGCGCGATCCACCCCCGCACGCTCCTCGCCGACCTCGCCGGACATCGGTCCCGAGCCTCGCGGGTGTTCACCGACGAGCTGGCCTGGCGCGAGTTCTACGCCGACGTCCTGCACGACGACCCCCGCTCGGCCTGGCGCGACCTGCGGCCCGAGCTGCGCTCGATGACCTACGACGACCAGCCCGAGCTGCTGCGCGCGTGGCAGGAGGGCCGCACCGGCTTCCCGATCGTGGACGCGGGCATGCGCCAGCTCGCGGAGACGGGCTGGATGCACAACCGGGTGCGGATGATCACGGCGAGCTTCCTGTGCAAGGACCTCCACGTCTGGTGGCCGGCGGGAGCGCGACACTTCCTCGACCGTCTGGTCGACGGCGACGTCGCCAGCAACAACCACGGCTGGCAGTGGATCGCCGGCACCGGCACCGACGCGTCGCCGTACTTCCGGGTCTTCAACCCGGTCACGCAGGGCAAGAAGTTCGACCCCGACGGCGACTACGTGCGCCGCTGGGTGCCGGAGCTATCGCACGTCGCGGGCCGGAAGGCGCACGAGCCGTGGACGGTCGACGACGGCCACCAGCACGGCTACCCGGAGCCGGTGGTCGACCACGGCGAGGAGCGGGCCGAGGCGCTGCGGCGCTACGAGGAGGCGCGCCGCTGAGTGCCGCCTCCGGGCTCGTTATCCTCGGGCCCGTGCGGATCTGGCGGTCGTTGGACGACGTCCCGGGTGACCTGGGGCGCACGTCGGTCGTGATCGGCAACTTCGACGGCGTCCACCTCGGCCACCAGCACGTGATCGCGGAGGCGCGCCGCCTCGCGGACGCCGAGGGCCTGCGCGTCGTCGCGGTCACCTTCGACCCGCACCCGATGGCCGTGCTGCGCCCCGAGCACGCACCCACCACGTTGACCGACCTCGAGACCCGGGCCGGACTGCTGGGCGACTGCGGGGTGGACGACGTCCTGGCCCTGCCGTTCGACCGCGTGATCGCAGGCTGGAGCCCCCACGAGTTCGCGATGCGGGTCCTGGCCGGCAGCCTCCATGCGGCGGTGGTCGTCGTCGGCGCGAACTTCCGCTACGGCACCAAGGCCTCCGGCGACGTCGGCACGCTGACGACCAGTGGCGAGGAGCTCGGGTTCCGAGCGGTCGGCGTACCCCTGGACGGCGGGCCGCAGGTGTGGTCGTCGACGTACGTCCGCACCTGCCTCGCGGCCGGTGACGTGGCGGGAGCCGCCCAGGCGCTGGGCCGGCCGTTCGTGGTGCGCGGGGTGGTGGTCCGTGGCGACCAGCGGGGTCGCGAGCTCGGCTACCCGACGGCGAACGTGCCGACCAGCGGCATGGCCGCGGCGCCCGCGGACGGCGTCTACGCCGGCTGGCTGCGGCGTCTCGACACCGGGGAGCGCCACCCGGCGGCGATCAGCGTCGGCACCAACCCGACCTTCGAGGGAGAGCGGGAGCGCCGGGTGGAGTCCTACGTGCTCGACCGCGACGACCTCGAGCTGTACGACGTGGAGGTCGAGGTGGCGTTCGTCGACCGGATCCGCGGCATGGTCCGCTTCGACGGCGTGGACGCGCTGGTCGAGACGATGCGCGGCGACGTCGACCGCGCCCGCGAGATCCTCGGCGTCCCGATCCCGTGACCGAGCGACGTCCGATCGTCGACCTCACGGACCAGGAGGCGCGCCGCGCACTGGTGCTCAAGTGGGGCACGGTCCCCGACGACGTCATCCCGGCCTGGGTCGCGGAGATGGACTACGCGCTCGACCCGGTGGTGCAGGAGGCGGTGCTCCGCGCCGTCCGCGACGGAGCGGTCGGGTACCCCGTCTACGGCGCTCCCGCCGACCTCTCGGAGGCCTATGCCGGTTTCGCCGCGCGCCACTACGGCTCCCACGTCGAGCCCGAGTGGATGTGGCCCGTGGTCGACGTGACGGCGGGCGTCCGGTTCGTGCTCGACGCGCTGTCCGAGGACGCCCCCGTGGTCTTCCCGGTGCCCGGCTACTCGCCGCAGTTCGCGGTGGCCGAGATGACGGGACGCCAACGGCTCGACCTGGTCGTCGATCCCGACGCGGAGCGGGCGGAGGTCGACCTCGACCGGCTCAACGCGTTGTTCGCGGCCGGTGCGCGCACGCTCCTGCTGACCCAACCGCACAACCCGTGGGGGCGGGTGTTCAGCCGGGCCGAGCTCGAGGGGATCCGCGACGTCGTGCTGCGCCACGGGGCGCGGGTGGTCAGCGACGAGATCCACGCGCCGCTCGTGCTGCCGGGCGCGGCCCACACGTCGTACCTCGACCTGGAGGGGACCCACGACCACGCGGTGGCCGTGGTGGCGGCGTCCAAGGCGTTCAACACCGCCGGGCTGCGCTGCGCCCAGCTGCTCGTGCCCGACCGGGTGGCCCGAGCGACCCTGACCGGCGCGCCGATGGCCCGCAACGACTCGTGGTCGTCGCTGGGCGTGGTGGCGGCGACCGCCTCCTACCGCGACGGCGACCCGTGGCTGGCGTCGCTGGTGGAGCGCCTCGACGAGCTGCGCACCCTGCTGGCGAGCCTGCTCGCCGAGCACCTGCCGCAGGTGCGGATGCGACCCCTCGAGGCGACGTACCTGGCGTGGCTCGATGCCCGTGCCTACGGCCACGACGACCCCGCCGCGGTGGCGCTGGAGCGGGGCAGGGTCAAGCTGGCCCCGGGTCACGACTTCGTGCCCGGGCTGGGCGGGCACGCCCGGCTCAACCTGGCGACCAGTCCCGGGCGGCTGACCGAGATCGTGCGCCGGTTGGCCGCAGCCTGGACGGGCGGTGAGTGAGCCACCGTTCCAAGGTCTGGTTCGGTGGCGGACTCACCGCCCGCACGACGTCAGGCGTCGAGATCCTTCTCGACGAGCGCGGCGATGGTGTCGACGTCGGCCTCGCTGTCACCCGACACCTCGACGGTGTCTCCCTTGCCGGCACCGAGCGTCATGATCAGCAGGGCCGAGCTGGCGTCCACCGGCTCGCCACCGGGGACGCCGATCGTCACCTCGGAGTCGAGCTCGCCGGCGGCCTCGGAGATGATCGCCGCGGGGCGGGCGTGCAGGCCGACGGCCGAGCCGACGACGACGGACTTGGTGGGCATGGGTTCTCCTTCGTAGGCGGTGCAGTGGGGGCTGAAGCAGGTCAGACGGTGGCGACGTCGGTGTTCACCGGCCACACCGTCTTGGCGACGACCACGGCGACGGCGCCGACGATGACACCGGCGGCGAGGGCGATCACGTAGCCAGGGATGTTGTGCACGGCGAAGATCACGAAGATGCCTCCGTGCGGTGCCCGTACGCCGACGTTGAAGGCCTCCGAGAGGCCGCCCGTCACGGCGCTGCCCAGCATGATCGGCGGGATCACCCGTAGCGGGTCGGCCGCCGCGAACGGGATGGCACCCTCGGTGATGAACGACGCCCCGAGCAGCCAGCCCGCCTTGCCGTTCTCACGCTCGGCCACGGAGAACAGTCCGGGCCGGAGCACGGTGGCCAGCGCGAGCGCGATCGGCGGCACCATGCCGGCGAGCATCACCGACGCCATGATCTTCAGCTGGGGTGCGTCGGCCGCCAGGCTCGCCACGCCGATGCCGGCCGTGGCGAAGACGTAGGCGACCTTGTTCAGCGGCCCACCCATGTCGAAGGCCATCATCAGGCCGAGGATGACGCCGAGCAGGATCGCGCTGCTGCCGCTCATGCTGTTGAGCCCGCGGTTGAGCTCGGTCATCACCCAGTAGATCGGCTTGCCGAGGACCACGATCATGATGAAGCCGGCGATGATCGAGGTGAGCAGTGGGATGACCAGGACCGGCATCAGTCCGCGAGCCCAGGTGGGCACGCTCCAGCTGGCGATCCAGTGGGCGATCACACCCGCGAGCACACCGCCGACGATGGCGCCCAGGAAGCCCGTGGTCGGAAGGGCCGTGCCGTCGGCTGCCGTCACGTTGAACAGGTTGGCGGCCAGGCCACCCATGATGAAGCCCGGGGCGATGCCGGGCCGGTCGGCGATGGCGTAGGCGACGTAGCCGGCGAACGCGGGGATGAACAGCGCGAACGCCGTCTTCCCGATGATGAAGAACAGGGACCCGATGTAGGCGAAGAAGGCCGAGGGGCCGAAGCCGGTGCCTCCGAGCACGTGGTCGAGGCCGAGCGCGTTCGCGTTGGGGAG
This sequence comes from uncultured Actinomycetota bacterium, assembly GCA_963794355.1. GTDB lineage: Bacteria > Actinomycetota > Actinomycetes > Propionibacteriales > Nocardioidaceae > Nocardioides. The sequence goes on from CAWCDN010000016.1 coordinate 902,165, forward strand.
GTTGAACAGCGAGTTGTGGGCGCCGATCTCGCCGTAGGAGTTGTTGAGCGCGATCTCGTAGCCGCCGAACAGGAAGCCGAGCGCGATCAGCAGACCACCCGCCGCGACGAACGGGATCATGTAGGAGACCCCGGTCATCAGGACCCGACGCGTGCGCGCCCCCCACGACTCTCCGGCGCCGCCACCGGTGCTCTCGCCCGCGGTGACCGAACCCTCGACACGAGGCGCGTTCGGGTCGTCGGCGTAGCGCAGGGCCTCGGCGATCATCGCGTCGCCGTCCTCGATCGGGCGCTTCACGCTGGAGGAGACGACCGGCTTGCCGGCGAACCTCCCGCGGTCGCGGACGCCCACGTCGACGGCGAAGATGACGGCCGACGCGGCCGCGATGGTCGCGGGCGGCAGCGGCTTGGACCCCGCAGAGCCCTGGGTCTCGACGGCGATGGGGACACCCGCTCGGGCGGCGGCCTCCTCGAGGGCCTCGGCGGCCATGTAGGTGTGCGCGATGCCGGTCGGGCACGCGGTGACGGCGACCAGCGAGCGCTCCCCGGTCGCCGGCGCGGCCGCTACCGCTGTCGCTGTGGGTTCCGCTGCCGACGCCTCGGCGGTGGCCGGTGCCTCACCGACGGCCTCGAGCACCAGGGCGACGACCTCGTCGGGTGTGGTCGCGGCCCGGAGGCTGTCGGTGAAGTCGCGCTTCACCAGGGCGCGGGCCAGCTTGGTCAGCAGCTGGAGGTGGGTGGCGTCGCCACCGGCGGGTGCCGCGATCAGGAAGGCGAGGTCGGCCGGTCCGTCCTTGGCGCCGAACTCGACCGGGGGCGCGAGACGGGCGAACCCCAGCGTCGGAACCTCGACGCCGGTCGTGCGGCAGTGGGGGATCGCGATGCCACCGGGCAGGCCGGTGGGGGCGGTCTCCTCGCGGGTGAGGGCGTCCGCGGCGAGCTGGTCGGCGTCAGCGGACCGCCCGGCGTCCGCGACCACCCTGGCCAGCGCTCGGATGACCTCCTGCTTGTCCGCCCCGAGTGTGGCGTCCAAGCGAACGAGGTCGCGTGTGATGAGGTCGGTCATGGAATCACCCTCCTGGGGTGAGGTCGAGGCGCGCGACCTGGACGAGGTCGGGTCGCACCTGTGAAGGGCGGGGGATCGTGGTGCCGGGCAGCCCCGCTGCCGCACTTCCGTAGGCCACGGCCAGTGCGAGTCGTTGGTCGGGGTCACGACGTGTCACGTCCCCGAGGAGGTAGCCGAAGAGGCTGGAGTCACCGGCGCCGACGGTGCTGACGACCGTGGTCGGCGGAGGTGCGGCGTGCCAGGCGCCCGCGTCGGACACCAGGACGGCACCGTGCGGACCCAAGGTCACGAGCACACTCTCCACCCCCTGCGCGATCAAGTCACGGGCGGCGGAGGCGGCTGCCCACGGGTCGGACTCGAGCTCGTCCGCCGGGTGACCGGTGAACGAGGCGAGCTCCTCGCCGTTGGGCTTCATCAGATGAGGAGCACTCGTCGGGAGGCCGTCGACGAGGGCCTTGAGCGGGGCGTCGCTCGTGTCGACCGCGACCCGGGCGCCGGCACCGCGCAGGGCGGTGACCAGCTCGGCGTACCACTCGGGAGGGGCTCCCGGCGGCAGTGAGCCGGCGAGCACGATCCAGTCGGCGGTGTCGGCCCGACGTACCAAGGCCTCGGTGAGCTCGTCGAGCAACCGCGTGGTCGCCTGCGGGCCGGGGCTGTTGAGCTTGGTGGTGGTGCCGTCGGGCTCGGTGATCGTCACGTTCACCCGGAGGTCGCCCTCGTGGGGCACCGGCCGGCAGTCGATCCCGGCGGCGAGCAGCTCGAGGACGAACGGGTCGTCCTTGGCGGCGGGCAGGACGGCGATCGTCGGCTGGTCCGCCGAGACGCAGGCGCGGGAGATGTTGACGCCCTTGCCGCCGGCCTGCGAGATGACCGACTCGGCACGCTGCACCGCGCCGCGCTCGAGTGGCGCGGCGAGGTTCACGGTGCGGTCGTGGCTGGGGTTGGCGGTGAGGGTGACGATCATGCGGGGTCCCCTGGGCGTTGTACGGCGGAGGAGCGAAGCGGGGGAGACGGAGAACGTCCTGGGGTGCTGATCATGCGGGGTCCCCTGGGCGTTGTACGGCGGAGGAGCGAAGCGGGGGAGACGGAGAACGTCTTGGGGTGCTGATCATGCGGCTTGGACCTCGATGCCTGCGGTGGTGAGGGCGCGACGCTCGGCGGCCGAGACGCCGTCGTCGGTGATCAGCACGTCGATGTCGGCCGGGGTGGCGAAGCGGACGGCGGTCTCGACGCCGAGCTTCGAGGCGTCGGCGAGCGCGATGACGACCCGGCCGCACGCAACGATCGCGCGCTTCACCGCCGCCTCGTCGGGGTCGGGGGTGGTGAGTCCGTGCTCGGCGGTGATGCCGTTGGTGCCGAGGAAGGCCACGTCGACGCGCAGGTGCGACAGCGCCTCGACGGTGTCGGCGCCCACCGCGGCCTGGGTGGTCGGGCGGACCCGGCCGGGGAGGAGTCGCAGGTCGAGGTGGGGCAGCCCCGCCAGGCGCGCGGCGATCGGGACCGCGTGGGTGATCACGGTGAGCTCGCGGTCGGGAGGGAGCAGGGTGGCCAGTCGCACGGTGGTGGATCCCGCGTCGAGCAGGATCGTTCCCCCGGCGAGGGGCAGCCGGTCGAACGCAGCGCGGGCGATGCGCTCCTTGGTCTCGGTGTTGACCTGGTCCCGCTCGCGGATGCCGGACTCGATGAGCGACAGCGAGCTCGGAGGTACGACGCCCCCGTGGACGCGGCGCACCAGCCCGAGGCGCTCGAGTGTGGAGAGATCGCGTCGCACGGTCTCGGTCGTCACGTCGTACTCGCTGGCCAGCTGGTTGACCGACATCCGGCCACGCTGGGTCACCAGACGCGCGATCGCCTGCTGGCGTTCCTCGGCGTACATGGTCACGGAGAGCTCCTGGTTTCGATCTGTGTACGTGTTGTTTTACGCCCGAACGTGTTGACTTGTCAAGGGGGTGCGGGGGTAGCGTGTCGCCATGAGCGTCCAGACGGCCCCCGGATCCCTGCACGGCACACCGGTCGTCCCCGGGGTGGCCTACGGCCCCGCGCTGGTCGTGCGCGGCGAGGTCTCACCCGACGCGATCGCGCGGTTCGACGGTGCTGGGCTCGACGAGGAGGCCGCGCTGGCGGCGTACGACGACGCGGCCGCGGCGGTGGCCGACGGCTTCGCACGACGTGCGGACAAGGCGGCCGGGGCCGCGGCGGAGGTGCTGACGGCGAGCGCCGGACTGGCCCGCGACAAGGGCCTGCGGTCGGCGGTCCGCAAGCACCTGCGCAGCGGTGAGGACCTGCTGGCCTCCGTCGGCGCGTCGGTCGAGCAGTTCGTCGGCGTGTTCACGCAGATGGGCGGCCTGATGGCCGAGCGGGTGACCGACCTGCGTGACATCGAACGGCGTGTGGTCGCCCACCTGGTCGGCGAGCCCGAGCCGGGCGTCCAGATGCCCGACGAGCCGGTGATCCTGCTGGCCGAGGACCTCGCCCCCTCCGACACGGCCACCTTGGACCCGAAGGTCGTGCTCGCCCTCGTCACCGAGCGCGGTGGCCCGACCAGCCACACCGCGATCATCTCCCGCCAGCTCGGCATCCCCTGCGTCGTCGGCACGGCCCACGTGATGGAGATCCCCGCCGGCACCCAGCTGCTCGTCGACGGCACCGCCGGCACGGTCGACACCGCCCCCGACGCCGACGAGGCGGCACGCCTGGTCGCCTCCGACCGCGCCGCACGCGAGGCGCTGGAGACCTGGAGCGGGCCGGGTGAGACAGCTGACGGCACCCGGGTGAAGATCCTGGCCAACGTCGCCGACGGTGAGTCCGCGCGCACGTCGTCCGAAGGTCCGGTCGAGGGCGTGGGGCTGTTCCGCACCGAGCTGTGCTTCCTCAACCGCGTCGACGAGCCGTCCGCGGAGGAGCAGGCGTCGATCTACGCCGGCGTGCTCGCGCCGTACCAGGGGCGTTACGTCGTGGTCCGCACCCTCGACGCCGGCTCGGACAAGCCGGTGGCCTTCGCGACCCACGAGGGCGAGGAGAACCCCGCCCTCGGTGTGCGCGGCCTGCGCCTGTCGTTCGACAACCCCGGCCTGCTCACCCGTCAGCTCGACGGCATCGCCGGAGCGGCTCGCGCGACCGGGACCGAGACCTGGGTGATGGCACCGATGGTCGCGACGGTGGCCGAGGCCGCGAGCTTCGCGGCGGCCGTGCGCGAGCGCGGGCTGAAGCCCGGCGTGATGGTCGAGGTGCCGTCAGCGGCGCTGCTGGCCCACCGGATGCTCGAGGTCGTCGACTTCCTCTCGATCGGCACCAACGACCTGACCCAGTACACGATGGCAGCCGACCGGATGGCCACCGACCTCGCCCACCTCACCGACGCCTGGCAGCCGGCAGTGCTCCAGCTGATCGCGATCACCGCGGAGGCGGGCAGGCAGGCCGGCAAGCCGGTCGGGGTGTGCGGCGAGGCCGCGGCCGACCCGCTGCTGGCGTGTGTGCTCGTCGGGATGGGCATCACGTCGCTGTCGATGGCCTCCGCAGCTGTGCGCCCCGTCGGCGCCCGCATCGCCGCGGCCAACATGGACGACCTCGAGGACGCCGCCGAGGCCGCCCTGGCCGCGAGCGACCCGATGGCCGCCCGCGCCGCCGTACGCCGGGTGCTCGAGGCCTGAGGCTGGTCCCACGTGTCGCAGCTTCACCACGTTCACATGGTGGAGCCCCGCTTCACATGGCGAATTCGACGCGGGAAGCGCCGCTTCACCACGTTCACATGGTGAAGCAGGGACGATCAGCCCTGCCTCGTACGACCCATCGTCCCTGCGAGGACAACCACCGGGCCGGCCCGCGCCTCAGCCCCGCGCCTCAGCCCCGCGCGGCAGCGACCGTGACCGGTACGCCGTTCAGCGCGGCGTTGCCCGATACGTCGAGGAGCGCGGGGTCGGTCAGGTCGTTGATCGACACCCCGGCCACCTTCGTCGCGTTCCGCATCCGCGTGCCGTCGACCTGGTGCCCGTAGCCGTGCGGGAGCGAGACGACGCCCCTCATCATGGCGTCGGTCGCCGCCACCTCGACCCGCACCGTGCCGACCCTCGATGACACCTCCACCAGCGCCCCGTCGGCGATCCCGCGCTCGGAGAGGTCGTCGGGGTGCATCAGCAGATGGTGGCGCGGGCGGCCGCGGGTCAGCCGGGTGCTGTTGTGGAACCACGAGTTGTTGTCCTGCTTGTGGCGCCTCCCGATCAGCACCAGTGCGTCGTCCGGCCGGTCGTCGAGCCAGGCACGCAGCCGCACGAGGTCGTCGACGACCAGCGGTGGCACGAGCCGGATCCGGTGGTCGTCGGTCTGGAGCCGCCCGGGCATCGTCGGGAGCAGCGGCCCGAGATCGATCCCCTCGGGATGGGCCCGCAGCTCGCCGAGAGTCGTACGGCGTCCGGTACGGAGCAGCAGCGCGAGCTGCTGGGTGGGGCTGGTCCGCATCCGCGTGCGCTGCCGGAGCCGGGCCTTCAGCGGTGGCTTCCGGTGCAGCCGCGCCGACACGCGCTCGGTCAGCTCGCGGTAGATCTGCCAGTCGTGCATCGCGTCCGGGGGTTTGGCGAACACCGCGGAGCTGAAGCGGGCCGTGTTGCGCACGGCGAGACCGTGGAAGACCAGGTCGTAGTGGTCCCGCTCGAGCGCCGTGGTGGGCGGCAGGATCACGTCCGCGTGCCGGGTCGTCTCGTTGAGGTAGATGTCGATCGCCGCCATGAAGTCCAGCGACTCGAAGGCCTCACCGAGCCGTCGCCCGTCGGGCGTCGAGAGCACCGGATTGCCCGCGATGCTCACGAAGGCCCGGATCTGGCCGTCACCTGGGGTCTCGATCTCCTCGCGCATGCACGCCGCCGGCAGCTCCCCGCCGTACTCCGGCAGGCCCCGGACCCGGCTCCGGTAGAGGTCGAAGTGGCCCGTCCCGACGAAGCGGCGACCCACGACGTCGACGGCAGGCTCGGGGAACATCACCCCGCCCGGACGGTCGAAGTCGCCGGCCAGGAGGTTGAGGCAGTTGATCGCCCATTGGCTCACCGAGCCGAAACCGGTCGCGGACACGCCGAGCCGGCCGTACGCCGCGGCCCCGCGGGTCTCGCACAGCTCGCGAGCCAGCCGCTCCACGGTCGAGGCCGGCACCCCGCTGACGTCCTCGGCGAGGGCAGGGGTGAAGTCGTCGACGACGCGGCGCAGCTCGTCGATCCCGTCGACGTACGACGGGGGTCGGGCCAGGCCCTCGGCCAGCACGGTGCGCAGCATCGCGAGCAGCACGACCACGTCGCCGCCGGGCCGCACGAAGACGTGCTCGGTCGCGATCTCGGCGGTCTCGGTACGACGTGGGTCGAGCACCACGATCCGCCCACCGCGCTCCTTGATCGCCCGCGCCCGCTTCGGGAAGTCGGGGGTCGTCATCAACGAGCCGTTGGAGGCCATCGGGTTGGCGCCGAGCACGAGGAGGTACGACGTGCGGTCCAGGTCGGGGATCGGCAGCAGCAGCTGGTGGCCGAACATCTGCCACGCGACGAGCTGGTGAGGCACCTGGTCGACCGTGGAGGCGCTGAAGCGGTTGCGGGTGCGCAGCGACTTCACGAACGGAACCGCGTGGGTCGCCGAGCCGAGCGCGTGGGCGTTGGGGTTGCCGAGGTAGACCCCGACAGCATTGCGTCCGTGCTCGTTGAGCGCGCGGGCCAGCCCGTCGGCGACGAGGTCGAGCGCCTCGTCCCAGCCGATCTCCTCCCAGTCGTCGCCACGCCGCCGCACGGGGGTGCGCAGCCGGTCGGGATCGTCGTACACGTCGGCGAGCGCGGTGCCCTTCGGGCAGATGTAGCCCCGCGAGAGCGGGTCGTCGGGGTTGCCGCGGATGCCGGTGACCTTCCCGTCGGTGAGCGTCAGCTCGAGTCCGCAGATCGCCTCGCAGAGGTTGCACGCGGTCAGGCGGGTCCCGGTGTAGCCGGGAGGGACGGGCGGCTCGGTGAGCCGCAGAGGGGAGCGCACCCCTCGAGTGTTGCTCATCGCCGGCGCGGGCGACAGCCTCACCCCACGGGGTCAGGCGCATCGCCGCGGAGCGTCCTACGGTGCCCGTCGACCCTCCCGCACCGGGCGGGCCCAATCGAAGGGATGTCTCCATGGGTTACGGACTCGGTGTCTTCCTCCTGGCCGTCGGCCTGATCCTCGTCTACGCCGTGCAGGACTCGATCGACGCGGTCGACCTCACCACGGTGGGCTGGATCATGGTCCTCGCCGGTGTGCTCGTGATCGTGCTGACCGCAGTCACCATGAACCGGGGCCGCACCACGCGGTCGGTCGCGACCACGACCCACCCCGACGGCAGCCAGACCACCACCGAGCAGCAGCAGCGCAACGACCCGCCGCCTGCCGTCTGAGCGGGGGCTCCTGCTGACGGCGGAGCGGCGCCGGCCCGGCCCCGCGGCCCCGGGCCGCACCCCAGCGACGTACGTCGTTTTGGGTGCGGTCGCGGGGCGCTGATAATCTCGTCCGGTTGCCGTGCAACGGCCGCGGATCCAGAGAGCAACAGGTACTCAGACCTGGTGCGCCGCGCAGCGAGAGCCAAGAAGGAGCCCGAATGTCGATCGGAACCGACGCGGAGACCAAGAAGAAGATCATCGCCGACTACGCCACGACCGAGGGCGACACCGGCTCTCCCGAGGTGCAGATCGCGCTGCTCAGCCACCGCATCGCCCACCTCACCGAGCACCTGAAGACCCACAAGCACGACCACCACACGCGTCGTGGTCTGCTGCTGCTGGTCGGTCAGCGTCGCCGGTTGCTGAACTACCTCAACAAGACCGACATCGAGCGCTACCGCTCGATCATCGAGCGTCTCGGCCTGCGCCGTTGACGTGCCGGAGCGGCTGACCCCTCGGGGCGGCCGCTCCTTCCATGTTCAGCGGCCCCATGGCCGCCGATCACTCGACCGATAGGGTCGAATCGCACAACTGAACACGAAACCACCATCAGGAGCGACTCGCGCAACGCTCGGCCCGGTCCTCGGTAGTGGCTCTCGAGATCTCCTCGCACATCAACGAGGTGATCCGCGGGCCTCGATCGAAGACCGGCCGGTTCTCGACCAGGGTCGAGATCGCGCCGCGGGCGTCCGCGGGGTCGCTCCGCGTACGAGAGAGGACAGTGAATCTGTCCATGTCAGAACCCATCATCTCCGCCGTCGAGACCGTTCTCGACAACGGCAAGTTCGGTCAGCGGACCGTCAAGTTCGAGACCGGCCTCCTGGCCCGTCAGGCCGCGGGCGCCGTCACGGCGTACCTCGACGACGAGACCATGCTCCTGTCGGCCACCACGGCCGGCAAGCACCCCAAGGAGCAGTTCGACTTCTTCCCCCTGACCATCGACGTCGAGGAGCGGATGTACGCCGTGGGCCAGATCCCCGGCTCGTTCTTCCGCAGCGAGGGTCGCCCCGGTGAGGACGCGATCCTCACCTGCCGCCTCATCGACCGGCCGCTGCGCCCGACCTTCAAGAAGGGCCTGCGCAACGAGGTCCAGGTCGTCATCACCGTGCTGTCGCTCGACCCCGACCAGCCCTACGACGTGCTGGCGATCAACGCCGCGTCCATGTCCACCCAGCTCTCCGGCCTGCCGTTCTCCGGCCCGGTCGGTGGCGTCCGCGTCGCCCTGATCGAGGGCCAGTGGGTCGCCTTCCCGTCACACAGCCAGCTCGAGGGCGCCGTCTTCGACATGGTCGTGGCCGGCCGCGTCACCGAGACCGGCGACGTCGCGATCATGATGGTCGAGGCCGAGGCCACCGAGCAGACGTGGGACCTCGTCCAGTCCGGCACCCAGGCGCCGACCGAGGAGGTCGTCGCCGGCGGTCTCGACGCCGCCAAGCCGTTCATCAAGCAGCTGTGCGAGGCGCAGAGCGAGCTGGCCAAGCAGTCGGCCAAGCCGCTGCAGGAGTTCCCGGTCTTCCTCGACTACGAGGACGACGTCTTCGAGGCCGTCGAGGCCGCTGCCAAGGCCGACCTCGTCTCCGCGATGACGATCGGCGACAAGCAGGAGCGCGAGCTCCGCGTCGACGAGCTCAAGGCCACCCTGCTCGAGAAGATCGCTCCGCAGTTCGAGGGTCGCGAGAAGGAGATCGGCGCGGCGTTCCGCTCGGTCAACAAGCAGGTCGTGCGTGAGCGCGTCCTGCGCGACAAGATCCGCATCGACGGCCGCGGCCTCGCCGACATCCGGCCGCTGCACACCGAGGTCGACGTGATCCCGCGGGTGCACGGCTCGGCGCTGTTCGAGCGCGGCGAGACCCAGATCCTGGGCGTCACCACCCTCGACATGCTCAAGATGGAGCAGCAGCTCGACACGTTGTCGCCGGAGAAGCACCGCCGCTACATGCACAAGTACGTCTTCCCGCCGTTCTCCACCGGTGAGACCGGTCGCGTGGGCTCGCCCAAGCGGCGCGAGGTCGGCCACGGCGCGCTCGCCCGCCGGGCGCTCCTGCCGGTGCTCCCCACGCGTGAGGAGTTCCCCTACGCGATCCGTCAGCTCTCCGAGGCCATGGGCTCCAACGGCTCCACCTCGATGGGCTCGGTGTGCGCGTCCACCATGTCGCTGCTCCAGGCCGGTGTGCCGCTGCGTGCCTCGGTCGCGGGCATCGCGATGGGCCTGATCTCCGGTGAGGTCGACGGCGAGACGAAGTACGTCGCGCTGACCGACATCCTTGGTGCCGAGGACGCCTTCGGCGACATGGACTTCAAGGTCGCCGGCACCAAGGACTTCGTCACCGCGCTCCAGCTCGACACCAAGCTCGACGGCATCCCCGCCGAGGTCCTCGGCGCGGCCCTCCAGCAGGCCCGCGACGCCCGCCACACGATCCTCGAGGTCATGGGCGAGGCCATCGAGGGCCCCGAGGAGATGTCGGTGCACGCCCCGCGGATCATCAGCATCAAGGTGCCCGTGGACAAGATCGGCGAGGTCATCGGCCCCAAGGGCAAGGTGATCAACCAGATCCAGGACGACACCGGCGCGAGCCTGTCGATCGAGGACGACGGCACCGTCTACATCGGTGCCAGCAACGGCGAGGCGGCCGAGGCCGCGCGTGCCGCTGTCAACGCGATCGCCAACCCGACCATGCCCGAGGTCGGCGAGCGCTACCTCGGCACGGTGGTGAAGACGACCAACTTCGGCGCCTTCGTCTCCCTGCTCCCGGGCAAGGACGGCCTGCTCCACATCACCAAGCTGCGTGCGCTGGTGGGCGGCAAGCGGGTCGAGAACGTCGACGACGTCGTCTCGGTGGGCCAGAAGATCCAGGTCCAGATCGCCGAGATCGACGACCGGGGCAAGCTGTCGCTGGTGCCCGTGGTCGAGGACTCCTCGGAGCCCTCCGGCGACGAGGCCGACGACGCTGCCGACACCTCCGTCGACGAGGCTGCGGAAGCCGAGTGACCCACGTGGTTCTCAAGACGACCGGCCGGCAGCCTGCTGCCGGCCGGTCGTCGGTTTCCCAGGCCGGCAAGACGCGCACCCTGATCCGCGAGGACGGTGGCGTGATCCGTCGTACGACGCTCCCCAGCGGTTTGCGCGTGATCACCGAGCGCGTGCCCGGCCAGCGGTCGGCCACGATCGGGGTCTGGGTCGGCGTCGGCTCCCGCGACGAGTCGCCGGCGCTGCACGGGTGCTCGCACTTCCTCGAACACCTGCTGTTCAAGGGCACCGAGGAGCGCTCCGCCCTCGACATCTCGATCGCGCTCGACGCGGTCGGCGGTGAGTTCAACGCCTTCACCGCCAAGGAGTACACCTGCTTCCACGCCCGGGTGCTCGACGCCGACCTGCCGTTGGCGGTCGACGTGCTCGGCGACATGGTCACGGGATCGCTGATCACCGCCGACGACGTCGAGGCCGAGCGTGATGTGATCCTCGACGAGATCGCGATGCACGACGACGATCCCGACGACGTCGCCCACAACCTGTTCGCTGCCCAGGCCTGGGGCGACTCGCCGCTCGGCCGGCCGATCGCCGGCACCGTCGAGTCGATCGAGGCGATGAGCCGCGAGCAGGTCCGCCGCTTCTACAAGCGCCACTACCGCCCCGAGAAGATGGTGGTCGCGGTCGCCGGCAACGTCGACCACGCGGCCGTCGTACGTCGGGTGCGCAAGGCGTTCGGTCGGCACGGCTTCCTCGAGGGCACGGCCGAGCCCGTGCTCGGCCGCCAGGTGGCTCGCGCCCGTCGCGTCGGCACCGGCGTCGCCGAGGCCACCCGCCAGTTCGAGCAGGTCAACGTCGTGCTCGGCGTGAACGGGCTGACCCGGTCCGACCCGCGCCGGTTCGCGCTCGGTGTGCTCAATGCCGCGCTCGGTGGCGGCACCTCGAGCCGGCTGTTCCAGGAGGTGCGCGAGAAGCGCGGCCTGGCCTACTCCGTGTTCTCCTTCGCCAGCCAGCACGTCGACGCCGGCCTGGTCGGCGTGTCGGTCGGCTGCCTGCCCTCCAAGCTCGACCAGGTGCTGCGGGTGGTGCGCGCCGAGCTCGCCAAGATCGCCGCCTCCGGCATCGACGAGGAGGAGCTGACCCGCGGCAAGGGCCAGCTCAAGGGCGGGCTCGTGCTCGGCCTCGAGGACTCCGGGTCGCGGATGACCCGCCTCGGCAAGTCCGAGCTGGTCGACGAGGAGCTGCTCAGCATCGACGAGGTGCTCGCGCGCATCGACGGGGTCACCCTCGACGACGTCCGCACGCTCGCGGCCGACCTGTTCTGCCAGCCGGAGATCCTCGCCGTCGTCGGCCCCAGCTGAGCCTGGCCCGCGCCCCCTGTCTCAGGGCCGGATCAGCGTGGAGTGACCTCGACGAGCCCGAAGAACCCCGGCGTGCTCCGTGGCCCCTCGAGGGTCCACAGGACCTTCTGCCGGCCGAGCTGGTCGGGGACCTTCACGTGCATCCGGAAGGTGACCTTGTTGCCGGCAGGCAGCACGGGTCGGAAGCTGCTCACCTGCCCGTCCGAGCGCACCAGGCTGGCGAAGTAGGGCACCTGGGCGCAGTTGAGCTGCCGCGTGGTGGTCAGCGTGCCGAAGGCGATCGTGTAGTCGGGGCAAGGCTGGAGGCTGACCAGCCCGGGCGACTCCAGCACGGCGTCGAACACGAGGGTGTCGCCGGGATGCACGGAGCCCTCGATGTGGCCGTTGGCCGACACCCCGTCGAACGGCGTCACCCGCACGCCACCCTGGTCGTGCCCGAGCCGCGGGTGCCTGGCGTCGAGATCGCGGAAGGGCACGACCTTGCGCACCACGGGCGTCTGGGCGGGTCCGGTCTGGTCCAGGTGGAGCGGCACGGGAGGGTCGACCTGGGGCCGAGCCGCGGCCGCGTCGGCGCCGTGGCCGTGGACGGCCCGGGCGACGACAGCGCCCACGAGGAGCACCACGACCGCCGCTGCGACCACCAGGCGACGATCCGGCGGCGTCCGTCCCAGCGACTCCCCGAGCCGTCCGACCGGGACCTCGGGCGGTGGTGGCTGCTCGTCCTGCCAGCGCCGAGCCGCCGCTTCGAGCCGGACGTCCATCGGGTCGGGGTCCCCGAGGAGGTCGCGCAGCCGCTCGCTCGCCTCCCGCAGCGTGGCCTCGACCCGCTCGGCGGTACTGTGCACGACCTCCGCGACCTCCGCGACCTCGAGGCCGACGAAGTGGTGCAGGTCGACGGCACGCCGCTCGCGCCCGCGCAGCCCTTCGACGGCGCGCTCGAGGTCGACGTCGCGGGTCTGGAGCGCCGCCCCCGTCGCGTCGACCAGCTCGACCACGTCAGGAGCGAGTCGGCGGGCATGGTGGCTGCGCGCCTCGGCCGGCACGAAGCCGAGCAACCACGCGACCGGCGTGTCCCGAGACGCGTCGTAGGACGACTGCCGCTGATAGGCGCGGACCAGCGCCCGCTGTACGACGTCGTCGCGCCGCGCCGGGGCGACCAGCCGACCGGCGTAGCGGGCGAGAGTCGTCAGCTGGGGCTCCACCCAGCGCTCGAACTCCGCCCGGGTCACTGTCTCGGCCATGTCCCGCCTCCGGGGCTCAGTGTCCCCAAGCGAGTTCCGTGCCGCAAGCAGGCTGGTGCGGTTCAGCTCGACGGACCCCCTGGGGGCGGATCACGGGGTGCGTGAGACGTCGACGATCCCGTAGAACCCAGGCAGCTGCTTCGGGCCGTCGAGGGTGAACAGCACCTTCTGCGGGCCGTGCTCGTCGGGTACGGGCACATGGATCTCGAACGGCACCGACGTGAACGCCGGGAGGTACGGGTGGCCCGCCTTGTCGACGTAGGACACCTGCGCACAGTTGAGCTGGGTCGTCTGGAACTCCTTGGTGCCGAATCCGACGTTGATGTCGGGGCACGGGTCGAGCCGCAGGTCCGTCGAGGACTCGAGGTACGCGGTGAACACCAGCGTGTCGCCGGGGTGGGCCCGGCCGCCGATCGTGCCGCTCGCCGAGACGCGGTCGTACGGCGTGACCCAGCTGGTGTGACCGTGCGTGTAGCTGCGGACCCGGGGATGCGTGGCCGGAAGGTCCGCCCACGGCACCGCGCTCGTCGGCGTCGTACCGGTCGACTGGGTGACCTGACCTGCCGGCCCACCGTCGTTGCCGGCGTCGTTGCCGGCGCGCGTGGTGACGAACGCCGTCGCACCGACCGCCACGACGGCCGCGGCGGCCACCGCGAGCAGGGCCGTGCGCCGGGAGGTGCGCGGCCGGGCGCTCTCGTCCAGCCGGTCCAGCGGTACGGCGGGCGGTGGCGGCTGCGCGGCCTGCCAGCGGCGAGCCGCCTCGGTCAGCGTGGTGTCCATCCGGTCAGTCATCGTCTTCTCCCAGGAGTGAGCGGAGCCGTGCCCGCGCTTGGTGCAGCGTCGCCTTCACCGTGCCGGGGGCACAGCCCATGACCTCCGCGACGGTGGCGACGTCGAGGCCTACGAAGTAGTGGAGCTGGACGGCCGTGCGCTGCCGACGGGTCAGCTGCTGGACGGCGCGCTCGAGGTCGACGTCCGGCTGCGCCGGCACCTCCACGCCGGTGTCGACCAGCTCGACCATCGACGAGGTGCTGCGCGTGCGCTGCCGTCGACACCGGTCGGCCAGGATGCCGAGCAGCCAGGCGACCGGCGACCCCCGGCCCTCGTCGTAGGTCGACCAGCGCTGCCAGGCACGGATCAGGGCCTCCTGCACGACGTCGTCGCGATCGGAGGGCGCGACGTGGCGACCGGCGTAGCGGCTGAGCACGAGCAGATGGGGCTCCACCCAACGCGCGAACTCCGCCGGCGTGCCCCGCTCGGTCATGTCCCGTCCTCCGGAGATGAGTGTCTCCATGACCCCTCTACGCCGGGAAGGGGCGGAACGGTTTAGTCACGTGCGGGGCGGAATCGACGCCCGACGCGGAAAACGCGGAACGGAATGGCCGCCACGCCGAGGGGACGGGCGATCTGTTCCGCGTTTTCTGCGCGTCCGCAGGGGGTGGCCGGTCGCCTTGCGAGCAAGCTCGCTGCGGCCCTCCCGCGACGCTCCGCCACGGTCGACGACCTCGCCGGCGATCCCGTGGCCGATCGTGCGTGGGGGAGTGAGGTGCTGGTGCCCGTGGTGGAAGATCTTCCCCGTCGGTGCCGCAGGTGGAGCAGTTGCGCACCCTCAGCTTGATCTCGTCGGGGGCGCACTCGGGCTCGGCGACGTCCTCGAGTCGCACGTCCTCGGGCGCGTCGAAGCGCAGGGCCCTTCATGCGTGGAGCCTTCTCTCGTGGGGGAGGGGAGGTCAGTCGTCGTCTTCGTCGTCGCGAGGCGCGAGCAGCTCGAGCACTTCGTCGACGCTCGTGGTCGCGCGCAGGCGCTGGGCGGACTCGGAGTCGCTGAGCACCATCGCGAGCGACTGCAGGATGCCGATGTGCTCGTCGCTCTTGCTGGCGATCGCGATGCAGACCGAGCACTCCTTGCCGTTCCAGTCGACGCCGTCGGGGAACTGCAGGAACGCCAGCGCCGCACGGTTGATGTGCTCGCGGCTGGTGTCGGTGCCGTGGGGGATCGCGAAGCCCATCCCCATGTACGTCGAGACGGACTGCTCGCGCTCGAGGATCGCATCGGCGTACGCCGGGCCGGCCGCGCCGATCTCGACCAGGACCGCCCCGCACTGACGCAGGGCGTCCTCCTTGTCGGTGGCGCTGAGGCCGAGGCGGACCGCCTCGGCACTCAGCACTCCGGGGACTGTCTCAGGGCTCAAGGGCCCCGCCGTCCTTGATCGCGTTCTCCACCTTGGCGAAGGCGGGGTCGCCCATGAAGATCTGGAACGGCACGACGGCGTTGCGGTTGACCCCACGCGCCCGGTCGGCGAGCCCGGCACGGCAGAGCACCACCTGGGCGTCGGCCGGGATCTCGTTGACGGGAGTGTGGACGACGTCGACGTCGCTCTTGAGCGTCTTCTTCATCGTGCTGGCGACCATCATGCTGCTACCCATGCCTGCGTCGCAGGCGATGACGACCTTGGTCACATCGGAGCCACTGATCGGTGTCATCGTCTCAACCTACTTTCCTTGGGCCTTGGTGGCCGCCACCGACTCCTCGGCCTTGGTCAGGTCGATGTCCGTCATGCCCTCGGCATCGTCCACACCGTGACCGAAGCGGAACAGGGCCCCGGTGACCATGAACGAGACGACCGCGGAGGTGAGGATCCCGAGGATCACTCCGACGTAGTCACCCCTCGCCGTCACGCCCATGTAGGCGAGCAGCAGGCCCGCGCCCGGACCGGGGTTGGCTGCCTCGAGCATGAACAGGACGGACTTGCCCTGCGTGGTGACCTCGGCCGCCCCGAGCGGCGTCAGCACACCGTGGTTGATCGCGTTGTTGAGGACAGCACCACCGTTACGACGTGAGCACGGCGAGGCCGACGCACGCGACGGCCCACAGCACG
Organism: uncultured Actinomycetota bacterium; assembly: GCA_963794355.1. Taxonomy (GTDB): domain Bacteria; phylum Actinomycetota; class Actinomycetes; order Propionibacteriales; family Nocardioidaceae; genus Nocardioides. The sequence goes on from CAWCDN010000016.1 coordinate 918,104, forward strand.
CTGGTGAAGGTGCCGATGATGAACCGCTCGGCGGCGCCGCTGTCCTCCTGGCTGCGGAGCTCGGGGTACCGGCCGAGGCCCTTGACGGCCAGCACGATCGCGAGGCCCGGCCCCCAGCCAGCGACGAGCGCGACGTAGATGCCGAGCCGCTCCAGGGCGCCGATCCAGGCTCCTCCCCGCAGCACCTCGCCGGTCTTGCGCACCGGCGAGCCGCGGTCGACGATCCCGAAGACCTGGGTGGTGACCAACCCGCCGCCCGCCACGGCGACGACGCCGGCGATGACGGTGATCAGTGAGCTGCGCGAGGCGTCGGGGTCGCCGAACCACGCGACGGCGAGCGCGACGCCGACGAGCGCCACGGTGGCCGCGCTCCACAGCCGCGGCGCACTGCCGGTCGCGAGCCCGATCAGGGCGGTGACCGCGGCGACCACGGTGAGCGCGAGTACGACGTCGTCGGCGTTCATCGGGTCTCCTCCAGTGCGGTGCGGGTCAGGAACTCGACCAGCTCACGGGCCCGTCGCCCCTCGGCGATGCCGGCCGCCGCGGCCCGCTGGCTGACGGCCGACTGCGTGATCCCGAGCCGCGAGGCGGCCTCGTCGTAGGTCATGCCCTGGTCGACGAGGTCGGCGACCTCCCACCCTCGTTCGGTACGACGTCCGAGCAGCGCGGCCCACAACCACACCGCCGACTCCAGTGCCCGAGCCGTGTCGGTGGGACCGGTGGCCCGGACGCGCCAGGGGCTCGACTTGGCGGCTGAGACGGCCTCGCGCGCAGCGACGTACGCGGGTCCGCGTCCTTCCCGCGCCTGTTCGGGAAGAGGCATCTCGATCTCGCCGATCCCGATCCCGATGTTCCAGGCGTCGGTGCGAAGCAGCGGCTCGAGCGCGAGAGGGAGCGCGGCCTGGTCGTCGAGGACGCCTTGGAACTCGTCCCCCGCGGTGCGCTGGAAGGAGAGGAGCATCGGTACGTCGGTCAGGGCGTCGATGGCGGCCGGCACCTGGTCGGGCTGGGTCTGGCTGCCGTGCTGGTCGACGGTGAGCACCACGACACGCATCCCGACTCCTTCCCTGATGACGACCACAGTTTAGGGAATAACCTAATAGATAGTCAATATCAGGTGAAAGTCTTATCTGCGGCCGATCAGGGCGACGACCGGCGGAGCCTTCTGGTCGACGACGGAGACGCGGAAGCCGCCCTGGGTGAGCGCTGCCGAGGCCTTCTTCACGATGTTCGGCACCAGCTCGGGCTGGGTGGTCTCGTAGAAGAGGTACACGGCGCCGCCGGGGAGGACCCGCTCGTGGAGGAGGGCGACCTCGTCGGCACACGCACGCACCCAGAACAGGTTGACGTTGAAGGCGAAGACCTTGTTGAGGCGCTTGACGGGCACGCGCAGCGTTGCGAGGTCGATCTGGCGCACGGTGAGGCGGCCGGCGTCGACGTACTTCTGGTTGCGTCGCCGCGTGCGGTCGACGCCGGACTCCGAGCGGTCGATCGCGAAGAGCTTGCCGGTGGTGAGGCGTGCGCAGATCAGTTCTGCGCCGGCGCCCGGACCGCAGCCGATCTCGAGGATGTTGTCGCCCGGCTGCGGATCCATCAGGTCGACGGCCCACATCAGACGCGGCGGGATCTGCTGCACTGGCATGGCCTCAGACTGCCAGATCCGCCCGTGCCGGTGAGCCCAGGTCGCCCGGTGTCGTCGACGACGTCCGCGGCGGCGGGCGCGGCGGTGTCTGCGGGTGGCTCCGAGCGGCCGCTAGGTTGGCCCCGTGAGCGTCAAGGTGGGCGTCCTCGGTGCGCGTGGGCGCGTCGGGTCGGAGGTGTGTCGCGCCGTTGAGGCGGCCGACGGCCTCGAGCTCGCGGCGGCCGTCGACGACGGCGATTCCCTGGACGCGCTGACGGCAGCCGACGTCGTCGTCGACTTCACCCGTCCCGACGTGGTGATGGACAACCTGCGTTGGTGCCTGAGCCACGGACTCCACTGCGTCGTCGGTACGACGGGGTTCGACGAGGCCCGGCTCGCGGAGCTCCGCGTCGCTCTGGGCGACGCCCCCGGCGTCGGGATCCTCGTGGCGCCCAACTTCTCGATCGGCGCCGTGCTGATGATGCGCTTCGCCGCTGCCGCTGCGCCGTTCTACGAGTCGGTCGAGATCGTCGAGCTCCATCATCCCGACAAGGCGGACGCACCCAGCGGAACGTCGCGTCGTACCGCCGAGCTGGTCGCGGCCGCGCGGCGAGACGCCGGGCTGGCGCCGATGCCGGACGCCACGTCGACGGGGCTGGACGGCGCCCGCGGCTCCGAGGTCGACGGGGTCCACGTGCACTCCGTCCGCGCCCGCGGGTTGGTGGCCCACCAGGAGGTCATCCTGGGTGGCCCGGGCGAGACCCTCACGATCCGGCACGACTCGATGGACCGCGCGTCGTTCACCCCGGGGGTGCTGATGGCGGTCCGAGCGATCTCCGAACGCCCCGGCCTCACCGTCGGCCTCGAGCACCTGCTCGACCTCGGCTGAGCGGCCGCCGCGAAGGCAAGGAAAACGCGGAACGGATCGCCCCGACTCGCCCTGGAACGGCCATCTGTTCCGCGTTTTCCCGCATCAGCTCGCGAGCTCACCAGCCCGGGAACACCACCCGCAGCAGCGCAGCGGTGAGGGCGGCGACGACGACCACCACGAGGAACGGCGCGCGCAGCATCAGCGCGATCACGGCGGCGGCCAGACCGGCAGCCCGGGCGTCGATGGTCAGGTGGGTGCCGGTGGCGAACACCTGGACCGCGACCAGGGCCGACAGCAGCGCGACCGGGATCAGGTCGGCGATCCGCTCGACGAGGGGTCGCTCGAGCACATGGGCGGGCACGGAGAGCCCGGCCAGCTTGAGCAGGTAGCACCCGACGCCGGCACCGAGCAGCGCCCACCACCAGGTCATGGCGCCGGGATCTCGGTCGTGTCGGAGGCGTTGCGGGTCAGGAGGCCGGCCAGCAGCGCGACCCCGCCCGCCACCAGCACGGGGACCCCGGCCGCGGTCACCGGCACGACGGCCAGCGCGACCACGGCCGCGCACGCCGCCACCACCCGGTTGCGCCCGTCGGCCAATCGGGGCCACAGCAGCGCCAGGAAGGCGGCGCCGACGGCCGCGTCGAGGCCGTAGGTGCTCGGGTCGCCGATCAGGTTGCCCGCGATCGCGCCGAGGAACGTGAAGAGGTTCCACAGGGCGAAGACCGCGAGGCCGGTGCTGAGGAAGCCGACCCGGGCGGCGGCGGTCGAGTCACGGGCCACCGACATCGCGGTCGACTCGTCGATGACCAGGTGCGCCGCGAGCGGTCGGCGCCAGCCCCGGAACTGCAGCAACGGCGCCAGCCTCAACCCGTAGAGCGTGTTGCGGGTGCCGAGCATGAGCGCGGTGAGGGCACCCGACGCCGGTGCCCCGCCCGCGGCCGCGACGCCGATGAAGGCGAACTGCGAGGCGCCGGTGAACATCACCAGGGAGAGCGCGCAGGTCTGGAGCACCGAGAGCCCGGCGGCGACGGACACGGCGCCGAACGAGACGCCGTAGAGGCCGGTGGCCATGCCCACGCCCAGACCGTCTCGGATGATCGCGCGCCGCTCGAACGACGGCTCGTCGGCCTGCTCGCACGCGGGGTCGGACACGCGCCGACCCTAACGGCGGGCGCCGTCAGCGACGGCGGGTGACGCGGACCGGTCGCGGCTGGGGCTCGTGGACGACGGCGTACGCCGCGATCAGGCCGACCATGCCGCCGACGATGGCTCCCATCGAGACGGCCAGCGGGAGGGGCGTGACGTGGGCGGCCCAGGCGCCCGCGAGCACGCCGGAGGCAGCGGTGACGAGGGCCAGCACGATCCGGTGGAGCAGAGGCAGTGGTCCGAACATCGTGGGGGCTCCGTTCGTCGGAGGGATGCGGCAGGTGCCGCGATGACCATCGTGCCGGTGCGGCCCGCGGAAACCAAGGGCCCGGAGCGGAGTGGGTTCAGGACAGCGCCGTGTGGAGCCGCACCTGCTTCACCTGGGTGACGCCGGTGCCGTCGAGGTCGAGCGTGCGGTGGGCGCCGTCCGGCGCCCATCCGGCCTCGGTGAGGAAGGCGCGCTGGACGTCGTCGTCGGCCACGAGCCAGGTCACTCCGCGGGTGAACCGGTCGGCGACCATCGTGTCGGCGGCCGCTTGCAGCAGGCGCGATCCGTGGCCGCGGCCGCGTTCGGCGGCGTCGACGGTGAGCTCCATCAGCTCGCCGTCGGTGACCTGGTCGCAGTCGGGATCGGTGGCGGGGGTGGTGATCGCGAAGCCCACCACGCGGTTGCGTTCGAGCGCGACGAGGGCACGATGGCGCGCGTCGGCGGGGCGGGTCAGGGCGTCGCGCCAGAGCTGGGCGAAGTCGGCCGTGCGGAGGTCGCCCGCGGCCGGCACCAGTCCGGCGTACGACGTGGACCAGGCGCGCGCCTGGATCTCGGCGATCGCCTCGGCGTCGTCCGCCCACGCGATGCGCACCGAGACATCGGCGCTGGGGCTGCTCATGCCACGGATTCTCGCAGCCGCTCCGGTGTTACACCCAGTCGGCAACGATGCGCAGGAGTGTCACAAGCGCTGGTAGCGTGGGGCGCGTGTACGGCAACGACTTCGGCACCGACGCCCCCGAGGTGGCGGTGACCCGCGACGCTTACGACGCTGCTCACGACGGCGAGGCCTTCACCGCCCTTCTCGCCGGCGAGGGTCGCGTCGAGCCCCGCGACGACATGCCCGAGGCCTATCGCAAGTCCCTGGTCCGCCAGATCGCCCAGCACGCCCACTCCGAGATCATCGGCATGCAGCCGGAGGGCAACTGGATCTCCCGGGCCCCGAGTCTGCGCCGCAAGGCCATCTTGATGGCCAAGGTGCAGGACGAGGCCGGGCACGGCCTCTACCTGTACGCCGCGGCCGAGACGCTCGGCGTCGACCGCGCCGACCTGATCGCGCAGCTCCACTCGGGCCGCCAGAAGTACTCCTCGATCTTCAACTACCCGACCCTCACCTGGGCCGACGTCGGCGCCATCGGCTGGCTGGTCGACGGCGCCGCCATCACCAACCAGGTGCCGCTGTGCCGCTGCTCCTACGGCCCCTACGCCCGCGCGATGGTCCGCGTGTGCAAGGAGGAGTCGTTCCACCAGCGACAGGGCTTCGAGATCCTCCACACCCTCTCCCACGGGTCGCCTGCCCAGAAGGCGATGGCACAGGACGCCGTCGACCGGTACTGGTGGCCGGCGCTGATGATGTTCGGCCCGCCCGACGACGACTCCCCGAACTCCGCGCAGTCGATGGCGTGGGGGATCAAGCGTTTCTCCAACGACGACCTCCGCCAGCGGTTCGTGGACATGACCGTGCCCCAGGCACAGGCGCTCGGGTTGACCCTGCCCGACCCCGACCTGCGTTGGAACGACGAGACGGGCCACTTCGAGTACGGCGAGATCGACTTCACCGAGCTCTTCGAGGTGATCAAGGGCAACGGGCCGTGCAACGCCGACCGGATGGCCCACAAGCGCAAGGCCCACGACGAGGGCGCCTGGGTGCGTGAGGCCGCCGACGCCTACGCCGAGAAGCACGCAGCACGTCGTACGGAGTCGGTCGCCTGATGGTCCCCACCGGTTCGAACGACGGACGCACGCGCGACTGGCCGCTGTGGGAGGTCTTCGTCCGCGCCCGGCGCGGACTGTCCCACGTGCACGCCGGCTCTCTCCACGCGCCCGACGCCGAGATGGCCCTGCGCAACGCCCGAGACCTCTACACCCGCCGCGGCGAGGGCGTCTCGCTGTGGGTGGTGCGCGCCAGCGACATCGAGGCCTCGACCCCCGACGAGCGCGACGCGTTCTTCGACCCGGCGGCCGACAAGATCTACCGCCACCCGACCTTCTACGACGTGCCCGAGGGGGTCGAGCACCTGTAGTGGACACCGCACTGTTCGCGTACACGCTCGGCCTCGCCGACGACGCCCTGGTCTCCGCCCAGCGGATGGGGTGGTGGATCAGCCGTGCCCCGGAGCTGGAGGAGGACGTCGCGCTGGCCAACATCGGGCTCGACCAGCTCGGCCAGGCCAGGATGCTCCTGACCTACGCCGGCGAGGTGGAGGGCGCCGGCCGGTCCGAGGACGATCTGGCCTACCTGCGCGACGACCGCGAGTTCCGGAACGTGAAGCTGGTCGAGCGTCCGATGACCGACTTCGGTGTCGCCATGGCCCGCCTGCTGGTGCTCGCGACGTACCAGTCCCACCTCTACGCCGGGCTGCGGGACTGCACCGACGAGACCCTGGCCGGCATCGGCGCCAAGGCGGTGAAGGAGGTCGACTACCACGTCGACCACGCCGCCCAGTGGGTGCTGCGCCTCGGTGACGGCACCGACGAGTCCCACGCCCGGATGCAGCGCGCGCTCGACGCCGAGTGGCCCTATGCCGCCGAGCTCTTCGCCGCACCGGCGCCGCTCCCCGCCGGTGTCGTCGACCCGGGCGACCTGCGCGACGGCGTGCTCGCCGACCTCGCCCGCGTCATCACGCGGGCGACGCTGACCGTGCCCGAGGTCCCTGCCGCGCTCGGCGGCGGTCGTGAGGGCCTCCACACCGAGCACCTCGGCCACCTGCTAGCCGAGATGCAGCACCTCCACCGCTCACACCCGGGGGCCACATGGTGATGCAGATGACGCGTGCGCGTGACCTGGCCGCGACCGTCCTCGACCCCGAGCTGCCACACGTCACCATCGCCGACCTCGGGATCCTCCGCGACGTCACCGAGGACGACCAGGGGCGGGTCCACGTGACGATCACCCCGACGTACTCCGGGTGCCCGGCGATGGAGACCATCCGCACCGACCTGGTCGAGAAGCTCACCTGCGCCGGCTACCAGCACGTCGACGTGGAGTTCGTGCTCAGCCCGGCCTGGACCACCGACGACGTCACCGAGGAAGGTCGCGCGAAGCTCGCCGCGGCCGGCATCGCGCCACCCGGCGAGGTCGGGGCCCGTCCCGACGGCCCGGTCGGCCTCACCCTCGCGGTGCGCTGCCCGCAGTGCGGCAGCCTCGACACCCGCGAGTCCAGCAGGTTCGGCTCCACGTCGTGCAAGAGCCTGTGGGTCTGCCGTGCCTGCCGCGAGCCCTTCGACCACTTCAAGGCGCTGTAGGCCGTCGATGTCCAAGCCCGTCTTCCACCCGCTCCGGGTGGCCGCCGTCGAGCCGTTGACCGACGACTCGGTGGCGCTCACCTTCGCCGTTCCCCCCGACCTCGCCGACGACTACCGCTTCGTGCACGGGCAGCACCTCACCATCCGCGGTGACGACGGCGAGCGCCGTAGCTTCTCGATCTGTACGACGCCCGCGTCGGGCCTGCTCCGGATCGGTGTGAAGAAGCTGCCCGGCGGTGTGTTCAGCGAGGGCGTCGTCGACACGCTCGAGGTCGGCGACGCGCTCGACGTGATGACCCCCGCCGGCCGGTTCACGACCACGCTCGACCCGACGTCGTCCAAGACCTACGTCGCGATCGCCGCTGGCTCGGGGATCACGCCCCTGATGTCGATCGTCGCGACCATCCTCGAGAGCGAGCCGCACGCCCAGGTGATGCTGGTCTACGCCAACCGCAGCCACCGGACGGTGATGTTCCTCGACGACCTGCACGACCTGAAGGACCGCTTCCCCGACCGGTTCTGGCTGGTCCACGTGCTCTCACGTGAGCAGCAGGAGGTCGACCTCTTCTCGGGGCGGCTCGACGGCGAGCGGCTCAACCGGATCCTCGACGCGCTGCTGCCGCCGGCCGATGTCGACGCCTGGTTCCTGTGCGGACCGCAACAGATGGTCGTCGACCTGCGCGAGGTGATCCTCGACCACGGCGTCGCACCCACCGCGATCCACACCGAGCTCTTCCACGCCGATCCCGTCCCGCGCGCACCCGAGGTCGTGGCGCCAGGCGTCGAGGGTGCGGCACACGTGACGATCAAGCTCGACGGTCGCTCGACCGACCTCGAGCTGCGCCCCGACGACGTGGGGGTGCTCGAAGCCGCGCTGCGGGTGCGCTCCGATCTGCCGTTCGCGTGCCGCGGTGGCGTGTGCGGCACCTGCCGCGCCCTGCTGGTCGAGGGCAGCGTGACGATGGACGTCAACTACGCCCTCGAGCCCGAGGAGATCGCCGACGGCTACGTCCTCACCTGCCAGTCGCACCCGACGTCGTCGCGCGTCGTCCTCGACTACGACGCGTAGGCGCCTGCGCCGGCCGCTGCCCTACCGATAGCGCTCGGGAAGCTCCTGGCCGACCTTCACCTGCGCCTTGGGCATCCGCATGAAGCGCATCTGCATCGACCGGGTGACGGCGTAGTACGTCGTGCCGTTGGTCGCCAGGTCGGGGAAGCGGGCGGTGAGCTCGCGCCTGAGCCGGAACCGCAGCCGCACCAGGTCGACGATGATCAGCAGGAAGACCGACAGCATCGCCAGGTTGGCGTACGTCGTGACGGTCGGGTTGCCGGTGAAGCCGAGGATCAGCACGACCAGCATCAGCGGGATCAGCAGCTCGATGAACGAGAACCGGCTGTCGACGTAGTCGCGGACGAAGCGGCGTACCGGCCCCTTGTCGCGTGCGGGCAGGTAGCGGTCGTCGCCGGTGCGCATCGCCTGGCGCATCTGGTTGCTCGACTGGCCACGGGCCGCCTTCTGGGCGGCGGCCATCTCCTTGCGGGTGCGCGGCACCTTGGCGCGTGCCTTGGCGGCCGCCTCGGCCTCCTTGCGCGACGGCGTGGGGCGGCCCTTCTTCTGGGCGGCGCTCTCTGACGTCGGCTCGGCGGGAACGGGAGTGGTCTCGGGCTTCGTACGGCGGAACAACGCGGCGCTTCCTGGTGGGAGTGAGGGCCGGCGGGCCCCGAAGGGGCTCAGCCTACCGCCGCGGTGATGACCTTGACGCCTACCCATAGGCTTACGCGCATGAGCATGTGGCAGCGGATCAGCCTGATCTTCAGGTCCAAGGCGAACAAAGCGCTCGACAGGGCCGAGGATCCCCGCGAGACCCTCGACTACAGCTACCAGCGGCAGCTCGACCTGCTCGCCAAGGTACGCCGTGGGGTCGCAGACGTCGCCACGTCGCGCAAGCGCGTGGAGCTACAGGTCAACCAGCTGACCGCCCAGTCCGACAAGCTCCAGGGGCAGGCCGAGCAGGCGATCACCATGGGCCGCGAGGACCTCGCGCGCGAGGCGCTGACCCGGAAGTCGGGGCTCACCCAGCAGATCGCCGATCTCAAGACCCAGCACGCGCAGCTCCAGGGCGAGGAGGAGAAGCTCACGCTCGCCCAGCAGCGGCTGAGCGCGAAGGTCGAGTCCTTCCGCACGCGCAAGGAGACGATCAAGGCGACGTACACCGCCGCCGAGGCGCAGACCAAGATCAACGAGGCGATGTCGGGCATCGGCGAGGAGATGGGCGACGTCGGCATGGCCATCCAGCGGGCGGAGGACAAGACCGCCCAGATGCAGGCCCGGGCCGGCGCGATCGACGAGCTGATCGCCTCCGGCGCCCTCGACGACGCCAGCTCCCTCAACGCCGGTGACGACATCTCGCGTGAGCTCGAGGCGATGAGCTCGCAGTCCGACGTCGAGGCCGAGCTCGCCAAGCTCAAGGCGGGCAAGGCCCCCGAGGCGATCGAGGCCGGCGACGGCGACATCCTTGCCGAGCCGGAGGCCTCCACCGAGACCACCGGCGAGCAGAAATGATCGTCCGCATCCTCGGTGAGGGTCAGTACGACGTCTCCGACGCGGCCGTCGCGGCCCTGAACGATCTCGACGCCCGCGTCGAGGCCTGTGTGGAGTCGGGCGACGAGGCGGAGTTCCAGACCGCGCTGGTCGCGCTCCTCGACGGCGTACGCGCCGCGGGGACGCCGATCGCCGCCGACTCGCTGGAGCCCAGCGACCTGATCCTGCCGATGGCCGACGCCTCGCTGGCAGAGGTCCGCGACATGCTCAGTGGCGACGGTTTGATCCCTGGTTGACACTGGAGACATGGCACGCACCCGATTCGGCTCCGACTCCGGCCTGACGGTCCGGATGACCTCCGTCATGTTCCTGCTCGGGGCGGTGTTCGTCGCGCTGGTGGTGACGCTGATATTCGTCCTGCCTGCGGGGTGGGCGCCGATCATCGCGATCATCGCGATCGGGATCGCGTGGGGGCAGTGGTACTTCTCCGACACGGTCGCGATGAAGGCGATGCGTGCCCGTGAGGTGACGCCCGAGCAGGCGCCCGAGCTGCACGCGATGATCGACCGACTCGTGGCGCTGGCCGACATGCCGAAGCCGCGCGTCGGCGTCGCCGATCTGTCGGTGCCGAACGCGTTCGCCACCGGACGCTCCCCGGAGCGGTCGGTGGTCTGCGTGACCACCGGCATCCTCGGCCTGCTCACGGCCGACGAGATGGAGGCGGTGCTCGCCCACGAGCTGAGCCACGTCGCCCACCGCGACGTCACCGTGATGACCATCGCCTCGACCGCCGGCATCGTCGCGGGCATGCTGACCCGTGGCGCGCAGTACGGCGCGCTGTTCGGCGGACGCGGGCGCAGCAACGACAACAACGGCTTCCCGGCCTGGATCGTGGTGCTCGCGGTCAGCCTGGTCGTGTACGCCATCAGCTTCTTCCTGACGCGGCTGCTCTCGCGCTACCGCGAGCTGTGCGCCGACCGGTCGGGCGCCTACCTGACCATGAAGCCGCAGGCTCTTGCCTCGGCCTTGCAGAAGATCTCCGGCGGCATGTCGGCGGTCCCCGAGGCCGACCTGCGCGCGACGAGCTCGATGAACGCGTTCTTCATCGCCCCGGCGATCAAGGGCGTGAGCCTGAGCCAGCTGACCTCGACCCACCCCTCGCTGGAGCAGCGGCTCGAGCAGCTCGCGAAGATCCAGGCCGAGCTGAGCCGGCCGGCCGACGGCCCGCCCGCGCTGTGACGGGGTTCTGGGGTGCGATCACGGGGCGGACGAAGCCGAAGAAGGCCGATCTCGACTCCCTGTTCCTGATCCCGAGCGCAGCCGTCACGCTCGAGACCTCGGCGGGACTGACCCCGACCGGCACCGGCTCGGTGTGCTTCCGCGCCGCCACCGGCCCGGCGTACCAACAGACGCAGGACGACGTCGTCGCACTCCTCGAGGACGATCCCGACAAGCCCGACGTCGCGGTCTCGCGTGACGACTTCGGCTTCACGTGGCTGGTCGTCACCCGCGGGACAGACGACGTCGAGGGCCTGTGCACCGACCTCCACGCCGTCAACACCGCGCTCGAGGAGCAAGGGTTCGGCGACGGACTGCTCTGCTCGGTCGTGCCGTTCGCCGACCGCAGTGGTCGGAAGGTCGGGCTGGTCTACCTCTACAAGCAGGGCACCTTCTACGGCTTCGCCCCCACCGGCCCCAAGTCCCGCGACAACCTTCTCGAGATCCAGCTCCGAGACGAGCTCAAGGCCGAGCTCCCGATGGAGGAGGACCTCCAGCGCTGGCTCGCCCTCTGGGGCGCCCCCGGCCTCTGACCTGGCGTTCGGGGCACGCTCCGGGGCGCTGACCTGGCGTTCGAGACACGCTCCGGGGCGCTGACCTGGCGTTCGAGACACGCTCTGGAGCGCTCACCTGGCAGTTCTTCGACGCTGTGGGGCACCGAGTCGGCGGATACGCGTCGCGCAAGTGCCAGGTCAGCGCCAAAACTCGTCACCCGAACGCCAGGTCAGCGCTGCAAGGCGTCACCCGAACGCCAGGTCAGCGCCGAAACGTGTCGCGCAAACGGCGGGTCAGTCGCGGTGGGAGCGGCCGGGGAGGTCGAGCATCCGCTGCAGGGCGACCTTGGCCCACTGCTCGGTGTCGGGGTCGACCTCGATCCGGTTCACCACGACCCCGTCGACCAGCGACTCGAGCGCCCACACCAGGTGCGGCAGGTCGATCCGGTTCATCGTGGAGCAGTAGCAGACGTTGCGGTCGAGGAAGGCGATGTCCTGCTCGGGGTGGGCGCGGGCGAGCCGCTGCACGAGGTTGAGCTCGGTGCCGATCGCCCAGCTCGAGCCCGGCGGCGCGGCGTCGACGGTCTTGATGATGAACTCCGTGGAGCCCACCAGGTCGGCCCGGGTCACCACGTCGTGGGTGCACTCGGGGTGGACGAGGATGGTGATGCCGGGCTTGCGCGCGCGGAGCTCGTCGACGACGTCGGCGGAGAAGCGGCCGTGCACCGAGCAATGGCCCTTCCACAGGATCATCCGGGCGGCGGCCAGGGCCTCGGGCTCGACTCCGCCGCCGGGCTGCCGCGGGTCCCACACGACGCAGTCGTCGAGGCTCATCCCGAGCTTCAGCACCGCGGTGTTGCGACCCAGGTGCTGGTCGGGGAGGAACAGCACCTTGGCGCCCGGCTTCTGGTCGAAGGCCCACTCCAGCGCCACGTCGGCGTTGCTCGACGTACAGACGGCGCCGCCGTGGCGCCCGCAGAAGGCCTTGATGTCGGCCGAGGAGTTCATGTAGGTGACCGGTACGACGCTCTCGGCCACGCCGGCGTCGGCCAGGGCGTCCCAGCAGTCCTCGACCTGCGCGAGCCGCGCCATGTCTGCCATCGAGCAGCCAGCAGCCAGGTCGGGGAGGATCACCTGCTGGCTGGGGGAAGTGAGGATGTCGGCCGACTCCGCCATGAAGTGCACACCGCAGAACACGATGAACTCGGCCTCGGGCCGCCCCGCCGCGTCGCGCGCGAGCTTGAAGGAGTCGCCGGTGACGTCGGCGAACTGGATGACCTCGTCGCGCTGGTAGTGGTGCCCGAGGACGAACAGCCGCTCGCCCAGAGCCTCCTTGGCCGCCCGCGCGCGCTCCACCAAGGTCGGGTCGGACGGGGCGGGGAGGTCGCCCAGGCACTCGACGCCACGCTCGGCAGTGAGGTCCGTGCCGCGGCCCAGGGGCAGCAGCGAGAGGTCGACGGTGCTCATGGGTTCATCGTAGGGACCGGCCGCGGGGGCTCACATCAGGGCACCGTGGGGGATGTACGGCTTGGGCGGCTTCATGTGGCGCAGGGCCAGGTAGCCGCCCTGGTCCAGCTCGAGCCGCGCCGCCAGCCCGACCTCGATCGCCCAGTCGTTCTCGGGCGTCAGGTGGCCGATCAGCACCTCCTCGGCCGAGGCGATGGCCTCCCACATCAGTCTCGCTGCGGTACGACGATCGGTGGCCGCGAGCAGGGCCACCCCGCCGTCGAGGTAGGCGTAGCCCTGACCGCCCGTGGTGTCGCTGACCACCAGCCGATACGTCTCGAGCAGCACCTCGTGATCGGGCCCGTGCGCTGCGCCGCGGGTGCGACGGTCGATCGAGTCCATCAGGTCGACGTCGTTCGCGCTGCCCTCGCGCACCTTCTCGACCACAGGGATCGTGGACCGGTCGACCGGGCCCCGGAAGAACATCTGGGGGTACAACCGGAACCCCGCCTCGTGGTAACGCCGCACGGCCTTCGGGTCGTTGGACGCGTTCAGCATCCCGCGCAGCGAGCCCTTGCCCTGCTCCAGCGCAGGCGCGAGCAACGCCCGCCCGAGCCCCATTCCCTGGGCGCCAGGCACGACGGCGTACGACGCGAGCAGCCACATCTTCTCGCGCTCGAACGACACGACGACCCCGAGCAGCTCCTCGTCCCGCTCGGCCACCCAGCAGCCGGCGGGGTCCGTGGCGAGCAGGTGGGCGGTACGACGCGACCAGGCGTCGCTGCGCTCGGGCGGCCGAAGCTGCGGGTCGGGCCAGGAGCGCCGGAACATCCGGGTGTCGAGCTCGTGGAACCCGACCGCGGTCACCCGCTCGGCAGCGGGCACGTCTGCGTTCGTCATCGGCCGGATGCGCACGTCACTCACCGGCCCAACCTAGACGGACCCGCGGCGAGCGTGGTCTCGCGCAGGATGGGTACAGGTCCTCGGTGCGCAAGGTCGGGGTCGAGGAGGAGCTCCTGCTCGTGGATCCGGACACCGGCGAGCTGGCCAACGCCGCCGGTGCCGTGCTGCACGAGCACCGCACCGAGCACGCCGACGCGCCGACCCCGTCGGCCTCCCACGACCTCGAGGGCGAGCTCCTGCGCCACATGGTCGAGACCCACACCGACGCCAGCGACGACCTGGGCGCCATCGCCCGCCAGCTCCGCCAGGCCCGTCGTACGGCGATCGCCGCGGCCGAGGAGTCCGGCGTGGCGATCGTGGCGGTCGCCACGGCGCCCCTCGGATCCGCGGCCCCGGCGGTGAGCGCGAACCCGCGCTACGAGCGGATCGTGCAGGAGTTCGGCGACACCGGCCGCGGCGCGGGCACCCTGGGCATGCACGTGCACGTCGACGTGGCCGACGACGAGGAGGGCGTGCGGGTCATCGACGGACTGAGGCCGTGGCTCCCGTTGCTGACCGCGCTGACCGCCAACTCGCCGTACGCCTCGGGTCGCGACACCGGCTACGCCTCCTGGCGCCAGCAGGTCTGGACCCGGTGGCCCACGTCGGGCACCGCGGAGCCGTACGGCTCGGCGGCCGAGTACCACCGCGTCAGCGAGACCCTGATCCGCCTCGGGGCGGCGCTCGACGAAGGGATGCTCTACTACGACGCGCGGCTGTCGGCGACGTATCCCACGGTCGAGATCCGCGTCGCCGACACCTGCACCGACGTCGACGACGCCGTGCTGGCCGCAGCACTGGCCCGGGCACTGGTGGAGACCCTGGCTGAGCGCGACGAGCCGAGCGAGGCTCCCCGCAGCGACCTGCTCCGGGCCGCCTGGTGGCGGGCGGCTCGCTACGGCCTCAGTGGCCACCTGGTGCACCCGGTGGAGTGGCGCCTGGTGTCCGCCGCCGACGCCTTGCGAGCACTGGCCGATGAGGTCGGCCCGGCGCTCGAGGCCTCGGGTGACACCGACCTCGTGGACGACGGGCTGGCCCGCCTCGGCACCACCGGGACCGGTGCGCGCCGCCAGCGCCAGGCCTTCGAGCGCACCGGTGACCTGCAGGGCGTGGTCGCGGATCTCGTCGCCCGGACGGCGGAGGCCGCCGCGCCGTGACACTCAGCCCGCGCGGCCGCGTCGTCGGTGCTCGCTGGGGCTCACGCCGTAGGACCTCTTGAAGGCGTCGCTGAACGTGAACGGGCTGGCGTAGCCGACGGCTCGCGAGATCTCGCCGACCGCGTCGTCGGTGCCTGCCAGCAGGTCGGCAGCCTGGGCGAGCCGCCACGCGCTCAGGTAGGCGATCGGCGACTCGCCCACTACCGCGGTGAACCGGCGTGAGAAGCCCGCGCGCGACAGGCCCACCTCGCGGGCCAGCCGCCTCAGCGTCCACGGCACCTCGGGGTGGTCGTGCACCAGGGTCAGGGCACGCGCCACCACACGGTCGTCGCCGGCTCGCAGCCACGGCGGCAGGTCGGTCGCCGTCGTCGCCCAGTGCTGCACGGCCGACACCACGAGCGCGTCGAGCAGGCGGTCGAGCAGGCTGGCCTGCCCGGGCGCCTCGCGGTCGAGCTGGTCGAGCAGGAGCCCGACCAGCGGGCTGTCCCACTCCTCGTCGCGAATCACGAGCTGGTCGGGGAGGGCTGCGAGCATCCGCGCCCCGACCTCGCCCACGGACGCGTAGTTGCCCACCAGCAGGCCGTCCTCGCCCTCGGGGTCGTTGCCCCAGGTGCGCAGGCCATGGGTCATCGGCAGGTCGAGGCTCGCCCCGTCGGGGGTCTCGCTCCGGTTGCCGGGGAGGATGACCGCGATCGGCTCCCGTCCGGGAAGGTCGCCGACGTCGTACGGCGTGGGGCCGCGCACCAGGAGCAGGTCGCCGAGCGCGAGCGGAAGCGACGGGTCGGGCCCACGGGTGAACCACGCGGCGCCGCGGGTGACTGCGACGACCGTCAGCGGTGCCTCGTCGCGGATCCGCAGGCACCACGGGCGTGCCAACGGGACCCGCAGCAGGAACGCGCCACGACCCCGAGGTGCGTCGATGAGGCTGGACAGCGGATCCACCCACCGAGCGTAGACGAATTCCGATGTAGTGGGCACAACCACCCATGGAAAGTCTCGCCCGTCGACGGTGGACTGAGGCCATGAACCTGACCCAGATCACCACCGTCCTTGCCGCCCTCGGCTCCGCCGCCTTCGGCGGCGTGCTCTTCGGCTTCTCCACCCTCGTGATGCCCGGGCTCGACGCCTCACCGCCTGCGGCGGCCGTGGCCACCATGCAGCAGATCAACAAGGTCGCGCCCAGGTCGCTGCTCGCGGTCGACATGGTCGTGACGCTCGTGCTCTGCCTCGGCGTCGCGGTCGCGGCCCTGCTCCGGATGCGGGGCCACGGCGGGCTCGCTGTCGGACGTCTGGGCGCCGGCCTGGTGTTGCTCGGCTGCCTGCTCTACGTCGTGTCGTTCGCGATCACCGCGATCTACCACATCCCTCACAACGACGCGTTCGCCTCGGTCGCCGCGGACGGCCCGAACGCAGCCCAGGCGTGGCGCGACTACGCACGCCCCTGGGAGATCTGGAACCACGTCCGCGCAGCAAGCGCACTGGCCGGCTCGGCGGCCATGATCGCCGGACTGCTGGTCCGGTCGGCCTGACCGCCGCGGCGCCTGCAAGAGTGACCGCGTGCGCGTGCTGATCGCCCCCGACAAGTTCGCCGGCACCCTCACCGCGGTGGAGGCGGCCCGGGCCATCGGCGACGGCTGGCACCGTCGAGCCGCGGCTGACGACCTCGACCTCGCCCCGATGGCCGATGGCGGACCCGGTTTCGTCGACGTGCTGCACGAGGCCCTCGGTGGAGACCTCGCAGCAGTGACGGTCAGCGGACCCCACGGCGACGCGGTGCCGGGGGCGGTGCTGGTGAGCGACGACCGGGCCTGGGTCGAGAGCGCTCAGGCCTGTGGTCTCGCCCTCACCGGGGGCGAGCGGGCGGAGAGCGCCACCACGTGGGGCGTCGGCGAGCTGGTCATGCACGCGATCGAAGCAGGAGCCACCGACATCACCGTCGGCCTCGGCGGCTCGGGCACCAACGACGGGGGAGCGGGCCTGCTCGGTGCCCTCGGCGCCACCGCCGACCGCCCGCTCGACCAGGGGGCGGCCGGGCTGGCCGGAGTGAGCGAGGTCGACCTCGAGCCGGCGCGCGCTCGGGTCGCGGGTATGCGGCTCACCTGCGCCACCGACGTCGACAGCCCGCTGACCGGGCTGTTCGGGGCGACCAAGACGTTCGGCCCACAGAAGGGGATCACCGAGGAGCGACTGCCGGCCGTGGACGCGGTGCTCGAGCAGCTCGCGGCGGCGACCGAGCGTCGTACCTCGTTGGAGAAGGGCGCGGGCGCGGCCGGCGGCCTCGGCTTCGCGCTGCTGCTGCTCGGCGCCACCCGCCGCCCGGGCTTCGACGTCGTCGCCGACGCCGTGGATCTGCCGGCACGGGCCCGGCTCGCCGACCTGGTGGTGACCGGCGAGGGCGCGTTCGACTTCTCCAGCCGCTCCGGCAAGGTCCCGTACGGCGTCGCGACGGTCGCCGCTGAGGCGTTGCGGCCGTGCGTGGCACTGGCCGGCCAGGTGCTGGTCGGGTCGCGCGAGATGCGCGCTCTGGGCATCGAGTCGGCGTACTCGCTCGTGGAGCTCGTCGGTGAGGAGCGGGCCCTGTCCGATCCTGCCGAGAGCCTGGCCGAGCTCGCGGCACGGGTGGCCCGCACCTGGTCGCGCTGAACCGCGCGCCGGTCCAGGGATCGGGAGGAATAACCGCGGCTGTGCGAGAATTGGGACTTGCGTACGTGCCTCGCCCAGTGAAGGAGCAGCAGCATGACCGAGCAGGTCACCGAAGAGCGCCGCACCGACCAGATCAACCTGAGCTCGGTCGCCGCTTCCAAGGTCAAGAGCCTGCTGGAGCAGGAGGGTCGTGACGACCTCCAGCTGCGGATCTCGGTGCAGCCCGGTGGCTGCAGCGGTCTGCGCTACCAGCTGTTCTTCGACGAGCGCACCCTCGACGGCGACGTCGTGACCGACTTCGACGGCGTGGCTGTGGTCGTCGACCGGATGAGCGTTCCCTACCTCAACGGCGCGATGATCGACTTCGTCGACACGATCGAGAAGCAGGGCTTCACGATCGACAACCCGAACGCGACCGGCTCCTGCGCCTGCGGAGACTCCTTCCACTGAGCCGCTGAGCCGCCCGGGCGCACCCGGACACGACGAGGCCCCCGCCTTTCCGAGACGACTCGGCGGGGGCCTCGTTGCGTGTGGTCCCGGCCAAGGCCGGCACGTCCTCAGTCGAGGTGGAGGTGGAGCGCGTTGGCCAGCCGCGTGGCGGCCTCGCCGATCGCGATCTCGCGCTTGGGCACCTCGCGCGGGAAGTCGTCGTACTCCAGGCTCGGCGGCCCCGCCACAGCGGCGCGGGCGGCGCGGTCGAGACGGAGCTGGGCACCCACGGCACGGCAGTCGTCGCTCATCGAGCCCGGGGTGTCGAGCTCGTCGTGCACCAGGTGGGAGCCGGACGTCGGGGTGGCCATGACGCCGACGCTAACGGCTACCGATGGGTATCCCTAGGGCCCTTCGTCGTAAGGTCCGTGTCGTGTCCCTGCTGATCTGCGGTTCCATCGCCACCGACCATCTGATGTCGTTCGCCGGGAAGTTCAAGGACTCCCTCGTCGTCGAGCAGCTGGACAAGATCTCGGTGTCCTTCCTCGTCGACGACCTCGAGATCCGGCGCGGGGGAGTGGCCCCCAACATGTGCTTCGGCCTGGGCCGGCTCGGGCTGCAGCCGGTGCTCGTCGGCGCGGCCGGTGAGGACTTCACCGACTACCGCAGCTGGCTGGAGCGCCACGGCGTCGACTGTTCGCACGTGCACATCTCCGACAGCCGCCACACCGCCCGCTTCGTGTGCACGACGGACACCACGATGGC
The DNA here is from genome assembly GCA_963794355.1 of uncultured Actinomycetota bacterium. Taxonomy (GTDB): domain Bacteria; phylum Actinomycetota; class Actinomycetes; order Propionibacteriales; family Nocardioidaceae; genus Nocardioides. The sequence continues at coordinate 936,949 of CAWCDN010000016.1, forward strand.
GCAGTTCGCCTCTTTCTACCCCGGCGCGATGAGCGAGGCCCGGCTCATCGAGCTGATGCCGATCGTGCAGCAGGTCGGCGAGCCCGACTTCGTGCTGATCGCTGCCGACGACCCCGAGGGCATGCTCCGCCACACGCGGGAGTGCCGCCAGCGCGGGTACCGCTTCATCGCCGACCCCAGCCAGCAGCTCGCGTTCAGCGAGGGCGACCTGATCCGCGACCTCATCGACGGCGCGACGTACCTGTTCTCCAACGAGTACGAGTCGGCGATGATCGAGTCCAAGACCGGCTGGTCGGCCGACGAGATCCTGTCGCGCGTCGGCACCCAGGTGACCACGCTCGGCGCCGATGGCGTGCGGATCGTGGCCCGCGACGCCGACCCGATCGAGGTGAAGGCTGCCTCCGGCGTGACCGCCGTCGAGCCCACGGGCGTCGGCGACGCCTTCCGCGCGGGCTTCCTCGCCGGGCTCGAGTGGGACCTCGGCCACGAGCGCTCGGCCCAGATCGGCTGCGTGCTCGCGGCCTACGTCGTCGAGACCGTCGGCACCCAGGAGTACGCCTTCACCGCCGACCAGTTCGTGGACCGGATCCGGCTCTCCTACGGCGACGCCGCGGCCGACGAGGTCGGCGCCCGCCTCACGTGACCCGGCGTACGACGTAGCGCGGCACGCCGTCCTCGGCGGTCTCCTCGTCGACGTACTCCTGTCCGGTCATCCGGCACCACGCGGGTACGTCGTACCGGGCGGCCGTGTCGTCGGCCGCCACTCCGATCAGCTCGCCGACCGCCACGTCGCCGATCCGGCGGGCCAGCTCGATGATCGGCGCCGGGCACACCTGGCCCCGGCAGTCGAGCTCGAGCATCACAGCCTGGCCCGCAGGTCGCCGACGGCCGCGGGGAGGGCGGCCAGGAAGCGGTCGATGTCCTCGTCGGTGGTCTCGCGGCCGACCGAGACCCGCACGTTGCCGTGGGTGAGGGCGCCCATCGCGGCCAGCACGTGGCTCGGTTCGAGGGCTGACGACGTGCACGCCGACCCGCTGGCCACTTCGAACCCGGCGCGGTCCAGCTCGGTCACCAGCGCCTCGCCGTCGACGTAGAGGCAGGAGAACGTCACCAGGTGGGGGAGCCGGTCGTCCGGAGCCCCGAGGACCTCCACGTCGGAGATGTGCGCAGTCGCGTGGCGGATCCGGTCGACCAGGGCGTGCTGACGCGCGTTCTCGGCGTCTCGCCCGGCGACGATGGCCCGGAGCGCCGCGGCCGCAGCGAGCATCGCCGGCACGTTCTCGAAGCCGCTCTCGCGCTCGCCCGCACGGTCGTCCTCGGGGAAGGGATCCCGCCACCGCGCGCCCCGTCGTACGGCGAGGATCCCGACCCCGGCCGGCCCGCCCCACTTGTGGGCCGACGCGGCCAGCGCCGACCACCCGTCGGGCAGCGGCAGTCGCCCGGCAGAGGCGCAGGCGTCGACGAAGAGGGGTACGCCTTCCGCCCGGGCCGCGAGGGCGGCGACGGGCTGCACGGTGCCCACCTCGTGGTTGGCGGACTGGCAGGCCACCACGGTGGCGTCCTCGACGTCGAGCGCCTCGAGGTCGACCCGGGCCTCGGAGTCGACCGGGATCGACCGCGTGGGGCTCCGCGTCCAGGTAGCCGCCTCGAGCACCGCGGAGTGCTCGACGGCGGTGTGCACGATCGTGTCTCCGCGCCGCTCCCCGCCGCGGTGGAGGCCGAGGAGTCCGCGCTGCACCGCGGCCGTGCCCGAGGAGGTGAAGGTGATCTCGTCGGGTCTCAGCCCGAACGCCTCGGCGACCACGGCCCGCGCGTTGTCGAGCACCAGCCGGGCGGAGCGGCCGGCGTGGTGGAGCCGCCTCGGATCGGCGTACGCCGTGTCCAGCGCCGCCGCGTAGGCGTCCCGGGCGGCCGGGTGGAGGGCCTCCCCGGAGGCCGTGTCGAGGTAGACCCGACGACCGGGCCCTTCCGCGCCCTCGGTGGCTGCCACGCGGCCGACCCTAGTGCGCCCGACGTGCCGGTGACCCACCACGGCAACCCCCGTCGGGTTCGGATAGTGTGCGGAGTGTTGGTGATCGCCGAGCAGAAAGGCTCGTTCGTGGGTCGGCACGTCCCTGCTTCCACGGCCTCGACGACCCGTCGTTCGCGACGGACCGGAGTCGTCCTCGGCGCCGTCGTACTCGCCATCGCCCTGTCCGGGTGCAGCGAGCACACCCAGCACGAGTGGTCGAACTTCGCGATGCCCGACCCGGTGACCGAGCAGGGCCAGCACACCTTCATCCTCTGGCGCTGGGCCTGGGTCGCCGCCCTGCTGACCGGCCTCGTGGTGTGGGGACTGATCTTCTACGCGATCTGGCGGTTCCGCCGTCGCAGCGACGACGACGTACCGGTGCAGACGCGCTACAACCTCCCGCTCGAGATCTTCTACACGATCGCCCCGATCGTGATGGTCGTGGTGTTCTTCGTGCACACCGAGCGCACCCAGAACATCATCCGCGAACCCGTCCCCGATCCTGACCTCGTGGTCTACGTCGTGGGCCAGCAATGGACCTGGACCTTCAACTACCTGCCGGAGGGCCCGGTCTCGACGCCGAACGGCAAGGTCCTCTACAGCGTGGGCGAGGCCGGAGCGCCACCGACCCTGGTGCTGCCCGTGGACAAGACCGTCACCTTCAAGCTGCACTCACCCGACGTGATCCACGACTTCGGCGTCCCCGGCTTCCTGGAGAAGATGGACGTGATCCCGGGCCCGAAGGAGGACGACAACGAGTTCTCGGTGACCCCGACGGTCGAGGGCACCTACCGCGGCAAGTGCTACGAGCTGTGCGGCGTCTACCACTCGCGGATGCTCTTCGACGTCAGGATCGTCTCGGAGGCCGACTACGAGGCCTACCTGCAGACGCTGGTGGCGCAGGGCAACATCTCCGACCAGCCGCTGCTCGGCGGCATCACGTCCCAGACCCAGTCCGGTCTGGCCCACCCGCGCGGGACGCCCGATGGAGGTACGCAATGACCGCCACCACGCCGTCGACCACCACGGTCACGGTCCCGCGTCGGGCGCTCGGTGAGTCGATCATCAAGGTCCTCACCACCACCGACCACAAGGTGATCGGCAAGCTCTACCTCACCACGTCGTTCGCGTGGTTCCTGATCGCCGGCGTGATGGCGCTGATCATGCGCTCCGAGCTGGCGAACCCGGGCATGCAGTTCGTCAACGACGAGGTCTACAACCAGCTGTTCACGATGCACGGCACGATCATGCTGCTGCTGTTCGCGACGCCGCTGTTCTTCGGCTTCGGCAACGTGCTGATGCCGCTCCAGATCGGCTCGCCCGACGTCGCCTTCCCGCGACTCAACATGTTCAGCTACTGGCTGTTCCTCATCGGCGGCCTGATCGCGGCCTCCGGCTTCCTGACGCCCGCCGGCGCCGCCGACTTCGGCTGGTTCGCCTACACGCCGTTGTCCGACGCCGTGCGCTCACCGAGCGTGGGTGGTGACCTGTGGATCATGGGCCTGTGGATGGCCGGTCTCGGCACCATCCTGGGCGCGGTCAACTTCATCACCACGATCATCTGCATGCGGGCGCCCGGCATGACCATGTTCCGGATGCCGATCTTCGTGTGGAACACGATGGTCACCAGCCTGCTGGTGCTCGTGGCGTTCCCGGTGCTCGCCGGCGCGCTGCTCTCGCTGGAGGCCGATCGAAGACTCGGGGCACACGTCTTCGACACGAGTCACGGCGGGCCGATCCTGTGGCAGCACCTGTTCTGGTTCTTCGGCCACCCCGAGGTCTACATCATCGCGCTGCCGTTCTTCGGCATCGTCTCCGAGATCATCCCGGTCTTCAGCCGCAAGCCGATCTTCGGGTACGTCGGTCTGGTCGGCGCGACGCTCGCCATCGCGATCCTCTCGATCGCGGTGTGGGCCCACCACATGTTCGTCACCGGCAAGGTCGACCTGCCGTTCTTCTCCGGCATGACGTTCCTGATCGCCGTTCCGACAGGCGTCAAGTTCTTCAACTGGATAGGCACGATGTGGGGGGGATCCATATCCTTCGACACCCCCATGCTCTGGACGATCGGCTTCCTGGTCACGTTCCTCTTCGGTGGCCTGACCGGCGTCATCCTGGCGAGCCCTCCTCTCGACTTCCACGTGTCGGACTCCTACTTCGTGGTCGCCCACTTCCACTACGTGGTCTTCGGCACCGTGGTGTTCGCGATGTTCGCGGGGTTCTATTTCTGGTGGCCGAAGATGACCGGGCGGATGCTCGACGAACGGCTCGGCAAGGTGCACTTCTGGATGCTGTTCATCGGCTTCCACACCACCTTCCTGGTGCAGCACTGGCTGGGCGTCGAGGGCATGCCGCGCCGCTACGCCGACTACCTGCCCCAGGACGGCTTCACCACGCTCAACCAGGTGTCGACCGTCGGGTCCTTCCTGCTGGCCGCCTCGACGTTCCCGTTCCTCTACAACGTCTGGGTCTCGCGCAACGCCCCGCTCGTCGAGGTCGACGACCCCTGGGGCTGGGGCCGCTCCCTGGAGTGGGCCACCAGCTGTCCGCCACCGCGTCACAACTTCGAGAGCATCCCGCGGATCCGCTCGGAGTCTCCCGCCTTCGACCTCCACCATCCCGAGATCGCCCTGCAGGAGATGGAGGAGAACGGCCGGCTCGGCGAGACCGACCTCGTGGACGCCCCGACCGTCGACGGCCGCGAGCAGCACCTGCGTGACCAGATGGAGGGGGACGACGCGTGAAGGTAGAGGCCTGGATCTTCGCGATCACCACCGCGTTCTTCGTGGTGGTCAGCCCGGCGTACTGGCTGATCGCCGGCGACTGGACCGGCACCTCGGCCCTGGTGATGACAACCCTGCTGGCGGCGATGGTGACCCTCTACCTCGGGTTCCACGCCGTCAAGATGGAGCCGCGTCCGGAGGACCGCAAGGACGGCGAGATCGCCGACGGCGCCGGTGAGCTCGGGTTCTTCCCGCCTTACTCCTGGTGGCCCCTGTGGTGCGCCGCCTCGCTCGGCGTGATCGTGTACGGCGTCGCGGTCGCCGCCTGGTGGCTGGTCATCATCGGGTTCGGCCTGGGCGCCCTCGCGCTCTCGGGGTGGGTCTTCGAGTACTACCGCGGCGAGCACGCCCACTGACCCACGGATTGCAACTGTTCGGGCGGTAGGTGCGTCTCAGTGGTGTGCGCGGAACTCTCCGCGCGCCCGCGGATTCTCAGTTGGTGGGGGGTCGCGGGTTACATTGGCCGAGTCTGAACTTTTACCTACGGGGAGTCCGATGTCGTTCCTGCGTGCCCGCCGCCCGTTGCTGGTCGCCGCCGTGCTCGGCCTGTCGCTGACCGCGGCCGGCTGTGGCAACGGCGGATCCGGCCACGCCGCCGGTGGTCTCCAGCCCGATCAGGGTTCGGGGTCCACGCTGGGCGCCACCCAGCAGCCGACGGAGCCCTCGGCCGTGGTCAAGACCAACATCGCTCGGGGCGCCACCGACGTGCCTGTCGACCACCGGGTCCACGTCAGCGCCGAGAACGGCCGCCTGACCTCGGTCGCGGTCAGCTCGAGGTCCGGCACGGTCGCCGGCCGGATGTCCTCCGACGGACAGTCGTGGACCGCCGGCGGGCTGCTCGACCCCAGCACGTCGTACACGGTGGTGACCTCGGCCCAGAGCGCCGACGGCAAGACCGTCACCAAGACGACCCGCTTCCGCACCGCGCCGCTGACGCTCGACCAGCAGACCTACCCCTCGATCGCGCCGCTGTCCGGCCAGACGGTCGGGGTCGGGATGCCGGTGATCGTGAAGTTCGACGTCCCCGTGACCGACCGCGCCTCGATCGAGAAGAACCTCCACGTCGTCTCGACGCCCGCCCAGAAGGGCTCGTGGCACTGGCTGAGCGGCAACGAGGTGCACTGGCGCCCCGCGCACTACTGGAAGCCGGGCACCAAGGTCACCGTGAACGCCGACATCAACGGCGTACCGGCCGGCAACGGCATCTACGGGCAGCTCGACCGCACCACGAGCTTCCACATCGGCGACTCGCACGTCTACAAGGTCAACATCGCCACCGACCAGCTGCGCGTGTTCGACAACGGTCACCTGACTCGCACCATCCCGGTCACCACCGGCATGCCGGGCTTCACCACTCGCTCGGGCACCAAGGTGATCATCGAGAAGGACCGCTACCACACGATGAACTCCGAGACGATCGGCATCGACCCGAACAGCGCGAACGGCTACAACATCAAGGACGTCGAGTACGCCATGCGTCTGACGTATAGCGGTGAGTTCCTGCACGCCGCGCCGTGGTCGGTGGCCTCCCAGGGTCACGAGAACGTCTCGCACGGCTGCACGGGCATGAGCACCTCGAACGCCGGCTGGCTCTACAACCACTCCCAGGTCGGCGACGTCGTGGAGTACACCGGCTCCAACGTGCACATGACCCTCGACAACGGCTACGGCGACTGGAACGAGCCCTACTCCACCTACACCCAGGGCTCCGCCCTCAGCTGACCTGGCGTTGCGGCGACGCTCTGGGGCGCTGACCTGGCGTCTCGGCGACGTTGCAACGCGCTCACCTGGCGATTCGGCGACGCTGTGAAGCGCTGACCTGGCGCTTGTGAGACGCCGTACGACGCTTCGGTCTCGGGTTTGTCCACAGCTGGTGAGGGTCGAGGGTTGAGCGCCGACCGGGACGGGCAGCTCTCGGGCATGAGTACGACGCTGCTCGGCCCGGAGTCAGGACTTCCGCTGGACCGTCCCTTCACCCGACGTGAGGCCCTGGCTCACATTCCGGTACGGCGCCTGGACGCGCTCGTGCGCGACGGCCTCGTCGTCAGTCCGCTGCGTGGGGTCATGCACGTGGCGGGTCTGGCCGACGGTCTCGAGCTGCGCGTCGCCTGCGCGAAGCTCGTCGTCCCGGACGACGTCGTGATCACCGACCGCACAGCCGGATGGCTCCACCTGGCGCCGATGGTGCTCGCGCCCGGCGATCACCTCCAGGTGCCAACCGTCGACGTGTTCCGCCCCACAGGCAAACGGGTGCGGCGCGACTTCATGCGGAGCGGCGAGCGGACGCTCGAGCGGCACGAGATCGTGGAGATCGACGGACTCCGCGTCACCTCGAAGCTGCGTACGACGTGCGACCTCGGCATGCAGCTCCCGCGACGTCCGGCCTTCGCGGCGATGTGCTCCATGATGAAGGTTGCAGACTTCACCCCCGACGACATCAGGCGACAGGCTGATACGCGGTTCAAGGGGTACCGATGGGTCACTCAGCTCCGCGGTCTCGCGCCGATCGTCCATGGCGGCTTCGACTCGCCCGGCGAGTGCGCGATCGGGCTCTGCTGGCACGACGAGGGCAACCTGCCGCCGTACGTCTGCCAGCACCCGGTGGCCGGCCCCGACGGACCCTGCTTCCTCGACCTGGCCGTCCCAGAGCTCCGCTACGCCGCGGAGTACGACGGTGTGAGGTGGCACGGGCTCGAGCAGTCGGCGCACGACGAGCGGCGACGCGAGTACCTGCGTGAGGAAGGCGGCTGGATGATCGACGTCCTCCGCGACCATCACGTGACCGGGACCGCCCCGGTGGCAGGAGACATCCTGAGATCCGGGATCGAGCGAGCGCGTCGCCGACTCGGCGGGCTCGCCTGGACAGGCCAGGACCGCGACCCGGCCGCCACCATGATCGCCGGGTCAGCGCCGTACACCGTGTTCCATGCGCCCGCTCGGTGGTTCGAGGCGTAGCCGGCGGGGCAGGTCAGCGCCGTACGGCGTCGCCCGCGCGGCAGGTCAGCGCCGTACGGCGTCGCCCGCGCGGCAGGTCAGCGCCGTACGGCGTCGCCCGCGCGGCAGGTCAGTGGGAGCGGAGGGGGACGTCGTCGGCGTCGCGGAGCTGGTGGTCGTCGAACTCGTGGCCGGAGGCGGGGTGGTCGAGACCCGACTCGAGCTCGTGGACGTGCTCGGCGTGGTGGTGCGCCTCCTCGAGCTCCTCGACCGTCGGCTTCTGCACGTTGTCGGCGAACATCCCGCGCGACATCCGGGCCTTGGCGCGCTGGAGCCGCGTCCCGCGGGCCACCACGCCGTGCTCGTCGGTCTCGGACTCCGGGGTGTAGACCTCGTCGCGGTGACGCGCGGTGATCGAGTAGGCCCGCTGCTCGCTGATCGGCAGGTGCCGTTCGGTGTAGGCGCCGTCGGGCGCACGCATGATGATGCCGGTCTCGTAGCCGTGCAGCAACCGGTCGTTGTCGGCCCGCTGCAGCCCGATGCACCAGCGCCGGGTCACGTAGAACACGATCGGCGGGACGATGAAGACCGCCGCCCGCATGAAGTAGGTGATCTGGTTGAGGTTCAAGTGCAGCTGCGTGGCGATGATGTCGTTGCCGCCGGCTGCCCAGAGGAGCCCGTAGACGGTCACCATCGCGGCGAGGAACGCCGTGCGGGTAGGGGCGTTGCGGGGTCGCTGGAGGAGGTGGTGCTCGCGCTTGTCGCCCGTCACCCAGGCTTCGAGGAACGGCCACCCGATGATCATGCTGAAGAGCACGAGGGGCATGACCTGGCCCGGCACGACGATGTTCCAGGAGATCGTGTGGCCCCAGATGGTGGTCTCCCAGTTGGGCATGATCCGGAGCAGACCCTCCGCGATGCCCATGTACCAGTCGGGTTGGGAGCCCGCCGTCACCTTCGACGGATCGTAGGGTCCGTACTTCCAGACCGGGTTGATCGACAGCAGCCCGCCCATCAGGGCGCTGACGCCGAAGACCATGAAGAAGAAGCCGCCCGCCTTGGCCATGTAGACCGGGAGCATCGGGTAGCCCACGACGTTCTGCTCGGTGCGGCCGGGACCCGCCCACTGGGTGTGCTTGTGGAAGACCAGCAGCAGCATGTGGGCGCCGATCAGCGCCAGCAGCAGGGCCGGGATCAACAGGATGTGTGCCATGTAGAGGCGCGGGATGATCACGTCGCCCGGGAACTCGCCACCGAACATGAAGAACGACATGTACGTGCCGACCACGGGGGTCGCCTTGATCAGCCCGTCGGCGATCCGCAGTCCGGTGCCGGAGAGCAGGTCGTCGGGCAGGGAGTAGCCGGCGAAGCCCTCCAGGATGCCGAGCAGGATCAGCAGTGAACCGATCACCCAGTTCAGCTCACGCGGCTTGCGGAACGCGCCGGTGGCGAAGACCCGCATCATGTGCACGAGCATCGCGGCGATGAAGATCATCGCGGCCCAGTGGTGCATCTGCCGCATCAGCAGGCCACCGCGTATGTCGAACGAGATGTGGAGCGTCGAGGCGTAGGCATCCGACATCGGTACGCCGCGCAGCTGGGTGTAGGAGCCCTGGTAGACCGACTCCGACATGCTCGGGTTGAACCAGAACGTCAGGAACACCCCGGTCAGGAGCAGCACCACGAACGACCAGAGCGCGATCTCGCCGAGCATGAACGACCAGTGGTCGGGGAAGACCTTGCGCAGGTTCTTCCGCATCAGCGTGGCCAGCCCGAGCCGGTCGTCGGCCCAGGTGGCGGCCGCGCCGGCCTTGCTCGGCGTGCTGCCGACGGCGGGCTCCCCGCTGTTGCTCTTCGCGATCTTGCTCGTGTCGAGGGACATGGTCAGCCACGCTCCCAGAAGCTCGGTCCGACGGGTTCGGTGAAGTCCTGCTTGGCTGCCAGGTAGCCCTCCTCGTCGACGGTCAGCTGCAGCTGCGGCAGCGCGCGGGCGGCAGGGCCGAACAGCACGCGACCGGAGTCGGCGAGGTCGAAGGTGGACTGGTGGCAGGGGCAGAGCAGGTGGTGGGTCGTGCGCTCGTTCAGCGAGATCGGGCAGCCGACGTGGGTGCAGATCTTGGAGTAGCAGACGATGCCGTCGACCGACCAGTTGAGCGTCTGCGAGGAGACGATGTCGCTGGGCAGCATCCGGTGCAGGATCACCGCGGCCTTCGACTTGGCGACCAGGAGCGCCGTGCCCTCGACGACGGGCTCGTTGTCCTGGACCGCGAAGAGGATCTCCGGCTCGGCGTTGACGAGGTCACCGATCTCGAGGTCGACGGCCTTGATCGGCGTACCGACGACGTCGCGGACCACCCGCTGGAGGGTGCGGTTCTGGGTCGCCCACCATGCCTGCTCCTCGGCGGTCCAGGTGTCCATGTCCCAGATCGTGTGGTCGAGCTTGTCGCCCGGCAGGGGGCCCAGGTCGCGCAGCATCACGATCGGGATGATGCCGAGCAGGCCCCCGGCGCCGAGCAGGGTGTTCCGGATCAGTGGTCGGCGCCCGAGCCCGGACTCCTCGAGACCGGTCTTGAGGATGCCGACGGTCGCCTCGCGGTCCTCCTGCGAGGACGACGCACTGTGGCGCATCTCGACGATCTCGTGGTCGCCCATCAGCTTGCGCGCCCACTGGATGATGCCGGCGCCCATCGCGAGCAGCGTCACGCCGAGGCAGACGCCCAGCGACACGTTGGAGGCGCCGAGGTTCCCGAACGTGTCGGGGTTCTCGCCGATCTGGAACACGATGTAGCACACGACGAACAGCACCGTGCCGAGCATCGCGAGGCCGAAGAGGCCGGCGACCTGACGCTCGGCCCGCTTCTCCGCCTTCGGGTCGACGTCGGTCGGCCGCCACTGGTGCGGCTCGAGACCGGGGTTCGCGAGTGGCTCGTCGACCCCGACCGGGGTGTGGTCGCCCGTCGTGGTCGCGGGAAGGTTCTCGTCGCTCACGCCTCGACCTTCTTCTTCGTCGTCCGTGCGGTGTGGGCGGCGATCCAGATCGCGACGCCGACCAGCCCACCGATGCCCACGAGCCAGGCGAACACGCCCTCGCTGACCGGCCCGAGGCCGCCGAGCCCGAACCCGCCGTACCCGGGGTTCTCCTGCAGCGACTGGAGGTAGGCGATGATGTCGCGCTTCTCCTCGACCGAGAGGTTGCCGTTGGAGAAGTTGTCCATGGCCTGGGGCCCGGTGAGCATCGCCTCGAAGATGTACTTCGGCGGCACGCCCCGGATCTTCGGCGCGTAGCCGCCTTGCGGCATGGCCCCGCCGGAGCCCTCGAAGTTGTGGCACGCCGTGCAGTTGGTCAAGAAGATCTGGCCACCGCGCGAGATGGCCGCTTGACGCTGCTCCTCGGTGAGCCCCTCGAGGCTCCAGTCACTCTCGTTCGGGATCGCCGGGCCGGGGCCGAGGCTCGCGACGTACGCCGCGAGCGCAGCGATCTCCTCAGCGGTGTACGACGTCTCCTTCTGCGGGATCTGCGCGCCCGGCTGGACGGCGGGCATCCGGCCGGTGCCGACCTGGAAGTCCACCGCTGCAGCGCCGACGCCGGCCAGCGAGGGGCCGAGCTGGTTGCCGTCGATCGTCTTGACGCCCTCGCCGTGCACACCGTGGCAGAACGAGCAGCCCACCAGGAACAGCTCGCGGCCCTGCTTGATCTGGGCGGCGCTGTTGTCGTCGTGCGCCTGGGCAGGTGAGAACGCGGCGTACAGACCACCGGTCAGCAGGAGGCCCAGCAGCATGACGAGCAGCCCGGCAACGGGTCCACGTCGGTGACGCGAGAGTCGTCCGAGGGGGCGGTTCAGGAGGCGCACACTCTGTCCTCTACGAGTCACTGGATGAGATAGATGGTCGCGAACAGGCCGATCCAGACCACGTCGACGAAGTGCCAGTAGTACGACACGACGATCGCGCTGACTGCCTGCTCGTGGGTGAACCGCCGGGCCATGAAGGTGCGGCCGAGCACGAACAGGAAGGCGACGAGCCCTCCGGTCACGTGGAGGCCGTGGAAGCCGGTGGTGAGGTAGAACATCGTCCCGTACGCCGAGCTCGGGATCGTGATGCCCTCCTGGACGAGGGAGGCGTACTCGGTGGCCTGACCGGCGATGAACACCGCGCCCATGATGTAGGTGAGCACGAACCACTCGCGCAGGCCCCAGCCCTTGACCGAGAAGACGGAGCCGGTCCGGCCGACCTGGCCGCGCTCGGCCGCGAACACGCCCAGCTGGCAGGTGGCGGAGGAGAGCACGAGGATCGTGGTGTTGACCGCGGCGAAGGCGACGTTGAGCTTCTCGGTGTTCTGCTCCCACAGCAACGGGCTCACCGAGCGGATCGTGAAGTACGACGCGAAGAGCGCCGCGAAGAACATCAGCTCGCTGGACAGCCAGATGATCGTCCCGACGCTCACCATGCTCGGTCGGTCGTGGTGCCCGTGGAGCCGGGAGGCCGGGATCGTCGTCGAAGCTGTCGCCACGAGCGCCATTATGTCCCGACCCCGTCACCAGGGGCACCCCGACCCCCTCGGGACGGACGACATATTCTCGCCAGCGTGATCCCACCCGCTTTCCACGTCGTCGGCGGTGACGACGAGGCTCTCCCGCGTTTCACCCTGGGACGGGTCTTCACCGAGTGGGAGCTGGTCACCTGGGCGACGCTCCTGATCGTGGTGACCACCGGTCTCTACGTGTGGGGGGTGGTGCGGCTCCACCGCCGCGGTGACCACTGGCCGGTGGGTCGCACCCTGTCGTTCATCCTCGTCGGGATGGGCAGTGCCGTGCTCGCCACCGCCTCCGGCCTCGCGGTGTACGACGACACGTTGCTGTCGGTGCACATGGTGCAGCACATGCTGCTGGCGATGGTCGTGCCGCTGGCGATGGCCCTCGGCGCCCCGATCACCCTCGCGCTGCGCACCTTGCCCCGACGACCGCGCCGCTGGCTGCTGGTCGCGCTCCACTCACGCGTGGCGAGGGTGCTCTCCTTCCCGCCGCTCACCTTCGCGCTCTTCGTGCTGACGCCGTGGGCGCTGTACTTCACCGGCTGGTACACCGCGACGCTCCACAGCAACTACCTGCACGAGCTGACCCACTTCCACATGGTCCTCATCGGCTGTCTCTTCTTCTGGCCGCTGGTCGGCGTCGACCCGGTCCCGGGCCGGATCAGCTACCCGGCGCGGATGCTGCTGGTGGTCCTGACGCTGCCGTTCCACGCCTTCATGGGGGTGACGATCATGGCCCAGAAGGAGCTCATCGGCGGCCGGTGGTACCCCGAGCTCCACGAGGGCCCGATGGGCGCGTGGCTGCCGACGGCGCACGCCGACCAGCAGCTGGCCGGCGGCATCCTGTGGAGCGCCGGCGACGTGGTCGGACTGGCCTTCGTCGGGGTGCTGTTCGTGCAGTGGGTGCGGTCCTCGATGCGGGAGGCGGAGCGGGAGGACCGTCGGCTCGACCTGCTCGAGGCCCGTGAGGCACGAGCCGCGCGCCGCGCCGCCGCCGACGGGCACGTCGTACCGGCCGGTGGGCCCGTGGCCGCCACGCCGCCGGCCGACGACTCCCGGTAGCCTTCTGCCCGTGAGCGACTCCCCGGCCGGACAGGGCACGCTGCGCGTGCTGGTCTACAGCGACGACGTCGACGTCAGGCAGCAGGTCATCCTCGCCCTCGGCCGGCGACCACACCCCGACCTGCCCGAGCTCGAGTACGTCGAGATCGCCACGGAGCCCGTCGTCCTGCAGAACATGGACGCCGGAGGCATCGACCTGGTCATCCTCGACGGCGAGGCCGCGCCCGCGGGTGGCATGGGCATCGCCAAGCAGCTCAAGGACGAGATCTACCACTGCCCGCCGGTCCTGGTGCTGATCGGCCGGCCGCAGGACGCCTGGCTCGCGACCTGGTCGCGGGCCGAGGCCGTCGTACCTCACCCGATCGACCCGGTCCGGCTCGCCGAGGCGGTCACCGGTCTGTTGCGGCCCATCGTGCCCGCCACCCGCTGACGTGGCGGACCACTCCTGGGCCGAGGTCCTCGGTGCGCTCGTGCAACGGCACGACCTGACGAGCGACCAGACCGCTTGGGCGATGGGCGAGGTGCTCGCCGGGGCGGCCACGCCCGCGCAGATCGCGGGGCTCGCGGTCTCGCTGCGCAGCAAGGGCGAGACCATCGACGAGGTGACCGGGCTCCTCGACGCGATGTACGACGTCGCGACACCGCTCGCGATCCCCGGCCGGGCGCTCGACGTGGTCGGCACGGGCGGCGACCGCTCGATGAGCGTGAACATCTCGACGATGGCCGCGATCGTGGCGGCGGGCGCGGGTGCCCGCGTCGTCAAGCACGGCAACCGCTCCGCGTCGAGCCAGGCCGGCTCGGCCGACGTCCTCGAGGCCCTGGGCATCCGGCTCGACCTCCCGCCCGACCGCGTCGCCCGGCTCGCCGAGCAGGTCGGCATCACGTTCTGCTTCGCCGCGGCCTTCCATCCCGCGCTGCGCCACGCGGCGGTGCCCCGCCGCGAGCTCGGCATCGCCACCACGTTCAACGTGCTCGGACCGCTCGCCAACCCGGTCAAGCCCGCCGCTCAGGCGATCGGCTGCGCCGACGCCCGGATGGCGCCGATCATGGCGGGCGTCCTGGCCCGACGCGGCGTGGACGCCTGGGTGTTCCGGGGCGACGACGGGCTCGACGAGCTGACCACGACGACCACGTCGCACGCCTGGCTGGTCCACGACGGGATCGTGACGCCCACGACGATCGACCCGGCCACCCTCGGCCTCGCGGCCTCGCGTCCCGAGGACCTGCGCGGGGGCGACGTCGCCCACAACGCCGACGTCGTACGACGGATCCTGGCCGGCGAGACGGGGCCGGTGCGTGATGCCGTGCTGCTCAACGCGGCCGCGGCCCTCGCGGTCTACGACACTCCCGCGGTGCCGGTCGAGGAGGCGCTGCCGCCCGCGCTGACCCGGGCGGCAGAGTCCGTCGACAGCGGCGCGGCCGCCGACGTGCTGGCGCGCTGGGTCGCGGCGTCAGCCGGCTGACCCGAACCCCGGTGCCACGGCCGGGCCGTCGGACTTCCACGAGGCCGGCGCCCGCAGCAGCTCGAAGTCGTCGGAGCGGTGCACGACCTGCCAGCCCCACTGCGCCGTCAGCTGGTAGCCCAGGCGCGACCACGGCCGCAGCACGGCGACGCGCGCACCGCTCTGGCGCACGGCTTCGGTCCAGCCCGGGGCGACCGAGATCAGGTCGGTGTTGCGGCGCAGCTCGGCGGTGGTGAAGGTGTCGCCGTAGCCGTGCATGATCAGGTCGAGCTGGGGGTAGCGCCACATCAGGTAGCCGCCCTGGTCCCAGTCGTCCAGCACCTTGGTACCGGGCGGCAGCGCACGGAGTGCCGGGTCCAGCCACGCGGCGTGCTGAGGCGGGTCCGCCGAGGTGTGAGGCACGGCCACGGCGAGGGCCAGGAGCGCGGCCACGACGCCTCCGCCCACCACGAGTCGCTCGGCGCGCACCTCGGGGGTACGCCGGCCGAGGAGGTGCTGCAGCGGGGCCGCCGCCAGTGGGGCGAGCATGGCGGCCGAGACCGGGACCGTCCGCTGGGAGTACACCGCGAAGGCGGCGGCCAGCCCGACGAGCAGGATGTCGATCCAGTCGTTGCGGCGGCGCTTCCACATCGCGAGGACGGTCACGACGAGCAGGACTCCCAGCGCCGCGGCGTACCAGCTCGTCCAGTCCGGCGAGCCCCACTCCGCGAAGTACTGCGACCTCGACCCCACCGCAGCCACCGCGGTGTAGAGCTCGGGGCCGACCGGCGTCAATGCTGCGACGACGGCCGAGGCGACCGGCACCGCGGCTGCCCGCACCACCACGTGCCGCGGCACCCGGTCGAGTGCGAGCCCGACCACCGCCACGCCGCCGATCACCGGGGCGAGGGGCCACATCCCGTGCAGCATCGCCCACACCCAGACCAGGGGGATCAGCCACCAACGGACCCGGAGGTCGCCTCGCGTGCGCAGCCAGGCGCCCACGACGACCGCGACGAGCACGTAGCTGACCACCTGTGGACGCATGGACAGCCCGCTCTGCATCGCGATCAGTGCGACGGCGGTGACCGCCGCGGCGACCAGCGGCTCCGCGCGGTCGCGACACACGACGTAGAGGGTGAGGAAGAGGGCGATCTGGAGGAGTCCCGAGAGCCAGGCCACACCTGCCAGCCCGAACCAGTGCTCGGTGCGGGTCATCACGATCTCGGACAGCCACTGGGTGGGCACCCAGTCGCGGGTCGCGAACGTGCTCACGCTGCCGGGGTGGCGCAGCGACCAGCCCTGGAGGAACTCCTGGCCGAAGCGCAGGTGGAAGTAGGTGTCGGTGTTGGTGAGCGTGCGGGCGCAGTTGACGACCAGCGTCACGAGGATGCCGATGACGACCAGGCCGGCGAGGAGGGTGCGGGCGCGCGCGTGGCGCACGGCCGGATCGACCTCGACAGCCTCGGCGGAGCTCACCGGTGCCGACATGGCTGCAGCCTAGGACGCCGGGGTCTCCACTGCGGTCACGAAGTCGATCAGCTCCTCGACCCGGCCCAGCAGAGCCGGCTCGCAGTCGGCGTACGACGTGACGCGGCCGAGGATGGTCCGCCAGGCCCGGGCCAGGTCGGCCTGGTCGGCATGCGGCCACCCGAGGGCCTCGCAGATCCCGTGCTTCCACTCGACGTCGCGAGGGACGTCGGGCCAGGCGTCGAGCCCGAGCCGCTCCGGCTTCACCGCGGCCCAGACGTCGACGTAGGGATGACCGACCACGAGGACGTGACGGCCGACGGGGGAGCGGCGGACGTCGTCAGCGATCCGCGTCTCCTTGGAACCGGGCACCAGGTGGTCGACCAGGACGCCGACGCGGCGGCCCGGCCCGGGCCCGAACCCGCGCAGGTGGCCCGCCAGGTCGTCGACGCCGCCGAGGTGCTCCACGACGACCCCCTCCAGCCGCAGGTCGTCACCCCAGACCTTCTCGACCAGCTCGGCGTCGTGGCGTCCCTCGACGAAGATCCGGCTCTCGCGGGCGACCCGGGCGCGGCTGCCGCTGACGGCCACCGAGCCCGAGGCGGTACGACGAGGGGCCGACGGCGCCGGGCGGGTCACCGGGGCAGCGAGCACGACCGGACGGCCGTCGAGCAGGAAGCCCGGTCCGAGAGGGAACGTGCGGCGTCGCCCCCGCCGGTCCTCGAGGGTCAGCACCCCGAGGTCGCGGTCGACAGCGACGATCTCGCCGCACCAGTCGGTCATGACCTCCTCGACGACCAGCCCGGGCGTCGCCTCGGCAGGAGTCGCCCGCCCGCGTGCCGGGGCCCGCCAGTCGGAGGCGAGCACGTCGGAGGAGTAGCGGTCAGGGGTCACCGCGCCACGCTAGGTCGACCGACGAGCGCCGAGGTCGAGGCGCGCCGCGCTCAGTCTGAGGAGGCGTCGTCCTCGGCCGCGGAGGTCGCGGAGGACGATGACGTGCCCGATGCGTCATCGTCCCCCGTGCCCGCGTCACCCGAGCCTGTGCCCGAGGCTGGTGGTCCGGCTTCCTGCTGGAGCAGGTCGTCGGGCACGTCATCGCCGGCCGGTTGGGCGAGGGGGTTGTCCTCGCCCGGCTGAAGGTCCTCCGGGAGGTCGCCGTCGCTGATCGTCAGCGGGCCGTCCTCGTCGGACGGCGTCTGGTCGGGCTGGCTCGGCTCCTGGCTCACGCAGGTATTTCTACGGCGTCCAGGGCGCGGCCGTCACACCCCCCGGGGTGTGAAATCTCTGCCTCAGGCGAGCGGCAGGCCGCGGGCGGCCGGTGGGAGCGCGGCGTACCCGAGGGCCACGGCGTGCGTCAGACCCTCGCGGGGGAACGGCCACTCGCCCTCCGACAGGGCCTGGCCGGCGGGAACCCCGGCGGCCGCGAGGTCGCGGATGGTCTGGGCCACGATCGCGATCGCGTCGCGCTGCTCCTCGACGAAGCCGCGGTCGACCAGGGCGCCGTGACCGGGCACCACCACCGTCTCCGGGCCGGCCAGGCTGAGGACGACGTCGAGGCTGCCGGGCCACTCGAGGGGGTGGCAGTCCACGCCGTACACCGGTGGGGCGCTCTCCTCGATCAGGTCGCCGGCGAGCAGCACGTCGGCGTCGTCGACGCGCACCACCGCGTCGCCGTAGGAGTGGCCGCGGCCCGGGTGGGCGAGCTCGACCCGCCGGTCGCCGAGGTCGAGGACCCGGACCGAGGAGAACGTGTGGTCGGCCGGGACGATCTCGGAGGCGAGCAGCTCGTCGCGGTGGGGGTCGTCGGGGTCGTCACGATAGGCCGCCTTGACCCGCTCGCCGGCCTGGATCGTGCGGGCGGCCGCCTCCTCGTGCGCGTGGATCGGCACCGCCCCGAACGCCTCCCGGAACGCCGCGTTGCCGAACGTGTGGTCGAAGTGCTCGTGGGTGTTGAAGACAGCGGTCACCGGGCCGACCCCCAGCGCGCGGACGTCGTCGGCGATCGCCCGGGCCGCGAGGCCCGAGGCCTGGGTGTCCACGACCAGCAGACCGTCGGCACCACCGACCAGACACACGTTCAGGTCGAACCACTCCTGCCGGGCCACCCACACCCGGTCGGCCACCTCTCGGAATCCCGTCACGCACCAGAGCCTAGTAAGGTTGGCACTCCCGGGTGGTGAGTGCCAGCGTGCCCGGATCCGGAGCCGGGAACGACGTACCCCCGACGTGACGCCAGGAGGTGGCGATGCAGGACGAACGCCGTCTCGCCGTGCTCCGCGCCATCGTCGAGGACTACGTCTCGACCCAGGAGCCGGTCGGCTCCAAGGCGTTGGTCGAGCGCCACGGCCTCGGCGTCTCGCCGGCGACCGTCCGCAACGACATGGCGGCCCTGGAGGAGGAGGGGCTGATCACCCAGCCCCACACCAGCGCCGGGCGGGTGCCGACCGACAAGGGCTACCGGCTCTTCGTCGACCGGCTGACCACGATCAAGCCGATGAGCGCCGCCGAGAAGCGCGCCATCGCGACGATCCTCGACGGCGCCGTCGACCTCGACGACGTCGTCCAGCGCTCCGTGCGGCTGCTCGCGCAGCTCACCCACCAGGTCGCCCTCGTGCAGTACCCCACGCTCTCGCGCTCGACGGTGCGCCACGTCGAGCTGATCGCGCTCACCGAGACCCGGGTCCTCGCCGTCCTGATCCTCAGCACCGGCCGGGTGGAGCAGCGGCTCGTCGAGCTCGACGAGCCGCTGGACGAGGAGACGCTGTCCGCCGTCCGCCATCGGGTCGCCGGCGCCACGATCGGCCGCGTCATCGTCGACGCGACCACCCACCTCGGCGACCTGACCGCGTCGCCGAGCGAGGCCTCCGCCCAGGGCCGCGTCGTCGAGGTGCTCGTCGACGCCATGTCCGGCCATCGCTCCTCCGAGCGCGTGGCGGTCGGCGGAGCGGCCAATCTCGCCCGCTTCGGCGACAGCTTCGAGCTCTCCGTGCGGCCTCTGCTCGAGGCCCTCGAGGAGCACGTCGTCCTGCTCAAGCTGCTGGGGGAGGCCCACACCGGCGGCACCGTCACGGTGCGGATCGGCCACGAGAGCCCCTACCAGCAGTTCACCAGCACCAGCGTGGTCGCCACCGGGTACGGCCTCGGTGACGAGGCGATGGGCAACCTGGGCGTGGTCGGCCCCACCCGCATGGACTACCCCGGGACGATGGCGGCGGTGCGCGCGGTCGCCCGCTACGTCTCCCGCATCCTCGACGAAGCCTAGGAAGCAATGACCCCCGATCCCGATCTGTACGCGCTGCTCGGCGTCCCCGCGGACGCCGACTCCGACGCGATCAAGAAGGCCTACCGCCGGCTCGCGCGGCAGCTGCACCCCGACGTCAACCCCGACCCGGAGACGCAGGAGAAGTTCAAGGAGATCTCGCGCGCCTACGAGATCCTCAGCGACCCCCAGAAGCGGGCCGTCTACGACCGGGGCGGCGACGCCTTCCCGGGCGGCGGCGGCTTCGGGCAGGGCTTCTCCTTCACCGACATCATGGACGCCTTCTTCGGCGGCCAGGCCCCCGGTGGCCAGGGTCGCGGCCCGCGCCCGCGGGTCCACCGCGGCCAGGACGCCCTGATCCGGATGGAGGTCTCGCTCGCCGAGGCCGCCTTCGGCGTGACCCGCGAGCTCAAGGTCGACACCGCCGTCCTGTGTACGACGTGCCAGGGCGAGGGCACCGCGCCCGGCACCCACCCGGTGCCCTGCGAGACCTGTCGAGGCACCGGCGAGGTCGCCCACGTGCAGCGCTCGTTCCTGGGTGAGATCCGCACCCTGCGCCCGTGCTCGGCCTGCCGGGGCTTCGGCACCCTGATCCCCGACCCGTGCCGCGAGTGCTCCGGCGACGGGCGGGTCCGCGCCCGCCGGTCGATCACGGTGAAGATCCCGGCCGGCGTCGACAACGGCACCCGCGTCCAGCTCGCCTCCCAGGGCGAGGTCGGCTCGGGTGGTGGCCCGGCCGGCGATCTCTACGTCGAGGTGCGGGTCACGCCGCACCCGGTCTTCACGCGCGAGGGGGCCGACCTCCACTGCACCGTCACCGTCCCGATGACGGCGGCCGCGCTCGGCACGACGCTGACGCTGCCCACGCTCGAGGCCGACGTCGAGTCGGGTGCGGGCAGCGGCGTCGAGACCGAGTTCGAGCTCGACGTGAAGCCGGGCAGCCAGTCGGGCAGCGAGCACAACCTGCGCGGTCGTGGCGTGCCGGGCCTCCGCGGTGGCCGCGGAGACCTCATCGTGACGATCGTCGTCGACACCCCGACCCGGCTCGACCCACGGCAGGAGGAGCTCCTGCGCGAGCTGGCCGCGATCCGGGGCGAGGAGAAGCCCGACGGCAAGCTCACGCCCGGCAGCAGCAAGACGTTCTTCGGGCGCATCCGCGACGCCTTCAACGACCACTGAGCCACCGCGATGACCTTGCCGGTGCACTGGGTGGAGTCGCTGGTCGGCGTGGGCCCCGGTGACGTCGTCGACGTCGAGGGTGACGAGGCCCACCACGCCGTCGCCGTACGCCGGCTGCGCGCGGGCGAGCCGCTGGCCCTCACCGACGGCGCCGGTACGACGGTCACGGGCGTCGTGCGCGAGACCGGCAAGCGTCGGCTCAGCGTGAGCGTCGCGGAGGTCGCGACCGTGCCCGAGCCCGAGCCGCGGCTGATCGTCGTCCAGGCGCTGCCCAAGGGTGACCGGGGCGAGCTCGCCGTCGAGGTCCTCACCGAGGTCGGCGTCGCGACCGTCGTCCCTTGGGCGGCTGCTCGGTCGGTGGCGGTCTGGCGCGGCGAGCGCGCCGAGAAGTCGCTGGCCCGCTGGCGTGCGACGGCCCGCGAGGCCGCGAAGCAGTCACGGCGGCCGTGGTTCCCCCGCGTGCAGCCGATGGCCACGACCGACGAGGCGTGCACCCTCGTCGGCTCCGCCGACCTGGCTGTGGTGCTCCACGAGGAGGCCGGCGGGTCGCTCGCCTCGCTCGCCGTGCCGGCGTCGGGCACGGTCGTCGTGGTGGTCGGACCCGAGGGTGGCCTGACCGACGACGAGCTCGCCGCCTTCACCGCCGCCGGCGCCTACGCGGTACGGATGGGTGACGAGGTGCTCCGCACGTCGACCGCCGGCGTCGTCGCCGTGGCAGCCCTCCTGTCGCGGACCGGTCGTTGGGCTACTTGACCTCGATCGTGCGGGTGTCGGTGTCGGCCGCCTGACCTGAGTCGTCGGGGTTCTCCGCGACGAGGGTGTACTCGCCCGGCGCGACCTTCGAGGTGTCGAGGGTGACCGTCCACGGATAGAGCTTGTTGCCCCCCTGGCCGCCGGTGGCGTGGCTGACGAGGTACTTCCTGCCGTTCCGCTGGAGGTAGACCACCGAGTTGCCCTCGAAGGCGTTGTTCACGCCCGTCACCTTGAGGAGTCCGGAGGCCGTGTCGCCCTCGTTGGGTGAGGAGATGTTGACCAGTGAGAGGGTCTTCATGACCGGGCCGTTCGAGATCGGCTGGGTGATGTCGACTCCGAGGAGGGTGGTCGGGCCGTTGGCCCTGCGCCCGATCGTGAACACGACGGGATCACGCTTCCCGATCGCGGCCTGGGCGGTGTAGACCAGCTGCTGCACCGCGGCCCGCGCCTCGGCGGCGGTCATGCTCGTCGGGCGTTGGGCGATGCCGGTGTTCCGCAGCGCGATCTGCAGGGTGTACCCGGCGCCGGTCGAGTCGTACGACGCGTGGTCGAGCTTCGCGAGGTCCGCCCAGGGCGTGCGGTAGTCCGCGTCGAGGGGGCTGGTCGCCATCGCGTCGTGCACGGCCTCGGTGAGCACGTCCTTGCCGTTCCCGCCCGGCTCCGCGGTCGGCAGGTGCGGCCCGCGGTGGAACTCTCGATAGAGCACCGGCTTGCCGGCCGCGTCGGCGCCGACGTAGTAGACGGCGTAGGCCTGCGCACCGGTGGTCAACGACGGGGAGGAGGTCGAGGGCGAGGAGGGCGTGGCCTGGGAGTCCGTCGCGGTCGCCGTCGCCACGGGCGCGGACGAGCGCGGGCCCGGACCCTGACCGGCGCCGAGCTCGTTGGTGGGGTCGTCGGGGCCGGAGAGGGCGTTGGTGGTGTAGGCGATCACGCCGATCACGGCGGCGCTGGCGACCGCGCCGCCGAGGGCGTAGAGCCACGGTCGTGGTCGGGCCATCGGAACCACCTGGGGGTCGGGGTGCACGGAGGCACGGATCTCGGCGATGCGGTCCTGCGGCTCGATGTCGGAGACGGCGTCGGAGAGCAGCCGCCGCAGCTGGTCGTCGTCGGTCATCGGGACTCCTCCAGCATGGGCCCCAGGACCGCTCGAAGTGCGGCGGCGCCCCGGGACGCGTGGCTCTTCACCGCGCCGCGGCTGATCCCGAGCACGTCGGCGATCTCGGCCTCGGAGAGGTCGAGGTAGTAGCGCAGGACGAGCACCTCGCGCTGGCGACGCGGGAGGCTGCGGAGCGCGTCGAGCACCGTGCCGCGCCGTTCGACGTCGTACGTCGCGTGGTCGGCACCGGCCTCGGGGGGCGGAGCGCCCTCGCGCTCGGCGTGGCGACGGACGACGGCGAGGTGGCGCAGGTGCGAGCGGGAGCGGTTCACCACGCTCTGCCGGAGGTAGGCCAGTGCCTTGTCGGGGTCGTGCAGCCGGCCCCACTTGGAGTGCATGGCGACGAAGGAGTCCTGCACGACCTCCTCGGCTGCCCCCTGGTCGTGCAGGAGCATGACTGCGAGGCGGACGAGCCGTCGCCAATGGGCGACGTAGAGCACCTCGAGTGCCTCGTCGGCGCTCCAGCCGTTCGTCACGCCTG
This sequence comes from uncultured Actinomycetota bacterium, assembly GCA_963794355.1. GTDB lineage: Bacteria > Actinomycetota > Actinomycetes > Propionibacteriales > Nocardioidaceae > Nocardioides. The sequence goes on from CAWCDN010000016.1 coordinate 960,010, forward strand.
GCATCAGCCGGACCTCTGCATGTCCGATCACGGTAGTGGCACGCGCGCAGTACCCCCGAGGTTTACGTGCGTGGCTCGTGTCATTTCGTGACACGATGGCGCCCGTGGGGGATGAGTGCCTGTTCTGCCGGATCGTCGCCGGGGAGATCCCGGCCGAGGTCGTGGCCGAGACCGACGCCGCGGTGGCCTTCCGTGACGTCAACCCGCAGGCCCCGGTCCACGTGCTCGTCGTACCGCGTCAGCACGTCGCGGACGCCGGCGAGCTGGCCGACCAGGCTCCGGCCACCGTCGCGGAGCTGGTGAGCCTCGGCCGCCGGGTCGCCGTCGACGCGGGCCACGACAGCTACCGCCTGGTGTTCAACACCGGGGGAGATGCGGGTCAGACCGTGTTCCACGCCCACCTCCACGTGCTCGCCGGACGGAGCCTGACGTGGCCGCCCGGCTGAGCCTGCGCGTGGCGGTCGCCCTCGGTGCCCTCACGCTGGTCGCGGCGTGCGGGAGCTCGCCGGACTCGACCGACGCCGCCCAGGACTCACCGACGTCGGCCGCGCCGAGCAGCAACGCGCCGGCCGTCGAGGAGGCCCACCCGGTCGAGGCGGTCAAGCCGAAGCCGCTGCGCGCGAACGAGAGCCGGATGACGTTGCGGATCCCGCAGAGCTACACGCCGTCCGCCCCCAACGGCGTCGGCACCGACGACTACCGCTGCTTCCTGCTCGACCCGCACCTCGCCAAGGCCATGTACCTCACCGGCACCTTCGTGAAGCCGGACAACCGCAACGTCGTCCACCACGTGATCCTCTACCGCGCCGTGCCCGACCAGGTGGCGGCCGCCAAGGCGCTCGACGCCCGTGATCCCGGAGAGGGCTGGACGTGCTTCGGCGACAGCGGCCTGCCCGGCGGCTCGACCCTCGACGACGCACCGTGGCTCGGTGCCTGGGCTCCCGGTGCGAAGGAGTCGGTCGACGCGCCAGGTTTCGGTACGCCGCTCGAGGCCGGCACGCAGATCATCATGCAGGTCCACTACAACCTGCTCGGCGGCCCCGGACCCGACCGCTCGGCGACGCTGCTCCGGCTGGCGCCCGGCTCGGAGAACCTGACGCCGCTGACCACGATGCTGCTGCCCGCGCCGGTCGAGCTGCCCTGCCGGTCGGGCCACACCGACAACATGCTCTGCGACCGCACGGCGGCGATCGCCGACGTGGTGAAGCGGTTCGGACCGGTCGGCCAGACCAACAACTGGCTCGACGTGCTCTGCAACCAGAAGCCGGTGCCGTCGCAGGTCACCTCCTGCTCGCGCGAGGTCACCGAGCCGACCACGATCCGCGGCGTCGCCGGACACATGCACCTCCTCGGCCGCTCGATCAAGATCGAGGTGAACCCCGGTACGCCGCAGGCCAAGACCGTGCTGAACATCCCGGTCTGGGACTTCGACAACCAGGGCTCCAAGCCGATCAAGCCGGTGGCCCTCAAGGTGGGCGACACCGTCAAGGTCACCTGCAAGCACGTGCAGTGGCTGCGCGACCAGCTTCCCGCCTTCCAGGGACAGCCGGACCGCTACGTCGTGTGGGGCGAGGGGACGATGGACGAGATGTGTCTGGGCATCCTCACCGTCACCCATCCGTGAGCCCCGAGCGGCCTGCGGGCGTCAATCGGTTGGTCCCGCCCACCGGCGCGCCCGTAGCATGGGACGCCTGATGACAGAGACCCAACCAGCCCCGGGCGCCCGCCACGTGGTCGTGGTGCCAGGCAGCATCGACATGGTGAGCCTGCTCGGCCCCGGTGACGACCATCTCAGCCTGATCGAGCGCTCCTTCGACCTCCGACTCCACGTGCGCGGCAACCGGATCACCCTCGAGGGCGACCCCGGCGAGGTCGCCCTCGCCGAACGACTCCTCGACGAGCTCGTCACCCTGATCCGCACCGGCCAGGGGATCAGCGGTGAGACGGTCGAGCGGGTGCTCGCCATGCTCCGGGCCGAGACCACCGAGCGGCCGGCCGACGTGCTCTCGCTCAACATCTTGTCCAACCGCGGCCGCTCGATCCGGCCCAAGACGCTGAACCAGAAGCGCTACGTCGACTCCATCGACAAGCACACGATCACCTTCGGGATCGGCCCTGCCGGCACCGGCAAGACCTACCTGGCAATGGCCAAGGCCGTGCAGGCGCTGCAGGCCAAGCAGGTCAACCGGATCATCCTCACCCGTCCCGCCGTCGAGGCCGGGGAGCGGCTCGGGTTCCTGCCCGGCACCCTCAGCGAGAAGATCGACCCCTACCTGCGACCGCTCTACGACGCGCTCCACGACATGGTCGACCCCGACTCGATCCCGAAGCTGCTCGCGGCCGGGACCATCGAGGTGGCGCCGCTGGCCTTCATGCGCGGCCGGTCCCTCAACGACTCGTTCATCATCCTCGACGAGGCGCAGAACACCTCGCCGGAGCAGATGAAGATGTTCCTGACCCGCCTGGGCTTCGGCTCCAAGATCGTGGTCACCGGCGACGTCACCCAGGTCGACCTCCCCGGAGGGGTCAAGTCGGGGCTGCGGGTCGTCGAGGGGATCCTCGGCGAGATCGAGGACGTGTCGTTCCAGCGGCTGACGGCCCACGACGTCGTACGCCACAAGCTGGTCGGCCAGATCGTCGCGGCGTACGACGATTTCGACGCGCGGGGTCCGCTGCCGTCGAGCCGCACCGCCGGCGACGACGCCCGGTGACGGACCCGGACCACCCGATGAGCCCGTCATGAGCATCGAGGTCCTCAACGAGTCCGGCCACGAGCTCGACGTCACGAGGCTTGCCGAGCTGAGCCGGTTCGTCATGGACCGGATGCGCGTGCACCCGCTCGCCGAGCTCTGCATCAAGGCGGTCGACGAGCCGACCATCGCGACCCTCAACGAGCAGTGGATGGAGAAGGAGGGCCCGACCGACGTGCTCGCCTTCCCGATGGACGAGCTGCGGCCGGGCCTGGTCAACGAGGAGCCCGAGGAGGGCGTGCTCGGTGACCTCGTGCTCTGCCCGGCGGTGGCCGAGCGGCAGGGAGAGACCGCCGGCCACGGCACCGAGGCCGAGATCGAGCTGTTGACCGTGCACGGCATCCTGCACCTCCTGGGCTACGACCACGCGGAGCCCGAGGAGCACGCGGAGATGTTCGGGCTCCAGGACCAGCTGCTCGCCGCCTGGCGAGCCGACGGGTGAGCGACCCGACCGGGGGTCCGGCGGGGCTGGTGCTGGCAGCCGTCCTCGTCGTGCTCGCGGGCGTCTTCTCCGCCGCCGACGCCGCGCTCGCGACGTACTCCCGCGCCCGCGCCGAGGAGCTGGTCGACGAGGGCCGGCCCGGCGCCCGGCGGCTGGTGACGCTGCTCGACGACCGCGCGCGCTACCTCAACACCGCCCTCTTCCTGCGCCTGTTCTGCGAGACGAGCGCGGTCGTCCTGGTGACGCTGGAGATCCTGAGCTGGTACGGAGGCCGTCGTGGGCTGACGATCGTGACGTCCGTGGTTGCGATGCTCGTGCTCTCCTTCGTCGTGATCGGGGTCGCGCCCCGCACCGTCGGCCTCCAGCGCTCCGACCGGGTGGCGCCCGTCGCCGCCATGGTCCTGACCGTGGCGACGAAGATCCTCGGCCCGATCCCGCAGCTGCTGATCCTGGTCGGCAACGCGATCACGCCGGGCCGCGGCTTCCGCGAGGGCCCGTTCTCGACCGAGACCGAGCTGCGCGAGCTGGTCGACTACGCCGAGGCCTCGTCGGTGATCGAGTCGGGCGAGCGGGCGATGATCCACTCGGTCTTCGAGTTCGGCGACACGATCGCGCGCGAGGTGATGGTGCCGCACGGCGACGTGGTCTACATCGAGCGCTACAAGAACCTCCGCCAGACGCTCTCTCTCTTCCTGCGCTCCGGCTTCTCGCGGGTGCCGGTGATCGGCGAGAACCTCGACGACATCGTCGGCTTCGCCTACCTCAAGGACGTCGTACGCCGTGACTTCGAGGCGCCGGAGGTGGAGTTCACCCAGCGTGTCGAGGAGGTGATGCGGCCCGCTCTCTACGTGCCGGAGTCCAAGCAGGTCGACGCCCTGCTGTCGGAGATGCAGTCCACGCGCCAGCACATCGCCGTCGTCGTCGACGAGTACGGCGGCACCGCCGGGCTGGTCACCATCGAGGACCTGCTCGAGGAGATCGTCGGCGAGATCACCGACGAGTACGACGCCGACCAGGTCGAGGCGACCGAGCTGCCCGACGGCTCCTTCCGGGTGCCCTCGCGCTACCCGATCGACGACCTCGACGAGCTGGTCGGGATCGAGGTCGAGGACGAGGACGTCGACTCCGTGGGCGGGCTGATGGCGAAGTTCCTCGGTCGGGTGCCGATCCCCGGGTCGCACGTCGAGGCCCACGGCCTCCGCTTCGTCGCCGAGGCGGCGGCGGGACGTCGTAACAAGATCGAGAGCGTGCTGATCAGCCGGCTGGCCACCCCGGCCGCCGAGCAGGATCCGACGGGGTAGCTCCAGGGCCTGTTGTCACTGCTTCACCATGAGAACGTGGTGAAGCAGTGCTTCTCATGTCGAATTCGCCATGTGAGGCCGATGGGCACCACGTGAACATGGTGAAGCCGGGGCCAGTGGGGCAGACCACCCACCCCGCAGAGCCGCCGCTAGCGTGGTCGGCATGAGTGAGCTCTCCGCCGAGGACCGGAAGCTGGTCACCCTGGCCCGGGCGACGATGGCCCGCACCCGGGCCGCCGAGGGGGCCGCGGTGCGCGACCTCGACGGCCGGACCTATGCCGCGGCCTCGGTCGACCTCACCTCCCTGACGCTCTCGGCGCTCGAGGTGTGCGTGGCGATGGCCGTCTCCTCGGGCAGTGCGGGCCTCGAGGCCGCCGTACGCCTGGGCGACGACGCCGCTCCCGACCTGCGGGCGGTGCGCGAGCTCGGGGGAGCCGATCTCGTGATCCATCTCGGTGACCCGCGCGGCCAGGTCACGGGTACGGCGTGACGGCGGCCGCGGCCGGCACGTTCCGGCTCGGCGAGCGCACCGTGAACCGTCTCGGCTTCGGCGCCATGCGACTGACCGGCAGCGCGGCGATGGGTCGCGGCACCTCGCGCTCGACCGACCAGGCGGTCGCCGTCCTCCGTCGAGCGGTGGAGCTCGGCGTCGACCACGTCGACACCGCGGCGTTCTACTTCTCTCCCGACAGCGCGGCCAACGACCTGATCCACGAAGCCCTCACGCCGTACCCCGCCGAGCTGGTGATCGTCACCAAGGTGGGCCCGCGCCGCGCCCCCGACGGCGCCTGGCTCGACTGGGCGCGCCCCGAGGACCTGCGCGAGGACGTCGAGAACAACCTCGCCCAGCTCGGGCTGGAGCGGCTCGAGGTCGTCAACTACCGCAGCAACGGCCACGACGACGTGGCCGCAGCGGTGTCCGCGCTGGGGGCACTCCGCGACGAGGGCCTGCTCCGCCACGTCGGCGTCTCGAACGTCGACGTCGCCGGCTTCGACGCAGCGCGGAGCGTCACCGAGCTCGCCTGCGTCCAGAACCGCCATGCGCCCGGCTACGAGCGCTCCGACGGCCGCGACGTGCTGAGCGCGTGCGCCGAGCACGACGTCGCGTTCGTGCCGTTCTTCACCATCGCCGGCAGGTCGCGGGAGAGCGCCGCCGAGGAGCAGTACGACGTGGTCGGCGCGATCGCGGAGTCTCACGGCGCCACGCCCGCCCAGGTGCGCATCGCCTGGACGCTCGCACTCGGACCGCACGTGCTGGCGATCCCCGGCACGGGTGACCCGAGCCACCTCGAGGAGAATGTCGCGGCCGCCTCCATGCGGCTGAGCGACGCCGACCTCGCCGCGCTCGACACCCTCTCCTGAGGGCCCTCAACCGGACCCCCCCTCCGTTCCGGCGGCGACGGGAGTAAGTTTCCGTCCGTGGTGACCGGATTGACCGCTCATGAGGAGGCGGTGGCGCTCCTTCGCTCGTCGTACGACGCCATCCCCGCGGGCCAGACGGTCCGCCTGGCGAAGAAGACCTCGAACCTCTTCCGACCCCGCACCGCGAGCACCGCGCCGGGCCTCGACGTCTCCGGTCTCGGCGGGGTGATCTCGATCGACGTCGAGGGGCGCACGGCCGACGTGCAGGGCATGTGTACCTACGAGCACCTCGTGGACGCGACGCTGCCCCACGGCCTGATCCCCTACGTCGTCCCCCAGCTGCGCACGATCACCCTCGGCGGTGCGGTGAGCGGCCTCGGCATCGAGTCGACGAGCTTCCGCAACGGCCTGCCCCACGAGTCCGTGGTCGAGATGGACATCTTCACCGGTGCCGGCGAGGTCGTGACGACCCGACCCGGCGACGACCTGTTCGACACCTTCCCCAACTCCTACGGCTCTCTCGGCTACGCCACCCGGCTCCGGATCCGCCTCGAGCAGGTGCCGGCGTACGCGTCGCTGCGCCACGTGCGCTTCGACGACGCAGGGCTGCTCGGCAAGACGATCACCGAGATCATGGAGACCCGGGAGTACGACGGCGTGCGCGTCGACGGCCTCGACGGCACCGTCTTCGCGCCGGGGGAGTACTACCTCACGCTGGCGCAGTGGGTCGACGCGCCCGTGGCCGCCCACCACGCAGCCCGCGAGCCCAGCGACTACACCGGCCGCGAGATCTACTACCGCTCGATCCCGCAGCGCGACACCGACCTGCTCACGATGTACGACTACCTGTGGCGGTGGGACACCGACTGGTTCTGGTGCTCGCGCGCGTTCGGTGCCCAGCACCCCGTCGTACGCCGGGTGTGGCCACGCCGCTGGAAGCGGTCCGACGTCTACTACCGGATGGTCGGCCTCGACCACCGCTTCCACGTCGGCGCCTGGCTCGACCGCCGCAAGGGCAACCCCGAGGGCGAGCGGGTGGTGCAGGCGTCGAGATCCCGGTCGACCGGCTGCCGGAGTTCCTCGACTGGTTCGACCGCGAGGTCGGGATGCGGCCGGTGTGGCTGTGCCCCCTGATCGCCCACCAGAAGTGGCCCACCTACCCCCTGCCCCCGGCGAGTCTGCGTGAACGTCGGCTTCTCGGGCAACGTCGCGGTCGGTCCCGAGGCGCCCAAGCCCCCGCAACCGAGCGATCGAGGCCGAGGTGCACTCGCTCGGGGGCCACAAGTCGCGTGCTCCGAGGCGTTCTACACCGAGAGACGTTCGACGAGCTGTACGACGGCGCCAACCTGGCGGCCGTCAAGCGCGGGTCGACCCCGATGACCGGCTGACCACCCTCTATGACAAGGCGGTGAGGAGACGATGACAGGCACCGGTCTGGGAATCGCCGACGCATTCGAGCAGCTGATCCAGGGCCCGCTGCCCCTGCGCTTCACGGCGTACGACGGCAGCGCGAGCGGACCCGAGGACGCGCCGTTCGGATTCGACCTGCGCAACGAGCGGGTGGCTACCTGATAACGGCCCCCGCGACCTGGGCTCGGCCGCGCCTACGTCACCGGCGACCTCGTCGTCACCGGGGTCCACCCTAGCGACCCCTACGAGGGCCTCAAGGCGCTGCAGAAGGGTCTGAAACTCGTCGTCCCTCGCCCGCCGAGGTGGTCAGGATCGTCTCCGGGCTGGGCGTCTCCCACCTCAAGCCGCCGACGCCGCCGAAGGAGGAGACGCTGCCCAAGTGGCGCCGGTCGTCGAGGGCGTGCGCCGCTCGCGCACCCGAGACCGCGGGCGATCCACCACCACTACAACGTCTCCAGCGCGTTCACGAGTCGTGCTCGGTCCGTCGATGCTACGCCTGCACAGTCTTCGACCAAGGACGCGACGCTGGAGCGGCCCAGCCCTCCCCGTACGACCTCGTCGCCCGCAAGCTCGACCTGAAGCCGGGGATGACCCTGCTCGACGTCGGCTGCGGCTGGGGCGGCATGGTGCGCCACGCCGCGCAGCACTACGGCGTCAAGGCGCTCGGTGTCACCCTCTCCCGCGAGCAGGCCACCTGGGCGCAGGAGAAGATCAAGGAGATGGGTCTCGACCACC
>CAWCDN010000017.1:0-70627 GCA_963794355.1 uncultured Actinomycetota bacterium
CTAAATGTCGTAGTAGAGCTCGAACTCGTGGGGGTGGGGGCGGAGGGCGACGGGCTGGATCTCCTGGGTGCGCTTGTAGTCGATCCAGGTCTCGATCAGGTCGCCGGTGAAGACGCCACCCTCCAGCAGGAACTCGTGGTCGGCCTCGAGCGAGTCCATCACCGCGCCGAGCGTGGCGGGCACGGTGGGGATGTCGGCGTGCTCGTCGGGCGGGAGCTCGTAGAGGTCCTTGTCGACGGGCTCGTGCGGCTCGATCTTGTTCTTGATCCCGTCGATGCCGGCCAGCAGCATCGCGGAGAACGCGAGGTAGGGGTTGGCCGACGGGTCGGGGCAGCGGAACTCGATCCGCTTGGCCTTCGGGTTCGAGCCGGTGATCGGGATCCGCACGCAGGCCGACCGGTTGCGCTGGCTGTAGACCAGGTTGACCGGCGCCTCGAAGCCGGGGACGAGCCGGTGGTAGGAGTTCACGGTCGGGTTGGTGAAGGCCAGCAGCGACGGGGCGTGCTCGAGGATGCCGCCGATGTAGTAGCGCGCCATGTCGGACAGCCCGGCGTACCCGGTCTCGTCGTAGAACAGCGGCTCGTCGCCGTCCCAGATCGACTGGTGGCAGTGCATGCCCGAGCCGTTGTCGCCGAAGATCGGCTTCGGCATGAAGGTCGCGGTCTTGTTGTTGCGCCACGCGACGTTCTTGACGATGTACTTGAACTTCATCACGTCGTCGGCGGCCTTGAGCAGCTCGTCGAAGTTGTAGTTGATCTCGGCCTGGCCGGCGGTGCCGACCTCGTGGTGGGCGCGCTCGACGGTGAGGCCGGAGTTCTCCAGCTCGATCACCATCTCGTCGCGCAGCTCGCCGAAGTGGTCGTACGGAGCGACCGGGAAGTACCCGCCCTTGTAGCGCACCTTGTAGCCGCGGTTGTTGTCCTCAGAGCCGCTGTTCCAGGCGCCGGCCTCGGAGTCGATGTGGTAGTACCCGGCGTTGACCTTGGTCTCGAACCGCACGGAGTCGAAGACGTAGAACTCGGCCTCGGGGGCGAAGTACGCCTTGGTCCCGATTCCGGTGGAGGCGAGGTAGGCCTGCGCCTTGCGCGCGATGTTGCGAGGGTCGCGCGAGTAGGCCTCACCGGTGAGCGGGTCGTGGATGAAGAAGTTGACGACGAGGGTCTTGGCCACCCGGAAGGGGTCGATGTACGACGTCGTCGGGTCGGGGAACAGCGACATGTCGGACTCGTGGATGGCCTGGAAGCCGCGGATCGACGACCCGTCGAAGTTCAGGCCGTTGTCGAAGACGCTCTGGTCGAACGACGACACCGGGACGGTGAAGTGCTGCATGATGCCGGGCAGGTCGCAGAACCGGACGTCGACCATCTCGACGCCTTCGTCCTTGATGTACTTGAGCAGCTCGTCGCTGTTGGCGAACATTCGTCCTCCTCGGCCGTCTCGCGGCCCGGTGTGCTGGTTGACGCAGGGTGTCCTGCGAGGTGCAGGTGACGCCCGCCGCCGCGCGTCGTCGTCGGGGCGGGACCTCTGCAACGTAGGCGGGGGCAGTTTCTTGACCGTAACCGGTTTGTTTCGCCGACGTAACAGGTCACGGCCCGACTCCTGAGGTACGACGTGCCGTGGCTACCCTGACCGCGTGCCTGCGACCGAGCTGCCCTTCGAGACGGCCTCCTGGGGTCGGCGGATCCTGGCACTGATCGTCGACTACGCCGCGTGCTGGGGCGTGATGCTCCTGATCTACGGCGGCGCCTGGTTCGGCAACGGCAGCCTGCCGTCGCTGTACCTGATGCTGCTCTTCATCGCCGAGTCGGCGCTGCTGACGGCGCTGTCCGGCGGCTCGTTCGGGCAGCTGGCCACCCGGCTCCGGGTGGTGCGCACCGACGGCAGCGGCCGCCCGCTCAGCCTCCTGATGGCGCTGCTGCGTCAGGTGCTGATCTGCCTCGTCATCCCTCCGCTGGTCTTCCGCCCCGACGGTCGTGGGCTGCACGACCTGATCTGTGGATCCGCAACCGTTCCGTTACGCGTTCCCGACCGGGGGACCGGGGTCTCCGGTTAGGCTGACCGCGCCGTGGCGGAGCTCGGTCCCGCGGCGCTTCTCGTTCGCACCGGGCGGACGACTCGTGAAGCCCGGGAGGACCCCATGCGCACCCTGACCCTTCGGAAGGCAGCCCTCGTGGCCGCCCTGCCGCTGGCCCTCTCCTCGCTCGCCGCGTGCGGTGACAGCTCGAGCCGGGCCTCCGCCACGGACCCCCAGGGCACGACGGCGAGCAGCCCCTCCGCCGCGACGTCGAAGCCGAGCGCGCCGAAGCCGGTCGACAGCGCAGCCTTCCTGGCCCGCCTCAAGGCCGCGAACAGCAAGATCACCACGGCCCGCTTCTCGATGCAGATGGACCTCTCCGGCCAGAGCGTGCCGGTCAAGGGCGTCGTCGACCTGACCGGTGACTCACCGGCGATGGCCATGACCGTGGACATCACCGGCATGGGCACGCCGACCGAGATGCGGCTCCTGGGCCACACCATGTACGTCGGGGTTCCCGGCGGAGGCCAGAAGTTCTACGAGCTCGACCTCGGCGACCCGAACGGCCCGCTCGGCTCGCTCGGCGGCGACGCCTTCAGCAGCATCAACCCCGGCTCGGTCACCGACCAGCTCTCGCCGAAGGTCTTCAAGAAGGTCGTCGACCACGGCACCAGCACCGTCCACGGCCGCGAGCTCCATCACTACTCCGTGCTCATGGACCTCAGCAAGGCGACCCAGCTCGAGGGCATGCCCGCCGGAGCCGCCAAGGCCAAGTCCGCGACGTACGACGTGTGGTTGGACGGCGACGGTCGCGTGGCGAAGCTCGTGATGGTGGTCCAGAAGCTGATGCGGCTGACCGCGTCGTACTCCGACTACGGCACCGCCGCGCACGTGGTGGCGCCGCCCGCGTCACAGGTGATGGCGTTCCCGAGCACGAGCGCGAGCAGCTGATCTGAGCTGTGTGCCCGGACCTGGTCCGGTCTCAGCGGCCCCGCATGTTGCCGCGGAGGCCCTTCATGGACGTCGGCACCGGTCCCTTGGGCATCGGCACGGGCGGGCGCGAGGCGTCGATCGCCTTGAGCCGGGCCAGGATGTCGGTGATCTCGGCCGGCTGCACCTGACGCTTCATCTTCTGCACGTGGCGCGAGAGCTTCGACAACGGCACTTGACCTTCGTCGCTGCCGACGATGATCTCGGTGACTGGCGCGTCCGTGGCCACGCGCTCGTGGCGGCGTCGCTCGCTGGTCAGCAGGGTCTTGAGCCGACCCGGGTTGCCCTCGCCGACGAGCACGATGCCCGGAGGGCCGATCACGCGGTGGACGACGTCCTGCTGCTTGGTGAAGGCGATCGCCTGGTCGACGTGCCAGCCGCGCTTGAGCAGGCCGAGGGCGCCGGCGGCGGCGCCGACCTGGCCCTCCATCTGGCCGTAGACGGCCTTCTGGGCGCGCCGCGAGAAGATGATGAGCGCGGCGAGGACCCCGAGCATCAGCCCCCCGACGATCGACAGCCCGAGGCTGAGGGCGCCACCGCGGCCGGTGACCAGGAAGAACAGACCGAACCCGACGAGGGCGGCGAGCACGAACGCGCCCGCGACCCAGGTGCCGATGGCCGGGTCGCTCTTCTTGGCCATCTGGTAGGTCTGGGCGAACTGCTGGCGCCGCGAGAGCTTCTCGGGCTCTGCTGGCGTGGGGCTCTTGGCCATGGGCGGTGCTACTCCGGAGCGGTGATGTGGCTGGGTGGTGGTCAGGCCGGCATACGGGCCGACATGGCCTGACGGTACAACCGACCGGCCCGGTACGACGAACGCACGAGCGGGCCGGACAGGACTCCCGAGAAGCCGATCTCCTCGGCCTCGGCCGCGAGCTCGACGAACTCCTCGGGCTTGACCCACCGCTCGACCGGGTGGTGGCGGGCCGAGGGGCGGAGGTACTGGGTGATCGTGACCAGCTCGCACCCGGCCGCGTGCAGGTCGACCAGCGCCTGGCTGACCTCTTCACGCGTCTCGCCCATGCCGAGGATCAGGTTGGACTTGGTGACCAGGCCGAACTCGCGGGCAGCCGTGAGCACGCCGAGCGAGCGGTCGTAGCGGAACGCCGGGCGGATCCGCTTGAAGATCCGCGGCACCGTCTCGACGTTGTGGGCGAGCACCTCGGGCCGGCTCTCGAAGACCTCGGCGAGGAGGTCGGGCTTGCCGTTGAAGTCGGGGATCAGGTTCTCCACGCCCGTTTCCGGGTTGAGCTCGTGGATCGCGCGCACCGTCTCGGCGTAGAGCCAGGCACCGCCGTCGGGCAGGTCGTCGCGAGCGACGCCGGTGATCGTGGCGTAGCGGAGCTCCATCTTCTGCACGCTCTCGGCCACGCGGCGCGGCTCGTCGCGGTCGAGCGGCTGCGGCTTGCCGGTGTCGATCTGGCAGAAGTCGCAGCGCCGGGTGCACTGGTCGCCCCCGATGAGGAACGTCGCCTCGCGGTCCTCCCAGCACTCGAAGATGTTGGGGCAGCCGGCCTCCTGGCAGACCGTGTGGAGACCTTCGGACTTCACCAGCGACTGCAGAGCGGTGTACTCCGGACCCATCTTGGCCCGGGTCTTGATCCACTCCGGCTTGCGCTCGATCGGCGTCTGCGCGTTGCGGACCTCGAGGCGCAGGAGCTTGCGGCCACCCGGATCGGTGGTGGAGTCCGTGGGAGCTTGGGTCACGTCGATCCATGCTACGCGGGCGCCAAGGCGGGAGCCGAGCAGGTGTTGTCCTCACCCTTGGTAAGTAGTGACTTACCAAGAGTCATGACTGACCAACTGGCTCTCGCTCGAGCGTTCACCGCCCTGGCCGACCCGACCCGCCGCGACATCTTCGAGCGGGTCGCCCGACGGCCGCGGGCCGTGGGCGAGCTGGCCGAGGAGCTGCCGGTGAGCCGGCCCGCGGTCTCGCAGCACCTCAGGGTGCTGGCCGACGCAGGCCTCGTGACACCGCGAGCGGAGGGGACCCGACGGATCTACGAGGCGGACCCCCAGGGGCTGGCCGGCCTCCGCGACTACCTCGACGGCTTCTGGAACCGTTCGCTCACGGCGTTCGCTCACGGCGTTCGCCCGAGCCGCCGAGGACCACCACACCCGACAGGAGCACCGATGAGCACCGACACCCAGCCGATCTCCATCAGCGCGTCGACCACCGTCGAGGTGCCGATCGACGAGGCCTTCCGCTTCTTCACCGAGGAGATCGGCGCCTGGTGGAACGCCGACACCACATCATCGAGGCGCCGCTGAGCCACATGGTGTTCGAGTCGCTCGTCGGCGGGAACGTCTACGACGTAGGCACCCACGGCAGCGAGGTCGAGGTGACCTTCACCGCCGAGACTCCGGAGCGCACCCGTGTCGAGCTCGAGCACCGCCACCTCGAGCGGCACGGCGACGACCTGGCGCCCCAGCTCGACGGCATTCGCCAGGGTTGGCAGGCCGGAGGGCTGGACCTGTTCGCGGCCACGATCACCCGCGGCTGAGCTCAGGGGACGTCGCGCCGCCGGAAGGACGCGGCCGACAGCACGACGGCGAGCGCCAGGAAGGCCCCGAGGTAGGTGCCGGCGTCGCGGAGGGTGACCGTGCGGCGGCCACTGCAGTCCTGGGCCTGGTTGACGAGGATCCCGCAGGACGACGGCGGTCTGACGCTGTACTCGTAGCCGTCGAGCACCCACGCCGCGACGTTGACGTGGGGGTACCACTGCTGGCTGATGCGCAGGGCAGCCAGGACGACGGAGGCCACGAGCGTCACCGCGAAGAGCACGCCCAACGTCGCCACGGTGCTGCGGAACAGCATCGTGAGCGCGAAGGCACCCAGCGCCGCAGCGGCCGCGAGCACCACGCCCCGCACGCTCTCACCGCGGATGAACGACGTGACGTGGGGCGCGGTCTCGATGCCGCGCGAGGAGGCCAGGAGCGCGAAGGCCACCCACAGCAACGTCAGGACCACGGCGGACACCGCCAGGGCGACGAGCAGCACCGCGGTCGCCTTCGCCGCCCAGACGCGTGACCTCCGCGGCTCGAACAGCAGCTGGTTGCTCATCGAGCCGGAGTTCCAGTCCGCACCTGCGAACGTCGTACCGACGAGCATCAGGAGCGCGGTGAGGATCACGATCACGGTCGGCCCGACGTCGCGCGACAGCGCTTCGAGGTCGAGCCGAGAACGGGTGAGGAACCACGAGACCTGCGGGCCGACCGTCGCCTCGCACCGGTCGGCCGAGCGGGCGCCGAACCTCTCGGGGTGCCGCTCGCAGGTGCGGATCTGACGGGCCATGTCGGGATCGGCACGCAGTCGCTCGACCTGGCGCTGAGCCGCGGCCAGCTCTGCCGTGGAGACCGGACGGGTGTCCCAGGCGGTGACGGCGAAGATGAGTCCAGGGATCACGAAACAGGCGACGAGGAGCAGGAGGACGGCTCGGCGCCACCGCAGGCGCGTCAGCTCGACCCCGAGCAGCCTCATCACGCAACCTCCGTCGACGGGCCGCCGAGGGTGTCCTGCGCGGTGAGCTCGAGGAAGAACGACTCCAGGTCCTGCCGCACCGCGACCAGCTCGTCGACCCAGAGGTCCTGGGTCGCCAGCAGCCGCGAGATCTCCGAGCCCGGGCGGTCGGACTCCACGGTGAGGCCCTCGGCGGTCCGGGTGGCGGAGAAGCCTCCCTCGGTGAGGACGTGCAGGGCTGCGTCCGGATCGGAGACCACGACCCGGAATCCTCCCGACCCGGCGCCCAGGAGACCGTCGACGGTGCCGGACGCCAGCATCCGACCGTTGCCGATGATCGTCGCCGACGTGCACACCTGCTGCACCTCCGCAAGGATGTGGGAGCTGAGGAGCACGGTGACCCCCGAGTCGGAGAGGTCACGGATGGTGTCGCGGATCTCGCGGATGCCGGCCGGGTCCAGCCCGTTCGTGGGCTCGTCGAGGATCAGCAGCGCCGGATCCTTGAGCAAGGTGGCCGCGATGGCCAGGCGTTGCTTCATCCCCAGCGAGTAGGTCTTGTAGCGGTCACGGTCGCGACCGGTCAGGCCGACCGTGTCGATCGCGGCGTCCACCCGTGACGGCGGGGCGGCCAGGATGCGTGCGAGGAGCTGGAGGTTCTGTCGGCCCGAGAAGTTGGGGGAGAACTTCGGTGACTCCACGACCGCGCCGATCCGGTCGATGACCGTCGGGAGGCCGTGGGGGACCTCGGTCCCGAAGAGCCGCATCGATCCCGACGTGGCCCTGGCGAGCCCGAGCAGCATCCGGATGGTGGTGGTCTTGCCGGACCCGTTGGGGCCGAGGAAGCCGTGCACCCCACCGGCGGGGACGGCGAGGTCGAGGCCGGCGACCGCGACCCGGCTGCGTCCGCGGCGGTCGAGGAACTCCTTGCGCAGCGCCGTCGTCTCGATGACGAGCTCGTCCACGTGCCGCCCTCCCGTCGGGTGGCGACGATGGTCTCAGCCGTCGGAGCCGATCACCTCGGGACGCGCCGGTCAGGGCGTGAGGAGCTCGATGCGCGGCGCGCGGGCGGGGTCGGGTCGCGGCTCGTAGTCGGGCGTCGGCTCGTACGACGTCCACGCGAGCAGGTCGGCGAGGTGACGGCGTACCGACGGGAGGACCTCGGCGACGGTGACGTCGCGGCCGAGCTCGGCAGACAGCGAGGTGACGCCGGCGTCGGAGATCCCGCAGGGCACGAAGCGGGCGTACCACGACAGGTCGACGTCGCAGTTGAGCGCGAAGCCGTGCATCGTCACGCCCTGGCTGACGCGGATGCCGAGCGCGGCGATCTTGCGCTCGGCCCCCTTCTCGTCGGAGCGCAGCCACACGCCACTGCGGCCGGGCACGCGCGCGGTCTCGACCCCGAGGTCGCGACACACGCCGATCAGGGCCTCCTCGACGCGGCGCACGTAGTCGACGACCTTGACGTGGTCGGGCAGGCGGACGATGGGGTAGCCGACGAGCTGACCGGGGCCGTGGAACGTGACCAGGCCGCCGCGGTCGACGTCGATGACGGGCGCGCCACCGGGGTCAGCCGGCCGGTCCTCGGGGGCGGTGCGCTTGCCGGCGGTGAAGACCGGCGGGTGCTCGAGCAGCCACACCGTGTCGCCCGCCTGCCCGGCCACGACCCGCCCGTGGATCTCGCGCTGGAGGTCCCACGCGACGAGGTAGTCGACGGCGCCGTCGCCGAATCCGCCCTCGCGGAAGACCAGGTCGCTCACGACGACGACGATAGCCCGGGCGACAACGCGGCCCCGACGAAGGCGAGCTGTGCCGGCATCATCCGGGTCCAGTACGCCGTGGTGTGGGCGCCCGGCTGGAACGTGCTGGTGACCGGCTGGTCGAAGCCGCCGACGTAGGACCGGTCCGCGACGTAGAACGGGTCGTCGGTGCCGCAGTCGAGGCGCACCCGCACTCCGTGCAGCTGGGCCTGGCGACCCATGACGGAGTACTTCTCGTACTCCGCCGCGTCGTCGAAGCCGGACTGCGAGGCGTCGTCGGGGTCGGTCCAGAGAGCTGCGCTGAGAGCGGCGGCGGCGCGGACGCGCACGGCGCCGAGGAGCCCGGCCAGGCGCAGGGTGCCGTAGCCGCCCATCGACCAGCCCTGGAAGGCGAGACGCTCGGTATGCAGCCCCTGGGCCCTCAGGAGCGGCAGGAGCTCGTCGAGCACCATGGCGCCGGCGTCCTCGCCGTTCGGCCGCGGGTGCCAGTACGTCGTACCTCCGTCGACCGTGGCGATCGCGAACCTCGGCACGCCGTGGGCCACGGCCGCGGGGAGGAAGCGGTCGAGGGCCAGCTCGTCGACGGCGGTCGTGTGGTCACCGCCGAGGCCGTGGAGGCAGACCATCACCGGCAGCGGCTCGGCCCGCGGCCCGGGGTAGATCACCGACCAGCCGGTCGTCGCGCCCAGTCGGTGCTGAGAGACGAACGACCCGCTCACCACGCGCCCCGGCGTGACGTCGGGGATGTGCCCACCGGGTCCGTCGAGGCCGAGCAGCCCGCGCGCCCGCGTCTTCCCCGGCAGCCAGCCCTCGTCGACCGCGAGACCCGCCGCCGCGACGGCCGCGGCCGCGCCACCGGAGCCGAGCAGCAGAGCGCGTCGGGAGAGGGCCACGCGGCGAGGGTAGAGGGCTGTGGAGAGAGGCCGCGGGGGAAGCGCCGAAGGAGTCACAGTGATCAGATGCGCACGCGGACGCTGATGTTGCTCTCGGTGCTGGCCACGGTCGGCGTGGTCGCCGGCGCGCTGCTGGCCGTCGCGCCCGTCGCGCACGTCGTACGACGTGAATCGGTGCCGGCGACGACCGCGGCCGTGCGGCCGGCCGCGCGGGCCCTCGACCTGCTCCGGGCGTGGGACCGCCGACGAGCCGGCGCGTGGGCCGCAGGTGACGCGACCGCGCTGCGGGCGCTGTACCTGCCCGGCTCGCGCACCGGGCGTCGCGACCTCGCCATGCTCGCTGCGTACGAGCGGCGCGGCCTCCGGGTGACCGGCATGCGCCGACAGGTCCTCGCCGTGCGGGTCCGCTGGAGGACCCCACGAGCGCTGACCCTGGTGGTCACCGACCGGCTGGCCGAGGCCCGCGTCGCGAGCGGCGGGACGAGGTCGGTGCTGCCGCGGAGCCGACCGACGACCCGCCGGATCGCGCTTCGGCACACGTCGGCGGGCTGGTGTGTGGCCGAGGTCTACGACGCCTGAGCGAGGCCGGCAGCCAGCACCGCCGTCACGTCGGGGTCACGGAACTCGAAGCCGGCGTCCAGCAGCGCCTGCGGCACGCCGTTCTTCGAGCCGAGCAGCTCCGGCGCCATCCGCGACGCACCGAGCCGGATCGCGAAGGCCGGGGCCGGGATGACCGCCGGCCGGCTGAGCGCGCGGCCGAGGGCCCGGGTGAACTCGGCGTTGGTGGGCGTGGTCGGGCAGCAGAGGTTGAACGGCCCGCTGGCGTCCTCGTGCTCGGCGAGGTGGACGACGGCGCCGACCCAGTCGCGCAGGGAGATCATCGGGAAGTACTGCCTCCCGTCACCGAGCCGGCCACCCAGGCCGAAGGAGAACAGGACCTTCAGCAGCTTCAGCGGCTGGCTGCGCACGTCCATCACCGGGGCCGTGCGCAGGATGCAGACCCGCGCGCCCGCGTCGCGCGCCGGCTGGGCAGCGGCCTCCCAGTCGAGGGTCACCTCGGTGAGGAGGTCGTCGCCGCGCGAGTCGGCGGTCTCGGGCAGCGGCTCGGGTCCGTGGTCGCCGTACACGGAGATCCCGTTGCCCGCGAGGAAGGCCGGCGCGTGCTCGGCGGCAGCGATCGCCTCGGCGAGCGTCGTGGTGCTCTGCACCCGGCTGGTGCGCAGGTCGTCGGCCCACTTCTGCGAGTGCGGGTTGCCCGCTGTCGGCGTGCCCGCGAGGTTGACGACCACGTCGGCGGCAGCGATCAGCTCGGCATCGACGCGTCCCTGCGCGGGGTCCCAGGTGGACTGCCCGGGCGCCGTCGTACGTCGTCGGGTCAGGCCGGTCACCTGATGACCGCCGCTCTCGAGCGCCCGGGTCAGGTGGCTCCCGAGGAAGCCCGAGGCGCCCCCGATGACGACGTGCATGGTCAGACCTCGAACTGGCCGGCTTCGAGCCTGCCCTTGACGTCGGTGAGGAAGCGGGCGGCGTCCGCACCGTCGACGAGCCGGTGGTCGTAGGTCAGCGCGAGGTAGACCATCTGACGCACGGCGATGGTCTCGCCGAGGTTCGGGTCGTCGATCACGACCGCACGCTTGACCACCGAGCCGGTCCCGAGGATCGCCACCTGCGGCAGGTTGATGATCGGGGTGTCGAAGAGCGCACCACGGCTGCCGGTGTTGGTGATCGTGAACGTGCCGCCCGAGAGCTCGTCGGGAGTGATCTTGTTGGTGCGGGTGCGCTCGGCGACGTCGGCGATCTTGCGGGCCAGACCGGCGATCGACAGGTCGCCGGCCTCCTTGATCACCGGCGTGAGCAAACCGCGCTCGGTGTCGACGGCGATCGCGAGGTTCTCGCGGTCGTAGTAGGTGACCTCGCCCTTCTCGGTGTCGATCGCTGCGTTCAGGCTGGGGTGCTCCTTGAGCGCATCGACGGCCGCCTTGGCGAAGAACGGCATGTAGGACAGCTTCACGCCCTCGCGGGTGGCGAAGTCGGCCTTCTCCGCGTCGCGCAGCCTCGAGATCGCGGTGACGTCGACCTCCACGACCGTGGTCAGCTGGGCCATCGTCTGGAGCGACTCGACCATCCGCGACGCGATCACCTTGCGCAGGCGCGACATCGGCTCGGTCTTGCCGCGCAAGGGCGACGGGGCTCCCGACGCCGCGGGGGCCTTTGCCGGAGCTGCAGGTGCAGCCGGCGCCGCGGGTGTCGCGGCGGCGGCGGGAGCTGCGGGTGCAGCAGCAGCGGCGGCAGCCGCCGCGGGGCGCGTCGGCGCGGTGTCGGTGCCCTGCTGGGCCGCCGCGTCGAGGACGTCCTGCTTGCGGATGCGTCCGCCCACTCCGGTGCCGACGACCGCAGCCAGGTCGACGCCGTGCTGGGTGGCCATCTTGCGGACCAGCGGTGTCACGTAGCCCGACGCCTCGCGGTCGCCGCTCGACGCGGGCGCCGGTGCGGCCTCGGCGGCCGGCTCGGGCTGGGACTGCTCCGGAGCCTCCTCGGCCGCACTCTCGGGCGCAGGGGCAGCCTCGGGCTCGGCGGCGGGCTCGGGCTCGGCGGCCGCCTCCTGCTGCTCGGGCTCGGCCGGGCTCTCCTCGGCGGAAGCCGGCGCGGACTCGCCGCCACCGGAAGCACCCGCGTCGCCGGAGCCGATCACGGCCAGGGCCGCGCCCACCTCGACGGTCTCGTCCTCGCTGACCTTGATCTCGAGCAGCGTGCCCGAGACCGGCGACGGGATCTCGGTGTCGACCTTGTCGGTGGAGACCTCCAGCAGCGACTCGTCGGCGGCGACCTGGTCTCCCACCTGCTTCAACCAGCGGGTGACCGTGCCCTCGGTGACGGACTCGCCGAGCTCGGGGAGGTTCACCGTCGTGCTCTCGCCACCACCGTCGGACGACGGAGCAGCCTCGGCGGCAGGCTCGGTGGCCTGCTCCTCGGTGGCCTGTTCCTCCGCTGGCTCCTCGGCGGCGGGTTCCTCGGCTGCAGGCTCCTCGGCTGCGGGCTCCTCGGCCGCGGGCTCAGCAGCGGGGGAGTCGGCCCGCTCGGCCTGCTCGTGCGCCTGGTCCTGCTGGGTCTGCTCCTCCTCGAGCGGGGTCTCGGCCTGGGCCTGCTCATGCTCGGGCTCCTGCTCGGGCTCCTGCTCGGGAGCGGCCTCGGCCTGACCACCGTCGTCGTCCCCACCCGAGCTGTCGCCGGAGGCCTCGTCGGAGGCGCCGATCACGGCCAGCACGGCACCCACCTCGACGGTGTCGTCCTCCTGCGCCCGGATCTCCAGCAGCGTGCCGGCGACGGGCGAGGGGATCTCCGTGTCGACCTTGTCGGTGGAGACCTCGAGCAGCGCCTCGTCGACGGCCACCTCGTCACCGACCTGCTTGAGCCAGCGGGTGACCGTGCCCTCGGTGACGGATTCGCCGAGCTCGGGGAGGTTGACTTCGGTAGCCATGTGAGTGTCGATCTTCCTGTCGTCGCGGTCTCGGTCGTCGTACGGGTGTCGTCAGGCGTGGGCGTGCAGGGGCTTGCCGGCCAGCGCGAGGTGCGCCTCACCCAGGGCCTCGTTCTGGGTCGGGTGGGCGTGCACCAGGGGTGCGACGTCCTCGGCGTGCGCCTCCCAGTTGTAGATCAGCTGGGCCTCGCCGACGAGCTCGCCGACCCGGTCACCGACCAGGTGGACGCCGACCACCGGGCCGTCCGTCCGCCGGACCAGCTTCACGAAGCCCTGCGTCATCAGGATCTGGCTCTTGCCGTTGCCGCCGAGGTCGTAGGTGACGGTCTCGATCGCGTCGTCGCCGTACGTCGCGCGCGCGGCGGCCTCGTCGAGCCCGACCGAGGCGACCTCCGGGTGGCTGTAGGTGACGCGCGGGATGCCGGCCTCGTCGATGGGGGTCGGGTCGAGCCCGGCGATGTCCTCGGCCACGAAGATGCCCTGCTGGAAGCCGCGGTGGGCCAGCTGCAGCCCCGGCACGATGTCGCCCACGGCGTAGACGCCCTCGAGGTTGGTGCGCAGCCGCTCGTCGGTCAGCACGAAGCCGCGCTCCATGGCGACGCCCTGCTCGTCGTACCCGAGGCCCGCGGTGGACGGGCCGCGGCCGACCGCCACGAGCAGCAGCTCCGCCTCGATCACGTCGCCGCCCTCGACGGTGACGGCGACGCCCTCGTCGGTGACCTTGAGGCTCTGGAACGGCGTGCCGGTGCGGACCTGGATCTTGCGCTTCTTGAACGCCCGCTCCAGTGCCTTCGAGGACGCCTCGTCCTCGGCAGCGACGAGCCGCGGGAGTGCCTCGACGATGGTCACGTCAGCGCCGAAGCTGGCCCAGACGCTGGCGAACTCGGAGCCGATCACGCCGCCGCCGAGCACGACCACCGAGGCCGGCACCCGGTCGAGCCGCAGCGCGTGCTCGGAGGTGAGGACCCGCTCCCCGTCGACGTCGAGGCCCGGCAGCGACTTGCTGTAGGAACCGGAGGCCAGCACCACGTGCGTGCCGGCGTACGTCGCGGTGCCGTCGGCGGTGACCACGGTGACCTCGCGCGGACCGGTCAGCCGGCCCTCGCCCTCGATCACCGTGATGCCGCGGCCCTTGATCAGGCCGGTGAGGCCCTTGAAGAGCCGCGAGACGACCTTGTCGGCGTACGCGTTGACGCCCGGCATGTCGATGCCCTCGAGGCTCGCCTGCACCCCGAACTGCGCGGAGTCGCGCGCGAGGTCGGCGACCTCGGCCGAATGGAGCAGGGCCTTGGTCGGCACACACCCGACGTGAAGGCAGGTGCCGCCCAGCTTGTCCTTCTCGACGAGGCCGACCGAGAGACCCAGCTGGGCCGCCCGGAGTGCACAGGCGTAGCCGCCTGATCCGGCTCCGAGAACGAGTACGTCGAACTCTCCGTCGCTCACTTTCCCATCCTTGCACTCTTTGCTCGACGTCCCGCAAGGTGTCGAGCCAAGGTGCTCCCGCTGCTCCCAGCCTCTTGGCACACTGTTCCCCGTGAACTTGTTTGGACGCGGTCGACGCAAGGCTCGCTACAAGCGCCCGGCGGGCGACACCGAGCGCACCGGATCCACGACGGTGCGCGCCTCGAGCAGCGAGGACGAGGCACACCTCGCCGACTTCATCGACACCCGCGAGGGCGTCGAGGGGTTCGTCGAGCCCCGCACGGCTGTCAGCGACGTGACCCTGCTGCTGGTCGCCTGGGACGGCGAGTTCACCCGCCGCCGCGTGCCGTCGGCCGACTGGGCCTACAAGTTCTGCCAGCGGCGCGGCATCAGGGCCTACGAGGCCGGCGTGGTCGGCATCCCGCAGCGGATGCGCGAGTACATCAGCCGGCAGAAGCGACAGAAGCGCCGCTGAGCCCTCGGGCGTAGTCGACGAGCGTGGTCACCGCGAACCCGGTGCCGCCGGCGGTCAGGTGACCGCTCGCCGAGCCTGTGTTGAAGCCGGGGCCGGCGATGTCGAGGTGGGCCCAGGGGAGCCCATCGGTGAACTCCCGCAGAAACGCCGCGGCCAGCAGCCCGCCTCCCCAGCGCACCCAGTCGTGCTGGGCGAGGTCGGCGACCTTGCTGCCGTGCACGCGCTCGACGATGTCGGGAGGCAGGGGCATCGGCCAGTGCTTCTCGCCGCTCTCACGGCCGGCCTCGATCAGCGGGCCGACGACGTCGTCGCTGCCGAACGCAGCCGCCACCTTGGTGCCGAGCGCCATCACCATGTGGCCGGTCAGGGTCGCGACGTCGACGATCATGTCCGGCTTCTGCTCCACGGCGCGAGCCAGGCCGTCGGCGAGGACGAGGCGTCCCTCGGCGTCGGCGTTGAGCATCTCGACGGTGGTGCCGCCGTAGATGGTGAGCACGTCGCCCGGTCGCATCGAGCTGCCGGACACCATGTTCTCGGCGAGGCAGGCGTACGCCGTGACCTTGACCGGCAGCCCCAGGTCGGCGATGGCCAAGGTGGCCTGGGTGATCGTGGCCGCGCCGGCCATGTCGCACTTCATGGTCTCCATCGCGCTGCCCTGCTTGATGGTGAGGCCGCCCGAGTCGAAGGTGATTCCCTTGCCGACCAGCGCGAGGTGGGCGACCGGTTTCGCCGGCGAGTAGCGCAGCTCGACGAGCCGGGGCGGGGCGCTGGAGCCGCCGCCGACGCCGAGCAACCCGCCGCAGCCGAGCTCGGCCAGCCGCTTCTCGTCGAGCACCTTCACCTTGACCTTGCTGCCCTTGGCGGCCGCCGTGATCTCGTCGGCGAACAGCGGCGGGGTGAGGTCGTTGGCCGGCGTGTTCACCCAGTCGCGGACGGCGGTGACGGCGCTCGCGACGACCCGCGCCTCCTCGAACGCGGTGGTCGCCTCCGCGCGACGCGCCGCCGGGCTCAGGATCGAGACGCTCCCGGCCTTCTGGTCCGGCGACTTCGACAGGTAGCGCCCGAAGGCGTAGGCGCCGAGGAGGTAGCCCTCGGTGACGTTGCGGACCAGGGCTGCGTCGCCGGCGGGCAGGGCGAGAGCGACCGAGGCAGCGTTGCTGGTCGAGCGGGCCGCCACGCCCGCGGCACGTCGTACCGCCAGGAGGGTGGTGGCGCGGTCGTCGGTGGGTGCGCCCATCCCGACGAGCACCAGCAGCGGGCTCGCCAGCTTGCCCCCGGTGGGCACCCGGGCCACCTCGCCGGCCTTGCCGGTGAAGCCGAGCGTGCTCAACAGAGGGCGCAATGCGCGGCCGAAGGCGTCGGCGACGTCCTCGCCACCGTCGGCCAGCCTCACCCCCTTCGGAGTACGGAGGGCCCCGACGACGACGGCGTCGGCACGCGTCTTGGCCGGGCTCGCGCCACGGAGGTGGTAGGAGGTCACCGACGCAGGATAGTCACGTCCGCCCGCGGCCCCGTGCGTCTCGCGTCATCGGGCTTCGCCCGGTGTAGGTTCGCGGACATGGCCGACGAGACCACCTCGCCACCGCAGTTGCTGACCTCGCCGCTCCACGGGCGACACGTCGCTCTGGGCGCGAAGTTCGCGGAGTTCGGCGGCTGGTCGATGCCGCTGGAGTACCCCTCGGGCGTGGTCAAGGAGCACACCGCCGTGCGCGAGGCCGTCGGCATCTTCGACGTCAGCCACCTCGGCAAGGTGATGGTCACCGGCCCCGGCGCGTCGTCGTACATCAACGCGACGCTGAGCAACGACCTGGGCAAGATCGCGCCGGGCAAGGCGCAGTACACGCTGTGCTGCGACGCGGCGACCGGCGGGGTCGTCGATGACCTGATCGCCTACTACCACGACGACGAGCACGTGCTCCTGGTCCCGAACGCAGCCAACTCCGCCGAGGTCTGCAGGCGATTGGCCGCCGAGGCGCCCGAGGGCGTCAAGATCCTCGATCACCACACGCAGTACGTCGTGCTGGCGGTACAGGGCACGAAGTCCGACGACGTGCTCGACGCGATCGGCTTCCCCGCCGGGCATGGCTACATGTCCTTCGTCGAGGCGGAGTTCGAGGACACCGGGGTCGTGGTGTGCCGCACGGGCTACACGGGGGAGCGCGGCTACGAGCTGATCGCGCGCAACGACGTCGCCGTCGCCCTGTGGGACCGGTTGCTCGCCGCGGGTGAGCCCTTCGGGATGCTGCCGTGCGGGCTCGGAGCGCGCGACACGCTCCGCACCGAGATGGGCTATCCGTTGCACGGACAGGACATCACCATCGACGTGACGCCCAACCAGGCCGGCCTCGGCTGGGCCGTGGGCTGGAAGAAAGACGCCTTCTGGGGCCGCGACGCGCTGGTCGCGGAGAAGGAGGCCGGTCCGAAGCGGAAGCTTCGCGGACTCATCGCTCTCGAGCGGGGCATCCCGCGGCCCGGGATGCAGGTGAGCCTGGCACCCGACGTACCCGTGGGCGAGGTCACCTCCGGCACCTTCTCCCCGACGCTGAAGAAGGGGATCGGATTGGCGCTGGTGCCGACGTTCGTGGACCCCGAGGCCGAGCTCGGCGTCCAGATCCGGTCGCGACGCGAAGTGTTCGTCTCGACCAAGCTGCCGTTCGTCGACACGTCCGTCCGCGAGTCATGAACCTTCCCGAGCAGCCGGCGACCTTCCGCCCGCCGACGCCGTCCGAGCGCCCGTGGTGGTGGCAGCTCCACGACGCCGCCGGCTCCGACGCACAGGTGCCCGAGGAGTACTCCGACCAGCGCTTCGCCTCCCAGGCCGACGCCGAGTCGTGGGTGGGCGAGGTCTGGACCGAGCTCGCCGCCGCCGGCGTCGCGTCGGTGACGCTGCACGAACACGACCGGGCGGTCTACGGACCGATGTCGCTGTCCGCCTGAGGCGGGTGGTTTCGAGACGGTCGCTTGCGCGACCTCCTCAACCACCGGAAGACGACGGTCGCTTGCGCGATCTCCTCAACCACCGGAGGACGACGGTCGCCGGAGCGATCTCCTCGCCACCGGACTCAGTCGGTGATGGGGGAGAGCTCGCCGACCGGGACGTCGGCGTCGAGTCGGTTGCCGGCGGGGGCGAGGGGGCAGGCCCAGTCGGGGTCGTAGGCGCACGACGGGTTGTAGGAGAAGTTGAGGTCGACCACCCAGGCGTCCCCGTCGCGGCCGAGGTCGGCGCCCTTGACGGTGTCGAGCAGGTAGCGGCCCGCGCCGTACGTCGTCGACCCCGCGGTCGCGTCCCGCAGCGGCACGAAGATCCCGTTGCCGTAGGACCCGAGCCACCACACGTCGAGCCCGCCGAGCATCGGGATCTCGAGGCGACCCGCCCGCGTGAACGCCACCTCGCCGTCGCTGCCGGTCGTGGGGCGCCACTCGTCGGGCTCGGCGGGCTGGATCTCGATGATGAACCGGTACGCCGGGTCGTAGGTCGCGTGGGCCAGACGCTGGCCGGGCTGCCGTGCCGAGGCGGGGTGGGTGTCGAACAGCTCGGTGCGCCCCTCGACCCACAGCCCGTGCGCGGACGCCGGGTCGGGCTCGGCGCGCACGGCGGCGTAGAGCGCGTGCACCTCGCGTCGCCACGACGCGACCTGCTGTGACCAGGTGAGGAGGTCCGACATGGTCTCAGCATGCCCGGAAGGGTGGATACATAAGTCGAGTGACTTTGTATACTTCGAGGCATGCCTCGACCGCCCGACTTCTTCCTGATCGGCGCTCCCAAGGCCGGCACCAGCGCCCTGCACGCGGCGCTCGCGCGGCATCCCGGGCTCTACCTCTCGCCGGTGAAGGAACCGAAGTACTACCTGTGCGGTGACAGCCCACCCCCCGCGTACAAGGGTCCCGGCGACGCACACAGCAACCAGGAGTGGATCTGGCAGCGCGCCCGCTACCTCGCGCTCTTCGACGACGCGCCGGACGGCGTTCCGCGGGGCGAGAGCACGCCGTTCTACCTCTACCACCGCGACGCGCGGCGGCGGATCGCGGTCGACAACCCCGACGCGAAGCTGGTCGCCGTGCTCCGCGACCCGGTCGACCGGGCCTACAGCAACTGGATGCACCTGTGGATGGACGGGCTGGAGCCGTGCGCCGACGTCGTCGAGGCGGTGCGGCTCGAGCAGCAGCGGCTCGACGGCGGGTGGGCGCCGTTCTGGCACTACCAGGGGCTGGGCATGTACGGCCGGCAGGTCGCCGACCTCTTCGACCACTTCCCGCGCGAGCAGGTGCTGCTGCTGCGCTACAAGGAGCTGGTCGACCAGCCGCTGGACACCCTCGACCGCGTCTGCACGTTCCTGGGCGTGACCTCGGCGCCGATCGACGAGGTGCCCCAGGACAACTCGCGCACCTTCGTGCAGCAGGGCCCTCGCACCAAGGCGCTCAGCAGCGTCATCCGCACCGGGGCGGCCGTCGGCCGGTTCTTCCCGCCCGAGGTGTGGCGCAAGGTCAGCAAGCCGCTCATCGACCAGCTCCAGCGCGGCGGCGACCCCAGTCGGCCGCGTCTCACGCCGGAGCAACGGGCCGTCCTGGTCGAGCCGCACCTGCCCGACATCGAGCTCCTCGAGCAGCTGACGGGGGAGTCCTTCGAGGAGTGGAAGGGCTACCGCGAGGGCAGCACCTTCGGCAGTCGCAAGGCGGCCGACACCCCGGCGGGCTGACCTCAGCCCGTCGTCGTGACCAGGTCGTGCGCCCCGTCGGGCCGGGCGACCTCGAGGTAGTGACGCAGCGTGCCATCGGGCATGGTGACCGAGGTGGCGTAGCGGCAGGCGCCGTCGGAGTACGGCGATCGCAGGGGCTCGGCGTCGTCGGCCACCAGCATCGACGCCCGGTCACCCGGGGTCTCGGCCCTGGCCACACCGGTGGTCTCGTGCCAGTTGTCCTCGGCGCGCGGCCGACCGTCGTACAGCACGACGAGCGGGTCCAGACTGACCACGGCGCTGACACGCGCACCGCGCGCGTCCCAGGCGCCCTGCCGCGGAGCCAGGACCGTGCGCACCCGCTCCCAGACCAGCCCGTCGACGCTGCGGTGGTACGCCGTCGACATCCGGTCCTCGTGACCGGCCTCGGTCAGCGGGTGCTCGCAGATCCAGGCGTGCCACCCGCCCACCTCGTCGAGCACGATCACCGGGTCTTTCACCGCGACGGAGCCCGAGCCCGGGAGCGCGACCGTGCGCCGGCCGGTCGCGAAGTCCTCCGGTCGCGCGGCGTCGATGGCCTCGATCCACCAGTGTTTGCTGTCAGGCGTCGCGCACGAGACGTAGAGCCGCCACCCGCCGGCCGGCGTCCGGACCACGACCGGCCGCTCGAACGACTCGGCGCCGAAGTCGTCGCGCCAGACCTCGCTCACGGTCTCGAACCGCACCCCGTCGTGGGAGCGCGCCACGACCGTCGAGACGCCCCGGCCGGCGGTGAGCGGGCGTCGTACGCGGTAGGTCAGGTAGATCGCGTCGTCGGCGACGAAGGCGCTGGCGGCACCGGCCCAGTTGCCCGGACCCGCGTCGGGCGCCGGTACGACGACCTCGGCGTGGTCGAGGTCGGGTAGGAGGATCGTGGCGAGGTCCATGCCTCAAAGTCTACCCAAAGAGTTGTGTTTGGCCGCGCCGCGCGCGTCGCCTCTCAGGTCAGCGACGGTGCAGGCTCCGCGCCGTCCACGACGGTGCCGCCGCTGGGCACGATGCCCTCGCGCTCCAGGAAGCGCTGCGCCATCCCGACCGCCGGGTGGAGGCCGATCACGGCGACGACCCCGATGCCGGCGATCACCAGCCACCCGGCCCCGGGCAGCGCCGAGGGTTGCCACGACATCGCCAGGAGGGTGAAGACCGCCGGGGCCCAGCGGCCGCCGAGCGTGCTGAACACCTCGGCAACGCCGCCGTACTCACCGCGCCGGCCGGGGTCCATGAGCTTGGCCTGGAACGCCCACGAGGCACCGGAGATGTAGAGCTCCGCGCCGGTGACCGCGACGTGGCCGAGCCAGACCAGGAAGATCGTGAGAAGCCCGGCCGTGCTGTGGGTGGCCATCGTGATCAGGCAGGACAGCACGAAGAACGCACCGGAGATCCGAGCCGAGCGCAAGGCGTCCGACAGGGTCGCGATCCCGCGCGAGGTGTAGGCCGGCAGGAAGATGCACATCACGGTGTTGGTGCCGAACAGCCACGCCAGGAGCCAGTGGGGCGCATCGGTGGCCTCGACCAGCCAGAGCGGGATCACGACGTTGAGCAGCACCTGGTTGGTCCACATCGTGCCGTTGAAGAGGCTGCACAGCATCCAGCCGACGTTGTGCAGAGGGCCGCGGCCCCGCGGCTCGACCCGAGGCTTCGAGGGGTCCGACGTACGGCGCTCGTCATGCGGGGCGCGCGGCAGTCGTGAGATGAAGACGGCGTTCGCCAGACCGATGACGAGCGTGAACAGCGGCATCCAGCGCATCACGGTCAGGTTGTCGAAGGCGAGCGCGACCCCGCCGATGATCGCGCCGAGGGTGAAGCCGACGTTGAGCGCCGAGTACATGTACGCCTGCGTCGCCACCCGCTCGTCCTCGGGCATCACGTCGAGGATGTAGGCGTTGCGACCGGCGCTGGCGGCGTTCTCGACGATCTCGAAGCAGACCACCATCGTCAGGTAGCCCGTGAAGCCGTCGATGAACGGCCACGCGGCGAACATCAGCGCGCCGATCAGGGCGCCGACCGACCACATCCGCTTCGGGCCGACCCGGTCGGTCAGCTTGCCGGCGGGGTAGGCGACGAGGAACGACGCGACCCCGGCCACGGTCAGGCCGAGCCCGACCTGGGCCGCGCGGAGCCCGACCACCTGGGTGAAGAACACCGCGGACCCGGTCAGGAAGGTGCCCTCCGCGGTCGCGAACAGCAGCGACTGGGTCGCCAGCCGCCGCGAGAGCGGCGTCGGCGGGATCAGCCGTCGCAGCGAGGACCCGAGTCGAGACATGCCCACATTCGACCAGGGATCACCCCCCGAACTCATCCGATTTGTCGCCGGTCATGTCGGTACGGCGCTCTAGCCTCGGGTCATGCGCAGGTTCAGCCAGGTCAACGTGTTCTCGTCCGAGGAGTACCTCGGCAACCCGCTCGCGGTCGTGCACGACGCTGACGGACTGAGCGACGACGCGATGCTCCGCTTCGCGGCCTGGACCAACCTCTCGGAGACGACGTTCCTCGTCGCCCCCACGGATCCGGGCGCCGACTACGGCGTGCGGATCTTCACACCCAGCGGCGAGCTGCCGTTCGCCGGCCACCCGACCCTCGGCAGTGCGCACGCGTGGCTGGGGGCCGGTGGTGTGCCCCGCAGCGAGGGCGAGGTCGTGCAGGAGTGCCCGGCAGGTCTGGTGCGCGTACGACGCGGCGACCGGCTGGCGTTCGCGGCGCCGCCGGTGAACCGCGAGGGGCCGGTCACGGGGGAGGAGCGCGGGCGACTGCTCCGGGCGCTGGCGCTCACCGACGCCGACGTGCTCGACGCCCGCTGGATCGACAACGGACCCGGGTGGGTCGGTGTGCTCCTCCACGACGCGGCCGCCGTGCTCGCCGTGCGACCCGACTGGAGCGCGTTCGGCGACCTCGAGGTGGGCGTGGTCGGTGCCTATCCGCAGGGCTCGGAGTGTGCGGTCGAGGTGCGCGCCTTCTGCCCCGGGCTCGGCGTCGTCGAGGACCCCGTCACCGGGTCGCTCAACGCCAGCATCGGCCAGTGGCTCGCCGGCGAGCGCCTCCCGTCGTCGTACGTCGCCTCGCAGGGCACCGTGCTGGGACGGCGCGGCCGCGTGCACGTCGAGCGCGACGGCGACACCGTTTGGGTGGGCGGCGAGGCGACCACGATGATCACCGGCGAGGTGTCGCTGTGAGCAGGTTCGTGCTGATCCCCGGGGCGGGCGGCAACGCGTCGTACTGGCGCGAGCTGGTCGCCGAGCTCGAGAGCCGCGGTCACGAGGCCGTCGCGGTCGACATCGCGCAGGACGACCCGGCCCTGGGTCTGCCGGAGTACGCCGACCTGGTCGACGCCGCGGTCGGCGAACGCCCCGAGACCGTCGTCGTGGCCCAGTCGCTGGGCGGCTTCACCGCGCCGATGGTGCGTCGACCGGTACGGATGCTCGTGCTGCTCAACGCGATGATCCCGCTCCCCGGCGAGACGCCGGGGCAGTGGTGGGGTGCGACCGGCTCCGACCCGGCCCGACGCGCGGCCGAGGAGGCCGCGGGCCGCGACCCTGAGCTCGACGAGGAGCGCACCTTCTTCCACGACCTGTCCCACGACGTACGCGAGCAGATGGAGCGCGACCCGCAGCCCCGCGCCCCGGCCGACACGATCTGGGACCAGCCGTGCGACATCGACCGCTGGCCCGAGGTGCCCACCCGGGTGATCGCCGGCCGCGACGACCGCCTGTTCCCGCTGGAGTTCCAGCAGCGGGTGTCGCGCGACCGGCTCGGTCTCGAGCCCGACGTGCTGCCGGGAGGTCACTGCCTGGCCAAGAGCAGGCCGGTCGAGCTCGCCGACCTGCTCGCGCACTACATCGCGTCCGAGTGATCCGGCAACGCGGATCAAGGACGACGCGTCTCCCGGCGGCTAGCGTCGTCCCATGCTCGAGACACCTGAGGAGCTGGCCACCCTCCAGGGCCTGCTCGACGCCTCCCATGCCCGTGCCACCGACCACCTCCGCGAGATCATCACCGACGAACGCTCGCTGAGCGCCGCCCAGATCGCCGCGCTGCTGCCCGCGATGAAGGTGATCTCGGTGGCCACCGTCACCTCCCACGGCGAGCCGCGGATCAGCGCGATGGATGGCCACTTCCTCCACGGCACGTGGACGTTCTCCACCAGCCGCACCGCCGCCAAGGCCCGCCACCTCGCCGCGCGGCCCGCCGTCTCGGTCGCTCATGTGGACGGCGAACAGCTCGCGGTCTTCAGCCACGGGCACGCGGTCGAGCTCGGGGGCGACGAGCTGGCAGAGGTCGACCAGCATTGGGCCGGCCACTACGGATCGTCGCCGCTGTCGTGGGGTGACGTCGTGATGTACAGGCTCGATCCGTCGTGGATGGTCGGCTATGCCTGGAAGCGGGAGGAGCTGCTCGCCGAGCGCGGCGTCGCGGTCTGACCCTGCCGGAGCGGCCGGTTGCGAGGCATCCTGGTCACATGCGCACGACGCAGGCGCCGTGGATCCTGGGGCGTCGACCCGCACTCGACGGCCTGAGGGGCGTCGCGATCCTGCTCGTCATCGCCGACCACACGGGATACCTGCGCGAGCCGGCGGGTGGGATCGGGGTCGTCGTCTTCTTCGTCCTCTCCGGGTTCCTGATCACCCGGGTGATCGTCGAGGCCCGCGAGGACGGCAGCTGGTCGATGCCGGCCTTCCTGGCGAACCGCTTCGTCCGGCTGTTCCCGGCGCTCCTGCTGATGGTGCTCGTGGTCTCGGCCGTGATGGTGGAGCGTGGCTTCTCGTCCGGGCTCATCGTCGGTCGCGCCGTACCGGCCCTCACCTACGTGGAGAACATGGAGCCCCGGATGCCCTTCCCGGTCTTCGGGCAGACCTGGTCGCTCGGCGTCGAGGAGCAGTTCTACCTGGTGTGGCCCCTGGTCCTCCCGTGGGTGCTGCGCCGGCGCCGACCGGCCGTCGTCCTGATGGTCGCCATCGCCGCGTCGGCGCTCGTGATGATCGTCCACCACCGCGACTGGCTGCCCATGCACGCCTACGCGTTGCTCGGCGGCTGCCTGCTGGCCCTCGTCGGACAGCTCCCTCGTCGGTGGTGGGTCCTGCCCGCCGGAGCGCTGGGGATCATCGTCTCGGTCCGGGTGTCGCCGTCGTTCCACGCGATCTACGTCTACGGGCCGCTGGTGGCCACGCCTGCCGCGGTCCTGCTCGTCGCCGGAGCCGTCCACGGCAACCGCTTCCTCGAGCTCTCCGCGCTCCGGTTCGCGGGCCGGATCTCCTATGCGCTCTACCTGTGGCACGTGCCGTTCCTCAGGCTCTCCGGCACCACCTACGGCCGCAGCGCGGCGATCCCCTCGATCGCGCTCGCCGTCGTGGCGGCCGTGCTCTCGACGCTGCTGCTCGAGGAGCCGCTCAGGCGCAGCTGGCGCGTCCACCGTGCCCGGACCGTGGCTCTCCAAGGCGCCGTGACCTGACCGCGGCCGCTGACGACGGAACAAGGTGACGCTCCCGCCGGTTGCAGCCCCACGTGAGCCGACTCTTCGAGCCCCTGACCCTCCGCGGTACGACGTTCCGCAACCGCGTGTGGGTCTCGCCCATGTGTCAGTACTCCTCGGTCGACGGACGTCCCTCCGACTGGCACCTGGTCCACCTCGGCTCGTTCGCCCGCGGCGGCGCGGGGCTGGTGATGACCGAGGCGACGGCCGTCGTGCCGGAGGGACGCATCTCGCCCGACGACGCCGGCATCTGGAACGACGAGCAGGCCGCCGACTACCGGCGGATCACCGACTTCATCCACTCCCAGGGCGCCGTCGCCGGCATCCAGCTCGCCCATGCGGGCCGGAAGGCCTCGACCCGGCGCCCGTGGGACGGACGCGGCTACGTGCCGCCCGGCGACGGTGGCTGGGAGACCGTGGGCGCCTCGGCGCTCGGGTACGCCGACTGGCCGGCGCCGCGCGCACTCACCGCCGAGGAGCTCGTCGCGCACCCGGGCGCGTGGGCAGACGGGGCACGGCGCTCGCTCGATGCTGGTTTCGACGTGGCCGAGATCCACGCGGCCCACGGGTACCTGCTCCACCAGTTCCTGTCGCCGCTGACCAACCGACGTACCGACGCCTGGGGTGGCGACCTGACCGGCCGCAGCCGATTGCTTCTCGCGGTCGTCGACGCCGTTCGTGAGGTGTGGCCCGACGACCGGCCGGTCTTCGTGCGGATCAGCGCGAGGGACTGGGTTGAGGGCGGTCTCGACCTCGACGAGACCGGGGAGGTCGCGCGGCTCCTCGCGAAGCACGGCGCCGACCTCGTCGACGTCTCGAGCGGCGGCAACTCGCCGGACCAGCAGATCACCGTCGAGCCGGGCTACCAGGTGCCGCTGGCGACACGGATCAAGGAGGCCTCCGGCCTTCCCGTGGGAGCGGTGGGCCTGATCACCGAGCCCCAGCAGGCCGAGAAGATCATCAGCGACGGTGAGGCCGACGCGGTGTTCCTGGCCCGCGAGCTGCTCCGTGACCCGCACTGGCCGCAGCGCGCGGCCGAGGCGCTGGGGGCCGACGCCTACTGGCCCGAGCAGTACCTGCGGGCGCGTCCCTGACTCTCGTCGGTGCCCCGATCTAGGGTGAGCCCATGCAGGCGTACCTCGACCTCCTCCAGCGCATCCTCGACGACGGGGTCGAGAAGTCCGACCGCACCGGCACGGGCACCCGCAGCGTTTTCGGTCACCAGATGCGCTTCGACCTGGCCGAGGGGTTCCCGCTCGTCACCACCAAGAAGGTGCACACCCGGTCGGTCTTCGCCGAGCTGCTGTGGTTCCTGCGTGGCGACACCAACGTGAAGTGGCTGCAGGACCGTGGCGTCACGATCTGGGACGAGTGGGCGGACGCCGACGGCGACCTCGGGCCGATCTACGGCTACCAGTGGCGCTCGTGGCCCGCACCGGACGGTCGCCACCTCGACCAGATCGCGCTCGTCCTCGACCAGCTCCGCAGCGACCCCGACAGCCGCCGCCACATCGTCTCGGCGTGGAACGTCGCCGACATCCCCCAGATGGCGCTGGCGCCCTGCCACACGATGTTCCAGTTCTACGTCGCCGACGGCGCCCTGAGCTGTCAGCTCTACCAGCGCTCCGCCGACGTCTTCCTCGGCGTCCCGTTCAACATCGCGTCGTACGCCCTGCTGACCCACATGGTCGCCCAGGTCGTCGGTCTCCGGGTCGGTGACTTCGTGCACACCCTCGGCGACGCCCATCTCTACTCCAACCACGTCGAGCAGGCGCAGCTCCAGCTGACCCGTGAACCCCGGCCGCTGCCGACGCTGTGGCTCGAACCGTCGGTGACCGAGATCGACGCCTTCGACCTCGAGCACATCGCGGTCGAGGGCTACGACCCTCACCCGGGCATCAAGGCCCCCATTGCCGTCTGAGCGGCTCACCCTGGTCGCCGCCTACGCCGACAACCGCGTGATCGGCGACCACGGCCGGATCCCGTGGCGCCTCCCCGAGGACTTCTCCCACTTCAAGGCGACCACCATGGGCGGCGTCCTGGTGATGGGGCGCGCGACCTACGACTCGATCGGGCGACCCCTGCCCGGACGGACGACGATCGTGGTGACGCGCAACCCCGACTGGTCCGCGGACGGCGTGCTCGTCGCCCACTCGCTCCAGGACGCGCTGGCGCTTGCCGCCGAGCAGCCGGGGGAGACGTACGTCGTGGGCGGCACCCAGGTCTACGAGCAAGCGCTGCCGCTGGCGACCCACCAGGTGCTGACCGAGGTGCACGAATCGCCCGACGGCGACGCGCACTACCCCGAGTTCGACACCTCCGAGTGGGTCGAGACCCGCCGCGAGCCGCGCGAGGGGTTCGAGTGGGTGTGGTGGGAGCGCCCTACGGCAGAAGCCTGATGACGGGAGCGCTCCGCAGGCGGACCCTGGTCCTGTGAACGACTCTCTCGTGTCCCGGGTGACCGCCACCGCGGCGCTCGTCGCAGGCCTGGCCCTCTGCATCGCGTCGTACGTCGAGAGCAGGCTGCCGGTCGGCTGCGTCGACGAACAGTGCGACATCAGGCCCCAGCGTCCGTCGTCGGCCACCGCCAACGCCCTCTATGTGGTGGCTCTGGCAGCGATCGTCGTCGCGGCGTTCGGCCTCGGCCTCCTCCTGGTGCGCCGACGGCGGCTGGGCCGTGCCGGGCTGGTCGCGGTCGTCCTGATCGCGGCTGGGAGCGTGGTGGCAGTGGTGGCGAACGTGGTGCAGTCGCTCGTCTTCCACGGAGACCTCGGGATGATGCCTGCCGTCTTCCTCCCGGCCGTCGCGGCCGTGGTCGTCGGCTTCGGGCTGCTGATGCTGATCGTCGTCCGAGCTCGGCTGGTGCCGCTCTGGGTCGGTGTCGTCGTCGCCCTGACGCTGCTGCTGGTGCCGTTCGGCAACCTCGAGAACACCACCGTCCTGCTCGACGTCCCGTTCGGCCTGGCCCTGGCGCTGGCCGGGGTGCTGCTGTTCCGTGCGCGTGGTGAGGGAGCACGCCGGGGCGCCGTAGCCCATGTCGGGTGACCCACGTCCGCCGTTCGGTGTGCCACGATCGGCGCGTGATCACGCTCGACACCAGCGACGGAGATCCGCCGTACGAGCAGATCCGTACCCAGATCGCGGCGCAGGTGGCCTCGGGCGAGCTGCCGCCCGGCACGAAGCTGCCGACCGTCCGTGCCCTGGCAGAGACCCTCGGCATCGCCCCCAACACGGTGGCCCGCGCCTATCGCGAGCTCGAGCACTCCGGAGTGGTCGCGACCAGGGGGCGCAACGGCACGGTGGTCAACGGCGACGGGAGCGACCGGGCGGCCAAGGAGGCGGCTGCGAGCTATGCCGACGTGATGCGCGCGCTCGGCGTCCGGCAGGATGAGGCCCTGGAGCTGGCGCGACGTGCGTTCGACCGGCCCGTGAGCAGCTGACGCCGAACCACGGAGGAACCCCGTGCTGGTGCACGACGAGGTGCGCGACGCCCTGGCCGACGGCCGCGCGGTGGTCGCGCTGGAGAGCACGATCATCAGCCACGGTCTGCCGCGGCCCGACAACGCCCGGCTGGCGCGGGAGTTCGAGCAGGCGGTCCGCGACGGCGGCGCGGTGCCCGCGACGGTCGCCGTCATCGACGGGCGGGCGCGGATCGGTCTCGACGACGCCGCGCTCGACCGGCTCGCCAACGACGAGGACGCGACCAAGGTCAGCGTCCGCGAGCTCGCCGCGATCGCGGCCCGCGGGGGAGTGGGCTCCACGACCGTGGCGTCCACCGCCCACCTGGCGGCGGCCGCCGGCATCACCGTCTTCGCCACCGGCGGCCTCGGAGGGGTGCACCGCGGCGCCGGGAGCACCTTCGACGAGTCCGCCGACCTGACCACCCTGTCGCGCACCGGCGTGCTCGTGGTCTGCGCAGGCGTGAAGTCGATCCTCGACGTCGGCGCCACCCTGGAGCGGCTCGAGACGCTGGGCGTCGGCGTGCTGGGCTACCGCACCGACCGGTTCCCAGGCTTCTACCTCGCCGACTCCGGCCACGACATCGGATGGCGCGTCGAGCGGCCGGACGAGGTCGCGGAGATCCTGGCCGCCCGCGAGCGCGTCGGTACGACGGACCTCGGGCTGATTCTCGCCAACCCGATCTCCCCCGACGACGCGCTCGACCGCGACCTGCACGACCGGCTGCTCGACTCGGGCCTCGCCGCCGCCGACCGCGACGGCGTGCACGGCAAGGACGTCACGCCGTACCTCCTCGACTGGTTCCACCGCGAGAGCGGCGGCGAGTCGCTGCGCGCCAACGTCGCACTCGTGCGCTCCAACGCCCGGCTCGCGGCGGAGGTGGCGACGGCGTACGCCGCCGCGGAGCGCTCGTGACCGTCTTCTGCCTCGGTGACCTGATGGTCGACGTCGTCGCGCGCCTGTTCGGCCCGCTGGCCGAAGGCTCCGACAGCCCGGCGGTGATCGCCTACGTCGGCGGCGGCTCGGCGGCGAACACCGCAGCCTGGCTGACCCGCGTGGGCGCCGACTCCGTCTTCGTCGGCGCGATCGGCGACGACGCGGCGGGCCAGTCGCAGCTCGAGAGCCTCCACACCCTGGGCGTCGACGTCCGCTTCCGGGTCGACCGCACCCGCCCGACCGGCACCTGCCTGGTGCTCGTGGCGCCGACGGGGGAGCGGACCATGGTGCCCGACCCGGGTGCCAACCTGGCGCTGGAGGAGTTCGACGTACCGACCGACGAGTTCGCCCCGGGTGACCACCTCCACGTGTCGGGCTATGCCCTCCTGCGTGACTCGCGTGACGCCGCGTTGCATGCCCTGGCCGCCGCGGTCGAGACCGGGATGACGGTGTCGGTGGGCGCCGCCTCCGCAGCCCCGCTCGAGCTGCTGGGCGCCTCCGCGTTCCTCGAGCTTCTGCCGGCTGACACCCTGCTGTTCGCCAACGAGAAAGAGGCCGCGGTGCTCTCCGGGGCGGCCGGAAGCGCCGCCGACCTGGCCCGAGCGCTGGCCACCAACGGTCGCCAGGTCGTGGTGACCGCGGGCTCCGGCGACGCGGCGTGGAGCGACGGCACCGACCTCGCGACCATGGCCGCCGATCCGCTCGACCGGCCCGAGCTCGACACCACCGGTGCCGGAGACGCGTTCGCGGCGGGCTTCCTCGCCGCCCGGGGCCGCGACGCCCTGCCCGCGGTGTGCCTCCGCGACGGCCACGCCCTCGCCGCAGCCGCCTGCCGTACGACGGGCGGCCGCCCCGAGGCATGACGGCCTGCCGTGCCAGGGTGGAGGCATGGAGCTGCGCATCTTCGTCGAACCCCAGCAAGGAGCCACGTACGACGACCAGCTGGCCGTCGCGCGCCGTGCCGAGGAGCTGGGCTTCGGCGCGTTCTTCCGGTCCGATCACTACCTCGCGATGGGAGTCGACGGTCGACCCGGCCCGACCGACTCGTGGGTGACCCTGGCGGGCCTGGCGCGCGAGACCACGACGATCCGGCTCGGCACGATGGTGACGTCGGCGACGTTCCGCTATCCCGGCCCGCTGGCGATCGCGGTCGCCCAGGTCGACCACATGAGTGGCGGCAGGGTCGAGCTCGGCCTCGGCGCCGGCTGGTACGCAGCTGAGCACGCGGCGTACGCGATCCCGTTCCCGCCGACCGGCGAGCGCTTCGACCGGCTCGAGGACCAGCTGGCGATCCTGACCGGTCTCTGGACCACGCCCGACGGCGAGACGTTCTCCTACGACGGCGCGGTCCACTCCGTGGTCGACTCACCGGGTCTGCCGAAACCGGTCCAGCGGCCGCACCCGCCGATCATCATCGGCGGCCACGGCCCGCGTCGCACGCCTGCCCTGGCGGCGCGTCACGCCTCGGAGTTCAACATCGGCTTCAGCGACGAGGAGACCAGCGGCCAGCAGTTCGAGCGGGTGCGGGTCGCGTGCGAGGAGGCGGGCCGCGACCCCGCCGACCTGGTCTACTCCGTGGCTCAGGTCGTCTGCTGCGGCGACGACGACGAGGTCCTGGGCCGCCGCGCGGACGCCATCGGGCGAGAGCTCGACCAGCTCCGTGCCGACGGTCTCGCCGGCTCCCCACAGGAGGTCGTCGACAAGATCGGCCGCTTCGCCGAGCTCGGAGCCCAACGCGTGTACCTGCAGGTCCTCGACCTGCACGACCTCGACCACCTCGACCTGATCGCCGCGGAGGTCATGCCCCATCTCTGAGGCCGCATCGCCCTCCGGCTCTAGGCGATCCGGCGCCGGTAGGTCGCCATCGCGAGGGCGTAGGCGACGACGAGGAGCCCGACGCACCAGGCCAGGGCGACCCAGACGTCGTTGCCGACCGGCTCCTGGGTGAGGAGCTGGCGGATCGTGTCGACGATCGAGGTCACCGGCTGGTGGTCGGCGAACGCTCGCACCGGGCCGGGCATGGTGTCGGTGAGCACGAAGGCAGAGCTGATGAACGGCAGGAAGATCAGCGGGTAGGAGAACGCACCCGCACCGTCCACGCTCTTCGCCGACAGCCCGGCGATCACGGCCAGCCAGGTGACGGCCAGCGTGAAGAGCACGAGCACGCCGGCGACGCCGAGCCAGGCGAGCACGCCGGCCGACGAGCGGAACCCGATCAGGAACGCCACGGCCACGACGATCACCAGCGACACCAGGGTCGAGATCACCGAGGTCAGCACGTGGGCCCACAAGATGCTGGAGCGTGCGATCGGCATCGACTGGAACCTCTCGAAGATGCCGCTCTTCAGATCGGTGAAGAGCCGGAACGCGGTGTAGGAGATGCCCATCGCGATCGTGATCAGCAAGATCCCCGGCAGCAGGTAGTCGATGTAGCTCTGCGACCCGGTGTCGATCGATCCACCGAACACGTAGACGAACATGACCATCAGCACGATCGGGGTGACCGCGACCGTGATCACGGTGTCGAGGCTACGGGTGATGTGGCGCAGCGATCGTCCGAGGAGGACGGCGGTGTCGGCGAGGAAGTGAGTGGTCATCGTGGGGTCCTAGGCGGTCTGGGCGGTGGCGCCGGTGATGGTGAGGAAGACGTCCTCCAGCGAGGGCTGCTTCTCGACGTACTCGACCCGGGCGGGGGGCAGGAGCTCCTTGAGCTCGGCGAGCGTGCCGTCGGCGATGATGCGTCCCTCGTGGAGGATCGCGATCCGGTCTGCGAGCTGCTCGGCCTCGTCGAGGTACTGCGTGGTGAGCAGCACGGTCGTGCCGCGTCCCGCGAGCTCCTTGATGCTGCTCCACACCTCGATGCGCGACTGAGGGTCGAGTCCGGTGGTCGGCTCGTCGAGGAAGATCACCGGCGGGTCGCCGATCAGGCTCATCGCGAGGTCGAGCCGGCGCCGCATGCCTCCTGAGTACGTCGAGACCGGGCGCTGAGCGGCCTCGGTCAGCCCGAAGCGCACCAGCAGGTCGTCGGCGATGCGGCCGGCCCTCGGCAGGTGTCGTAGGCGCGCCACCAGCACCAGGTTCTCGCGCCCGGTGAGGATCTCGTCCACAGCCGCGAACTGCCCGGTGAGGCTGATCGACTGCCTGACCTGCGCGCCCTGGGTGACCACGTCGAAGCCGTCGACGGTGGCCGTGCCCGCATCGGGCTCGAGCAGGGTCGACAGCGTCTTCACGACGGTGGTCTTGCCGGCGCCGTTGGAGCCGAGCAGCGCGAAGATGCTGCCCTGCGCGACGTCGAGGTCCACGCCGCGCAGCGCGTGGTGCTCCCGGTAGGACTTCTCCAGGCCCCGCACCCGGATCGCCGACGTGATCATCTCGACCCCTCGCTTCCGGTGTCCTGGCCCTCGGCGCGCTCGATGGCGCTGGTCAGGCGGTCCCGTTCTCGGATCCGCCACTGCCCCACGGGGTAGTTCGCCACGAACGCCTCGACGAACTCCACGGGGTCCTCCCCGACGATCGCGCGGACGGGGGTCCCGTTCGCTGCGGCCTGCTCGAACAGGTCGACCAGGTCGTCGTACATCCGCACCGTGCCGGCGCCGTCCCCGCCTCCGGCGTACATCAGGTAGCGCTGCACCGCATCGACGGCGGTGCGATAGCTCGCGGGGAGCTGCTCCGCGCGTGCCTTGGTCTGCCGGTAGCGCTTCTTGTCCTCGAGCGGTCCGGTGAGCTTCTCGATCCACTTCACGGCCATCACTGACCTCCTTCTCCGCGGAGCTGTCCGAGCTGTTCTGTGAGGAAGCTCCACGTCCTCCAGAAGTCTTCGAGTTGTGCGCGTCCCTGGGCGTTGAGGGAGTAGACCTTGCGCGGCGGCCCCTTCTCCGACGGGACCTTCTCCACGTCGACGAGACCGCGCTGCTCGATCCTGATCAGCAGCGCGTACACCGTGCCCTCCGCGATGTCGGAGAAGCCCTTCTCCCGCAGCCAGGCGGTGATCTCGTAGCCGTACGCGGATCGGCCGGCGAGGATCGCGAGCACGATCCCCTCCAGCGTGCCCTTGAGCATCTCCGTGACGAGCTTGCCCATCGGGTGCCTCCTCCCCTGCCGTCTACTCAGTTATGCTGACTACCAGTAGATAGTAACACTGAATAGCGACCGTGCAAGGCCCGTCGTCACAGCCAGCGCCGCACCCGCTGGGTGTAGTCCACGTACGCCGTGCCGAACTTCTCGGTGAGGTAGCGCTCCTCGGGCAGCACCGCTCCCCACTGCAGGAGCGCCCACGCCACGGGCAGCAGGACCAGCGCCCACAGCGAGGCCGCGAGCAGCGCGAGCCCGGCCGAGAGCACGAGCAGGCCGACGTAGAGCGGGTTGCGGGACAGGCCGAAGGGACCGTTGTCGATGATGGTCACCGTGGCGGCACCCGGCAGCAGTCCGGTCCGGTGGCGGGCCATCGTGAAGAGCGCCCAGCCGTTCCACACGAAGAAGGCGGAGACCAGCACCACGCCGATCCACGTGGTCACCGACGTCACGGCGAGGGGGTCGTCGAAGAGCCCCGAGGCGAGGAGGCCGACGAGCAGCGGAGCGCCGACCGACACCGGCGGCCAGACCCGGAACCGCGGGCCGGTGTCCGAGTGCATGCCCATGCCTAGCACGCTCGCCGAGTAGCCTGACACCCATGACCTCACCGGCACCCTTCGGGCGGATGCTCACGGCGATGGCCACGGCGTTCACCGATGACGGTGCGGTCGACCTCGACGCGACGGCGGCCATTGCGTCGTACCTCGTCGACCACGGCCACGACGGCGTGGTGGTGAGCGGGACGACCGGCGAGAGCCCGACGACCAGTGTCAGCGAGACCGGCGACATCCTCCGGGTCGTCAAGGACGCCGTGGGTGACCGGGCCACGGTGGTCGCCGGCGTCGGCACCCATGCGACGGCCCACAGCATCGAGCTGGCCCAGCAGGCCGAGAAGCTCGGGGCAGACGCGCTGCTGCTGGTCACGCCGTACTACAACAAGCCCGGTCAGGCCGGCGTGCTCCACCACTTCGAGCAGGTCGTCGGGGCGACGGGCACGCCCGTGATCCTGTACGACGTGCCGGCGCGCACCGCCACCCAGATCAGCCTCGAGACCTACGCCGCGATCAAGGGCGACACCGTCGTGGCGATCAAGGACGCCGTGGGTGACTACGCCCGCGGGGTCGAGCTCATGGAGATGGGCTACGCCCTCTACTCCGGCGACGACGTGGCGAACCTCGGCTGGCTCGCGCACGGCGCCAGCGGGGTGATCAGCGTCGTCGGCCATGCGGCGGGCCGCCAGCTCCGCTCGATGATCGAGGACTTCCTCGACGGCAACACCACCGCCGCCCTCAAGACCTACACGACGCTCCTGCCCGCCACCCGGGCGATCATGGGCGTCCCGAACTACGGCGCCACCACCGCCAAGGCAGCGCTCCAGCTGCTCGGCGTGCTCGACAACCGCAACGTCCGCGGGCCGCTGGTCCCCCTGACCGACGACGAGGTCGCCGCGCTCCGCGCCGGCCTCGAGGCCTCCCACCTCCTCTAGAGAGAAAACCTTTTGAGCCACCCTCATCCCGAGCTCTCCGCACCGGCCGCACTGCCGAAGGGAGGACTCCGGATCTACCCGCTCGGCGGGCTCGGCGAGGTCGGTCGCAACATGACCGTCTTCGAGTACGACGAGCGCCTGCTGATCGTCGACTGCGGAGTCCTCTTCCCCGAGGAGAACCATCCGGGCGTCGACCTGATCCTCCCCGACTTCGACGCCATCCGAGACCGCCTCGACCAGGTCGAGGCCCTCGTGCTGACCCACGGCCACGAGGACCACATCGGCGCCACGCCGTACCTCTTGCGCGAGCGCGGTGACATCCCGCTCGTCGGCTCGGAGCTGACCCTCGCGTTCCTCGACTCCAAGCTCCGCGAGCACCGCCTGAGGGAGACGATCCACCACAAGGTCAAGGCCGGCGACACGCTGACCCTCGGCCCGTTCGCGCTCGAGTTCGTCGCCGTCAACCACTCGATCCCGGACGCGCTGGCGGTCGCCATCCGCACCGGCACCGCGCTGGTGCTCCACACCGGCGACTTCAAGATGGACCAGCTCCCGCTCGACGGCCGCATCACCGACCTGCGCGCCTTCGCCCGGCTGGGCGAGGAGGGCGTCGACCTGTTCCTCACCGACTCCACCAACGCCGAGGTGCCGGGCTTCACCACCACCGAGAAGTCCATCGGTCCAGTGCTCGACACGGTCTTCACCAACAGCGACCAGCGGATCATCGTCGCCTGCTTCGCCTCCCACGTGCACCGCGTGCAGCAGGTGCTCGACGCCGCGGTCGCCCACGGCCGCAAGGTCGGGTACGTCGGTCGGTCCATGGTGCGCAACATGGGCATCGCCCAGGACCTCGGCTACCTCCACGTGCCGCCGGGCGTCATGGTCGATGCCAAGGACCTCGCCGACCTCGCCCCCGAGCGCCAGGTGCTGATCTCCACCGGCAGCCAGGGAGAGCCGATGTCGGCGCTGAGCCGGATCGCCCAGCGCAACCACCACTTCGTGCACATCGAGGAGGGCGACACCGTCATCCTCGCCAGCTCGCTGATCCCGGGCAACGAGAACGCCGTGTTCAAGGTGATCAACGGCCTGACCCGCCTCGGCGCGAACGTCGTCCACAAGGGCAACGCGAACGTCCACGTCTCCGGCCACGCCAGCGCCGGTGAGCTGCTCTACGCCTACAACATCGTCAAGCCGCGCAACGTCCTGCCGGTGCACGGCGAGTACCGGCACATGAAGGCGAACGCCGCCCTGGCACGAGCGACCGGGATCGAGAACGTCGTGATCGCCGAGGACGGCGTCGTCGTCGACCTGGTCGAGGGTGTGGCGAGCATCGCCGGCAAGGTCGACTGCGGCTACGTCTTCGTCGATGGCGCCAACATCGGTGACATCACCGAGGCCGACCTCAAGGACCGCCGGATCCTGGGGGAGGAGGGGTTCGTCTCGGTGATCGTGGTGATCGACTCCGTGAGCGGCAAGGTCAGCAGCGGGCCCGAGATCCACGCCCGC
Organism: uncultured Actinomycetota bacterium; assembly: GCA_963794355.1. Lineage (GTDB taxonomy): Bacteria > Actinomycetota > Actinomycetes > Propionibacteriales > Nocardioidaceae > Nocardioides. Next base: position 36,124 of record CAWCDN010000017.1, read on the forward strand.
GGCTTCGCCGAGGACGACAAGCGGTTCGAGGCCATCAAGCAGCCGATCATCGATGCCCTCGACGCCGCGATCCGCGAGGGCGTCGGCGATCCCTACCAACTCCAGCAGACAGTGCGACGCGTCGTCGGTCGCTGGGTCAACCGCGAGCTCAAGCGCCGGCCGATGATCATCCCGGTGGTCATCGAAGCGTGACGGCCGGACGTCCTGGTCACCGCTGAGGGTGCTGGCGCGGGCCGCACCGGGCCCGGTCCGGTGCGCTCGACACCTTCCGGTCGGTCGAGACCTCAGGGATCGCGACGGATGACGAGCAGCGCCACGTCGTCACTCGGGGGTTCGATGGTCAGCATCGTGTCGAGGATGCGCGAGGACATGACGTCGGCGTCCTCGTGACACAGGATCCTGCACAGCTCGTCGACGGCGTCGTCGATCGAGCCGAACACCTCGGCGCTCCGCGGCGAGCTGAAGGTGCGGCGCTCGAGCAGGCCGTCGGTGAACATCACCAGCGCGGAGCCGGGCTCGAGGTGCACGGTCCCGCTGGTCCGCTCGTGGTCCGGGTCGACGCCGAGCGGGAGGCCGACCGGCAGCCCTACCTGGGTCGCCAGCCCGTCGGGACCCAGGTGGATCGGGAGGATGTGTCCCGCTGAGGACACCCGGATCTCCTCGAACGGCGGCTCTGTGAGCGCGTACACCGCGGTGGCCATGGCGCCGGGCTCGAAGTGCATGATCTTGGCGTCCAGGTGCGCGAGCACCTCCTCGGGTGTGTCGTACTCCAACGCGTAGGCGCGCAAGGCGCTCCGCAGACGGCCCATCACGACGGAGGCCGGCAGACCGTGGCCCGCCACGTCGCCCATCACCAGGCCGAAGCGACCGCCCGGCAGCTCGAAGACGTCGTACCAGTCCCCCGAGACACCGCCCTGCCCGGGCAGGTAGCGACCCGACAGCTCCAGACCCTCGATCACCGGAAGGGTCGACGGGACGAGGCTGCGCTGCAGCGCCGCCGCCGCCCCTCGTTCGTCGGCAGCCACGTACTCCTCCAGGGCCGCACTCACCTGCTCGGCCATCGCCTCGATGAGGGCGACCTCCTCAGGCTGGAAGGCGTGGCGCCGGCGGACACCGACCTTGAGGACGCCCGTCACGCGGTGACCGTTGTGGACGGGCACCCCGATCACCGCATGCACCCCGACCGCCAGGAAGGCAGGGTTGACGAGGTCGTCGTCGGACACGTCGTCCAGGGCGATCGCGGTGTCGAGCTGGGCGACGCGACCCGCCAGACCTCGCCCGAGGGGCACCCGGTGGTGCACGGCCGTGGTGTGGACGGCGCTGTCGGTGAGCACCGTGACCAGGTGACGGGACGCCGGGTCGAGCTGCAGGACCGTGACGACGTCGGCTCCGAGACACTCGCGCACCGTCGACAGGGTGTGACGGAGGTTGAGCTCGCTCTCGAGGAGGTCAGTGGGGCCCGGGGCCCGGTAGGGGTGGTCGATGGTCATGTGCCCACCTGCGCGCGGTCGAGCTCGGCCCACACCAGCTTACGGCCGTCCTGGAGCTGGTCGACCCCCCAGGCGGTCGAGAAGGCGGAGACGATGTGGAGTCCGCGACCGCGCTCCGAGACGGGGTCCATCACCCGGAGATCGGGCATGCCCGGACCAGAGTCGGTCACGGCGATGCGCAGGACGTCGGCGTGACAGGTGAGCTCGAGGGCGCAGCGACCGGGTACGTGTTGGACGGCGTTGGCCACCAGCTCGCTGACCAGCAGCTCGGAGGCGGGCACGAGCGCGTCCAGGTCCCACTGGCCGAGCAGCTCCGAGACGAAGGACCTGGCCATCGGCACCGCGAGCGGGTCGCCAGGCAGGTCGAGCCGCGCCGCCAGCGCTGCCGGTCGGAGGGGGTCGGTGACCGCACCCATCAGGTGTGCGACCCACCGACGGGTCGAGGATGGCTCCTCCTGGTCGGCCGTCCTGGCGTGCAGGATCACCCGGGTCTGGGGAGCCACCCGCCGTACCGATCTGAGGACGCCGTGCCCCACCGCCTCCGTCAGCCCGATGTCCATGACCAGGACTCCGGGCTGGAGCCTCTCCGCCGCCGTGATCGCCTCCCGCGTGGTGTTCACCTCGTCGACCACCTCCAGTCCGGGGCGTGCCGACAGGGCTTGGCGCAAGGCGACCGCCTGGGTGTCCTCGGGGTGCACGAGCAGGACGCCTGTGGCCGGTGCGCCGGCGTAGGTCATCCGCCTAGGCCTGCCCGCCGGTCGTCGAGGCGCCGCCCTCGTCGTTGTCGACGACCAGCACGGTCTCGAGGCGAGTGATGCCGAGCAGACGCTGCAACGTGGCCGAGGGGTGACGGAGCGTCATCGTGCCGCCCTCGTCGACCGCCCGGCGATGGGCGTGGACCAGGGCGGCAAGCCCGGAGGAGTCGATGAAGGTCATCTCGGCGACGTCGACGACCAGCGTCGACGAGAGCCCGTTCGCCTGCTCCATCACCTCGCGCAGGTGGGCGGCCGACACCAGGTCCACGTCGCCTCGGACGGACACGACGGCGGACCCGTCGACGATGTCGGTGCGCGTGACCAGGTTGACGGGCTCCACGGGCCTCCCCTTCGTCCCGGTGGCCGACCTGCGGCCACGTCCGCGCGGGGCTCGCGCCGGGCCAGCCTCCGGGTCTGGACGATACAAGGTGATGCGCGGATGCGTCAGCAACACCGTCCACAGAGGGCCCCTCGCCGGTCAGACGATGGAGAACCCCTCGGGCAGGGGACGCCGGCCGCTCAGGCTGAGCAGAAGGTCCTCGCCCTGGCCTCGCGCGACGGCCACCTCGGCCGCGAGCGTGGCCGCATCCACGAGCGCGCGCGGGTCGATCGACGCCTCGGTCCCGCAGGCCGCGGAGATGTCGTAGCCGTGGACGACGAGCTCGAAGGTGCGCGTGCGGAGGTACTCGTCGAGCCGCATGCCGCCGGCGATCGTGGTGAGCAGGTAGCCCGCGTCGTAGGCCGCGAGCTTGCCGGCCACCCGGGCCGTCAGGTCGTGCAGGAACGCCGCCGGGTCGTCGCCGAGCGCCAGCCCGGCCTGCCTGCCGCGCTCGACGATCTCGGTCCCGCCCGCCCCGAGGGCATCGGCGATGGCCAGGTAGTACTGGGCCGCCGACACCACGACGGCCTCCGTGGCCGGTCGGTCGAGGTAGGTCTCGACGGTGACCAGCGAGCGCGAGGTGTGGCCGACCAGGGCGCGGAGGTCCCAGTCGCCGAGGCCGGGGCCGTCGAGCGTGTCCGCGGGGATCCGGGAGACCTGGTCCACGAAGGCCGTGGCAGCAGCCAGGAACGACGTGCGGGTGGTGGTCATGGCGCCCATCCTGGCGCGCCGGCTCAGGTCGAGGCGAGGACGCCGGCCACGATCAGGGCCTGGCCGACGTGGTAGGTGATCATCACCAGGAGCTGGGCGCCGTCCCACGGTCGCACGAAGCGGTCGCGGGCGAGCATGGTGTCGCTGACCGCGAAGATGCTCGCGCCGACCGCGATCAGGCCCACGCCCGTGGTGAAGGCGTAGATCACCATCGCGCCGATCACCACGGTGTAGACCCCCACGGGCGCCGCGAGGGCGAGACCTCCGCGGAGGTACGTCGACGCCGCGACCTGGCGGGTCGCCAGCAGGCAGCCGCCGAGGACGAGGAAGGAGAGGTAGTTCCAGCCCTTCGGGTCGAGCCCGACGGCGATGAACGACCCGACGTAGGCGAGGTGGCCGACGAGGAACGCCGCGAGCCCGAGCCGGAAGCGGGTGTCGGAGTCACCGAGCAGGAACACGTCTCCGGCCAGCCCGAAGACCAGAGCCACCAGCAGCCAGACCCCAGCCGGGTCGTCGGTCGCGCCGAGCGCGAGCGCGGTGACGATGAGTGCGACGAGCACGGCCGGCTTCGCCCACAGCTGCGTACGACGGTCGCGCCGCCACACGGCGTACCACTCGACGAGCGCGAGGACGGCCGGGAGCAGCCAGACGAGGGAGGTGCCGGTCACCGCCGCAGCATGACAGGGCAGCGGGATCGATGTCGGCCCCCGGTGCCAGAGTGGGGCCATGAACGTGAGCGACCTGATGACCGACGCCCTGGGCCGGATCCCCGGCCTCGTCCACGGTGCCGTCGACGGGCTGAGCGTCGACGACCTCGCCTGGCGCCCCGACCCCGAGGCCAACACCATCGCCTGGCTGGTCTGGCACCTGGCCCGGATCGAGGACGACCACGTCGCCGGCGTCGCCGGCACCGCCCAGGCCTGGCACGAGGGCTGGGCCGACCGCTTCGCCCTGCCCCTGCCGGCCGGCGATCACGGCTACGGCCACTCGCCTGCGCAGGTCGGTGAGGTCCGCGCGAGCGCCGGCCTGCTCGCCGGCTACTACGACGAGGTGTCCGCCCGCACGGCCTCCTACGTCGCCGGGCTGACCCCCGACGACCTCGACGTCGTGGTCGACCAGGCGTGGGACCCGCCCGTCACCCTGGGCGTGCGCCTGGTCAGCGTGATCAACGAGGTCAACCAGCACGTCGGCCAGGCGAACTACCTCAGGGGGCTGCTCGACCGCCGCTGAGCCCCGTGGATCACTCCCGGACTCGGGGCTCCTGTGCGGCGTGTGGTCCGTGTGACGGGAGTGACAGTGGCTTAGATTCCTCACCATGGCGACCCGTACGTCTTCCCCGCCGGGTTCGCGAAGCAAGGCCGCGTCCTCTCGATCGTCCTCACGGTCGTCGAAGGGGCGTAGCACCTCCGCCTCGCGCTCCCGGAGTACGACGAAGAAGAAGCGACCCCGCAAGACCGCGTCCAGGCGTCCGGCACCGCGCGCGGTCCGGTCCGGACGCGGGCCCGTGCTGCGCGGGTTCGCCGCGCTCGGCCGCGGGGTGGCCGCGATCTGGCTGGGCCTCGCCCACGCCGTCGGCGCCCTGGCGCGACGGATCGGCAAGACGGCCCGCGACCTCGAGCCCGAGCACCGCCGTGACGGGATCGGGCTGTTCCTGTTCGGCCTCGCCGTCGTCAGCGCCGCCGCCGTCTGGTGGCAGCTGCCCGGCGGGCTGATGGAGAGCGTCCGCACGGTCGTGGCCGGGTCGACCGGCAAGGTCGGCTGGCTCGTCCCACTCATGCTCGTCTGGATCGGCTGGCGCACCCTGCGCGACCCCGAGACCAACGGGCCGGCTGGCCGGCAGATCGTCGGGTGGGTGGCGCTGGGGTTCGGCGTGCTCGGCGTCGTCCACATCGCCGCGGGCAACCCACAGCCCGTGGCCGGCGACGCCAGCGACCTGCAGTCCGGTGGTGGCGCGATCGGGTACGTCGTGTCGAGCCTGCTGCTCGACCTGCTCCGCACGCCGTACGTCGTGGTGCCGCTGCTCCTGCTGCTCTCGTTCTTCGGGGTCCTCGTGATCACCGCGACGCCGGTCTACCAGGTGCCGGTGAAGTTGCGAGCCCTGCGCGACCGCCTCCTCGGCCGCGCTCCGGCGCAGGACGACGAGTCCGACCTGCCGACGCAGCCGGTGCGCAGCCGCGCTGTCCCGCTCGACGACCTCGACCCCGAGATGGGCGACCCGGCCTACGACACTCCCGTCCTGTCCGACCGCGAGCTCCGCAAGCGCAAGCGGGGACTCGGCCGGCTCAGCGACGGCGAGGCCGACGACACGAGCGCGACCGAGGCGATCGAGACCCAGGACGAGGACGACACCTCCGCCGACCTCGTGCCCCCGCCGCACGCTCCGCTCCCGCAGCGCATGGAGCAGCTCGAGCTGGCCGGCGACATCATCTACGCACTCCCGGGCAACGAGGTGCTGAAGCCGGGGTCTGTGCACAAGCCCCGCTCGCGCGCGAGCGACGACGTGGTCGGTCGCCTGACCCAAGTGCTCGACGAGTTCGGCATCGACGCCCAGGTCACCGGCTACACCCGGGGCCCGACCGTCACCCGCTACGAGGTCGAGGTCGGCCCCGCGGTGAAGGTCGAGAAGGTCACGGCGCTGTCGAAGAACATCGCCTACGCCGTCGCCAGCGCAGACGTGCGGATCCTCAGCCCGATCCCCGGCAAGTCGGCGATCGGCATCGAGATCCCCAACGCCGACAAGGAGATCGTCTCCCTGGGCGACGTGCTCCGCAGCGGCACCGCGCGTGCCGACCACCACCCGCTGGTGGTCGGTCTCGGCAAGGACGTCGAGGGCGGCTTCGTCGTCGCGAACCTGGCCAAGATGCCCCACCTGCTGGTCGCAGGCGCCACCGGCTCCGGCAAGTCGAGCTTCATCAACTCGATGATCACCTCGCTGCTGATGCGCTCGACGCCCGACGAGGTGCGGATGATCATGGTCGACCCGAAGCGGGTCGAGCTGAACGCCTACGAGGGCATCCCTCACCTGATCACGCCGATCATCACCAACCCGAAGAAGGCCGCCGAGGCGCTCGCCTGGGTGGTGCGCGAGATGGACCTGCGCTACGACGACCTGGCGAACTTCGGGTTCCGTCACGTCGACGACTTCAACAAGGCCGTGCGTGCCGGCAAGGTGAAGGTGCCGCCGGGCAGCGAGCGCGAGGTCGCGCCGTACCCCTACCTGGTGGTGGTCGTCGACGAGCTCGCCGACCTGATGATGGTGGCGCCGCGCGACGTCGAGGACGCGATCGTCCGGATCACCCAGCTGGCCCGGGCCGCGGGCATCCACCTGGTGCTCGCCACGCAGCGGCCGAGCGTCGACGTCGTGACCGGCCTGATCAAGGCCAACGTGCCGTCACGGCTGGCGTTCGCGACCTCGAGCCTGGCCGACAGCCGGGTGATCCTCGACCAGCCCGGTGCCGAGAAGCTGGTCGGCCAGGGCGACGGCCTGTTCCTGCCGATGGGCGCCTCGAAGGCCGTGCGTGTCCAGGGCTCGTGGGTCACCGAGGTGGAGATCCACCAGGTGGTGGCCCACTGCAAGAAGCAGCTCCAGCCGACCTACCGCGACGACGTGACCGCACCACAGCAGACCAAGCGCGAGCTGGACGACGACATCGGCGACGACCTCGACCTGGTGATCCAGGCGGTCGAGCTGATCGTCTCCACGCAGTTCGGCTCGACCTCGATGCTCCAGCGCAAGCTGCGCGTGGGCTTCGCCAAGGCCGGGCGCCTGATGGACATCCTCGAGAGTCGCGGCGTCGTGGGGCCCTCGGAGGGCTCCAAGGCCCGCGACGTCCTGGTCAAACCCGATGAGATCGACGGAGTGATCGCCACGCTGCAGGGCGAGATGGGGGCCTGAGATGAGCACGGAGACAGACCTGGAGATCCCGTTGGACCCGATCGGCCAGACGGCCGACGTCCCCGACGCGGTGGTGGAGGTACGACGGCGGGCCGGCCTCGCCGTCGCTCTCGGCGCGGGCGCGTCGCTGGTCGCGATCGCCTACCTGGCGCGGGCCGTGAGCCACGGCGGTGTCCTCGACTGGGTGCTCTTCGTGGTGCTCGGCGCGGTCGGCGTCGTCAACCTCGCCGCCCTGCTCGACGCGCGTACCCCGCTGCTGATCGCCGACGACCTCGGCGTGCGACTGCGCCTCGGCCGCTCGTGGGTCGGCCTGCCGTGGGGCGGCCTTCACGAGGTCGAGCATCGCCCGCAGCGCGGCTGGTGGCGCGACGGACTCCTCGTCGTCCGGGCCCACTACGTGCAGCGCGTGCTCGAGGACCTCGACCCCGCCGCCCGTCGTACCGCGCGGCTCAACCGTCGCCTCCACCGCGCCCCGCTCGCCGTACCCCTGGGCCTGGCCACGCGCACCCTCGGCGCCGACCCCGACCTCACCGCAGCTCTGGCGGCACTGGCCGACGGCCGGACCCCCGTCGTGGAGCGGGTCGATGTGGCAGACGACGCGACCGTCGAGCAGGTCGACGAGACCGCGCCAGAGGTACCGAACGCTGTCACCGTCGCTGACCTGCTCGCCGCCCACGGCGTCGAGCCGCCCGAGCCCGAGCCCGAGCCCGAGCCCGAGATCGAGACCGAGATCGAGACCGAGCACGACGTGGTGGCGGGAACGCGCTGGTTGCGAGACCCGCGACCGGCGGTCGCGCTGCTGATCGGCCGCGTCGCGTCGCTCTTCGACCGCCCGGAGCGTGAGGCCGAGGAGGTCCCGGTCGAGCCCGAGCTGGTCGCCAGCGAGACCCCCGGGCCGGCGCGCGAGACCGCGGTCGCGGCGCGCGCCGAGGTCCGCCACGAAGCCCGGGCCCGGGTCGAGGACGACGCGTTCGAGGAGGACACCCAGGTCTGGGGCCAGCTCCACGAGCCCGAGACCGAGGTGGCCCCGCTCCTCATCGACGCCTACGGCGTGCAGGCCGCCCCCGAGCCGGTGATCGGCCCGGCCTTCGGGGCGGCCCGCCGCCGGCTCGGACTCACCGTCGACGAGCTGGCCGACCGGACCCGGATCCGGCCCCACGTGATCGAGGCGATCGAGGTCGACGACTTCAGCGCCTGCGGGGGCGACTTCTACGCGCGCGGTCACCTGCGCACGCTCGCGCGGGTCCTCGGCGTCGACGTGGCGCCCCTCCTCGAGACCTACGACGAGCGCTACGCCGATGCGCCGATCGACCCGCGTCGGGTCTTCGAGGCGGAGCTCGCCGGCGCTGGGTCCATCCGCGCGACCCGGGGCGGCCCCAACTGGTCGATCCTGGTCGCCGCGGTGATGGCGCTCATCCTCTGTTGGTCGGTCGCCCGCCTGGTGACCGGTGGTCCCGACCACGTCGCCGACCAGGCCGTGCTGAGCGGCTCCGGCGGCCCCAATCACCACTCCGCGGCCCCGGCGGCCGATCCGGTGCCGGTCGTGCTGACCGCTGCCGGTGGGGGAGCCCGCGTGGTCGTGCGCAGCGGCACGGGCGCGGTCGTGTTCTCCGGTGAGCTCGCCTTCGGGCAGCAGCACCGGCTCCAGGTGTCTCCGCCGGTGCGGATCCAGTCGACCGACGGGGCAGTACGAGTGCAGGTGGCGGGCCAGGACCGCGGGACCATGGGGTCCGCGGGAAGTCCGGCCTCTGCGTCGTACGTTGTTCGTCGTTGACCCCGTCACCCTGCGTCACGAATCCGTGCGCGCGGGGCCGGGGCGGCATACTCGACGTCGATGACCACGAACACTGACGTCTCGGTGGCCCTGGTGACTCTCGGGTGCGCCCGCAACGACGTCGACTCCGAGGAGCTCGCCGGGCGGCTCGCCGCCGACGGCTTCCGACTCGTCGACGACCCCGAGGACGCCGAGACGGTTGTGGTCAACACCTGTGGTTTCGTCGAGGCGGCCAAGAAGGACTCCGTCGATACCCTGCTCGCTGCCTCCGACCTCAAGCAGGGTGGCCGCGCCCGCGCGGTGGTCGCCGTGGGGTGTCTCGCCGAGCGCTACGGCAAGGACCTCGCCGAGTCGCTGCCCGAGGCGGACGCCGTGCTGGGCTTCGACGACTACCCCGACATCGCCGCCCGCCTGCGCTCGATCCTGGCCGGCGAGGTGCAGCATCCGCACACCCCGCACGACCGCCGCAGGCTGCTCCCGATCACGCCCGCCGACCGCGACGCCTCGACGCTGTCGGTGCCGGGCCACGGCCGCACCGACGACGTCGGGGTCGGTGCTCCTGCCAGTGGCCCACGCACCGTACGACGTCGCCTTGATGGCGGGCCGATGGCGCCGCTGAAGCTGGCCAGCGGCTGCGACCGGCGGTGCTCCTTCTGCGCGATCCCCAGCTTCCGCGGCTCGTTCGTCAGCCGTCGGCCCTCCGACGTGGTGGCCGAGGCCCGGTGGCTGGCCGGACAGGGTGTGCGCGAGCTGTTCCTGGTCAGCGAGAACAGCACGTCGTACGGCAAGGACCTCGGCGACCTGCGGCTCCTCGAGACGCTCCTGCCCGAGCTCGCCGGCATCGACGGGGTCGAGCGGGTGCGGGTGTCCTACCTCCAGCCGGCCGAGACGCGACCCGGGCTCGTGGAGGCCATCGCCAAGACTCCCGGCGTCAGCGACTACTTCGACCTGTCCTTCCAGCACGCCAGCCCCACCGTGCTGCGCCGGATGCGCCGGTTCGGTGACCCCGAGAGCTTCCTCGGGCTGCTCGACCGGGTGCGCACCTCGGCGCCTGCTGCCGGCGTCCGCTCCAACGTGATCGTGGGCTTCCCGGGCGAGACCGACGACGACGTGGCCACCCTGTGCGACTTCCTCGTGGCCGCCCGGCTCGACGTGACCGGGGTCTTCGGCTACTCCGACGAGGACGGTACCGAGGCGGAGACCATGGAGGGCAAGCTCGACGACGACGAGATCCGAGCCCGGGTCGAGCAGGTGACCGACCTGGTCGAGCAGCTCACGAGCGAGCGTGCCGAGGACCGGGTCGGCGAGGAGGTCGTCGTGCTGGTGGAGTCGGTGACCGACGGTGTCGCCGAGGGTCGCTCCGACCACCAGGGCCCCGAGGTCGACGGCACCACACGGCTCACCGGCGACGGCGGCCACGCGGTCGGCGACCTGGTCGCCGCGGTCGTGACCGGCAGCGAGGGCGCCGACCTGGTCGCCACGCCGCTCCGCACCGACCTGGGCACCCGCCCGTGAGCGACGAGGTCGGGACGTCGGGCAACTGGAACCTGCCCAACGTGCTGACCGGGATCCGGATCCTGATCGTGCCGTTCTACGGGGTCGCCCTCCTGCAGGACGGCGGCGACTCCATCCTGTGGCGCACGGTCGCCGCCGTGCTCTTCTTCGTGGCGATGGTGACCGACAAGGTCGACGGCGACATCGCGCGCGCTCGCGGGCTGGTCACGAACTTCGGCAAGATCGCCGACCCGATCGCCGACAAGGCGATGACGGGGATGGCCTTCATCTGCCTCTCGATCGTCGGCGACATCTGGTGGTGGGTGACGATCATCGTGTTGCTGCGCGAGTGGACGGTGACCCTCCTGCGGCTCTCGATCCTCAAGCGCGTCGTGGTGGCCGCGGCCTACAGCGGCAAGGTCAAGACCGTGCTCCAGGCGGTGGCGCTGACCGCCCTCTCGCTCCCGCTGCTCCTGCTGCACCCGCCGCTCCACGACATCGGGGTCTTCCTGTTCTACGTCTTCCAGGCCGTGCTGGCCGTCGCGGTGGCGATGACGATGTGGTCGGGCTACGAGTTCTTCCGCGACGTCTGGCGTCAGCGTCAGGTGCTGCGAGCCTCCTGACCCAGCGTTCGTGGGGTGTTCACGAGCGAGCCACCGACCGGTGGCCGCCGTGGGGGTACGTCGTACTAGGGTGACGCGCACCACACGGCGTCGTCGGCTCCTCGACGGCCTCGCTCTCGGCTCTCGGAAGGACCCCTCGGCTCCATGCTCGACTTCTCTCGCGCCCGCTCGCGCCTCCTCGTCGGCTCTACCGTCCTCGCGCTCGGCGCTGCCCTGGCAGGAGTGGCGTCCGCGCCGTCGGCCTCGGCCGCCGACCCCGTGACGATCAACCTGCTGGGCATCAACGACTTCCACGGACGCATCGACCCGAACATCACCGTCAAGTGGGGCTACGAGATCCAGCACCTGCGCGACCAGGCGGTGACGCCGTCGACGGGCAGCCTGCTCGTGGGTGCCGGCGACCTGATCGGCGCCTCGTTGTTCAACTCCGCGGTCGCCCAGGACCAGCCGACGATCGACGTGCTGAACGAGATCGGTCTCGACGCCAGCTCGGTGGGCAACCACGAGTTCGACAAGGGCTGGGACGACCTGAAGAACCGCGTCCTCGGCGGTGACCCGACCCACCCCACGAACGCCACCTGGGACTACCTCGGGGCCAACGTCTACGCCAAGGGCACCCAGACGCCGGTGCTCCCGTCGTACCAGACGTTCGACGAGGGCGGCGTGACCGTGGGCGTGATCGGCGCCGTCACCCAGGAGACCTCCTCGCTGGTGAGCCCCGGTGGCATCGCGGACCTCGACTTCGGACCGGTCGTGCCTGCGCTCAACCGGGTCGCCGGCGAGCTCAGCGACGGTGACCCCGCCAACGGCGAGGCCGACGTGATCGTCGCGGTCGTCCACGCCGGTGCCGTCGACGGCACCAAGGGGTTCGACCAGGAGGTCGCCCAGGGCGGTGAGTTCGCCGACATGGCCGCCAACCTCAGCCCGCAGGTCAACGCCGTCTTCCAGGGTCACACCCACCAGGCCTACGTGTACGACGCGCCGGTCACCGGCGGCGACACGGCGACCCGGCCGATGCTCCAGACGGGCTCCTACGGCACCAACATCGGCCAGGTCGTGCTCAGCGTCGACCCGACGACCGGGACGGTGCTGAGCTACACCGCGGCGAACAACGCCGTACCGACTGCGGGCACCAACGACACGTTCATCGCGCAGTACCCCGACGTCCTCAACCCGATCAACGACACCGTGACCGCGGCCAAGGCGGCGGGTGACGCCGTCGGCAACCAGCCCGTCGGCTCCATCACCTCCGACATCACCACCGCGTTCACCGGGGGCTCCTACGTCAATGGGGTCTACACCGGTGGCACCCGTGACGACCGCGCCTCGGAGTCGGCGATGGGCGACCTCGTCGCCAACGCCCTGCGCGACGGGCTCCCGGCCGACATGGGTCACGCCGATCTCGGCATCACCAACCCCGGCGGCCTGCGCAACGAGCTCCTCTTCGCCGGCGACCCGGCCAACAACCCCGCCAACACCGACGGCGTCGTCACCTTTGCCGAGGCGAACAACGTCCTGCCGTTCGTCAACAACATCTGGACGGTCGATCTCAAGGGCGCCGATCTCAAGCGGGTGCTGGAGCAGCAGTGGCAGCCCGTGGGCGCACAACGTCCGTTCCTCAACCTCGGTCTGTCCGACAACGTGCAGGTGACGCTCGACCCCAGCAGGCCCGAGGGTCAGCGGGTCACCTCGGTGCGGATCGACGGCAAGACGCTCGACCCCGACAAGACCTACACGGTCTGCACGTTCTCGTTCCTGGGCACCGGCGGCGACAACTTCACGGCGTTCACCAGCGGCGCGTCCCGCGACACCGGCCTGGTCGACCGCGACCTGTGGATCGGGTACCTGCGCAGCCACCCGTCCCTCGGCCCCGACTTCGCCCGGCAGGAGGTCGACGAGTCGGGTCTGCCGACCTTCGTCAAGGGCGGTGACCACGTCGCCTTCACCCTCGGCAAGCTGGATCTGACGTCGCAGGGGAGCCCCGCGAACACCTCCGTCGAGGTCGTCGCCCGCACGTCCGGCGGCCCCACACCCCTGGGGACCTTCCCGGTCACCGGCGGCAGCGCGTCCGTCGACCTGACCGTGCCCGCCGCCGTGCCGGCGAACACGCCGTTGAGCGTCGTCGCAATGCCGTCCGGCACGACCATCGGCAAGACCGCGGTGCCGACCGTGGTCAGCGCCACGGCCGGTCCGACGAGCTTCGGCACGCCCGGGGCGGTGCACGTCACGGTCGATCCCCAGCAGGCCACCGGCCGCGTGACGGTGCTCGACGGCACCCGCTCGCTCGGGTCGGCGACGCTCGCCGCCGGGTCCGCCACGATCGCCCTGCCGCCGACGGCCCTCTCACCGGGTCACCACGGGCTCACCGTGAGCTACGAGGGCGACGCCACCACGACGGCAGCCTCGACCGCGGTCGACGTCACGGTCGCGAAGGCCACGCCCACGCTCAAGGTCGCCGTGTCACCGAAGAAGGTCCGGGTGGACCGCACCCGTCCGACCGTCAAGGTGCGGATCTCAACACCCGGGCACACCGCTCGCGGGACGGTGCTCGTCCGATCCGGCGGCCGCCAGTACGCCGTGGCGGTGCGCGACGGCGTCGCCACCGTGAGTCTCGCCCCGTTCCGTCACACCGGCGTCCGCCAGGTGAAGGTCACCTACCTCGGCAGTGCCGAGGACAGGTCCGTGTCCACCGCGGTCCGCGTCCACGTCGTCCGCTGAGTCCCCTTTCCTCCTCGCCATCCCCCCGAAAGGTTCTACGCACATGCACACATCTCGGTCGGTCCTCGCGACCGTGGCCTCCCTGGCCACGGTCGTCGCCGGGGGCGCCCTGCTCGCGCCCGCAGACGCCAACCCGTCCGGTACGGGCCTCGTCATCAGCGAGGCGTACCTCAACGGAGGGTCCGCGGGAGCGACGTACACCAACAAGTACGTCGAGCTCGCCAACCCCACCGGTACCGCCATCTCCCTCAGCGGCCTGTCGCTGCAGTACCGGCCCGCGACCGGCACCGGTACCGCCAGCACGGCTGTGGCCCTCGCCGGCACTGTCCCCGCACACGGGTTCTTCGTGGTGCAGGGTGGGACCAACGGCGCCAACGGTGACCCCGTGCCGTCTCCCGACCAGATAGCCGGAGCCCTCAACCCTGCCGCCGGCGGCGGCACGTTGTTCGTCGCCAACGGGACCGCTGCCATCAACCCCGGCACGGGTTCGGTCACCACGGGCGTGGTCGACCTGCTCGGCTGGGGCACCTCGAACACCTTCGAGGGAGCGGCCGCACCGGTCGGCAGCGTCACCACCGGCCCGAGTCGAAGCGTCGACGAGACCGACACCGACGTGAACAGCGTCGACTTCAAGGCACAGGCGCTCACTCCGGGAGCCGGCAACGGTGTCACACCACCGCCCACTCCGACCGAGCACACGATCGCCGAGATCCAGGGCACCGGTGCGACCTCGCCGCTGGTCGGCCAGGCGGTGATCACCGAGGGCGTCGTGACCGCGGCGTACCCGACCGGCGGCTTCTTCGGCTACGTCCTCCAGACCGACGGCACCGGCGCGGGCGACGACGCCACGCCGGGCGCCTCCGACGCGATCTTCGTCCACCAGCCCTCGGGCGCGGTGAACGTGACGGTCGGCGACGAGCTGCAGGTGACCGGTTCGGTGAGCGAGTTCCAGGGGCTCACCGAGCTCAACGTCGACGCCGCCGACATCCACGACCTCGGCGCCCCTCCGCTGGGGGGCGTGACCGCGCGGACCATGGCCTACCCGACCACGATCGGCGACCGTGAGGCCCACGAGAGCGAGCTGATCGCGCCGACGAACCAGTTCACGGTCAGCGACAACTTCGACGCCAACACGTTCGGTGAGATCGGTCTGGCGACCGGTGACAAGCAGCTCTGGCAGCCCACCGATCTCTTCAACCCGAACCTCGAGCCGGGTCAGGTCGCGGCCGTGCAGGCCGACAACGCGGCGCGCGGCGTCGTTCTCAACGACGGCTCGACCGCGAACTACACCAGCAACGCGAGCGGGACCGTGCTGCCCTGGCTGCGCCCCGACAACCCGGTGCGGATCGGCTCGTCCGCCACCCTGCACCAGCCGGTGATCCTCGACTTCCGCAACAACCTGTGGGAGCTCCAGCCGACCCACCAGGTCACCGATGACGGCTCGGCCGTGGCGACCTTCGGCGACACCCGGACGCCCAACCTGACGCCGGCGGACGTCGGCGGTGACCTCAAGCTCGGCACCTTCAACGTCCTGAACTACTTCAACACCACCGGCAAGGACTGGATCGCCGCCGGCCACTCCTGCACGTTCTTCAACGACCGCGCGGGTGACCCGGTGACCGACAACACCTGCTCCGACAACGGCCCCCGCGGCGCGGCCGAGTCCAGCGGTGGCACCGACCTGACCGACCCGAAGGCCGACGTCGAGCGCCAGCGGGCCAAGGAGGTCAAGGCGATCAACACCATGAACGCCGACATCCTGTCGCTGGAGGAGATCGAGAACTCCGCGGCGCTGGGCATCGCCGACCGCGACGACGCCCTGAAGTCCCTCGTGGACGCGCTCAACGTCGACGCCGGCTTCACCCGGTGGGCCTTCGCCCCGTCGCCCTCCGCGGCCGACCTGCCGCCGCTGTCGCAGCAGGACGTGATCCGCACGGCGTTCATCTACAACCCGAGCAAGGTCTCGCTGGTGGGTGCCTCGAAGGTGCTCACCGACCAGTCCGGCGACGGGCAGCCGTTCGCCAACGCCCGTGAGCCCCTGGCCCAGGAGTTCAAGCGCAAGGGCGCCCTCGACTCCGACGGGTTCCTGGTCGTGGTCAACCACTTCAAGTCCAAGGGCGACAGCAAGCCACCGGCCACGGACGACAACGCCGACGGACTCCAGGGTGCCTTCAATGGCGACCGGGTCCGGCAGGCGCACGCGGTCGTCGACTTCGCCAAGGCGACGGCGGCGGCGGACGGCACCAAGAAGATCTTCCTGGTGGGTGACTTCAACTCCTACACCCAGGAAGACCCGATGCAGGTGCTCTACCAGAACGGGTTCGTCAACCAGCCCAGCGACGACCCCCGCGACACGTCGTACGAGTTCGACGGCATGGCCGGCTCGCTCGACCACGTCCTGGCGAACGTCCAGGCCGCCAACATGATCAGCGGCCGTGACGTGTGGCAGATCAACGCAGAGGAGTCGGTGGGCTTCGAGTACAGCCGCTACAACAACAACGCCGAGCTGCTCTACCAGCCCAACCAGTTCCGTGCCTCGGACCACAACCCGGAGCTCGTGGGCCTCGACGCGCCGTTCACCCAGCAGGCGTCGACGGTCACGGTGACCGCCACGCCCGACCGGCTCAAGAAGAAGAAGGACACCGCCCGGATCGGCGTCACCGTCACCGGCGCCCAGGGAGTCACCCCGACGGGGACGGTGAGGATCCTCGTGAACGGCGTGCAGGTCGCGACGACGACCCTCAGCGATGGGCACGGCAGCGTCGTGGTCGGTCCGTTCCGGGACGCCGGGGTGCAGCACGTGACCGTGCTCTACGCCGGTGACGACGTCACCCAGGGCGGGCACGCCTCGGTGGACGTCACCGTCACCAACGGGAACCCCTAGGAGGGGCCGGTCAGTCGGGGACCTCCCGCAGCTTGAAGGCCGCCTGCACCAACGACAGGTGGCTGAAGGCCTGCGGGAAGTTCCCGACCATCCGCCCGTGCCGCGCGTCGTACTCCTCGGAGAGGAGCCCGACGTCGTTGCGCAGGTCGCACAGCCGGTCGAACAAGGCGTGCGCCTCCTCGAGCCGGCCGGCGCCGGCGTACGCCGAGACCAGCCAGAACGAGCACGCGAGGAACGGGTGCTCGTCGCCGGCGAGCCCGTCGACGCCGGTCTGGGTGCGGTAGCGCAGCAGCAGCCCGTCGCGCATCAGGTCCTGCTCGATCGCCTCGATCGTGCCCAGCATCCGCGGGTCGTCCCCCTCGACGAACCCGACCAGCGGCAGCATCAGCAGGCTGGCGTCGACCTCCTTGGTCGCGTAGTGCTGCGTGAACGTGTGCCGCTCCTCGTCGTACCCGCGGGTGAGCACCTCCTCGCGGACCTGGTCGCGCAGCCGACGCCAGCGGTCGACGTCGCCCGACACGTCGTGCCGCTCGACGGCCTTGACCGCCCGGTCGAAGGCCACCCAGACCATGACGCGCGAGTGCGTGAAGTCCTGGAGAGGGCCACGGATCTCCCAGAGTCCGTTGTCCTTGTCCTGCCAGTTGTCGGCGAGGTGGTCGACCAGCACCCGCTGCAGCGCCCACGCGTCCTCGCTGTGCCCGAGCGTCGAGTCGCGGGCGGCCTCGAGAGCGAGCATCACCTCACCCACCACGTCCGTCTGGCGCTGGTCGACTGCCCCGTTGCCGATCCGCACCGGCCGCGAGTCGGCGTAGCCGGACAGCCCGTCCACGGTCCACTCGGCCAGGCGGCGGGAGCCGTCGACGGCGTACATGATCTGGAGGTCGCCGGGGTCGCCGGCGACGGCCCGCAGCAGCCAGTCGCGCCAGAACCTCGCCTCGTCCGTCGCGCCCGCCTGGATGAGCGAGTTGATCGTGAGGGCGGCATCGCGGAGCCAGCAGTACCGGTAGTCCCAGTTGCGCTCACCGCCGAAGTCCTCGGGCAGCGACGTGGTCGGCGCAGCCACGATCCCGCCGGTCTCGGCATGAGTCATCAGGTGCAGGGTCAGCAGCGAGCGACGTACGTCGTCGGCGTGCGGCACGCCGGACAGGTCGCACCGCGACACCCAGGCGACGGACTCGTCGATCGTCTCGTCGACCAGGTAGCGGTGGGGGCCGGGCGTGCGCAGGTGCGAGGGGAGCCACGTGGTCGACCAGGTCAGCACCTGCCCTTCGTGCACCTCGAAGTCGTCGACATGGCGATGGTCCGACGGGTGGGGCAGACGCGGGCCGCGCAGGACCAGCTTGTCGGGCCCAGCCACCGCGGTGATCACGGGCTCCTCGCGGTCCTCGTGGCGGCGCCGGACCCACGGCGTGGTCAGGCCGTAGTCGAAGCGCACGACCCACTCGTGGTGCATCGAGACCGTGCCCTTGACGCCGGTCACCCGACGTACGAGGTCGATCCGGCGGTCGCCGGTGGGCATCACGTCGAGCAGCGTGACGATGCCGGTCTCGGTGGTGAACGTCGTCTGGAGGGCCGCGGAGTCGTCGACGTAGGCGCGGTCGACCTCGTAGTCGCCGGTCGGACAGAGCTGCCACCGACCGTTGTCGGCGTCGCCGAGGATCGCCGCGAAGCAGGCAGGGGAGTCGAAGCGCGGGAGGCAGAGCCAGTCGATCGAGCCGTCCCTGCCCACCAGAGCGGCGGTGTGTCGGTCGCCGATCATGGCGTAGTCCTCGATCGGGCGGCTCATCCCGGGAGGGTAACCGTCCGGTCTAGGGTCGGACCATGAGACGTCGCTCGACGCCGGAGGTCGAGGCCGCGGAGGCGCTCGCCCTGCTGCGTGCCGCAGGCGCGACCCTCGCCACGGCCGAGTCGCTGACCGGAGGCCGGCTCGCAGCGGCGGTCACCTCGGTGCCGGGCGCCTCGGCGAGCTACCTCGGCGGGTTCGTCACCTACGCCACCGAGCTCAAGAAGTCGCTCCTCGGGGTCTCGCCCGAGCTCGTCGAGCAGTACGGCGTGGTGTCGGGCGAGTGCGCCCGCGCGATGGCCACCGGCTGCCGCGAGGCGACGGGCGCGTCGTACGGCGTGGCGACGACGGGGGTCGCGGGTCCCGACCAGCAGGAGGGCAAGCCGGTCGGCACGGTCTTCGTGGGCCTGTCGGGGCCCGAGGGCGAGACCGTGCTCGCGATGGAGCTGCTCGGCGACCGGCCCCGGATCCAGGAGCGGGCGTGTCGGGAGGCGTTGTCGGCCCTGTGTGGGATTGTTCGTGGGGAACAACCCCCTCTCGGGTAGCGTTTCTGCCACAGCCACCTTGCACATCCCGCTCACCACCCAGCCGTTCACGATCAGGAGGACCCAGATGGCGCTGTTCCGCCGATTGCTGGGCGACGTCCTGCGCGAGCGTCGCCTCGAGCAAGGTCTGACCCTGCGGCAGGTCTCCGCCGAGGCACGGGTGAGCCTGGGCTACATCTCCGAGATCGAGCGCGGGCAGAAGGAAGCGTCCTCCGAGCTCCTCGCCTCGCTGTGCACGGCCCTCGACGCCCCGCTGTCGGAGGTGCTCCGCGACGTCTCGGTCGCCGTCGCGGTCGAAGAGGCCGCCACCGCCCCGACGCCGATCACCACACGTCGTCCCGTGGTCGCGTCCGCCGCCTCTGCCGCCTGACCGGGCAGCGTGTCTCAGAAGACGCCGAAGTCGACGAGCGCCTTCACCACGAACCACACGCCGAACACCAGGCACGCCACGATCACGATCCGGTGGTTGTGGCGTTGCAGCCACCTCGCCACGGCGTCGAGCAGTGGCTCGGAGCGCTGCGGTGCGAGGGCGGAGCCGACCACGAAGACCAGCACCGGCGCCTCCGCCAGCACCACGAACAGCAGGTAGGTCAGCGCCCGGGTGGGCCGGCCGAGGTCGGCGTCGATGATCGCAGCCACGGCGCCGATCGTGAACACCCACCACTTCGCGCCGACCGCGATGATGCCCAGACCGAGTCCGAACGCGGTGGACGGCTTCATCGTCGCGGCCATGCCGATCCACCGCGGGGGTGGGGAGTCGAGGTCCTCGCCCGTGATCGCCTGGTGCAGTGCCGTGGCGAGCAGCAAGATGCCGATCACCAGCAGGGTCGAGGTCACCATCGGGCCGGCACCGGACTCGAGCTCGGTCTGCTGGGCCTGGGCCGGCAGGATCAGCAGTCCGAGCAGGACACCCTGAAGCAGCCGCATGGCGGTCATCCCGGTGACGAAGGCCGCCGCGGAGCGGAGCCCGCTCGGTGAACGCAGCAGCAGGAGGGTGACGATGATCTGCATCGGCAAGATGGCGCTGCCGATGATCAGCGGGACCAGACTGGCCCACATGGAGGTCGCCCTTCCGGCCGTGGCTGAGGTGCAGTGGGTCGACGGTACGGAGGGCGTCGAGACCGCGGCGTCACCCTGCACGGGTGATCCATTCCTGGGCTGGCGTGGCACAGTGGCGGCATGGAACTGACGTCGCGCCACCTGCGTCGGGCGGTGTCCGACAGCACCGGGCTCACCGAGGCGGAGATCGGCTTCCTGATCGCCGCCGCCGTCGTGGCGACCGGGATCGTCGTCGCCGTCCGCGCCGTCGACGTGGTGACGCGGCTCTGGGCGCCGGCCGGAGGACGCTAGGTCTGGCAGCGGGGGCAGGCGAACGTCGTACGCTCGCGGCCCTCGTCGCCGAGCAGCGTCTGCCGGATCGTCGTGCCGCAGCGTCGGCAGGGCCGACCAGCGCGGTCGTAGACCCAGAACTGCCTCCCCCGAGCGAGGTCGCCGGTGGTGCTCTGCTGGGCGCGGCGGCTGTTGAGGACGAGCAGCTGGTGGGCGCGGTCGACCATCCGTCGCAGGTCGGGCACGTCCGACACCGGTCGCTCGGGGGCGACGCCGGTGATGAAGCAGAGCTCGGCGGCGTACATGTTGCCGACACCTGCGAGGCGCGTCTGGTCGAGCAGCGCCTCCTTGATCGTGCGGTCGGGCTGCTCGCACAGCCGGCGCACGGCCTCGTCGGCGTCCCAGTCCGGCCCGAGCAGGTCGGGGCCGAGGTGGCCGACGAGGTCGTGCTCGCGGTCGCGGGCCACGATCTCGACGACGCCGAGGGCGAACCCCACGGCCACGGCCTCGTCGGTGGTGAGGACGACGCGGGCGGTATGGGCCGGGCGGGGCCAGCGGGCACCGGGCAGCAGCACCCGCCAGCCGCCCTCCATCTTCAGGTGGGTGTGGAGAGTCCAGGGGGAGTCGCCGTCGATCCGGGTGAGCAGGTGCTTGCCGCGCGAGACGGTCTCGCTGATCGTCGCGCCGGCGAGGTCCCAGGTGGCGAACGCCGGCACCCGGAAGTCGGTCGCGGCGAGCACCCGGCCGCTGAGCGCCCGGTCGAGCGTGCGCGCCGCTCGGTGGACGGTGTCGCCCTCAGGCACCGCTAGCCACGCAGCCTCAGCCCGCGCGGGGTCGACACGAACCCGGCGGCGTCGAGTGCCTCGCGCAGCGGTGTGGAGCCCCCGCCGAGGATCTGCTCACCGTCGGCCTTCTCCACGGTCAGGCGGCCGAGCGCGCCGCGACGGCCGGCCTCGGAGAGCGACTGGGCTGCCGGACCGAGCACCGTCGCGTCGTCGGACCAGGTCAGCAGGGTCTTGCCGCCGCGCTCGACGTAGAGGGTGAGCGCTCCGTCGACCAGGACGACGAGGGCCCCTGCCTTGCGCCCCGGCCGGTGGCCCCCGGAGGCTTCGCGCTCGGGCCAGGGAAGCGCGGCACCGAACGGGTTGGCGGGGTCGGTGGCGGCGAGGGTGACGGCCTCGGGCTTGGACTCCCCGGAGTCACCGCGGGCGTCGGCGAAGGTGCGGAGCCGGTCGACGGCGCCGGCGGTGCCGAACTGCGCCGCCCCGAGCCCCTCCACGAAGTAGCCGCGACGGCAGCGGCCGGAGTCCTCGAACGCCGAGAGCACCTTGTAGACGGCGGCGAAGCCGCCGACCGTGCGCTCGGAGACCACCGCCCCGCGGGTGACCACGCCGTGTCGCTCGAGCATCCGCTCGGCCGTGGCGTGCGCACGCCGCGTCGGGTCGGGGTCGAGCGCGGGGAGCAGCGCCCAGCGACCGGAGGTCGCGGGCGGGGCCGCGCGGAGACCGGTCCGGCCGGGCCGGCTCGGTCGGGCCCGGGGCGCCGCCCTCCGGGTGCGGTGGGTGCCCGAGCCGGAGGTGAGGGCGCGCAGGGGCGCGAACGTGTCGTTGGTGACGAGGCCGGCCCAGACCAGCTCCCAGAGGGCCTCTGCGACGGCGCGATCGGACGCGCCGGTGGCCGCGGCCAGCTGGCGGAAGAACCACGCGCCTCCCGGGGCGAGCGCGTCGAGGACGGCCTGGTGGACCTCGCCCCACTCCTGCTCGGCTCCCGGCTCGGCCAGGGGCAAGGTCAGGGGTGCCTGGTCGCCGAGGTGGAGCGACACCCACCCGTCGTGGCCGGGCAAGGTGGCCTGGCCGGCCCAGGTGACCTCACCCGAGGCGGTCAGCTCGTCGAGCAGAGCAGGCTCGTAGTCGGGCAGGCGCGCGGGCAGGATCAGCGACTCCCAGGCCGAGGCCGGGGCGGCGTACCCGGACAGCTGGTCGACGACCTGGAGCAGGCCGTCGACGCCGCGCGGGCGACCGCGCTGGGCCCGGTTGAGGTGCTGCCAGGCCAGCAGGAAGCGACCCATGGCTGCGGGCTCGACGGGCTCGACCTCCTGGCGCAGGCGGGCCAGCGACCGGCGGCGCAGCATCCGGAGCACCTCGGCGTCGCACCACTCCGTGCCCGACCCCGACGGCCGGAACTCGCCCTCGAGCACGCGGCCCTGGCCACCGAGTCGTTGCAGCGTCTGGCGGGCGACCGCGGCACCGAGACCGAGGCGTGCGGAGACGTCGGCGACCGTGAACGGACCGTGGGTCCGGGCGAACCGGCCGACGAGGTCGGCGAGGGGATCGTCGACGGGCTCGGTGAACGCGTCCGGCACGCCCGGGGGTACGGGTACGCCGAGGCCGTCGCGCAGTCGGCCGACGTCCTCGACTGCCGTCCACCGCTCCTCACCCGCCATCCGTACGACGACCGCGCGCCGTGCGTCCGCCAGCGCGGCCAGCCACTCGGCGCTCGCGGCTCCGTCGGTGCTGCGGGCCGCCACCTCGTCGGTCGTCAGCGGCCCGAGCCAGCGGAGCAGGTCGGCGACGCCCTCGGCGTCGCGCACGCGGCGCTCGGGGTCGGTGCGCTGAAGGGTGGCCTCGATCTCGGCGAGGACGTCGGGGTCGAGCAGCTCGCGCAGCTCGGCCCGGCCCAGCAGCTCGGCCAGGAGTCCTTGGTCGAGAGCCAGAGCGGCGGCCCGCCGTTCGGCGATGGGGGAGTCGCCTTCGTAGACGAACTGGGCGACGTAGCCGAAGAGCAGGGTCCGGGCGTACGGCGAGGGCTGGTGGGTGTCGACGTCGTGGATGCCGATCTCGCGGCGCTGCACCCTACGCATCAGCCCGACCAGCGCTGGGAGGTCGTAGACGTCCTGCAGGCACTCGCGCACGGCCTCGAGCACGATCGGGAACGACGGGTACTTCGAGGCGACCTCGAGCAGCGCCGCGCTGCGCTGACGCTGCTGCCACAGGGGGGAACGACGACCGGGGTCGCGGCGCGGCAGCAGGAGCGCTCGTGCGGCGCACTCGCGGAACCGCGAGGCGAACAGCGCGGAGCCGCCGACCTCCTGCGTGACCAGGTCGTCGATCTCGTCGGGCTCGAAGGCGATCAGCTCGCCCGTCGGCGGCTCGGCGTCGGTGTCGGGGATGCGGATCACGATGCCGTCGTCGGAGGCGATCGCCTGTCCGTCGATGCCGTAGCGCTCGCGCAGACGTGCGTTGATCGCCAGCGCCCAGGGCGCGTGCACCGGTGTGCCGTAGGGGGAGTGGACCACCAGCCGCCAGTCACCGAGCTCGTCGCGGAACTTCTCGACCACCAGGGTCCGGTCGCTCGGCAGCACGCCGGTGGACTCGACCTGCTCGTGCACATAGCCGACCAGGTTGCCCGCGGCCCAGGGGTCCAGACCGCGCTCCTCCGCGACGGCCACCGCGCTCTCGCGCGACGACGACCCCAGCTCGCGGGTGAAGGCGCCGATCGCCTCACCGAGCTCGGCGGGCCGACCGAGCGCGTCGCCCTTCCAGAACGGCAGCCGCCCCGGCACGCCGGGGGCCGGCGTCACCAGGACTCGGTCGTGGGTGATGTCCTCGATCCGCCAGCTGGTCGCGCCGAGCGCGAAGACGTCGCCAACGCGGGACTCGTAGACCATCTCCTCGTCGAGCTCACCGACCCGTCGTCCGGGTCCTTCGCCGCCGACCAGGAAGACGCCGAAGAGCCCCCGGTCGGGGATGGTTCCGCCGCTGGTGACCGCCAGCCGCTGGGCACCCGGCCGGCCCGTGAGCTGCCCGGTGACGCGGTCCCAGACGATGCGCGGCCTCAGCTCGGCGAACTCGTCGCTGGGGTAGCGGCCGCTGAGCAGGTCGAGGGTCGCGTCGAAGGCGCCGCGCGGGAGCTGGGTGTACGACGCGGACCGTCGTACCAGGTCGAACAGCTCGTCGACCGACCACGCCTCCATCGCCAGCATCGAGACGATCTGTTGCGCGAGCACGTCGAGCGGGTTGGTGGGGATGCGCAGGGACTCGATCAGGCCGGAGCGCATCCTCTCCACGGCGACGGCTGTCTGGGCGAGGTCGCCGCGGTGCTTGGGGAAGAGCACGCCGCGGCTCACCTCGCCGACCTGGTGGCCGGCACGACCCACGCGCTGGAGGGCGCTGGCGACGCTCGGTGGCGACTCGATCTGGATCACCAGGTCGACCGCACCCATGTCGATGCCGAGCTCGAGGCTGCTGGTGGCGACCACGCAGGGGAGCCGGCCGCGCTTGAGGTCGTCCTCGATGAGCGCCCGCTGCTCCTTGGAGACCGAGCCGTGGTGCGCCTTGGCGATCACCGGGGGAGCGCCGTACGACGCGCCGGACTGGGCCATGATCTCGGCCGGCGACTCGATGGTGGTCTCGAGTCCCACGCCCGCGCGCTCGGCCGCGATCTCGTTGAGCCGCGCGGTCAGCCGCTCCGCCAGCCGCCGTGAGTTGGCGAACACGATGGTCGAGCGGTGTTGCTCGATCAGGTCGGCCACGTGGTTCTCGACGTGGGGCCAGATCGAGGCGGCCTCGCGTCCGCTGTCGTCGGCCTCGTCGGAGTCGTCGTACGGCGCGGGTGAGGTCATGTCCTCGACGGGCACGACGACCTTGAGGTCCCACTGCTTGACCGAGGGCGGGGCCACGATCTCGACCGGCGTCGTACCGCCGAGGAAGCGGGCCACCTCCTCGAGCGGTCGGACGGTCGCGGAGAGCCCGACCCGCTGCGCGGGCTCGGTGAGGAGCGCGTCGAGGCGCTCGAGGCTGAGGCCGAGGTGTGCGCCGCGCTTGGTGCCGGCGACGGCGTGCACCTCGTCGACGATCACCGTCTCGACGTGGCGCAGGCTCTCGCGGGCCTGGCTGGTGAGCATCAGGAAGAGCGACTCGGGCGTGGTGATCAAGATGTCGGGGGGCGTGCGGGCCAGGGTGCGTCGTTCTGCCGCCGGAGTGTCGCCGGAGCGGATGCCGACACTCACCTCCGGGACCCGCTCGCCGAGTCGCTCGGCGGTCTGGCGGATGCCGATCAACGGGGCGCGCAGGTTGCGCTCGACGTCGACGGCCAGGGCCTTGAGCGGGGAGACGTAGAGGACGCGGGTGCCGGACTTCTCCGTGCGTGGCTCCGCCAGCAGCCGGTCGATCGCCCAGAGGAACGCCGAGAGCGTCTTGCCGGAGCCGGTCGGCGCCACCACCAAGGCGTGGCGACCCTGCGAGATCGCCTCCCACGCGCCGTCCTGCGCGGGCGTCGGTTCCGCGAACGCCGCGCCGAACCACGTACGCGTCGGCGCGCTGAAGCGCGCCAGCGCGGGATGGGCCTCGGGCATGCCTCCATCCTTGCTCACGCCGCCGACACCGGTGGTCGGGGAAGGCGCTCTGGCGCACCCGTGGTGGAGGAAGGCGCTCTGGCCGCACCGATGGTGGAGGAAGGCGCCTGGCGCCTGTCTCGAAACCCGGTGACGTACGTGCGTCCGTGGAGCGGTCTCGACCAGCCAGAGATGGTCAGGGTCGCTTCGAGACGGTCGCAGAGCGACCTCCTCAACCACCGACGACAGCGCTCAGGGGCCGAGCACTGCCGCTTCGACACATCCAGTGGGTCTGACCACGCAGTGCGTGGGCCGGGCCCCGTGGGCGAGGATGCCGGGATGGGTGACATCGAGCTCGTCGGCGTGCCGTTCGACGGCTTTGGCAGGGCCGGTCATCAGTCGAGTGCGTCCGAGGTGCTCAGGGCGTCGGGCCTGACGACGGCGCTCGCGTCGCGCGAGGTGGCGGACGGGGGCGACCTCGCGCTGCCGGCCCCTGATCCCCGCCGCGGCGCGGCGACCTCGCTGATGAACGAGGCGGCACTCCTGGACATGATCGAGGGCGTCGGGTCACGCGTGGTCGCTGCGGTCTCGGCCGGCCGGTTCCCTCTCGTGCACGGTGGTGACTGCACCACGTTGCTGGGGACGATCCCCGCCCTGCGACGCATGTCTGGGCCGGTCGGCCTCGTGTTCGTGGACGGCCACGAGGACACCATGCCGCTGGACGTGTCCGAGGACGGCGAGGCGGCCAACACCGAGATCGGCCTGCTGCTCGGTCTGACCGGGGGGCTCCTCCGAGGCCCGCTCGCCGAGTGCCGAGGAGCGCTCGACACGAACGCGTTGGCGATGCTGGGTCCTCGAGACCAGGCCTGGCGCCAGCGTTTCAACGTCGGGTCGCTCCGTGATTACGGCGTGTGGTTCCGCGACGCGCGCGAGATCTCCGCCCACCCCGAGGAGTCCGCGCGCCAGGCGGTGGAGCACCTGCGGGCGACCGCCGCGCGGTGGTGGCTGCACGTGGATCTCGACGTCCTCGATCCGGCGGAGTTCGCAGCCCAGGGAGTCCCCGGCGATGCCGGCGAACCCGGCGGCATGACCTGGGACACCCTCACCAGGCTTCTCACCACCGCGGTCGGCCAGGGCGGCTGCATCGGCTGGAGCGTGGCGATCTACGACCCGGAGCAGGATCCCTCCCGCACGGACGCCCGACGCATCGTCAGGCTGGTCGAGGACGTGGTCGCACACCTGGCGTGAGCCGCCACCAGCGCCGGCTCAGTCCACCACCGCGTCCAGCTCCACCTCGACCAACCACCTGGGGTCGAGCAGGCCGACCACGACCACCATCGTGCTCGCCGGGCGCACCTGGCCGAACACCTCGCCGTGCACCGCGCCGACCGCGTCCGCGATGTCGGGCGTGACGAGGTACTGGCGCGTGCGTACGACGTCCTCGACCCGCCCGCCGATCTCCTCGAGGGCGGCGAGGGCGATCTCCCAGCAGCGTCGCGCCTGGACGGTGGGATCGGGGTCGACGCTGCCGTCGGGCCAGACCGGCGCCGTGCCGGCGACGGCCACGGTGTGGCCGACCCGCACGGCCCGACTGAAGCCGATGGTGTCCTCGAACGGCGATCCGGAACGGGCGTGCTGACGGTCCATGCACCACACGCTAGGGGCTCCACCCCACGGCCGGGCGTCTCACCCTTCTGGGTAGTCTCGCCCTCGTGTTCACCGGACTCGGCCGGCTTGCGACCCGGCACCCTTGGTTGGTCATCCTGGGCTGGATCGTCGTATCGGTCGTCATCATCGCGACAGCTCCCAAGCTGAGCGCGACGAGCGACCAGTCGGAGTTCCTGCCGAGCAAGTACGAGTCGATCCGGGCCGCCAACCTGCAGGCCGATGCGTTCCCCGAGCAGAGCGCGGTCGGGGCGATCCTGGTCTTCGACCGGCAGGACGGGAAGCCGCTCACCGCCGCCGACAGCGCGGACGTGCAGAAGGTCGTGACGGGCCTCCAGCCCAAGCTCGACCCGGTCTTCGCCGGCATCCAGGCCCAGCCGCCCTCGCGGAACAAGCTGGTCCAGATCGCTGTGGTCGGCATCGCCAAGGACAAGAACCCCTACGACCCCGACGCCCTCGACGCCGCCAAGCAGCTGAGGGTCGACGGCCAGGACCTCGTCAAGGGCACCGACCTCCGCCTCGGCATCACCGGCGCCGCGGCCCAGGCGCTCGACTCACAGGAGGCGTCGAAGAACGCCGAGGCGATCGTCGGCATCGCGACGTTCGGGCTGATCCTCGTGCTGATGATCCTCATCTTCCGCAGCGTGATCCTCGCCGTGCTGCCGATCCTCGTGATCGGCCTGGTCTCACAGGTCGCCGTCGGCCTGATCGGCGTGGCGAACAACATCTTCGACCTCAAGACCGACAGCTCGATCCAGGTGATCCTGATCGTGGTGCTGTTCGGCATCGGCACCGACTACATCCTCTTCTTCCTGTTCCGCTACCGAGAACGCCTGCGCACCGGCGAGGAGAGCCGGACCGCGGTGCAGCAGGCGGTCACCCGCGCCGGCGAGGCGATCGCGTCGGCCGGCGGAGCGGTCATCGTGTCGTTCATGGCGCTCGTGCTGAGCTCGCTCGGCATCTTCAAGTCGATCGGCCCGGCGCTGGCGATCGCCGTGGCGGTCACCGTCGTCGCCGCGCTCACGCTGGTGCCCGCGATCGTCTCCCTGCTGGGCACCAAGGTCTTCTGGCCCTCGAAGTCGTGGCAGGTCGAGCCGAAGGGTGCGCGCTTCGCAGCGCTCGGCGACTCCCTCGGTCGTCGGCCGGGCCGGTACGCCCTCGCGTCCGGGCTGGTGCTGGGCGTGCTGGCGATCTTCGCGATCGGCTTCAACCCCAACTTCGACCTCGGCGACTCCGGCGCTCCCAAGGACGTCGAGTCGGCCGTCGCCCTGCGCACCCTGCAGGAGGGCCTGCCGGCCGGCGCCACCGACCCGACGCCGGTGCTCCTCACCTCGACCGACGGTCAGCCGCTCACCGAGGACGAGCTCACGGCGTACGCCGCTGACCTCGGCAAGGCGCAGGGCGTCGGGCAGGTCGGCCCGCCGACCTTGAGCGCGGACAAGACGACCGCGTCGTTCAGCGTCGTGCTCGAGGAGGACCCGACCTCCGACCAGGCGCTGGCCGACGTGAAGGGCCCGATCCGAGACGCGGCCCACGCTGCGGCGCCCGAGGGCACGGAGGCGCTCGTGGGTGGCACCACCTCGGTCTTCGTTGACTTCCAGAAGGCGATGAACCGCGACTACCTGGTCGTCTTCCCCGTCGCAGCACTGGTGATCATGCTGATCCTGGCGCTCCTGCTGCGCAGCCTCGTCGCACCGATCTACCTGATGGCCTCGGTGGTGCTCGGCTTCGGCGCGACCCTGGGCGCTGCGGTGCTGGTCTTCCAGCACCTCGGAGGCCGACCCGGCCTGATCTTCCTGCTGCCGATCTACATCTACCTGTTCGTGGTCGCGCTCGGCACCGACTACAACATCTTGATGATCGCGCGGCTGCGCGAGGAGGCCCGCGAAGGGCTCGACAGCCATCGAGCCGCAGCGGAGGCCCTCAAGCACGCCGGCCCGACCGTGGCGGCCGCCGGCCTGATCCTGTCCGGCACCTTCGCGTCGCTGATGCTCGGCGGCAACGCCCTGCTCACTGCGCTCGGGTTCTCGATCTCGTTCGGCATCTTCGTGGCCGCGTTCGTGATGGCGATGTTCTTCACGCCGTCGCTGACCGCCCTGATCGGGCACGCCGCCTGGTGGCCCGGGCACGGTGACGAGAAACCCGCACCGACACCCGAGAAGAAGTCGGTGGGGAGTGTCGGCGGATCTTTGTAGGGTCAGCCGGGTGTCGAGCGAAGCGATGATCCGGGCCCGCGACCTCCGCAAGTCGTTCAGCTCGAAGTCCGGGGACACGGTCGAGGCCGTCAAGGGCATCGATCTCGACGTACGACGCGGCGAGGCGTTCGGCTTCCTCGGCCCCAACGGCGCGGGCAAGTCGTCGACGATGCGGATGATCGCGGCCGTCTCGCCGGTCAGTGGGGGAGAGCTCCGGATCCTCGGGATGGACCCCGACGCCGAGGGCCCGGCGATCCGTGCCCGCCTCGGCGTCTGTCCCCAGGAGGACAACCTCGACACCGAGCTCAACGTCTTCGACAACCTCTACATCTACGGCCGCTACTTCGGGATCCCGAAGGCCGAGGTGCGGGCCCGGGCCGACGAGCTCCTCGAGTTCGTGCAGCTCGCCGAGAAGCGCGACGCCAAGGTCGAGGCCCTGTCGGGCGGCATGAAGCGCCGCCTCACCATCGCCAGGTCGCTGATCAACCGCCCCGACCTCCTACTGCTCGACGAGCCCACCACCGGCCTCGACCCCCAGGCCCGGCACGTCGTCTGGGACCGGCTGTTCCGGCTCAAGCAGCAGGGAGTGACCCTCGTCCTGACGACCCACTACATGGATGAGGCCGAGCAAATCTGTGACCGGCTCGTGGTCATGGACAAGGGCCTCATCGCAGCCGAGGGCTCGCCCCTCGACCTGATCCGCGAGCACTCCACACGCGAGGTCGCCGAGCTCCGGTTCCCGGTCGGCGACCACGACGCCACCGCCGAGAAGATCGCCGATCTCGGCGAGCGGGTCGAGGTCCTGCCCGACCGGATCCTGGTCTACAGCCACGACGGTGAGCACGTGCTGGCCAAGGTCCACGAGCGCGGGCTCGACCCGATCGCGACTCTCGTACGACGTTCCACGCTGGAGGACGTCTTCCTCCGCCTCACCGGCCGGACGCTCGTCGACTGATGGCGACCACGACGACGGACGCACCGGCCGGCACCCTGTCGGTCCGCCAGGGGATCGGCCGCCAGGTCGACTACTGGTGGACCTTCTACAAGCGCACCTGGAAGGGCTCGATCGTCTCGTCCTTCCTGTCCCCGTTGCTCTACGTGCTGGCGATGGGGGTGCTGCTCGGTGGCTTCGTCACTGCCGACCCGGCCCAGCTCGACGGCGCCACGTCGTACCTCGCGTTCATCGTGCCCGGGCTGATCGCCGCCCAGGCGATGACCACCGGCGTCGCCGAGACGACGTACCCGGTGATGGCCGCGATCAAGTGGCAGAAGTCGTTCTACGCCCAGCTCGCGACCCCACTGGCGGTCCGCGACCTCGCGAACGCGATGCTGCTGTTCGTCCTCGTGCGCATCGCCGCGACCTGCGGCGTCTACTTCCTGGTGATGGCGCCGTTCGGTGTCTTCGAGAGCTGGTGGGGGCCGCCGCTGGCCTGGCTGGTGACGATCCTGGTCGGGATGGCGTTCGGCACGCTCACCTTCGCCTTCAGCGCCCACGTGGACGGCCCGGAGTCGTTCGGGCTGATCTTCCGGCTCGGACTGATCCCTCTGTTCCTGTTCTCCGGGGCGTTCTTCCCGATCAGCAACCTCGGCACGTTCGGGGAGTGGGTCGCCCGCTGCACGCCGCTGTGGCACGGCGTCAACCTGACCCGGATGCTCTGCCTCGACACCATGGTGTGGAGCACCGCCGCGATCAACCTCGGCGTCCTGATCGTCGTGACGGTGATCGGCTGGTGGCTCGCGATCCGCACCCTCACCACGAGGCTCGCCCAGTGAGCGTGCTGGCCGCGACCGTGCTGCCGCCCAGCACCCGCGTGGTGCTGGCCCGCAACTACATCGTCTACCGCCGCCTGTGGAAGCTGTTCCTGACCGGCTTCCTCGAGCCGGTCTTCTACCTGCTCTCGATCGGGGTCGGGGTCGGCAAGCTGATCCCGTCGTTCGACCTCAACGGGCACACCATCCCCTACGCCGAGTTCGTCGCGCCCGGGATGCTGGCGGCCTCGGCGTTCAACGGTGCCCTGCTCGACTCGACCTTCAACGTCTTCTTCAAGCTCAAGTACGACAAGCTCTACGACCAGATGCTCGCGACTCCGCTGACCACCAGCGACATCGCCCGCGGCGAGATCCTCTGGGGCCAGCTGCGTGGGGCGTCGTACTCCGCGGCGTTCCTGGTCGTGATGTGGGCCCTGGGTCTCGTGCACACCTGGTGGGCGGTCCTCGCCCTTCCCGCGACGCTGCTGATCGGCTTCGCCTTCAGCGCGGTGGCGATGGCGGCCACGACTTGGATGTCGTCGTGGCAGGACTTCGAGAAGATCACCCTCCTCCAGCTGCCGCTGTTCCTGTTCTCGGGCACGTTCTTCCCGGTCACGGCCTTCCACGGCGTGCTGCGGTGGGTGGTCGAGGTGACGCCGCTCTACCGGGGCGTCGTGCTGTGCCGCGAGCTGACGACCGGCGTGATCACCTGGGCGTCGGCGATCTCGGTGGTCTACCTCGTGGTGATGGGCCTGATCGGCCTGGTCATCGTGCGGCGCCGGCTCGACACCCTGCTGCGCACCTGACGCATCGGGACTCAGCCGACGAAGTCCTGCGTCGCGTACGTCGTACCGTCGGTCGCGCGCCAGCCGGAGACGCCGATCCGGTGGAAGTGCGGGTTCAAGATGTTGGCGCGGTGTCCGGCGGAGTGCATCCACGCGGTGACCAGCGCCCGCGGGGTCTCGTACCCGAATGCGATGTTCTCCCCGGCCGTGTCCGTGTGGGGGCACCTCAGCATCGGCCCGAGATCCTGGTGCACCAGCACCCGCTCGGTCGCGAGGTGGCGGGTCCACGGCTCGGCGAAGCCGTCGGGGCACGGTGCGGCCTTGAGCGGCTTGCGGCCGTGGGCCTCTCGCCGCTGGTTCGTCAGGGCGATGACCCGCGCCTCCCAGGCGGCCGAGCGTGGCTTCACTGTCGCGGTGCGGGCGGCCGGCGTGTGCTCGTGGCCGGCAGCCTGGGCCGAGACGGGAAGGGCGAGGGCGACCGCGGCCAGGGCGGCCCACAGGGGCGTGGTGCGCATGGTGCCTCCGAGGGTGGGGGAATCGGAGCGTCTCACCCTGCCACGCAACCTCCTCGCCCGCAGCGGAACGGGTGCCTCCCGCCTCGCCGGGAGATTTTCGCGCGACGTGTCAACCGATCCAGGGGCGAGGACGATCATCAGACATGGCGCAGCAGCGACCGGTGGCCGGTCAGCCGATCCCGGCGGAGACGGATGCCGACATCCTGTCCGCCGGGCCGCCGGTCGCGGAGGCCCTGCCGCCGTTCGACGCCTTCTACCTCGCCGAGATCGGCGGGCTGGTCAGCCTGGCCGCGAGTCTCTGCGGGCGCGCCCACGCCGAGGACGTCGCACAGGAGGCGATGCTCGCGACCTACCGCCGATGGCGCGAGGTCGGGCGCCGCGACCATCCCGCCGCGTTCGCCCGTCGCGTCTGCGCCAATCTCGCGGTGTCGACGTTCCGCCGCCGGATGGTGGAGGTCCGCGCGCTGGTGCGGCTGACCGACCGCACCTGGGCCCAGGGTCGCCCGGACATCGTCGGTACGACGGGGGTCGACGACGAGTTCTGGGCCCGGGTGTCGGCACTGCCGCGACGACAGGCGCAGTCGATCGCGCTGCGCTACGTCTACGGCCTCGGCGTGGCGGACATCGCTCGCACCCTGGGCATCAGCGAGGGCTCCGCCAAGGTGCACCTGCACCGCGGGCGTCACACCTTGGCCGCGCAGCTCGAGATCGAGCGGGAGGAAGACCGATGAGTCTCGACGAGCGTGGGCGGCAGGCTGCCCAGGGTCTGCGCGACCGGGTGGCCGAGGACCTGTCGGCCCCGGACATGCTGGCCTCGGTGCAGCGCACCCGCACTCGGCGGCGTCTGGCCATGGCCGCCCCTGCGGCGGCCCTCGCGGTGGCCGTAGCGGTCGTGCTGACCGCCACTCCCCGTCATCCCCAGAGTGCCCCGACGGGGCCGGGACCCTCCTCGCCCACCAGTACGGCGAGTGTGGCCCCGCGCGCCAACGGTGCGCTGTTCGGGGACGGAACGTCGACCTGGCGCAACCCGGTCGGACTGGTGGTGCCACCGATCGGTGTCGGGTCGTCGCCGACCTGGTCGCCCGACGGCACCGACGTGGCGGTGCTCGCGGGCGGGATCCTGATCACCGACGTGCGCTCCGGGGAGACCCGAACGCTCCCGTGCGCGTCGTGCACCGCCATCGCGTGGTCACCCGACGGACGGGCCTTCGCCGCTGCCGGGATCGACGGAGACGTGCTCGGCCTGGTGGATGCGACCACCGGGTCCGTGCGACCGATACCCCTGAGCGGGGCGGAGGCAGTCAGGTCCTTGAGCTGGGCTCCGTCGTCGGATCGGCTCGCCTTCCTGGTGACGTCTCCGGTGAGGATGCAGGGTGTCTATCGGATCGACTCGGACGGATCCCACCAGGCCGAGGTCTTGTCCTACCCCACCAGGTTCGACAGCGATCCGAGCGGACTCGCGGTCCTGCTCTCGGTCGGGTGGGCGCCGACACGTGACCGGATCGCGGTGCTCACCGCGAGTCCGGTGGACCCCGCGGATGCGCCCACCGGCCCCTACCAGCTCGACGTCCTGGACATCCGATCCGACGCCTCGGGGGTGAACCACCTGGTCCACGCCGGCACATGTTTCTGTGGGGGTCTCGCGCCGAACCTCGTGTGGTCGCCGGACGGCACCACCGTGGCCGTCTCGTCCCTGAACAGCGGCGCGACCGTGCGGCGCCTGGACGGGGACGGCGCGACCGTGAGGATCCGCTTCCTCAGGGGCGCCTCGGGGCCGTTGAGCTGGCAGCCCCTGCCCGGCGGTTCCTGACCGCCGGCAGGGCGTCGTACGCTCGGAGCATGAGGTATGCGTTCCCTCGGGGTGCGCCTCCCATTCGCGTCCT